>CAWAES010000029.1:0-143382 GCA_963781085.1 uncultured Actinomycetes bacterium
AGCAGGTCCGGCCCGGCGGGGTCGAGGTCAGCCACCGGCGCTCAGATCTTCGTGAAGTGCTCGAAGCACTCCCAGGCCACGCTGGCGTCGGCGAACGCGGCGGCCTCGGAGCGCTTCACCGCCAGGTACGCGGTGCGGCGCAGCGGCCCCATCGCCTCCATCAGCAGGTCGTCCGCGGCCAGCGCGTTCAGCGCCGCAGTCCAGCGAGTCCGGCAGCCGGTGCGCGCCCGCGGCCTGCAGCTCAGCCTGGCTGAGGGTGGCCGGGTCCACGTTCACGGCCTGGCCGGGCTCGAGCTTGCGCCGGATTCCGTCCAGGCCCGCGTGGATCACGGCGCCCAGGGCCAGGTAGGGGTTGGCACTCGAGTCCGACGGCTTGAGCTCCAGGTTCACCGTGCCACCCGGGTCGCCGAGCATCGGCGAGCAGACGCGCACCGCGGCCTCGCGGTTGTCCATGCCCCAGACGGTGTAGGCGCTGGCTCCACATCTGCGGGGCCAGGCGGCGGTAGGAGTTGACGCTGGCGCAGGTCAGCGCCACCAGGGCGGGCAGGTGGGCGAGCAGGCCGGCGATGAAGTGATAGCCGGTGGCCGACAGCAGGTACTGGTCGTCGGGGTCGTAGAACACCGGGCGCTCCCCCGGCTGGCCGTCCGGCCCGAGGTCGGTCAGCGACACGTGCAGGTGGGTGCCGTTGCCGGCCTGGTCGGGCACGGGCTTGGGGGCCAGGCTGGCCCACAGCCCGCGGCGGAACGCGACCCCGCGGACGGTCTCCCGGTACAGGACGTGGTTGTCGGCCGCGCGGAGCGCGGGAGCGTGCCGGATCGTCATCTCCTGCTGCCCGTGGCCGAGTTCGGGGTAGTAGCTCTCGACCTGCAGGCCCTGCTCCTGCAGGGCGGCCAGCAGGTCGATGGTGAAGTCGTGGGCCAGCGCGAACCCGGTCGAGGAGTAGCAGAGGCTGTCGTCCACCGGGACGAGCCGGTCCGGGCCGCCGGCCGGGTCGGGTTCCCGGCGGCCCAGGGTGAACTCGGGCTCGAACGAGGCCTGCACCGCGTAGCCCTCGGTGGCCAGTTCCGCGATGGCCTGCTTGAGGAAGGTGCGCGCGCAGCCGTCCCAGGGCTCGCCGCCGGGCTGGACCAGGTCGGCCAGCATCGCCCCGGCCCCGGGCGCGTACGGGAGGGTCACGTAGGTGGACGGGTCGGGCATGATGCGGACCTCCCCGACCGGGCCCATCCCGTCCACCGGCTGCAGGGAGTCCAGCATGGACATGGCCATCATCGCGACCGTGTGCCCGATCCCGGTCCGCAGCCGGGTAGGCAGCATGGGCGCCGACGCGGCCTTGCCGCGGATGATCCCGCCGTGGTCGGCGTACAGGAATCGGACGAGGGAAACCTGGTCGGAGTGGGCGCGCTCGACGACCGCGGTGATCGCGTCATCGTCCGCCGCGCCCGCCGGCTCTGCTGGCCCGTAGTCGCTCATGGGACAGAGGTAGCATGCGCGGCCATCTTCGTACAGCTCAACGCGTGAGCTGGCCCGCACCGGCGGCGCGTTGACACTGAGATGCGCCATCCCCTAGATTCGCAATGTTCGACGATAGAACTGCTGTTCGTAAAGCGCACACTCATCCCACCGGGCGGATCCCTGCCCTGCTGGCCACTCCCGTCATCGGCGATCAAGGAGTTCCCGTGACATTTCTCGACGAGGCGACGTGGCGCGGCAAGGCCTTCAGCGGCGGCTGGACGGCGGTCTCCGGCGGCGAGGCCCCGGTCACCGAGCCGGCCACCGGCGCCGAACTCGGCCGGGTCGGCATCGCCTCGCCGGCCGACATCGCCGCCGCCGCCACGGCCGCGGCGGCGGCCCAGCCGGCCTGGGCCGCGCTCGCCGCACACGGAGCGGTCCGCCATCTTGCGCCGGGCGGGTGACATCTGGAAGGCGAACGCCGAGGAGATCGAGGGCTGGAGTATCCGCGAGGGCGGCAAGATCGGGCCCGCGGCGCAGTTCGAGACGCACGTGGCCACCGAGGAGATCTACGAGGCCGCCACCCTGCCCTCGCGTCCCTACGGTGAGCTGCTGCCCACCGAGTCACCGCACCTCAGCTGGGCCGAGCGGGTCCCGGTCGGGGTGGTCGGGGTCATCTCCCCGTTCAACTTCCCGCAGATCCTGGCGATCCGCTCGGTGGCCCCGGCGCTCGCGCTCGGCAACGCGGTGGTGCTGAAGCCGGATCCGCGCACCGCGGTGTGCGGCGGCGTGGTGCTGGCCCGGGTCTTCGAGGAGGCCGGGCTGCCCGAGGGCGTGCTGCACGTGCTGCCGGGCGGCGCCGGACGCTGGGGAGGCGCTGATCACCGACCCGCAGGTCCGGGTGATCTCGTTCACCGGATCCACCTCGGTGGGCCGCCACGTGGGAGCGCTGGCCGGCCAGCACCTCAAGCGGGTGCACCTGGAACTGGGCGGCAACTCGGCCCTGATCGTGCTGGACGACGCCGACCTGGACGCGGCCGCAGCGGCCGGCGCGTGGGGCTCGTTCCTGCACCAGGGCCAGATCTGCATGACCACCGGCCGTCACCTGGTCCAGGACGCCGTCTACGACGACTACGTCGCGGCGCTGGCGGGCAAGGCCAGCCACCTGCCGGTGGGCGATCCGGCCAGCGGCCAGGTCGCGCTGGGCCCCATCATCGACGAGCGGCAGCGGGACAAGGTCCACGGCCTGGTGACCGCCAGCGTGGACGCGGGCGCCCGGCTGGCCGCGGGCGGCACCTACGAAGGCCTGTTCTACCAGCCCACCGTGCTGGCCGAGGTCGCGCCCGCCATGCCTGCCTACGCCAGCGAGGTGTTCGGCCCGGTAGCCCCGGTCATCCGCTTCTCTGACCGCCGACGAGGCGGCCAAGCTCGCCGCGGACACCGAGTACGGGCTGTCCCTGGGCATCCTCACCAAGGACGTGCTGCGCGGCCTGGACCTGGCCCGGAAGATCCCGACCGGCATCGTGCACATCAACGACCAGACCGTGGACGACGCGCCGAACACCCCGTTCGGCGGCGTCGGCGCCTCGGGCACCGGCGCCCGGTTCGGCGGCACCGCCAACCTCGACGCGTTCACCGATACCCGCTGGGTCACGATGCGCAGCGAGATCGCGCCCTACCCGTTCTAGATGCCGTCCGCACCCGCGCGCACGCGCACCCAGGTCGGAATCGTCGGGGCGGGACCGGCCGGCCTGCTGCTCTCCCATCTGCTGGCGCTGCGCGGCATCGACTCGGTGCTGGTCGAAACCCGGAGCCGGGCCTACTGCGAGGCCCGCCAGCGGGCCGGCGTGCTGGAGGACGGCAGCGTCACGCTGCTCCGCGAGGCCGGGCTGGCCGGCCGCCTGGACCGCGAGGGCCTGGAGCACGGGGGGATCTACCTCCAGTTCGCCGGCCAGCGGCACCACATCGACTTCCGCGACCTGACCGGGCGGACCGTCACCGTGTACGCGCAGACCGAGGTGGTGAAGGACCTCATCGAGGCCCGGCTGGCGGCCGGCGGCCACCTGGAGTTCGACGTGACCGGCACCGAGGTGGACGACCTGGACACCGACCACCCGGTCCTGCGGTACACCAGCGCGGACGGGACGGGGCACGAGGTCACCTGCGACGCGATCGCGGGCTGCGACGGTTTCCACGGGATCTGCCGGCCGGCGATCCCGGCGGGACTGCTGACCGTCTGGGAACGCGAGTACCCCTACGCCTGGCTGGGCATCCTCGCCGACGTCCCGCCTTCCACCGACGAGCTGATCTACGCCCATCACCCGGCCGGGTTCGCGCTGCACAGCCTGCGCAGCCCGCTGGTCAGCCGGCTCTACCTGCAGGTCGCCCCGGACGAGGAGATCAGCGCGTGGCCGGACGACCGGATCTGGGCCGAGCTGCAGCGGCGCTTCGCGGTGCCCGGCTGGGAGCTCAAGGAAGGCCCGATCCTGGACAAGGGCATCATCCCGATGCGCAGCTTCGTCAGCGCCCCGATGCGGCACGGGCGGCTGTTCCTGGCCGGGGACGCCGCGCACATCGTGCCGCCGACCGGCGCCAAGGGACTCAACCTGGCCCTCGGCGACGTCGCGGTGCTGGCCGGCGCCCTGGAGGAGCTTGCTGCGCGGCGACCCCCGCCGGGCCGACTCCTACACCGGCGACTGCCTGGACCGGGTCTGGCGGCGCACGCACTTCTCCTGGTGGATGACCACGATGCTGCACGCCACGCCCGGCGCGGACCCGATGGACGCCGAGCTCCAGCTGGCCCAGCTCCGCTACGTCACCACGTCACGGGCGGCTGCGGCCTCGCTGGCCGAGAACTACACCGGCTACCCCCCGCAGCGCTGACCCAGCGGCCACTCGGCCGCGGACCGGCCCGGCGTGCCGGTCAGCCGGTCCTGGTCAGCCGGTTCTGGTCAGCCGGTGCGGGTGCCCTTGCGGGCCCACAGCGTGTCGTGCCAGCCGTGCTTGTAGACCGGCACGAAGTTGGCCTTGAAGTAGGCCCGCAGCTGCGGGTACCAGGCGACCCGGCGGGACTGGTTGTAGGACAGCCAGACGAACTGGGCCTTGGTGAACTCGTCCCACCACATGGCCCGCACGGCCGGTACGTCGCCCGCGCCGGTGGACGGCTTGAGCCCGTTGGAGAAGCCCAGATCGCTGCCGAGCCCGTCCAGCATGTGCGGGCACTTGGACAGGTCCGGGCTGAACCGGTTGGCCATCAGCAGGTAGGACGTCTGGTCGGTGGCGACGCACGCGCCCTTCGGGATGATCTGCTCGATCTGCGCGGCCACCGGGGCCAGGCCGCAGCTGGAGATGGGATTCGTAGCTGGCCTGGTCCAGGGCCAGCACCACGACCGCCAGGCTGGCCAGCGCCGTGGCGGGTATCCACAGGCGCCGCCCGTCCGTGGCGGGCAGCCAGCTGCTGCCCTGGCTGAGCGCCTCCAGCAGCCGGGACAAGGGCAGCGCGACGGACATGGCGAAGAACGGCGCCAGGAACGCGGCGAAATGGTAGTGGAACTGGTCCGGCCACATGAACATGACCGTGATCACCGCGGTGGAGGCCAGCGCGAACCAGTCCAGCGCGGGTGGCGCCTGGCGCAGCAGCCGCCACGCGACGACGATCATCGCGAGCACCGCGACGACGACCACCGCCGTGACGGTCAGGATGAGCGTGCGCGGGTGGGAGGGGAGAGGGAGGTTGACGATCCCGAGGATGTGGCTCAGCCGGGCGGGCAGCGGGACCCGGGTCGAACCCGGCCCGCGGGGCGACCTGGGCCACGTACAGGCTCTGGTAGAACCGCTCGGGCGCCAGCGCCGCGAACGGCAGGGTGGGCACCAGGAAGCCGACCGCCAGCCCGCCCACGTACACGGCCAGCCGCCTGACCTGCGGCAGGAGCATGACCAGGACCACGAGGACGGGGAAGATCGCCCAGACCTCGATGCAGCCCGCGAAACCGAACGCGGCGCCGCTCCAGAACAGGCGCTTCCGGCTGCTGGTCAGGCGATTCCCGTCGAACAGGGCGAGGGCCCCGAGCAGGCAGAACAGCACCAGCCAGGGCTCGACCAGCACGGTGCGGGCGGTGGACACGCTGTCCGGGTAGACCGCGACGATCCCGCAGCCCACGACCACGGCGAGCAGGCCGCGGTGGCGGACCAGCAGCCCGACCAGGACCACGCCCGCCGAGCTGGCCAGGGTGGTCAGGATCCGGCCGGTCGCCATGGCGTGGGCCGTCCCGATGACCTCGGACAGCAACGCGGACGGCACCATCAGCAGGGTGATCCCGGGCGGCTGCACCAGGAGGAACGAGCGGTAGGGCAGGTAGCCGTGGATCAGGTTGACGGCGCTGCCGAAGTACGGGCCGTCGTCGTACTCGGTCACCCCCAGCAGATAGCCGGGACGGGACAGCAGCAGCAACCGGAGCGCCACGGCCAGCAGGGTGCAGACGCCGATGGCCACGCTGATCGGGGTCAGCCAGCCCTTCCGGGCCTGGTCCTGGCCTGTCACCGCGTCACTGCGCGATTCTCCGGGCGGCCCGCCTGCGGCCGGCCTCGCCATCGTTCCGCTCACTGCTGGTTTGCTCCCTCAGCCCTACGTGCCTGAACCCCACAGCAACCTGCGTGCAGCGCCGCCCCGATGACCACACTGCGAAAGTGATGAATCGCACTGGAATTGTGAACTGCGCTGAGCAGTGTTCTGGGCAGGGCCAGGATCGTCGTTCCCCGGCGGGCTCAGCGTGCGCGAAGCGGCCGCTCGCGACCGCCACCAGATGTTACCGGATGAACATCCCGGTCAATAGCCGATGCAAATACTCCATATAGCCCGCATCGCGCCAATCTGAGTCACTCGCGACAACCTTCGCACCGCGGCCCACCATGGCCGGGCCCTCCTTGCTGCGCCGTGGGCCACTACGAACTTACTGGTCAGCCAGGGCTTCGCGGGCTATTTCCGGCCAGCCCGGCGTGTCCAGGCGGCCGGTGGCGGGACCAGCCCGGGGAGCTTCCCAGGTCACCCTGTGACGTTTGCGTAACATCCAGCCCCGCCGGCGCGCCGCGCTGCGGGCCTGGTGGCCACCGCCCCGGTGCTCATCCTGTTTGCGCCGGTCGAGCGGCGTGTGGTGGGCGGGCTGACGGCGGGCCCGGTCCGGCGGCGGGCGCCCTCTTCTCCACGGCCAGGTAGGGAATGATCAGCAGGCAGCCCCAGACGCCCGCCAGCGCCCACCCGCCCAGCACATCGGTCATCCAGTGCGCGGCGAGGTACAGCCGGGACAGCCCGACGACGAGGGCGATCAGAAGCGCGCCGGTCATGAGCAGCGTGCGGGCCCGGAAGGATCGGCCGGCCATCACCATCAGCGCGAGCATGCCCCAGGCGGCGAGGGCCTGGGCCGAATGCTGGGAGGGATAGGACCAGCCGTGGACCGTGGCCAGCCGGTCCACCGCTGGCGGCCGGGGCCGCGCGACCAGGGTCTTCGTCAGCAGCGCCCAGCCCCACGCGCCTGCGAGGGCCAGCGCGGGGAGCGCCGCGGGCAGCCACTGCCGGCGCCACCGCCACAGCGCCAGCCCGGCGCCGATCACGACGGGCCAGAGAACGAAGCCCGAGCCAAGCCAGGTGAGCGTCTTGGCCAGGCCGGTGAGCCACGGCGCGCGGTGGCCGACAAAGAACGCCAGGACCTGCGGATCGAACCGGGCACTGTTGATGTGGCGCAGCACGCTGTTCGTCAGCGAGCCGAAAGACCAGCCGCACGCGCCGAGGGTGAGCACGGCCACGGTCAGCGAGAACCCGGTGGGGACGCCCGGCTGGAAGCGCACGGCGAGCCAGGCGAGCTGCCTCGGGAAGCGCCGCTCCAGCCAGCGGGCCAGGCGGCTGCGGGAGACCCGGGCGACCTGCCGCCCCGCCCAGCTGTCCGGTTCACGTGCCGACCGCAGCAGGTGCCCGAGGACGAGCGCGAGCACCACGACCGCGAACAGGGCGACGCCGACCTGGGTGGCGTAGTGGGCGACCCGCTTCCAGCTGGCCCCGGCCAGGTAGCCGAGCAGCACCATCCCGGTGCCCCAGATCGCGCCGCCGGCCACGTTGAACGGCAGGAAGACGCGGTAGGGCATGCGCGCCATGCCTGCCAGGCCAGGGACCAGGACCCGCAGCGCGGCGGTGAAGCGCCCGAAGAACACCGCCCGGCCGCCCCGCTTGGCCAGGTACTCCTGGCCACGGTCGATGCGCCCGGGCTTCACGACGCGGCGCAGCGGCCTGGTCTCCAGCAGCCGCCGGCCGTATTCGCGGCCCACCAGGTACCCGACCGAGTCACCGATGATGGCCCCGGAGATCCCCGCGACCAGGACCGCCCACAGGCTCACCCGGCCGTAGGAGGCGAGCACCCCGCCGAGGATGAGCGCGGTCTCGCCGGGGAAGACGAAGCCCAGGAACACCGACGACTCGAGGGCCGGGACCGCGAAGACGATCAGCAGGGCCAGCCATCCGCTGAGGCTGAGTATGTGCTCGATCAGGCCGCTCATCGTGTAACCAGGGTAGGCGCACCGGCGGTCCGGCCCATGATCGTCTCGGCCAGGGCAGCACGAGGGCGGCGGTCGCCGTGGGCATGGCCCCTTATGCGGTCTGCGCGCTGCTGTTTTCCGTCTTCGCGATCGGCTACCTCGCCGCGCTCATCCGCTGCCTGTGCGCGAAGCCAGCAGAACAGGAGGCCATGGAGCGCCTCATCACAGTGTCAGCGAACGCCATAGTGGCGATCTTGACCTTTACCGCCGCCACGCTTCCGGGCCAGGCTGAACAGCCCAGCAGCACCATCTCCCGCTGATCAGGTGGAAGAGCGCAGGCTAACGGACGTCCAGGCCGGTCACCGCGCGGCCGATGATCATGCGCTGGATCTCGGAGGTGCCCTCGAAGATCGTGAAGATCTTTGCGTCCCGGTGCCAGCGTTCCACCGGGAAGTCACGGGTGTAGCCGTTCCCGCCCAGGATCTGGATGGCCTGCTCGGTCACCCGGACCGCCGTCTCCCCCGCGACCAGCTTGGACATCGACCCCTCGGCCCCGTCCAGGGCCATGCCCTGCCGGGCCATCCAGGCCGCCCGCCAGGTCAGCAGCCGGGCCGCGTCCACCCCGGCCTGCATGTCGGCCAGCATGAAGCCGACCGCCTGGTTCTGCCCGATCGGGCGGCCGAACGCGACCCGCTGGGTGGCGTAGTCCCGGGCGAACTCCACCGCGGCCCGGCCGACGCCCACCGCCATGGCCGCCACGCTCGGCCTCGAGGCCTCGAACGTCTTCATCGCGGCCTGCTCGCCGCTGCGCCCCCCGGACCGCACCCGGTCCAGCCGCGCGTCCAGCCGGTCCTTGCCGCCGACCAGGCACCGGCCGGGCACCCGCACCCCGTCCAGCACCACCTCGGCGGTGTGCGAGGCCCGGACCCCGTGCTTGCGGAACTTCTGGCCCTGGCTGAGCCCGGGGGTGCCCGGCGGGATCACGAAGCTGGCCTGGCCGCGCGTCCCGAGCGAGGGGTCCACCGAGGCCACCACCACGTGGACGTCGGCGATCCCGCCGTTGGTGGCCCACGACTTGGTCCCGTTGAGGACCCATTCGTCGCTGGCCTGGTGGTACTCCGCGCGGGTGCGGATCGCGCCCACGTCGCTGCCCGCCTCCGGTTCCGAGGCGCAGAACGCGCCCAGCTTCACCGAGCCGGGGCCGCCGAACATCTCCGGGAGCCACTCCCCGATCTGCTCGGGGGTGCCGTTGCTGGCCACCGCGACCGCGGCCAGGGTGCTGCCGACCAGGGACAGCCCGATGCCCGCGTCGCCCCAGAACAGCTCCTCGAACGCGATCGGGATGCCCAGCCCGCTCGCCTCGAGCCACTGCGCGGAGAAGAAGTCGAGCGAGTAGAGGCCGATCTTGGCCGCCTCTTCCAGGATGGGCCAGGGCGTCTCTTCCCGCTCGTCCCACTCGGCGCCGGCCGGCCTGATCACGTCGGCGGCGAACCCGTGCACCCAGTCACGCATGTCGCGCAGGTCGGGCCCGGGCTCGAGGGAGAATCCGCCGGGGGCGTCAGGTCCAGTGGTCATCATGCTCCTCGGGGTCCCGCGCGAGCCGTATGTTACCGAAGAGTAGCACGAGCTAAGTTACCGGCGAGTAAATACCTGGCCAACTCCCTGACCCGGCCTGGGCCCGGACTGGCGGGGCGGCAGATCACTCGGCGTCGTGGCGGTCCAGGAACTCGTACACGTCGGACTCGTCCACCCCCGGGAAGCTCCCGGTCGGCAGGGCCGACAGGATGTGCGAGTGAGCCCGCGCCGACGGCCAGGCCATCCCCTCCCAGCGGGAGGCCAGCGCCGGCCGGCGGCCGCTGGCAGCAGTCCCCGTCCGGGCAGCGCGACACCGTCCGCTTGGTGGTGTCCCGGCCGCGGAACCACCGCGAGTTCTCGTATCCGGTGCCCAGGGTGATGGCGAAGCCGCGCTCCGCGCCCGGGTCCACGTGGGCCATGCACCAGAAGGTCCCGGCCGGGGTGTCGGAGTACTGGTAGTACGGCGAGTACCGGTCGGCCGACCCGAACACCTGGCGCCCGGACCACTGGCGGCACATCCGCTGCCCCTCGATCGCCCCGGTGGAGTCGGCGGGCAGGACCAGCCCGTCGTTCTCGTACGCCTTGTAGATGATGCCGCTCTCGTCGTTCTTGACGAAGTGGCAGGTCAGATCGAGATGGTGGGTCACGAGGTTGGTGAACCGGTGCGCCGCCATCTCATACGACACCGAGAACACGTCCCTGAGGTCCTCGACGGACAGGTCCCGGGCCTCCTTGGCCTCGAGCAGGAACCGCGAGGCCGAACGCTCCGGGACGAGCACGGCCGCCGCGTAGTAGTTCGCCTCCACCCGCTGGCGCAGGAAGTCCGCGAAGTCACGCGGCGCCGCATGCCCGAGCACGAAGTGGCCGAGGGTCTGCAGCAGGATCGTCCGGGGCGTGTGCATGCCCATCGACTCCTGCTTCAGGTAGATCCGGCGATGGCGCAGGTCGGTGACGGACCGGACGGAGCGCGGGAGGTCCTGGGCGTACCTGACCGAGAAGCCGTGATGGCCGACGATCGCCAGCAGCGCACCCTGCGACAGCGCGCCGCCCCGGTAGCTGACGGACTCCAGCGCCTCCGCCGCCGCGTGCTCGATCTGGGCGAAGTAGTTGCCCCGCTCCCGCATCGCGCCGCGCAGCCCCGCGTTGGCCACCCGCGCCTCCTCCGGGGTCGCCGTCGGCCGGGTGTGCTGCCTGCGGAGTTCCCGCTGCAGCGCGACCAGGTGCTCGAGCACGTCGTTGGGCACCCGGGCGCCGACCTTCAGGTGCGGCAGTCCCAGGTCGGCGTAGAGCGGGTCGCGCTGCGCCTCCTCCACCGCGATCTCCAGCTGGGCCCGGCGGCTCGGCGGCTGGTGCCGCAGCAGTTCCTCGGCCGGCACGGACAGGGCCGTGGCCAGCGACTCGATCAGGGACAGCTTGGGCTCGCGGCGGCCGTTCTCCAGCAGGGACAGCGCCGACGGCGCCCGGCCCACCCGGGTGCCCAGCTCGGCCAGCGTGTAGCCGCGGGCCCGGCGGAGATGCCGGAGCCGCTGCCCGAACGTCGTCAGGTCTAGACCACTTGATGGAAATTCTGGCGGTTCTTTCTCGAAGAACTCTGTCACATCTTCATCTTAGAGGAAATTTAGGCATTCTTCAGGCAGATGGCCCCTAGCTTTACCCGGGCCTGGCCCGCAGGCTCGGGACTAACCACCCAGGGGACGGCAAAACGTCAGGAGGACCAGTGAACGAGAGTCGCCTCGAGGGCACAGCGAACGGCAGCACCAACGGCCACCAGCCGAAGAGCCCGGCCAGCGGGCCGCAGCAGCAGGCCGCGGGCCTGGCCCAGCAGTGGGCCACCGATCCGCGCTGGCGCGGCACCCAGCGGACCTACTCGGCGGACGACGTGATCCGGCTGCGCGGATCCGTCCAGGAGGAGCGCACCCTGGCCCGGCTCGGAGCCCAGCGGCTGTGGGCCTTGCTGCACGAGGAGGACTACATCGCGGCCCTCGGCGCGGTCACCGGGAATCAGGCGGTCCAGCAGGTCAGGGCCGGCCTTCAGGCCATCTACCTGTCCGGCTGGCAGGTCGCGGCGGACGCGAACCTGGCCGCCGAGACCTACCCGGACCAGAGCCTGTACCCGGTCAACTCGGTCCCCCAGGCGGTCCGCCGGATCAACAACGCCCTGCTCCGCGCGGACCAGATCACCTGGGCCGAGTCGGACGGCACCGACAGCCAGTACTGGCTCGCGCCGATCGTGGCCGACGCGGAAGCGGGCTTCGGCGGCGTGCTGAACGCCTTCGAGCTGATGAAGTCGATGATCGCCGCGGGCGCGGCGGGCGTGCACTGGGAGGACCAGCTGGCTTCTGAGAAGAAGTGCGGCCACCTCGGCGGCAAGGTGCTCATCCCGACCTCGCAGCACGTCCGCACGCTCAACGCCGCCCGGCTGGCGGCTGACGTCGCCGACGTGAGCACCCTGGTCATCGCCCGCACCGACGCGCACGCCGCCACCCTGATCACCAGCGACGTGGACGAGCGGGACCAGCCGTTCATCACCGGCGACCGGACCGCGGAGGGCTTCTACCGGCTCCGCAACGGGATGGCCGCGTGCGTGGCCCGCGGCCTGGCCTACGCCCCGTACGCGGACCTGCTGTGGATGGAGACGTCCACCCCGGACCTGGACGAGGCCCGGGAGTTCGCCGAGGCGATCAAGGCCAGGTACCCGGACCAGATGCTGGCCTACAACTGCTCGCCGTCGTTCAACTGGCACCGGCACCTCGACGACGGCACGATCGAGAAGTTCCAGCGCGAGCTGGGCCAGATGGGCTACAAGTTCCAGTTCATCACGCTGGCTGGCTTCCACGCCCTGAACTACTCGATGTTCGATCTCGCGCAGGGTTACGCGGCCGAGGGGATGCCCGCCTACGTCCGGGTGCAGGACGCGGAGTTCGCCGCGGAAGCGCGCGGGTATACGGCCACCCGGCACCAGCGGGAAGTCGGCACCGGCTACTTCGACCTGGTCACGTCGGCCATCAGCCCGCAGGCGTCCACCACCGCGCTGACCGGGTCGACCGAGAGCGAGCAGTTCACCGCGTCGCGCTGACCTCAGCGGCGCCGGAGTCCGTGCGGGCCAGGCAGTGCCGCCTGGCCCGCCACTGGCCTGGAGCAGCTAGGACAGCAGGCGGGTCTGGGCGGGGCGGCCTGGTATCTCGTCCTCCCCGTCGGCGCTCTCGGCGTCGTCACCGCCGCGCCGCCGCCACCGGGACGGGACGAACACCGGGCAGATCATCAGCGCGCCCAGCACGACCAGCACGCCGCTGACCAGCATGGTGTGGAATCCCATCCCGTACGCTTCGCTGCGCAGCGGGATGATCCTGGTCGCGAGCTGGGCGTCCAGCCCGAGCAGCCCGGTCCAGGCCAGCAGCAGCAGTCCGGGCAGCGCCGTGGCGAGCGGCGAGACGGGCGCCACCATGAGGATGCCCAGGAACAGCCCGACGAGCAGCAGGACCCCGAGGGCGCTGAGGCCGCTGATGCTGGTCAGGCTGATGTTCTGGGCCGCCAGCCGGGTCATGTGCGCCACTCCCCAGCCGCCGCCCGCGAAGATCGCCGCGGCCAGCGCGGCCGCGAACACGACGCCAAGCCAATGCCTGAGCACGTGATCACCACCTCTCGGCCACCGGTCAAATGCGCATCCCGGCGCAAAACTCTACTTCAACAGCCCCTGACCAGCGGCCAGGACTGCTATTCCCACTGGTCACATCGCCCCCACAGACCCGGGCCCGCGGGCTGGAACCTGCGCCCGGCATTGACGCTGCGCCCCCTCGGCCGGCGGCTGAATAAGAAAAAGCCGCCGGATCGCTGGCGCTAATCCGCGTAGCGGAAATGGCGACGTGGGTAATTCCTCGGTCCGAGGCCGGCTGACTCAGGTCAGGGAGGTCTCGCCGTCCAGGGAAGTCTCGGGCGGCAGGGGATCGGTGACCGAGGGCTCGTCGGCCAGCGCGTCAACCGCGCCGGCCAGGTCGGCGAGGGCGGGCAGCGCGTCGACCAGGGTGACACGGCTGTCCGGCGGGAGATCCCGGAGCGCCAGGCTGAGCAGCCGCTCGTTCAGGCTCTTCCAGCGCAGCACCGCCGCCTCGCCGGCCGGCGTGAGATCCAGGCTGGCGGTACGCCGGTCGCCCGCGCCGCCGGTCCGGGTCACCAGCCCGGCCTGGCGCAGCGAGTTCGACAGCGTGGCCACCGAACTGGGCGCCAGCCGGAGCAGCCGGGCCAGCTGTCCCGGCCGCGACCCGGGGTTCTCCGCCATGCAGGACAGCATCTCCAGCTGGGCCACGGACAGCCCGACCCTGGGTCAGCCGCACGCGCGGCGCGGCGCATGGCCCGGCGGAGCCGGGAGACCGCGTCGGCGAGGTCTGCTGAGTGCACTTGAGTTCCCAGTAGCGAGGACATGAAAGCGAGTATACCGACTGACAAACTAGAGATACAGGTTCCCGCGCTGCTATCAAGGTAGCCGCCACCCTCCCGGACCGCGCATTATGCCCAGCGCGGACTATCGGCGTTCGGGCCACCCACGCCGCCTGGCCGCGAATAGTGTGCGGTGATCTGCGGGACATGCCGGCCCGGTACTGGCCAGGAGGGCCTGCGACAGACAGACTCGTCCCCGGGGGAAGTCCGAGCTACGCCCTCGCGCGGCATCACGCTCGCCGGCCTCGCTGGCGGGTGCAGAAGGGACGCCGATGCAGGAACTGCGCATCGTCGCGGTCAGCGAGGACGGCAGCTATGCCGTGCTCGCGGTACCGGGGCGTGGCGGGCGCTTTTCGCTGCCGATCGACGACCGGCTGCGGATCGTCGCGCGCGGGCAGTTCTCCCGGCTCGCTCAGTACGAGATCGAAGTGGAGAGTCCCTTGCGACCCAAGGAGATCCAGGACCGGATCCGTGCCGGAGAGACCGCGGAGGAGATCGCTGACGCCGCGGGCGTGCCCATCGAGCGGGTTCGCCGCTTCGAGGGCCCGGTGCTGGCTGAACGGGCGTACCGGGCGCAGGAGGCGCAGGGCGCGTCCATCCGGCAGCCCGGGGACTCCGGCCCCGGGCCCCGGCTCGGCGACATCGTCGTCGAGCGCCTCGCCGAGCTCGGCGTGCCCGCCGAGGAGGCCCAGTGGGACTCGCGCAAGCGGGGCGACAACAGCTGGCAGGTCCAGCTGATGTTCACGATCGGCGGCCGGCCGCTCATGGCGGAGTGGGTGTTCGACCCACGGCGCCGGCACGTCACCCCGGCCGACGACGACGCCGCGCGGCTCTCACTGCCCGAGGCTGACCTGGCCGCGCTGGCGCCCGTCTCCCGGACCCCGGCCCGGGCTACGGTCACTCCGATCGGCAGCCGGCTCGCGGCGGCTGCGCCGCCTGCCCCGGTGCCCGCTCCCGCCCAGCGGCGGCCCGAACCCGAGCCCGTGATGAGCCAGGCCCGCGCCGCCGAAGCGCGCACCGCCGAAGCCCACCAGGCCCGCACCGCGGAGACGCGCCAGGCCCGCACCGCGGAAGCGCAGGTGTCGCGGGCCGCTGAGGCACGCTCTCCACGCGTCGCCGAGGCTCACTCACCGCGCGCCGCGGAAGCCCCGGCTCGCGCCGCGGAGGACCGCCCCGCGGCCGAGGTCGCGGAGACAGAGCCCGAGGCGGAGAGCCAGGAGCCGCCGGTGCCGCAGCGCGGCCGGGCCCGCAAGGCCGCCGGAGGCCGGTCCCGCCGCGCGTCCGTGCCGTCCTGGGATGAAATCATGTTCGGCACCTCACGCCAGCCTGAGTAACGTGGCCGGCCTGGATTTATCCAGGCCGGCCCGGCCGTTCCGGCTACTATCCTGGCCTCAACCCGGTCGTTTACCGCCCGCCCGCCGAATTTCCCGGCTTTATCCTGCCGTGATTCGCATGAGCACCCAGCCGGGTCCGCCAGGGTCCGCGGCAGGACACGCGGACCGCGATTATTCATCGTCTGGTAATACGCCGAAGTTACCGAGGGTAATCATTTGCGCAGGCGGTCACGGGCCGCGGCGCCCGCCTGCGGCCACGCCGATTCGGCCGCTGTTCACGATCCGCACGTAGCACCCCGCCCGGCCGCTCCCGGAACACCGGCCCAGCCGCCGTCCCGCGAGCCTTTGTGCGGAGAATCCCGCCGGGGCGAATGAGTTCCGATCCGGACCTGGCCTCCTCGTCCCCGGATACCGATGGCCCGGTCTCCCGGGGGGTCGGGCTACCCGCCCGGCGGGCGTTATCGCCGCCCATAGGCCGGCGACCGCCGTCCCCGGCCCCGGGCTGACACCCCGGCCGTCTGGGTGGCGCCTGGCCCGCACGGGGGCCAGGACCGCGTACCATCGGCCAACGTGAGCCGTGCACCGCTAAGACGTGGGTACTGGGCGGCGGGACGCCGGGCGTGGCGGCACGTCTGGGCTGCTGCCGCCGCGCTGACCACGCTTACCCTGGTCAGCGGGTGTGGCCTGGTCGGCGGCGCGACGACCATCTCGGCGGACGTCCCGAACCAGATGACCGTGACCAGCCAGGCGTTCACCTCGCACCTGTTCCCGGCCGCCTTCACCTGCCACGGCCCCGGGCACCATCCGTCGCTGCACTGGTCCGGTGCGCCGCAGGGCACCAAGTCACTCGCCCTCCTCGTCGACGACGCCTCCGCCCCGATCCGGCCCTATATCTACTGGATCGTGTTTGATATCGGCCCGCAGACGACAGGCATCCAGGCGGGCCAGGTTCCGCCGGGCGCGCGGCAGGCCGACAACAGCAAAGGAACGGACCGATATAACGCGCCCTGTCCCGTGAATGGGCGGCACACGTACCGGTTTACTGTCTACGCCCTTAGTAGGACACTCTCGCTACCGAACGGCGTGGCCATGAAAACCGCGTGGAACGACATCGCGCAAGCGGCCATCGCCCGCGGCAGGCTACAGACAACCGCCAGTCCGTAATCACCCGATGACAATGGGTAAACGGACTTGGCAAAAAAATCCCTAAACGCATGACACCGGCCAAACCGTCCGCCAGACTGACTGACCAGTAGCTCTGCCTTGGATGGATTCGAGGCGCTAGCGATACAGGGGAAGGCCCGCGTGATGGCCGCGTTGGTCTCGCTGGCGCCGCCCATACGGCCATGGCTTGTTGGGTGGTGCAATGCTTTTGCTCGTGATCGGCCTCGTCGCCCTTATCATCGCGGTCCTGGTCGGGCTTTTCCTGACCAGACGGCGCCGCGATGATGATGACGACGACGAGGCAGACGGGCGGCAAACCGTCCGGGACCGGCCCGGCAGCCGGGGCCGCGACGGCCGTTTGCGCACTGACCCGCGGACGGCCCGCAAGCCCGCCGGGCGCGGGCCTGCGCCGACCCGGCGGCCCGCAGGCGAGCCACGGGGCTACGGCGGCCCTGACCGGGGTTATGAGCCGGCTGGTTTCGACCAGTCGCGAGGCTACGAGCCATCACCGCGCGGCTATGGCGACGCCCCCCGCAGCCGCGACGACCAGCGCACCGAGCGCATCCCGGCGGCCCGCCGCGGCGGGTCCTACCAGGACGCGCCCGAGCCCGCCACGCCGGTCGGCGCCCGCGCGTCGCGTACTACCGCGCCGCGCCGCGGCGCGGTAGGAACCGATACCGGGCCCGGGAACGCGCTCTACGACACCGGGCCCTCCGCCGCGGACCTCACGGCCACGCGCGTCACCGCGGACCCGGACCTGGCGGACTCTGACGTGTTCCCCCGGGTGCGGGCGGAGATCCCGGAGACCGAGGCCAAGCCGCCGAAGAGCCAGGCCAAGGGACGCGGGCGGGCCTCGCGCGGCCGGCACGACGACGATGACGACGACTGGCCCAGCACGGAGTGGGACAAGCTCTCCGACGAGCAGTACTGGGCGGAACTGTCCGCCGACAAGCCGCTCGCGACCACGGCCCGCAGCGCCCAGCCCAGCGCTCCCGCCCCGGCGGCCACGCCTGCCAGACCACGGGCCACCACCCCGCCTCCGGTGTCCGGGCGCGCCGGATCCCGGCCGCACCCGGCGCCGGACGCCGAGCCCAGAGGGCCCGGGCCGCCGCCAGCCTGCCGACCGTCCCGGGCGGACGGGCGTGCCTCAGGGCACGCCCCGGCGGGCCGACGGCGCGGACACCGACCCTGGGCGTCCTGTCCCGGTCGAGCGGCCCGCGGCTGCGGCGTCCACGGAGCGGTTGCCGGCCCGCCGCCGGCCCGCCGCCGAGCCGGCCCCGCCTGTCCCGGCGCCGTACCTGCCCGCAGCCCCCGAGCCGGTCCAGGACCGGGCCGATGACGACCCGCTGACCAGCCCGCACTTCGCGCGGGGCGCGGGCGGGCCGGACGACAGCCGCTCCTACCGGACCCCCAGGCGCAACCCCGGCCCGCGGCCAGACCGCTCCGGCGGCCAGGCCTACCCGGGCACACCGAACGGCTACCCCGGCGCGCCCGAGGCGTACCCCGCTGGCTACCCGGCCTCCTCCGGCGGCTACCCGGCCACCGGGCAGAACCCCACCGGCCCGCTCACCAACCCGGGCGGCCCAGCCCGCAGCAGCGGGCCCGCCCGGGGCCGGGACAGCTACGCCGGCCAGGCCCGCGACAGCCTGGCCGGGGATGGCAACGGGGACCGGCGGTACGCCGACTCGTCCGGCGGCTATGAGTCCTATCCAGCGGCGCCCGACGGCGGCCGGAGCTATCCCGCGTCCAGCGGCAGGCACGGCTATCCGGCCGGCCAGGCTGACCGCACCGATCCGGGCGCGTCCCGCCCGGACCTGGGCGTGCCGCGCACCGACCCCGGCTCGCCACGGACGAGACCCGGGCCCGCGGCGCGGCGCAGCCGGCCGCCAGGCCCCGCCCGCCAGGCCGGCCAGCCCGCCGCGGCCGCCCAGCCCGGGCTACCCGGCCAGCCCGGCCGCTTCGGCACCGGGCTGGGGCAGTGACCGCAGCGCGGCCGCCGAGACGCCCTCGGCGGCGGCGGGTCTGGGGAACCCATACGGCAGCTACGTGGACCCGACCCCGCCGGCCGCGGCGCCCACTCCGGCCCCGTCGGTCCCGCCAGCCCCGCCGGCGCGGACGGCACCCGCTCCCGCATCCCCGTATCCGGCTGGCCAGCAGGCGGCCGAGCGGCAGCAGCTACCCGGGATACACGACGGGCCCGACAGCGGCCTACTCAGACCCGTACGGTCCCGGTCACGGCAGCGGGCCCGGCACCGGGCCTGGCGGCTACCCGGCCAGCGGCCAGCCGCCGGCCACCGACGGCCGGGCTGAGCAGGGCACGACGTGGTACTCAGCCCCGCCTGCCGCGGCGCCGCAGACCCCGGCGGCCCCCTACCCGTACCAGGATCCCGCCTACCCCGCCGCCGCCGACTACCGGAACCAGGGTGGCTATCCCGACACCCCGGTTCCAGGGATGACACCCGCTACCGCAGCGGGCAGACTGAGGACCCATACCACCCTGGCGGGTATAGCGGCTATCACTCTCGTCAGGGTTGACAAACCCACCCCGCGCGCCGCGAGAATGTGCCGACCGACGCTAGGCAGGGGAGATGCTGGACGGAACCCGGGATCACGCACGCAGTTACCATTTGCACCGGTTGGCCACGGCCCTGGATACCAAGGGCCTGCACGCGTCGGTGAAGACCACGTACCCTGCCGCGTTGCACATCTTCATCCCGGGCGCGACCATGCTCGCGGAGAGCATCGACTGCACTCCTGGCACCGACGGTAAGGGCCGCCTCCGCTGGTACTACCGCTGGTCCTGGGGGGAACTGCTGCACGACGCGGAGGACCCTTCCGCAGCCGCCGCGAAGATCGCCGAGGTGCTGTCCTCACGCTGAGCCCCGGCCACGGTTCACTCCGGGCTGCGATACTCCAGCTCGATCGCGTGCCGGAAGGCGATCTCGCCACCGGACGGCCCGGGTAGCCCGGGCTTGACCTTTCTCACCTCATCGGCGAAGTCGCGGTGCAGGGCCACCATGTCCATGCCGCGGCGCTGGTAGAAGCCGATCGCGCGGACGTTGTCGTTCCCGGTGGTCAGCCAGAGGCGCTGCCCGGCCCGCCGGGCCCGCTGCCGCGCCCCGGCCAGCAGGGCGGTGCCGATCCCCCGGCCCTCGGCCAGGCTGTTCAGGGTCACTACCTCCAGGCCGCGCTCGTCCGAGCGGTAGGTCAGCGCGCCGAGCCGGGCGCCGCCCGGCTCCTCCTGCGCCACCAGGCCGGGCAGCGCCGTCACGTCGTGCGCCCCGGACAGGCTGACGACCGGCAGGCCCCAGGCCGCCGTCACCACCCCGGCCAGCCAGTCCCGGTCGGAGTCGGCGAGGTCGCGGACCAGCGGCCCGGCCGGGCGCGGCCACAGGCCAGTGACGGCCACCCCGGCCGCGGCGAGCATCCGGCGCAGCAACGGCAGGGACAGGCCCACCACCGTGCCCCAGTCCCCGTCGATGCTCTCGACGAACGGGGCACCCAGGCCGTCGATGCTGAACGCGCCGGCCATCCGGCCCGGCTCGCCGGTGGCCACGTAGTCCGCGATCTCCTGCTCCCCCGGCGTCCCGAAGCGCACCAGGGTGCTGGCCGCCGCCACGGTGCGCTGCCCGGACCGCGTGTCGATCAGGCAGTGCCCGGTGTGCAGCGTGCCGTGCCGTCCGGACATCCGCCGCCAGAGCGCCGCGGCCGCCTGCGGTGAGGCGGGCTTGCCCAGCGCAGCGCCGTCCAGGTCGAGCAGGGAGTCGCAGCCCAGCACCAGCGCCCCCGGATGCCGCCCGGCCACGGCCGACGCCTTCCGCTCCGCCAGCGCGCACACGGCGCTGGCCGTATCGAGGGCAGCCTCGAAGGTCTCGTCCACGCCGCTCACGTTGACTACCGGGGCGAATCCGGCGTCGCGGAGCAGCCGGCGCC
This sequence comes from uncultured Actinomycetes bacterium, assembly GCA_963781085.1. Taxonomy (GTDB): domain Bacteria; phylum Actinomycetota; class Actinomycetes; order Streptosporangiales; family Streptosporangiaceae; genus RYN-230. The sequence continues at coordinate 20,413 of CAWAES010000029.1, forward strand.
GGGCCGGCGAGCTGGACGCCAGCACCAGGCTGGGAGTTCTCGTCGTCATGAGGCCAGGATTGCGCAAAGACCCCACCAATGTCCTGGCCATGACCGCCCGCCTGACCATACGGTGCTTACCGTGGGTGAGTCTCTAACTACAGCCTTACCGCTGCCCCTGGTCGGCACGCCCGCGGCCGCCGCCCCGCCCCGGCCGGCCCTCCGGCGAGTGCGGGCCCCGGCCTGCGCGGCGCTGGTCACCCTGGCGGTCACCCTGTGGAAGATCCAGGTGCCGTCCCTGTGGCGGGACGAGGCCGCGACCCAGTCCGCTACCCAGCGTTCCTTCACCGGCCTGATCGCCATGCTCGGCCACGTGGACGTGGTCCATGGCACCTACTACGTGCTGATGTGGCTGCAGGTGCGCCTAGCCGGCCACAGCGCGCTGGCCTTGCGGCTGCCCTCGGCGCTGGCCATGGCCGCGGCGGCGGCCCTGATCACCGTGACCGGCCGGCGCCTGGTGTCCGGCCGGGCCGGCCTGGCCGCCGGGCTCACCTTCGCCGCGCTGCCCGCCGTGAGCTGGTTCGCCCAGGACGCCCGGCCGTTCGCGCTAGAGACCGCGGCGGGCGCTGCCGCCAGTTACTTCCTGGTCCGGCTGGGCGAGGACGACGGGAGCAGCCGCTGGGCCCGCTGCTACGCGGCCAGCCTGGTGGTCCTGGGCCTCACGAACCTGTTCGGCCTGCTGCTCATCCCCGCCCACGCCGTGACCGTGGCCGCCTGGCGGGGCAGGCACCCGCGGCCGGCCCTGGTCCGCCGGTGGCTGCGGGCGGCCGCCGTCTCCTGCGTGGTGCTCCTGCCGCTGATGGCGGCGGCCTGGGAGCAACGGGGCCAGGTGAGGTGGCTGCGGCCACCCGGGGCCGCCGCCGCCCTGGCTACCGGCCGCCTGGTCGGCTCAGCCGGGCTGCTCCTCGCCGCGGTGGTACTGACCGGGATGGGACTGGCCCACGCGGCCCTGGGCGGCCGGGCCGGGGCCGACTGGCCGGCGCGGCTGCCCGCCCTGGGCCTGCCCTGGCTCGTCGTCCCCCCGCTGGCGCTGATCGCGGCGTCCCAGGTCCAGCCGGCCTACACGTTCCGCTACGTCGTGTTCTGCACGCCCGCGGCGGCCCTGCTGATCGGCACCGGCCTGGCCGCGGCGGGCCGGGTGGCCGGGGCCGCCGGGCTGGTCCTGATCGTGCTGCTCGCCTTGCCGGCCCAGCTCGGTGAGCGGGGGCCGTCCGGCCACACCGACAACATCCGCCGCCTGGACCAGATCGTCGCCCGGTACGAACGGCCCGGTGACGCCGTGCTGTACCCGCAGAGCGGGTCACGGGCGCTGGCGGCCGCCTACCCCTACGGCCTGATCCGGCTGCGCGACGTCATGCTGGGCGAGTCAGCTGCCCGGTCGGGCACGATCGCCGGCACTGACGCACGGGCCCCGGTCGTGCAGTCCAGGCTGGGCCGCGTCACCCGGGTGTGGGTCGTGCAGAGCAACGTGCCGTCGCCGGGGCGGCCCGCCGAACTGCGGGACCTGCCGTTCCGGCTGGTCCGCACCTGGCAGGTGACCGTCTCCTGGCTGTCCCTGTACACCTACCAGGCCTGATCGCCGCCCGGAAGCTCGTTCCGGCCCGGGGGCCGGCGTGTCCCGGGACGACTCGGCCAGCCGGGCGTGCAGCCGCTCCCTGACCTCCTCCGGCGTGTAGGCCCGGCGCCGCCGCTCGGCCCGGGCGATCACCACCCCGGTGGCGGCCACGCCTGCCAGGCCTGCCAATCCCGCTACTTTCCACCAGCGCACCTGCCTAGGCTACGACCGTGGCGACCACCGCGCGTATCACCCTGGACAAAGCGCTGGAGCAGACCAGGACCGGCGACATCTGGCTGTTCCGCGGCCACACCCTGGCCGACCGGGCGATCCGGGTGGGCACGAACAGCCCGGTCAACCACGTCGGCATGTCCGTCGTCGTCGAAGACCTGCCGCCGCTGATGTGGCACGCCGAGCTGGGCCGCTCACTGGAAGACCTGTGGTCAGGCAGCCGGCACCGCGGCGTCCAGCTGCACGACCTGCGGGCCGCGGTGCTGGTCTGGACGGGCCGCTACGGCCAGCGTGCGTGGCTGCGCCAGCTGGAGCATCCGCCGCTGCCCGGGATGGAGGACGCGCTGCTGCGCACCATCGCCCGGCTGGACGGCACCCCGTTCCCCAGCACCGCCCGCCTGGCCAGACGGTGGCTGCTCGGCCGCCTGCCCACCCCGCACCGGCCGGGCCGCGGCCCGGCCGGCCCCGCTGACGGCCCGGCTGACGGGCCAGCCGACGGCCCCGCAGCCGGACCCGAGGGTCCCGGCCGGGCCCTGGAGACCGCGTACTGCGCGGAGGTCGTGGCGGCTACCTACCAGTCCATGGGACTGCTGTCCGGCGAGCGCCAGCCCCAGTGGTATGACCCGGGCCGGTTCTGGAGCGGTGACGAGCTGGAACTGCTGGCCGGGGCACGGCTGGGCGGCGAGATCGCCGTCCAGGTACCGGACAGCGCGGGCGGCGGCTAGGAGCCCCCGCTCAGGCTGGTGGACCGGGGGCTGCGCAGCACGGTGACCGAGCGCGGGCCCACAGTCAGCTTGTCCCCGGCCCGGCCGGCCATGTCGGGGCCGGCCAGCGTGCCCGGGTCCGGGGACCCGGGCCCGAACGTGTCCACCTCGACGTGCCACCCGGCCCCGGCCCGGGTCGGCGCGAGCACGAAGTCGAGCGGTTCCCACCAGGCGTTCACCAGGACCAGGAAGTCGTCGTCGGCCAGCAGCGTCCCGTCCGCCGCCCGGTCCGGCGCGTCCGAGCCGTCCAGGTAGAGCGCGACGGCCAGGGAGCTGTCGTCGGTCCACTCGGCGGGGCTCATCGCGTCGGCCGCCGGGGTGAACCAGCGCAGGTCGGCCGCTTCGGTCCCGGCCAGGAAGCGCCGCCGCCGGAACACCGGGTGCGCCTTGCGCAGCGCGATGACCCGCCGGGTGAACTCGAGCAGCTCGCGGTCGGCCCGGGCCCAGTCGAACCAGGTCAGCTCGTTGTCCTGGCAGTAGGCGTTGTTGTTGCCGAGCTGGGTCCGGCCCATCTCGTCGCCGCCGAGCAGCAAGGGCACCCCGAAGGACAGCAGCAGGGTGGCCAGCAGGGCCCGGGACTGCCGGGCCCGCAGGGCCTGGATGTCCGCGTCCGCGGTCTGGCCCTCCACGCCGCAGTTCCAGGACCGGTTGTCGCTGGTCCCGTCGCGGTTGGACTCCCCGTTGGCCTCGTTGTGCTTGTCGTTATAGGAGACCAGGTCGCGCAGGGTGAAGCCGTCGTGCACGGTGATCAGGTTCACCGACGCCGTGGGCCGCCGGCGAGCGCCCGCGTACAAGTCGGCCGACCCGCAGAACCGGGTGGCGAACTCCTGCAGGCCGACCGGATGGCTGCGCCAGAAGTCCCGCATGCTGTCCCGGTACCGGCCGTTCCACTCCCGCCACAGCGCCGGGAACCGGCCCAGGTCGTAACTGTCCGCCTGCCCCACGTCCCACGGCTCGGCGACGAGCTTGACCTGGGACACCACCGGGTCCTGCGCGACCAGGTCGAAGAAGGCCGACACCTGGGCGAACCCGCCCTCCTGCCGGCCGAGCGTGGGAGCCAGGTCGAAGCGGAACCCGTCCACGTGCATCTGGGTGACCCAGTAGCGCAGCGAGTCCATGATCAGCCTGAGGGTGACCGGGTCCCCCGCGTTGAGCGAGTTCCCGGTGCCGGTCGTGTCGTAGTAGTGCCGCGGGTCGCCGTCGTCCAGGCGGTAGTAGGCCTGGTTGTCCAGGCCGCGGAAGCACAGGGTGGGGCCGAACTCGTTGCCCTCCGCGGTGTGGTTGAACACCACGTCGAGGAGCACCTCGAGGCCCGCCCGGTGCAGCGCGTTCACCATCGCCTTGAACTCGGCGACCTGGCCGCCGGGCTGGCCGGCCCGGACCGCCGCCGAATAGCCCTGATGCGGGGCGAAGTAGCCGATCGTGTTGTAGCCCCAGTAGTTGGTCAGGCCCCGCGCGACCAGGAACGACTCGGGCACGCTCTCGTGCACCGGCAGCAGTTCGACGGTGGTCACGCCCAGGTCGAGCAGGTGACCGATGACCGCCTCATGGGCCAGCCCGGCGTAGCTGCCGCGCAGCGGCGGGGGCACGTCCGGGTGCCGCATGGTGAGGCCCTTGACGTGCGCCTCGTAGATGATCGTGTCCTGGTAGGGGTAGGCCGGCCGGCCGTCGTCGGTCCAGGCGAACTCCTCGCTGACGACCAGGCTGCGCGGCACCTTGGCGGCGGAGTCCGCGGCTGAGGGCGCGTCGCTGTCCAGGGCGGCGTAGGCCAGGATCTCCGGCCCGGGGGTGACCGTTCCAGCCAGCGCCTTCGCGTACGGGTCGAGGAGCAGTTTCGCCGGGTTGCAGCGCAGCCCGCGGGCCGGGTCGTAGGGGCCGGTGACCCGGTAGCCGTACCGCTGGCCGGCCTCGACACCGGGCACGAAGCCGTGCCAGACGCCCGCGTCAAAGTCACGCAACGAAACCCGGTCCTCGGCGCCCGTCTCGTCGAACAGGCAGAGGTTGACGCGGTCGGCCACGCCGGAGGCCACGGCGAAGTTGGTGCCGCCCCGCCCGGCGGTCGCGCCCAGCGGGAAGGGGGCGCCGGGCAGCGCCGCGGCCGTGTGTCCCCCGGGTCCGCCTGACGCGCCGGTCACTGCCGGGCCTTCGGGCCGCAACCCGTCCTCCGGGCGCCCGAACCGGCCACCTGCTCCTGCTCGGCGCCCACGCCGTCCCCTTCCGCTCGGCCCGTCGCTGCCAACCTGGCAGACCGTCACGGAGTACACCATCACCTGGCGCGAGCGAGAGTAAACAACGGCTCCAGCCACCCCGGGGGGCGGCTGGAGCCGTGTTCCTCGCGGCCGGATCGGTCGCGTGGCCCGGCGCCGCCGTCAGCTGCCGGGCCCCCGCTTCCGGCGCGCCGCGCGTGCGGCGCGCCGGTGACGCGGCGGGCAGCGCCGCTACCAGTAGTGGCGGCGGCCGCCCACCGCGTGCCCGATCGAGCCGAGCAGCAGCAAGATGAGGCCGACCACCAGCACGATGATGCCGAGGGTCCACAGGATCGCGACCTTGAGCAGGAACCCGAGCAGAAGCAGGACGATACCGACAACAATCATGTGAGGTCTCCTAAGAGGTGTTATCCGATTAGCTAACCCGTACGCGGCATAGGCCCCGCCAGCTTTCGCGGTCCGCGAGGTACACCTCGCCTCGCGCCAATGACGGGCGCGGGCCCGGCGCTGCCGTCTAGCCGCCGGGACCGCGCCGTCCGGCGCGGCCCAGGGTGCCGCTAGAAGTAATGGCGGCGGCCGCCCACGGCGTGGCCGATCGAGCCGAGCAGCAGCAAGATCAGGCCGATGACCAGGACGATGATCCCGATGGTCCACAGGATCGCGATTTTGGCGATGAAGCCGATGATGAGCAGGATGATGCCGAGAATGATCATGAGAGATCTCCTAAGAAGTGTTATCCGATGAGAGCTGAGGGCTCTGGAGTTTCGGCCGGCCGCGGCCAGGAGGAGCGACTCCGACGCAATAACGGAGCCGGTCAGTGGCAAGCGGTGGCGTTCCGGACAACCGCGGGAGTCTCGGCGGTTCCGTGACGGCAATGCCATTATGCCGCAACCATGGCCTCGTGCAACTCTTCATCGCCGGCCTGCCGCGTTCCGGACCACGTCCGCAGAGACGGCCGCGAGTTTGCGGCGCTGTGACCGCGCTTGCGTACGGAGCTGCTCGTACGCCTCGTGCGCGGACAGGCCCTGCTGGCCGATCAGCACGCCTTTCGCCTGCTCGATAATGGCCCGCGAATTCAGCGCCGTCTGCAGCTGGGCGGCCAGCTCGGACTGCTCCTGGCCCTGCATCATGCTGGCGATCATCAGCGCGGCCAGGTCGGTGAAAGCCAGCAGGGCCAGCTCACCCTCGGGGGACCAGGGGTGCCGGTCCTCCGACAGCACGGCCACTACCCCCACCGCGTCCTGGTTGTAGGGCAGCGGGCTGGCCAGCACCGCGCGCACGCCCTGCTGCACGGCCGCGGCGCTGAACAGGGGCCAGCGCGGCTCCTCGGTCAGGTCTTCCGCCCCGATGAGCTGCTTGTCCTCGAAGGCCGAGATGCACGGCCCCTCGCGGTGGCGGATCTGGAGCTCTTCCAGGTGCGCCAGCCGGTCGTCGGACACCGCCACGTTGTGCAGGTGGTGGTCGGCGTCGGCGAGCATCAGGCCGGCCCCGTCCACGTCGAAGATGGCGTGGGTGGAGCGGACGATCTCGTGCATCGCGTCCTCCACCTTCATCTCGCCGAACCGCAGCCGCCCGAGCTCGGCCAGGGCCGAGCTGACGTCCTGCATGTCCACTGCCATGGGCTGGTCCTCCTGCCGCCTAGACCTCGGCCTGCCAGGAGCCCCAGCGCAGGGCGGGCTCCGGGAGCTCGGGGGGCTCGGCGAAGGCGGGCGGGCTGGTCAGGTCGAGGGCGTCGAGCGGGGAGTCCGCGGCGGCGTCCCGCGCGGTCAGCGGGGGCAGGTTCCACTTCTGCTCGATCAGCTTGAGCACCGAGGTGTGGTCGAAGGTCTGCGAGGTCACGTAGCCGGGCCGGGCGTACGGCGAGACCAGGACCGCGGGGACCCGGAAGCCGTACCGGTCGTAGTGCTTCGGCCCGGCGTCCAGCTTCTGGGCGTTCTTCACGTAGCCCGGCGCCAGCACCCGCGCCACCGCATGCTGCCAGGTGTTGCGGCTGAACACGCTGCGGCCCAGCACCTCGTCCGGTTCCACCGCGGGCGGCGGCGGAACGTGGTCGTAGTAGCCGCCGTGCTCGTCGTAGAGCCAGATCAGCAGGGTGTTGGCCCAGCCCTGGCCGTGCATGACCCGCTTGATGACCTCCGAGGCGAAGCTCTCGCCCTTCTGGATGTCCTGCGGGTTCTCCTCGGAGTAGTCCTTGAAGTCGGGGTCCACGACGCTGAGCGCGGGCAGCGTGCCCTGGTCGGCGTCGGTGAAGAACTGCTCCGTGCCGCGCACGTGCAGCATGTACCGGGCCAGGCCCAGCGGGTAGATGTCCCCGGTGAACTGCATGTCCTTGCCCAGCTGGGCGAGCGAGGACGGGTTGAGCGCGCGCAGGGACCGCAGGCGGCGCTGGAACATCCGGCGCCGGTGCCGCAGCGCCGACCGGAGCCCGGTCTTGCCCCCGGCCAGCGGGTGGTAGTTCACCCATGAGATGCCGTGCGTGCTGAGCTGGTCGAAGATCGTGCCGTGCTCCGGGTAGTCGGCCAGGTTCATCGGCAGGTCGTCGACGAGCCCGTTGGCGGTCCCGGAGATCAGGAACCGGCGGTTGGGGAAGGTGGGGCCCAGGCAGGAGGAGAACCACCGGTCGGCCAGCGGGAACGTCCGGGCCAGCCCGTAGTAGAAGGGCAGGTCGTGCTCGGTCCAGTAGCCCATGGCCCGGGTGGGGTCCTTGTCGGGCGTCAGCTGCTGGGTCGCGGTCACGAACCCGTCGAGCTTGCCGTCCGCCCACTGCAGGTGGGTGGCGTGCCAGCTCTGCGAGGGGGTCTCCGCCACCTGGACCGTGCTGTCCAGGTGGTGCGCGGGGACCGACTCACCCTGGGCCCCGGTGCTGGACACCTCCGGCTCGCCGTCCGGGCCGAGCGGGAAACCCTCGCCCCGGTCCGGCCAGCATGCCCAGGTAGTTGTCGTAGGAGTGGTTCTCCATCATCAGCACGACGATGTGCTTGATCTGCGGCAGCAGGTCAGTGCCGGCGGGCTGGTCCGGCGCCGGGAGCCGCCCGGGCCCGTAGCCGGAAATGCGGCGGGAGACCCGCTTCAGCTCCCGCTGCTCGAGCCGGTTCCACACGTTCGCCACCTCTGGTCGATGACCGCATTGCCTGCGGTGCTGCTGGCTGGCGCGTGTCTCAGCGCGGCAGCCCGCCCCCACCTACCCAGGCGATGGCCGCCCATTCACAGGGGCCGTGCCGTATCCCAATAGATGGCAAAGCCGCGGCGTCCTAGCGGGCAGCCGGACCAGGTCTAGCGGGGCACGCGGACCAGGAGCTGGCCCGGCTGCACCACGACCACCAGCTCGCGGGTCCTGCCCATGACCTCGCCGTCGAGTTCCCACAGCTGCGGCCGGTCCAGCTGGACCCGCAGCTCGCGGAACTCGCTGCGGACCACCCGGCCGGTCCGGGTCCGCCGCAGCCATCACGTCGATCGCCAGGGCCAGCCAGCCGGACCAGCCCCGGGCGGTCAGCACCATGAGGTCGAGCATCCCGTCGTCTGGCTCCGCCCCCGGCAGCAGGGCCAGCCCGCCCTGCAGCGCCCCGACGTTGCCGACGACGATGCCGCTGGCCCGGCGGCGCAGCGCCCGGCCGCCGTCGGCGCGCAGCGTGGCGCGCACCGGGCGGGCCCGCAGATGGCGGAGCGCGGACACCACGTAGGCCACCCAGCCCAGCCGCTTCTTGAGCGGCTCGCCGGTGCTGTCCAGCAGCATCGCGTCGAAGCCGATCCCGGCCATGGCCACGAACAGGTGCCCGTTGGCGTGACCCACGTCCAGGCCCCGGTCCCGGCCGGTCAGCGCCACGGCCAGCGCCTGGTCCAGGGCCAGCGGCAGGCCGAGGTTGCGGGCCAGCAGGTTGCCGGTCCCGGCCGGCAGCACGCCCAGCGGGACACCGCTGCCCGCGACGCCCTCGGCGCACGCCGTGACGGTCCCGTCGCCGCCGCTGGCCAGGACGACATCGACCCGCTCGGCCACTGCGGCCGCGGCCAGCCCCCGGCCAGTCTCGTCCGGGGTGGTCTCCAGCCACAGCGGATCGCTCCAGCCGTGCGCCGTCATGGCCTCGGTGACCTCGGCCCGGAATCTGGCCCCGTCGGCGTGTTTAGTGGGATTGACCACCACGGCCGCACGCATGTCCTTACCTCACCTCAGGGCGCATGCGGCGCAAGCGTACTAGCCAGGGCGCGTCCCGTGGATCTTCCGCCGGGACACAGGTCAACGTCTTGCCTGCTTTTCCCCTCGAACTCGGCAGGATCGCACGCGCCAGGTGGGCACCACACGCGCTCCTCGCGATACTGGACCGGTGCCGGAAATGGAAACTGTCCCGGAAACAGCACCAGCGCCGGTATCAGGTTTACCTCGCTGGCGCCGCTTCCTGACGCCGTGGCGCTCGCCCGCGGGTCAGCCCGGCTGGGCCCGGCCGGCGCTGCTCGTCATCGCCGCCGTGGCGGCGCTCGCGTACGGCTGGGGTATGGCCGGCGCCAGCGTCGAGCCGTTCTACGGCGCGGCGGCCCGCAGCATGTCCGAAAGCTGGCACGACTTCATCTTCGGGGCGTTCGACCCGGCCGGGACCGTCACTGTCGACAAGCTGCCTGGCGAGCTCTGGCTGCAGGCCCTGTCGCTGCGCGTCTTCGGCTTCCACATCTGGGCGCTGGTCTTGCCGCAGGTGGTCGAGGGCGTGCTCACCATCCTGGTGCTGTACCGGGCGGTCCGCCGGCTGGCCGGGCCCGCGGCGGGCCTGACCGCCGCGGTGGTGCTCGCCGTCACGCCCATCACCGTGCTGCTGGGCCGCGGCAACGTGTCGGACTCGCTGCTGATCCTGCTGCTGGTGCTCGCCGCCGAGGCCACGTCCGCCGCGCTGCTCACCGGGTCGCTGGCGCAGCTGCTGCTGGCCGGCGCCTGGGTCGGCCTGGCGTTCCAGGCGAAGATGATCCAGGCCTGGCTGGTCCTGCCCGCGCTGGCCGCCGCCTACCTGCTCGCCGCGCCCGCAGCGAGACTGCGTACCCGGTGCGCGCACGTCGCGCTGGCCGGGCTGGTCACCGCCGTGGTCTCCCTCTCCTGGATGACCGCGGTCTCGCTGGTCCCGTCCCAGGACCGGCCTTACGTGGACGGCAGTCCCAACGACTCGGTGTACACGCAGGTCTTCGACTACAACGGCCTCGGCCGGCTCACCGGGAACTGGGCGAGCATCGCCGGGCCGCCCTCGCCGCTGGTGGTCGCGGCCGCAGAGAGCGGGCGGTTGCTCACCGCCGAGACCATGGGCATCAGGCCGAGCTGGCACCGGCTGCTGGCCGGCCCGTTCGCGGCTGACAGCGGCTGGCTGCTGCCGGCGGCCGTGGCCGGCGCGCTGGGCGTACTGATCTCCCGGCGCCGCCAGGGCAGGCGCGACCCGCTGCGCGCCGCCGTCGTGCTGTGGGGCGGCTGGTGGCTGGTCCTCGCGGTCTTCTTCAGCGTCGGCACCTACCTGAACTCGTACTACGTCGCGGCGCTCATCCCCGCGGTCGCCGCGCTGTGCGGCACCGGCGTTGCCGCGTGCGGACCTCGCCCGTGGCCAGACAGGGTGCGCCTGATCCTCGCCGCGACGGTCCTCGGCTGCGTCGGCTACGGCGCCTACCTGATGTCCGGGACGGCGTCCGGCCCGGTCGTGCTCGTCCTGGTGGCGCTGGTCGTGGCGGTGGGCGCCGCCGGCCAGCTGCTGCTGCCCGCGTCAGGCCGGGCCGGGCACCTGACCGCGGCCGCGTTCGCCGGTATCGCCGTGCTCCTGCTGCCTGCGGCGGCGTCGGTGAGCTGCGTCATCCGGGGGCTAGGCCCGTTCGACACCCCGTTCGAGTCGCCGAGGACCGCGCGCAGTCACCAGGTCCTGGCCGCCGCCGCGCCCGTCCTCACCAGGGCAGTCCGGCGGCTCGAACTCCGGACGCCAGCCGCTGACGCCCTGTTCGGCACCGACACGTCCGGGCTCGCGGAGAACTACATCCTGTACAGCGGCAGGGAGGTGCTGCCGATCGGCGGCTTCCTCGGCAACGTGCCCGCCCCGACGCTGGCCACGCTGCAGGCCGACATCCGCCGCGGCTACGTGCGGGGATTCGTGCTGCCGGTGTCACCGCCCGGCCCGGACCCGCGGGTGCGGTGGATCGAGTCGCATTGCGTCAGGCAGCCCCCGCCGCCGGACCGCCCCCCAGTCCCGTACGCGAACTTCGCCTGCGGACCCGGGCCAGTCGGCCGGCCCACGCGGTGACCGGACCACCGATACCACGGACAAGTCTTTCCCGTTGACCGCCCGCGCTGATCGCGGGCGGCAGCATGGCGGGTGGTCAGGCGTCGCGGGTGGCCATCCGCCAGGCGCCGATCACTGACCAGCCGACGATCCAGCCCACGATCACGGTGATCATCGCCCAGGTGGGCATCGGTGGTATGCCGAGCGCCCCGCGCCCGCCGAACAGTACGTGGCCCGGGCCGCCCGCTCCGCCGTCGGCCCCGCCCCCCGCCAGGCCTGCCGGCCGGAGCTGGTCCAGGGCAACGCCCACCACGACGCGCTGGCCGTTGATGAAGTACGGGATCACGTGGGCCGCGAGGATCGGGGTCACGATGATCTGCAGCACGATCATCAGCACCGTGGACACGGTGCGCTGGCCGACGAGGGAGCCGACGCCGAGGCCGACCAGGAACCCGACGCCGATGTCGAGCTCGAGCCATAGCCCGATCTTGGCCATCTCGTTGACCGGCGGGTTGAGCTGGCCCGTCTCGTCTGAGGTGTACTCGCCATAGACGGTGGTGATGTTCCGGCCGATCGCGGGCGGGGGCGCGGGACGCGAGACCGGGATGCGGCCGCTGGCCGGGACGAGCTGAGGCACTACGTCGACGAAGGCCTGCTCGTACTGCCGTGGGTGGCGCAGGATCCAGCTCTTGAGCTGCGTCTCGCTGAGCTGGGCCGGGACGGGGATCCCGTTCGCGGAAACCGACGCCGGCTGCGGGACGCCCGCGTAACTGGTCACCAGGCACAACAGGGTGAAGGCCACGGCGACCAGCGGCAGGACGATCGCCAGGCCGGCCGGGATCCGGGCCAGGTAGAGCGCGACACGCGAGCGGCCGGTGATCACCAGGTGCCGGAACATCCCGTCGGACAGGTCCGTCGTTCCCGCCGTGGCCCCGAGGGTCGCGGCCATGATGAACCCGAACTCAGACATCGGCTGGCACAGGAACTGGAACGCCGATGGGCTGCCGGCGGCCCGTAGCTCTTCGCGTCGGCCAGGTGGAACACCAGCCGGATGCCCAGGACCAGGACGGGCAGGCCGACGATCAGCAGCGCGGTGACTACCATGAGGGCGCGCCGTTTCCGCAGCTCAAGGTGCTTGGTGGTGATCAGCCCCCAGCTCGGGACCCACGACCGGTACCGGGCGGGGACGGCGGCGCGATCCGGCCGGGTTCCGCCCGCCATGACGGCGGTGGGCGTCGCCGGGCCTGCCGGCGCGGCCGACGTGTCCTCGGTCATGGCTGCTCTCCCAGGCGGCTGGTCACCGACAAGAACCAGTCCTCCAGGGTGGCGTGAACCTCCTGGAGGCCGTACACGGAGACGCCGCCCTCGACGAGCCGGCGGTTGACCTCCGCCACCGTCTCGCGCGAGGCGCCGGACGGAAGGGTCACGGTCAGCTCCAGCTCGCCGGGCGCAACGCCGGTGGCGATTCCGGACTGCTCGAGGAGACGGCCCGCCGCGGCGGGGTCGGAGCAGTCCAGCCGGACGGTGCGGGTACCCGCGGTACGGACGAGCTCACCGATCGGACCCTGCCGGATGACTCGCCCGCGGTTGACGATCGCGACCGCGTCGCAGGTGCGCTCGACCTCGTCGAGCAGGTGGGAGGAGAGCATCACCGTGCGTCCCTCGTCGACCAGCGAGCGGATCATCGCGCGCATCTGGTGCATCCCCGCCGGGTCGAGCCCGTTCATCGGCTCGTCCAGGATCAGCAGGTCGGGGTCACCCAGCAAGCACGCCGCCACCCCCAAGCGCTGGCGCATGCCCATCGAGTACGAGGCGACCTTGTCGTCGGCGCGCTCGCCGAGGCCGACCCGGGCCAGCGACCCCGGGATCCGCCCCTCCGCGTCGCCGCCTCGCGCGGCGCCCAGCAGGCGCAGGTTCTCCCGGCCTGTCAGGTGGTGGTGGAAGCGGGGCTCGTCGACGATCGCGCCGACCCGGGCCAGCGCCCGGCTGCGCTCGGCCGGGACGCGGATCCCGAGCAGCGACATCGTGCCGGCGTCAGCCCGGGTCAGGCCAAGCAGGGTACGGATGAGCGTCGTCTTGCCGGCGCCGTTGGGACCGAGGTAGCCGAACGCGGACCCGCGGGGGACGAGCAGTTCGACGTGGTCAACAGCGGCGTTCGGGCCGAACCGCTTGGTCAGGCCGAGGGTCTCGACCGCCCATCCGGCGGCCGATCCGCCGGGGAGGCCAGCGGTGCAGCCAGCGCGCGGCCGGCTGGCCTCCGCTGCCTCGCCGGGCTCCGGGGCGCTGGCGGCGCGCGGCCGGACAGGCGCCGCGGCCCCGGCCCGGTCCGCGGCGGGCGCGACGGCGCCTTCCCCGGCGGGCGCCCCGGAGCCCGCCGGGGAAGGCGGCTGCGGTCCGGGGCGCCAGGCCGAGTCCGCTACCTTGCGCTGGCGCCGCCCGCGGCCGATGCGCGTGGCGCCGTAGGCCGCGGCGGCGATCAGCAGGACCAGAAGCAGGAAGACGCCGGGCCCCAGGGCGGGGCCGTGGGGCCCGGGCGGCCGGGTGGCGGCCAGGTGGCGCAGGGCCGGAGCCCAGGAGACGTTCATGGCAAGCAATCGTGGGCGATCGGTCACGAGCTGTCATCGTGCCCGGGAAGCATCAGTGCGTCATTCCCGCGAACGACGCCCAGACTCCCGCGAACGACACCCAGAGACTCACCGGACCGCTCAGGCCTGGGTGGCGAGTCCTGACTGGTAGGCCAGGATGACCAGCTGGGTCCGGTCCCGGGCACCCAGCTTGGTCAGGATCCGGCTCACGTGCGTCTTGGCCGTCGGGAGGCTCACATGCAGCGTCCGGGCGAGTTCCGCGTTGGACAGCCCTTCGGCGACCAGCGCCAGCACCTCACGCTCGCGCTCAGTGAGCTCCGCCAGGCCGGCCGGCGTTCTGGACGGCGGTCTGGCCTGGCCCGCGTAGTGCGCGATGAGCCGGCGGGTCACGCTCGGAGCCAGGAGCGCTTCGCCTGCGGCGACGACGCGGATCGCGTTCAGCAGCTCATCGAGCGGACGGCTCTTGAGCGCGAAGCCACTCGCTCCCGCTCGCAGCGCCTCGAAGACGTACTCGTCGAGGTCGAAGGTGGTGAGGATGAGCACCCGCGCCCCGCCGGGCCCCCGGGCTGAGGTGATCTGCCGGGTGGCCTCGATCCCGTCCATCACCGGCATCCGGACGTCCATCACGACGACGTCGGGCGCGAGGCTCGCCGCGAGGTCGACGGCCTGCCTGCCGTGGGCCGCTTCGCCGACGACCTCGCAGGTCGTTCTCGGCGTCGATCAGCGAGGAGAACGCGGTGCGCAGCAACGCCTGGTCGTCGACCACGAGGACGCCGGTCATCACGGTGCCGCCTTTGCTGCGCGTGCGCCGCTCACCTCGGGTCCTCGATCGGGACCTCGGCGAGCACGCGGAAGCCGCCGCCGAGCGGTTCGGCCACCAGCCAGCCGCCGAAGGCGCCGATCCGCTCCCGCATCCCGACGATCCCGTGGCCTGGGCCCGGAACGCCAGGCCGTTCCTGACCGGCCGCCGCGCCGCCCTTTGCATCGCCCGCCTGCCCGGCTGGTCCCCCGTCGTCGGTCACCTCGAGCCGGACCTGCGCGGCCGAGACCGTGACGTCGACCGTGGCCCGGGCTTGCGGCGCATGCCGGACGACGTTGGTGAGCGCCTCCTGGACAACGCGGTAGAGCGTGAGCTCAAGCGCCCGGGAGAGCTGACGATCGGTGCCCGACGTTCGCAGCTCGACGGGTGTCCCCGATGCCCGCACGGTGTCCGCAAGCTCTTTGAGGTCGGCGAGCCTCGGCGCGGGCGTGAGCGCGGCAGCTCCGGCTTCCTCGTCGCGCAGCAGCCCGAGCACGACACGCAGCTCGTCCTGGGCGGTCCGCCCGATCATCTCGATCGACTCGAGCGCGGCGCCCGCCTCCTCGGGGCGCTTCGCCATCAGGCGCCTGCCCACCCCGGCCTGGACGGTGATCACCGTGAGCGTGTGGGCGACGACGTCGTGCAGCTCGCGGGCGATGCGTACCCGCTCCTCGCGGACCTCCTGCCGGGCGCACTCGGCCTCGGCGGCTCGCTCGCGCTCGGCCTGCTCCTCCAGCCCGGCCATGTAACGCCGGCGCGCCGCCACGCTGTCTCCGATGAACCACCCGGCTGCGAGCGGCAGGAACCCCACGACAGCCCCGGCCCCAACCGGAGCGGGCCCTTTCGCCGTCTCGGCATACAGGAGCGCCGCGCCGACAATCGCCGCCGCGGCCAGCGCGGCGCGGATCGACAGCCGCCGCGGGACGCCAGCGGCCACGGTGTACCCAGACACGCCGAGCACCACGCTCACCAGCAGTGACATGCTACCCGTCGCCATCTCCACGGCGCCGGCGGCGCTGGCCAGGGCGAGGACAGGAATCGGCCATCGGCGGCCGAACGCGATCACCGGGACGCATATCAGCACGGCCAGAGCGGGCCCCGGCCCGTTCGCGTGCCTCAGCTGAACGATCACCAGGGCAATCGCGGCCACGCCGGCCAGCGCCGTCAGGGTCGTGGCGAGCCCGAGTCGCTGCCGCTCGGTGATGGCCGACAGCAGCGGCGGCCGCGGTGGCCGCGTGGCTGAAGAATTGGGCGGCACTTAACCGACGGTAGCCACCGCGCCCCGCTACCGCATCATTCCCGAGGATGACAGCGGGGGGCCGCGGCCTGCGCACGCGCCGGGGAGGCGGGGCCCACCGCAGGCGGGTGCTCGCCGAGCCGGCGTTCGGCGCGCAGCGGCGAGCGGGGGGCCCAGGGGGTCGCCCCCGGACCAGTACAGCGGGTCCAGGGGGGTCGTCCCCCCGGAGTAAGGTTGCCGCGTGGTTACAGCGCCAACATCGGCCACGGCCGGCCTGCGCCGGCAGGGAAGCCTGGACGTGCTGGCCTGGCCGTCGCTCGACGCCCTGGGTGTGGACGCGTTCGTGACCACGCGCCACGGCGGCGTCTCAGCCGGCCCCTACGGCACCCTCAACCTGGGGCTGCACGTCGGCGACGAGCCCGCTGACGTGCTGGTGAACCGGCGCCGGGTGGCCGCCGCGCTCGGCACGGACCTGGACGACTTCGTGTTCTGCCAGCAGGCGCACGGCCGGCGGGTGGCGATCGTGTCCGCGGCCGACCAGGGACGTGGCGCGTTCGCCGTAGGCGACGCCATCGCGTCCACCGACGCCCTGGTCACGACCGACCCGGACACCGTACTGGTCATCCTCGTCGCGGACTGCGTGCCGATCATCCTGATCGACCCGCAGGCCCAGGTGCTGGCGTGCGTGCACGCGGGCTGGCGCGGCACGGTGGCCGGGGTGACCGGGGCCGCGCTGCACGCGATGCAGGGGCTGGGCGCGCAGCCTGAACGTATGCGGGTAGCGATTGGACCCGCCGTCGCGGCGGATCGCTATCAGGTGGGCCCGGAGGTCGCGGCGGCCGCGGAGCGGTTCTTCGGCGGGAACACGAGCGGAGTCATGCGGCCGGACGGATCGGGACGGTGGCTGATGGACCTGCCCGCGGCAAACCGGCGCGTGATCCGCGAGTCTGGCGTGCCGGACGGCCAGATCTACGACAGCGGTCTGAGCACGGCCACCCGGGCCGGCGCCGGGCCGGGCATGACTGGCCGGGGCGCGGAGTTGTTCTTCAGCGACCGGGCCGCCCGCCCATGCGGCCGGTTCGCCGCCGTCGCCCGCCTCAGGCCGAAGGAGAACACGTGACCACCCCGCCGTTCCGCTACGAGGGGTACCAGATCGATCCCGCCCGCGGGCTCCTGACCTGCCGGTATTCCGTCGGTGACTACCGGTTCAGCGAGCGGGTCACGGTACCCGGCGCCGACCCGCAGCGGTGGGCCCGTGCGGGCGTCGACGAGGCCGCGCGGCTGGTGTTCCTGCTGGCCGGCGTGTCCTACTACAAGACCGCCGCACCGCCGGTCATCGACCTGGGCGAGACCGCGGTCACCGGCACCGAGCGAGCCTTCCTGCGGGCGTTCTACACCGACGGGCTGGGCGAGTTCGGCTACCGCAACGGCCTGGACCTGTCCGGGCTGCGGATCGAGGGCCCGTCCCGGCCCGTCCCGGCCCGGCCCGCGCCCCTCCAGGCGCCGGAGACCGGGTCTCCGGCGCCCGGGGCCAGGCGGCCGCTGGTGCCGTTCGGCGGCGGTATCGACTCGATCGTCACCGTCGAGATGATCCGCGCCCGGGCCGAGCCTGTGCTGTTCGTCGTGAGCCGCCCGGGTGACCGGTTCGAGGCGATCGAGCGGCCCGCCGCGGTCACCGGGCTGCCCGTCGTCCGCGCCGAGCGTGAGATCGACCCGCAGTTGCTGCGCTCCCGCGACCTGGGCTTCCGTAACGGCCACGTCCCGGTGACCGGGATCATCTCGGCCATCGCCGTGCTGGCCGCGGTCCTCGACGGCCGGGACGCCGTGGTCATGTCGAACGAATGGTCCGCGTCGATCCCGACCCTGGAAGTGAACGGGTCGCCGGTGAATCATCAGTACTCCAAGAGTGAGGCGTTCGAGGAGGCCTTCCGTGAGGTGCTGGCCGGGGCGCTCGGCCCGGGCTTCGCCTACTTCTCCGCGCTGCGCCCGTTCAGCGAGCTGTGGGTGGCCCGGCGGTTCGCCGCGCTGACCCAGTACCACGACACGTTCCGCAGCTGTAACCGTGCCTTTCATATCGACAAGTCGCTCCGGCTCGACCATTGGTGCGGCCGCTGCGACAAGTGCTGCTTCATCGACCTGATCCTGGCGCCGTTCGTGCCTGCCGCGGAGCTGGAAGCGATCTTCGGGGGGCACGAGCCTCTGGACGGCGACGACAGTACCGGCCCGGATTCCGGCGACGGCCCCGGCCTGGCCGACAAGTTCCGTTCCCTGCTCGGCACCTCCCCCACCAGCAAGCCGTTCGAGTGCGTGGGCGAGGTCGGCGAGTGCCGGGCCGCGGCGCTGCTCGCCGCGCAGCGGCCCGACCGGGCCGGCACCAAGCTGCTCCAGGTGCTGGCCGCGGAGCTGGACGGCCTGCCCCAGCTGTCCACCCCGGCCGAGTTGCTCCGCCCGCTCGGCCGCCACTTCGTCCCGGATGCCTATGCGCCCGACGATCTCCTGGTCTGACCTGCGCGCCGGGCCGGGCGGCCAGGACCGCGGCGGGCTGGCCGCAGGCCAGGTCGGCCTCTGGGGTCTCGGCGTGGAGGGCCTGGCCAACCTCGCCGCGCTCGTCTCGCTGGGCCGCCAGCCCGTGCTGGTCGACGACCACCCGCCGGCCGGCGGGGTGGACGGGCGAGCGGTACTGGCCACCTCCGGCGACGGCCTGGCCGCCCTGGCCGGCTGCGACGTGGTGATCAAATCCCCGGGCATCAGCCGGTACCGGGACGACCTGCGGCAACTGGAAGCGCGCGGTATCCCGGTGGTGGGCGGCCTGGGCCTGTGGCTCCAGGAGGCCCCCGGGACCGGGTGCTGTGCATCACCGGGACCAAGGGCAAGAGCAGCACCACCGCCGTCGCGGGCCACCTGCTCAGCCGATGGGGCTACCGGTGCATGGTCGGCGGGAACATCGGGCAGCCACCGTGGGACCCCGCGCAGGCGGGCCTGGCCTACGACTACTGGGTGATCGAGACCTCCAGCTACCAGGCCACCGACCTGGGCTGCTCGCCGCCGGTGGTCGCGGTGACCTCGCTGCACCCCGACCACCTCCCCTGGCATCAGGGGGTGGAGAACTACTACCGGGACAAGCTGTCCGCGTGCTCCCAGCCGGGCGCGGACCTGACCGTGGCCAACGGCGACAGCGACCTGCTCCGGGAGCGGGTGGCGCTGCTCGGCCCCCGGGTGGAGTGGGTGCACGCCGACGACGACCCGGACGCGGACTGGATGACCCCGCTCGGCCTGCTGGGCGCGCACAGCCGGCGCAACGCCCTGATCGCCCGGGCCTGCCTGCGCGCCCTGGGGGTGCCGCAGGCCGGTGACGACGCCGCGCTGCGCGAGGCCGCCGCCGGGTTCGCGCCGCTCAGCAGCCGGCTGCAAGCCATCGGCACCGTGGCGGGCGTCACGTTCGTGGACGACAGCCTGTCTACCAACGTGCTGCCCACGCTGGCCGCGCTGGACGCGTTCCCGGGACGCCGGGTGGCCCTGATCGCAGGCGGCCAGGACCGCGGGATCGACTACGCGCCGCTGGCCGCCGGGCTCGCCGGCCGCCCGGCGCCCACGCTGGTGCTGACCGTGCCGGACAGCGGGCCGCGCATCGCGGCCGCGATCGAGGCCGCTCACCCCGGCAAGGCCGAGGTGATGTCCTGCCCGGACCTGGACACCGCCGTGCAGCGGGGCTTCGCCTGGGCCCGCCCGGACGGCGTGCTGCTGCTCTCCCCCGCCGCACCGAGCTTCGGCCAGTTCCGCGACTACCGGGACCGGGGCGACGCGTTCGCCCGGGCCATGCGCGCCTGCTCCGCGGGGTAACGCCGATGCCGCGACAGCCCCCTGCCGCCGGCCCTGCTCCGCGACCTCATCGCGGTGGTCGGCCCGCGGCACGTACTGACCGGGGACGCCGCGGCGGGCTACGCGGTGGACTGGACCGGCCGCTTCCGCGGTGACCCGCCCGCCGTCCTGCGGCCGCGGGACACTGAGCAGGTCGCGGCGCTGCTGCGGCTGTGCTCCGGCGCGGGGGTCCCCGTGGTTCCCCAGGGCGGCAACACCGGCCTGGTCGGCGGGAGCGTCCCGGTACACGGGGAGATCGTGCTCAGCCTGTCCCGGCTGGACCGGCTCGGCCCCGCTGACCTGGAGGCGGCCCAGGTCACCGCCGGGGCCGGGGTCACGCTCAGCCAGGCTGCGGCGGCCGCGCCCGGCCTGGACCTCGGTGTCCTCATCGCCAGCCGCGACAGCGCCACCGTGGGCGGCGCGGTGGCCACCAACGCGGGCGGGCTGCGGGTGCTGCGTTACGGGCCGATGCGCGCCCAGCTGCGCGGCATCGAGGCCGTGCTGGCCGACGGCAGCGTCCTGTCCCACCTGTCCGGCCTGGTCAAGGACAACACCGGATACGACTACCCTGCGCTGCTGGCCGGCTCCGAAGGCACCCTGGCCGTCATCACCGCGGCCCGGCTGCGGCTGGTCCCCCGGGCCCGGGACCTGATCGCCGTGCTGTGCGGGCTGCCGGGCCTGGGCGAGCTGCACGCACTGGCCCGGCTGGCCGCCGGCCGGGTCCCCGGCTTGCTCTCGGCCGAGTTCTTCACCGCCGCGGGGCTGGACGTCCTGGCCGCCCACGCTGGCCTGGCGCCGCCCTTGGCCGTCCCGGCCCAGGCGTATCTCCTGCTGGAGGCGGACGGCCCGGGTGCCCTGGACGATCTGGCCTCAGTGGCCGGCGACTACCCCGTGGCCGTGGCGCAGACGGCGGCGGACCGGGCCCGGCTGTGGGCCTACCGGGAACGCCAGCCCGAAGCGGCGGGTTTCCTCGGTGTCCCTCTCAAACTGGACGTCTCCGTGCCCGCGGCGCACTGGACCGAGCTCGCGGCCGGGGTGGCCAGCGTCGTGGCCGGGGCGGACCCGGACGCCACGGTCATCACCTTCGGTCACGTCGCGGACGGGAACGTGCACGTCAACATCGTCCCGGCGGCGCCCGCAGACGGCCGCCACGAGGACGCGGTGTTCTCGTTCGTGGCGTCGCTGGGCGGCTCGATCTCCGCCGAGCACGGCATCGGCACGCTGAAAGCCCGCTGGCTTCCGCTGGTGCGCTCCGCCGCCGAGCGGGACCTGTTCGCCCGGATCCGCCGGGCGCTCGACCCGGCCGGCATCCTCAATCCGCACGTGCTCCCCCGCTGAGCCGGGCCTGGCCTCTCACACGCGGACCTCGCCCCCGGACGTGACACTTGTTCCCTCAGCCGGCCCACGGCGTCGGCCTGCCGCAGCCGGCCCGCTGACCTGCGCAGACCCGCCTCGGCCGGGCCGGGGCCGGGGCCGCCGGGCGGGACAGCCCGGGTCGCAGGGCGTTTTGGCCGCCGAGCCCCGGGTAGCCATGGGCCGGTTCAGCCGCCCGGCTGGGCGCGCAATACCAACTGAGAGGAACCACTCCGGTGTATATCGGCATAGGCACCATCGTGGTGATCGTGATCATCGTGCTCGTCGTCCTGCTGCTGCGGCGCGGCTAAGTCTTTGCGGCCCGGTCCCGCCTCCGGGACCGGGCCAGCCCGCCCGCCCGCCGGGAGCCGGTAAAGTGGCCGGCACTCATGGCTGCCGATGACATCCCCGCCACTGACCCTCCCGCCGCTGACCCTCCTGCTGCCCGCCCCGCTGTGGCCGCCCGGCTCCGCGCGGCGGGCTGTGTCTACGCTGAGGACGAGGCGGACCTGCTGATCTCGGCCGCCCGGAGTAAGGCTGAGCTGGCCACCCTGGTGGACCGGCGGGCCGCGGGCGAGCCTCTCGAGTACGTGCTGGGCTGGGCGGAGTTCTGCGGCCTGCGGATCGCCGTGGATCTGACCGTCTTCGTCCCGCGCCGCCGGACCGAGTTCCTGGCTGATCAGGCCGTCGCGCTGGCCCGGCCCGGGACCGTGGTCGTGGACCTGTGCTGCGGCTCTGGTGCGCTGGCCGCCGCGCTGGCCGCCGCCGTCCCCGGAGCCGTAGTGCACGCCACCGACATCGGCCCGGCCGCGGTGGGCTGCGCCCGTCGCAACCTGGCCGCCGCGGGCGGGCAGGTGTACCAGGGCGACCTGTTCGGGCCGCTGCCGGCCGGGCTGCGCGGCCGGGTGGACATCCTGCTGGCCAACGTGCCCTACGTGCCCACCAGCGAGGTCGCGCTGCTGCCACCAGAAGCCCGCGACCACGAGGCGCGGGTGGCCCTGGACGGCGGCGCGGACGGCCTGGAGGTCCTGCGGCGGGTGGTCGCCGAGGCGCCAGGGTGGCTGGCACCCGGAGGGCGCCTGCTGTCTGAGATCAGCGAGCGCCAGGTCGCGGCGGCCACCGCGGCGGCCACGGCCGCCGGGCTGACCGCGTCGGTGGCCAGGTCTGCCGAGCACGGCGCCACGGTCCTGGTCGCCACCCGCCCCGCTGAGCAGGATCCCGGCCCACGATGACCGGGATGGGGCCCGACGCCCTGCCCGTGGACGCCCTGCCCGTGGACGCCCTGCCCCTGGAAGCCCTGCCCCGGCAGCTCGCCCGGACCCGCCGATTCAGCCTTGGCCATCCGGCCGGGGCCACCGTGTCACCGGACGGCCGGACGGTCTTCTTCCTGCGCAGCCGGGCCGGAGACGACCCAGTCGGCTGCCTGTGGGCGGTAGACCGGGTAACCGGGGCGGAGCGGCTGCTCGCTGACCCGGTCAGCCTGCTCGGCGGGGCGGCCGAGCAGCTGACCGCGGCGGAGCGGACCCGCCGGGAGCGTACCCGGGAGATCTCCGCCGGCATCGTCGGGTTCGCGGCGGACCGGGACTGCAGCCTGCTGGCCTTCACGCTGTCCGGGCAGCTGTGGGTGGCCCGGCCGGCGGAGGGGTCGGTGCGCCGGCTGCCCGTCCAGGAACCTGCCGGCGATCCCCGCCCGGACCCCGGCGGCCGCGCAGTCGGCTACCTCAGTGGCGACGCGGTGCGCGTGGTCGACGCCGCCGGGCGGGACGACCGGGTGATCGCCGCCCCCGATGGTCCCGCGGTAAGTTTCGGCCGCCCTGAGCACGTGGCGGCGGAGTCGATGGGCCGCTACCGCGGCTACTGGTGGAGCCCAGACGGGCGGCACATGCTGATCGCCCGCGTCGACGAGGCGGCGGTCCGGCAGTGGCACCGGGCCGACCCGGCGGAACCCGGCCAGCCGCCCACCGCGTTCCGCTACCCTCCCGCGGGCTCGGCGAACGCCGCGGTGAGCCTCTGGATCGCTGACCTGTCCGGCCCGGCAGGCGCTCCGCTCACCGCCGTGGACTGGGACACCGCGGGGTTTGAGTACCTGGCCGCCGCGGGCTGGGACGAGTCCGGGCCCTTCGCTGCCGTCCAGCGCCGCGACCAGCGGCACGTCCAGGTGCTCGGCATCGAGCCAGGCACCGGCGCGACCACGGTCCTCGCGGAGCAGCGGGACAACAAGTGGGTCCAGCTCGTGCCCGGGCTGCCCGCGCGGACTTCCTCAGGTGTCCTGCTGACTCACGCCGACACCGGCGACACGCGGCGGCTGGTGGCCGACGGCCGGCCGGTCACCCCGCCCGGCCTGCAGCTCGACGAGGTGCTCGCGGTGGACGGCGAGACCGTGCTGTTCACCGCCTCCGACGAACCGACCCAGACACACGTCTGGGCCTGCCATCCGGAGGCCGGGCTGCGCCGGGTAAGCGCGGAACCAGGGGTGCACGGGGGCACTATGCGAGGCGGTACCGTCGTCCTGGTCTCCCGGACGCCAGGCCGTCCCGGTCCCCGGACCACGATCCTGCCGCCCGCCGCAGGCGCCAGCGCGGCGGACCCGGCCGGCCGCGACGCCAGCCTGGCGCCGCGCGACCCGGTGGTCATCGCCTCAGTCGCCGAGACACCCGTCGTGCGCCCGCGGGCTGAGCTCCTCTCGCTGGGGCCCCGGGAGTTGCGCGCCGCGCTGTTCCTGCCCTCCTGGTATGAGACGGGCGACGGTCCGCTGCCGGTGCTGATGGACCCCTACGGGGGACCCGCGCTCCGCAAGGTGACCGCCGCGCAAGGGCGGACCACGTACGTCTCGCAGTGGTTCGCCGAGCAGGGCTTCGCGGTGCTCGCCGTGGACGGCCGCGGCACCCCGGGCCGCGGGCCCGCCTGGGAACGCGAGATCTACACCGATATCGCCGGGCCGGTCCTGGCCGACCAGGTGGACGGGCTGCAGCACGCCGCGCGCCGGTACCCCGCCCTGGACCTGGGCCGGGTCGCGATCCGCGGCTGGTCCTTCGGCGGGTTCCTGGCCGTACTCGCGGTACTGCGCCGGCCGGACGTGTTCGCGGCCGCGGTGGCCGGCGCCCCCGTCACCGACCAGCGGCTGTACGACACGCACTGGCGGGAACGTCACCTGGGCCACCCGGACGAGCACCCCGAGGCCTACGACCGGTGCTCGCCCGTGCTCGAGGCGGCCTCGCTGCGACGGCCGTTGCTGCTCATCCACGGCCTCGCCGACGACAACGTGGTCCCGGCGCACACCCTGCGCCTGTCCGCGGCCCTGCTCGCGGCGGGACGGCCGCACGAGGTGCTGCCGCTGCCCGGGGCTACCCATCTGCCCGTCAGCGAGGCGGCCACCGCGAACCTGCTGCTGCACGAGCTGGGATTCCTGCGCCGGGCCCTGGGGCTGGCGCAGCCGCCGGCCCGCTGAAGCCTGCCCTGCCCGCGAGACGCTCCCCGGGTGGACCTAGGTACACCCCTAATCTGGGGGCCCAGGCACACTGCCGACGGGCCGCCGGCCCGGCACACTGGCAGAGGAGCATCCGGCCAGCCGAGGGAGACCCGTGATGAGCAGCGGAACGACACGCCTGTCCGGCCCCGGATCCCCGTCCTTCCGGCGCTGGCTCAGGGCCGGCCTCACCGCCACCGGGCGCGGCCTCGGGTTCTGCGCCCTGGCCGCGGCCGGGGCCGGGCTGCTGCTGGCTCTGGCCGCGCCCCTGTTTCTGCTGCTCTTCACCGCCGGGCGCTCTACGCGGGGCTCCCAGAGTGTGGCAGCGGCGCCGAAGAGCGCCTCAGCCGCAGGCGGCGTCATCACCAGCCAAGGCGCCTTCCCGGGGCCAGGCCCGGGACCGTCACCGGGCCAGCAACTGATCCTCGCGGCAGTGGCCCTGCTGGTCCTGATGGCGGTGTGGCTCTTCCTGCTCCCCCGTATCGTGCTGGCCATCAGGCTGCTGGCCCGGGTCACCCGGCGGCTGGTGGCCGACTGGTGCGGGATCCGCATCGCGGAGCCGTCCCTGCCCTCGGGGGCCGCCGGTGGCGGGGGCTATCTCCGGCGGCTCCGCTCGCTGCTCGCCGGCCCCGCGGCCGCACGTGAGCTGCTGTGGCTGGTCATTAACGCCTGCGGTGGGTGGGTAGTGGCCGTCCTGCCTGCCGGCCTGATCGCCGCAGGCCTGGCCGGGGTTCTGCGGGCTCTCACCCACCGGTTGGACGAGCCCTCGTTCCTGGGGCACTCGCCGTTGATGCTCCTCGCGGCGAGCAGCGGGCTGATCGCCCTGGGGGTGGCCGTCGCCCCCTGGATGCTGGCTGCCTATGGGACGCTGGCCCGCTCGACGCTCGCCCCGGCCGGATCCGCGGAACTGGTCCAGCGGGTCCGGCACCTGGCCGAGACCCGTTCGGAGGCCATCGACACCGGTGCCGCGGAGATGCGCCGGATCGAGCGGGACCTGCACGACGGGGCGCAGGCCCGCCTGGTCGCGATGGGCATGACCCTGGACGCCGCCGGGCAGCTGATCGACTCCAACCCGGCCGCCGCGCGGGCGCTGCTCCTGGAGGCCCGCGATACGTCGGCGAAGGCCCTGGCCGAGCTGCGGGACCTGGTCCGCGGTATCCACCCGCCGGTACTGGCCGACCGCGGCCTGGGGGACGCGGTCCACGCGCTGGCCCTCGACTCGCCGGTGCGCACCCGCCTGGCCGGCGACCTGCCCGGCCGCCTCCCCGCCCCGGTCGAGTCGGCCGCGTACTTCGCCGTCAGCGAGCTGCTGGCCAACGTGTCCAAGCATGCGGGCGCCACCCAGACATGGATCGACTTCCGCTACACCGACGGGATGCTGCGGGTCGGCGTCAGTGACAATGGCCGGGGCGGCGCCGACCCGCAGCGCGGCACCGGGTTGCGCGGCATCGAGCGCCGGGTCGCCGCGTTCGACGGGGTGCTCGCGGTACACAGCCCGCCCGGTGGCCCCACCGCCGTCACCATGGAGATCCCGTGCGCATTGTCATCGCTGAAGACCTCTTCCTGCTGAGGGACGGGCTGACCCGGATGCTCGAGGCGCACGGCTTCGAGATCAGCGCAGCCGTTGACAACGGCACCGACCTGCTCACCGCCGTGACCTCCACCCGGCCGGACCTGGCCGTGGTCGACGTCCGGCTGCCACCGAGTTTCACCGACGAGGGCCTGCGGGCCGCGCTGGCCGCCCGGCGCGCCGTGCCCGGCCTGCCTGTTCTCGTGCTGTCCCAGTACGTGGAGCAGCTGTACGCCCGCGAGCTGCTGGCCGGTGGCAGCGGCGGCATCGGCTACCTGCTCAAGGACCGGGTGTTCGACAGCAGGCAGTTCGTGGACGCGGTCCGCCGGGTGGCCGCGGGCGGGACAGCGATGGACCCGGAGGTCATCGACCGCTTGCTCTTCCGCAACTCCGGCGACAACGCCATCGGCGCGCTCAGCCCGCGGGAACGCGAAGTGCTCGGCCTGATGGCCGAGGGCCGCACCAACGCCGCGATCGCCCAGCGGCTGGTGATCACCGAGCGGGCCGTGGCCAAGCACACGGCGTCGATCTTCCTCCGGCTGGGCCTGCAGCCGTCCGACGACGACAACCGGCGCGTCCTGGCCGTGCTCGCCTACCTGTCGGCCGACCAGCCCGCAGCCCAGCAGTAGCCGGCCGCGCGGGAGCCGCTGCCGGACCTGGCTGGGGTCAGGCCGGCCGAGTGTCAGACCCGGCTGGGAGCATGGCCAGCATGCAGCCTGGATCGTTCACCATCACCCCCAGCGGGCCGTTCTCGCTCGCCGAGGCGGCCACGTTCGGGTTCGGCCAGCGGGCGGGGGGCAACTGGGACGGGATCATGCGGCTGGCCTTCTGCCTCGACGGCTATGCGGACCAGGTGGGGGTGGAGGTCCGGCAGGACGAGGCGGGCCCCGGGGACGAGGCGGGTACCGTGCGCTGCGTGGTCCACGGCCCCGCCGGCGCCGACCTGGGCCGGGTACGCGGCCAGGTCGCGCGGGTGCTGTCCCTGGACCACGACGGCCGGGAGTTCAGCCGCGTCGGGGAGCGCGACCCCGTCATCGGGCGGCTTCAGGCGGCGGCTCCCGGGCTGCGGCCTCCCTTGTTCTACTCGCCGTACGAGGCGGCGGCCTGGTGCGTGCTGAGCGCCCGGCGGCCAGCCCGGCAGATGATGCAGGCGCGGGACCGGCTGAGCCGTGCGCACGGGCGGGTCTTCGACCTGGCCGGTGAGCAGGTGGCCGCGCTGCCCACCCCGGGCCAGCTGCTGGCGATCGACTCGTTCCCGGGTATCCCCGCCGACCGGATGCCACGGCTGCACGGGGTGGCGCGGGCGGCCCTCGACGGCCGGCTGGACGCCGCGCGGCTGCTGGACCAGGGCCCGGAACAGGCCATGGCCAGCCTGCAGGAACTCGGCGGCATCGGCCCGTTCTACAGCTCGCTGATCGTGACCCGCGGCACCGGGTTCACCGACGTGCTGCCGGTCGGCGAGACCCGTGTGCTGGACCTGGCCGGGCGGCTCTACCAGCTGGGCGGGCCGCCGTCAGAAGCGGAGTTCCGCAGGCTGGCCCAGCCGTGGAAGCCGCTGCGCACCTGGGCTGCCGTGCTCATCCGCGCCGCCGCGCCGCGGCTGCTGGGCGAGGCGGACGCGGGGCAGGCGGGGGCACCGGCCAGGCGTTCGCTAACCTGAGGAGCGGTCCCGGCGGATCCGCCGATGAACCAGTGGCCCGGAGGGAGACCCCGTTGGCGATCGCGGCCCTGGTCTTGTGGGTACTGACTGCCGCTGCAGGCCTGGTCTTGTTCGTCGCGGGAAGCGCGGCCAGGCGCGCCGGTGGCGAGCAGGCCCCCGGACCCCAGCGCGAGCAGGACCCCGGGCAGGCTGTCCCCGTCCCGGAGTCCGCCGTCACGGTGCCCCCCGCGCAGACTCCGGCGGCGCGGCCCGCGGCACCACCCCGGGGACCGGGAGCCCGTCGCGCCGAGCCCCCGCCTATCCCCCGGGTCAAGGTGCACGCGAAGCCCGGCGAGCACCCGCTGCTCGAGTTCAGCCACCCCGCTCTCGGCCTCATCGGGATGGGCTTGTGGTTCGTGTACGTGGGCACCCGGCACGCCGCGCCGCTGGCCTGGGCCTCGTTCGGCATCCTGGTGGCCGCCATCGCCGCCGGGCTGAGCTGGCTGGCCCGTAACCGGCTGGCAGCGCGGCACGGCGACCGGCCGGCCGGGGCCGGCTTCCCGCCCAGGCTGATCCTGCTGCACGGGCTGGCCGCCACCGGCACGTTCGTGCTGGCCGTGCTCACCGCCCTGGCCGCCAGCCACGTCTGAGCCGCCCAGGAAGAGCCGCCCGCGGCTCAGAGGCGCAGGCCGGCCGTCTGCGGGCCGAACAGGGCCAGCGCCAGCGCCACGGCCGACACCGCGGTGACCGCGAGAGCGATCACCAGCAGGCGGCCGCGGCGGCCGCTCGTGCCCGGCACCCCCGCCACCCGGCCCACACCCCAGACCAGGACACTGAGGGCCAGGACCACGAAGCCGGCGGCCAGGTCGAGCTTCAGGAGGACCGCGCCGATCGCGGCGAACGAGAGCGCGGTGCGGGTCCAGGCCAGCCGGGTCCGGGCCCGGGCCAGCCCGGGATCGTCGGCTCTGCTGTCCCCCGCCCGGCTCATCGCGCCACTCAGCTGGAGATCAGCGCCAGCACGGCCGCGGCCAGCGCTACCAGCCCGACGATGACGGCCAGCAGCTGCGGGAGCCGCGAATGACGCGGTGGGTCGCCCCGGCGCAACGCCCGCTGGTTGGCGTCCCACTCGAGGTAGCTGACCACGGCGACGACGGCGCCGAGCAGGATCAGCGGGATCCCGATGGCGTGCCGGCCCCAGCGGATCCCGTGGAACGGCGGCAGCAGCTGGACGATGGCCAGTCCCGACGCCACCAGGGCCAGGGCCGTGCGGATCCAGGCCAGGAAGGTCCGCTCGTTGGCAAAGGTGAACCGGGCGTCGGGCTCGGCTCCCGCCGGGGGGGCCGCCGCCGGGGGGGCCGGCGAACCAGGCACGGCGGGGTTCGCGGGGCTGCTGCCGTCCGTCGGCGTCTCCCTTCCGGCAGGAATGCGGGGCACGTTTCCCATATCATCCTCTGCGCGTGTGGCCAGGACATGGCCGGTGCCTGACTCCTGTGTCATGGACGGAGGTGTGCTAACTCGCGGGCGGGCCCCAGAAGTTGGAAAATAGCTGAATGGTAGCTCGTAGGGTTCTCCAGCAGATTCTGCTGGTAGGCGCGCTCGCCGCGGGCCTCGCCGCCTGCTCGAGTAGCAGCAATAGCTCCAGCTCAGGGGCCAGCTCGAGTCCGAGCTCGGCACCGTCCTCGTCCGCGCCGGCCTCCTCCGCAGCGGCTTCCTCGGCCAGCCCCGCCAGCAGTTCCGGCGCCGCGTCCACGATCGCCGCGAACTGGGCCACGTTCTTCAACGCCAAGACCCCGGTGGCCAAGCGGGTCAGCCTGCTCCAGGACGGGCAGACGTTCCAGTCCATCATCAAGTCGCAGGCCGGTTCGGGCCTGGCCGCCTCGGCCACCGCCAAGGTCACCAAGGTGACCATGGTCTCCTCGACGCAGGCCAAGGTGACCTACTCGATCCTGATCGGCGGGCAGTCCGCGCTGGCCAACCAGGCCGGCGTCGCCGTCTTGCAGGACGGCACCTGGAAGGTCGGGCTGGCCAGCTTCTGCGGGCTGCTGGCCGTGGAAAACGGCGGCAAGACGTCGGGGCTCCCGGCGGCGTGCAAGTCCGCGGGCTGATCCGGTGGTCCGCTCGGTAGGCGCGCCCGCCGAGCGGGCCCCTGCGCCACGCCACGGAAGCCGCGGGCTCGCCCTGGCCGTGCTCACCCTGGTGCTGTTCCTGACCTTCCTCGACAACACGATCGTCAGCGTGGCGCTCGGCAGCGTGCAGGCCGAACTGCACGCCGGCGTCAGCGCGCTGCAGTGGGTGGTCAGCGCCTACGCGCTGACGTTCGCCGGCGCCATGCTGGCCTTCGGCATGGTCGGCGACGAGTTCGGGCGCAAGCGGGTCATGCTGATCGGGGTGGGCATCTTCTGCGCCGGATCGGTCCTGGCCGCGCTGGCCCCGAACATCGGCCTGGTCATCGCCGGGCGGGCCGTCATGGGCTTCGGCGCGGCGGCCAGCGAGCCCGGCACCTTGTCCATGCTGCGGCACCTGTACACCGAGGAGCGCAGCCGGACCAGGGCGGTGGCGGTCTGGGCGGCGGTGTCCGGGCTGGCCCTCGCGCTCGGCCCGGTCATCGGCGGGGCCCTGGTCGGCGTGTGGAACTGGCGCGGGATCTTCTGGTTCAACGTGGCCTTCGGGCTGGTCGCCCTGGTGGCCGGGCTGATCGTGCTCCCGGAGAACGCCGACCCGGACGCGCACCGGGTGGACATCCCCGGCACGGTGCTGGGCGCCGCGGCCCTGACAGCACTGATCTTCGGGGTGATCCGGGGGGAGAACGCCGGCTTCACCTCCGCCAGCGTGCTCGCCCTGCTGGGCCTGAGCGCGCTGGCCGCGGTGGCGTTCTTCTGGTGGGAGAGCCGGGCCGCTCATCCCCTGCTGGACCTGCGGTTCCTGCGGGTGCCCCAGTTCCTCACGGCCAACGTGGTCGCGTTCTGCGCGTACTTCGCGACGTTCGCGGTCTTCTTCTTCACCGCCCTCTACCTCGAAGAGGTGGTGGGCGACACCGGCTACCAGATCGCGCTGCTCTTCCTGCCGATGACCGCGTTGATGATCGCCGCGTCCCTGCTCGCCGGGCGGTGGACCGACCCGGCCGCGCCGCGCTGGTCGATCTTCCTCGGATGCCTGATGTTCGGGGCCGGGCTGCTGCTCACCACGCTCACCCTGAACCCGCATCCCGCGTACCTGCCGCTGGCTGCGGCCCTCGCGCTGACCGGCCTGGGTATCGGCGCCACCGTGGTCCCGATCACCTCGGCGGCCCTGTCCGCGGTCCCGCCGGCCCGGTCCGGCATGGCCGCCTCGGCCACCAACACCAGCCGGGAGATCGGCGCCGTGATCGGCGTGGCGGTCCTCGGCGCCCTGGTCAACGCGCAGTTGCGGTCCAGCCTGACCGGCAGGCTGAAGCACCTCGGCATCCCGGCGAACTTCCAGTCGATCGTCATCCACGCGGTCGAGACCGGCGGCGTGCCCTCCAGCGGGAACACCCAGGGCGCGGGGGGCGCGGCCGGGGCAGGCCAGGGCACGCTAGTCCAGGAGGTCATTCACGCGGCGTACAGTGCGTTCTACGCGGGACTGCATGCCGCACTCCTGCTCTCGGCCTTCCTGGTGCTCGCCGCCGGGCTCTTCACGTTCGTGCTCCTGGGCCGCCGGGCCCGCCAGCCCTGAGCGGCCGGGCCGGGCCGGGGCCCAGGGCAGATTGGCGGGTGGCGACCGTGGTTACTGCGGCCCCTACGGCCCACAGCGGCGCGCTGGGTCTCGCCACCTTGCTGACCTGGATCTTCACCGCGAGCCTCGGGGCGTACATGCTCCGGTCGCTGGCCCGCCACGGTGCCCTGCGGCGGCAGCGCTCGGTCCGCGACGGCCTGTCCCCCCGGGTGCTGTACGGGCATTTCAGCCTGGCCCTGTCCGGCCTGGTGGTCTGGGCCGCCTTCCTGGCCACCGGCTGGGGCCCGCTGACCTGGGTGGCGGTAGCCCTGCTGACCCCCGCGATCGGGCTGGGCATCTGCACGGTGACGTTGTGGACCCCGTATCCCCGCCCGCCCGGCGAGTCTGCCCAGACCGCGGGAACCGGCCAGGCCCCGGCGGGTAGTCAGCGCGGAGGCCTGTTCGCTCCGCCCGCCCATGACGCCGCGGCGGGCCGGCTCACGGACGCGACCCTGGCCCGCGCGCTCACCGACGAGGCCCTGGCCGCCCGGCTCGTCGACGAGGTGATCGCCAGCCTGCCCGAAGGCACGCCGCGGCGGCCCCGCAAGCCGCGGGTGTACCCGGCGGCCGTCATCCCGTTCGGGCACGGGCTCGCGGCCCTGGCCACGTTCACCCTGGCCGTGGTCACCGCCGTCGGCACCCGCTGAGCCCTCCGCGGGCCAGCGGGAGACGTTCCAGGCGCGGCTGGCCACCCTGCTGCGTTCGCGCAGGGGCACGGCGGGGAAGCAGTTCCTCATGAACCTGTCCGAAATCCGCGAACTCGTCCACGTCGGGCGCCCCGACGCCCCGTACGGCGCGCGGGCGCTGGCCCGCTGCCTCAGCATCAGCGACCTGCGCCGCCTGGCCCGGCGGCGGCTGCCCGCCGCCGCGCTCGGTTATCTCGAAGGCGGCGGCGAGGACGAGTGGACGATGCGCCGCAACCGCGAGGCGTTCGGGCAGGTGGAACTGGTCCCCCGGGTGCTGCGGGCCGTGAGCCAGCCGGCCACGGCCACGACGGTCCTGGGCACGCCGATGCCGCTGCCGTTCGCGCTGTCCCCCATCGGCGCGCCGCGGATGTTCCACCACGAAGGCGAGCTCGCGGTCGCCCGTGCGGCCCGGCATGCGGGGCTGCCCTACGGGATCTCGACCCTCGCGACGCAGCCGCTCGAGGCGATCGCCGGCGAGGCCCAGGGCAGCCCGCTGTGGTTCCAGCTCTATCTCTGGGGCGACCGGTCCGCGGCCAGGAAGCTGCTCGCGCAGGCCCGGGCGGCCGGCTACCGGGCCCTGCTGCTCACCGTCGACACCTCGGTGCGGTCGAACCGGGAACGCGAACTGCGGCACGGCATCGTGCTGCCGAACCCGGAACTGACGCTGCGCACGGTCGTCAACGGCGCCCGCCACCCGGCCTGGGCCTGGCACTTCCTGTCGTCACCGGCCCTGGGCTTCCCGAACCTGTCCACGAGCGGGCTCACCTCGCGGCAGCGGCTGGCCGAGATGTTCGACGGCACGGTGGGCTGGCCGGACCTGGACTGGATCCGCCAGGAGTGGGACGGTCCCATCGCCCTGAAGGGCGTGCTGAGCGAGGACGACGCCCGCCGGGCCGCCGACGAGGGAGTGGACGCGGTCATCGTCTCCAACCACGGCGGCCGGCAGCAGGACCATGTGCCCGCGGCCCTGGAGGTCCTCCCGGGCATCGCCGACGCCGTCGGGGACCGGGTCGAGGTGCTCTTCGACTCAGGGATCCGGCGGGGCAGCGACATCGCCACCGCCCTGGCGCTCGGCGCGCGGGCTGTCCTGGTCGGCCGGGCTCACCTGTACGGTCTCGCGGCGGCCGGGGAGGCCGGCGTCCGGCACGCCATCGACATCCTCGCGGGCGAACTGCGCACCACCATGGCCCTGTGCGGCGCGGCCACGCTCGCGGACCTCGACCGCTCCCTGGTCCGGGCCGCCCGCCCGGCCCGGCTCCCGGAGCCGCCCCAGTAGCCAGATCCCCGCTCCTGGCACCTTCAACTATGTGTACGATACGGTACCGTACATATAGATGACTTTCCGGGGGGTTGAGTGGCCAGGGGCGAGGCCGTGAGCAGGCGATCTATGTCCGCCGTGATCGCCCTGCTGGGCGAGGCCGGGTACGAGGCAATGACCATGGATGCCGTGGCCGCCCGGGCGCACGCCAGCAAGACCACCATCTACCGGCGCTGGCCGGGCAAGCCTGAACTGGTGCGCGCCGCGGTCCACGCGCACGTCGCCGGAAGGGTGCTCAGCGCGCCCGACCACGGCAGCCTGCGCGGCGACCTGCTGGCCGTGATGCGGGCCATGCGCAGCCACCTCACTCCCGAATTCATGGCCATGATGAGCGGCCTCGTCCACGCGATGCGCGCCGACCGCGACCTGGCGGGCAGCCTGCGGTCCCTCTTTGCCGAGGACTCGGTGTCGGAGCAGGTCATGGGCCGCGCGGTAGCGCGGGGGGAACTTCCCGCCCACGCCGCCGCGGCCCTGGCCCAGCTGACTCACGAAGTGATCGAGGCCCAGATCTTCCGCCAGATGATGACCGGAGCCGACCTCGACGACACCTTCGCCCGGCATGTCGTCAACGGCATCGTCCTCCCCCTGCTCTCGGGCAGCGTTGCCGCGCCCGGCCCGGCGCACTGAAAGACAGGAGGAGCAACCATGCCCCTCGCATCCTTCGAGCCAGCCGAACTGGAGCGCTTCACCCGCGCCTTCGAGGACTTCTTCTACCAGGACGACCCGGAGTCGATGACCTCCTACTACACCGAGAACGCCCAGCTCATGGCCGACGGCATCCAGCCGGTCCACGGCCACGGGGCGATCGGCCGGTTCTGGCGCGAAGCCATCGCCCGCGCTTCAGCGGCTGGCGCCCGCCGCACCATCCACCTGCACGAATCCCACTCCTCGGGCGAGCTGGGGTACGCGCTGTGCACGGTAACGGTCCAGAGCCGCCGGGCCCGGACGTCACGGTCTGGGACGCCACCATCTGGCAGCGCGAGCCCGGAGGCGGGTGGCGCATCGCGGTCAACATCTCTACCTCGCTCCCCCCGGCTTCCTAACCGTCAGGGACCCCGCCCGCTCTCTCCCTCACGTCCCTCTCGCGCACTGGCTTTACCGATACAGTCTTTATCGATAAAGTGAGGCCATGAGCAGTACGGGGCGGGCGCGGGTGACGCTGGCGGAGGTGGCATCCCGTTGCGGGGTGAGCCGGATGACGGTGTCCAACGCCTACAACCGCCCCGACCAGCTCTCGGCGGAGCTGCGCCAGCGGGTGCTGGCGACGGCGGAGGAACTGGGCTACGGCGGCCCCAGCGCGGCCGGGCGGGCGCTGAAGAGGGGCCGCAGTGACGTGCTCGGGGTGCTGCTCACCGAGGCGCTGCCGTACGCGTTCGGGGATCCGGGCACGGTCTCGTTCCTGCACGGGGTGACCGCCGAGACGGCCGCGGCCGGTCTCGCGCTCCAGCTCATCCCCGCCCCAGCCGGGACCGCGGAGCGGCTGGTCCGGGACGCCGCGGTCAACGGGCTCATCGCCCACACCCCGGCAGACGGCGACCCGGCCCTGGCCGCCGCCCTGCGGCGCAGGCTGCCCACCGTGATCAACGGCGGGCCCAGCACGGCGGGGGTGGACTGCGTGACCATCGACAACGAGTCCGCCGCCGCGAGCGCCGCCCGCCACCTCATCGAACTCGGCCATCGCCGCCTGGGCGTCGTGACCTGGCGCCTGCATCCTGACGGCTACCGCGGGTGGGTCAGCCCGGCCCGGCTGGCC
Organism: uncultured Actinomycetes bacterium; assembly: GCA_963781085.1. Lineage (GTDB taxonomy): Bacteria > Actinomycetota > Actinomycetes > Streptosporangiales > Streptosporangiaceae > RYN-230. The sequence goes on from CAWAES010000029.1 coordinate 55,435, forward strand.
AGCGCCCGGTACGAGGTGTTCCGGCGGCGGCTGCAGGGCTATCTGCGGGCCGCGGCGGAGGCGGGACTGCCCGCCACCGCCGTACGGGTGTGGGAGCAGCCCGGCCACAGCGTCGCCGACGGCCGCGCCGCGGGGCACGCCCTGCTCACCCTCCCTGGCGCCGAGCGTCCCACCGCGGTCCTGGCCAGCACCGACGTGCTGGCGCTGGGAGTACTGCAAGCGGCCCGCGAACGTGACCTGAACGTCCCCCGCGACCTGTCGGTGACCGGCTTCGACGACATCGAGGAGTCCAGCCGGGCGCTCCCCCCGCTGACCACCGTCCACCAGGACCTCTACCAGCAAGGCCAGGACTGCGCCCGGCGGCTGATCACCCCCGGCGCCGCGACCACCCTGCTGCACCCGACCCGCCTGATCGTCCGGGCCAGTACCGCCCGGTCCCCGGAGCCGCCGTGATCATCACGCTGGGGCTGCTGTCCGGCCTCCTCACGACCTGTGCCTGGCTCCCCCAGTTGCTGCGCACCTGGCGCCGCGGGCGCGCCGACGACATCTCCTACACCTACCTGGCGGTCTTCGCGGCCGGGGTCCTCGGCTGGCTGGCCTACGGGCTGCTCGCCGCGCAGCCCGCCTTGCTCGCCGCCAACATCGTCACGTTCACCCTCATCGCCGCGCTCACCCTGCTCAAGATCCGCCCCCGGCGGCCCCCGGACAGATCACGCCGCTGAGCCGGCCCGGGCACCCGGTCCGCGGGAATCCGGGCCAGCTTCCCGATAAGTCATCCCGCTTCCAGTTTTCTGGAAAAGCGCGGCTACCGGCCCATAACCGGCTCAGCATCGCCATACCTGGGTAGGCTTCGTGGCACGGCCAGAATGAATGGCCCGGCCATTTATTACTGGCCGTCTCCTTGCTTTAAAGGCTTGCTTAAAGGCAGATCAGGCTGAGGGAGGCGACATGCACCTCGGATCGGTGCTTCTTATCGTCTGGCTGGTCGTTGGCGGCTTCGCCGCCGGGCAGCGCGGGGATTATCACGCGGCCGCCGGCAACTGCAGTAAGGCCAGTACGGCCGCGGTGACGATCCTGGCCGGCCCGCTCAACTACCTGGGCGTGAATCCCCGCATTCACTGCACCGCGCCACAGCCCAGCAGCTGAAAAACGACCACCGGCTATAGTGTTGCGGTCGTCCCTATAGCCCTCCAGCCTCTCCCCCGGGCAGGCGCGAGGCCGCCCGAAGGCTGAACTCATGAGCAATCCGGCCCCGGCGTGATACGCGCCAGCGAACTTCGCCCTATCGGCCTGTTCGACGGCCTGACCGACGGCCAGCTCGCGGAACTGGCCGACGGCGGCGCCGAGGTGCGGATCGAGCCCGGCATCGAGCTATTTCGTGAGGGCGAGCGCGCGGACTTCTGGTGGGTGCTCGTCAACGGGGCTATTGACCTCGTCCGCCATATCGGGTCTGAGGACACCGTCGTGGGGCGGATGGACGTGCCGGGCCGCTGGGCCGGCGGATTCCGCGCCTGGGATGAGCAGGGCGTCTATCTCGCGACGGGCCGGGGAGCGCCGGCGGGCGGGTACTCCGGGTGCCCGCGGCCGTGCTGCGCGAGAAGGTCAACGCCTGGTTCCCGTTCGGCAGGCACCTCATCCAGGGGCTGTACAGCACCGCGCGGTCCATCGAGGCCACCGCCCGGCAGCGCGAGTCCCTGGTCACTCTGGGCACGCTCGCGGCTGGTTTCGCGCACGAGGTCAACAACCCGGCCGCGGCCGCCTCCCGGGCCGTCAACGCGCTCGGTGACGCCTCCCAGACCCTGCTCTCCTGCCTGGCCCGGCTGGCCGGTGACGACATCTCCGCCCAGCAGCTCACCGCCCTCGACGCGCTGCGCCGCGAGATCGAGCCGGACGCGCTGGCCCACAGCCCGCTGGCGCTGGCCGACCAGGAGGATGCCCTGTCCCGGTGGCTCAGCCAGCATGGCGTCGCCCGCGAGTGGACGATCGCGGAGCCGCTCGCCGCCGCCGGGGTCGATCTCGACTGGTGCGAGCGGGCGGCGGCCACACTGGCCGGACCGGCGCTGGAGCCGGGCCTGGAATGGGTGGCGGGCACCTTGTCCGTCGCGGCCCTGCTGGCCGAGGTGAAGGAGTCCACCCGGCGGATCTCCGAACTGGTCACGGCCATCAAGTCCTACTCGCAGATGGACCGGGCCTCGACGCAGCAGATCGACGTGACCGACGGCATCGAAAGCGCCCTGGTGATGCTCGGGCACAAGCTCTCCGGCGGCGTCACCGTGGTGCGGGACTACGGCGCCAGCGTCCCCCAGATCGGGGCTTATCCCGGCGAGCTCAACCAGGTGTGGACCAATCTCATCGACAACGCGCTCGACGCGATGAATGGCTCCGGAACGCTCCGGCTGGTGACCCGGGCCGGGCCCGACGACATCATCGTCGAGGTCGGCGACACCGGCCCGGGCATGACACCGCAGGTAGCCGCCCGGGCGTTCGACGCCTTCTACACGACCAAGGACACGGGCAAAGGCACCGGCCTGGGCCTCGACATCGCCCGCCGCACCGTCGTGGAGCGCCACGCCGGCACGATCACCATCGAGTCCCAGCCCGGGAACACGGTGCTGCGGGTCCGCCTCCCGGTCCGGGCGCCCGGCCGGGTAGAACAGGGCGGGTGAACTACGGCAGACTCCCGCTCGACGAGCAGCTGGACGCCTTCCGGGACGTTCTGCTGCGCAACCAGACGCTGGCCGAGGTCCTCACCCGCGCGGCTGTCCTGGCTCTTCCGGAGTGGTATCTGGTGGCGGGATGCCTGTACCAGACGGTCTGGAACGTCGTCACTGGCCGGTCTGCGCAGGCGGGCATCCTCGACTACGACCTGGCTTACTTCGACGCCTCCGATCTGTCCTGGGAAGGCGAGGACGCCGTCATCCAGGCGGGGAGCAGGCTCTTCGGTGACCTGCCCGCCCCGGTCCAGATCCGCAACCAGGCCCGCGTGCACCTGTGGTACGAGCAGAAATTCGGGGCCCCCTGCCCGCCGCACGACTCCACCGAGGCGGCAATCGACACCTTCGAGGCGACCAACGCCTGCCTCGGCGTGCGCCTTGAGCCCGGCGACCGGTGGCGGGTCTACGCTCCGCACGGTCTCGGTGACGTGTTCAACCTCGTCGTGCGGCCCAACCCGGTGCTGGCTCCCCGTCACGTCTACCAGGCCAAGACCACCCGGTGGCAGCGGGAATGGCCTTCCCTCAGCGTGCTGCCCTGGCCCGTCCCGGCCGGCCCTGGCGGTGACCACTGACCCTGGCCAGGAGAGGCGTGGCCCCGCGCTCCTGCGGTCGGTTAGGTTCGCCCTATGACGGCACGCAGTGAGACGGAGGAGCCATGGCGGAGCCAGTGACCTTGATCAATTCGTTCGAGGTTCCCGGCCCGGACGCGGAGGACTTCATCGTCGCCTGGGAGAAGACTCGTGACTACCTCGAGTCGCAGCCCGGATACATCAGTACCGCCTTGCACCAGGCCGTCGCGCCCAACGCCGAATTCCAGTTCGTGAACATCGCCCGCTGGCAGACCGCCGCGGACTTCATGACGGCCATCCAGAGCCCCGGGTTCCGCGAGGCCGCCGCGGGCCTGGCTGGCTACCCGGCGCACCCAGCGCTGTACGGGGTCGTCCGCAGCTGAGGGACCCAGCGCCTGAAGGACTACGACTCAGCACCCGAAGACTCTGGAGCAAAGGACCGGGAGACCATGCAGACCTGGGAGGCGATCACCTCACGGCGCAACGTGCGCTCGTTTGACGGCCGGCCGATCGCGGCCACCGACCTGGACCGGATCCTTGAGGCGGGACGCCGGGCCCCGTCCTCACAGAACTGGCAGCCGTGGGACTTCATCCTCGTCACCCAGCGGGAGACGCTCCGCGAGCTGGCGAAGGTCTGGCGCGGCGCCGGCCACGTGGCCGAGTCGGCGGCGACGATCGTGGTCGTCGGGCCCGCGGCTGACAACGAGTTCCACCGCGCGCAGTTCGATCTCGGCCAGGCGACGATGGCGATGACGCTGGCCGCGGCGGACCTCGGCATCGGCAGCTGTCACGCGGGCGTGGCCGACATCCAGCTCGCCCGCGAGCTGCTGGGCTTCCCCGGGGACCGTGACTGGGCCTTCCTCATCTCGCTCGGCTACCCGGCCGGCCGCCCGCTGGCCCCCATCAAGACCCCCAAGCGCCGCCCGTTCGACGAGGTCGTCCACCGCGACCACTGGGCCGCCCCGTAACCGGCCTTCCCCTGCCTGCGGGGCGGTGCGCGCCCTCGCCCACGAAGACCTGTCCCGGTTACTGGACCTGACCCGCGGCGTCTTCACCGAGCAGCAGCCTGCGGATCCGCTCGTGCGAGAGAGCCCCAGGCTGGCCAGCCTCTGACCACTCCCGGTAGTCCGCCAGGGCGGCAGCGGCCTCAATGTCCTCCGGGTCAGGCCCGGCTGGCTGCGCGGTCATGCTGACCACGCTACAGCGCCGTTCGGTCAATCCCACGGTGACGAATCTGACGCATACCCATGTTCACGTGTCGGCTTTGACGTACTACACGACGATGACAACCTGCCCGTCCGGACTCTCCGTGACCGTGTACCAGATGGTCAAGCCGTCCGACGGAAGGTAGAGACGGTAGGCCCCTGGGAGCGGGTCTGCCTCGGGAAATGGGTCGGCAAGCGTCGGGACTGGTTCTTCGAGCAGGTGAAAAATTGCCTTTTGGGCGGCGTTTCGAAATGGTCGCGGCAGTCCTTCAAGCTCGTCCCAGGTTCTATCTGGGAACCGGAGGACCCGGTCACTCACTAATGCCCCACGCCTCTGACAGCTCTTCGCGGGTGAGGACACGGCCTTCCCCGGCATCTGACCGAATCCGCTTCAGCGCCTCACGATCCCCAGCCTCACGCCGCAGGCGCCGGTTCTCAGCCCGGAGCGCGTCCAGCTCCGCCCGAGGAACCAGGACCATGTCTTCGGCGTGTGTAGGCATGTGAACTCCTTACCCCACGAGACCAATACGTCTCCGAGTCTACTCATCGTGTATCGCCTGGCCCGTCAGCAGATCTTCCGCCCGGTCGCCACAAGAGCTGGAGCCAGCCGCCCCGTAGCCTAGAGGAAATCCGCCGCGCCCAGCATCGCTGATCGTGTCGTCGGCGGTGGTCAGAGCATGCGTTTCGAATTTCGCTCCAGTTGCGGCGCCGACGGCCACCGCTGGCCCACAGGCTCCGGCGGGTCAGCGGGGGGGCGTAGGCGCCGGTCATCATGGCCGCGAGGTTCCGCCCAGCCGCTGACCACGCGATGATACGCGCGTGGACTACCGCTGTCCAAGGGCCGTGCCGGGGCCGGTGGATTCCGGACTCCAGCGGGTCAGCGGGGGACGTGGGCGCCGGTCATCCTGGTCGCGAGGTCGCGCCGGCAAGATTGGGTCCGACTTCGCGGTCGAGCCATTGGTGCAGCGGCGCCGCGCTGCGCAAGACGGCTGCCACCTGGCCGCTGGCCTCTGCCGTGTGCAACCAGGGCTCCACCGGCCAATGGTGCCAGCAGATCAGCCCCTTATAGCGGAGCAGTTCAATCCGGGGATGATCGGCAGAGTACCCGCGGGGAGCGGTCTTGATCGCGTCGCCGCCGCCGACCTCAAGCCCTTCTGTTCTGAGCCGCCCCACGATCTTGGCCAGGCTCATGCCGTCAGCATCGTCGTCCACTGCACGGCGGTACCGCTCCAGCTGAGCGGGCCGTCATCATGAAGTAGCCGTGCGCGGCCGTCAGCCCGTCCGCGCTGAAGTTCACGTACCCGCCGCGGTCAAAGGTCGCATAGATCTCGGTCTTGTACGGCGACTTGTCGGCCCGGAATCGCACGTCCCGGTAGGGCCTGGTGATCCGCGAGGGACCGAACTCGCCACTCAGCCCGGTGAGCAACTCGGCCATGGGTTCGCGTACCGACGCCTCGTAGACTGCCTTGTACACGTTCCAGTACGCCTTGGTGTTGTCGGCCTGCAGGCCGATGAAGAACTCCACGGCCTCCAGGGGCCAGCCAGAGAACCCCATGCCGACACCCTAACGGCGAGCCTCAGCAGATCCGGGCATTGGCACGGTCGAGGTAGGGATCTTGCGTGACGCCCGGGCGCGGTCGATCATGACCGCCGTAACGGCAGTGACCAGGGCGGCGGCCAGCGCGATCAGGGTGATCTGCCAGCCAGGCATGCCGCCCTCGACGATGACGCGCACTGGCAGTGGAGGTGCGATGCCGCTGCCTTCGCCGGGCGGCGGCACGTTTTCCGCGAAAGCGGCGGGGGTGGCGGCCAGGGCCAGCACGGCCCCGGCCACCGTGGCCATAGCGGCGAAGATACGGCGTAGGTGATTCATGGTGCGCTCCTTGTGAACGGTGATGACGAGACAAGAGCAGCGTGAAGTGAGTGGAATCACCTTGGACTCCGCTTGGACGGTGGCTTGGAATAGCAGTGGACCTACGACGGACCTGGTGGTGCAATGGTCGGAGCCGCTGGCCCGGCGGCTGCGGAGGGGACCGGGCGGGATGAGTGATGGTTGCTGACGGAGTGGTCAGCGAGACAGAACCCGCGGACTTCGGCATTCTCGGACCATTGGAAGTTTCCAGGTCCGGGCAGGTAGTGCCGCTGGGTGGCCCGCGGCAGCGGGCCGTTCTCGCGCTCCTCCTGCTGGAGGCCAACCGGGTGGTCTCGATGGACCGGCTGGCCGAGAACGTCTGGGGTGGTGACCCGCCCGAAGGCTGGGTCACCACCTTGCAGACCTACGTGTTTCACCTTCGCCAGGCGCTCGAGCCGAACCGGGCCCGGGGCGTTGCCGGCAGCATCCTGGTGACCAGGAACCACGGTTACCTGCTGTTCGTGAACCGTGAGCACCTGGACGCGACCCTGTTCCAGGACGGGTTCACGGCCGGGCGGGCCGCGCTGGACGCAGGCCGATACGCCGAAGCCGCCGAGACATTACGGTCAGGCGCTGGATCTGTGGCGCAGCCCCGTCCTGGCCGATCTGGCGGACTACGCGTTCGTCGGGCCCGAGGCAGCCCGCCTGGAGGAGCTCCGGCTCGCCGCGCTGGAGGCGCGAATCGATGCTGACCTGGCGCTTGGCCGGCACGACGCGCTCACCGGCGAGTTGGAGCACCTGGTCGCCGAGCATCCGCTGCGGGAGCGGCTGCACGGCCAGCTCATGCTGGCGCTATACCGCTGCGGGCGGCAAGCGGAGGCGCTCGCCGCGTACCGGCGTGCCCGTGACCTGCTCGCCGGTGAGCTCGGCATCGATCCCGGGGAACCGCTGCGGCGCCTGCACGGGTCCGTCCTCGCCCACGACCCGGCGCTCGACTGGAGCGATGCCCGCGAGACGGCGGCCGAAGTCCACCCCGCCGGCGACGGCTCCCCGGCCCCTTCTCCAGCTCCGCAACGCCGTCGCCCGAGGCCGGCCCCGGTTGGCCATGTGCTGGGCTGGGGAAGGCGGCGCGGCCACCGCCTGCTGGTGGCTGGCTTGGCGCTCGTCGTCATCGCCACGGCGGCCATTGTCGTGGTGGCCCGGCCGCAGGCGGGCGGGGCGGCGGGCCTGCCAGGCAACTCGGTGGGCCTGGTCGACGCCAGCGGGGGGCGGGTCGGCGCCGCGGTGAGCGTGGGCAGCCCGGCTGGCCTGGCCTACGGCGACGGCTCGGTGTGGGTCGTGAACGGCACGGAAGGCACGGTGTCCCGGATCAACCCGGCGACTCATGCCGTGATCGAGCAGATCCCGGTCGGCTCCGCGCCGAGCGCGGTGGCTGTCACCGGTGAGAACGTGTGGGTGACCAACAGCGGCGACGGAACCGTGACCCGGATCAACGCCGCCGCCGACCGCGTCGTCGAGACGATTCCGGTGGGCAACGTGCCCGTCGCCATCGCCAGCGGGCCGAGCGGCGTGTGGGTCGCCAACGAAGGCGACGACACCGTGAACCGGATGGATCCCGCGACCGGCAAGGTAACGAGAAAGGTCCAGGTAGGCGGGTACCCAGACGGCATCGCCGTCGGGCCCGATGCCGTCTGGGTTGCGAATGGTGAGGACGGCACCGTGACCCAGATCGACCCGGCGACCGGCCAGCCGCGCGGGCCACTGCCAGTCGGTTCCGGCCCTGCGGGCATTGCGGTCACCCCGGCAGCGGTCTGGGTCGCTAACTCGCTGGACCTCACCGTCTCGAAGATCAACCCGGCCACGGACACAGTCACCGACACCATCCGTGTCGGTGATGGACCAGGGCGCCATCGTCGCAACCGGGGGCGCACTCTGGGTCAGCGACGAGTTCGATGCGACCCTCGACCGCATCGACCTGCGATCCGGCCTGGTCACCAGGAACGTCTTCGTCGGCAGCTCGCCACGAGGCCTGGTCGCCACCCCCTCCGGCGTGTGGGTCGCGGCACGGGCCTTCGCGGCGGCCGGCCACCGCGGCGGCACCCTGACCGTCGTGGACGACTATCTGCCTGACCGTGACCCGGTGCTGGCATACGATCCCCTAGGGATTCCGGCACTCGGCACCGTCTACGACGGCCTGGTCGCCCTGCGCCGATCCGGCGGCGCGGCCGGGCTCACGCTGGTCCCCGACCTGGCCTGGACGCTGCCGCGCCCGGCCGGCGGCGGCACGACCTACACGTTCACGCTCCGCCGCGGAATCCGTTACTCCAACGGCACGCTCGTCCGGGCGTCTGACTTCCGCCGCGGAATCATGCGCCAGCTCCGCTTCGGCGCGTACCCCGAGTACTACGAAGGCATCCTCGGCGGGCAAACGTGCCAGCAGCCGCCGCGGCGCTGCGACCTGTCCGCCGGGATCATCACCAACGACGCGGCAGGCACGGTCACCTTTCACCTAGGTCACGCCGACCCCGACTTCCTCTACAAACTCGCGCTGCTCATCGCCGCGCCGGCCCCGCCCGGCGCCCCAGACCACCGCATCTACCGGGCACCGTTCCTGCCCGGCACCGGCCCCTACAAGATCTCGCAATACCGACCCCACGCGTCGGTGACCCTGGTCCGCAACCCATACTTCCGCCAATGGTCATACGCCGCCCAGCCAGCTGGTTACCCGAATGTCATCCGCTTCGACCACGTGGCCGGTCCAGCCAGGCAGGAATCGGCGGTTATCGCCGGACAGGCCGACGTGACCAACGTCTACAGCAACAACGATCAGTCTCTCGCGACCCGTTACCCGGCCCGCGTGTACACCTCCTTGAAGTTGGCGACTGAATATTTGTTCCTCAACACCCGACAGCCGCCGTTCACCAGCCTCAAGGCCCGCCAGGCCGTCAGCTACGCCATCGACCGCGGCCGGATCCTCCAGCTCAGCCACCTCGCCCCGGGCCAGGCCGCGGTGACCTGCCAGATTCTCCCAGCCGACTTCCCCGGCCACCAGAGTTACTGCCCCTACACCACCGGCACCAGAGACGGGATCTGGCACAGCCCGGACATGGCCAAAGCCCGGCGGCTGGCCAGAGACTCCCACACCACGAACGTGCCGGTGACCGTGTGGATCCTCAAGGACTTCGCGAACCGGGCTCTGGCCTCCTACCTCGTCCGGCTGCTCAAAGACCTCGGATACCCGGCACACGAGCGGACAGTGCCCGGTTACCGTTTCTTCCCCGCGGTCAACAACCTCCACAGCAAGGTTCAGGCGGGGCTCAACGGATGGGGCGCCGACTTCCCCACGGCATCGGAATTCTTCTTCCCAGTCCTGAGCTGCCGCTCGTATTACCAAGATCTCAACGCTTCTGACACGTCCAACTATGCCGGGTTCTGCGACCCGCACGCCGACCAGCTGGCCAGCCAGGCGCAGGCGGCACAGCTCACCGACCCCGCCACCGCCCGAAGCCTGTGGGCCCAGGTGGATCGCATCGTCACCGACCAGGCACCATGGGTCCCGATCCTCAGCTGTGGATCCACCACATTCGTCTCCGCCCGGATTGGGAACTTCCAGGAATCCCCCATTTCTGGGCCCCTGTACGACCAGATGTGGGTCCGGTAAGCCTTTCACCCGGCGGCGATGCGCCCGCGGCTCTTTCAGTGCGGTGCGTGGGCGCCGGTCATCATGGCCGCGAGGTCCTCCGGATGCAGGAACGAGGCAGGCGGCGGCGGTCCCCAGGCGAACAGGCCGCGCGCCCCTTCGAGGTCTTCCGGGGTCCACAACTGGTCGTCCACGATGCAGTCCATGTCCGCGTAGTACTCGGAGAAGTTGCCCGCCGGGTCCTTGAGGTACCAGAAGAAGTTGGACCCGGCGTAGTGCCGCCCGAGCCCCCAGACGTGCCGTTCCGGCCGCCCTTCGAGCATCGCGAACGCGCCCCGGCCCACCTCGTCGACGTCGTCCACCTGCCAGGACGTGTGGTGCAGGAAGTTGACCGGCGCGGCCAGCACGAGGACGTTGTGGTGGTCGGTGGAGCAGCGCATGAACGCGCCCACCCCGGCGATCCGGTCGCTGATCTTGAAACCGAGGCCGTCGGTGAAGAACGACGTCGAGCGGCGGTGGTCGGTGCTGCCCAGCACGGCGTGGCCGAGCTTGCGCGGGCGCACCGGGCCCGGCCGGGAGAAACCCGGAGCCCGGGTGTCCGGGCGGTCGGTGCGGCCAGGACCGTTGTATGCCTCGGGGACGACGAGCGGCTGCTGGATCCGGGCCGAGACGTCCAGGAAGACCTGGGTGCCGGTGACCGGCTCCGCGGTCTCCAGGCTCGTCCCGGCGACGACCGCGGGGACGCCGAGGCGCTGCAGGCTGGCCGCGGCGCGCGCGAGGTCGTCCTGGTCATCCACGCCGACCCGCATCTCGACCAGCCGCCGGGTGGGCGCAGCCACGATCCGCAGCTGGCGGCCCGCGTCGGTGGTGCTGAACCAGCCGCCGCTGTCCGGGACCAGGCCGAAGTCGGTGTAGTAGGCGGCGGTCTGGTCGACGTTCGGCACGCCGATCGTGACCGACATCAGTCCGTGCAGGCTCATCGGGCCCTCCTCATCGTCCACTCAGCCAGCCGAGCTCAGCCAGGTCAAGGTCAGCCAGCCCAGTCCAGTCCAGGTCAGCCAGCCGGTTCAGCGGGCCCATGCACGATCCCGCCGCACCAGACGAGGCGCAGCGACCGGGTGGCCCGGATGTCGCGGAGCGGGTCCCCGTCGACGAGCACCAGGTCGGCCCGGCGCCCCGGCTCGACCACGCCCCGGTCCGCCAGCCCGAAGTACCGCGCAGGCAGCACTGTCGCGGCCCGCAACGCGTCGAGGGTGGTCAGCCCGGCGTCCACCAGCAGCTCCAGCTCGTGGTGCAGGCTGTCGCCGTGGCTGACCGCCGCGGGACTGCCCGCGTCGGCGTTGGCGTCGGTGCCGGCCAGGACCGGCACGCCGACCCGGTAGGCGGCGGCCACGCTGGCCCGCGCGGCGGCGTAGCTGGCGTCCGGCAGGCCCAGCCGGCTGACCAGGGTCTGCATCATGGTCAGGGTGGGGATGAGGATCCGGCCGCCGTTGGCCATCCTGGTGACCGACTCCTCGTCCAGAGCCTGGTCCAGCGGCACGTGGGTGAGCACGTCCACCCCGGCCTGCTGCGCCTTGGCCACCGCGGCGTAGGACGACGCGTGGGCCACGGCCTGCTTCCCGTGCTCATGGGCGGCGGCCACGAGCGCGTCCACGGTGGCCTGGTCGTGGTCGGCGCCGGGGCTGCCTATGACGATCTTGATGTAGTCCGAGCCCTCGGCGACCCGGTCGGCCACGAACTGCCCGGCCTGGTCCGCGCCCTTGATCTGCGCACGCTGGTCGGTGACGAGCATGCGGGCGTGCAGACTGCCGGGCGCGAGGGCCGGAAGGCCTGCGCTGCGCAGGCCGGTGAGCCCGGGCACGCCGCGCAGCGAGTCCACCTGGGCCGGCGAGGGGCTGGCCATGTCCAGCACGGTGGTCACGCCGAAGCTGGCCAGCCGCTCCAGCGTGCTGCGGTCGCGCACGTGCACGTGGGCGTCGATCAGCCCGGGCAGCAGCACGCCGCCGTTCCCGTCGATGACGCTGGCCCCCGCAGCATCGGCCCCGATCCGGTCGCCCTCGATGACCACCGTCGCGGGCGCCTGCAGCTGCTGCCCGTCGAACACGCGCACGTTGGTCAGGGCGGTCTTCCCCGGCCCGCCCGCCCGGGGCGCGCCTGGTGACGTGCTGCTCATACCGTCTCCTCCGTTCGGTTCCGGCCGGGCCGGGCCGGGTCGCCGGCGCCGCTGAGGTGGCCAGCGCTCAGCTGGCCGGTGACGACGTCGAGGTCGATCTGTGCGGCGTCACGCGCCCGCCAGGCGATGTGCTGGTCCGGCCGGACCAGCAGGAACTCCTGGCCCCACGGGTAGCCGGGCGGGGCCCGGAGTACCTCCAGCGGGATACCCCGGTCGCGGGCCCGGTCCTCCAGCACCACCACCGCGGGGTCGCCGGGACCGGCGGGCCCGAGCAGGGTGAACGCGGCCCCCAGCCGGTCAAACAGCGAGGCCCCGCCCGGCAGCCACGTGTGCGGCAGCCGCGCGCCGGGCGCGGCGTCCGGGACGTAGGTGCTCACGTCGCGGGCGGCGTCCTCGCCGGAAGCCGCCGCACCGGGTGTGGCGCCACCGGATGCCGCCGCACCGGGTCCGGTGCCGGGCTGGATGACCGGCGACCCGGCGTAGGAGTACCCCAGCACCAGCCCGAGGCTGTGGAACTCCGACCGTTTCGCGGCCTGGATGGCCCGCTCGTCAGCGGGCAGGTCCCGGGCCAGGCTGCGCATGTTGGCCGCCGCGCTCGCCACGGTCTGCTCGACGACCCCGCGGCGCTCCGGCTCGTAGCTGGCCAGCAGCGAAGCCGGCGCCCAGCCCTGCTCGACGGCGGCGATCTTCCACGCCACGTTGACCGCGTCGCCCACCGAGGTGTTGAACCCGTGACCACCCCACGGCGGGTTCACGTGGGCGCTCTCCCCGGCCAGGAACACCCGGCCGGCCGCGAACCGGTCCGCGACCAGCATCCGGGCGGCCCAGGGGTCGCTGGCCAGCAGCTCCAGTTCCACCGGGCCGCCGGCCAGGCCGGTGATCAGTTCTGCGGCGTGCGCCGCACCGTATGAGGCGTTGACTCCGGGCAGGATGGCCCACCACGTCCCGTGCAGGTCCAGCCGGCCAACCAGTCCCGGGACAGCCGCGCCGAGCACCCAGTACTGCACGGCCGGGCCGAGGTGCGTGTCCAGCGACGGGGCCCGGAACACCACGTTGAAGTTGGGCCGCGGGTCGGCGTGCCCGGCGTAGCGGGCGCCGATGTGCTCCCGGACCACTCCCGCGGCGCCGTCGCAGCCGATCAGGTAGCGGGCCGTAATCAGGTATCTGGAGCCATTGCCGTCCCGCACGGTCACCGTGACGGTGTCGTCTTGCTGGGCCAGGCCGGTGACGGCGTGCCCGAGCCGCAGGTTGACCCCGGGCTGGCCGCGGAGGTGCGCGCGCAGCAGCTCCTCCACGACTGGCTGGGGGACCTGCTGGCCGGCCTCGGCGAACCGCTCGTCCCGCTCCGTGGTCAGCCCGAACGCGCCCTCGAAGTCGGTGATGCGGCGCCCGGACAGCGATTCGCAGAACGTGACCCGCTGCGACCACGCGACCGGGAGCGGCGCGGCGGCGCGCAGTGCGCCCGCGAGCCCCCAGCGGCGCAGGTGCTCCATGGTCCGCACACTGGTGGTCTTGGCCCGCGGCCGGCGGTGCGAGACGTGGGCCCGTGGCTCGACGACCACGCAGGCCACGCCGCGGCTGGCCAGTTCCGCGGCGGCGGCGAGCCCGGCCGGGCCACCGCCGGCCACCAGGACCGGCGTGTCCTGGGCGCGCGTCCTGCCTGGCGTCGTCACGACATGCATGGTCGGTCAGGACGGCCCGGCTGCACATCGGTGGTTTCATTGATTGGAACAAGGGAGGGAGACCATGGCCGACGCCACCCGGCCGCGCGGGGGGCGGCCCGCCCAGGGCGAGCCCGTCCTCGACCGGGCCTTCCGGATGCTCGGGGCCTTCGGCCCCGCGCACCGCGCGCTGTCCCTGACGTCGCTGAGCGCCCGGGCCGGCCTGCCTAAGCCCAGCGCCCTGCGCATCGCCCGCAAACTCGTCGAATGGGGAGCCCTGGAACGCACCGCGGACGGCCGCTACGTGGTCGGCGTCCGGCTGCTGGAGGTGGCGTCGCTCGCGCCGCGCGGGCACGGGCTGCGGGCCACCGCCCTGCCGTACCTGGAGGACCTGCACCAGGCCACCGGCCAGCACGTGCTGCTGGCGGTGCGGGACGGGCTCGAGGCCATCCTGGTCGAGCGGCTGTCCGCGCACGGCGCGGGCCAGGTGCTGTACCGGGTCGGGGGCCGGATGCCGCTGCACTCCACCGGGGTCGGGCTGGTCCTGCTGGCCCACGCGCCCGCGCCGGTCCAGGACGAGATCCTGGCCGGTGACCTGACCCTGGAGCCCGAGCACACCCAGCTGTCCGGCCGCGACCTGCGGGCCCAGCTGGCGGCGGTCCGCCGGGACGGGGTGGCCGTGGCGTCCCGGCGGCATCCGGAGGCGATGACCTCGGTCGCCTGCCCGATCACCGGCCAGCGGCACCAGACCGTGGCCGCGCTGTCCGTGGTCACCCGGACGGAACGGCTGGAGCCGTCCGCCGTCCGCCCGGCGGTGGTCGCGGTGGCCCGCGCCATCTCCCGGGCGGTCTCCGCCGCGCCGGGCCCGCCGCCCGGGCCGGCAGCACGTGGCCGCACGCACCTGCCCGGCTGACCCGGACGTTGCGGGACCATAGTCTTCCGCAACGACAACCACGGGGTCCCTCATGACCGAGTACCGGGCGTCCTTCGACGCCAGCGTGACGTTCGCCAACGGCGGCGGCCTCACCGCCACGGGTTTCCGGGTGGACGTGCCGTCCCCGGACGTGGACGAGGCCGCGATCGCCGCCCTGTTCGTGGCCTCACTCGGCCTGCTGATGACACAGTCAGTCGAGCTGGGCAACGTCGAGGTCTTCGCTGAGCCGCATAAGGGGACCCGGGGCGGCCCGTCGGACCGCCCCGCGGGCCCGCCGTCCCGGGGCGGGACGCTGGTCGAGCTCAGCCACGTGATCCGGGCCGGGATGACCACCTATCCCGGGCTGCCCGGGCCGGAGATCACTGCGCATCTGACCCGGGAAGCCTCACGCGGCCACTACGCCCCCGGCACCGAGTTCACGATCGGCCGGATCAGCCTGGTCGGCAACACCGGGACCTACCTCGACGCGCCGTATCACCGCTACCCCGGCGGCGCCGACCTGGCCGCGATCGGGCTGGAGCGGACCGCCGGCCTGCCCGCCGTCGTGGTCCGGGCCACCGGGTCACAGCGGCGGGGCATCGACGTCGGCGCCCTGGCCGCGCTCGACGTGCGGGGCGCGGCCGTGCTGCTGCACACCGGCGACGACGCCCGGTTCGGCACGCCGGCCTACGAGCAGGACGCGCACTTCCTCACCGAGGCCGGGGCCGCGTGGCTGGCCGGGCAGGAACCGGCCCTGGTGGGCATCGACGCGGTCAACATCGACGACACCGCGGACGGGCGGCGGCCCGCGCATTCGCTGCTGCTCGGGGCCGGGATTCCCGTGGTCGAGCACCTCACCGGCCTCGGGCAGCTACCCCCGGCCGGGGCGTGGTTCACCGCCGCGCCGCTGCGCATCGAGGGGTTCGGCACCATCCCGGTGCGCGCGTTCGCCCGGCTGCCGGGCTAGCGCACCCGGCCCGGCCGGTCAGCCCGGCGACAGGTAGTGGGCGACGGCGTCCTCGTCCCACTCCAGCCCGTTGCCGGGGACGTCAGGTACCAGCAGGGTCCCGTCGCGGACTCCGAAAGGGCGGGCCAGGACCGGATCAGCCCAGTCCTGCCACTCCAGCCACTGCCGCGTCGGGGTGACCCGCATCAGGTGCCCGCTGACCTCCGGGTACAGGTGGGAGGACATCGGCAGCCCGGCCACGTCCGCGACGGCGGCGGCCTGCAGCCAGCCGGTGACCCCGCCGATCCGCATCAGGTCCGGCATGACCAGATCGCAGGCCTGGGCCCGGATAGCCTCGTGCATGGCCCGCGGGCCGTAGAAGTTCTCCCCCAGCATGACCGGGGTGGCGATGTCGCGGGCGATCCGGGCGTGGCCGTCCAGGTCGTCATAGCGCAGCGGCTCCTCGATCCAGGTCAGCCCCTCACCGTCGAGCGCGCGGCAGCGCTCCAGCGCGTCGCCCAGGGCCAGGCCCTGGTTGTAGTCCGCGACCAGGGTGACCTCGTCACCGACCGCGGCCCGGACCCGGCGGACCGCCTCGAGGTCGTCGGCGGCCCGGTCCCGGCCCACCCGGACCTTCAGCGCGGTGAACCCGCCCTCGGCCAGCAGTTCCAGCGCCTCGTCGGCGACCGCGGCGGGCGGGATGAGGCCCAGGCCGTTGCTGTTGTAGGCGGGGACCGGCTCCAGGGTGCCGCCCAGGAGCCGGGCCAGCGGCAGCCCGGCCGCCTGGGCCAGGACGTCCCACAGCGCGATGTCCAGGCCCGCGACCGCGGCCAGGGCCAGGCCCTGGTAGCCGGCCAGCGCGAACCAGCCCCGGGCCTGCGCGAACGCCTGGCCCGGAGCGGCGGGACGGCCCCGCAACCCCGCCCCCAGCTCATCCAGGACGGTGCGCAGTCCCGCCGCCGCGGTGGCCAGGTAGGGCGCCAGGTAGCCGTGGCCGGTGATGCCCTGCTCCGTGGTGACGTCGATGAGCAGCAACGGCCACTGCGCGAAGTGCCCCACCTTGGTGGCCAGCGGCCTGCGGAACGGCACGACCACCGTCCGGACGACCACGTCCCGCACGACAAGCCCGTGCCCGGTCCGCTCATCTGGCCCCCTCGCCAGCCCGGCCCCGGCCAGGGCCTCGTCGTCTCATCCTGCCAACGAAACCCGGGCCTGCCCAGCCACCCGGTAACGCCGCCTTGACACATTCCCGTATCGGAATACGATTTCTGGCTACGGCACTGACGAGCGAGGAGGCTCACCGTGGCCAGGCTTATCTACATGACGATCACGTCGCTCGACGGCTATGTGGCCGACGAGGACGGCAAGTACGACTGGGCCATGCCGGACGACGAGGTGTTCGGCTTCGTCAACGACTTCGAGCGGCCGGTCGGCACCTACCTCTACGGGCGGCGGCTGTATGAGGAAATGACCGGCTGGGAGACCATGCCCCAGGCCGGGCAGCTCGCCCCTGATGCTCGACTTCGCCCAGATCTGGCGGGCGGCCGACAAGGTCGTGTTCTCCCGCTCGCTGGAGGCGGTCAGCACCGCCAGGACCCGGATCGAGCGGGACTTCGACCCCGGGGCGGTCCGGCAGCTGAAAGCGAGCGCGGACCGGGACATCACGGTCGGCGGCCCGGTGCTGGCGGCCGAGGCGCTCAAGGCCGGCCTGGTCGACGAGTGCCACCTGATCGTCTGCCCCGTCGTGGTGGGCGGCGGCAAGAAGTCCCTCCCCGGCGGGGTGCGCCTGCCGCTCGAACTGCTGGCGGAACGGCGTTTCGCCAGCGGTGCGGTGTACCTGCGTTACGCCACCCGACGGTGACCACGGGGGCCTGCCCGCCGAGGGCCTGAGCACCGATTCCTCTGCTGCCAGCAGATTGCCTTGGCCGGGGCGGCCCGGGCGAACCATTGTTGACGGTGAGCCCGGATCCGGGGCCCAGACCGAGAGCAGGGAGATCATGAAGCTTGCCGTTGCTGCACCCCCGACCGCCGCGGGCCTCGACGAACAGCTCATCAGCCGGCTGATGTTCCAGCGCATCGTCCTCCTCGGCACCGAGGTGGACGACGCGGTGGCCAACCGGCTCTGCGCCCAGCTGCTGCTGCTGTCCGCGGAGGATCCGCGCGGCGACATCAGCCTGTACATCAACTCCCCGGGCGGCTCGGTCAGCGCGGGCCTGGCGATCTACGACACGATGCGGCTGATCCCCAACGACGTCAGCACGCTGGCGCTGGGGCTGGCCGGCAGCATGGCCCAGTTCCTGCTGTGCGCCGGGACCGCGGGCAAGAGGTTCAGCCTGCCGCACGCCCAGGTGCTGATGCACCAGGGCTCGGCCGGTTTCGGCGGCACCGCGGCCGACATCGAGATCTACGCCGAGCAACTCGGGCGCACCGGCGCCACGATGATGAGGCTGATCTCGGAGCACACCGGGCAGCCACTGGAGCGGGTCGAGCAGGACAGCATGCGCGACCGCTGGTTCAGCGCCGGGGAAGCCCGCGACTACGGGATCGTCGATCACATCGTGGAACGACTCGACGACGTGCGCCCCGCCCTCGCGGGCCGGAAGGCAGGCCTGTGACCATGAGCCAGTACACGATCCCCACCGTGGTGGAGCGGACCGCGGCCGGCGAGCGGGCGTTCGACATCTACTCCCGGCTGCTCTCAGAACGCATCGTGTTCCTCGGCACCGAGATCGACGACGGGGTGGCCAACGTGATCATGGCCCAGCTGCTTCACCTCGAGGCGGCCAGCCCGGATCTCGAGATCAGCCTCTACATCAACTCTCCCGGCGGCTCCTACAGCGCCCTGACCGCGATCTACGACACGATGCAGTACATCCACCCGGACGTGGCCACCATCTGCATGGGGCAGGCGTCCTCGGCAGCGGCGGTGCTGCTGGCCGCGGGCGCGCCGGGGCGGCGGGCCGTGCTGCAGCACGCGAAGGTGCTGCTGCACCAGCCGTCGAGCCAGGCTCAGGGCGCGCTCCCCGACCTCGCCGTCCAGGCCAAAGAGGTAGCCAGGACCCGGCGTGAGGTCGAGGAGATCCTCAGCCGGCACACCGGCCACCCGGTGGACAAGATCAGGAGCGACACCGACCGGAACAAGACCTTCAGCGCCCGCGAGGCCGTCGCGTACGGCCTCGCCGACGAGGTCATCACGACCCGCCAGGCCGACCGGGCGGCCTAGCGGGGTAGCGGCACCGGCCGCGTGGTCACGCGGCCGGTGCCTGCGGGCCGCGTGGTCATCCGGCGGGCCGTCACGCCGCCAGCAGGCACCGGGCCTCGCCCGGGGTGCGCGGCGGCGACGGCGCCCGGCCGCCGCCGGCCACATCCGAGCCTGGCCCGTGTCCAGCTCGCCCGTGTTCAGCCGGATGACGGGGGCCAGGCGGCCCTGGTCGGCGGCCAGGTCGCGGGCCACCCCGGCCAGCAGCTCGGACAGGTCGATCCACAGCGCGTCACAGATAGCGGCCAGGACTTCGGACGAGGCTTCCTTGCGCCCGCGCTCCACTTCGGACAGGTAGGGCACCGACACCCGGGACACCCGGGACACGTCGGACAGGGTCCGGCCCTGCTCGCGCCGGGTGCGGCGCAGCCGCTCGCCGATCTTCGTGCGCAGCAGGGGCCGGGACCGCCGCTTGGGTTCTCCGCGGCTGGTGATGACCGGACCACCCATCGCCGTCGCCTCCGTGGCTGCGTTCGTGACCCGGTTCGTGACCCGCCGGGCGGGTCCGGGCCCGCTCACCGTATCCGCGACGGCGGCGGCGCCGGAAGCGTTTTCGCGGCCGGCGTACAGCGGCCTGCGGTCAGGAGAGTTCGGTCTCGCGCTGGAGCTGATCACGGCGCTCCAGCTGGGCGGTGCGGTCCGGGTCGGGCGTCAGTTCCCCGACGGAGGCACCTCCCGCGCCCGACTTCCTGGCGCCCGGCGGGAGCCTGGTCGCGGCCACCGCCACCGAGCCGTCCAGTTCGGTCTGCCACAGCCAGCCCTCGGCCTGGGTAATCCCGGGTCCCAGCACCGCCGAGGACCCCTTCGCGAACAGGCCGGCCGCACCGGCCAGCCACGCGACGCTGCCGACCACGCGCACCAGGTCGGGGAGGCCATGCAGGTAGGAGCCCGCGTAGATCACGCCCGCGGTCAGGATCGCGGCGGCCGCGGCGACCCACCAGAACCGCCTGGCCATCTCGACCGCTCCCCTGCGGCCCGCCGCCAGGTAGTCAGACAGGGACAGGATGTCCCGGGCGGCTTTCTCGCCGGTGAGCAGCTCGCGCCAGATCCGGCCCTGGACCCGGATCGCGGCCCGCGCCGCAGCCCAGTCCCCCGGCTGCCGGTCTCCGGAGACCCAGCGCTGCCAGTCGTGCAGGCTGCGGCTCACCGCGTAGGCCGTGTGGTCGGGCAGGAGGGTCTTCAGGTCCGCCAGCCAGTCCTTGACCGTAATCAGCCGTCCCGCCTCGAACACGCAGCGGAACTGGTCCGCCCGCTCCTCCTCCGCCATCGCGCCGGCCTGCTGCAGAGCCGTCTCCGCGACGGCCCGGCCGAGCCCGTAGGCCTTGCCAAGCACGAAGTCCGCGACGGTCAGGGCTTCGAGGAGGCGGCAGTGCAGGGTGAAGATCGCGTCGAGGGTGGCGTCCCGGCGGCGGCCAGGGTCGGTCAGCGCGGCCAGCACGTCCGACATCGCCTCCATGAGCACGGGCGGCGGGTCAGCCAGCAACTGCTCCAGCTGGGACTGGATCTGCTCCCCCAGCCAGGTTGACTGGCTGGCCCCCGGGAACTCGGAACGTCCCGGCAGGTGACTGCCCCGCGGCGGGTCGGTCACCGGGCCCTGATGCACCGGGGAGTGGAACAGCTGGGCTACCTGCCAGCCCAGGGCCACGGCGCGGGAGATCCCGCGGTGGGCGAAGGGCAGCACCTGGCTGTTCACGCCGGGCGGCGGGCCGCCTTGCCCTGCGATCTCGCTCATCGCCGCCAAGCTCCCGCCCATTCGCAGGCCGTGCTACCGGCCACCCGGTAGTCACCGATTGCTGGGCAGGCTAGCAGCGCCGCCACGGTCGCATCCGCCGCATCCGCCAGTGCCTGTGAGAGGGTGGACAGCGGGGCGGGGGCCGCGTGATTCCCAGAATTCACCCCGGGACGGCACGTTTTGCTCGCCTGCGGACGGCTTTCCCGGTAAGGGCCGCATAAAGCAGCCGCTTTTTTTGACGATCCTTGGGAACGCTTTGAATCGATCCGTGCATCTCTTAGATATGCGACTTTCCGGCCCGCTGCGCGAGCCAGCGAACATGACCGCGGGACCTGCCCCGCTCAGCGGACAAGGGGGGCCCGCGCGTTGACGACCGGAGATCTTAGGTCTGCCGACCGGGAGTTTTCGCACGCCAGAACGGGCGCGTGGCCGCCGCAGCTGGGCCGGGCCGCCCGGCCGGTGACCGTGCACCTGGCCGTCCTGGCCGCCTATCTGGCCGCCGGTGTCGCGGTGAACTGGACCCGGGCCACTTATCTGGCTGACCACGTGGTGCCGACCGGCCGCGACAGCGGGTTGTTCGTCTGGGACTACTGGTGGATGGCGCGCTTGGTGCTGCACCCCAGTAATCCCTGGTTCACCCACTACCTGGCGGCGCCGGTGGGGGCTCCGCTGGGGTTTCACGTGCTGATGCCGCTGCCTGGTGTGCTGATGGCCCCGGTCACGCTCGTCTATGGCCCGAGTTTCAGTTACAACCTGCTGGCCGTGGCCGCGCCGGGGCTGATGTGCTACGCGATGTACCGGGCCGCCCGGCTGTGGGTGCCCTCACAGACTGGCGCGATCGCCGCGGGCGCGTTCTTCGGCTTGTCCACGATGATGACGTGGAACGCGTGGTATGAGATCCAGCTCGCGCTGGGCGCGATTTTCCTGCCCTTGTCGCTGGAGGCGGCGGTGCGGCTGACCCGGCGGCCGGGCTGGCGGCAGGCGGCCGTCCTGGGCGTGGTCCTCGGGGCCGCGCTGCTGGTTGACCAGGAGTCGACCATCCTGGCCTGGAGCCTGGCGGCTGCGGTCCTGCTGCTCTGGCTGGTCCGCCGCCCGGGCCGCGGCGGGGCCGGCGCCTGGGTCAAGTTGCGCATGGTCGCCCTGGCCGGGCTGGTGACGGCGGTAGTGGCCAGCCCGCAGATCGTCGCCATGGTCCAGCAGACGCTGGCTGGCCAGGCGACAGCGTCGCAAGGGGCCCTGGCGGACGACTACCGGAACTCCGGCGCCGCGCTGGGGCGGATATTCGCACCCTCGCCGCGAGTCGGCTTCTTCGGGCTGAAGAGCCTGGCCTCGATCTATTACCACGCCGCCCCCACCAGCTTCACGTTCACGGCGTATGGCGTGGTGCTGACCGCCCTGGGGCTGCTGGGCCTGGTCGTGGGCTGGCGGCGGCGTAACGTCCGGCTGCTCGCCCTGCTCTGGCTGGCCGGTACCTGGCTCGCCCTGGGGACGGGCATCGTCGTTGGCAGCCACCGGTATGTGCCGCTCGCCCAGGTCTGGCATGGCGTGCGGCTCTCAGACATCATGCCGTACACCTGGATGGTGCGGATCTCGTTGCTCTCCTCGTTCCGCGAGGCCGACCGGATCACCGAGATCGGCCTGGTGGCCGCCGCCCTGCTGGCCGCCGTCAGCGTGGACTGGCTGCGCTACCACGCCCGGCCGGCCCTGGTCGTGGTGGCCGCGCTGGGCGTCCTCGAAGCCGGCAGTGTGGGCGTCCGGCCGTTCCAGGCCACCATCCCCACGGCGCTGCCCGCACTCGACCGCCCGATCGCGGCGGACCATTCCCGATCGATCGTGGTAGACGTGCCGATGGGGGTGCGCAGCGCCGTCCCCCTCCCCGACGAGGGAGCACCGTTCAACTCCGAAGCCGAGATGCAGGCCACCGCCGACGGCCATCCGCGCGCCATCGCCTACATATCCCGGCTGCCCGAATCCACCCTGGCCGCCGTGAAACGGCATCCGTTCTACGCTGACCTGCTCAACGCCCAGCGGGGACCGCACGCCTTCTACCTGAGCGTGCTCACCGGGCCGGGCGCGCGGGCGAGGCTCGACGCGGCCCGGCTCGACGCACGCCGCATCGACGTGGGCTGGGCGATCGTCTGGACCCCCGCGCCGGTGGTCCTGCACTACCTCCAGGCGGTCGGCTTCCGGTTTGACTACCGGGCCGACGGCGCGTCCGTCTACCGCCTCCCGCCGCACGCGTAAGCCTGGCCGGCCGGCGGCGCGGGCGACCCCGGCCCTGACCAGGAGCCGGGCCCCTGGTCGCGCCGGCGCCCTCGCCGTAGCGGGGCGCCGGCCAGTTCCGGACGCTGGGTCAGCTGGCGGAGTCAGCCTTCCCGGAGCCGTTCAACGGTGCGGCCTGCGGGCTGGCCGGCTGGGTTCCCGCGGCGGGGACGGGGGCGGGCAGTGCGGCGGGGACCGGCGGGGCCAGCGCGGCGCTGGCCTCGTCAGCGTCCGTGGCGGCCAGGGAGGGAGTGTCGGCCGGACGTGCGCGGTCGAAGAAGCGCAGCAGTTCCACCGGGAACGGCATGACGAGCGTGCTGTTCTTCTCGGCTGCCACCTCGACCACGGTCTGCAGCAGCCGCAACTGCAAGGCGGCCGGGTCCGCCGCCATGACCGTGGCGGCCTGGGCCAGCTTCTTGGAGGCCTGGTACTCCCCGTCGGCGGCGATGATCCGCGCGCGGCGCTCGCGCTCGGCTTCGGCCTGCCGCGACATGGAGCGCTTCATGGACTCGGGGAGGGAGATGTCCTTGACCTCGACCCGCTCCACCCGGACGCCCCACGGTCCCTCAGTGGGGGCGTCGATGACGTCCTTGAGTTCGGCGTTGACCTGCTCCCGCTCGGACAGCAACTGGTCCATGTTGCTGCGCCCGGTGACCGACCGGAGCGAGGTCTGGGCGACCTGCGAAACAGCGAAATGGTAGTTCTGCACGTTGATGACGGCCTTGAGCGGGTCGATGACCCGGTAGTAGACCACCGCGTCCACTTTCAGTGTGACGTTGTCCCGGGTAATGGTCTCCTGCGCGGGCACGTTGACCACAGTGATCTGCATATTGACTTTGGTGAGCCGGCTGGTGAACGGGTTAATCCAGGTCAGGCCCGGCTTGCGGACGCCGGGCAGGGCCTGCCCAAAGCGGAACACGACACCTTGCTCGTACTGGCGGATGATCCTGAAGCCGAACATTTCGGCCATCCCATCCCTGGCGCCGGAGGCGCCGGATTTCCTGGGCCCGTGGACGGCGCCGGCGTGAATGCCAGCGTTCGGAATGCCCGCGGCCCTATCTTCATCATAGGCATCCCGGATCGCGGTCGGGACTGCGGTGGACGAGCCGGGACTGGCGGTCAGGCGACCCGGCGCCAGCCCAGCTCGGACGCCTTCCAGCGGGCGATGGCCCGGTGCTCGCTGACGACCTTGACTTCCCTCAGACGCAGGCCGGGGTCGTGCATGACCTGCTCCGCCTCGAGCATCCCGTCGCCGGGGGACGACTGCGGGATCTCGTGCTTGGCTCCGGACTGCTCGACAAGGACCAGGTTGGCCGGGCGCGTGTCCTCGGCCGCCTCGATGTACGTACTCACATAGTTAATGACGCCACGCCGTTCCCCGGTGTTCCCCGCCCCGCTATGGCGTGCGGCACACCGGGGCGCGCCCATCCAGCCCGGTCGCCGGACCGGCCGATGAGGTTCGCCTACCTGGAGACAAAGGTCACTGTTACGGAACTCACCACCGGCGGCAGACTCAGGGACTGGCCTCCCGGGCCGCCTGCTCCAGCCGGCCGCGGTAGCCCTCCCACCAGGACTGGTCGCCGGGCGCCAGGCTGTCGTTCTCCCGCTGGCGTCCGGCCGTCCCGTCGATCAGCTCCCGGACGATGTCGGCGTGCCCCGCGTGCCGGTGCGTCTCGGCGATCATGTGGGCCATGATCCGGTGCAGGGTCACCTCGTTCCGGTCCGCCGGCCACCAGGGGACGCGGCCGACCGCGTCGAGGGGCAGCGCGTCGATCGTGGTGTCCGAGTGCAGCCAGGCCCGGTGGTAGAGGGCAGTGATCTGGTCACGCGACTGCCCGGGAGTCGCCCACATGTCCGCGTTCGCTTCGGCGTCCCCGCCCAGCCAGGGCAGCGGTTCACCGGACGGCAGGCCGAAGGTCTCGCCGAAGTACCCCAGCTCCATGCTGGCCACGTGCTTGACCAGCCCCAGCAGGTTGGTACCGGTGGGGGTGAACGGGCGCCGGACGTCGTACTCAGAGAGCCCTTCAAGCTTCCACAGCAGGGCCTCCCGGCCGGCCTGCAGGTATCCGAGGAGCTCTGCTTTCGGGTCCGGTCCGGTCATCCTGGCAGTCTGCCATCCGACCCCGTCCGCCTGTCTAGACCACTTTCTGGTGGGCCAGGGACGGCAGTCCTGCTGGCCACCGGACTCACCTACCGGCCCGGCGTCAGGAAGGCCGCTCACCGAGCAGGCCAGTGATCAGGAACCCTGCTTGGGGGGTGCCCAGCCCGGTGGCCATGTCGTAGCCGCGGGCGGCCTGGTAACAGGGCTGGTTCGGCCGCCCGCGGAAGCGGCACGTGTGCTGCGAACGGCGGCCGTACCCGGCCAGGTAGTCGTTGTTCCCGGCGGCGACGTCGGTGAAGGCCCGCGGGTCGCTGCGCGCGACCCGGTACAGGCTCGGGGACAGCAGCCCCAGCCGGTGGCCGGGCGCCTGCCGGTCGGCCAGGGCGGTCAGCGCCGCCCACAGCGGGGTGGCCAGGCTGGTGCCGCCGACGGTCAGCCAGCCCTGGCCGTTGAACGCCCCGGCCGTGCCGTAGATGACGTACCCGCGGGTGTCCTTGGTGCCGATCGCGGCCAGCGCCGACACGTCAGGCACCTCGCGGCAGCCGGTCCCGGGCGGGGCGCCGCAGCGGGCACCGCTGGCGTGGTGGCTGCGCACGAAAGCGGCCTGCCAGGTCGGCATCCACCACATCCGTGAGACGCCACCGCTGCCGACCAGGTTGCCGGGGTATTTGCCGGGACGCCCGTGGCGCCCGTTGAACGGGGCCGGGAACCCCATCCCGGCGGGTGTCTGATTCCAGGCCGACTGCCCGGGCGGGGAGCCGTACCGGGTGATAGCGGTACCGCCGACCGCCGTGACGAAGGGCTGGCTCGCCGGGTTGCCGACCTGCAGGCTGTAGGCGAGGCGGGCGGGGATCTCCTTCACGTCGGGCAGGCAGCCTTCGGAGCCGGAGTCCCCGGCGGCGGCCATCATCGACTGGCCCTGGAGGGCCATCTCCTGGAAGAGCTGGGCTTCGATGCGGACGGCCGGGGCTCCGGCCAGCGGCTCGCAACCACCCCAGGAACTGCTGACCACCTGGGCACGGTCCTGCTGGGCGATCATGCCGTAGGTGTCCACGACAGACTGGTCGCCGCCCGACAGGGGTGCCTCGTAGACCAGGACGCTGGCCCGGGGCGCCATCGCGGCGACGATCTCGACGTCCGCGGTGGCCTCCAGCGTGCCCGATCCCGAGGCCGCGACGGTGGTCCCGCCGTCGACCCGCACCCGGCGGACGGGCGGGCGCACCCGGTAGCACCGGGTGTACGCCCTGATGTCCGGGTTGGCGTAGTCGGCCAGCTCGAACAGGGCCACCGTGACGTGCTGCCCGAAGTCGTGCTGGCGGTACAGGGGGTTGAACTTGTAGGCGCGGGCCAGCCAGGCCGCCGTGTAGACGTGCCGGGTGGTGCGGGCCGCACGGCAGGCCCGGGGCCCGGGGACCGGCCCGGACGCGAGGCCGGACCCCGGCAGGTGCACCGTGCTGAGGCCGATGACGGCGGACACCTGGCGGCGCAGGTCAGCGGGCACCCTCGGGGCCCGCCGGTTGACCAGCGCGGTCCGCCCGCCGGGGAGGCGCACCCGGACGATCGTCGTGCGGAACGCCGCCTCGACGCTCGCCGCCGATCCGGCGGCGAGCAGCAGCAGGCCGTCCCCCAGAGCGGGCCTGGTGCTGAGGTGATGGCGGTTCAGCCAGGCCCGGACCGCGGCGGCGGCGCCCCGCCGCGGACCGAAGCGGGCCTGGACCTGGCGGGGGGTCAGGAAGTCGCGGAAACTGGCCGAGCCGGGGGTGGAGACCCGGGTGGCCAGGCGGCGGAGACCACGGGGGTGAGCGGAGCGCAGCGCCACGGTGATCCGCAGGGTGGCCGAGCTGGCCTCCCGGCCGATGATCCTGGCCCCGGGAGGAATCCCGGGGGCCGGGCCGACGGGCACCATGACGCGGCCCGCAGCCCGGCCTGCGCCGCTTTCCGGGGCTGCGGTGGCGCCAGGCGCCCCGATCAGGGTCGTGCCCATCAGCACGGCCCCGGCCAGGCTCGCCGTGCAGGCCGGCCACGTTCTCCGCTTCAGCATTCGGTGTCCCCCGCGACAGCCCAGGTTCGTGGCGGTACTCCAAGATCAAAGGGATGCTAAAGGGGGACGGCAGTGGCGGCGAGCGACCCGACAATCCGCGCGAGTACCGGGCATGCTGCTCATAGCGACAGCTGGAGGTGCCAGACCATGACCGGCGACACGATGCGCGACCTGCTCACGCCCCTCATCGGGAAGTCGGGGTCGATGTCCATGCTCGTCGCCAGGATCGGGCCGGTCGCCTTCCCGACCTCCGAGAACAGGAAGCTGACCGGCGTGGAGCTCCGCGCCGACGGCCTCGTCCGCCTCGAGCGCGAGACCGGATGGACGGTGATCGACCCCAGCGAGGTCGTGGCCGTGGTGTGGCGCGGCGACGAGGCCAACGACTCCCCCGGGCAGTTCCTGTGACCCGCCGGCCCTGGTGGCCCGCTGGCTGGTAGCCGGCCACCGCGCCCGTGACACGCTCGCTGAACTGCGGTTCCAGGATGAATCAGGGTAAGCGGGCGAGACTGGCGACGTGAAGACCGCACAGCTCGTGAACTGCGCGCATCTGCACAGCGCTTTCGGCCCAGGCTGCCCGTACTGCTGGCGGCCCGCGACCCGCGGCGTCCGGCACGACTGGACCCGGCGGAGCCCCCGGGCTCCGGCGGCCGGCCCGCCGGACCGGCCAGGTGAGGGCCGCAGGCCGCGCTGACTCCCTGAGCCGCCGGCCCGCAACCGCCGGCCCGCAACCACTGGCCCCGTACCGGGGTACGGCCGTTAGGTTCCTGGACATGGCGGCGTGGTGCGGGTGGCACGGAGGCATGCGGTGAAGGTCGGGATCGTGTACAACACGGGCTCCTACGGCGTGGACCCCCGCACCGTGATCGCGGTGGCCCGGCACGCGGAGCGCTGCGGCTTCGAGTCGTTCTACGTCCCCGAGCACATCGTGCTGTATCCGGGAGCCAAACTCGGGCCGTTCGAGTTTCCGCCCGCCTTGCCCATCGCCGCCCCGCTGGAGCTGCTGACCTTCGTGGCCGCGGCGACTGAGCGGATCCTGCTTGGCACGGCCGTTCTGCTGCTGCCCTACTATCACCCGGTCCTGCTGGCCAAGCAGCTGGCGACCATCGACCTGCTCTCGGAGGGCCGGATGCGGCTGCTGACCGTCGGCCTGGGCAGCCTGCCTGGTGAAGCGCAGGCCGTGGGCGTCAACTTCCGCGCCCGGGGCCGCCGGGCCGATGAGGCCATCGACGTGTTGCGCCTGCTCTGGGCGGGCGACGAGAACGGGGTCAGCTTCGACGGGGAGTTCTTCTC
The DNA here is from genome assembly GCA_963781085.1 of uncultured Actinomycetes bacterium. GTDB lineage: Bacteria > Actinomycetota > Actinomycetes > Streptosporangiales > Streptosporangiaceae > RYN-230. The sequence continues at coordinate 83,793 of CAWAES010000029.1, forward strand.
CTTCACGAACCTGTGCAGCTTCCCCAAGCCCTGCGGGGCCGGGACTCTCCCTATCCACGTCGGGGGGGCGAGCCGGCCGGCCGCGCGCCGCGCCGGGCAGCGGGGCGACGGCTACTTCCCGGGGGGTCAGCTCACCGCCGGGGAACGGGCCAGCCAGCTGGAACTGATGCGCAGCGCCGCCACTCAGGCGGGCCGGGACCCGGCGGCGCTGGAGTACACCCGGTGGGTGCCGGCCAGCGTTTCCGCCGCCGACGCCGACGCCCACGCGGCCCTGGGGGCTACCCGGCTGGTGGCCGCGCTGAGCTCGCCTGACCTGGACGGGCAGCGGGAAGAGATGTCAGCGCTGGCAGGCCGGCTCGGTCTCGGCTAGCGCACCGCGGACCAGCCGCGCTGCGGCCTCCGGGCCGCCCCGTCACCGCCGGAGGCGAGGGCGCCGCGGGCGGGGTGCCCGCGGCTTATGCGGCCAGTTCGGCGTAGCGGCCACGGCCGGCCAGCAGGCTGGTGTGGGTGCCGGATTCCACGATGTGGCCGTGGTCCAGGACGGCGATCTGGTCCGCGTTGCGGACCGTCGAGAGCCGGTGGGCGATGGTGATGGTGGTCCGGCCCGCGGCCAGGTTGTCGAAGGCGTGCTGCACGGCGCGCTCGGTCTCGGTGTCCAGGGCGCTGGTGGCCTCGTCCAGCACGAGGACCCGCGGGTCGCGAAGCAGGGTCCGGGCGATGGCCAGGCGCTGCTTCTCACCACCGGAGAAGCGGTGCCCACGGGAACCGACCATCGTGTCGTAGCCGTCGGGCAGGCCCGCGATCAGGTCGTGGATCTGCGCGGCCCGCGCCGCGTCCTCGATCTCGGCGTCGGTAGCGTCCGGCCGGGCGTATCGAAGGTTCTCGCGGACCGTCGTATGCAGGAGGTAGGTCTCCTGGCTGACCACGCCCACCACGGCGGCCAGGTCGGTCAGCTTCATGTCACGGATGTCGATACCGTCGATGCTCACCACGCCGCTGCCCGGGTCGTAGAGGCGGGCGACCAGGGAGGCCAGCGTGGTCTTGCCGGATCCAGTCTCGCCCACCAGGGCCAGCGTCGTGCCCGCCGGGACGTCCAGGTTGATGCCGCTGAGGGCCGGCCGGTCGGCGCCGGGGTAGGTGAAGCTGACGTCCTGGAGCCGGACGTGCCCGGTCATGACCTCCGGGACGATCTCCACCGGGTGGGCCGGGTCGTCCACCTCGACGGGCAGGTCCAGGTACTCGAAGATCCGCGCGAACAGGGCCAGCGAGCTGACCACGGACACGCCGGTGTTGAGCAGGCCGGTCAGCGGCCGGAAGAGGCTGTTCTGCAAGGTGGTGAAGGCGACCAGGGTGCCGATGGTCATCGCGCCCGCGGTGACCGGCAGGCCGGCGGCCAGGTAGATGACGGCCGGCACGGCCGCGAAGATGATGCTCATCGAGGCCATCCGCCAGCGCCCGGCTAGCTGGGAACGCAGCTCCAGGTCGATGAGGCGGGCCGAGGAAGCGGTGAACCGCCGGACCAGGGACGGCCCGGTGCCCATCGTCTTGGCCAGCTGGACGCCGTTGATCGACAGTCCTTCCTCGATGGTGACGTTGAGGTCGGCCAGCTCACGCTGCTGCTCGGTGGTGATGGCCCGGCGCATCCGGGCGACCTTGCGGCTCAGGTAGACCGACGGCGGCATCACGACCAGCGAGATGAGGGACAGCTTCCAGGAGAGCGCGACCATGGCCACCGCCGTGGCGACTGCGGTGGTGAGGTTGGCCGCGACGGACGTGGCGGTCGAGGTGACCACGGACTCCATGCCGCCGACGTCGTTGGTGATGCGGGACTGGACCTCGCCGGTGCGGGTCCGGGTGAAAAACGCGACCGACTGCCGCTGCAGGTGGCCGAAGACGCTGGTGCGCAGGCCGTGCATGACCTGCTGGCCGACCTTGGTGCTGATCCAGGTCTGGATAACGCCGAAGGCGGAGGTGACGGCGGCGATGCCGACCATGCCGGCGACCAGCAGGATCAGCAGCCGCAGGTTCCGGTCCGGGAGGGCGGTGTCGATCACCGCGCGGAGCAGGAACGGGGAGGCCACGCCCACGATGGAGGAGGCCACGATGATGGCGGTGACAATGGCCAGCTGCCAGGTGTAGGGCTTGAAGAGCTGCCCGATGCGGCGCAGCGACACCTCGCGGGCCTGCGCCTTCTCCGCGGCCGTGACCGTTCGCGGGCCGCGGCCCCGGCCGGGGCTGCTGCCGCGGGTGTTCTCGGGACTGGTGGTCTGTGGACTTGTGTTCTGGGAGTTCATGGGTGGGGACGCCAAGTGCTTGCTCGATTCTGTCGGGGGAGGCCCGCGGGGGCGGAGCCTCAGGGGCCAAAGTATTGCTGAGGTTACCTCAATATGAGGGTATAACGGTAGTGGCTGGTAAGCTATTCCCGTGATCCAGGGCAGTGAGACCGCGGCCGGCGCCGGCAGCGGCCAGGCCGGCGGTCACCAGAGGGGCGGCGGCGGGGCCGGCCCAGACCAGCGGCACTGACGAGACGCTGGCCGACGCTTTCCGGTCCGTCTCGCGCCAGCTCCGCGAGACGTCCCAGGAGACCCTGGCCCCCTGGGACATCAACCCGTCCCAGTTCCGGGCCCTGCGCGTGCTCAACCGCCACGGGGCGATACGCCTGTCGGACCTCTCGGGACGCCTGCATATCGCGCCGCGCTCAGCCACCGAGGTCGTCAACGCCCTGGAGTCCCGCAGCCTGGTCGAACGGCAGCCCGACCCCAGCGACCGGCGGGCCACACTGGTCGAGCTGACCGCACAGGGCGACGACGTGCTCCGTGCGATCCGCACGGCCAGCGGGACCGAGGCCGAACGGGTCTTCGACCGGCTCACCCCGGCCGACCGCGACCACCTGGCCCGCATTCTCCGCCAGCTGCAGAGCTGACCCGCCCGCCTGGCGGCGGCGCCGGCGCCCGCGGGCAGGCGCGCGGGTCAGGAGAGAGTCTGGCCCGTCCGGAGCATCTCGAGCGCCTGCTGCACCCGCCGGTCCCGGGTCTCTTCGCGTTTCGCGTCCGCGACCCAGCGGCAGTACTCCTTCCGGTGCGTGAAGGCCAGCCGCTCGAAGGCCGCCCCGGCGTCCGGGCTGGCCGCCAGGGCCACGGCCAGCGCCTCGGGCACCTCGACCTCCCGGGGCGCCGTGTCGAGCTCGACAGCCACCTCCACCTGGTCGCCGGCCTGCACGCCCGCGCTGTCGCGTACCTCCCGGTTCAGGCCCAGCAGGAACTCGCCCTTCATCCGGGTCACGCTGGTCCGCCAGGTGTAGCCGTTGACGGTCGCTATCACCGGGAATCGCTTCGCGCCCTCACCGACCTCCGCGACCTGGGCGTCGTCGAGTATGACCGCCGCGGCGGGGCCACGGGGCTGCAGCTGCGCCTGGAACCTGATCACTCCCATGGGCTCATCCTGGCCGGCCAGCGCGGCCGCGGCCAGCAGCCACGACGGTCCTGGTAGCCCGCCACCTCGAGTCAGGCGGCACTGGCCGCGTACCGCCAGAAGTCCCGCATCCAGCCGGGCGGGACGGGGCTGTCGGCGGCCACCTGGGTGAACAGGACGGCCACGGTTGCGGTGGACGGGGTGATGTGAGCCGAGGTGCCGGTGCCGCCCACCCAGCCGTAACGTCCCGGGACGTTCCACGGATCGATGGCCGCGACGTCAACGGAGCCGCCGAAGCCCCAGCCCTGGCCCTCCAGGAACAACGCGCCGATCTCGCGCTGGGCCGCAGTGGTGTGGTCGGTGGTCATCAGCCGGACCGAATCGGCGGACAGCAGCCGGCGGCCGCTGGCGCTGACGCCGCCGGACAGCAGCATCCGGCCGAAAGCGAGCCAGTCGTCGGCGGTGCCGACCAGCCCGCCGTTGCCCAGCGGGAACGGGGGCGGCGAGCTCCACTGCCCGTCCGGCCCGTCGGCCAGTTCCAGGTCACCGTCGGGGCCGGTCCGGTAGGAGCTGGTGAACCGGTGGCGCTGGCAGGCTGGCACGTCGAACCCGGAACTGGCCATGTCCAGCGGCTCGAACACCCGCTCAGCCATGAAGTCCGGCAGCGACTGACCGGACACCCTGGCGACCAGTACACCCTGCAGCGTGGAGCAGGTGTCATACAGCCAGCCCTCGCCCGGCTGGTAGACCAGCGGGATCTTGGCCAGCTCGGCCATCCACTCGTCCGGCGGGAGGAAGCTCCGCGGCTCGCGCCCGTCCTTCTGCACGGAAAACAGCCGCTGCACGGCCGGCAGGGTGAAGTCGGACGCAAAGCCGTATCCGGCAGTGGAGCTGAGCAGGTCGGACACGGTGATCGGCCGGGCCGCCGGGACCACGTCGTCAACCGCGCTGGCGGGCGTGCGGACGACGACTGGTTCCGCCAGTTCCGGCAGCCACTGGCGGACCGGGTCGTCGAGCGCGATCTGGCCGTCGTCAACCAGCATCATGACCGAGGCGGCGGTGATGGGCTTGGTGACCGACGCGATGCGGAAGATCGAGTCCCGGGCCATCGGCGCACCGCCCAGGCTGGCCGACCCGACGGCCGCTACCTCGGTCCGGTCCGGGCCGGCCACCAGGCCGACCGCTCCCGGCAGCGATCCGTCGCTGACGTATTTCTCCAGCAGGCCATGCAGGTCAGTCATGAATCCACCTTCCCTCGCGGTGCTCGAACGGTAGACCGCGGGAGCGGCCCAGACTCACCGGCCGCCGCAGGCTAGAGCACCCGTATCCGCGGACAGCTGGCACCGCGAATCGCACAGATACCCTCACCGTCCGCCGGAGAACTCTCGGATTCCCTGGACTCCTCCCAGCTGGCTCCAGCCAGATTCCCAGGCGGCGGGGTTAGCGTGACCGGGTGGATGAGCTGGCGGACTCCCGCAGCCTGGCCGGTGACCCTCCCGCGCTGCGGGCGCGGCTCGCCGCGGACGGGTACGTGTTCCTGCGCGGCCTGCTGCCCGCCGATCGGGTTCGTGCCGCGGGCGAACTGATCGCCGCCACCCTGCACGCGGGTGGCTGGACGGCCGGCGGGTCGCCCCGCCTGAGCCCGGCGGCCGGGCCGCGTGAGGCGCTCGCTGACCCGGCGTACCGCACGGCGGTGCTGAGCCTGGCGTTCAACGAGCTCCCGTACCTGGCGCCGCTGCGCGGGACAGTTCGCCGCATCCTTGGCGCGGAGGCTTTCTCCTACCCGGTGAAGGTATTGCGAGCGGTGCCGCCGGAGTCCCCCGTGAGCCGGAGTCCCCGCGCAGCGGACCCGCGGCCGGTACGTCCACTGCGACTACATGGGGTCTGGCGTCCAGGACATGCTGACTACCTGGATGCCCCTGGCTGAGGTGCCGGCCACGCTCGGCGGCCTCGCCGTCCGGCCCGGCGGCCACCGGGACCGCCCCCGGCACCCACGCCTGCTGGACGGCAGCGAACCTGGCTGGGCCAGCACCGACTACCGCCCCGGGGACGTGGTGGTCTTTCACTGCCTGACCCCGCACGCGGCTCTGCCCAACACCGCTCACCAGCTTCGGCTGTCCGCCGACTTCCGCTGGCAGGAGCCCGGCTGTCCGGCCCCGGCGGAGATGGTTCTCGGGCCCGCACGGCGCCCACCCGAGCTATTGCGCCGGCTGCTGTGCCGCGAAGCCTGGTGGGAACCGGTGCCGCCGGGCCTGACGCTCCGGCCGCGCGCGGAACTGGCTGCCCAGCCGCCGCGCCCGTCGCGGCTCTTCGCCGTCAACCCGCGATGGCGAGCGGTGGCGTTCCCCGCCCGGGGAAGTTCGTTAGAGCCAGGCCAGTATCTTGCCGCTGCCCCGGCCCGCCGGACGGGCCACCCGGCCGCCCTGAACAGGCGCCCTCACCGCTGACGGCTCCGGCGGGCCGTCGCTGGGGCCGGTGACCGTGTCACCGGCCCCAGCGACGGGACAAGCGGTGGATCAGTAGCTGTTCTTCCAGAAGGCCTTGAAGGCGTTGCCGCCGGTCAGGCCGGATACTGAGGCGATGTCGTAACTACTGGTCGCGTCTATCGCCGTCATGTCCCAGTTGGTGCCCGAATACCCGGAAATGGTGCTGGTCCGGCCGGCTGCCGTCTCGGAGGCGGCGCTGAACGGCACGGTCGGCGAACTGTGCCTCCGGGGCGATCCCGATCGAGTACGCCGGACGCTCGGCGATCCATTCCGCACTGGTGTCCGGGCAGGTGGTCGTGGCGCAGGTCGCGTGCCTGGTGAAGCTGTTGGCGCCGCGCGTCGAGTCGGTCAGGGCCAGGGTGTAGGCCGAGCCACTACGGGACACTGAGGCTTTGATCTTGTCGCCTGCTGCGACCGTCGTTCCCACCGCGATGGTGCCGGCCGGGTACATCTCGTACCAGGTGTAGTACACGGCCCGGCCCTCGAAGCACTGGCTGACCGTGCCGTCCTGCTCCACGGTCGAGCTGGAGAACCCGTCCAGGCCGACCCAGTCCGAGGTGATCCGGTCCTCGGCCGTACAGGTCACCGAGGGCACCGTCCAGGCCCCGCTGACCTTGGTGAAGGGGCCGTAGTGCTGGACACGTCGGCGTAGCCCGCCCAGTTGAAGGTGATGGTCGCGGTCGTGTTCGCGACGCGCGCCGTGTTGCCCGGCCGTCCGTGCACGAACCACGCGGTCCCGTGGTTGCGGTTCAGGTCCCTGACCAGCGCCGCCCGGGCCTCGGACCGGAAGCTGGCCGTGAGGTGCGCGCGCACCGGGGCCGCGCGCACCGCCGGAGCGGCAGTCGCCCCCGCCGTGACGGCGGAAACCGCCAGGCCGCCGCTGAGGGCAGCGGCTGATCCTATGAGAAATATGCTGCGCAATAGGCGCATAAGACCCCCCCGTGAGAAGTTTTGTGTCCGTACAACCTACGCCCCGGAAGCCTTCCTCGGTAGGGACCTTTTATCTGCCGAACGTACTTTTACTAACCGCCCGCTGCCGCCCAGGGCAGATTATTAATCGAGGTAGCATAAATTGACCCTCAGAAGAAGATCTCATCATTAGTCAATAGCCGCGAAAAACCCCGTCACAGGAATTACCTGCTGGAATCTGGCCCAAGACTGCAAGTCACGTGCCGGGCGCCGCCCGCCCTCACCGGCGCCGCCTGCTTCACAGTTAAGTTTCTTAACTGAAGCGTAGGCGAACCCAATGCCGCGGCAGTCCCGGAGTCTCAAACCTCCTGGTTTGTGTTAAAAGTACCGTCGGCGGGTAAGCCTGATATGGCCTGAAGTGGCAATCAGCGAAAGGCCGGAGAGGCTCGCACTGCCCAGACCCGGCAGGGCGTGACCGCTGGCCCGGGGGTGTCAATGAGCTGTAGTGATCCGCGCCTGATGACCAGGAGTGAGCCCGCTACCCTGCCGGACGACCTCACCGAGCGCCAGGTCAGGGTGCTCCGTCTGCTGCGCGGGTCGATGACCCTCACCGAGATTGCCACCGAGCTCAGCCTGTCGCCGAACACGGTGAAGACCCACACCCAGGCCATCTACCGAAAGCTGGGCGTCAGTACCCGCGAGGACGCCGTCATCCGGGGACTTGACCGGGGCATCCTGACTGCCCCGATACGCAACCGCCGCGCGAACGGTCCCCGCACTCCAGGGGGATGACGACCCCGGGGCGGGAGACCATATGACGGACACATCAGTCACGCGTACGGAGAGCAACCGGGACATCATCCGCCAGGCTTTTGATGCCTGGCGCCGGGGGTGGTCCCATCACCGACGTGTTCGCGCCCGATATGGTCTGGCGGATCGAGGGACACTCGGCCGCGTCGAAGGAATACAGCAGCAAGCAGCAGTTCATCGACGAGGTTCTGGCGCCTTTCGGCGCCCGATTCACCGTGTCAGAGCCATTCCGCCCAGTCACGATCCGGGCCATTTACGCTGACGACGACACCGTGATCGTTGTCTGGGACGGCCGGGGGATCGCCAACGACGGGCAGCCCTATGAGAACAGCTACGTGTGGATCATGAAGCTCACGGACGGCCAGGTCGTCAACGGCACCGCGTTCTACGACAGCATCTCGTTCAACGACCTCTGGGCCCGCGTCCGGCCCCGGTGAGGCGGCCGGTACAGTCGGCCCGTGCCGCCGCCTGATAGCACGCCCGGGCCACTCAGCCCTCGCCGCGCGAACGCCGCCGACCTGCCCGCGATCAAGGCGCTCATCGACGCCGCCTACGCCAGGTACCTCACCCGGATGGACAAGCCTCCCGCCCCCATGCTGCGCGACTACAGTCCGTCCGTCGAGGCCGGCACCACGTGGGTCACCGGCTCCCCCGTCACCGCGGTGCTCACCCTGTACCCGCGCGAGGACCACCTGTTCGTCGAGAACATCGCCGTGCACCCCGGAGCCCAGGGCCACGGGCTCGGCCGCGCCCTGATGAGCTTCGCCGAGGAGGAGGCCGCCCGCCGCGGGTTTACCCGGATGGCCTTGGTCACCCACGAGGCCATGACCGAGAACCAGGCCATCTACGCCCGGCTCGGCTACACCGAGGTCGGGCGCCGCGCCGAGGACGGCTACCGGCGCATCTACATGGAGAAACGACTACCCGGCTGATCAGGGTCGCAAGCGCGGGCTGTCCGCCACGGCCTGCTGTCCGGGCCGGAGCGCGCGGACCCGGCGCCCTGCTACGTGAGCTTCTCGATCGGCACTGCCGGGCTTACGACCTACCGGCGGCGCACGCCACGCTGACGCCGATCGTGCAGCAGGTCTGCAGGCCGTCCACGTTCCGTCTAACTGCCGGGATACTAGAGCATGATGATCGCTGGACGTCGGTTGCTGCCTTGGGCGGAGCCATCCCTTCGTGGGGACGATGGCCGAAGAGACGGTGCGGGCCGACCGGGACTGGGGGACGCGTACCGCTGGTGCCGGCGCACGGTACGTGAACGTGATCCGGCGATCTACGCACTGACGGCTCTGATGCCGCGCATGCTGTGGCCTGCCTGCTGGGCGCTGTGGGCGGCGCTGGCGGCGGTGGACGACATCGCCGACTCCCGCACGAAGCACCCGGCGGAGCGCGCCGTCGAGGTGCAGGCGTGGGTGAGTGCCCTCGACGCCGAGCTGGCCGCAGGGACCAGCACCGACATGGTCCGTCGCGCCCTGGTCGACACCATCGTGCGGTGGGGACTCGACGTGGCTGACCTGCGGGCCTCGTTCCAGGTTCTCGCCGGCGACGTGAATCCCGCGCCTCTCGTCACCTGGGACGACTGGCGGGCGAAGTCGCGAGGGACGGACAGCGCGTGGGCCCGGCAGATCCTGACCCTGCTTGAGCGGGCCGGCGTGGACATGTCGTTCGCGCTGCGGCACGGCGAGGCGATCTCACAGTTCCTCGACGGCGTCCAGCTGATCGACGATCTGGCCGACCTGCCCGAGGATCTCGGCCACCACACACTCACGATCCCGGCCGAGGTCCTCGACCGCTTTCCCGGCGCCGCCGAGGACTTGCCCCAGCGACGGTGGACGACGCCCGTGCAAGGCGTAGTGACCCACTTGGTCCGCCTGGCCCGGCAATGGGTGGACCAGCCCAGCCTCGGTGTCGGATGGCACCCGGGGCCGGCCATTCTGCTCGAGACCACGAGCCGCCTGTTCCTGGCCCGGCTCGACGCGATCGCCGCGGCCGGGCCCGGCCTGATGTACGCCCCACCCGAGCCTGGGCGAATCGCCGGGTGGCGGGTCCTCGTCCCTGCCCGGATCAGGATCGCCGTAGCCTGGAAGCTGACGACGCTCAGCGGGCGACCTGCGGCCCGGCCCTGGCCAGCCCCACCCGGACCTGCCGGTCCGCCGCGTGGCCAGGTCCTACCTGCACGGCTGCGCGCGGACGGCGTCCGGGCCCCCAAGATCGCCGCCGACCGGATACCGCAGCACGTCGCGATCATCATGGACGGCAACGGCCGCTGGGCCGAACAGCGCGGCCTGCCTCGTCCAGAGGGACACCGCGCCGGCATCGAGGCCGTGCACGACGTTGTGCACGGGGCCCTGGAGATCGGGCTATCCCACCTCACCCTGTACGCCTTCTCGACCGAGAACTGGAAGCGGGACGCCGGCGAGGTCACCCGGCTGTTCGCAATGCTCGACGAGGAACTGCGCTCGGCCCCCTACCTCGACCACGGCGTCCGGTTCCGTTGGCTGGGTTACCCTGACCGACTGCCGTGGGAGCTGGTGCAGACCTTGCAGCGTAACGAAACCGCCAGCCGGGACCTGCGCACCCTGACCCTCACCCTGTGCGTGAACTATGGCGGCCGCGCCGAGATCCTGCATGGGGCCGCCGCAGTGGCGCGCAGCGTCCTGGCGGGCGACCTCGACCCCGAACAGATCACAGAGGGCGAGTTCGCGCGCCACCTCCCGCTGCCCGACCTGCCCGACGTGGACCTGCTGTGGCGGACCGGCGCCGAGCAGCGCACGTCCAACTTTCTCCCCTGGCACTCCACGTACGCCGAACTGTTCTTCACCACCAGCCTCTGGCCAGACGTCGACCGCCGGGACCTGTGGGACGCCCTCGCCGAGTACGCGCGACGGCAACGCCGTTACGGCACGGCCACCGGGTGACCTCAACGTCCGGGTGCGGACACCCGGGCATAGCGAAACGCACCACGCGGACACGCTCATCGTCCCGATGTCGCTGATCCGCACCGCAGCCCGCGCTGTCAGCCGCGGCATCAGACGGCACAAAGCCTCCAACTACTCCCGGGCCGCCAGCAGCCCCGGCTGACCTCAGTAGGGTCCAGAGAAGCCACGATGACACTGGAGAGCATGACCATATGGCTGACACGATTCTGACGGAAAGCGAAGTGTCGCTGGCAGTTGAAGACCTCGGCTGGCGGTACCTCCTCGACTGCCTCACCACCGCTGTCACGGTCGACTCTCTCTTCGACGCGAGCGAGGTCATCCGCGCTGCGGTCGACATCGCCGGCCCGCACGCGAACGACCATCTGCGCCTGCGCGCGACCGCCGACCGGGTGGAACTCACGCTGGAGACACGTGGCAAATTTCGAGTGACTACGCAGGACGTTGATCTAGCCCGCTGTATCACGGCGGCGGTTCGCACGGCCGGTTACCAGACGGTCGCGCACCCTGCTCATCATTCGGTTCAGTCGCTTGCAATCGCGATCGATGCGATGGACATCCCCGCAGTGCGCCCGTTCTGGAAGGCGGTACTTGGGTATGACCACGTCCCTGCGCCCGCCGACCTAGTGGACCCGTCTGCTGGCGGCCCGTCTGTCTGGTTCCAGCAGATGGACGAACCCCGCACGCAGCGCAACAGAATTCATCTTGATCTGACTGTTCCGCACGACGATGCCGTTGCCCGAGTCGAAGCCGCCCTCGCGGCCGGCGGCCGGCTCGTCAGCGACGACCATGCGCGAGCATTCTGGATCCTGGCAGACTCCGAGGGCAATGAAGTCTGCATATGCACATGGCAGGACCGTGGCTGACCCGTTGTAGACGGCAGAACGCGGGGCTAGCGGCGTGTGCGCAAGCTATAAAGCCCTCGGTTTCGTTCGTAATGCGCGATCGGACCTCAGCCAAGTGCGCACCTGCTCGAGTAGCCGTCCGGCTCGGCGGTCCGATCTTTCGTCAAGACCCAAAAACCTAGGGCCTGTCGCGCATCAAGCGGAGCCGATGTGGCGCGCCTCAAGTGAAGCTAGGCAAACCGTCAACGATCAGCTGGACCTAGGCAAAGTCGTCAGCGTGCCTGTCCTCCGTTGACTGACGTGCGCCATTTTTCCGTCAGGTTGATGTGCGACATCCGAGCGGCAGCCGTCGGGACGATACAAAGCGAGTTGTCACGGGCTGGCTGGGGACTGGCAGACTTCGAGCATGTCCGATGGTGTTGTCCGCTGGCCGGATCGCCCGGTTACGCCGGGCCGGGTCACGGTGGTCACGGTCTCTTACAACACGCGTGAACTCACCGCTCTGCTGCTGTGGTCGCTGCGCCGATCCTCGCGTCGCGGCGCACCGAACTGCCACGGTGGGTCTGGGCGCTCGACTCCGATGTCGTGATCAGCAGGCCCGACGCCCTTCAGCAGGCGCTGCGGTGCGCGGAGGAGACAGACGCCGCGGCTCACCGCCGGACCGGCCGTAGCACCCTGCTGCGGCGCGACTACTTCGACCGGGAAGTCTGGAAGCCTGACCTGTACGGGCACCTGGTTCCGGAAGCTAGTGGCCGCGCCCGGGATGCACTGGACTAGGCGTTCGCCGAAACGCGCGTATGCCCCCAAAGTGCCCCCGACGCTAATGCCTCCTGCTGAGATGCAGGTCAGAAGCGTAGGCGGCGGGCGAGCCGGCCTGTAGGCCGGGTTCTGTGCACCCGCGCGGACGCGGGCCGACGGCCATCCATCTGGGACTGCCATTGCTGACAGCCTCCTGCGGTCTACCCGCGAGCATCGGGCGGGCCGCCCTCAATCGCTCGCGCAGTCTCCCCGCGGTGCGAACACCGCGCAGGATCCCTTCTGACCTTGCTCCGGGTGGGGTTTACCGAGCCGCCGCAGTCACCTGCGGCGCTGGTGGTCTCTTACACCACCGTTTCACCCTTACCCCGGGCCAGGGCCTAAGCCCCGCCCCGGGGCGGTCTGCTTTCTGTGGCACTTTCCCGCGGGTCACCCCGGGTCGGCGTTACCGACCACCCTGCCCTGCGGAGCCCGGACCTTCCTCACCGGGGCCTAAGCCCCGGCGCGGCCGCCCGGCCGGCTCGCCCGCCGTGATCCACAGCATAGGCGCTCATCCGCCACTCCCGACGACTGATCCGTCACGCCCGGCGGCTGATCCGCCCGGCTTACTCGCGCGGCCGCAGATGCCCGGTGTCGTTGAGCGACCGGACCACCACCGGCCCGTCTGCGTACCAGTCAACCTCGCACAAGCAGGCCACGTCGAGATGCATCCGGCGCAGCGCCGCGGGCGGGGCCAGCAACGCGTGCCGCAGCACGGTCTTCATGGGGGTGACGTGGCTGACCACCACCACCCGGCCGGGCTCGCTGCGATCCAGCAGGCGGTCGAGCGCGGTGAGCACCCGGCGGCCCGCCGTGGCGAAGCTCTCGCCGCCCGGCGGCGCCACCGAGGTGTCGTTCATCCAGGCGGTTACCTCGCCGGGCCAGCGCTCCATGGCCTCGGCGTAGCTCAGCCCCTCCCACTCCCCGAAGTCCGCCTCGACCCAGCCCTCGTCCACCTCCACCGGGGCCCCGGTCGCGGCGGCCACCGCCTCTGCGGTCAGCCGGGCCCGCTGCAGCGGGGAGGTGACGATGAGCCGGACACCGCCGCGCGCCGCGAGGTGCAGCGCCGCGGCCTTGGCCTGCAGCTTGCCGGTCTCGGTCAGCGGGATGTCCCCGCGCCCGGCGAACCGGCGCTCGGCCGACAGCGGGGTCTCGCCGTGCCGCAGCAGCACCGTGGTGGTGGGCTCGCTGTGCGCCGCGGTCCAGCCCGGGCCTGGCCGCGGCGCGGGGCGCGGGCCCGGGTCTTCAGGGGACGAACGCTCAGCGGACGAACGCTCAGGCTCCGGGATGCTCTGGCCCGACCCGCCGCCGTTCTTCGCCTCGTCCATGGCCTGGTTGGCCAGCCGGTCCGCATGGGCGTTCTGGGCCCGCGGCACCCACTCGTAGCTGACCCGGCCCAGGCGGCGGGCGGCCGCACTGGCCCGGGACGCGAGAGGCTGCATCGCGGGATGCTTGATCTGCCAGCGCCCGGACATCTGCTCCACCACGAGCTTGGAGTCCATCCGGACCTGGACGTCCGCGCCGGGGGCCAGGTCGGCGGCGGCTTCGAGCCCGGCGATGAGCCCCTGGTACTCCGCGACGTTGTTGGTCGTGACGCCCAGGCTCTCGTAGCGCTCGGCCAGCACCTCCCCGGAACTGGCGTCCCGGACCACGGCGCCGTACCCGGCCGGACCCGGATTGCCGCGCGAGCCGCCGTCGGCCTCAACTATCAGCGAGCCTGCTGCCGGCCGGCCTGCCACGGGGCTGCCCGTCACAACCCGGATTCGGGGGTCCGGACCAGGATCCGCCGGCACTCCTCGCAGCGCAGCACCTCGTCCGGGGCCGCCGCGCGGATCCGGTTCAGGTCCACGGTGTTCAGCGAGAGATGACAGCCCTGGCAGCGGCCGCCCTGCAGGGCCGCGGCACCCACACCGTGCTGTTCACGCAACTTCTCATAGAGCGCCATCAGGTCGGCGGGCTCCCCCGCAGCGACCTCCTCCCGCTCGCCGCGGGCCTTGCCGGCCTCCTCGGCGATCTCGGCCAGGGCGGCGTCCCGACGGGCGACCACGTCCTCCAGCTGCCCGGCCAGCCCGGACCGCTCGGTGGCCAGGGCGTCCCGGCGGCTCTGCGCGCCTTCCCGGCGCTCCATCACGTCGAGCACGATCTCTTCGAGGTCGGACTGCCTGCGTACCAGCGAGGCGATCTCCGACTGGAGGTTCTCTAGCTCGCGGGCCGAGGAGACCTGGCCGCCGTCGAGCCGCTTGCGGTCCCGGTCCACCCGGGCCTGGACCTGCTCCACGTCCGCCTCGGCCTTGCCCTGCTCCCGGCCGAGATCTTTCTCCTCGGCGTCCAGGGCGACGATCTCGTCGTGCAGCTGGCGATCCCGGCCCTCGATCCGATCGGCTTCCTCGATCTCGGGGAGCGTGCGGCGCCGGTGATCCAGGCGGCTCAGCTCGGCGTCGAAGTCGGCCAACTCAAGCAGCCGCAGCTGCGCCTCGGGAGATGCTTTCACGGGTCCCCACGTTAGCCTGCCGCTGACCCCAGCGGAAACGGTCCGCCGCTGCAGCCCCGGCGGAAGCGATCATGACGGGAGCGCGACCTTCATGATCATCGGCGAGGTGGGGTGCCCCGACCCGCTGGCGGGCTCGGCCGACACCGCGAACTCGTCCCCCGCCCGCAGCCCGGCCACGATGACCGGGGGCGTCATCCCGGCGCGGGGCGCGGGCAGCATGCCCGCCGCCCGGGGTCCCGAGCTGCCCATCAGCCAGAGCTCGTAGCGCTCCGACGACGGCAGCGACGGCAGCCGGGCCGCGGTGAACACCAGCGCGTGAGCCCGGTGCGACATGACGATGGTGCCGGTCCCCCGGGTGGTGCTGGCCGCCACCGTCACCATGGCCGCGTCCGGCGCGTTCAGCACCGCGGCGATGGCCCGGCTGCGGGCCTGGTCCTGGTTGAGCTGCTGCTTCATATGAAACGCCAGGCCGCCGACGACCAGGGCGATGGCCAGCACCCCGCCGGCGATGGCGATCCCCCACCGGCGGCCTGCCCTGCGGACCGAACCCGCCCGGGCCGGCCGCGCCGCGGGCGGGTTCTGCCGGGTGCGGGCCGCGGCGGCCATCACCCGCTCGCGCATCCCCTCCGGCGGCTGGGTGGCCAGGGTGTCCGACAGCCGGGCCGTGGCCTCCTGCAGTCCGCGGGCTTCCTGGGCGCACGCGGGACAGCCGCTGAGGTGCCGCTCAAACCGATCCCGGTCGGACGCACCCAGGGCGTCGAGAGCGTAGGCGCCCGCCAGGGTGTGCGGATCGGTACGGCGGAACCGGAACCTGCGCACTCAGTCCACCCCCAGGCAGTCGCGGAGCCGGATCAGGCCGTCACGCATCCGCGTCTTCACCGTCCCGACCGGGACCTTCAGCAGCGCGGCCACCTGGCGGTAGGTGAAGCCCCGGTAGTAGGCGAGGGTGATCGACTCCTGCTGCAGGCCGGTGAGCGAGCCGAGGCAGCGGCGGACCCGCTCGGCGTCCAGCCGCGCGGCCACGGTCTCCGCCACCACGTCGTAGGAGATCTCCGGCTTGGCCGCGCGCTGGTCACGGTCCGCCGCGGCCTGCTCGGACCGGACCCGGTCCACGGCCCGGCGGTGGGCCAGGGTCATCACCCAGGCCTTCGCGCTGCCCCGGGTGGCGTCGAAACGGGCCGCGTTGCGCCACACCTCCAGCATGACTTCCTGGGCGACCTCCTCGGCCTGGGCCGGATCCCGCAGCACGCTCCGCGCGATGCCGAACACGTGCCCCGCGAGCTGCCCGTAGACCACGCCGTAGGCGGCCTCGTCGCCCCGGGCCACCAGGCCCGAGCAGCCGCCCCAGCTCGCGCCCGCCCAGGTCGCCGCCGGCCAGCCCGCCCGCCGCGGACCCGGAGCCGGGCTCGCCCGGGCCGGGCCCGTCAGCGCCCTGCTCCCCGCGCGCAGGCCAGGGCTGGCCGTCGGTCATCTGCATGTCCTTAATTCGTTGCCGCAGCGGGTCTGGCTTGGCCGTCAGGGGGCTATTGGCGCCAATCCACCTCGGCGTCGGCTACGAATAGACCCTGTGAGAGACCATTCTGACCCGCCCGCGCCCTGGCGCGGAGCAGTTGTCGGCCTGCTGATGGCCTGGGTCGCGCTCGGTGTCGGCCAGCTGGTCGCCGCGATCGTCCAGCCGGAAGCGTCGCCGGTCGCGGCCGTGGGCGGTGCGGCCATCGACCGCACCCCGCCCGCCGTGAAGAACTTTGCCATCTCGGCGTTCGGCTCTCACGACAAGATGGTCCTGGTCCTCGGCATCCTCGTTGTGCTGGCTGTGTTCTGCGCGGCGATCGGCATCGCCGCGACGCGCCGCCTCCAGCGACGGGTACATCGGGCTCATCCTGTTCGCGGTCATCGGCCTGGCCGCCGTGCTGACCCGCCCCGACGCTGAGCCGTGGGACGTGCTGCCCACGGTGATCGGCGCCCTGGCCGGGGCGTTCGCGCTACGGCTGCTGGTCCGCGCGGCCGGGGGCTCGCGCGCGCTCGCTCCCAGGCGGGACGCCCCGGGCCGCGCCGCCACAGCTCCGCGGCGCTCGCCAGCAACCCGATTTCCTCGGCGCCTGACCTCCCTGTGCCCGCAGACCCGGCGCTAGAAGATGAGCCCGGGCCCGAGGGCGGGCCCCGGGCCCGGTCTCAGCCAGCTCAGCCACGCCCCGTCCCCAGCTTCCGCAGCGGCCCGCCCTCGGGCGAGCCGCGCCGGACCTGGGAGCCCGGCCGCCGGGGCTTCCTGACCGCGAGCACGGTGGCGGTCGCCGCGGGCGGCCTCGCCGCCCTGGCCGGCCGGGGCCTTACCGAGCGCTCCAGCGTATCGATCGGCTCGGTCCCACATCCGGTTCCCGCAGGCTGTGCACCCGGTGCCGCCGCTGCCGGCCGGCGTAAACCTCGACATCAAGGGCCTGAGTCCGTTCGTTACCCCCAACTCGGCCTTCTACCGGGTGGACACCGCGCTGATCCTCCCCCAGGTGGCGCCGCAGACCTGGCAGCTGCGCATCCACGGGATGGTGGAGCGCGAGATCACCCTCAACTACCACGAGCTGCTGAAGCGCCCGCTGATCGAGGACTGGATCACGCTGTGCTGCGTCTCCAACCCGGTGGCCGGTCCCTACATCGGGAACGCCAAGTGGCTCGGCGCCAGCCTGGCCAGCCTGCTGCGGGCGGCGCGCCCGCAGGCCGGCGCCGACCAGCTGCTGTGCACCTCCACCGACGGGTTCACCTCGGGCACCCCGCTGGCCACGGTCCTGGACGGCCGGGACGCGCTGCTGGCCGTGGCCATGAACGGCGCCCCGCTGCCGGTGGCGCACGGCTTCCCGGTGCGGATGGTGACCCCCGGCCTGTACGGGTACGTGTCGGCCACCAAATGGGTCACCGACATCAAGGTCACCACGTTCCGCGGCAACTACGCCTACTGGGCCCAGCGGGGCTGGTCGCAGCAGGCCCCGATCAAGACCGAGTCCCGCATCGACGTGCCGGGCGGCGGCTCGGTGCCCGCGGGCCCGCGGCAGGTGGCCGGGGTGGCCTGGGCCCAGCACAAGGGCATCGACGCGGTGCACGTGCGGGTGGACCGCGGGCCCTGGCACCAGGCCCGGCTGGCCGCGGTGCCCGGGATCGACACCTGGCGCCAGTGGGCCTGGGACTGGGACGCCACGCGCGGCAACCACCTGATCGAGGCGCGGGCCACCGACGCGACCGGCTACACCCAGACGGCCCTGCAGGAACCACCCGAGCCCAACGGCGCGAGCGGCTATCCGAGTGTCTCGGTGACCGTCAGCTGACGCTTCTTTTCCGCAACGAAAACCGCCCGGCCGGCTCCCCCGCTACAGCAGCTGGTCGCGGATCTGGCCGGACAGGTAGGCACTCAGCCAGCGGGCCAGCTCGTCGAACACGAGCCTGCGGGCGGCGCCGCCGGGCAGCGCCTGGCCGGGCTGGGCCCCGTCGAGCCGCAGCCAGGTCACGTGGGCGCCGAGCCGGATCGTGGCCCGGGCCCCTGTCCCCGGCAGCGCGAGCCGCCCGCCGGTGCCCCCCGGCGCGTCCCAGTCCTCAGACGGGCACAGCACCAGGACCGGGCAGCTGATGTCCAGGCCGCGCCGGACCCGCCGGCGGGCGACCGCGAGCAGCGGCGGGGTGCGGCGGCCCGGCACGGTGAGCCGCCGGCCCACCGTCTGGGCCAGCCACGAGCCACCCCGCAGCGACGGGCTGGCCAGGACCAGCGCGTCGGCGGGCTGGCTGGCCTGCCGGGCGTGGCACCACAGCGCCGCGATGATCGCCCCGCTGGCGTGCGCGCACAGCACCACGGTCTCGATGCCGTCCGCCTCCCGCACGTGCCGGACGGCCGTGTCCAGGCAGGCCAGGTACTCCCCGAGTTCTTCCGCGTGGCTCGCCGCGGCGGGGCGGCCCGGATCGTCCAGCCGGCGCAGGTCGGCGACGTAGAAGTGGAACCCCCGCTCGGTGTACCAGCTGGCCAGGTCGGGCGGCACGAAAGCGTCGTTCATGCAGTGCAGGTAGATCACCGCCCGCTTGGTCGGGCGGGCGCTTCGCCGGCGGAGCACCGCCCCGTCCAGGCCGTGCGTTCCCGACGGCTCCTCCAGCAGCAGCGGAAGCGCCACCGCCTCATAACCCTCCGCCGCACCGTGAACGTCCATGACGAGACTCATCGCGCGTTCCCCCGTCCCCTGGCAGCCCGGTCCCCCGGCTCCGGCCGGAACTGCCCCGCATACGAAACGTCACCATGAGTTTGACATCGTGATCACTGAATCACCCGGGGAAACACGCGGCCCAGCCACATCGCTGGCTGCGCGTTTGCCGTCACACGGGAGAATTCGGCCGGCCGGCCCTCCGGCGGGCCCCGCGGGTAGCCGGGTGCCGGGGGTCCCTCGTAGCCTCAGACCATGGCGAGCGGTGAGCAGGAGCAGATCGAGACCGAGCGGAAGTACGACGTGGACGCCGGCTTCGTCCTGCCGGACCTGGCCGGGGCCGGCGGCTCGGTCAGCATGGCCCCGCCCGACGTCCAGCTGCTGGAAGCCACCTACTTCGACACTGACGACCTGCGGCTGATCGCCGCGCGCATCACGCTGCGCCGGCGGACCGGCGGCGACGACGCGGGCTGGCACATCAAGCTGCCGGTCGGCGGGGACACCCGCCGCGAAGTGCATTTCCCGCTGGGCCCGCCCGGCCGGGTCGTCCCCGGCGAGATCGCCGCCGAAGTCGCCCGCTGGTCGGGCGGGGCACCCTTGCGCCCGGTCGCCCGGCTGGAGACCCACCGGACCGTGCGGCGCCTGGTCAGCGAGTCCGGCGAGGTGCTCGCCGAGGTCGCGGACGACCAGGTCACCGGGTCACGGCCGGATCCGGCGGACCCGGAGACGCTGGCGGCTGCAGGACACCTGGCGCGAAGTCGAGGTCGAGCTGAAGTCGGGGACCCCGGACCTGCTGGACGCCGCGGCGGCCGGGCTGGCCGCGGCGGGCGCCACACCTTCGCGGTCGGCCTCGAAACTGGCCCGGGTGCTGTACGGCGAACCGTCATGACCGGCCCTGGGCCGCAGACCCGGGCGCTGCCCCAGCTGCACGGCACCAAGTTCGTCACCGACGGCGGCATGGAGACCGACCTGATCTTCCACCACGGTGTCAACCTGCCGGATTTCGCCGCCTTCCCCCTGCTCGACACCGCCGAAGGACGCGGCTTGCTCACGCAGTACTACGACGGCTACGCCACCATCGCGCAGCAGGCCAGCGCCGGGTTGATGCTCGAGGCCCCGACCTGGCGGGCCAACCCGGACTGGGGCGCCCGGCTCGGCTACAGCGCTGCCGATCTGGCCCGGGTGAACACCGCGGCCATCGCCCTGCTGGCCGGGCTGCGCGAGCGCTACACCGCCACCCTGGACATCGGTACCGTCCTGGTCAGCGGCATGGTCGGGCCGCGCGGCGACGGCTACGCCGGCGGCCTGCCTGATCCGCAGGAGGCCGCCGGCTATCACGGCCCGCAGCTCGAGGCCTTCGCTGCCGCCGGCGCGGACCTGGCCACCGCCCTCACCCTCACTGACGTCCCGGAGGCCATCGGCATCGTCCAGGCCGCGCGCACCGCCGGACTGCCCATCGCCATCTCCTTCACGGTCGAAACCGACGGCCGCCTGCCCAGCGGGCCCACCATCGCCGACGCCATCACCACCGTCGACGCCACCGCCGCGCCGGACTACTACCTGATCAACTGCGCTCACCCCACCCACATCCGCGCCGGACTCGGCCCGCCCGGGCCCTGGATCGACCGGATCGTCGGCACCCGCGCCAACGCCTCACTCAAGAGCCACGCCGAACTCGACGACGCCGAGGACCTCGACGAGGGTGACGTCGCCACCCTCGCGTCGGCGCAGGCCGACCTCACCGCCGCGCTACCCGCGCTCACCATCCTCGGCGGCTGCTGCGGAACCGACCACCGCCACGTCGCCGCCCTCTGGGGCACGGTCGGCTAGCCGATCACGATGCCCGCCGGCTGGGCGGTCTGGACGGGGCGTCAGGCCGTGGCCGCGGCGGCAGGGGCCTGCCGGGAGATGACCCGCAGCCGGCGGGCCCAGTCGGCGTGCAGGTCGAGGCCGCTGCGCTGGATCCGGAACTGCCAGCGCCGGGTGCAGTGGACCGACGGCGCCCCTGGTCATTCAGAGCCGCCGCAGACGAAGCGGGAACCTCAGCCACAGGCCGTTGCGGAAATCTAAGGGTGTTTACTTCCGTGAAGGAGCAATGGATGAACTTCAGCGACCCGCGCACTGGGCCGGCCGTGGTGCGCCGTGACCGGGCCCGCAAGCGGCTCCGGGCCGCGACCGCCGGCACCGCTGCCCTGGGACTGGCGGTCGCGGGCGGGCTCGCGCTTACCCTGCCCGGCTCCACGGCCAGCTCAGCGGGTACGTCCGCCAGGACGGGCACGGGATCGTCGTCGGCTGCGACGTCGGGCGGCTCGTCCGGCACGAGTCTCGCCCGGCACGAGCTCCTCGTCCGGCCAGGGTTCCTCGTCCGGCCAGGGTTCCTCGTCCACCAGCGCGCCCTCGTCCAGTTCCGGATCGGCCGGCGTGACCTCCGGCGGCTCGTGATGTCCCGCACCGAGCCGCCTGGTGCGGGACACCCAGGCCAGGGTTCTCGGGATACCGGCGAGCCGGCGGCCGCGGACTGGCAGGCCCTGGGCACCCAGGTCTGGCTGCTGGTCACCGACCCGGGCCAGCTGGCCGAGGCGCGCCGGCGCCTCGAGGCCGACCTGGACGCGGTGGACCAGGCCTGCAGCCGGTTCCGGCCCGACTCCGAGCTGATGCGGCTGACCGCGGACGGCCCGGGACCAGCCAGCACGGGACCGGCCAGCGCACGGGACCGGCCAGCACGGTGGAGGTCAGCCCGCTGCTCGCGGAGGCGATCGCTGTGGCGCTGCACGCGGCCGCGACGACGGACGGGGACGTGGACCCGACCGTGGCCGACGCGATGTCTGACCTGGGGTACGACCGTGACTTCTCGCTGCTGCCCGCCGTGGGCCCGCCGGTCCGGCTCACCGTCCGCGCGGTGCCCGGATGGCGCCAGGTCGGGCTCGACGAGCAGGCGCGGCTGCTGACCCTGCCCCGCGGCGTGCACCTGGATCTCGGCGCGACGGCCAAGGCCTGGGCCGCGGACCGGGCCGCCTCCCGGCTGGCCGGGACGCTGGGCTGCGGCGTGCTGGTGGGGCTGGGCGGGGACATCTCGGTTGCGGGGCCACCACCCCCGGGTGGCTGGCGGATCCGGGTGCAGGACATCACCGGACGCCCGGAGGACCCGCCGGAGGGCCCGGCTGCCGTCGTGGCCATCGGGGAAGGCGGGCTGGCCACGTCCAGCACCACGGCCCGGCGCTGGCGGCGCGGCGGTGACGTAATGCACCACATCCTCGACCCGCGCACCGGCCTGCCCGCCTCCGTGCACTGGCGCACCGTCTCCGTGGCCGCCGCGTCGTGCGTGGACGCCAACACGGCGAGCACTGCCGCGATCATCCGCGGCCCCCAGGCTCTGGATTGGCTCTCAAACCTCGGCTTGCCAGCCCGCCTGGTCGATACGGCGGGTACTGTCCGGACGGTCGGCGGATGGCCCGCCGAGACCCACTGACCCGTCGCAGCGAGGACCTTCATGAACCACCGCCGGGCTGACGTGCGCTCCGCCGTGTCCCGGCGGCAGCGGAGCCAGGGCCACCTGCGGGCGGTGACCGCCACGCGCAGGCGTCGCCGGCGTGGTCACGGCGGGCGTGGTGGCCGCAGTCCTGCCCGGCTCGACCCATGCCTCGGCGAGTCCCCGCAGCGCCAGCACGCCGGCCCCGGCCGCGCCCGCGACGGCCAGCAGCAGCCCAGCCGACAACAGCAGCCCAGCCGCCAGCACGGCCACCGGCGGAGCGTCCGGGACCCCGGCCGCCAGGCATCACCGCCGCCACCACCGGCACGCCAGTGCGTCCTCCCCGGCGGCCACCCCGGCCGCGACCACCGCGCCGGCCGCCCCGGTGCCTGCTCCGGCCGCGACCACCGCGCCGCCGCAGAGCGTGTCCGGCGGCTCCTGACCCCGCCATGGCCGACGGGATCCGGCTCAGCCTGCTCCCGGGCATCAGGCCGGAGGCAGCACCGGCACCGGCCAGGCCTCAGAGGGAACACAGAGGCGCATCAGAGGACAGCCTGTGCTCAGTCAGGGACGCTTAGGGCAGAGCGCACAGACCACCCTGGCGGGAGAGCATCCGCTCTGCTCACGGCACCGCCGGAAGGGCCACGATGAACGGAATCACCCAGAGCACCGCGCTCTGGTACGCGAGCAGGGCCACCGGAGTGGTGAGCCTGCTGCTGCTGACCGGCGGTGGTGCTGCTGGGCGTGCTGGTCAACCGCCAGGGACGGCTGCCCGGCCTGCCCCGGTTCGTGGTCACCGGGCTGCACCGCAACCTTTCGCTGCTGGGCGTGGCCTTCGTGGCCGTCCACGTCCTCACCGCCGTCCTCGATCCCTACGTGACCATCGCGATCGTCGCGATCGTGGTCCCGTTCACCTCGGCGTACAAGCCCCTGTGGCTCGGCCTGGGCGCGATCTCGCTCGACGTGGTGCTGGCCCTGATCCTGACCAGCCTGGCCCGGGCCCGGATGAGCCGCCGCCTCTGGCGGTCGCTGCACTGGCTCAGCTACGCGGCCTGGGTCTCCGCCCTGGTGCACAGCCTGACCAGCAGCACCGACCTGCACAGTGGCGTCCTGCTCTACCTGGCGATCGCCTGCTCGGTGGCTGTGGTCGCCGCGGTGATCTGGCGGGTGGCCCACGCCGGACGGGAAATACCGCGGGAGGAACGCGCCGCGGCCACCCTGGCCATGATGTCGCCTGGCCAGCGCCCCCCCGCCCCGTGGCACCCCGCGTGACGGCGCGGGCCGCGCGTGACCCCGAGAACGTCCGCTGACCGACTCACGAAAGCCGATACGCGATGACCTATGGCACCACCGTGCCGCACCCTGTCCCGCAGCCCGGCCGCAGCAGGCCACCGCCGGACCGGGCCGGCCGGCACCGGTTCGCAGCCGCCTGGCGACCTGCCCAGGCTGCTGCCCGTGCACGGCGTCGTGCCGGTTGACCTGCACACCCACCTGTCCCGCTACGCGGCGCCGCCCTACTTCGGGCACCCCGGGAAGCTCATCCCCGTACTGAAGTCGGCCGGGCTCACCGGCCGGGGCGGCGCCGCCTTCCCGGTGTACCGCAAGCTCGAGGCCGTCGCCGAGGCCAGGACCCAGCCGGTGGTCATCGGCAACGGCGCCGAGGGCGAGCCCGCGAGCGACAAAGACAAGTCGCTGCTGTGGATCTCGCCGCACCTCGTCCTGGACGGCCTCCAGCTGGCCGCGGAGGCGGTCGGCTCGCGGGCCGTCGCGCTGTACGTGCACCGGAACACACGGCTGCAGGAGCGGCTGCGGGCCGCGGTCGCGGAACGCGCCGCCGCTCGCGTCGACGTGGCCCCGGTGGAGATCATCGACGCGCCGCCACGCTTCCTGGCCGGCGAGGAATCCGCGCTGGCCAGCCGGATCAGCGGCCAGCCCGCCATGCCCCGGTTCAAGCCTCCGCGCGTGTTCGAGCGGGGCGTGGTGGGCCGGCCGACGCTGGTGCACAACGTGGAGACCCTGGCGCACATCGCCCTGATCGCCCGGTACGGGCCGGCCTGGTTCCGGGCCGCGGGCACGCCGGAGGAGCCGGGCAGCATGCTGTGCACGCTGCACCAGGCGGACGGCCGGCGGGACGTGGTGGAGACCGGGCTCGGCACGCCGCTGCGTGACCTGCTCCGGCTCGACGGGACGCAGGCGGTGCTCAGCGGCGGCTATCACGGCGCCTGGCTGCCCACTGCGGAGGCGGCCCGGATGACGCTCAGCAACGAGCATCTCCAGGCCGCCGGCGCGTTCGTGGGGGCCGGGGTCCTGGCGGGCCTGCCGGCCAGCCGCTGCGGGATCGCGGAGACCGCGCGGGTCGCCCGCTACCTGGCGCTGGAGTCGGCCGGGCAGTGCGGGCCATGCTTCAACGGCCTGCCCCGCATCGCCGCGGCCCTGGACGAGGCGGCCAGTCCCCGGCCCGACCCCCGCGCGGTCGACGGACATGATCCGCTGGGCGGGGCTGGTGGAGGGCCGGGGGGCCTGCCACCACCCGGACGGGACCACCCGGTTCGTCCGCAGCGCCCTGCACGTCTTCCGGGACGAGATCGGCCAACCACGCGGAAGGGCGCTGCGTGGACCCGGCCCGGGAGCCGTTCCTGCCCCTGCCCGCCGATAGCGCGCTCGGCGCGGCCGACTGGAACTGAGACCGGCGAAACATTGAATCGGGCCAGCACCGAACTGAGGAAGCGCAGATGAAAGAGGAACTGCGGGTTGACCCGACAGCCTGCTCCGGCCACGGCCTGTGCGCGGAACTGCTGCCTGAGCTCGTCACGCTGGACGAGTGGGGCTACCCGATCGTGACGCGCGGCGCGGTGCCACGCTCGCTGGAGCGCCACGTCCGCCGGGCCGTGACCGACTGCCCCGCGCTAGCCCTCAAACTGCTGCCTGCTGTCCTGAGAGGTAACCCAGAGGAAACGCAGAAATACCCTGTAGCTACCGAACCCATACTGGACAGATGATGAGCGACACGCAGGCCGCCCCGCCCGGCGCCGTGGCCCAGCCAGACTCCACTGGCCAGCCGGGCCTACGGGCCAGCCGGGCGCCACGAGCCAGGCGGCCCCGATCAGGCGGCTGGACGGCAGCCCGATCCGGGTGCTGGTCGTGGACGACGAGCCGAGCCTGGCCGAGCTGCTGGCCAGCGTGCTGCGTTATGAAGGCTGGGAGATCATGACGGCCGGGGACGGCGCGTCGGCGGTCCAGGCCGCCCGCGACTTCCGCCCCGACGCCGTGGTCCTGGACATCATGCTGCCGGACTTCGACGGCCTGGAAGTGCTCCGCCGGATCCGGCAGGAAGCCCCGCACCTGTGCGTGCTGTTCCTCACGGCCAAGGACGCCGTGGATGACCGGGTGGCCGGGATCACCGCGGGCGGCGACGACTACGTCACCAAGCCGTTCAGCCTGGAGGAAGTGCTGGCCCGGTTGCGCGGGCTGCTCCGCCGGGCAGGCCTGGCCCGGTCCCGCGGCGAGGTCCAGCTGGTGGTGGGCGACCTGACCATGGACGAAGACGCCCGCGAAGTGCACCGGGGCGACGAGGTGGTCGAGCTGACCGCGACCGAGTTCGAGCTGCTGCGATTCCTGATGCGCAATCCGCGCCGGGTGCTGTCCAAGGCCCAGATCCTGGACCGGGTCTGGAACTATGACTTCGGAGGCCAGGCCCACGTGGTCGAGCTGTACATCAGCTACCTGCGCAAGAAGATCGACGCGAACCGCGAGCCGCTGATTCACACCGTCCGCGGCGTCGGGTACGTGCTCAAGCCCGCGAGTTGAGGATCTATTGACCAGCAAGGCCGGCCGCGAGTCCGGCTCCGGACCCGCGGCGGCCGGGTCCCTTCCAGCGCTGGCTGGGCCGCCGCACCCTGCGTGGCCGGCTGATCGCCGGGCTGCTCGCCCTGCTCGCCGTGGCCTGTGCCGCCATCGGCCTGGTGACCTATGTCGGGCTGCGGCACGGCCTGATGAGCCAGCTCGACGAGCAGCTGGGGGCGGCCAGCGCCCGGTACAACAACTGCCTCGAGTCGGGCCCGCCGGACAACGACCACGGCGGCGCGATGAGCACGGGCCGCAGTTCGCCGGCCCAGCCGCCCGGGGACGACGACCACGACAACGACAACATGCCGGGCGGCCCGCAGATGTGCGGGCAGGAACAGGGCGGCCAGACCTTCAGCGCCTGGATCGACGGCAGCAAGGTCGTCTACCCCGACCGTGGCCAACGGCCACTGCCGCCTGACCCCGGCCGACCTGACGGCGATCAAGACGCTCAAGGGGGCCCGGCAGCCGGAGAGTTTTTCCTTCACCGAGCTCGGGCCCTACCAGCTGATGGCGTCCCCCGGGCAAGGTGGCAGCACCGTCGTCACCGGCCTGCCGCTGGGTCCGGCCCAGAACATCCTGCAGGACGTGGAGCTGACCGAGGCCATCGTCTTCTCGGGGGTCCTGATCCTGACCGGCCTGCTCGGTACGGGGTTCGTCCGGTTGTCGCTGCGCCCGCTGCGCCGGGTCGCCGCCACCGCCACCGGGGTCACCCAGCTGCCCCTGGCCAGCGGCGAAGTCACGCTGCCCGACCGGGTCCCGGACGCCAACCCCCGCACCGAAGTCGGCCAGGTGGCCGTGGCGTTCAACCGGATGCTCGGCCACGTCGAGTCGGCCCTGGGCCGCCGCGCGGCCAGCGAAGCACGGCTGCGCCGCTTCGCCGCCGACGCCAGCCACGAGCTGCGCACGCCGCTGGCCGCCATCCGCGGCTACGCCGAGCTCGCCCTGCGCCACCCCGGCCCGGTGCCGGCCGACATCGAGCACGCCCTGCAGCGGGTCGAGTCCGAATCCGAGCGGATGAGCGTCCTGGTCGACGAGCTGCTGCTGCTCGCCCAGCTCGACGCGGGCCGCCCGCTCGCCCAGCAGCCGGTGGACCTGACCCGGCTGGCCATCGACGCGACCAGTGACGCCCGGGTCGCCGCCGGCGGCCACCGCTGGCTCCTCGAACTGCCGGACGAGCCGATCCTGGTCCGCGGCGACGAGCACCGGCTGCACCAGGTGCTGGCCAACCTGATGAGCAACGCGGCCAAGCACACTCCTAAGGACACCGTGGTCACGCTGGCGCTCACGGCCGGCGAGGCGCCGGGCACGGTCGAGCTGAGCGTGACCGACGACGGGCCCGGCATCCCGCCCGAACTCCAGCCGACGCTGTTCGAGCGCTTCGTCCGGGGCGACTCCGCCCGGGCCCGCGGCACAGGCGGAACCGCCAGCACCGGCCTGGGCCTGGCCATCGTGGACGCGGTGACTACCGCGCACGGCGGCCAGGTACGGCTGGAGAGCGAGCCCGGCCGGACCCGGTTCGTCATCACCCTCCCCCGGCTGGACGGCTAAGGCGACGGCACCGACCAGGCGCTCAGCCTGGCCCAGTTCAGGACGATGGTGGCCGCGCACGAGCGGTTCCTAGCCTTCCGGCGCCCTCAGCACCGGCGCGCCCAGGGCGCCAGGCCGGCGGGGGTCAGTGGGCGGCCCGGGCGTAAGCGGCGGGGGTAATGCCGTAGCAGCGGCGGAACCAGCGGGTCAGGTGGGCCTGGTCGGCGAAGCCCGCGTCGGCTGCGGCCTGCCCGGGCGGCGTCCCCTGGGCCAGCTCCCGCCGGGCGGCCCGGAGCCGTAGCTGGCGCTGGTACTCCCCGGGGGCCAGCCCGGCCACGGACCGGAAGGCCCGGTACGCGGCGTAGCGGCTGCACCCGGCGGCGGCGGCCAGGTCGGCGCCGGAGACCGGCCCGGCGTAGTCCTCGTTGAGCAGGTCGCGGACCCGCCGGGCGATGCGCATGGTCTCGGCCGCGCTCACCCGGGCGGGGACGGCCGGGCGTCCCGACCCCACCCGGGCCGCCTGGCCCAGCGCGATGGTCAGCCGCTCGCCGCACTCCAGCGGGGTGGCGGATCCGGTCAGCGCGCGGTGCAGCCGCCGTAGCGCCGCGGCGAACTCGGGGTCCGCCACGACCGGCGCGGCGAACAGCGGCCGCCCGGCTGGGCGGCCACCGATGTCGGCCAGGACGTCGGTCACCAGGCCGGGGCCGATGTGGATCATCCGGTAGCTGAATCCCTGGCCGGTGGCGGCGTGGCCGTCGTGCGGATCGTCGGGGTTGAAGGCCATGACCATCCCGGCCGCGCTGGTATGCGCGCTCCCCCGGCAGGTGAAGGACTGCGCGCCGGACTCGGTGACGCCGAAGGAGTAGGTGTCGTGACTGTGCCGGTGATACACGTGCTCCCGGAAGTGAGCGTGCATAGCTTCCAGCGGCTCGTCCGCTGAGCGCCAGTACCTGGACCAGTCCTCTTCCACCGGGGCGTGGCTGACGGCCAGGCCGCTCATGGCCGTGCCTCCGGCACCACGCCAGCGATGACCGTGGTCACGAGCTTGCTGACCGCTCCAGCTCCGGGCGGGATACCATCCTGGCCGGCGAAGAGCAGGTGCGCGGCCCCGATCAGGGTGGGCGCGAGCGTGTCAGCGTCGGCGTCCGCGGCGATACGGCCGAGGTCGCGCTCGAGGGTGAGGTAGGAGGCGATCATGGCCGTGGCTTCGGTCAGCAGCGGGATACCCGCCGGCCTCGCCTGGCGCAGCCGGGCCCGTAGCTCGTCGCGGGAGATCACCAGGCTGACGATGCCCAGGGCCACGGAGCCGAAGAGGCCGGTCAGCGCGCCGGTGAGGTTGCCGGCGACGGTGCCAGTCCCGGCGGAGGCACGCAGGGCCGCGGCCTGGCTGTCCAGCCGGGCGACGCGGTCCAGCACGAGCTCGGCGAGGAAGGCGTCGAAGTCGGTGAAGTGCCGGTGCAGGACGCCCTTAGCGCAGCCCGCCTCGGTAGTGACCGCCCGGCTGGTCAGCGCGTTCGGCCCATCCCGGAGCAGGACGCGCTCGGCGGCGTCGAACAGCTGGTCACGCGCGTCGCGGATGGCCACCCCAGTCGGCACCGCACCTCACCTCCCCGGACGGACCTCCTGGCCGGTCCTCCCCGGCCCGACCTTCCGGGCCAGACCTCCCGGGCTGAGCCCACCCCGTTGCTGAGTGGGCACGTGCCCACTATGGTGGGCACATGCCCACTATACCGCCGGGGCGGACGCCTCTTCCCGGGCACGAAGGACGTGAGCCTGCATCAGGCCCGGCAGGTAGCAGAGTCGTTTGGCTCGGACGCCGAACGCTACGACCGGGCCCGGCCCCGCTATCCCGACGCCCTGGTGGAGGCGATCGTCGCCGCCAGCCCCGGCCCGAGCGTCCTGGACGTCGGCTGCGGGACCGGCATAGCGGCCCGGCAGTTCCAGGCGGCCGGCTGCCGGGTGCTCGGGGTCGACCCCGACGCGCGGATGGCTGACCTGGCGCGCCGGTTCGGGGTCGAGGCCGAGGTGGCGAAGTTCGAGGCCTGGGACAGCGGCGGCCGGGCGTTCGACGCGGTCATCGCCGGGCAGGCCTGGCACTGGGTGGACCCGGTCGCCGGGGCGGTCAAGGCGGCGCAGGTGCTGCGGCCGGGCGGACGGCTCGCGGTGTTCTGGAACTCGTTCCGCCCCCCGGCCGACCTGGGCGAGGCTTTCGCCGGGGTGCACCGCCGGGTGCTGCCCGACTCGCCGCTCAGCCGCGGGGCGATGCCCGGCCCGGACGCGTACTCCGCGCTGGGCACGAAGGCAGCAGACGGGATGCGGCAGGCGGGCGCGTTCACCGACTCCGGCGAGTGGCGGTTCGACTGGGACCGGCGCTACACCCGCGACGAGTGGCTGGACGTGGTCCCTACCTTCGGCGGCTACGACCAGATCCCGGCGGCCAAGCAGGAGGAGTTGCAGGCCGGCCTCGGCGCCGCCATCGACGCGGCAGGAGGCAGCTTCACGATGGGCTACACCGCCGTGGTGGCCACCGCGGTGCGCACCTGACCCGGCGGAGCGCCGCGGTGGCCCGCCGCGTCCCGCCGGGTGACCGGCCATGATCACGGTCAATGATCGGTGCCGCGAGCCGGGAAAGTGACCGTGACTGTGGACGGGGCGCTCATACGTTCAAGACGGCGCGGCGCGAGGCGGGCAGGCTGGGGAGATGCGTTTCGACACCAAGATTGCCATCGCGGTCCGCGGGGACCTGGCGAACTGGCAGCAGCTGAACGTGACGGCGTTCCTGGCCAGCGGCGTGGCCGCCGTCTGCGACGAGACTATCGGGAAGCCGTACGAAGACGGGTCAGGCCACCGTTACCTGGAGATGTTCCGCCAGCCAGTGCTGGTCTACGTGGCGGACGGGCCGGGCCTCGGCGCGGTCCGCGAGCGCGCGGCCGCCCGGGAGATGCCCATCGCGATCTACACCGAAGACATGTTCGCCACCGGGCACGACGAGGCCAACCGGGCCGTGGTCCGGGCGGTGCCCGCCGACGGCCTGCGCCTGGCCGGGGTCGCCGTGTACGGGCCGCGCAACGCGGTGGACAAGGTGGTCAAGGGCCTGGCGCTGCACCCCTGATCGCCGGCGGGCGGCCCGCCAGGTCGAGCAGGTCATCCAGGACGGTGCCGAACGAGCGCGCGGCGAGGGTCAGGTGACCTTCGCCGCGGGCCAGGTGGGCCCGGGCTCCCGGGACGTGCCGGGCGAGCCAGGCGCCGTGGCTGAACGGGACCATCCGGTCCTCTTCTCCCTGCCAGACGGCGACCGGGACGGCGCCAGCCTGCTCCAGCGGGAAGCCCCAGTCGCTGACGAACGCGATGTCGTCGTCCCGCCAGCCGGCCACGCCGGCCCGCAGGGCGAGCCGGAACGACTCGGCCAGGTACTCCGCGAACTCCGCGGTGACCACGGCCCGGTCCGCGGCGGAGATCAGGCCGCCCATCTCCTGCGCCACCTGGTGCCCGGTGACCTGGCCGAGACCGGCTGCGGCCTCCTCCAGGAACGTGGTGAGCGCGGCCTCGCCCTGCCCGGCCGCGGTGAACTCGGCGACGTTCTCCGGGCCCATCCCGGCCGTCCAGTCCAGGCCTCCGGCGTCGGGCGGGGCCACGCCGGCCAGCGAGGCGGCGGCCAGGCACTGGCCGGGCAGCAGCGCCGCGCACGCCAGTGCGTGCGGGCCGCCGCCGGACCAGCCGACGGTCACGAACTGCCGGGCGCCGAGCCCGTCCAGCACCGTCGCGGCGTCCGCCGCCGCGTCCGCGACGCGGCGGCCCGGCCGCGCGGTCGAGCCGCCGTAGCCGGGCCGGGCGTACATCACGGTGCGCAGCCCGCGCGCCGCGGCCGCCGCGGCCATGTCCGGGGACGCCACCAGCCCGCCGGGGGTCCCGTTGTGGAAGAGCAGCACCAGGCCGTCCTCCGGGCCGGTGCTCAGCACCTCGAGCTGCCGGCCGTCCGCGGCAGCCAGGACCCGGGTGGCGGGCGGCGGTTCGCTGGCCATGCTGCTCATCTTAGTCGCGGCGTCACGGCAGGCGGCTCAGGTCCACCGTCTGCAGCTGGGCCGATCCGGTGTTGGTGACCAGCAGCGTGGTGCTGTGCGAGACGACCGCGAACTGCCGGGGCTGCAGGCCCGACCGCAGGTAGCCGACCAGGGCCGGTTTGCCCGCCAGGGCCTTGGCCGTGTCGACCACGGCCAGGTTGGCCTGGGATCCCGGCCCCCCGGCCTTGTTGGAGTCGGCGACCACGATCCGGCTTCCGTTGCTGATGACCGCCAGCCCGAGCGGTGACTGGCCGACGGCGACGCGGGCGATCAGGGCATGCGCCGGATCGCTGAGCAGCTTGGCGGCCGAGAAGCCCAGCAGCGCGTTGGAGCCGGCCGCGGTGACCCACAGCTCCTGCCCGTCAGGGGAGAACGCCACCCGGTTGGTCTGGCAGCCTGCCGGGATCGGCTTCATCACTACCGCGGGGCCCGGATGCTTCTCGGCCTGAGGCACGTCGATGACGTTCAGCACACCGGCCCCGGTGGTGGCATGGGCCTGGCCGCTGGCCACGTAGGCGTGCTTCCCGTCGGGGGCCATCGCGATCCCGATGGGCTGGGGACCCACCGGGATGTGCCCAACTACCACGCCCGAGGACCCGAACCCGGACGTGAGGGCGCGCTGCAGGTTGAACACGCCCACGCTGGCGCTGTCTTGGTAGGTGACGAACGCGAACTGCCCGTCGGGGGTGACCGCGACGTCTTCGGCGTGCTTTTGGCCCGGGATGCCCAGCGACCCCATCGCGCGGGACTCCGCAACGCTCTTCAGGGAGCTGACCTGGAAGACGGTGATCCCGGTACCCCCGGTGACCAGCAGGTAGCGTCCGTCTGGGGTAAGGGTCTCGCCCTGGGCGTGCTTGAGCGGGCTGCTCCCCATCACCGACGGAACCGGGTTGGACGTGTTCATTACGGCGAGGCCGCTGCCAGCGCCGGACACGAACGCGAAGCCAGGGACGGTGGCGACATCGAACGGGTTCCCGCCGGTCGTGGACCAGATGGCTCCCGACGTGCTTCAGCTGCGCCCCCTTCGCGGTCTGGGTGGTGCATCCGGGCGGCTTCAGCGCTACGGCCTGGGCCGACCCGGTGGGCTTGGCCCCGGTCGAGAAGGAGTTCCGCGCGAAGTACCCCACCGCGGCCAGGACCACGACGACGGCCAGCGCCACGACGGCCCAGAGCCCGCGGCGCCGCCGCGGCGGCTCGGGCCTGCCCGGTGCGGGCCGGCGGCTGAAGGCCGGCGGCGCGGCCGGGCGGCGCGGGGGCATAGCCACCCGGCGTGACGGCGGGTACATCCCGCGTGGCGTCGGGTGGCAGCGGGGGCGGCGCCGTGGAAGGTTCGGCCTCCGGGGACCTGGATCTGTACCATTCGGCCTCCGGGAACCCGGAGGACGCAGAGCCGGCTTCGGTGGCGGAGCGGGCGGCCCCGGACAGCTCGGTGCCCGGGCCGGAGTCACCACGGGCGGGCCCGGGCGACAGTTCCGGTGCCCGGGTCTCCCGGCAGCAGGACCGGAGTCCACGGCGGTGGCGCCGTCCGGGACAGGACCAGGCTGGCCGGTCCACGAGCCGGGATCGGGCGGCGGTCCGGGACTCGCGGCTCCTGGCCCCTCCGGATCGGCGGGTACCACGGGCACGACCTGTGTGCTCTCCCGGAGCGGGACATCCGGAAAGCCGGCGGCAGGCTCCGGCACCAGTCCCGGCCCGGACTCGAGCCCGCAGGCCCGGCGCAGCGCGGCGGCGAACTCCGGGCAGGTGCCGTACCGCTCCGCGGGAACCTTGGCCAGCGCCTTCGCCATCACGTCGTCCACGGCCGCGGGCAGGTCGGGCCGGAGGCTGGTCAGCGCGGGCGGAGGGGCGGAGATCTGGGCCCACATCACCGCGACCGACTCGTCCCTGACGAACGGCGGGTGGCCAGTGAGCATGGTGAACGCGGAGCAGGCCAGCGCGTACTCGTCCGCGCGCCCGGTCACCGCCCGGGCCTCGATCTGCTCCGGTGCGACGTAGTCCAGCGTGCCGAGGAACTGGCCGGTCGAGGTCAGCGCGCTGACCGACAGGGCCCGCTTGCTCAGGCCGAAGTCGGACAGGTACGCGTGGCCGGGGTAGTCTCCCCGCCCGCCATATCGAGCAGCATGTTGCCCGGCTTGACGTCCCGGTGCACCAGCCCGTGCGAATGAGCCGCCTCCAGGCCGGCGGCGACCTGGGTGATGATGTGGCAGGCCCGGGCGGCTGACAGCGGCCCCTCGCTGTTCACGAGCTCCTGCACGTTCGGCCCGTGCACGAAGCGCATCGCGATGAACAGCACCCCGTTGGCCTCGCCCGCCTCGAAGATCGGGATGATGTTGGGGTGGTCCACGGCGGCCGCGGTACGCGACTCGCGGATGAACCGCTGCCGGAACGCCTCGTCCCGGGCCAGCTCGGGCGACAGCACCTTGATCGCGACCGGGCGCTCCAGCCGGATGTCGTAGGCACGGTAGACCACGGCCATGCCGCCCCGGCCGATCTGCTCGTCGAGCCGGTATCCGGCCAGACGGGACCCGACGCCGAAGCCCCCGAACTCCGGGGTCTCGTCAGACACCGCGGCCCCCCTGCCCACCTGCGCGGAAGTCAGTAGTACTCAGAAATTTCACTGGACCCACTGGTTACCTGGGGTACTTTACTGTCCCTTGGTCCATAGTTCCCGCTCATCCGCCGAGCCGAACGGCTACCAGGCCTTCGATAGGCATTCGTTGCCTGACGGCCACGGCCCGCTGAACCGCCACCCGCGTCTGCCCGTGAGAACCGGCCGGGCAGCGTTAAATCTGCGTTAACCGGGTTCACTCCTCTTCAGGCTCTCGGAGACACCAAGTAGCGTTCGCAGCGTGCTCATCTCCCCGCACGAGCAGGAGCGGCTGCTGCTGCACGTGGCCGCTGGCCTGGCCCGCGAACGGCGGGGCCGGGGGCTGTTGCTCAACTATCCCGAGGCCACCGCGGTCATCGCGGCGTACGTGCTGGAGGGAGCTCGGGACGGCCGCACCGTCGCGGACCTGATGGAGGCGGGGCGGCGCGTGCTGACCGCAGACGACGTCATGGAGGGAGTCCCCGAGATGCTGGATTCGGTTCAGGTCGAGGCGACCTTCCCGGACGGCACGAAACTGGTCACAGTGCACCGGCCGATCCCGTGATCCCGGGCGAGGTCATCCCCGGCGAGGCCCCGGTCCCGCTCAACCCGGGCCGGGGCCGGGCCACCCTCACTGTCACTAACACGGGCGACCGGCCGGTCCAGGTCGGGTCGCACTATCACTTCGCCGCCGCCAACCTGGCACTGGAGTTCGACCGGGACGCGGCCTGGGGCCGCCGCCTGGATGTGCCCGCCGGAACCGCGGTCCGGTTCGAGCCCGGGGTGACCCGCGAGGTGTCGCTGGTTCCGCTGGCCGGGCGGCGGGTGGTGCCGGGCCTGCGACCAGAACTGGCCGGGCCGCTGGACAGAGAGCCCGTGGACAGCGAGCCCCCCGACAGCGAGCAGAGATGAGCGAGACACCCTCGGTCGGCCGCGGCCGGTACGCGGACCTCTTCGGGCCGACCGCGGGTGACCGGATCCGGCTGGCCGACACCAACCTGTTCATCGAGATCACCGAGGACCTGGTCGCAGGGCCCGGCGGGAGCCGGGGACGAGGTCGTGTTCGGCGGCGGCAAGGTGATCCGCGAGTCGATGGGCCAGGCGGTCGCTACCCGGGCCGAGGGCACGCCCGACCTGGTCATCACCGGGGCTGTGGTGCTCGATCACTGGGGCGTGGTCAAGGCCGATGTGGGCATCCGCGACGGGCGGATCGTCGCCCTCGGCAAAGCCGGTAACCCGGACATCATGGACGGAGTGCACCCGGACCTGGTGATCGGCCCCTCGACCGAGGTCTTCGCCGGGAACGGCAGGATCCTTACCGCCGGCGCGGTGGACTGCCATGTCCACCTGATCTGCCCGCAACTCCTCGACGAGGCGCTCGGCGCGGGCGTCACCACGGTGATCGGCGGCGGGACCGGGCCCGGCCGAGGGCACCAAGGCGACCACGGTCACCCCCGGCGCCTGGCACCTGGCCCGGATGCTGGAGGCCACCGACCCGTGGCCAGTGAACATCCTGCTGCTGGGCAAAGGCAACACCGTGTCGCAGGCGGCGCTGGCCGAGCAGCTGGCCGCCGGTGCGGGTGGCTTCAAGCTGCATGAGGACTGGGGGTCCACGCCCGCCGCGATCGACGCCTGCCTGCGGGCGGCCGAGGCCGGCCAGGTCCAGGTGGCGCTGCACAGCGACACGCTCAACGAGGCGGGCTACGTGGAGTCCACGCTGGCCGCGATCGCGGGGCGGGGCATCCACGCCTACCAACCGAAGGCGCAGGAGGAGGCCACGCCCCGGACATCATCACCGTGGCCAGCTACCCGAACGTGCTCCCGTCCTCGACCAACCCGACCCGGCCGCACACGGTGAACACGCTGGACGAGCACCTGGACATGCTCATGGTGTGCCATCACCTGAGCCCGCGGGTGCCGGAGGACCTGGCCTTCGCCGAGTCGCGCATCCGGCCGAGCACCATGGCCGCCGAGGACATCCTGCACGACCTGGGCGCGATCTCCATGATCGGCTCGGACTCCCAGGCCATGGGGCGGATCGGCGAGACCGTGATCCGGACCTGGCAGACCGCGCACGCCATGAAGGCGCGGCGCGGGGCCCTGCCCGGGGACGGCTCCGCGGACTTCCCGGCGGACAACCTGCGGGCCCAGCGGCTACGTGGCCAAGTACACGATCTGCCCGGCCGTGGCGCACGGCCTCGAGGGCGAGGTCGGGTCGGTCGAGCCGGGCAAGCTCGCGGACCTGGTGCTGTGGGAGCCAGCCTTCTTCGGGGTGCGGCCGCACGCGGTGCTGAAGGGCGGCATGGTGGCGTGGGCCGCGATGGGCGACGCCAACGCCTCTATCCCCACCCCGCAGCCGGTGCTGCCCCGGCCGATGTGGGGTGCCGCGCCCGCGGTGGCCGCCGGGACCTCGCTGGCCTTCGTCTCCCTGACCGCGGTCGAAAGCCAGCTGGCTGACCGGCTCGCCGTGCGGCGGCCCCTGGTGCCGGTGGCCGATGTGCGGGCCCGGGGCAAGGCCGACATGCCGCGCAACGACGCGCTGCCCCGCATCGAGGTGGACCCGGACACGTTCACGGTGCGCATCGACGGTGATCCGGTCGAGGCGGCGCCCGCGGCCAAGCTGCCCATGGCCCAGCGTTACTTCCTGTTCTGATGCCGCTCACTGCATCGCTCTTGCTGCTCGCGGACTCCCGGCTGCCCGCCGGCGGCGCACGCGCACTCCGGCGGCATGGAAGCGGCGACCGTGGCCGGGCTGGTCGGTGACGCGGACGGGCTGGAGGGTTTCCTGCGCGGGCGGCTGGTCACGGCCGGCCTGGCCAGCGCCGGGCTCGCCGCGGCCGCCTGCGGGCACGCGGCTGAGGTGACCGCGGGAGCGCCAGAGCTGCTGGGCCGGCCTGGACGCGGAGGCGGCGGCCCGTACCCCCTCCCCCGCGCAACGCACGGCCGCCCGGACGCAGGGCCGGGCCCTGCTGCGGGCGGCTCGGGCGGCCTGGCCGCATCCCGTGCTGGAGTCCCTGGCGGCGGCCAGTGGCCTGGCCGAGGACCCCGCGGCCCGCGGCCCGGCCGCCCCCTACCATCCGGTGGTTCTCGGCGTCTGCACGTGGATTGCCGGTGGCACGCCCGGCGACGCCGCGCTGATCGCCGCGACCAGCGCGATCACCAGCCCAGCGGCCGCGGCCATCCGGCTGCTCGGGCTCGACCCGCTCGCGGTGACCGGGATGCTGGCCCGGCTGGGCCCGGACGCCGCGTCCGTGGCGGCCCGGGCGGCCAGCGCCGCGGACCGCGGCGCGTCTGGCGATACTGGAGCAGGAGCTGGGGCAGGCGGCCAGTGGGCAGGCCTGCCCGCGCCGTCCTCTCCCGGACTGGATCTGCTGGCTCAACGGCACGCACGGGAAGAGGTGGCCCTCTTTGAGTCATGATCACGCGGACACTCATCAGCCCCGCGGGCCGCAGCCTGGCCGGGGGCTGCGGCTCGGCATCGGCGGCCCGGTCGGTAGCGGGAAGACGGCCCTGGTCGCAGCTCTGTGCCAGGCGCTGCGGCAGGAGATGGCCCTGAGCGTGGTGACCAATGACATCTACACCACTGAGGACGCCGACTTCCTCCGCCGGGCCGGGGTGCTGGGCAACGACCGGATCCGCGCGGTCCGCACCGGCTGCTGCCCGCACACCGCGATCCGCGACGACATCGCGGCCAACCTGGAGGCCGCCGAGGACCTCGAACGCCAGCACGCACCGCTGGACCTGCTCATCATCGAGAGCGGCGGGGACAACCTGACCGCGACGTTCAGCCGGGGCCTCGTCGACGTGCAGATCTTCGTGCTGGACGTCTCGGGCGGCGACAAAGTCCCGCGCAAAGGCGGCCCGGGGGTCAGCCTGTCCGACCTGCTCGTCATCAACAAGACCGACCTGGCCGGTCAGGTCGGAGCGGACTTGTCGGTCATGGCGCGGGACGCGGACCGGGTCCGGTCTGGCCGCCGGGTAATCTTCAGCTCGCTGCGCGAGCACCCTGACGCACCGGAGGTGAGCGACTGGGTCCGGGCCGCCGTCCAGGCCCGGCTGGCGGCATGAGCCATTCTGACCTGGTGAGCCGGCTGACGGCCCGGGCGGCGGTGGCCACCCGGGCGGACGCCGCCGGGCGCACCCGGGTCACGGTGCTGCGCTCCGACGGCCCGCTCGCACTGCGCGAGACCCCGTTCGGGGTATACCTGGTCGGGACGGCCGCCGGCCCGCTCGGCGGGGACGACCTAGCGCTGGACATCGATGTGGGACCCGGCTCGTGCCTGATGATCCGCTCGGCGGCGGGGATGCTCCTGTTGCCCGGCCCGCGCGGCGGCGTGTCGACACTGCGGATCAGTGCCCGGGTCGGCCCGGGCGGGCACCTGGACTTCGCCCCGCAGCCCATGGTGGCGGCGGCCGGGTGTGACCACCGAGCGTCCACTCAGATTGACCTGGCCGCCGGCGCGACCCTGCGCTGGCGGGAAGAGATCGTGCTAGGCCGCCATGGTGAGCGACCGGGGCCATGTGTGAGCAGGCTGGACGTCACCGAGGCCGGGATGCCGGCTTACCGGGGCGAGCTCACCGTAGGCCACCCTGAGACCGACCACAGCAGCGTGGTCCTGGACGGGGCGGGCGCGGTGGGATCCGTGCTGCTCGTGGACGCCTCACGGCCACCTCCGCCGGCCGCGGTCCACGATGGGCTGGCCGTCCTGCCACTGGCCGGCCCGGGCGCCGCGGTGACGGCTATCGCCCGGGACGCCGTGATCCTGGCCCGCAGGCTTGACCTGGGCGAGGAACACGCCGGTTATTGAACGAGGCGGCCGCGCCGGAACAATCGTTATTTAATAGTAACGCTTATCCAAGCAACGCTTTCAGCGGTATGTCGTCACGAAAAACCAGTCATTCCCTTTCCCGCCCATCGGCAGTACCGTTTCCGGTGAATTGGCTGCGCGTCCCGGCCAGAAAGCGGGACGGGGGAAACCGTGGAGGTGCACATGAAACGGACTGGCTGGCGAGCACGCTGGGCTGCGGCCGCGGCGGCGAGCTTAGCGGCAGCGGCAGTATGCGGCCCGGTGGCCGCGGCCGGGGCCGCCCCGGCCCCCGGACCGGAAATAAAGATGATCGCGGCGCAGAACAACATCACCGTGCCCAGATACGGACGTCAGGTCTACCTGGATCCCGGCATCTGGGTGGCGTCACTCCGGGCGGCGTTCCAGCTTGACCTGCAGCGGCCGGACTACTCGACCCCGATGACCGTCACGCAGGTCGTCGGCCTGCCCGGCGGCGGCACCCAGCAGATCCCGTGGCCGGCCAGCGTCGTCGGGACGGTCCCCCGCGCCCTCAAGGACTTCGTCCGAATGACGGTCACGAACTCCGCCGGCAAGGTGGTGGCCTCGAGCCGGATGAACTTCTGCCCGGATACTTACGACCCGGAACGGGCCAGCCCGAGCAGCCCGGCCACCTCGCCGTACCCGCAGGAGTGCGCCGGCGGCAATCCGTTCCCGAAGTCGCTGGTATGGGGCATCGCCCGGGGCTGGGCTGTCGACCCTGGCCGAGCAGACCTTCCGGCCGATGAAGCTCGCCCTCGGGCGCTACACGGTGACCGAGACCATCATGCCCACCTACGCGCAACTGCTGAACGTCCCGGCCGCCGACGCGTCGGCGAGCGTCAAGGTGAAGGTCGTGAAGGCGCCGTCGTGCTGCGCCGAGGCCGCCCGCGCCGCGCCGCGCGCCCAGACCCGGCCGCTCCGGTCCAATCCGGCTGTCCCGGATCTGGCCACCCCGCCGGCCAGCGCGCTGCCGGATCTGGTCCCGCTGCCGTCCTGGGGCATCAGGACGTCCCACGTCAAGAAGACCAAGACGCAGCAGGCGTCCGACCAGCTCAACTTCGGCGCCACCGTGTGGGTCGGCAACGCGCCCCTGGACGTCGAGGGCTTCCGGTCCCACGGGTCGCCGGTCATGAAGGCGTACCAGTACTTCTGGCAAGACGGCCACATCATCGGCCGGCTGCGCGCCGGGACGATGGGATTCGACTCGAAAAAGGGCCACAATCACTGGCACTTCGAGCAATTCGCCCAGTACCGGCTGCTCAATTCGGATAAGTCGCTGGCCGTGCGGAGCCACAAGGTGGGCTTCTGCATCGCCCCGACCGACCCGGTCGACCTGGCGGAGCCGACCGCGGTGTGGCAGCCGTCCTTCCTGGGGTTCGGCGGCCAGTGCGGCTCGCCGACCGCCCTGTGGGTGCAGGAAATGATGCCGGTCGGCTGGGGCGACACCTATTTCCAGTCGGTCGCCGGGCAGTCGTTCGACCTCACCGGCCTGCCGCAACGGCACCTACTACATCGAGGTGATCGCCAACCCGGAGAAGGTCCTGCACGAGACGGACACCGCCAACGACGTCTCGCTCCGGAAGGTCATCCTGGGCGGCAAGCCTGGCCACCGGACGGTCCGGGTGCCCGCCTATGACGGAATCGACCCCGAGGGCTGACCCAGCGACCCGGGGTTCGCCTCCCTGGTGTGCCGGACGGACCCGGCCGGCTCAGGTCACCCCTGGGCCGGCCCGGACCTGGCCAGCTCGGCGGTGAGCGCGGGCCAGGCGTCCGGGTCGTGCCCGGGCACCAGCCGGTAGCCGCGCTCGGCACCGATCCGCTTGAGCTTGCGGATCTGCGCCACGCTCTGTTCTGGCGAGGCGCCGATCCGGCCGCCGACCGCGACCTCGCGCTCGATGTTCTCGGTCAGGTCGGCCGCGTCGAAGGCGAACACGAAGCCCCCGCCGCCGGCCGACGGGTCCAGGTCGACCACGAAGCTCTGGTGGCCGGGGGTGTGCCCGGCGGTCAGCACCGCGGTCACGCCCGGCGCGATCTCGGCGTCACCGTCCGCGGCCCGCCAGTCGATCCGCGGGTCGTCGAAGTCCACCCGGAAGATGCCGTTCTCCTCGGGCCCGGGCGGGGCGGACATCCCGTAGTCGAGCTCGGCCTGCTGGATGTGCACCGGCAGCCGCCCGGCGAAGTGCTTCAGTCCGCCGGCATGGTCGTAGTGCAGGTGGCTGACGGCGACCGCGTGGATGTCGGCCAGGTCCACGCCCACCGCGCCGAGCGCCTCGGCCAGGGGTTCGCCCGGGCCGGGCAGCACCGGCTGGACCAGCGGGTCCCCATGGAACCGGGCGCGCAGCGCCGGGTCGGTGATCAGCGCGGTGTTGAAGCCGGTGTCCAGCAGCAGCCAGCCGCCGTCGCACAGCAGCAGCACGCCCGGGCACCGGCTCGCGCAGCATCTGGTCGTCGGGCGCGCCCTCCACGGACACGGACTTGGGCAGGTCCTCCCAGCCGAGAGTGAGTGGGATGACGCGGCGTACGCCGGCGCTCATGCCTTTCCTCCTTCGCTGCGGTCTGGACCTGCCCCTACCGTACGGGGCGGGCCGCCCGGGCGCCGGGAATGGATCAGCCCCGGCAACACCAGCGTTGCCGGGGCCGTTCCGGTCAGGCGGTCAGTTGCTTCTCAGCCAGGTGACCTTGAAGCTGTTGCCCCCGCTGAGCGAGGAGACCGAGTCCTCGTCCCGGCCGGAGTTGTCCGCCATGATGATCTGCGTCGGGCTGAAGTTCCCGATCGCCGAGCCGTTCACCGAGGCGCTGGTGAAGGTGACCGGGCTGAAGTGGGCCAGGGGCAGGATGCCGCCGCTGGCCGTGCAGCACGGTGCTTCCGCGATCACCTCGGCAGAGGAGTTCGCCGCACCCGAGAGCGACTTGGTGACGGTATGGCTCCAGCCCCGGGTGGTGTCACTCAGCTTCAGCGTGTAGCTGCTGCCGCCGGTGTGGGTGACCGAGCCGGTGAAGTGGTCGCCGGGCCGGACCGTGTTACTGAAGTTGACCGGGTAGGCCGGGTACATCTCGTACCAGGAGTAATACTCCGGGGTACTGCCGGAGCAGTCCACCTCGCTGCCGGTCTGCTCGACGGTGCTGCTGTTGTAGCCGTCGAGGCCGACCCAGAAGCTCGAGTACTTGGCTGAGCCGCTGCAGGTGCCGGTCGGCTCGGTCCAGCTCGCGGACACGCTGGTGTAGGTGCCGCTGGCCGCGGCGTAGCCGGACCAGTTCGTGCTCGTGGTCGCGTTCGCCGGGCCGCCGTGCGCGACTAGGGGTCTGGTGCCGTGGCCACCCGGGCGGATGAGATGCACAGCGGGCCTGATCAGGTGGGTAGCGTGCTGTGCGGCGGGTGCTGCGGAGGCCGTTCCGGCCGCCGCCACCGACCCGAGCACGATGCCCAGGCCGGCGAGGGGGATGCACCATCTCCGTAACATGTAGCTCCTCCTGGGGTAGAGGGGCAGGGATGCTGGGCGGCAGGTCGTTACCGGGACTCAGCACCTCTGCTGGGGTTGCCGTGAAGGTACGATGCGCGACGGTAAACAAGAAACCATTAAATGGTAAAGCTCTGGTATTTACATCGTCATCCACTGGCCAAGCCGGGGCGGCCCACGGAGCCGGAGCGCAGGTCGGCGAGGTCCACGACCCGGTCGCAGCGCTGCGCGACTTCCGGGTCGTGAGTGGCCAGGACCAGCGACTTCCCGGCCTCCGCGAGATCCAGCATCCGGCTGAGGACCAGCTCCCGCGAGGCACTGTCCTGCTCGGCGGTGGGCTCGTCCGCGATCAGCAGGGCGGGCTCGGTGGCCAGCGCCCGGGCGACCGCCACCCGCTGCTGCTGCCCGCCGGACAGCTCGTCGGCCAGCTGCCCGGCGTGCTCGGCCAGGCCCAGCGAGGCCAGCGCCTCCTGGGCCGCCGCCGCAGCCCGGCCAGGAGCCAGGCCGGCGGCGAAGAGCGCGACCTCGATGTTCTCCGCGGCGGTGAGCAGCGACACCAGGCCGTGGCCCTGCAGCACGGTCGCGACTCCGGCCGGAACCTGTCCCGGGACGACCGGGACCTGGTCCACCAGCACCTGCCCGGCGGCCGGCGCGGCCAGGCCGGCCAGCAGCGCGAGCAGGCTGGTCTTTCCCGAGCCGGACGGCCCGACCACCGCCACCCGCTCGCCGGGACCGACGGTGAGGTCGAAGTCGTCGAGGATCACGCGGCCGCCGATCGTGTAGCGGAGGCCCCGGGCCTCCAGCACGCTCACCGGCCCGCACCCGGTGCAGGCGGCCCGGCCGGGTCGCGGTGGCCGCCGGGGTCCGCCGGGTCAGGGGGATCGACCTGGTGCAGGAACACGCCGCGCTCGTGGCGTTCCGCCCGGGCCAGCGACCCGGGCGGAAAGAGGTCGGCGAGCTCGGCCGGCAGCTGCAGGGTCCCGTCCCGGCCCACCACGACGTACTCCTGCCCGGCCAGGCCCTCGGCACCGACCC
This sequence comes from uncultured Actinomycetes bacterium, assembly GCA_963781085.1. GTDB lineage: Bacteria > Actinomycetota > Actinomycetes > Streptosporangiales > Streptosporangiaceae > RYN-230. The sequence goes on from CAWAES010000029.1 coordinate 127,457, forward strand.
GCCCGTCGCGGATGGTGACGGTGCGGCCGAGCGCGGCCGCCACGGCGGGGTCGTGGGTCACCGCGACCACCGTGGTGCCCAGGGCCGCGTTCGCGTCCCGGATCAGCTCGATCACCGCGGCGGCCGACACCGGGTCGAGCTGCGTGGTCGGTTCGTCGGCGAGCAGCAGCCCGGGCTCGTTGGCCAGCGCGACCGCCAGGGCCAGCCGCTGCTGCTCACCTCCGGACAGCCGCCCCGCCCGGCGATGCGCCGCGTCGGCCAGGCCCACCCGGTCCAGCAGTTCCGCGGCCCGTCTGCGGCGGGCCGCCACGCTCCGCCGGGCCGGCGCCTGAGCGAACAGCAGGTTGCCTAGCGCGCTCTGGTAGGGCAGCACGTTGCGGGACGGGTTCTGCAGCAGCAGGCCGACCTCGGTCAGCCGGAAGCGGGCCAGCGCACCGGTACCGAGGTCGGTGAGCCGCCGCCCGTTGACCTCCACCCGGCCAGCGGTAGGCCGCAGCAGGCCAGCCAGATGCCAGAGCAAGGTGGTCTTGCCCGCCCCGGACGGGCCGAGCAGCGCGACCATCTCCCTGGGCCGGACGGTCAGGTCCACCCCGCGCAGCGCGGCCACCTCGGAGCCGGGCGTCCCGTAGACGTGCACCAGGTTGTCACAGCGGACCGCGAGCGGCGCGGCTGCGGGAGGCGCGGCGCCTCCGGGCCCCGGCCCGGTCACGGCTCAGCCTCCCGCAGCAGGTCAGGCCGCACCGAACGGACCAGCAGCATGCTGGCCGCGACCGCGGCGAGCACCAGCACGGCCAGCGCCGCTGCGAGCAGCAGGGCCAGGCCGCCGAGGGGCGGCAGGTAGCTGAGCGGCGGAGCCGGCGGCTGGGTGATGAACTCGGGAACGCTGCGCACCGCGAGTACCGTGGCCGCGATTCCGGCGCCCAGCCCGATGACGACACCGAAGCCGAGCACGATGGCCTGCTCTGCGAGCAGGGACGCGCGGATCGAACGGCGCGGGACCCGGCTGGCCAGCAGCGCCGCGTACTCGTGCCGCCGCCGGCGGCCGGAGGCGTAGAGGCCGGTGATGGCGGCTCCCGCGGCCAGCGCGGCGGCGGCGGCCGCGTCGGCCAGGAACAGCACGGTGGCCAGGGCGGGTCCCTGGCGGATCGACTGCGCGCGCAGGCTGGCCGCGCTGACCGTGCCCTGGATCCGGACCCCGGCCGCGCGCAGCGCGGGGGCGACCCGGGCCAGTGCCCCCGGGGCCAGCCACACCTGCTCGCTGGAGTAGGCGGGCGTGCCACCCGCGGCCCGCACCGCGTAGGTGCGGTCGACGACGACCCCGTTGGCGGGCGCGCCCGGGATGGCCGCCGCCTGGGCGGCCGGGGTGATGGACAGCGGGCTGCCGTCCAGCCCGTCGACCTGCAGGACCCTGGCCGTCCCGGGTCTCAGGCCGCTGGCCACCAGCGCCGGCAACGGGTACGGCCGGTCAACCAGGACCGCGCTGGGATTCACCCCGGGGTGGGTCTTGAAGGACCAGACCAGACCCGCCGGACCGGACCGGAACGAGTTTCCGCCCCCGGCGCCGCCGGAGCGCCATCGCCGGGGAGCGGTCAGCCCGGCGGCTGCCGGGACCCACCGGCCGTGGCCAGACCGGACGTCGATGGCGGCCACCGTGACCGACCCGGTCACCGGCCGGGGGCTGATCACCGGGCCCGAGGGTGACGGGGCGGAGACGGTCAGGTCGGCCAGCAGGCACGGGCAGCCGGTCAGCTGGGCGGTGGCCGTCCGTGAGCCGCTGGCGGGGCCGAGGTATACCGGTGTCTGCCCGACCGCGCCCACCCCCTGCTCGTACACGTCGAGGACCAGGGTGCCGCCGGCCGGCCGGATCGCGGTGCCGGTGAACCGGACCCGCACCTGGTCTCCGCGCAGCACGACCGGCGGCGGGGCAGGCGGGTCCAGCGCGGCGGTGAGCGAGCGGAGCGGGCGGCCCCCCGCCCAGTCCGGCCGCCAGGCCGCGATCCGCGCGAAGCGCTGCGGGTCGACGGCCAGCAGGACCTGCCCGGCGCCGCTGCCGGAGTAGTTCGTGTACTCGTCCACCGCCATGGCCTGCCGGCCGCCCGGGTCGATCCGGTCCACGATCGCGGCCAGGTCATGACCGGCGGGCGGGGTGACCGAGAGCACCGTGGCCGCTCCGGCCTGCGCGTCCGCCACGGCCCTGATGTTGGCCACCGTCACCGTCCAGATCCCGGCGGCGAATCCGGCCAGGGCGAACGCGGTGGCCAGCACGATCGTGGTGCGCATCCCGCCCGGCCTGCGGGCGACGTGCCGCAAGGCGAGGAACGGCCCGATCCGGCCGCGGCGGGCGGTGGACCGGAATCCGGCCCGGCAGGCCACGATCAGCAGCCGGGAGGCGACCACCGCGACGGCGACGCCGAGCAGCCCGGGCAGCAGCAGGCCGAGCACACCGCGCCGGGCCGAGCCGATCTGGCCGCTGACCCGCAGCTCGACGAGGCCGGCCACGGCGGCGGTGATGAGAATGGCGTCCAGGACCCAGCCCCGCTGCGCGGCCTGGCGCCCGGCCCGCTGCCACTGGTCGACCACCGACCGGCTCAGGGTCCGCCGCGCGGTGGCCGCCACCGCCGCCAGGCCGCCGAGCGGTGGCCACCGCGGCCGCCAGCCAGGACGTGACGGGCAGCCCGACCGGCGTGCCCGGGCGCAGCAGGATGTGCGCGAGCCCGGCGGTGATCGCCCAGCCGGCCAGCACGCCCGCTGGCAACGCCACGGCGAGCAAGATCACCGGCTCGCCCAGGCTGAACGTGAGGCTCCGCCACCGGCCGCGGCCGCGCATCTTGGCCAGCGCCACCTCGGGACCGCGGGCCTCGGCCGCGTCCGCGACGATCAGGAACAGCAGCAGCCAGGCCAGCAGCAGCAGCTGCGCGGTGATCAGGACCACGGGCACCTCGATCGCCCGCCAGCTGGCCCGGATCGTGCCGAGAGTGGCCGGCAGCGACGTGGTCGTGGCCGCCTGGTCCTGGGTCAGCGTCGGGTCGAGGATCAGGCCGGTGACCGCGGCCTGCACCCGGGCCACGTCAGGGCCGGTGAGATGCGCGGGAATCAGCGAGTAGTCGGCGTAGTCGGTGCCCTGGAGCGCGCCGGGGATGACCTGCATCGTGGCCAGCGGGGTGAACATCGCGTCGTACGGGTGGCCGGACACGTTCGGGCCGGACGCAGTCTCGTACGGGAAGTAGCGGCTGGCCGCCTCGAACCAGTACCGGGCCGCTGGCGCCGGACACCGTGACCTGGTACTGGCCGGTGATGACCAGATGCCCCCAGGTCGGCACGGGGATGCTCTGGCCGGTATGCCAGTGCATCAGGCTCGCCGTGGAGGTGCTCACCGCCACCTGCCTGGCCGCGCCCGGGCAGTGGCCGGAGGTGAAACGCAGATGACCGCACACGCCGGAACGGTAGACCAGCGGAACCGTCTGGCTGTTCGCCTGCACTGTCGTCTCCGCGGCCGTGACGGGCCGCCCGAAGAGCCTGGTCAGGGTGGCCCTGCCGCCGAGGTAGTGGGCGAGCCGGGCCCCGGCCTCGTTGACCAGCCCGTCCACCGCGTCGACCGGGCCAGACTGGCTGATCTCCACGCCGCGGCCGGGAGCGGCGGCCGCGCCCACCGTGTCCTGGACCACGGAGGACTGGGCCGCTGCGAAGTAGGCGGGCCCGATGGTGACCGCGGCCACGGCCACCACCGCGACCAGGAGGATGTTCAGGGAGATCCCGGCGCGGTGCAGCAGTCCGCGCAGTGCGGCGAGCAGCCCCGTCATGATGAGCGATCTTAGGGAAAGCGCCCGGGACGCTGCCGCACCACCCGGCCCGGCGCCGCCTGGCTAGAAGTCAGGCCAGGTCAGGTGGCCTCCGGCCCGGCCTGCCAGCGCAGCGAAGGCCGCGGGTCCCCGTCCGCGCCCTCCAGGCCCGCCGCGCCCTCCCCCGCCACCATCGAGTCCGCGAGCCGGGCCAGCAGCGACCGGACCGTCGCGGCCGCGGCCCGGTTCAGCAGGGCCCGGTCGAGAACCTCGCCCAGGGCGCCCAGCGGCGGGCGGTACGCGCCGGTCAGGGCCAGCGTGGCGGCACCCTCGCCAGCCGGGGTCAGCACCAGGTCGGCGTCCAGCACCGGGAACAGCCGCCCGGCCGCCCCGCTGGCCTCCCAGCGCAGCGGGAGGACCACCATGTCCTCCCGTGGCACTGGCTCCAGCAACTGCACCCGGACCAGCTTGGACGCGCCGAGCACCGCGCCGAACGGCCCCACCCGGATCAGCCCGGCCAGGCCTTCGGCGTAGGCCTGCTCCGAGGGGCCGCTCAGCCATCCGGCAGCGTGGCACAGCACCGCCAGCCGGGCCCGGGCCCGGGCAAAGGTCAGGTCCAGCCTGACCTCGTGGCTCGCGAACATGTCCCTAAGTGAGCCATCGGAAGCGGCCGGATGCGAGGGACTAAGGTCACGTGAACGGCAGGCGAACGGCACCGGCTGGTCAAGTGGGCCAGCCGCAGGGCAAGCCGCAGCCGGCTGACGTCACAGAGCCTGGCGCCGGCGCAGGTAGCTGAAGGCGGCCGAGCCGAGCGGAACCGGCAGCCAGAACGTGAGCAGCCGGAACAGGAGCACCGCGCTGACCGCCGTGGCCGCCGCCATCCCGGTGGCCGTGAGGCCGGCCGCCAGGGCGGCCTCGACCGTGCCCAGGCCGCCGGGCGTCGGCACCAGCGATCCCAGCGCGCTCCCGGTCAGGTACACCACGGCGGCGCTGGTGAGTGCGAGGGACCCGCCGAACGCGCGCACGCAGGTGTCCAGGCACAGGATGTAGCAGAGGGTGAGCATGAGCGCGCCGCCGATGCCCTCGGCCAGTTTCCGCGGCTGCTGGATCACCTCGAGCAGCCGGGGCAGGACCTGCCCCAGCGCCGGCGCGAGCCGGGCCCGGAGCAGCCGGCGGCCCTGCGGGACCGCCGCCACCGCGAGCGCCGCCACGACGAGCCCGGCTATCACGAAATAGGCCCAGGTAGGAGGGCGCAGCGAATGGCTCCGCGCGCCGGTGATGGCCACGAAGACGACCAGCAGCGATATGTGCAGGACGAACGCCACCACCTGGACGACGCCGACGCTGGCCGCCGCCACGGCCGCGGGCACCTTGTTGCGCTGCAGGTAGCGGATGTTGAGCGCGGCGCCGCCCACCGCGGCCGGCGTCACCAGGGTGACGAACGAGCCGGCCAGCTGGGCCAGCATGGTCCGGACGAAGTTCAGCCGCCCCGGCACGAACCCGGACAGCGACAACGCCGCGGCCACGTAGGTCAGCGCGGACAGGCCCAGGGCGACCAGGATCCAGAGCGGGTTGGCCTCGCGGAACAGGGTCGCGAAGTTGACCCGCCCGAGCTGAACGATCAGCAGGTAGCCCGCGAGGATGGTGGCCACCAGCGTGACCAGAGTGCGGAGCCGGATGCGCTCCAGCTGGACCGGCGGGACCTCGGTCCCGTCGTCAGGGGCAGTGGCCAGGAGCTGCTTGCGGAGCGCGGGCAGCACCGCTTTGTCCCGGCGCAGCGCGGACCGCGTGGACCTGGCCAGCACCACCGGCTGCAGGAGCGGGACCAGCGCCACCAGCCCAGCCGGGCCGACCTTGCGCAGGGCCAGGTCCGCGGCCCGGTCCGGCCCGACCAGCGCGGCGAGCGCGGCGAGCAGCTGGGACAGGTCCAGCCGCAGCTGCAGATCACTGGCGGCGACGTCGCCGCTGCCCGGGTCGAGCAGGATGACCTGGCCGGCACTGTCGATGAGGATCCGGTCCGCGGTCAGCGACCGGTGCGCGACCCGGTGCGCGTGCAGCCGGTCTACCGCGGCCCACACCGACTCCAGCTGGCCGTCGGTCAGCGTCTCGCCGAGATCAGCCAGGGAGTTCCCGTGCGGCTCCTCGGTGGCCAGCACGAGGGCTTCCGGCCCGACCCGGAGCAGGGCGCGCAGCCGGGGAGTCGGTACCCCGGCGTCCTCCACGGCGTACGTGAGCAGCGCCGTCCGCTCCGCCGCCCGGTCGGTGGTCAGCGGCGCCCGCCGGGAGACCTGCCCGCGCAGCCGGACCAGCCGGTACACCCGGTAGAGCGCGCCCGCTGCCTGCTGGTCCCGGTCGAAGACCCGGACGTCGAGCCGCTCGCCAGCGCGGGTGACGGCCGCGTACCGCCGCGACGCCGCCCCGGTCGCGTCGGCCCGGCTCAGCTCGGTCAGCGGCGCGCCCGCCGAGGCGAGTGCGGCCGAGATCGCCTCCCCGCTGGGCCGCTGCGACATGGAACCGGCGGCGTAGCGCACCGCCAGCCCGATCGCCCGGCCCAGCAGGAGCGTGACGAGCACCGAGAGCACGGTGGTGCGCAGGGTGGCCAGGCTCGCCACCGCGTACACCCCGAGGGTCAGCCACAGCGCGTTGCGCCAGCGGGGCCGTCCGCCCAGGTCGATGATCGTGGTGTAGGCCACCAGCCCGGCCAGGTACCCGTCCAGCACCGCGAAGTGGCTCGCGCCCGGCGAGGACATGGCGATGGCCCGGTAGAGCTGGTCGCCGACGCCGCTGCGCAGCACGACACCCGCGAGGCCGACCAAGCCGGCCGTCGCCACGCCGGTGGCCACCGCCTCGCCCAGCCTCCGGGCCTGGCCGCGGACGACCTGGCGGACGGCCAGTGCCACCGGGAACAAGACGAGCACCAGGATGGCCAGGACCCGGAGCGTGGACACTATCTCGCCGGGGAGATGCCGGCTGGCCTGCACGACGTCGGTCTCCACGCCGCTCGTGGTGGCCTTGGCCACCAGGCCTGCCGTCACCAGCACGGCGATGCCGAGGCACGCGGCGGCGCTGCGCAGCAGGTCACCGGGGCGGCGGATCCGGCGGGCCAGTTCGTCCTCGACCACCACGGCGGAGGAGGCTCCGGGCGCAGCGCCGGCCGGCGCAGTACCAGCCGGGCCGCAGGCCGGCCTCTCAGCGGCCAGGGACGCAGCAGCCGGGGCCGGGGCCACGGCCGGCCCGGGACCGGCCTGCCCGTCGGGCGCCGGCTGCCCCAGGACGGGCTCGCCCGGGTCGGGCGGACCCAGCGGCCGCGGCGTCCGCTTGGGTGTGGTCACCTCACGATCGTTTCATCCGGACCGGGGGCCGCGGCGGCGCGGGATCCGATCAGCGCCGCTTGCGGCCCGGGCTGAGGCCGACCAGGCGCCGCCAGGCGATCAGGGTGAACACCAGGGAAAGCACCACCATCAGCCCCATGTCCAGCAGCCAGATGGCAGGTTTGTGGTCCCAGACCGGGTCGGGGAGCCCGCTGGCCGGGGGTGAGATCACGTTCAGCTTGACGGTGGAGGCGGTGGACGCGAACCCCCACCGGGACGGCGTGATCCAGGACAGCTGGTTCAGCCCGACCTTGCCGTTGAGCGGCAGCACGCCGCCGGACAGGATGACCTGCACGATGGCCAGCAGAACCAGCAGCGGCATGGCCTTCTCGGACGTGCTCACGATCGAGGAGACGAGCAGTCCCAGCGCCATCGAGGCCACCGACAGAAAGACGATGGCCAGGGCGATCTCCACCAGCGGCAGCGACTTGATCAGCGAGCCGTGGGCGGGCATCTGCCGGCCGGCCAGGCCCAGCACCACCAGCACCAGCGCCTGCAGCCCGCTGATGACCCCCAGGACGATGAGCTTGGAGAGCAGGTAGGTGCCGGACGAGAGCCCGGCGGCTCGTTCTCGGGCGTAGATCGGGCGTTCCTTGACGAGCTCGCGAACCGAGTTGGCCGCCCCGATGAAGCAGGCCCCGATGACCAGGACCAGAAGCACGGTGCTGGCGCCGGCGTTCGTCCCCGGCTTGCCCGCCAGGCCCTCCGGGGACGGGACCGCCCGCAGCAGCGCCCCGATCACCAGCGGCATGACCCCCAGCAAGATCAGGTAGCTGCGGTCCGAGGCGATGACGGACAGGTAGCGCCGGCAGAGCGTGGAGACCTGGGCCAGCGCACCGCGTGGCGCGGGCGGGCGGCCGGGCGACTCGCGGGCCCCCTCAGGCACCTGCTGGGCCAGGCCGCCGGCCACGTTCTCGGCGTAGTACGGCGACCGCCTGAAGTCCCCGGCCCAGTCGCGGTCCGGCTCGGCTTCGAAGGACTGGAACACCTCGGCCCAGCCGGCCTTGCCGAAGTACCGCAGGCCGTCGGCGGGCGGGCCGTAGAAAGCTACCCGGCCGCCCGGGACCAGCACGAGCAGGCGGTCACACACGTCCAGGTTGATCACGCTGTGGGTGACGATGATCACGGTCCGGCCGTCCTTGGCCAGCCCGCTCATCAGCTCCATCACGGACTTGTCCAGCCCGGGGTCCAGGCCGGAGGTGGGCTCGTCCAGGAACAGCAGGGACGGCTTGGTGAGCAGCTCGAGCGCCACGTTGACCCGCTTCTGCTGGCCGCCGGACATGGCTGCGGTCCGGGTGTTGCAGTGCGCGGTGAGCGAGAGCTCGTCGATCACCTCGTCCACCCGGCGGTCCCGTTCCGCACGGGAGGTGTCGCCGGGAAACCGCAGCTCGGCTGCGTATCGGAGCGCCCGCTTCGGCTTGAGCTGTTCGTGCAGGATGTTGTCCTGCGGCACCAGGCCGATCCGGTGCCGCAGCTCGGCGTAGTGGGTGTACAGGTCGCGGTTGTCGTAGAGGACGGCGCCCTCGGTCGCGGGGCGCGTGCCGGTCAGCGCCCCGAGCAGGGTTGACTTGCCGGCGCCGCTCGGGCCGATGACCCCGACCAGGGATCTCTCGGGGATCGGGAAGCTGACGTGGTCGAGCAGGACCTTCCCGCCCGGCAGGCGGACAGTGAGGTCCTGGGCCACGAACGAGACGTCGCCCTCGTCGATGAACTCGCGGAGCTCGTCGCCATACAGCCGGAAGGTGGCGCGGCCGATACCGATCAGGTCATGCTCGGTCACCGTGGTGGCCCGGTCGATCCGCTGGCCGTTCACGAACGTGCCGTTGTGGCTGCCCAGGTCGGCGATCTCGTACCGGCCGTCACCCAGGTTGCGCAGTTCGGCGTGCACGCGGGACACGCTGAGGTCGGGGACCACCAGGTCGCTCTCCGGAGCCCGGCCGATCCGCAGCAGCCGGGCGGGCGCGCGCCGCACCGAGGTGGGGCGGCGGTCCACGCTGCTCATCCCGGTGTTCAGGACGGTGTTCCCGTTGTTCCCCCGGTTCACCGAGCACATCATCACCGGCCCGTCGTCGGGATGCCCGAGCCGGAGAATGCAGTTCTGGCTGATCTCGATCTTGCCGATGCGCCGGGTGCCGAGGAAGGTCCCGTTGGTGCTCCCGGCGTCCTCCAGGATCCACGCGTCGTGGTCGGCCCGGAGCACAGCGTGCTGCCAGGAGACGCGGGAGTCGTCGATCACGATGTCGGACTGGGGATCACGCCCGACGCGGTACTGCGAGCCGGCGCGCAGCGTCTGGTCAGTTCCCTGAGTCTTCACCACAAGCACCGGGGCGTCCGGCGGCGAGACGAGGCGCTCGTTCATTTGCCTAGTCTATGGCGATTCACCGCGCGGTAGTATAGCTCTTCGTAGCATCCACCGGGCTGGGGATTTTTAGTAGATTTTGCCCGTTTCTGCACAGTTGCTGGTGTCCGAAATGCCCGATACTGAAGCTTTCAGCACACATGCTCCGGTCACAATTCGCGCACGCCGGGCCCGCCCTGACCCACGCCGGGCTCCGCCGGAACCCTGCGCCGGGCCCGTCCGGACCTGTGACTGGGCCGTGGCCGGCCGCCAGCAGCCCTCCCCGGCCCCGCCGCGGCCCGAATGCGGCCCCGCTCCCAATGGGAGGCCGCAAATGTATCCGAGCTGGGGTAATTCAATTTCCAGAAACCTGGATGGCCCCCTCTCGAACAGGGAAGATACCGCCCATAGCGGATCCCGGCTGGCCCGGCGCGGCGCCGCCAGCCCCTGCGTCCCGGCCGGTCATGTCATAACATTTGCGCAACCTTGCCCGGCGTCCGGCCGGGACGCGAGCACCTGGCGGCTTCCGTGAGCGAATACCCGACGCAGCGCCTGCCGATCCAGAACGGGAACGACGGCGGGTCGTACGGCGGCTCCTTCGAGGACGGCCGTTCCCGCGCCCCCCGGCGGCGGCGCCGGCGCTGGCCGCTCGTCCTGCTCGTGACCATCGTGGCGCTGGCCGTCCTGTTCGTGATCGTCAACCGGGTGGCCGTCCGCGTCGCGGACAACGAGTTCGCCACCCAGATCCAGAAGCAGGGCTTCAGCTCCAAGCCGGACGTGTCGATCAAGGGCTTCCCGTTCCTCACCCAGCTGGCGGCCCGCGACTTCCAGGACGTTCACATCACCGCCACCGACGAGAAGGTCGGGCCGGTGACCATCGACGACATCAACGCGACCATGAAGAACATCAAGCTCACCTCCGGCTTTAGCAGCGGCACCGTGGCCAGCATCGACGGCACCGGGCTGATCACGTTCGGCAGCCTGGCCAAGGCCGGGTCCAGCGCGGCCGGGGTGGGCGACCTGAAGATCTCCCGGAAGAGCGACGACGAGGCGAAGATCACCGCCAACGTGGCCGGCATCTTCTCGGACAGCGGCGTGGCCCGGGTGACCCAGTCGGGCAACAAGATCCACGTCAAGCTCATCTCGGCCGGCGGGCTCCCGACCTCGCTGCTGGGCCACCTCGGCAGCTTCACGATCCCGCTGCCCAAACTGCCACTGGGCATGACGCTGCAGAGCATCACGCTCACCGCACGGGGCGCCCTGGTGCACATCACCGGGCACGACATCCCCTTCGGAAACTGACCCTGCCGGGACCCGCGCGCGGGCCTCAGCAGGCACCCGCACGGGCCCAGCAGGCACCTTGCGCGGGCTTCAGCAGCGGCCCCCGCGGGCCCCGGCCGGCTTTCCGCCCGGTCCGCTGGCTAGCGCACACCCCAACGCCGGCTTACCATCGCGGCTGTGGCCATGATGTTCGGCGTCGTCAAGCGCCTGCTACTGGGACGCCCAGTACGCAGTGACCGGCTCGGTCACACCCTGCTCCCCAAGCGGATCGCGCTGCCCGTGTTCGCCAGCGACGCGCTCTCCTCCGTCGCCTACGCGACCGAGGAGATCCTGATCGTCTTGTCGGTCGGGGGCATCGCGCTCTTCCACTACACCCCGTACATCGCGCTCGCGGTGGGCCTGCTCATGCTGGTCGTGGTCGCGTCCTACCGGCAGAACGTGCACGCCTACCCGTCCGGCGGCGGGGACTACGAGGTGGCGACCACCAACCTCGGCCCCCGGATAGGCCTGGTCGTGGCCAGCGCCCTGATGGTCAACTACACGCTGACCGTGGCGGTGTCGGTATCCGCCGGGGTGGCCAACCTGGCCTCGGCCTTCCCCGCCCTGGACTCCAAGGTGACGCTCATCGCGGTCGTCCTGGTGGCGACCATCGCGCTGATCAACTTGCGCGGGGTGCGGGAGTCGGGCACCGCGTTCGCGATCCCCACCTACTGCTTCATCGGCGTGGTCGCGCTGCTGATCATCTGGGGTGTCTTCCGGCTCGGGCTCGGCCATCACCTGGAGTCGGACAGCGCGAATTACCGGATCAAGACATCCCGTGAGTTCACCGGGGTCGCCCTGCTGTTCCTGCTGCTGCGCGCGTTCTCCTCGGGCTGCACCGCACTGACCGGGGTCGAGGCGATCAGTAACGGCGTCCCCGCGTTCCGCAAGCCCAAGAGCAAGAACGCCGCTACCACGCTGGCCCTGCTCGGCCTGATCGCGGTGTCGATGTTCGCCGGGGTCACCGCGCTGGCCCTGGCCAGTCACGTGCACTACGCCCCGGCGCAGGACCTGATCGGGATGCCCGCCGGCACCACCCAGCGCACGGTCATCGCCCAGGTCGGCCGGGCGGTGTTCGGCGATACTTCGCCGCTGTTCTACGTCCTGCAGTTGTTCACCGCGCTGATCCTGGTGCTCGCCGCGAACACCGCCTTCAACGGCTTCCCGGTGCTGGCCTCGATCCTGTCCCGGGACGGGAACATGCCCCGCCAGCTGCACAACCGCGGCGACCGGCTGGCCTACAGCAACGGCATCCTGCTGCTGGCCGGGTTCGCGATCCTGCTGATCGTGGTGTTCCAGGCCTCCCCCACCCGGCTGATCCAGCTCTACATCATCGGCGTGTTCGTGTCGTTCGTGTGCAGCCAGACCGGGATGATCCGGCACTGGAACCGGCTGCTGCCTGAACAGACCGACAAGGCCACGCGCCGCCACATGCTCCGGTCCCGGGCGATCAACACGGTCGGCGCCTGTGTCACCGCGGTCGTCCTGGTCATCGTCCTGATCAGCAAGTTCGCCAGCGGGGCCTGGATCGTCGTGGTGGCCATGCCGATCATCTGGCTGACCATGCGCGGCATCCACCGGCACTACGACAAGGTCGCGGTCGAGCTCACCCCGCCGCAGGAGCTCACCGAGCTCACCCTCACCCTGCCCGCCCGCAACCGCTCCATCGTCCTGGTCTCCAAGCTGCACCTGCCGACCCTGCGCGCGCTGGCCTACGCCCGGGCCACCCAGCCCAGCCACCTCGAGGCGGTCACGGTGGACGTGGACGAGGCGGACACCCTCCGGCTGAAGGAAGAGTGGGACCGGGCAGGCATCCCGGTGCCGCTGACCGTGGTGGCCTCGCCGTACCGGGAGATCACCCGGCCGGTGATGGGGTACGTCAAGCGGCTGCGCCGGGAAAGCCCCCGCGACATCGTCACCGTGTATATCCCGGAGTACGTGCTGGGGCACTGGTGGGAGCAGCTGCTGCACAACCAGAGCGCGCTGCGGCTGAAGTCCCGGCTGCTGCTGCTGCCGGGCGTGGTCGTGGCCAGCGTGCCCTACCAGCTGCGGTCCGCGGCGGACCGCTACCCGTCGGGGGTCCAGCTGCCGACGACGATCGCAGACCCGGCGCATGCGGGCGGGGCCGACGCCATGCCGCCGCTGCAGAAGCTGACTGCCGACCCGGACGCGCTGCACGCGGCCGACCTCCAGGCCGAGTGCCTCGACGAGGGAGCGACCCCGATCGCCGACACCGTCGCCCACGACTACGTGGACGTGGCGGGCACGCTGCGCACCGTCACCCTGCGCCCGCGGGGCACCAGCCTCACCATGGAGGCGGACCTGTGGGACGGGACCGGCAGCGTCACCCTGATCTGGCTGGGCCGCCGGGACATCCCGGGGATCCGGCCCGGGCGGCGGATCACGGTGCACGGGCGCGTCGCCCAGGTCAAGGACGAGCGCACCATCTACAACCCCAGCTACCAGCTCCAGCCCGGCCCCGATTAACCCGGGGCTCGGGCCCCCGGGGTAAACCGGTATCCCATGCCCGGCTCGGTCAGCAGGTAGCGGGGCTGGGACGGGTCGGGCTCCAGCTTGCGCCGCAGGTGCGCGACGTGGACCCGGAGGTAGTTCGCCTCGGTCTGGTACTGCGGCCCCCACACCTCCCGCAGGAGCTGCTTCTGGGTGACGAGACGGTTTTCGTTGCGGACCAGGATTTCCAGCAGCGACCATTCGGTCGGGGTCAGCCGGACGTCGCCGTCACCGCGGATGACGCGTTTGGCCGCGAGGTCCACGGTGAAGTCCGGGGTCGTCAGCACCGGCTCGTCGGGGGCGGGCGTGGCCCGCCGGACCGCCGCGCGGAGCCGGGCGAGCAGCTCGTTCATCCCGAACGGCTTGGTCACGTAGTCGTCCGCGCCTGCGTCCAGGGCGGCCACCTTCTGGACCTCCTGCCCCCACGCGGAAAGGACGATGATCGGCGTGGAGGTCCAGCCACGCACGCCCCTGATCACCTCGGTGCCGTCCATGTCGGGCAGCCCGAGGTCAAGGATCAGGACGTCAGGGCGGTCCCGGGCCATCGCGGCCAGTCCGGACGCGCCGTCCGCCGCGGTGCTGACCTCGTACTTGCGGGCGGTGAGGTTGATCCGCAGGGCGCGCAGGATCGGTTCCTCGTCGTCGACGACGAGGACCCTGGTCATAGCCGGGCAGTCACTGCTCGGCGGGCGCGGCCGAGGCGGCGGGGGCGGCCGCACCCGGCAGGCTCACCTGGACCGTCAGCCCCCCGCCCGGCGTGTCGGCCGCGTGAATCGTGCCGCCCATCGCCTCCAGGAAACCCTTGGCCACGGCGAGCCCCAGCCCGACGCCGTTTCCCGTGGCGCGCTCGCCGAGCCGCTCGAACGGCTCGAACATGCGCGCCTTGAACTCGTCCGGGACGCCCGGGCCGTGGTCGCGGACCTCCAGCAGCACGCTGGGGCCAGCCGGGCAGGCCCGCAGCTCAGGCGGCTGTCCGGCCGGGGAGTGGGCCAGCGCGTTGGAGAACAGGTTGGCCAGCACCCGTTCCAGCAGCACCGGGTCCGTGCGTACCAGGGGCAGGTCGTCCGGGACCGCGATCCGGACGCTGCTGGCCGGGGCCAGCCCGAGCAGCGCGGCCGGCGCCACCTCCTCGACGGAAGTGGGCCGCAGGAACGGCTGCAGCGACCCGGTGGCCAGTCGGCTCATGTCCAGCAGGTTGCCGATCAGGGCGTCCAGCCGGTCCGCGCCGTCCTCGATGGTCGCGAGCAGCGCCGCCTCGTCGGCCGGGGTCCACTGCACGTCGGTCTGCCGCAGCGTGCTGACGCTGGCCTTGATCGAGGCCAGCGGGGTACGCAGGTCGTGGCTGACCGCGGCGAGCAGCGCGGTGCGCATCCGGTTCCCTTCGGCCAGCGCCTCGGCCTGGGCCGCCTGGGTGCGCAGCCGGTCCCGGTCCAGTGCCGCGCCAGCCTGGGCGGCGAACCCGTCCAGCAGCCGGGCCGTGATCGGCCGGGTCTGCCCCGCGACGATCAGGGCGACAGTGTCGCTCACCGGGATGTGGGTGGCCAGCGCCTCCGGCCGGGCGGACCCGCTGACCGCGACGCTCACCCACTGGTCCCGGACCCGCTCGGCCAGTTCGGCCCGGCCGCCCCAGGCGCTGGTCAGGTGATCGAGCACCGCGGTGGGCGTGTCGGCCCCGCCGAGCACGGTCTGGGCCAGCCCGAGCAGGGACGCGGCCTCGCCGGCACTGCGGGCCGCCAGCACCTGCCGGCGCGCGGCCAGGTGCACCACGCTGCTGACGGTCACCGCCACGGTCACGAACAGCAGCAACGCCAGCATGTTGCGGGGCTCGGCGATGGTCAGCGTGTGCAGCGGCTTGGTGAAGTACCAGTTGAGCAGCAGGCTCGCGGCGATGGCGGCGAGCACGGCGGGCCAGAAGCCGCCGACGATGGCCACCGCGACCACGGCCACCAGGTAGAGCAGCAGGTCGTTGGCGAGGTCCAGGTCCGGGCGCAGCGCCACCAGCAGCGCCGTGAGCAGCGGCAACCCCGCTGCCACCAGGAGGATCCCGGCGAGCTGCCGCCGGCCCCGCAGGCCGGCCCGGCACGGTACCGGCCGCCAGCCCGGTCAGCCCGGCCCAGCCCGCCTCGCCGCCCGCAGGCCGCTCGCCATGGACACGCACAATCCCTAGTCTGAACGACGATGCGAGCCAGCGCACCATCAGCCCGGCGCCGGCCCCGGCCAGGACGCACCCGGCCATGACCGCCGCGGCGCGCACGGCCACCGGCCCGGTCATCCTCAGCTGGGCGTACGGCGGCCGCGAGAAGCCCACCACGGTCAGCCAGCCGATCACCCCGAGCACCGGCGCGACCAGCGGCTCGGACACGGCGGAAACGGACAGGACTACCACCGCGGCGATGACGAGGACCCCGGTGGCCGGGAGACGGCCGCCCAGCCCGGCGGCCAGCGCGCCGGTCACCAGCAGCGCGGTGAAGCCGGCGGGCAACGCGAAGTGCGCCGCTAGTCCACGGGGCGTCCGGTTACGGTCCATTGCAGCCAGCTTCGCCTGCGCGTGGTCACTCAGAGCTGATCTTCACGTGCCCTTAACGCCCGGACACAAGACCTTAACGC
>CAWAES010000030.1:0-188363 GCA_963781085.1 uncultured Actinomycetes bacterium
GCGGTCGTCGTCGCGCTGGAACAGTTCTCCCCCGCAGTCGTCGCACGTGTCCCGGTGCGCGGGCGGATCGAACAGCGCGTGCCAGACCCGGCCGCAGCGGCGGCAGGTCCGGCGGCCCGACAGCCGCCGCACTACCTCGTCGTCGTCCACCACCAGTTCCAGGACCACGTCGAGCCGGGTGTCCCAGGAGGCGAGCATCTTCTTGAGCGTCTCGGCCTGCGGGACGGTCCGCGGGAACCCGTCCAGCAGGAACCCCGACTGCGTGTCGTCTTCCTGCAGCCGGTCGGTGACCATGGCGATGGTCACCTCGTCCGGCACCAGGTCGCCGCGCTCCATGAACGCCTGAGCGCGGCGGCCGAGCGCCGTCCCCTGACTGACGTTGGTACGGAAGATGTCACCTGTCGAGATCTTCGGGATGGACAGGTGCGACGCTATGAACTGGGCCTGTGTCCCCTTGCCCGCACCGGGGGGCCCGACGAGGACGACGCGCACTATCGCAAGAAGCCCTCATAGTTGCGCTGCTGCAACTGGCTCTCGATCTGCTTCACCGTGTCCAGTCCCACGCCCACCGCGATCAGGATGGTGGTCCCGCCGAACGGGAACTGGCTCCCCACCCCCAGCAGCGCGAACGCGATCATCGGGACGAGAGCGATGAGGCCCAGGTACAGCGAGCCCGGGGCGGTGAGCCGGGTGAGCACGTAGTTCAGGTACTGGGCGGTCGGCCGCCCGGGGCGGATGCCGGGGATGAACCCTCCGTACTTCTTCATGTTGTCCGCCACCTCGGTCGGGTTGAACGTGATGGACACATAGAAGTAGGTGAAGAACACGATGAGGACGAAGAACAGTCCCATGTAGAGCTTGGAGTCCCCGATGCTCCCGGTGCCGAGCTCGGTCTCGACGAACGTGACCCAGCCCTGCGGGTGGGTCTTGCTGCCGAACAGCGTGGCGGCCAGCTCCGGGATGTAGAGCAGCGACGAGGCGAAGATGACCGGGATGACGCCGGCCTGGTTCACCTTCAGCGGGATGTAGGTGGAGGTGCCGCCGTACATCTTGCGGCCCACCATGCGCTTGGCGTACTGCACCGGGATCCGGCGCTGGGCCTGCTCCATGAAGACCACGAAGGCCACGATCCCGACCCCGACCAGCAGCACGATGGCCAGCACGAACGTGCCCTTGACCTTGAAGACGTCGGCCAGGTAGCCGAACATCTGCGAGATGACCGTGGTGAAGATCAGGACCGACATGCCGTTGCCCACGCCGCGGTCGGTGATCAGCTCGCCCAGCCACATGATGACCGCGGTGCCGGCGGTCATGCAGATGACCATGGTGGCGATGGTGAACACCGACGAGTTCGGGATCAGCGACTCGTTGCAGTTCTGGAACAGGTTCCCGGACCGGGCGTAGGCGATGATGCCGGTGGACTGGAGGATGGCCAGCCCGATGGTGAGGTACCGGGTGTACTGGGTGATCTTGGCCTGGCCGGCCTGGCCCTCCTGGCGCAGCGTCTCCAGCCGCGGGATCACCACGGCCAGGAGCTGGAGGATGATGCTGGCGGTGATGTACGGCATGATGCCGA
Organism: uncultured Actinomycetes bacterium; assembly: GCA_963781085.1. Lineage (GTDB taxonomy): Bacteria > Actinomycetota > Actinomycetes > Streptosporangiales > Streptosporangiaceae > RYN-230. Next base: position 1,577 of record CAWAES010000030.1, read on the forward strand.
GGGCGAACACCGACAGCCTGAGCAGCGCGCCGCCGCTGAACAGGTTGACGAGCTGGTAGACGCCCGCCGCGCTGCTCGACTTCTCCAGGCCGGTACAGAAAGTGACGGCCTTCTCGGAGATGCCGGGAGTGGGGATGGCCGCGCCGAACCGGAAGAGAGCCAAGATCGCTAGCGTGAACAGCAGCTTCTTGCGCAGGTCAGGCGTCCGGAAGGCCCGGAGGAACGCGGTCAGCATGCGCCGTCCTCAACTAGATGGGTCAACTGGGTGGTGCCGCGCCCTCCCGAGGGCTGGCGGCGACGGCCGGTGCGCCGCAGTGTAACGCGTCCGCGGCACCGTAACAGCCCCCTGCACTCAGTGACGATGACTGTCTGCTGCACGCTGGTGGACAACGTGCCACGGCCATACAACGTCTGGCAGGGGGACAACGTGCCAGGCTGGTCACGCGCCGCAGCGGCGGCCCGGGGTCTTCCCGGCCGCCGCCTGGCTGGCGAGCGCATCACAGCTCAGTGACGGTTCCCCCAGCGGCCGTGAGCTTCTCCCGGGCGGAAGCCGAGAACGCGTGGGCGGTCACTCTCAGTGCCACCGCCGTGTCGCCCGTCCCGAGCACCTTGACCAGTTCACCCGCGCGCACCGCGCCCTTGGCCACCAGGTCCTCGGGGGTCACGTCGCCGCCCTGCGGGTACAGCTCGGCGAGCCGCCCGATGTTGACCACCTGGTAGGTGGTCTTGAACGCCAGGTTGGAGAAGCCCCTCAGCTTCGGCACCCGGCGCTGGAGCGGCATCTGGCCACCCTCGAACCCCAGGTGCACCTGGCCACGGGCCTTGGTCCCCTTGGTCCCGCGCCCCGCGGTCTTGCCCTTGGATCCCTGACCGCGGCCGACCCGGGTCCGCTCGGTGCGCGAGCCCGGGGCCGGGCGGAGATGATGGATCTTCAGCATGTCAGTCGACCTCCTCGACGGTGACGAGGTGCCGCACCGCGTAGATCATGCCGCGGAACTCGGGCCGGTCGTCCTTGACGATCACGTGCCCGATCCGCTTCAGCCCGAGCGAGCGCAGGGACGCCCGCTGGGACTTGGTTCCCCCGATCTCCGACCGGGTCTGGGTTACCTTCAGCTGTGCCATCGTCCGCCTCCGCTCAGCTGTTGCCGGACGCGGCGCCGAGGGCGGCCGCTGCCGCGCGGGCGCGCAGCATGGCCGCCGGGGCCACGTCCTCGATCGGAAGCCCGCGCCGGGCGGCGATTTCCTCAGGGCGCTTCAGGCTCTTCAGGGCGGCCACCGTCGCGTGCACGACGTTGATCGGGTTGGAGGAGCCGAGGGAGCGGGACAGCACGTCGTGCACGCCCGCGCATTCCAGCACGGCGCGCACCGGGCCGCCGGCGATGACGCCGGTACCGGGGCTGGCTGGCTTCAGCAGCACCACGCCCGCGGACTCCTCACCCTGCACGGTGTGCGGGATCGTGCCGGCGATCCTGGGTACCCGGAAGAACGACTTCTTGGCCGCCTCGACGCCCTTGGCGATGGCCGCGGGCACCTCCTTGGCCTTGCCGTAGCCCACGCCGACCATGCCATTGCCGTCACCGACGATGACCAGGGCGGTGAAGCTGAACCGCCGGCCGCCCTGGACGACCTTGGCCACCCGGTTGATGGTGACGACCCGCTCCAGGTAAGCGGTGCCCTTGTCGGCACCGCCGCCGCGGCGGTCGTCACGGCGGTCACGCCGCTCACCACCGCCGCCGCCACGCCGCGGAGCTCCTGCCATCAGATGTTCCTTCTCTCGTGTATCTCAAAGTTCAAGTGGGCTTGAGTTGGTATAGAACAGAGCGGCAGTGAGGCTAGTGCTAGCCGGTGAAAACGCTCACAGGTCCAGCCCGCCTTCGCGTACCGCGTCGGCGAGGGCCGCGATCCGGCCGTGATAGGCCCAGCCGCTCCGGTCGAAGACGGCGGCGGAAACCCCGGCGGCCCGGGCCCGCTCAGCGAGCAGCGTGCCGACCTGGCGGGCCTTGGCCGTCTTGTCGCCGTCAGCCCCGCGGAGCGCCTCTTCCAGAGTAGACGCGGATGCGACCGTCCGGCCCACGCTGTCGTCGATGAGCTGGACGGACGTGTGCCGGGCGGACCGGGTGACGTTCAGGCGAGGCCGCTCCGCACTGCCCATGACCTTCCTGCGGACCCGCGTGTGCCGACGCGTCCGCGCGGCGGTGCGTCCCGGGGCCCGGGTCTTCGTGACAGCCATTGCTTACTTACCAGCCTTCCCGACCTTGCGGCGGACCTGCTCACCCTGGTACCGGATGCCCTTGCCCTTGTACGGGTCAGGCTTGCGCAGCTTCCGTATGTTGGCCGCGACCTCGCCCACCAGCTGCTTGTCAATTCCCTCAACGACAAGCCGCGTGGGTGTCTCGACGCGGAATGTGATTCCGTCCGGCGGCGTGACCGTCACCGGGTGGCTGAAGCCCAGGGCGAACTCGAGGTTCGAGCCCCTGGCCTGCACCCGGTAACCCACGCCGACGATCTCCAGGGTCTTGCTGTAGCCCTGGGTGACCCCGGTCACCATGTTGGCCACCAGGGTGCGGGACAGCCCGTGCAGCGCACGCACCTTGCCGTCGTCGTTCGGGCGGGTGACCTTCAGGGTGCCGTCCTCCCGGGCGATCTCGATGGGAGGGCTGAGCTCCAGCGCCAGGCTGCCCTTGGGGCCCGTGACACTGACCTCACGGCCGTTGAGCGTGACATCGACACCCCCGGGAATCTCCACGGGGAGCCGTCCGATTCGTGACATCGCGGTCTCCCTACCAGACGTAGGCGAGGACTTCCCCGCCTACCCCGCGCTTGTTCGCCTGCTTGTCGGTCATCAAGCCGGTCGAGGTGGAGATGATCGCAACGCCGAGGCCGCCGAGCACCCGGGGCAGGTTGTCCTTCTTGGCGTACACCCGCAGGCCGGGCTTGGAGACCCGCTTGATGCCCGCGATAGAACGCTCCCGGGTCGGCCCGAACTTCAGGGTCAGCACCAGGCTCTTGCCTACCTCGGCGTCTTCCACGTTCCAGCCCGCGATGTAGCCCTCCTGCTGGAGGATCTCCGCGATCCGGACCTTGATGGTGGAACTGGGCATGCCCACGGTGTCGTGGTACGCCGAGTTAGCGTTGCGCAGACGGGTCAGCATGTCTGCGATGGGGTCGGTCATTGACATGGCCTGAGGGCCCTCCTCGCCGTGGTTTCCCGCAGGACCTGCGGCGTGGTCAGTAGGCGCGGTTAGCGCCCAGGGGTTGGTCTACCAGCTGGACTTCGTGATGCCCGGCAGCTCACCGCGGTGCGCCATCGAGCGGAAGCAGATCCGGCACAGGCCGAACCTGCGGTACACGGCACGCGGACGCCCGCAGCGGGTGCACCGGGTGTACCCGCGCACCTTGAACTTGGGCGTCCTGTTTGCCTTGACGACTAGCGCCTTCTTCGCCACTCCTCAGCTCTCCTTGAACGGGAATCCGAGCCGGCGCAGTAGCGCGCGGCCCTCATCGTCGGTGGTCGCCGTGGTCACGAGCGTCACGTCCATGCCCCGCTGACGGTCCACCCGGTCGGCGTCGATCTCATGGAACATGAGCTGCTCGTTCAGCCCGAACGTGTAGTTCCCCCGGCCGTCGAACTGCCGGTCGGACAGGCCGCGGAAGTCACGGATCCGGGGCAGGGCCAGCGACAGCAGCCGGTCGCAGAACTCCCACATCCGGTCGCCGCGCAGCGTCACGTGCGCGCCGATGGGCATGCCCTCGCGCAGCTTGAACTGGGCGATCGACTTACGGGCCCGGGCGACCGCGGGCTTCTGCCCGGTGATCACCGTGAGGTCCCGGAGCGCGCCGTCGATCAGCTTGGCGTCCCGGGCCGCCTCGCCGACCCCCATGTTGACCACGATCTTGGTCAGCGTGGGGATCTGCATCACGTTGGCGTACGAGAACTCCTCGCGGAGGGCCGGCGCGATCTCCTGCCGGTAGCGCTCCTTGAGCCGCGGCACCGGCCGGGCTACCCGGGTCTCTTGCGTCGTGGTCGTCATCAGAAGTCCTTACCGCCCGGGCGGGAGACCCGGATCTTGGCGCCGTCCTCGTCGAAACGGAACCCGGCGCGGGCCGGCTTCTTGCTGTCCGGGTCAACCAGCTGGACGTTGCTCACGTGGATGGGCGCCTCGGTGTTCGTGATGCCGCCTTCCTTGGCCCCACGAGCTCCCTGGTAGTCCACCTTCTTGTTCTTGCGGACCATGTTGACCCCCTGCACCAGCACCCGCTGGCGCTCGGGGTCGGCGAGGATGACCGTGCCCTCCCGGCCACGGTCCCGGCCCGCGACGACCACCACGTGGTCGCCCTTCTTGATCTTCATGCGCGGCGGCCTGGCCGTCGCACTGTCCTTCTTAGCCATCGCGGCCTTCCTGCTGCTGGTACTCATCACAGCACCTCCGGCGCGAGCGAGATGATCCGCATGAAGCGCTTCTCGCGCAGCTCCCGGCCGACCGGGCCGAAGATGCGGGTGCCTCGCGGGTCCCCGCCGTCCCTGATGAGGACGGCGGCGTTCTCGTCGAAACGGATGTAGGAACCGTCGCCGCGGCGGCGCTCCTTGCGGGTGCGCACCACGACCGCCTTGACGACATCGCCCTTCTTCACCCCGGCACCGGGAAGGGCATCCTTCACTGTCGCCACGATGACATCACCGATGCCCGCGTATCGCCGGCCTGAGCCGCCGAGCACGCGGATACACAAGATCTCCTTGGCACCGGTGTTGTCGGCGACTTTAAGCCGCGACTCCTGCTGGATCACGTCAACTCCTGCTTCCTGACGCCGGGGTTCTCGCGAGGTCAGCCCCCGCGGTGGTAACTACTTGGCCTTCTCCAGGATCTCCGAGACCCGCCAGCGCTTCGTGGCGGACAGCGGCCTGGTTTCCATCAGCCGCACCCGGTCGCCGACGCCGCAGGCGTTCTCGCCGTCGTGCGCCGTGTACTTCTTCGTGCGCCGGATGACCTTGCCGTACTTAGGGTGCTTCACCCGGTCCTCGACGATGACCACGACGGTCTTGTCCATCTTGTCGCTGACCACGTAACCTTCGCGGATCTTGCGGTAGCCCCGGCCGGGCACCCCGCCCTGCTCGACGTCACTCACTGTCTTCCGCCTCCTCCACCAAGGTCACGATGCCAAGCTCGCGTTCCCGCTTCACCGTGTAGATGCGGGCGATCTCCTTGCGGACGGCGTGCAGCCGTCCATGGCTCTCCAGCTGGCCGGTCGCGGCCTGGAAGCGCAGGTTGAACAGCTCCGTCTTGGCTTCCGCCAGCTTGCTGTTCAGCTCTTCCTCACTGGAGTTCCGCAGGTCAGCGGCGGCCAGGCTCGCCATCAGCCCTCACCCACTTCACGCGTGCACGAACTTGCATCTTCATTGGGCAGCTTGTGCATGGCGCGCCGGAGCGCTTCCCGGGCCACCGGCTCCGCCACCCCGGACAGCTCGAACATGACCCGCCCGGGCTTGACGTTGGCCACCCACCACTCGGGTGAGCCCTTGCCGGAACCCATCCGGGTCTCGGCGGGCTTCTTGGTCAGCGGGCGGTCCGGATAGATCGTGATCCACACCTTGCCGCCACGGCGGATGTGCCGGGTCATGGCGATACGGGCGGACTCGATCTGCCGGTTGGTCACGTAGGCGTGTTCCAGGGCCTGGATACCGTACTCACCGAAGGCCACCCGGGTGCCGCCCTTGGCGACCCCGTGCCGGTCCGGCCGGTGCTGCTTGCGGTACTTAACCCTGCGCGGGATAAGCATGATCAGCCCTCCTCACCCGTGCTCGGCGCGGTCGCCGCCGCGGCCGGGCTCGGGCTGCGGCGCGGCGGCCTGGGCGGCGGACGCGTCGGGTCGGTCGCTCGCCGGGGCGCCAGCCGTCCGGTCGCCACCCGGCGCCCGGTCACCGCGGTCGGCACCCTCGGGGCGCCGGCGGCGCTGCGGCCCGGTGGGCCGGTCACGGCGCTGGCCGCCAGCGCGCAGGGCGGCCGCGGCCGCCTCGCGCTCGGCCCGGGTCTGCGGGGCCTCGCCCCGGTAGATCCAGACCTTCACGCCGATCCGGCCGAACGTGGTCCGGGCCTCGTAGAAGCCGTAGTCGATGTCGGCGCGCAGCGTGTGCAGCGGCACCCGGCCCTCGCGGTAGAACTCCGAGCGGGACATCTCAGCGCCGCCGAGGCGGCCCGAGCACTGCACCCGGATGCCCTTGGCGCCGCCCTTCATGGACGTCTGCATGGCCTTGCGCATGGCCCGCCGGAACGACACCCGGCTGGACAGCTGCTCGGCCACGCCCTGCGCGACGAGCTGGGCGTCCGTCTCCGGGTTCTTGACCTCGAGGATGTTCAGCTGAATCTGCTTGCTGGTCAGCTTCTCCAGGTCGCCACGGATACGGTCCGCCTCGGCGCCGCGGCGCCCGATGACGATCCCGGGACGCGCGGTGTGGATGTCCACCCGGACCCGGTCCCTGGTGCGCTCGATCTCCACCTTGGAAATGCCCGCGCGCTCCATGCCTTTCTGCAGCATCCGGCGGATGGCCACATCCTCGGCGACGTAGTCCTTGTACAGCTTGTCGGCGTACCACCGGCTCTTGAAGTCGGTGGTGATGCCAAGCCGGAACCCGTGCGGGTTCACCTTCTGCCCCACTAGCGGGACCTCCCCTTGGGTTCGTCAGAGACGATTACCGTGATGTGGCTGGTGCGCTTGTTGATCCGGTAGCCCCGGCCCTGCGCCCGCGGCCGGAAACGCTTCAGCGTCGGCCCTTCGTCCACCCACGCCCGGCTCACCACGAGCGAGCCGGCGTCCACCTGCTGGGCATGCTCAGCATTGGCGATGGCGCTCGCGAGCACCTTGCCAACCGGGTCACTGGCTGACTGCGGCGCAAAGGCCAGCGCCGCCTGCGCCTCCTCGGCAGGCATGCCGCGGATGAAGTCCACCACGCGGCGGGCCTTCCGCGGCGTGACGCGTACATACCGCGCCTTCGCCCTTGCTTCCATGCTTCTCTCTCGCTCTCTAGTGATTACTCGTGCCCGGTGTCAGGCCGCCGGGCTAACGGCGGCTGCGCCGGTCATCCCGGACGTGACTGCGGAACGTGCGGGTGGGCGCGAACTCGCCGAGCTTGTGCCCGACCATGGCCTCGGTGATGAACACCGGCACGTGCTTGCGGCCGTCGTGCACCGCGATCGTGTGGCCCAGCATCGCAGGAATGATCATGGAACGCCGCGACCACGTCTTGATCAGGTTCCTGGTGCCCTTCTCGTTCTGCACGTCCACCTTCTTGATCAGGTGGTCGTCGACGAACGGGCCCTTCTTGAGACTACGAGGCATCGTTGAGTGCTCCTACCGCTTCTTCTTGCTGCGCCTGCGGACGATCAGCCGGTCGCTGGGCTTGTGGGATGGCCGGGTCCGGCCCTCGGGCTTGCCCCAGGGGCTGACCGGATGCCGGCCACCGGAGCTCTTGCCCTCGCCGCCGCCCAGAGGGTGGTCGACCGGGTTCATCGCGACGCCGCGGACCGAGGGACGCTTGCCCTTCCACCGGTTGCGGCCCGCCTTGCCGAGCTTGATGTTGCCCTGCTCGGCGTTGCCGACCTCGCCGACGGTGGCCCGGCAGGCCGCGTCGACCCGCCGGATCTCGCCGGAGGGCATCCGCAGCTGCGCGTACCCGCCGTCCTTGGCCAGCAGCTGGACTCCGGAGCCGGCCGAGCGGGCGATCTTCGCGCCGCCGCCGGGCCGCAGCTCGATCGCGTGCACCACGGTGCCGGTGGGGATGTTCCGCAGCGGCAGGCAGTTGCCCGGCCGGATGTCGGACCCCGGGCCGTTCTCCACCCGATCGCCCTGGGACAGGCCCTGCGGGCAGATGATGTAGCGCTTCTCGCCGTCGGCGTAGTGCAGCAGCGCGATCCGGGAGGTGCGGTTGGGGTCGTACTCGATGTGCGCGACCTTGGCCGGGATACCGTCCTTGTCGGCCCGCCGGAAGTCGATCAGCCGGTAGGCACGCTTGTGGCCGCCGCCCTGATGCCGGGCGGTGATCCGGCCGTGCACGTTCCGGCCGCCGCGCGAGGACAGCGGGCGGACCAGTGACTTCTCCGGCTCACTACGGGTGAGTTCGGAGAAGTCCGCGCCGCTCGCACCCCGCCGTCCCGGGGTGGTGGGCTTGTACTTGCGGATAGCCATGTGTGCTCAAGCTCCTTGGGATGTGGCCGGTGGCCTAGTTGACCGGGCCGCCGAAGACATCGATGCGCTCCCCCTCGGCGAGGCTGACGATGGCACGCTTGGTGCCCACTCGCTGGCCCCAGCCGTACCGGGTGCGGCGACGCTTACCCGGCCGGTTGAGCGTGTTGACGCCGGTTACCTTGACCCCGAATATGGCCTCGACCGCCTGCCGGACCTGCGTCCGGTTGGCGTCGCGGGCGACCAGGAAGGTGTACTTGCCGTCGTCGGCAAGCCGGTACGTCTTTTCCGAGATCACCGGGCGCAGCAGGATGTCCCGGGGGTCCGGGATCCGGATGGCGCTCACTGCTCCTCACCCTCCTTCGGGGTGGTGCGGCGGCGGGGAGCCTTGGGCGCTTCCCCGTCTGACGACTCAGCCGCGTCCGCGGACTTCGCCGCAGGCTTGCTGGCCTTGGCGGCACTCGCCTTGCGCGGGCGCCGGTGCCGCAGCCTCGGGCTGGCCGGTGAACGCGGACAGGGCCGCCGCGGTGAACACGATGTGCTCACTGGCCAGCACGTCGTACGTGTTCAGCTGGCCGGTGGCCAGCAGCCGCACACCCGGCGCGTTGCGCAGGCTCTTCCAGGTCACTTCGTCCTCGGCCTGGGCCACGACGAGCACCCGGGCGTTGAGCTTGGCGTCCAGCAGCCCGATGGCCGTGCGCAGCACGGCCATCGCGTCGTGGGTCCTGGGCTGGTCGCCGTCCACGAACCCGCTGACCACGGCGACCCGGCCGTTGGCGGCCCGGTCGGACAGCGCGCCCCGGAGCGCGGCGGCCTTCATCTTCTTGGGCGTCCGCTGCACGTAGGAGCGGGGCTGCGGCCCGTGCACGGTGCCGCCGCCCGCGTACTGCGGGGCCCGGATGCTGCCCTGGCGGGCCCGGCCGGTGCCCTTCTGGCGGTAGGGCTTCTTGCCCCCACCGCGGACCTCGCCGCGCGTCTTGGTGGAGTGAGTGCCCTGGCGGGCCGCGGCCTCCTGGGCCACGACGACCTGGTGGATCAGCGGCACGTTGACCGGGGCGCTGAAGATCTCGTCGGGAAGCTCCACGTCCTGGCCGGCCTGGCCGGACGGGGAGACGACGCTGATGGTGGTCACCGGGCCTCCTTCGTGGCGGTCTGCGGGGCCCGGACGGCGCTGCGGACCAGGATCAGGCCGCCCTTGGGGCCGGGGACAGCCCCCTTGATGAGCAGCAGGCCGCGGTCGGTGTCCACTCCGTGCACGGTGAGGCTGGGGGTCGTGGTGCGCTCGCCGCCCATCCGGCCGGCCATCCGCACGCCCTTGAACACCCGGCCCGGGGTGGCGCAGCCGCCGATGGAGCCGGGTGAGCGGTGCTTGCGCTGGGTGCCGTGGGAGGCGGACAGGCCCTTGAACCCGTGCCGCTTCATCACGCCCGCGAAGCCCTTGCCCTTGCTGGTGCCGGTCACGTCGACCAGGTCGCCGGGAGCGAACGTCTCCGCGTTGACCTCCTGGCCCAGGGTGTAGTCGGTGGCGTCATCGGTCCGCAGCTCGACGAGGTAGCGGCGCGGGGTCACCGAGGCCTTGGCGAAGTGGCCAGCCACGGGCTTGGTCACCCGGCGCGGGTCGATCTCGCCGTAGCCCAGCTGCACGGCTGAGTACCCGTTGGCGTCGGGCGTCCGCACAGCGGTGACGACGCAGGGGCCCGCCGCGATCACCGTCACGGGAACCATCCGCCCGTCGGCGTCGAAGACCTGGCTCATGCCCAGCTTCGTGCCGAGCACGCCCTTGGTGTTCTTGGTCATGTCGGTGCGTTCCTCAGAGCTTGATCTCGATGTCAACGCCGGCTGGCAGGTCCAGCCGCATCAGCGAGTTGACCGTCTTCGGCGTGGGGTCGATGATGTCGATCAGCCGCTTGTGCGTGCGCATCTCGAAGTGCTCCCGCGAGTCCTTGTACTTGTGCGGGGAGCGGATGACGCAGTAGATGTTCTTCTCCGTGGGCAGCGGGACAGGCCCGGCAACCCGCGCGCCAGTGCGCGTCACCGTGTCGACGATCTTCCGCGCCGAGCTATCGATGACCTCGTGGTCATAGGCCTTGAGCCGGATACGGATCTTTTGTCCCGCCATGTGCCTTCCGTGTCCTTACGTCTTGAGTGCCGCTGGGCAGTGCTAGCCCGGGGGGACGAGCCCCCCGGGCTAGCACTCCTACTACTTGAGGATCTTCGTGACCCGGCCGGCGCCGACGGTGCGGCCGCCCTCGCGGATAGCGAAGCGGAGGCCCTCCTCCATGGCGATGGGCTGGATCAGCTCGACCTTCATCTCGGTGTTGTCACCGGGCATCACCATCTCGGTGCCCTCGGGGAGGTGGACGACGCCCGTCACGTCCGTGGTCCGGAAGTAGAACTGCGGACGGTAGTTGTTGAAGAACGGGGTGTGCCGGCCGCCCTCGTCCTTGGACAGGATGTAGACCTGGCCCTCGAACTCGGTGTGCGGGGTGTTGGTGCCCGGCTTGATGACGACCTGGCCGCGCTCCACGTCCTCGCGCTTGATGCCCCGGAGCAGCAGGCCCGCGTTGTCGCCGGCCTGGCCCTCGTCGAGGATCTTGTGGAACATCTCGACGCCGGTGACCGTGGTCCGCTGCGCCTTCTCCTTGATGCCGATGATCTCGACTTCTTCGGAGGTGCGCACCTTGCCGCGCTCGATCCGGCCGGTCACCACGGTGCCGCGGCCGGTGATCGAGAACACGTCCTCGACCGGCATCAGGAACGGCTTCTCGGTGTCCCGGGTGGGCTCGGGGATGCTGTCGTCGCAGGCGGTCATGAGCTCGACGATCTTCTCGCCCCACTCAGCGTCGCCCTCGAGCGCCTTGAGCGCGGAGACCCGGATCACCGGGACGTCGTCGCCAGGGAACTCGTAGGTGGACAGCAGCTCGCGTACCTCGAGCTCGACGAGCTCCAGGATCTCCTCGTCGTCCACCATGTCGGCCTTGTTCAGCGCGACCACGATGTACGGCACGCCGACCTGGCGGGCGAGCAGCACGTGCTCACGCGTCTGCGGCATGGGGCCGTCGGTGGCGGCGACCACGAGGATGGCGCCGTCCATCTGCGCGGCACCGGTGATCATGTTCTTGATGTAGTCCGCGTGACCGGGGCAGTCCACGTGCGCGTAGTGGCGCTTCTCGGTCTGGTACTCGACGTGCGAGATCGAGATGGTGATCCCGCGCTCCTTCTCTTCCTTCGCGTTGTCGATCTGGTCGAAGGGCGTGAAGGGGTTCACGTCGGGGTACTTATCGTGCAGCACCTTGGTGATCGCCGCGGTCAGAGTGGTCTTGCCGTGGTCGATGTGCCCGATGGTGCCGATGTTCACGTGCGGCTTAGTCCGCTCGAACTTGGCCTTCCCCACTGGTTTCTCCTCGTTGCGATCTGCCCCACGTCCTGTGGGGCCAAGGCGCCCTCTTGGTGCGCCGATTCTCCTGACTGACGTTTGGTGCTAGCAGTTACTCACCGCGTGCTTTGGCGATGATCTCCTTGGCGATACTGGGCGGGACTTCGGCGTAGGAGTCGAACTGCATGCTGTAGTCCGCGCGGCCCTGGGTGCGGCTGCGCAGGTCGCCGACGTAGCCGAACATCTCCGACAGCGGCACGGTCGCCTTGACCACGCGGATGCCGGAGCGCTCCTCCATGGCCTGGATCTGGCCACGCCGGGCGTTGATGTCACCGATCACTTCACCCATGTAGTCGTCCGGGGTCCTGACCTCGACGGCCATGACCGGCTCGAGCAGCACGGGATTGGCCATCGCGGCCGCCCTCTTGAACGCCATCGATCCGGCGATCTTGAAGGCCAGCTCGGACGAGTCCACCTCGTGGTAGGCACCGTCGGTGAGCGTGACGCGCACGTCCACCATCGGGTAGCCGGCCAGCACGCCGAACTCCGCGGCGTCCTGGCTTCCGGCGTCCACCGACGGGATGTACTCGCGGGGGATGCGGCCACCGGTGATCTTGTTCTCGAACTCGTAGCCGCCGCCGTCGCCGCCGGTCGGCTCCAGGTTGATGACCACGCGGGCGTACTGCCCAGCCCCGCCGGTCTGCTTCTTGTGCGTGTAGTCAACCTTCTCGACCTTCTTGCGGATGGTCTCCCGGTAGGCGACCTGCGGGCGGCCGATGTTCGCCTCGACGTGGAACTCACGCTTCATCCGGTCAACCAGGATCTCCAGGTGAAGCTCACCCATCCCGGAGATGATCGTCTGCCCGGTCTCCTCGTCGGTGCGGACCTGGAACGTCGGGTCCTCTTCGGCGAGCCGCTGGATCGCGGTGCCCAGCTTGTCCTGGTCACCCTTGGTCTTCGGCTCGATCGCGACGTTGATCACCGGCGCGGGGAACGTCATGGACTCCAGGATCACCTGCTTGGCCGGGTCACTCAGGGTGTCCCCGGTGGAGGTGTCCTTGAGCCCCATCACGGCCACGATCTGCCCAGCGATCGCCGTCGGGCGCTCTTCGCGCTTGTTGGCGTGCATCTGGTAGATCTTGCCGATCCGCTCCCGGCGGCCCTTGGCCGTGTTGAACACGTTCGAGCCCGACTCCAGGGTGCCGGAGTAGATCCGGATGTAGGTCAGCTTGCCGAGGTGCTGGTCAGACATGATCTTGAAGGCCAGCGCGGCGAACGGCTCGGACGGGTCGGCCTTGCGCAGCACGACCTCCTCCTCGTCGCCCACCTTGTGCCCCTTGACCGGCGGGATGTCCACCGGGCTGGGCAGGTAGTCCACGATCGCGTCCAGCATCGGCTGGACGCCCTTGTTCTTGAACGCGCTGCCGCACAGGACCGGGGTGATCCCGCCCGCGATGGTGGCCCGCCGGATGGCGGCGACGAGCTGCTCCTCGCTGGGCTCGGTGCCCTCGAGGTAGGCCTCCATCATTTCCTCGTCGTTCTCGGCGATGGTCTCCAGCAGCTGGTCACGCCACTGCCGGGCCGCCTCGGCGTGGTCGTCCGGGATGGCGACGACGTCGTACTTGTCGCCCTTGCCCTCGGTCTGCCACAGCAGGGCGCGCATCCGCACCAGGTCGATGACGCCGCGGAAGTCGGACTCGACTCCCCACGGCAGCTGGACGACCAGCGGGGTGGCGCCGAGCCGGTCCGTGATCATCTCGACGCAGCGGTGGAACTCCGCACCGACCCGGTCCATCTTGTTGACGAAGCAGATGCGGGGCACGCCGTAACGGTCCGCCTGGCGCCACACGGTCTCGGACTGCGGCTCCACGCCGGCCACGCCGTCGAAGACGGCTACGGCCCCGTCGAGAACGCGCAGCGACCGCTCGACTTCTACGGTGAAGTCAACGTGGCCAGGCGTGTCGATGATGTTGATGGTGTTGTCGCGCCAGTGCGTGGTCGTCGCGGCGGACGTGATCGTGATGCCGCGCTCCTGCTCCTGCTCCATCCAGTCCATGGTGGCCGCGCCCTCATGGACCTCACCGATCTTGTAGTTGATGCCGGTGTAGAACAGGATCCGCTCGGTGGTCGTGGTTTTACCCGCGTCGATGTGCGCCATGACCCCAATGTTGCGGACCTTGGCAAGCTCTACGGCGGTCTGGGTCGCCACTGCTCTCAGTTCCTCTGCTTCGTCTATCGTCGGCCGGCTGGGCCGCTCATTACCAGCGGTAGTGAGCGAACGCCTTGTTCGACTCGGCCATTTTGTGGGTGTCCTCGCGGCGCTTCACGCTTGCCCCGAGGCCGTTGCTCGCGTCGAGCAGCTCGTTCATGAGCCGCTCGGTCATGGTCTTCTCCCGGCGGGACCGGCTGTAGGAAACCAGCCAGCGCAGGGCCAGGGTGGTGCTGCGGGAGGCCCGGACCTCGACCGGCACCTGGTAGGTGGCGCCACCGACCCGGCGGCTGCGCACCTCAAGGGTGGGCTTCACGTTGTCCAGGGCCCGCTTGAGCGTGACCACCGGGTCGTTGCCCGTCTTGTCCTTGCATCCGTCGAGCGCGCCGTACACGATCCGCTCGGCCAGCGAGCGCTTGCCGCTGCGCAGCACCTTGTTCACCAGCGCAGTCACCAGCGGTGAGCCGTAAACCGGATCGGTTACGAGCTGCCGCTTGGTCGCGGGGCCTTTACGCGGCATGTCAGCTCTTCTCCTTCTTCGCGCCGTAGCGGCTCCGGGCCTGCTTACGGTTGCGGACCCCCTGGGTGTCGAGGGCGCCTCGGATGATCTTGTAACGCACGCCAGGCAGGTCACGAACCCGGCCGCCTCGCACCAGCACGATGGAGTGCTCCTGGAGGTTGTGGCCGACTCCGGGGATGTAGGCGGTGACTTCGATCTGGCTCGTCAGCCGCACCCTGGCCACCTTGCGCAGCGCGGAGTTGGGCTTCTTCGGCGTGGTCGTGTAGACACGCGTGCAGACGCCCCGGCGCTGGGGGCTGCCTTTCAGGGCCGGGGTAGTGGTCTTAGCCACCTTGTCCTGGCGGCCCTTACGGACCAGCTGCTGGATCGTGGGCACCGCGTCTCCGTCTTCGTTCTCCGCGCCGGTTGGCGCGACGTCTTCTCTTACCGTTTCCTGCGCCCGCGGCGCAGGGTAATTCTCAGGCGGTTTGACCGCTCTGACCTGCTGGTTTTCCTAGTCCCTCCGACCCCCGAGGTCGGGTGTGTCGCGGTGACCACGGCACACAAGCTCCTACCGGAGCCTGGAGTCAAGAGAGGAAAAGGCCCGCACGCCTGGCCACTCGCCACACCTTCCAGCTGCCGGTCATCGACCGCAAGCCTTCCAGCCATGGCGCCACAGTCCGCTAGCGCACGCGTACCCGCTTCTCACGGGCACGATGCCCTAGCGTACCCAACCTTTTGCCTACAGGCAAAGCGAACGCCGATCAAGGCCGAAACGGCCCGACCGGGTGTCATTTTTCCCTGACGGCAACGGTGAAACCACGCCCGCAGGGTAGCCGGGAACTGCTGCCAGTCCCTGCTGCCCAGGGAAGTTAACCACGGCGGCCGAGCGGATTATTCCAGAAGGGACACAACTTCCATGACCCAGACCGTTGTCATCACCGGCGCCAGCGCCGGCATCGCCCGCGCCACCGCGCGGCTGTACGGTGCCCGGGGCGCCAGCGTGGGGCTCATCGCCCGGGGGCAGGCCGGCCTGGACGGCGCCGCGCAGGACGTCGTCGAGGCGGGCGGGCAGGCCCTCGCCGTCCCGGCCGACGTGGCCGACCACGCGCAGCTGGAGAAGGCGGCCACGGAGATAGAGGCGCATTTCGGCGCTATCGACGTATGGATCAACGTGGCCTTCACGTCGGTGTTCGCGCCGTTCGCGCAGATCGCCCCGGACGAGTTCAAGCGCGTCACCGAGGTCAGCTACCTGGGCTACGTCAACGGCACGATGGTGGCCCTCAGCCGGATGCGGCCGCGGAACGCCGGGACGATCGTGCAGGTCGGCTCCGCGCTCAGCGAGCGCGCCATCCCGCTCCAGTCGGCCTACTGCGGCGCCAAGCACGCGATCAACGGGTTCACCGAGTCGCTGCGCTGCGAGCTCTTGCACGAGCACTCGAACGTCCGGGTGACCGTGGTGCAGATGCCGGCGGTCAACACGCCCCAGTTCTCCTGGGTGCTGTCCCGGCTGCCGCGCCACCCACAGCCGGTGCCGCCGATCTACCAGCCGGAGGTCGCCGCGCACGGCGTCCTGTACGCGGCCGACCATCCCGGGCGCAAGCAATACTGGGTAGGCGGGAGCACGGCCGCGACCCTGCTGGCGCAGAAGGTCGCGCCCGGCGCTTGCTGGACCGCTACCTGGCCCGGACGGGCTTCGACGCGCAGCAGACCGACCAGGCGGTGCCGCTGGGAAGCCGGCCGGACAACCTGTTCGACCCGGCCGACGGGGCGCAGGGGCACGACTACGGCGCGCACGGCATCTTCGACGACCAGTCGCACTCGCGAAGCTGGCAGCTGCTCGCGTCGCATCATCCCGCGCTGGCCGGCGGTCTGGCGGCCGGGGCCGCGCTGGCTGGCTCGCTGCTGGTCCGGCGCTGGGCTGGCCGCTCATGAGCGTGGCTGGCCGCTGCCGGATGGCTGGTCCTGGCCTGGCTGCTCCGCAACGCCATCCAGGATCGGCGCACCGGCTCGGCCGGGCCGAGCCGGGAGAAGAGCGAGAGGGTGGCGACCACGGTGCTCATTCTGGCCAGAGTGGGGTATGGCGTGGCTTTGCTCTGCGTTCCGCAGGTCGCTGATCAAGCTGACTGGGGATCCTGGGCCGCGGCAGGCGGGTGGGGGTGCTCAGCCACGGCCCAGCCGGCGGGCGGGTTCGGTGGCGCGGGTGCTGGGGGTCCGGCATCTGGTGCAGGCGGGGCTGACTGTGCCGGCTCTGCGCGCTGAGCCGGGGAGTCCGGTACCGCTGGCGCTGGGCGCTGCTGTGGATGTGCTGCACGCGAGTTCGATGGTGGGGCTGGCTCTGGTGGACCGGGGGGCGCGGCGGGTGGCGCTGGCTGATACCGGGGTCGAGCTGGCGCTCGCCGCAGCCGGGGTGCTCACGGCCACGCCGACAATAGTCACTAAATGCCGCGCACCCCCGCGGGATGCCGGGGGTGGGGGTGGGGTGAGGAAAGCCCGGGTCGGCAGGCCGACCCGGGCTTGCATTGCGCCGGACAGCAGGGTCCGGGGACCGTCTGGTCTGGCGCGCTACTTCTTGAAGGCGTCCTTGACCTTTTCGCCGGCCTGCTTCAGGTTGCCCTTGGCCTGGTCGCCCTTGCCTTCGGCTTCCATCTGCTCGTTGCCGATAGCCTTGCCGGTCTCCTTCTTGGCCTTGCCTTTGATCTCGGTGACCTTGTTGGCCGCCTTATCCTCAGTCGCCATGTTCTGGCTCCTCACCATGCTGGACAGCAATCCCCTGTGGATCCTCCCTAGTGCCACTGTCCGCAGGGGGGTGGCCTAAACAAACGGCCACCCAGAACCGGGTCAGAGCCAGCCTGGAGCCGGTACGCGCAAAGGCGCCCGGCAGCATCGCTGCCGGGCGCCTCCGCCTGGTACTGCCGCCCTGCTGGGAGCGGCGAACTGCTTACCGGTTGTAGGAGCCGAAGTCGTACTCCTCCAGCGGGATCGCATCGCCGGCGCCCTGACCGAACGCGTAGCTCGGGGCCTCCTCGTAGGCGGTCGCCGGGTACACCGAGGAGCGGGCGTCATCCGTGGGCTCGACCCGCACGCTCCGGTACCGCGGCATGCCGGTACCGGCCGGGATGAGCTTGCCGATGATGACGTTCTCCTTCAGGCCCAGCAGCGGGTCCGACTTGGCGTGGATCGCCGCGTCGGTCAGCACCCGGGTCGTCTCCTGGAACGACGCCGCGGACAGCCACGACTCGGTGGCCAGCGACGCCTTGGTGATGCCCATGAGCACCGGCCGGCCAGACGCGGGCGTGCCGCTCTGCTCGACCACGCTGCGGTTCACGTTCTCGAACCGCGGCCGCTCCACCAGCTCGCCGGGGAGCAGGTCGGTGTCACCGGACTCGAGCACGTTCACCCGCTTGAGCATCTGCCGGATGATGATCTCGATGTGCTTGTCGTGGATGGACACACCCTGCGACCGGTACACCTCCTGGACCTCGTGCACCAGGTGCAGCTGCACCTCACGGGAGCCCAGGATCCTGAGCACCTCGTGCGGGTTGATCGCGCCCTGGATCAGCTGCTGGCCGACGTGCACGCGATCCCCGTCATGGACGAGCAACCGGGAGCGCATCGGCACCTGGTAGGCGATCTCCTCACTGCCGTCGTCGGGGACGACGATGATCTTCCGGGTCTTCTCGGTCTCCTCGATCTTGACCCGGCCATCGACCTCGCTGATCGGCGCCATGCCCTTGGGGATCCGGGCCTCGAAGAGTTCCTGGATCCGGGGCAGGCCGTGGGTGATGTCCAGCCCCGCCACACCGCCGGTGTGGAAGGTACGCATGGTGAGCTGGGTACCCGGCTCACCGATGGACTGCGCGGCCACGATGCCGACCGCCTCGCCCACATCCACCGTCTTGCCCGTGGCCAGCGAGCGCCCGTAGCACTTGGCGCAGACACCGATCTTGGCCTCGCAGACCAGCACGCTGTACGTGCGCACTGTCTCCACTCCGGCGTTGACCAGGACATCCAGCAGCGACTCGTACGTGTCGCTCTCGGCCGCGGCGAGGACCTTGCCGTCTACGACGACGTCCTCGGCGATGGTGCGGCCGGTGCCGCTGTTCTCGATGTTCGGCAGCTTCTGCAGCGTCCCATCCGGGCCCTTCTCGGCGATCCGCATCACGAGCGAGCGGTCCGTGCCACAGTCCTCTTCCCGGACGATGACGTCCTGCGCCACATCCACCAGGCGCCGGGTGAGGTACCCGGAGTCGGCGGTGCGCAGGGCGGTGTCGGCCAGGCCCTTGCGGGCACCGTGGGTCGAGATGAAGTACTCGACCACGGACAGGCCCTCGCGGAAGCTGGACTTGATCGGCCGCGGGATGGTCTCACCCTTGGGGTTGGAGACCAGGCCACGCATGCCGGCGATCTGCCGGACCTGCATGGGGTTACCACGGGCGCCGGAGTTGACCATCATCCACACCGAGTTGGTCTCGGGGAACGCGGCCTCCATGTCCTTGGCCACATCGCTGGTCGCGTGCGTCCAGATCTCGATGAGCTCCTGACGGCGCTCGTCGTCGGTGATCAGGCCGCGCTCGTACTCACGCTGCACCTTGTCCGCGCGCTTCTCGTAGGCGTCGAGGATCTCTGCCTTGTTCGGCGGGGCGATGACGTCCTCGATCGCGATCGTCACGCCGGCCCGGGTCGCCCAGTGGAACCCGGCGTCCTTGAGGGCGTCGAGCGCCGTGGCCACCTCGACCTTGGGGTAGGTCTCGGCCAGCTCGTTCACGATCGTGGACAGCTGCTTCTTGCTGACCTCGTAGTTCACGAACGGGAACGACGCGGGCAGGGTCTCGTTGAAGTAGCAGCGCCCGAGCGTGGTCTCCAGCCGGAACGGGACGCCTGGCGTCCAGCCCTCGGGCATGGTGAAGTCACGCGGCGGGGTGGCCTCGTTCAGCCGGATCTGGATCTTCGCCTGCAGGTCCAGCTCGCCCGTGTCGTAGGCCATGGTGGCCTCGGAGATCGAGCCGAAGATCCGGCCCTGGCCGGGAGCGTCCTCGGCCGCCCGGGTCAGGCAGTAGATCCCGATGACCATGTCCTGGGTGGGCATGGTCACCGGCTTGCCGTCGGCCGGCTTGAGGATGTTGTTGGTGGACAGCATCAGGATCCGCGCCTCGGCCTGGGCCTCGGCGGACAGCGGCAGGTGGACCGCCATCTGGTCCCCGTCGAAGTCCGCGTTGAACGCGGTGCAGACCAGCGGGTGGATCTGGATGGCCTTGCCCTCGACCAGCTGCGGCTCGAAGGCCTGGATACCCAGCCGGTGCAGGGTCGGCGCCCGGTTCAGCAGGACCGGGTGCTCGGTGATGACCTCTTCCAGCACGTCCCAGACCACCGGGCGGGCGCGCTCCACCATCCGCTTGGCGGACTTGATGTTCTGCGCGTGGTTGAGGTCGACCAGCCGCTTCATCACGAAGGGCTTGAACAGCTCGACCGCCATCTCCTTGGGCAGGCCGCACTGGTGCAGCTTGAGCTGCGGGCCTACCACGATGACGCTCCGGCCGGAGTAGTCGACCCGCTTGCCCAGCAGGTTCTGGCGGAACCGGCCCTGCTTGCCCTTGAGCATGTCGGACAGCGACTTGAGCGGCCGGTTGCCCGGGCCGGTCACCGGACGTCCCCGGCGGCCGTTGTCGAACAGCGAGTCCACGGCCTCCTGGAGCATCCGCTTCTCGTTGTTGACGATGATCTCGGGCGCGCCCAGGTCGAGCAGCCTCTTGAGCCGGTTGTTCCGGTTGATGACCCGGCGGTACAGGTCGTTCAGGTCGGACGTGGCGAACCGGCCACCGTCGAGCTGCACCATCGGGCGCAGGTCCGGCGGGATGACCGGGATGCAGTCCAGCACCATGCCCATCGGGCTGTTCCGGGTGGACAGGAACGCGGACACGACCTTGAGCCGCTTGAGCGCGCGCGCCTTGCGCTGGCCCTTGCCGCTGCGGATGGTCTCGCGCAGGCTGGCCGCCTCGCCCTCCAGGTCGAAGCTGCTCAGCCGCTCCTGGATGGCCTGGGCGCCCATGCCACCGCGGAAGTAGCGGCCGAAGCGGTCGCGCATCTCGCGGTACAGCAGCTCGTCGCCCTCGAGGTCCTGGACCTTGAGGTTCTTGAACCGGCTCCAGACTTCCTCGAGCCGGTCGATCTCACGCTGGGCCCGGTCCCGGATCTGGCGGCACTCGCGGTCGCAGCTCTCGCGCAGCTTGCGGCGGGCGTCGCCCTTGGCCCCGGCGGCCTCCAGCTCGGCCAGGTCCTTCTCCAGCTTGCCCTGGCGGGTCTCGATGTCGCTGTCGCGGCGCTGCTCCAGCTGGCCGCGCTCCACGGAGATCTTGGCCTCCAGGGACGGCAGGTCGCGGGCCCGGGAGTCATCGTCCACGTACGTGATCATGTACGCGGCGAAGTAGATGACCTTCTCCAGGTCCTTCGGAGCCAGGTCGAGCAGGTAGCCGAGGCGGCTCGGCACACCCTTGAAGTACCAGATGTGCGTGACCGGCGCGGCGAGCTCGATGTGGCCCATCCGCTCCCGGCGCACCTTGGCCCGGGTGACCTCGACGCCGCAGCGCTCACAGATGATGCCCTTGAACCGGACGCGCTTGTACTTGCCGCAGTAGCACTCCCAGTCCCGGGTGGGGCCGAAGATCTTCTCGCAGAAGAGCCCGTCCTTCTCCGGCTTGAGGGTGCGGTAGTTGATGGTTTCGGGCTTCTTAACTTCGCCATGGGACCACTGGCGGATGTCGTCAGCGGTAGCCAGGCCGATACGCAGGTCGTCGAAGAAGTTGACGTCAAGCACGTGTGTTATCCCCTGGGGTAGATCGGATGAGGCGCCCCTGGGCGGCCCGGACCGTCAGGCCCGGGCCGCCCAGCACGCTCTCACACCTCTTCAACGCTGCTCGGCTCGCGCCGGGACAGGTCGATACCGAGTTCTTCCGCCGCGCGGAAGACATCCTCATCGGTGTCTCGCATCTCGATGGCTGCGCCGTCACTGGACAGCACCTCGACGTTGAGGCACAGCGACTGCATTTCCTTGATCAGCACCTTGAACGATTCCGGGATGCCGGGTTCCGGGATGTTCTCGCCCTTGACGATGGCCTCGTACACCTTGACCCGGCCGAGCACGTCGTCGGACTTGATGGTGAGCAGTTCCTGCAGGGCGTAGGCGGCACCGTAGGCCTCGAGGGCCCACACCTCCATCTCCCCGAACCGCTGGCCGCCGAACTGGGCCTTTCCGCCCAGCGGCTGCTGCGTGATCATCGAGTACGGGCCCGTGGACCGCGCGTGGATCTTGTCGTCCACGAGGTGGAGCAGCTTGAGGATGTAGATGTAGCCCACCGAGATGGGGTCCTTGAACGGCTCCCCGGTGCGCCCGTCGAACAGCCGCGCCTTGCCGCTGCTGCCGACCATCCGCTCCCCGTCCCGGTTCGGCAAGGTGCTGCCGAGCAGGCCGGTGATCTCATTCTCGCTGGCGCCGTCGAACACCGGCGTGGCGACGGGCGTGCCCGCTTCCGCCTCGCCCGCGCTGACCGAGCGCAGCCGCTTCTTCCAGTCCTCGTCCTCGCCGTCGATCTCCCAGCCAGACTTCGCCACCCAGCCGAGGTGCGTCTCCAGCACCTGGCCGACGTTCATCCGGCCCGGGACGCCGAGCGGGTTCAGCACGATGTCCACCGCGGTCCCGTCAGGGAGGAACGGCATGTCCTCGATCGGCAGGATCTTGGCGATGACGCCCTTGTTCCCGTGGCGGCCGGCCAGCTTGTCGCCGTCGGTGATCTTCCGCTTCGCGGCCACGTAGACGCGGACCAGCTCGTTCACGCCAGGCGGCAGCTCGTCGCCGTCCTCCCGGGTGAACACGCGGACCCCGATCACCTTGCCGGACTCGCCGTGCGGCACCTTGAGCGAGGTGTCGCGGACTTCCCGCGCCTTCTCGCCGAAGATGGCCCGCAGCAGGCGCTCCTCCGGGGTCAGCTCGGTCTCGCCCTTGGGCGTGACCTTGCCGACCAGGATGTCGCCGGTGACGACCTCGGCCCCGATCCGGATGATGCCGCGGTCGTCCAGATCCGCGAGCACTTCCTCGGAGACGTTCGGGATGTCCCGGGTGATCTCCTCCGGGCCCAGCTTGGTGTCCCGGGCGTCGACCTCGTGCTCCTCGATGTGGATCGAGGAGAGGACGTCGTCCTGGACCAGCCGCTGGGACAGGATGATCGCGTCTTCGTAGTTGTGGCCTTCCCAGGGCATGAACGCGACCAGCAGGTTCCGGCCGAGCGCCATCTCACCCTGGTCGGTGCACGGCCCGTCGGCGATGACCTGGCCGGCCTCGATCCGCTGGCCCTCAGCGACCACCGGCTTCTGGTTGAAGCAGGTGCCCTGGTTGGACCGGCGGAACTTGGCCACCAGGTAGGTGTTCCTGGTCCCGTCGTCGTTGCCCACGGTCACGTAGTCCGCGCAGGACTCCTCGACCACGCCGGGCTTCTCCGCGACGATCACGTCCCCGGCGTCGGTCGCGGCACGGTACTCCATGCCGGTGCCGACCAGGGGCGCCTCGCTGCGCAGCAGGGGCACGGACTGGCGCTGCATGTTCGAGCCCATCAGGGCCCGGTTGGCGTCGTCGTGCTCGAGGAACGGGATCATGGCCGTGGCCACCGACACCATCTGGCGCGGCGACACGTCCATGTAGTCCACGTCGGCGGTGCCGATGAAGTCGACCTCGCCGCCCTTGCGGCGGACCAGGACGCGGCTCTCCTCGAACTCACCGTCGGGGCCCAGCGGCGTGTTGGCCTGGGCGATGACGTGCCGGTCCTCCTCGTCCGCGGTCAGGTAGTCGATCTGGCCGGTCACCCGGCCGCCCTTGACCTTGCGGTAAGGCGTCTCGACGAAGCCGAACGCGTTGACCCTCGCGTACGAGGCCAGCGAGCCGATCAGGCCGATGTTCGGGCCTTCTGGCGTCTCGATCGGGCACATCCGTCCGTAGTGCGACGGGTGCACGTCCCGGACCTCGAACCCGGCCCGCTCGCGGGACAGGCCGCCCGGGCCGAGCGCGGACAGGCGGCGCTTGTGCGTCAGCCCGGCCAGCGGGTTGGTCTGGTCCATGAACTGGGAGAGCTGGCTGGTGCCGAAGAACTCCTTGATCGCGGCGACCACCGGCCGGATGTTGATCAGGGTCTGCGGCGTGATCGCCTCGACGTCCTGGGTCGTCATCCGCTCCCGGACCACGCGCTCCATCCGGGCCAGGCCCAGACGGACCTGGTTCTGGATGAGCTCGCCCACGGTGCGCAGGCGGCGGTTCCCGAAGTGGTCGATGTCGTCGGTCTCGATCGGGATGACGACGGACTCGCCGGTCTTCATCTCCTCCTCGCCGGCGTGCAGCCGGACCAGGTACTCGATGGTGGCGACGATGTCGTCCTCGGTCAGCGTGCCCTGCCGGATCGGCAGGCCCAGGCCGAGCTTCTTGTTGATCTTGTACCGGCCAACCTTGGCGAGGTCGTACCGCTTGGGGTTGAAGTACAGGTTCTCCAGCAGCGCCTGGGCGGACTCCCGGGTCGGGGGCTCGCCGGGACGCAGCTTGCGGTAGATGTCCAGCAGGGCGTCGTCCTGGCCGGTGGTGTGGTCCTTCTCCAGGGTGGCCCGCATCGACTCGTACTCGCCGAAGCGCTCCAGGATCTTGGCGTCGTCCCAGCCGAGCGCCTTGAGCAGAACGGTCACGCTCTGCTTGCGCTTGCGGTCGATGCGGACGCCGACCGAGTCCCGCTTGTCGATCTCGAACTCGAGCCACGCGCCGCGGGACGGGATGACCTTGCAGCTGAAGATGTCCTTGTCGGACGTCTTGTCCACCTGGCGGTCGAAGTAGACGCCGGGCGAGCGGACGAGCTGCGACACCACGACACGCTCGGTGCCGTTGATGATGAACGTGCCCCGGGGCGACATGAGCGGGAAGTCACCCATGAAGACCGTCTGGCTCTTGATCTCGCCCGTGCTGTTGTTGATGAACTCGGCGGTGACGAACATGGGCGCCGAGTAGTGCATGTCCTTGTCCTTGCACTCCTCGACGGAGTACTTGGGCGGCTCGAACCGGTGGTCCCGGAACGAGAGGGACATGGTTCCCGTAAAGTCCTCGATCGGGCTGATCTCTTCGAAGATCTCCTCGAGACCGGACTGCTCCGGAACCTCCTTCACGCCTGCCTCGTGCGCTGCGTCTACCCGCGAACGCCAACGCTCGTTGCCCAGCAGCCAGTCGAACGAGTCGGTCTGCAGGGCGAGGAGGTCGGGAACCTCAAGAGGTTCTTTGAAACGGGCAAAGGTAACGCGACGAGGGGCTGTACTGGCGGCCGAGACGCTGCGCGATGCTGCCAACAGGGGTCCTTCCGAGCTTGTGGCCGACTACTCACCGCACGCACGCGAAACGCCCTGCGGCGAGGCCGCGAGGGTTCGAGGATGCCGAGGACGTAAGAGTGCAGCGCAAATTGGCAGTGTAGCCTACGGCTACACCGCTCGTCAACTGTATCTAACTCTGATGTTCACGGTTGCTCCGCAGCATGGCTCGTCCAAGGCAAAACGTCAAGTCCGAGCCGCATGGTCTCGTCACATCGGCGACGTGACGAAGGCCACAGTGGGTTATGCGTGTGAGTATCTCTACTAACGGGTAAGCCTAGCAGTTCTATTCCCGGCGTCCGCCCTGATCACTGAGCACCCTGCGGGCCGGCGCCAGGACCTGGGCCGCAGACGGGAAACCGGCTGGGCGGGATTCCTGCACCTGGTGCCTTTTCGGTGCCGCCGGCGGCGGTGCGGGAGCCGGAGTCCCGGCGGCGGCCCGGTGCCGGTTCTGGCCGGGACCCAGGGCGGGCGGCGATCCGGGAGTAATGAAGGCTCTGTCGGCGGCGCCCGGCGGGCCGGGAGACGCGTGGGGCCGGGCCGCGCAGCGTGCGCGGCCCGGCCCACGACCGATCGTAACTAGATCGTTACTTGACGGTGACCGTGGCGCCAGCGCCCTCCAGGGCGGCCTTGCCCTTCTCCGCGGCCTCCTTGTTGACGTGCTCCAGGACCGGCTTCGGAGCGCCGTCCACCAGGTCCTTGGCCTCCTTGAGGCCCAGGCTGGTCAGGCTGCGGACTTCCTTGATGACCTGGATCTTCTTGTCGCCCGCGGCCTCGAGGATGACGTCGAACTCGTCCTTCTCCTCGGGGGCCTCGGCGGCGGCGCCGCCGCCGCCCGGGGCCGCGGCAGCGACCGCCACCGGGGCGGCGGCCTTCACGTCGAAGGTGTCCTCGAACTGCTTCACGAAGTCGGACAGCTCGAGCAGCGTCATCTCCTTGAACGCGTCGAGCAGGTCGTCAGTGCTGATCTTCGCCATGTCTCTACTTTCTCGCTGGCCGCTACGGCGGCCAGCTGGCTTTCTCGCTGGCCGCTAGCGTGGCCAGCTGGTCTGCGCTGGCCACGATCGCGACCAGGCGTGCTTACGGGTTATTCGGTGGCGGCGTCGGCCGCCGGGGCCTCCGCTGCCGGGGCCTCTGCTGCCGGGGTCTCCGCTGCGGGAGCCTCTGCTGCCGGGGTCTCCGCTGCCGGGGCTTCCGCTGCCGGGGCCTCCGCCGCGGCGGTGTCCGCGGCGGACGCGTCCGGTGCCGCAGCGTCCGCGGCTGGCGCCTCCGCGCCACCCTCGGCCTCCCGCTTGGCCCGCAACGCCTCGGCCAGCTGGGCCACCTGCGTCGGCAGCGCGTTGAACACGGCGGCGGCCTTGGCCATGGACGCCTTCATGTCCCCGGCCAGCTTGGCCAGCAGCACCTCGCGCGGCTCGAGATCGGCGATCCGCTCGATCTCGGCCGGGCTGATCGCCTTGCCGTCGAGCACCCCGCCCTTGATCACGAGCAGCGGGTTGTTCCGGGAGAAGTCGCGCAGCCCCTTGGCCGCCTCGACCACGTCCCCCTTCACGAAGGCGATCGCGGACGGGCCACTCAGCAGGGCGTCGAGCTCGCTGGCCAGGCCCGCGTCCGAGGCGGCCCGCCTGGTCAGCGTGTTCTTCACCACCTGGTACGTGGTGCCGTCCCCGAGGGCCGCGCGCAGGTCCGCGAGCTGGCTCACGGTCAGGCCGCGGTACTCGGTCAGCACCGCACCATCCGAGGTCTGGAAACGCTCGGTGAGCTCGGCGACCGCGCTCACCTTGTCCTCCCTCGCCATGGGCCTCCTTTCCTGATCCGGGACGGCCTGCGAGGGCCGTCCAGGCTTTGTCGGCGCCGGTGAGGGAGTAGCGGACATGCGAAACGCCCCGGCGCGAAGGCACCAGGGCGTGGACACCGGCCTGCCCCGAAGGCTGGCCACAGTGATTCAGCTCGGACGCCTGCGCGGGCCGCCCGCTGACGCGGGTCCTTCGGCCGTCCCCTGGTCCGCGGCCCTGGCTAGCAGGACGTGGGCAGGCGACGACAACCGACGGTCTTTGGCTTCAGGGTCAACTCTAGGGGCATTCCGCCCGGCCGCCAAATCAGGCCTTCTCCGCGAGGACCTGCGACCTCTGGGACGGCCTACGACGCGAGGCGGGAGGGAATGACCGCGCCCGGCCGGTTTTCGTTGCGGAGAAAACCGGGCCGGGCGCGAACGGAAAGCCGGGAGCTAGGCGGAAGCGGGCTCCAGCTCCTCCGAAAGCCCGCGGGTCTTCGCCGGGTCAACCAGGATGGCGGGCCCCATGCTGGTGGTCATGGCCACCTTCTTGAGGTACTTCCCCTTGGCCGCGGACGGCTTGAGCCGGAGCACCTCGTCCAGCGCGGCCGCGTAGTTCTCCACCAGCGCGGTGGGGGTGAACGAGGCCTTGCCGATCACGAAGTGCAGGTTGCCGTGCCGGTCCACCCGGAACTCGATCTTCCCGCCCTTGATCTCGGTCACGGCCTTGGCCACGTCCGTGGTGACCGTGCCGGTCTTGGGGTTGGGCATCAGGCCGCGCGGGCCGAGCACCCGGCCCAGCCGGCCGACCTTGCCCATCAGGTCAGGGGTGGCGACCACGGCGTCGAAGTCCAGGAACCCGCCCTGGATGCGCTCGATCAGGTCGTCGGAGCCCACGTAGTCGGCGCCCGCGGCCTCCGCCGCCGCGGCCCGGTCGCCGGTCGCGAAGACCAGCACGCGGGCCGTCTTGCCGGTGCCGTTGGGCAGGTTGACCGTGCCGCGGACCATCTGGTCCGCCTTGCGCGGGTCCACGCCGAGCCGCAGGGCGACCTCGACGGTGGGGTCGAACTTGGTGGTGACCGTCTCCTTGGCCAGGGCGATCGCCTCGACCGGGGTGTACAGCCGGTCCGGGTCGATCTTCTCGGCGGCCTGACGGTAGGCCTTGCTGCGCTTCATGTCGTTCTCCTTGGTTCTGTTACGGAGGTCGTGGTCCTCGGGCCAGCGCCTGGCCCTGCCACTGATATCTGTTCCGTCCGCGGCTGCGGGCCGCCGGCGGAACCACTTGTTATGCAACGAAAACCACTAGGCGGTTATGCCACCGCCCAGGCCGGCGTCCGAGGGCGCCAGCCCGTGCGGGTCTTCAGCCGGCGGCGGTGCAGCCGGCCGCGAGCTCAGCCGCTGACGGTGAGGCCCATCGACCGGGCGGTGCCGGCGATGATCTTCTCGGCGGCCTCGATCGAGGTCGCGTTGAGGTCGGGCATCTTGGTCTGCGCGATCTCGCGGACCTGCGCCGCGGTGACCGAGCCCACCTTGGTGGTGAGCGGCTCGCCGCTGCCCTTGGCCACGCCCGCGGCCTTCTTGAGCAGCTCAGCGGCGGGCGGGGTCTTGGTCACGAACGAGAACGAGCGGTCCTCGTAGATCGTGATCTCGACCGGGATGACGTTGCCGCGCTGCGCCTCGGTGGCCGCGTTGTACTGACGGCAGAAGTCCATGATGTTGACGCCGTGCGGGCCGAGCGCGGTGCCGACCGGCGGGGCCGGGGTGGCCGCGCCCGCCTGCAGCTGCACCTTCACGACGGCAGCGATCTTCTTCTTCCTGGGAGCCATTTCCTGCGGTTCCTTTTCCTGCTGGAGCGGATCAGTCCGGCCTGGTCAGACCTAGGGCTGGGGGCCCTAGAGCTTGGAGACCTGGTCGAAGGAGAGCTCGACCGGGGTCTCCCGGCCGAAGATGGACACGAGCACCTTGAGCTTCTGGGTGTCGGGGTTGATCTCGTTCACCGTCGCGGGCAGCGTGGCGAACGGGCCATCCATCACCGTAACGGACTCGCCGACCTCATATTCCACGGAGGACCGGCGCACCGCCTCGGTCTGCGCGGCCTTCTCCTCCGGCTCGGGAGCCAGCAGTGAGGCCACCTCGTCCAGGCTGAGCGGCGAGGGACGGCTGGACAGGCCGACGAAGCCGGTCACGCCGGGGGTGTTCCGGACCGCGGCCCAGGACTCGTCGGTGAGGTCCATCCGGACCAGGATGTAGCCGGGCAGCACCTTCTCAGAGACCTGCTGGCGCTTGCCCTGCTTGATCTCGGTCACCTCGTGGACGGGGACCTCGATCTGGTAGATGTAGTCCTCCATGTTCAGGGACTGGGTGCGGCTCTCCAGGTTCGCCTTCACGCGGTTCTCGTAACCCGCGTAGGAGTGCACCACGTACCAGTCGCCCGGCTGGAGCCGCAGTTCCGCCTTGAACAGGGCCACCGGGTCGTCGTCCTCCGGTTTGGCGTCCGCGTCGGCGTCGCCTGCTTCCCCGTCCGCGGCTTCCCCGTCCGCGGCTTCTGCGTCCGCGGCTTCTGCGTCCGCGGCTTCTGCGTCCGCCGTGGCGGCCTCGCCGTCCGCGGATCCGGTCTCGTCCGCGGCGATGCCGTCGTCGTCCGAGGCGTCCCCGGACGCGGCGGCCTCGCTCACGGCGTCGTCGCCGGAGGGGTCAGCCCCGGCCGCGGTCTCGCCGCCGGCCGGCTGGCCCGCTGCCTCATCGGCTGGAACGTCTGCGCCGGGCAGGTCTTCGACCTGATCACCGACGTGCACTTGGAACTCGGACACGATAGCTCTTTCTCTCCGCTTCTTCCTGGCGGTACCGGGTCGTCCCGGGCGGGACCAGCACCAGGAACTTCCCTGGCGTCGCCACCCCCCGCATGGCTGCGGCCTCCCCCGGCCCCGCAACCCGGTGCTGCGAACCCCCGGTCTCGCGAACCCGCGTTAACTACGGTTCCGCAACTCCGGTACCGCTAACCTCCGTGCCGCTGCCTGCCGCCATGACCTGCCTGGCGACTCAGCCCAGGACTGCGAAGACCAGCTTGGTGAACCCGTAGTCCAGGACGGTCACAATCCCGATCATGATGACGATGAAGGTCAGCGCCACGGTCGTGTAGGTAATCAGCTCCTTGCGGGTCGGCCAGATCACCTTGCGCAGTTCGGCGATGATCTGGCGAAGGAAAAGCGCGGGAGACGTCCGGGTGTCCTTAACCGGACCCCCGGGCTTCGGCCGTCCCTTAGAGACCTCGCCACGCGTCTGAGTCGCCATGTCCTCACCTGAAGCAACGCTGATCGGTGTACTAGCTGATACCACCGGCCCACGTCAGACGCGGACCGCATTCGCAGGGCAGGAGGGACTCGAACCCCCAACCACCGGTTTTGGAGACCGGGACTCTGGCCAATTGAGCTACTGCCCTACTGCCTCCCGGATACCTCCGCGAACCGTTGCAGGAGCGCAGCCGTCACCGGGCGGACCACCACCAGTTGATGAAGTCTACGTTGCCCAGGGCCCGCCGTCGAACCGTCTGGCCGGACCGGGCGAATCTGCCCGGCCCGCGATTGCCGCGGGCGCCCGCGGCGACCGGTAATCGCGATGCGGTCACTATCCGTGGGGTGTCACCATGGTAGGCATGACTTCAGACCATCCGCGCATCTCAGCCCGGGTCTCCGCGATCGCCGAATCCGCCACCCTCGCCGTGGACTCCAAAGCCAAGGCGCTCAAGGCGGCCGGCCGGCCGGTCATCGGGTTCGGGGCGGGCGAGCCCGACTTCCCCACCCCCGGCTACATCGTCGAAGCGGCCCAGCGGGCGTGCGCCGTCCCGCGATTCCAGAAGTACACGCCCGCGCCCGGGCTGCCCGAACTCCGTGAGGCGGTCGCGGCCAAGACCGCACGGGACTCCGGCTACCAGGTCACCGCGGCCCAGGTGCTGATCACCAACGGCGGCAAGCAGGCCGTGTACGAGACGTTCGCCACGCTGCTCGACCCGGGTGACGAGGTGCTGATGCCCACCCCGTACTGGACCACCTACCCCGAGTCCATCGGCCTGGCCGGCGGCGTGCCGGTGCCCGTGATGACCGACGAGCAGACTGGCTACCTGGCCAGCGTGGCCGACCTGGAAGCGGCCCGCACCGACCGGACCAAGGTGCTGCTGTTCGTGTCGCCCTCCAACCCGACCGGCGCGGTGTACCCGCCGGAGCAGGTGGCCGAGATCGGCCGGTGGGCCGCCGAGCACGGCATCTGGGTCGTCACCGACGAGATCTACGAGCACCTCGTCTACGGGGACGCGCGGTTCTCCTCCGTGCCCGTGATGGCGCCGGAGATCGCGGACACCTGCGTGGTGCTGAACGGGGTGGCCAAGACCTACGCGATGACCGGCTGGCGGGTCGGCTGGATGATCGGCCCGCTGGACGTCATCAAGGCCGCCTCGAACCTGCAGTCGCACGCCACCTCCAACGTGTGCAACGTGGCCCAGGCCGCCGCGCTGGAGGCGGTGACCGGCGACCTGTCCGCGGTGGCCGAGATGCGCGCCGCGTTCGACCGGCGGCGGCAGACCATGACCGCCATGCTGAACGAGATCCCCGGGGTGGTCTGCCCGCTTCCCGAGGGGGCGTTCTACTGCTACCCGTCGGTCAAGGGCGTGCTGGGCCAGGAGATCGCCGGGACCCGGCCGTCCAGCTCGGCCGAGCTGGCCGAGCTGATCCTGGACCACGCGGACGTGGCGGTGGTGCCCGGCGAGGCGTTCGGCACCCCGGGCTACTTCCGGCTCTCCTGCGCGCTCGGCGACGACGACCTGGCCGAGGGGATCGGCCGGATAGGCAAGCTGCTCAGCGAGGCGCACTGAGTGTTGTCCGGCACGGTGTTGTGGAGCGCGGTGTTGTGGAGCGCGGGCTTGCGGGTGGTGCTTTGGGGCGCGGCGAGATGATGCGGCCGCCAGCGGGGGCGTTGCGGCCGCTGGCGGCCCTGCCCAAGGCGCACCTGCACCTGCACTTCACCGGGGCGATGCGGCACAGCACGCTGGTCGACCTGGCCCGGCAGCACGGGATCGGGCTGCCGGAGGCGCTGACCGCGGCCTGGCCGCCGCACCTGTCCGCCGCCGACGAGCGGGGCTGGTTCCGCTTCCAGCGGCTCTACGACATCGCCCGGTCGGTGCTCCGCACCCCCGAGGACGTGCACCGGCTGCTGCGGGAGACGGCCCAGGACGAGCGGGCCGAGGGGTCGGGCTGGCTGGAGATCCAGATCGACCCCTCGGGCTACGCGCAGCGGTTCGGCGGCCTGACCCCCACGGTGGAACTGGTGCTGGAGGCCGCGCACGCCGCGGCCACCGAGACCGGGGTCGGCATCGGCCTCGTCATCGCGGCCAACCGCACCAAGCACCCGCTGGAGGCGCGGACCCTGGCCCGGCTGGCCGCCCAGTACGCCGGGCGCGGGGTGATCGGGTTCGGGCTGAGCAACGACGAGCGGCGCGGCGCGGCCGGCGAGTTCGCCGCGGCGTTCCGGATCGCGGCACGCTCGGGCCTGCTGCTGACCCCGCACGGCGGCGAGCTGTGCGGCCCGGCCAGCGTCCGGGCCTGCCTGGATGACCTGCACGCCGACCGGATCGGGCACGGCGTGGCCGCGGCGGCCGACCCGGAGCTGACCAAGCGGCTCGCGGCCAGCCGGATCACGCTGGAGGTCTGCCCGGCGTCCAACGTGGCCCTGGGGGTCGCGGCGGACCCGGCGGATGTGCCGCTGGTGGCCCTGCTGGCGGAGGGCGTGCCGGTTTCGCTGGGGGCGGACGACCCGCTGCTGTTCGGGTCCCGGCTGGCCGCGCAGTATGAGATCGGCCGGCTGGTCCACGGGTTGTCTGACGCGGACCTGGCCGGGCTGGCCCGGATGTCGGTGCGCGGCTCGGCCGCCCCGCCGTCGGTGGCGCGCCGTTTGCTGGCCGGTATCGACACCTGGCTCGCCTCGGACCCCGGGTAGCTCGCGCCGAGGCCCGCCGCCCTAGCCAGCCCGCCGCCCCCGCCAGCCCGCCCCAGCCCCGCCAGCGCCGCCACCGGCCCCGCCAGCGCCGCCACCGCCCGCCAGCGCCGCCAGCCCAGTCACAGTGACTGGCAGCGGGAACGAGGCCGGGGGGCCGTGGGCTGGCAGACGGGTCGGGAGGGGTCGGCGGGTCAGGGGACGGTCGTGCGCCAGGAGGGGTAGAGGTCGTCGATCAGGGACTCGGTTTCCGGGGCCATCCGGGGCAGCACCTCATCGAGCGCGGTCCGGGCGCAGATCTCCTCCACCACGGCGCGGAGCAGCTCCTCCTGGCCGGTCTGGTGGGCCGCCCGGAGCAGGTCACGCCAGAGCAGTTCGTCGTCGAAGGCCAGCCGCAGGCCGGCCCGCGCGGCGTCCATGGCGCCCTGCGGATCAGCGCTGGCCAGCCGGAGCCCGACCAGCTGGTGCGCGGCGTCGGCGACCCGCGCGGTGACCTCGTATTCGAGGTCGTCGGTGGCGAGCCAGGAGTACCGGCCTGGCGCCCGGCCGTCGAGCAGCTGACCCTGCACCAGTTCCAGGGCCCGGGCCAGATAATCCTCTTGCTCCGCGCTGCCCAGCAAGGCCAGCTCCGCGTGCCCGGCCAGGGACTGGAACACCAGCCAGTCCACCCGGACGCCGGAGCCGAGCCGGAGCCGGCCGGACGCGTCGGCGGCCAGGTGCGGACGCCCGATGCTGTCCGTGCCGAGCCATTCGGTGACCCGGGCCACGGCCGCGTCCCGCACGTCGGCGGCTACCCCCCGGGGCCAGAGGGCCGCGCTCAGCACGTTGGGGTGCACTCCGCCGGGATGCACGGCCAGGTAGACCACGAGCTCGGTGGCCAGCGCGACCCGGTCCGGCTCGAGCGGCCCGGGCGCCGCGGACCGAGGCGGGGCCGAGGACGGTGACTTCCACCGGCAGCACCCGGCCAGGTTCCAGGTGCTGCGGCGGCGCCGCGTTGGGGGGCGGCGTCGTGAGCGGCACGCCCTCCGGCCGGGCCGCCGCCCCGAACAGGTCCACCAGCGCTTCGTGCTGACGGGCCGGGATGAGCTGGGCCTGCACGTCGAAGCCGAGTTCCCCGGCCAGCAGCCGGCCGTCTGGCGTGACTTCCCAGGCCCAGGCGGAGCCGGGGACGTCGCCGGCGACCACGTAGCCAGCCGCGGCGCCGCGGCCGGCCCGGGCGAGCGCGCGCAGCCGGCTGCGCTCCCACGGGGTGGGTGGCACCGCGCTGATCAGGTAGTGCGGCGCCCAGGCGTCCGGATCCACGCCGAGCGAGCGCCCGGCCAGCGCGGAGCTCACCCTCGGCCTCAGCCATGGCCTCGGCGATCTCGGCGGCGTGCGCTTCCAGGGCGGGCAGCGCCTCGTCCACGGTGGGCACCGCGGTGATCCGGTCGGGGGCCAGCGGGATCAGGTCGTCGCCGAAGCCGGCCAGCGTGATGCGCATCTGGTCGGACCAGCGGCTGGTGGCCAGCTCCATAGCCATCGCGGACAGCACCTCGGTGGTCATGGCCGGCGGCCCGGTCACGGAGATGAGCCCATGTGCCGCCTCCAGGTTCACCAGAACCCGCCCGGTACGGTCGGCGCCGATGGAGACCAGGCCGGGGAACAGGGCTGGGGCGTCGTCCACCTCGTCCACGTCGACGCGCCCTAGCGCGGTGAACGGCAGCCGCCACACCTGACCGTCACCCACGGCGGTCCACGGCGCAGGCGCGTCCAGCTCCGCGGGCGCCACCCACAGGTCCAGGTTCTCGTGGCTGAGGTGGGCCGCGACCACGGCGGGCGGGATCCGTCCCTGCCAGGGCCAGCGCGCGGGAAAGATAGCGCAGGCCGCCGTCCAGCAACCGGGCGGACGGCTCGTGCGCCCCGGCCCGTAGCGCAGATTCGGCCAGCGCCGCCCGCCCGGCCGGGGCGACCACCCGGCGGCCGAAGGCGCGCTGCCACAGTTGCTCGCGGCGTTGGCGGCCCAGGGCGGCCAGGATCCCGGTGGCGAGGAGCGCGGCCGCGGCCAGCTCGTCCGGGTAGCTGGGGCGCCCGGAGTGCAGGAGTCCCCCGGCGGGGGAACCGTTGGCGCCAGCTGGCGCCCGGGAGCGGCCGGTCCTCCCCCGGGTGGCCGTGCTCCCCCAGATGGCCGTGCTTCCCGGCGCTGGCTGGCTCGCCGGAGCGGACGTGGTCCGCGGAGCCGGCAGGCTCGGCGTGGGCGCGGCCGGCGGCGCCTGCGTGCTCGCCGGGGCGGGCGTGATCTGTGGCACCGGCCCGATCGGCGGGGTCAGAGTGATTCCCGGAGCGGGGAAGGTCCCCGGCTCCAGATTTCCGGCCCGGGCGTGCTGCCCGCCCCGCCCGTGTTCCCCGGCCCGGCTGTGATCCCCGGCCCGGCTATGTTCCCCGGCGCGGCCGTGATCCCCGGCCCGGCTATGGGCTCCGGCGCGGTGCGGCGGAGTACCCGTCCGGGCCGCGGGCGTGCCTGGCGCGTCCGCCGCGGACTGACTGTCCCGCACGGGCAGGACCTCGATGCCGGGCCCGTGGGCGTCCCGGGGCATGTGCAGCACCCAGCCGGGCCGGATCAGGCTGGCGATGGTGAGGCGGGAGCCGTCCGGCTGCACCCGGTCCTTGTTCAGGTCGAAGATCTCCCGGTACCGGCGGCCGTCGCCCAGGTACTTCTGCGCGATCTCCCACAGGCTCTCGTGGAACCGGCCGACGGGCGGCTTCACCACGTACAGCTTCCCGGCCTGCGGCGAGTGGGCCGCCTGCGGCGGGCTGGCCAGCCCCGGCGGGCTGACGTCGCGGCCGCCCGGCTGGCCGGTGCCCGCCGCCCCGGCTGGCCGGCCGCTCGACCGCCCCGCTGGCGGGTGACGCCGCCGGCAGGCCGGTGCCGCGGCCAGGATGGCCGCTCGAACTGGTCCCCCGGCCGCTGGTGGCGGTGACCGAGTGCGGCGCGGCCAGCGCCTGGTGCGCCAGGGCGGGTGAGAGCGCGGTGGTGGCCGCGAAGACCAGCAGGGCCGCGGTGACCAGCCGGTGCACGAGCGCCTGGGTGCCGCCGGCCAGCGGCACCCGGCGCGGCATCCCGGCGTTGCGAACCGCGGCCCTCACCTCGGCGATCACGCACCAGACGAGCTGGATCCAGGCCACCCAGACCAGCAGGGACAGCACCTTCAGGATCGCGGGCAGGTCGAGCTGGTGGGTGAGCAGCGCCAGCGAGGGCATCGCGTGCGGGACCGGCAGCCCGAACACGGTGACCAGCGCGAACGGCACCCCCGCGGTGAGGGCCACCAGTGCGGCGATGGCGAGCAGGCCGACCAGCAGGTCGCCGGCGGAACGGCGGCGGCGCCGCGGGGTGTACCGGGGGGTGCGGGTCGCGGAGGGCGCCATCAGCAGACCGCCCCCAGCGCGATACCGCACTCCGCGGTCGCCGTTTCCTGGGCGGTCTCGGTGAAGCGGCCGAGGATGCCGCCGACAAGCGGCTGGGTGGTGATCGTCACCGCGACGGTGGCGGTCTCCGTCCCGGCGGCAGCGACGCAACTGGTCATGGTGGCGCCGGTGACCCGGTCTACCCCGCTGCTGTCCTGCTGGCTGTAGGCACTGACCAGATTGGCCGCGAAGCCGCAGGCACCGGGGCCGATGGCCGCAACCCCGGCCGTCCGGAGCTGGGCGATGTCGATGTTGCCGGCGGCAGCGCGGGCGGCCTGCTCGGCGATGTCCGCCGCCCGTTCCTTCGCGTTCATGGCTATGCCCCCATCCACGATCAGGGCGGTCAGGAAGACCACGGCGACGGCGAAGACCACGCTGAACACGGCGACCGAGCCCCGCTCGCGCCG
Organism: uncultured Actinomycetes bacterium; assembly: GCA_963781085.1. GTDB lineage: Bacteria > Actinomycetota > Actinomycetes > Streptosporangiales > Streptosporangiaceae > RYN-230. Next base: position 37,823 of record CAWAES010000030.1, read on the forward strand.
TTCGGCGGCCCGCCTCAGGCGTTCGGTGGCCTCCTTCAGGCGTTCCGTGGCCTCCCTCAGGCGTTCGGTGGCCTTTCTCATGCGTTCCGCTCCACGAACGTGTCCAGCGGGGCGACCGCCCGGCCGGAGAAGACCATGGCCGGGTTGAAGCCGAGCACCGTGAACGGGCTCATGTTCACGTCGCACTGGACGGTCACGGTCACGTCGTCGCCCGCCGCGACCGGCTGGCCGACGGCCGGGAAGCCTGACACCAGGGCCTGGACACTGCCCGCGGCGCACCAGCTCGTGACGCCCAGGTCGGCCTGGGCGGCCTGCAGCGCCAGCTGGCTGGCCTGCGCCGGGGAGAGCGCCAGGGACGCGGCCCGGGCGGCGTCCCGGGCCGCGCCGTCGAGGTGCCCCTGGGCCTCCACGACCCGGCCGCCCGCACCGACCAGGAGCAGCAGGCCGATGAGGCCGGGGGCGACGACCACGAGCTCGACTGACATGGACCCGTGCTCGCGCCGGCCGGACGACCATCGCGCCCGCAACGGCCAGGCCATCATCCGCACCGATTCTGAGCCGGCGGGCCGGAAACATTCCACGGGGCCGCCGGCGGTGGCCGATATGGTGAGGTGGAGGCCGAAGAACGGGAATACCGAATAACCCAGGGGGCCGCTGACCGTGACGAACACATTCGTTTGCGGATCGCCATACGCGTGCGGCCTTACTTTGCTCAGCAGGTTCGTGTGCAGGTTGCCGTAATATTGCGCGGCCGCGTTCTGCGCGGCACCCGTCCAGCCCGAGTTGGTGGCCGCCTCTTCGCGGGCCACGAGCGCACCCGCCTGGGCCGAGGCCAGCGCCGCCTGCCGCGCGTTGAACCACAGCCCGAACTGCAGGATGAGCATGCAGATCATCATCAGGCCGGGCGCCAGCACGGCGAGTTCCACCACGTTGGAGCCGCGATCGGAGCACCGGGACCGCAGCACGCGGGCAGCCCGGGAGCGGAACATCACGGTGTCCGCGCCTCCTCAGCCGTGGATCTGGGCACTCTCGGTGGTGACGAAGTTCTTGATGACGAGCAGCAGCGCGGCCGCGATGCCGAGAATGACGGCGGTGATAATGGCCAGCTCCACCGCGGACGCGCCGGAGTCCTTATCGCGGGCCGCCGCGCGCAGCCGGACGAGGCGGACGCCGAGAACGGTCCGCAGAAACGTGATGGTCGTGGTGAGATTGCTCATCGTGCCTCCATCGTGTGCCCGGTTTAATGTGCACCGGCTTAAATGAGCACCGGTTTAGTGGGCACCGGGGCTTTACGCTGCGGGTCATGCGCTCAGCAGCACCCCCACTACCGGGTAGGTCAGGAAAATCAGGAATCCGGCGCACAGGAGCATCTGGGCGACCAGCATGGACTGGGACTTCTCGCCGGCCTGGCCCTCGAGATCGGCGAGTTCCCGGCGGCGCAAGCTGGCCGCCCGGGCGCTGAGCGACTCGCGCACCTTGGCGCCGTCGTCGGCTACCAGGCTGAGCGCGGCGGCCAGGTCGCGCAGTTCCTCGACCCGCACTTCCTCGCCGAGCATGCCCAGGGCCTGCCACGGGGTGTGGCCGCTGATCCTCGCGTTGGCCAGCGCGTCCCTGATCCGCCAGAGGGCCCAGCCGGACCCGATCTCGCTCGCGGCCATCAGCGCCTCAGGCACGCCGCGGCCGCCGGACAGGTTCATCGAGACGAGATCGAGGAAGGCGCCGATCGCGTGCCGGAAGTCGCGCCGCCGGGCGTCCGCCTTCTGCTTGACCTCCAGGTCGGGCAGGAAGAAGAAGGCCGCGGCCAGGGTCAGGCCGAACCACACCGGCAGGATGAGCGGCACGTGGAAGCCGGCCGCGCTCGCCGCGAGCAGGAACAGGGGACCGGCCAGGAAACCCAGCAGGGCCAGCAGGACCTTCGTGGCCAGGTAGTTCTCGAACGACTTCCCGATCAGGGACAGGTTGGCCCGCAGCGACGGGAACTCCCAGCCCTGCTCGGCGCAGAACGCGGCCAGGGTCCGGCCCATCCGCCGGCTGAACTCACTTTCCTGCTCGTCCACTACCCGCCGCATCGCCTGGCTCATCGGCGGGCGGGCCGCGTCGAACGCGGCGAGCTGCCGGGCCAGGCTGGCCCGGCGCGGCACCAGGGCGAAGATGAGCAGGAAGAGGCCGAGGCCCACCACGGCCCCCGTGGTCAGGACCGCGCTCATGACCGGCCCCCGTGCGCAGAGCTGGCCGCCTCAGGGCCTGCGGTCGCGAGACCCGCGGTCTCGGGGTCGGTGGGCAGCACCGGCGGCGGCCCGGTCAGGAGGCGTTCCGGGGCGTCGAACGTGGCCAGGCGGCGCATCCAGACGAAGCCCGCCGCGTACAGGGCCACGACCACGACCAGCACCAGCTGCCCGAGAGGGCTGTCGTAGACGTGCACGTAGCCGGGGTTGAGCAGGGCCAGTCCCAGGGCCAGCCCGACAGACACGAGCACCACGATCTGGGCGCTCCGCCGGGTGGACCGGCGCTCGGCGTTGACCTTCCGCCGCATGTCCAGCTCTTCGCGGACCGCGGTGGAGAGCGCGCCCAGGAGGTCCCGCAAACCCGGTCCGCGCAGCCGCGCGTTGATGATCAGCGCACCGATGATCAGGTCCGCGCTCGGGTCGTCCAGATCGTCGGCGAGCGTGCGCAGCGCCTCCGGCATCGGCACCCGGGTGTGCAGCCGGTCCACCAGCCGGGCCAGCGGTTCCTGCAAGGATGGTGCGGCTACCCGGAGCGACGAGGGGATGGCCTGTTCCAGCCCGACCGCTCCGGCGATGGTGTCGCGCAGCGATTCGGTCCAGGTCGCCAGCGCCTCCAGGCGGGTCATGGCCCGCCGCTCTCCCGCCGCCCCGCCGAGCGTCCGCCAGCCCAGCACCAGGAGGGCCAGTGCCGATCCCGGCCACGATCCACCGGGTGGCGAGCAGGGCGAGCGCGCCGGCCAGCAAGGCCAGCGCACCGCGGGTTCCGGCCATCTGCCGGAGCTGGCGCTCCAGCCGGCTCGACCGACGGCCTGGCGGCCCCGGCGGCAGGCCGCGGACCGCCATGACGAACAGGACCAGGCCACCGGCGGTCAGCGCGCCGGCCAGCACGGCGAGCAGCGGGTTCCCCGACAAGAGGCCGTTCACCAGGCCCCCCGGGTGGGGTCGTACCCATACATGGCCAGCTCCCCGAGGCAGGAGATCGGCGCGCGCGGCACAGCGCGGCCGTCCGGGCCGGGAGCGAACACCTCGCTGGACAGCACCCGGCCATCCACGCCGGTCACCTCCCGGATGCTGCTCACGAACCGGCGCAGCCGGCCGCCGGACTGGTACTCGTTGCGTTTCTCCACGAACACGACGAAGTCGATGGCTCCGGCGATGAGCATGTGGGTCGCCTCCACGGGCAGCCGCTCGGCGGACTGGATGGCGTAGGTCGCGATCCGGTTGAACACCTCTAGCGAGGAGTTCGCGTGGATGGTGGACAGCGAGCCGTCGTTGCCCTGGGACATCGCGTTCAGCATGGTCACGATCTCGTCGCCGAGGACCTCGCCGACGATGACCCGGCTGGGGTTCATCCGCAGTGACCGCCGGACCAGTTCGGCCATGGAGATCGCGCCCTGGCCCTCCATGTTCGGCAGCCGCTCCTCGAGCGCGACGACGTTCGGGTGCAGTTCGGGGAAGTGATCGATGCCCAGTTCCAGGGCCCGCTCCACAGTGATGAGCCGTTCCTGGGCCGGGATCTCGTTGACGATCGCGCGCAGCAGGGTGGTCTTGCCCGCGTTGGTGGCCCCGGCGATCATGATGTTCTTCCGCGCGCCCGCCGCAGCGGCGAGGAAGGCGGCCGCCTCGGGCAGCAACGTGCCGTTGCCTACCAGGTCGGCCAGGAACACCTTGCCGAGCCGGGCCCGGCGGATGGACACCGCAGGGCGCAGCGTCACGTCCATCACCGCGGACAGCCGCGCCCCGTCCGGCAGCCGGAGATCCAGCTGCGGGTTGGCGCTGTCGAACGGCCGGCTGGACAGGCCGGAGTAGGCGGCGAGTACCCGGATCAGCTCGACCAGTTCGTCGTCGTTCTCCGCCACGGGCTCGACCATCACCTCGCGCCCGTCCGCGTAGCCGACGAACACCCGGTCGCAGCCGTTGATGTCGATGTTCTCGATGTGCGGGCCGTCCAGCAGCGGTTGGAGCCGCCCGACGCCGAACAGCGCGGCGTGGATCGCGGCAGCGAGATCTTCCTCTTCTTGCGCGTTAGGCGGGATCCGCCCGGCGGTGATCTCGTTGCGGGCGTGATCCTCCAGCACCTGCGCGATGAGGGCCCGCGCGAACTGGCGTTCGTCCTCGCCGGACATGGGCGGCAGGCCGCCGGAGGCGTCCAGCCGGCGCTGCTCGGCCAGCCGGACTCCCACCTCCCCCCGGAGCCGTTTGACGAGGGCGTGGTCCATGCCGTCACCACCCGCCCGGCTCAGCGGGGAGATCGGTGCCGGGGAAGCTGGCGTCCGCCGGGAGGTCCGCGCGCGAGGGGAGGCCGGGGCGCGAGGCGAGGTCGGCGCGCGAGGGAAGGCCGGCGCCTGCGGAGAGGTCGGCGCCGGGAAGGCTGCCCGGAGAGGGCCCGAAGAGCTCAGCCGGCGGGAGACTGGCCGGGACGCGGCCCGCGGCGTGGCGGGCAGCCCGGCCACCGTGGGCAGAGCCCGCGTGAGCAGAGCCGCCACCGTGGACAGGCCCACCGCCCTGGGCGGCGCCACCGTGGACAGGACCACCGCCCTGGGTGGCCCCACCGTGGGCAGGCCCACCGCGGACGGGCAGCGGGCTCACACCAGGCCGCAGATCTGCGCCGGGCGCGGGAGCATCCGCCCGGGCTCCCCTGCGGGCCGGCGCTGCGGACGCAGCACGCCTGCCAGCCACACCCCGCCCCTCAGCCGCAGCGCGCCGGCGGGCGCCACGGCCGGCGGGCCGGCCAGCTGCCCCGCGACCTCCCGGGCCGTCCTGATCAGCAAGCGACTTGTCCAGCCTTCCGCCCCACTCGCCGCGGAGCAGCTCGGCACTCCGGGGCTCGAACGCGATCCCGCCCAGGATGCTGACCGCCCCGAGGACCTGGCCCACCTCGGCGAGCGCGCGGCTGAACACCCGGTGATCGGCGACGACCAGCACGCCAACCCGGGCGTCCTGGCCGCCGCGCTGGCGCACCGCCAGCGACACGGCCGCGGCGCGGTCCCGCAGCCGCACCACCTCGCCCAGACTGGGCCGGGTGACCAGGACGACGGCAGCGGCGTGGGCCAGCAGGTCGTAGTAGGCCCCGTCCGGGCCGAGCCGGCCGCAGTCCGCGATCACGTCGGCCTGCGGCAGCCCGGCCAGTACGCCGCCGACCGGCCCCCACAGCGGTTCCAGGCCTGCTCCCTGCTCCGCGCTGGTCACCCCCAGCAGCACATCCAGACCGCCGCGCAGCTTCTGCGCGTGCCCCCAGAGCTGGCTGGGCTGCAGATCACGCCGGGCGGCCACGGCCAGGCTGAGCAGCCCGCGCCGCGGGTCGAGGCGGTCACCGCCTTCGCCGGGCAGCCGGTAGACGAGGTCGCCGCCCGCGGGGTCGCACTCAGCGAGCAGCACCGGCCGGGGCCAGACCGCGGCGAGGGCCACCGCCGTAGTGGTGACCCCGGGCGCCCCCTTGTCAGCCGCGACGGCGATCAGCACCTAGCGTCACCCGCCCCCGGCGCCCGGCGCCGCTGAGGCGGATGGCGTGCTGCCCGGCGCGGCCCGTCCCGGCCTGGACCCAGCCCCGGCGCCCGCGGCGGCGGCGCGCGCCCCGGCCCCCGTCGGGCAGCACCGCGATGCCCACGATCCCGTTCGCGGCGCTGCAGGCGACCGGGCCGGCGTCGGAGGGATTGACGGCGACTTCCACGTCGGCTATCGCGGTGCTGCCCGAGGTCGCGGACGGCGCCCCGATGGCGAGGACGACCGCGTCGGCGGCCAGCGTCCCGCCGGAACCGCCGGGGCAGGTTTCCTGCGCGTCACTGACCTGGTAGATGTCGATGTGATCGCCGTCCTGGAGGCCATGCGGGAGCTGGCCGTCCTTGAGCGCGAGCCCCAGCACCGCCCTCCCGGCCACCGAGGTTCCGGTGGTGGCGACCATCTGCCTGGTCAGCAGGGTCCCCGGCGGAATGGTGGTGATGGTGAAGTACCGGGCGACCTGGCCGGCTTCCGCCCAGGGCACGTAGGCCAGGCCGGAACCGGCGGTGATCTGCACTTGCTGGATCGCGCTCAGCGGGATCTGCTGGCCGGCGCCGATCTGCTGGGAGATCTCGATGGCGGCGACCCGTTTGCCGCTCTGGATGACCAGGAAACCCGCCCCCAGCGCGCCGCCGATAATCAGCAGCACGGCCAGCGCGGCCAGGGCAGGCTTGCGTTCGCGTGGTGCGCTCGGCAGCCGCCGGCCCACTGGGGCCGTCGGCTCCGGCCAGCCCGGGCGCTGGTCGTTGCCTCCGGCAAAACCGCTCCCCGCTAAACCGCCCCCGGCTGAGCCACTCCTTGCTGAACCGCGGGGCAGCGTACCTCGGTCACTTGGCATTCCCTGGAGTTCTCCCTGCTGACGGCGGGCGCGCTCGCGCAGTGCGCCTTTGGGCGCCGGGGATGATGCGAGGCGCTTGTTCACCATAAAGCCACAGGAGGCTACCTACTGGGGGCATAAGCCGGAAACTCACCTTGTCGTAATACAGCGCTACCGGCAGCTGGGAACGGCAAGATCAGCCGGAGGCCAGAAACGGTGGCGCAGCCGGATGGCAAACCCCGCGGCACCACCGATTCTTGCTAATTAAATTAGTAATTTAGTCTTAATCGAGGTAGTAATTCAGTCACCACACCATCATCTTGAAAACGGCCCTTACCGGTTAAATCGGTATTGGTAGAGTTCCCGCCAGCAGTGCGGCGGAAGGTACCGCCCCGCCGAGAACGCAGCGCAGCCAAGGATGCGGAGGGCAGTACATGCTCACTAGGGGCCGGCCCAGCACAGGCCTACTTAGCAGGCGCCTGCTCAGGACGGGCCTGCTCACGAGAGGCCTGGTCAGCACAGGCCTGCTCAGCACCGGCCTGCTCGTCACGGGCGCACTGCTGGCCGGGTGCTCGACGCCGTCGGCCACCTTCCGCCCCGCGGGCGTGACGACGCCGGACGGTCCGGGGAGCCCGGCCAGTCCGGCGCACCACATGGCCGGCCACGCTGCCACCGGCTCACTGAACTGGCCGCCCTTTGGCGGCAACGTCGATATCTTCATGCCGGGATGGCTGCCCGCCGATCGGGGCGAGGCCCCCGCGGTCGTGGCCGCCAAGAACTTCCTGCTCGCCTTCCTCTACGCCGAGTACCGGGGAAACCAGGACGACCGCTGGACGAGGTACGTTTCTGGGGACGTACTCGGCGCACTCAAGGCAAATCTTAGCGAGCCCAGCGTGACCACCGAATCGTTCACCGGGGCCATCAACTTCTCGCACTTGCGAGCGTACCCCGACCCCACCACCGCGGGCGCGATTGACGTGTCCGAGTGCTTCGACAACTCCGGGTCGCACAATACCAGCCTGGCTACCGGGAAGATCATCCCGGACCGGATTCCCGCCGACCAGCACTACTATAGGAATACGGATGTCATGGCCAGGAGAAATGGCCACTGGAATGTGGTATCTGTCTACCCGGTCGTCTACTATCCGCAGGCACCGGAGTGCAAGCCGTGATCCGCCGATCCGCGTTCGCGGCTCTCGTGCCCACCGGTTTAACAACGCCCCTGTACGCCATGGCACTCTGCCTGACCGGACTCGGCCTGACCGGATTGGCGCTGGCCGGCCCGGCCAGCGCCGGAGCGTTCGTCGGCTGCACCGGCAACACCTGTTCCGTCTCGCTGAACAACCTGATCACGCTCAAGGGCGACGTGGGCCACGGGGCCGTCCACGTCCAGCTGCCGGTGCCGCCACCGCCCTGCCTGTGGCAGCCGATCGGCGGCACCACCGCAGGGAGCAGCACCATCATCCAGCAGTTCGGCAGCGTCGGCCCGGGCACGCCCTTCGGCGTCTTCCAGGCGGTGCAGCAGGCGAAAAAGCTGCTCAAGGACAAGCCAGCGCCCCCCGGCACCTGGTGGCAGCTGCCGGTCAACCCGGCGGCGTCGAAGGCGGCCCAGAAGCTGTGCGACACCCTGCCGCTGTTCGACTTCACCCCGCCAGGCCAGGTCCCGCCCGCCCCGCCGGTGCCACTGCTGACCCTGGCCGACTACGCCTACAACCACATGGGGATCCCCGCGCCCACGCTGACGGTGAACCCGGCCGGCCACGGGTACGTCAACCTGGCCACCTACGTGTGGGGCCGGACCCGGCCGGTGAGCGTGGCCACGGGCCGCCCCGACGCCTACGAGGTGACCGCGACGCTGGGCGGGGAGACCGCGAGCGTGTGGGCCCGGCTCGCGGCGAAGGGCGCGTTCTCGGTCGGCGCGAACGGGCCGGGGACGCCGTACTCGGCGTGCGGCCCCAACGGCTCACGGTTCCGGGTCGGGCACGCCCCGCCCAGCTCCGGGGCGGGCACCCCGCCGGACTGCGGCGTGCTCTGGCAGGCCCCGGTGGCCGCGGCGTCGGTCAGCGCCACCGTCACCTGGTCGGTGACCTGGGGCGCGGGCGTGCTCAACGGACCCGGGCCGAACGCGATGCCGCCCATCCAGATGACCGGCCGCACCCCGCCCTTCCCCGTAGCGGAGATCCAGAGCATCAACGGCGGCTAGAGAACCGACGCGGGCTCCGGATACGTGAGGACCGGCGCGCCGACTCCGAGGAGCCGGGCCTCATGCGCCGGGTCCCGGTGCACCGCAGACCGACGAGACGGGGACGGATGAAACGGGGCAGCCGGTGAACCCGGCGGACGCGGCCACCGTCGCCGCCGCCGCCGTGGCCGGGCTGCTCGCGGGCCGGGCGGCCAGCGAGATCACAGCCCGCCTGCTGGCCGCCCCGCAGTCACCTGAACCACGGACACGATAACCCGCGCCCGCCAGGCTCACTTCCAGCCAGCCGACCGCCGGGCTCACCTCCACTCAGCCGCCGGACCCGCTGGTCGCTGTCCCTGGGCACCGGGCTGGCCTGCGCAGGCATGGCCTTGCGGTTCGGGCCGAGCCCGGCGCTGCCGGCGTTCTGCTACCTGGCCGGGATCGGCGTACCGCTGGCCGTGATCGACGCCCGGTGCCAGCGGCTGCCGGACGCGCTGACCCTGCCCTCCTACCCGGTGGCCCTGGCCCTGCTGGGGTTCGCTGCGCTGCTGCTCCCCGGCGGCGCTGGCCACTTCGCTGGCGCGCTGGCCGGCCTGGGCCTGGCCTGCGGGGTCTTCTTGTTCCAGGTGTTCCTCTACCCCGCGGGCCTCGGCTGGGGCGACGTGAAGCTGGCTGGTCTCCTCGGCCTGTACCTGGGCTGGCTGGGCGGAGGCTGGCTAGGCGGGAGCTGGCTGGATCAGGGCACGCTGATCGCCGGCCTGTTCCTCGGGTACCTGTTCGCCGCGGCCGCCGGGCTCGCGCTCATCGCCGCCCGCCGCGCGTCCCGGAAGTCACGGCTGCCGTTCGGTCCCTACCTGCTGGCCGGGGCGCTCACGGCTATTCTGCTCAGTTCCCTGATTACGGCCCCCAGCCGGTGACCCGGCCCGCGGCACGCCGCCTGGGATTCAGGGCCGGCTGAGCCGGGCGCGCAGGTCGGCCGCGACCCGGTCGGCGGCCGCGGCGCACGCCGGGGAGACATCGTCCAGCGTCATGAAGCCGTGGATCAGGCCGGCCTCACGGCGCGACTCGACCTCGACGCCGGCCTCGCGCAGGCGCCGGGCGTAGGCCTCGGATTCGTCGCGGAGCGGATCGTGCTCCGCGCTGACGACCAGCGCACCAGGCAGCCCGGACAGGTCGGGAGCGAACAGCGGGCTGACCGCGGGGTCAGACCAGCGGGCCTGGTCCGGGACCCACTGGGAGTTGAAGAACCGTACCGTGGCGGCGTCCAGGCCCCAGCCGGTGGCCTTCTCGCGGATGGAGGGCTGGGCACCGGTGAGATCGGTGTTGGCGTAAAGCAGCACCTGCAGATCGGGGAGCGCCGCCGGATCCTCGTCGCGCAGGCGCAGGCAGCCCAGCGCGGCGAGGGTGCCACCGGCGCTGTCGCCCGCCACCGCGACCGCGGTCGGCGCTGACCCCAGCCCACCTGGCCCGAGGCCGGCCCGGAGGCCACCCAGCGCAGCGCGGCCACGGTGTCGTCGACCGAGGCCGGCCACGGGTGTTCGGGCGCGAGCCGGTAGCCGACAGCCAGGACCGCAGCGCCGGAACCGTCCGCGAGGCGCCGGCACATCCGGTCGTGGGACTCAAGGCTGCCGATCGTCCAGCCGCCGCCGTGCAGGTACACCACCAGCGGGACGGGGCCAGGGACGGGCCGGTACAGCCGCGCCGGGAGCTCGCCGATCCGCAGGTCGCGCACCTCATGCAGGTCCGGCCCGCGCGGGCGCGCCGCCGCGCGGCTGGCGATTCCGGCACGCATCGCGGCTACCTCGGGCTGGGCAAACACCGGAGACGCCTGCGCTACGTAGGCGGCGAGTTGCTCATCGGCGAACGGTCCGGGCACGCCGCGATGCTAGCAGCGGCCCGGGCTGGCCATCGGAGGCGGACGCCGGGCCGCGCTGGACGACGAGCCGCATCAGACGGTGAGCCGCGCCGGGTCACGAGCGGCGCTGGGCTAGGCCCCGCCAGGGGATCGCAAGGCTCCAGAGTCACCGGCACCAGGGGGCGTTAGGGAAAATCCGGGCGCTGCCACAGGCGGGCGACCGCAGCGGCGGATCGTTCTCCCTGCGCGTACCCGGCCCGCGCCACCGGCGCACGCACCGCGGGGTCCAGCGGGTTCAGCCCGATAGCGGCGGTGGACTCCTCGTCCGGGGTGATCACCTGCACCTGGACCTCGTCACCCGCGGCCATCAGCGCGGCGACCTGCTCGTCCAGCGACGGGTCGGCCATCGGGGCCAGGATCAGGATTCGCTGGTAGCCGGCGGCCAGGTCGGCGTTGACCACGGAACGCGTGCCACCGTCGATGTAGCGGCCCCCGCCGATGGTGACCGGGGGCCAGATGCCCGGGATGGCGCAGCTCGCCGTCACCGCGTCGACGAGGTCCGCGCCTGAGTCTTTGTCGAACACGCGGGCGTCGCCAGTGTGGGCTTCCACCGCGACCACGGCGAGCTTGCGGGACGGCCAGCCGTGCTGGGGCAGCCGCCCGGCGATCACCGCGCGCCGCTCGGCCTCGGGCACCGTCTGCACCGCCAGCGCCCGCTGGCCGACCACGCGCCGCAGCTCGGCCGGGTCGGGGAACTCCAGCGGCAGCTTCTCCCACGACTCCATGAGCTCGACGACCCGGCTCAGGTCCGGGGTCAGCTCCGCGGACTGCAACGCGGGCACAGTCTGCCGGTCGAACAGGTCCGCCACCGGCAGCCCGCTGCCGATCTGGGCCGTCACCGTGGCCCCGGCCGAGGTGCCCAGCACGTAGTCCGCCGTGGTGACGTCCACGCCGCCTGCCGCGAGCCCGGCCAGGACCCCCGTCTCCCAGGCGATGCCGGACAGCCCGCCACCGCCGAGGACCAGAGCCCGCCCAGCGGCTGGTGCTTGTTCTGCCGTCACGAGGAATCCTTCCGTGCTCAGAGGCTGACGCCGACCAGCACCGGCTCACTGGCCAGTTCCACCCCGAAGATGTCCCGGACCCGGTCGCGGATCTCCCGGGCCAGGCCGACCACGTCGGCGGTGCGGGCGTCCCCCGGGTTGACCAGGGCCAGCGTGTGCTTGGTGGAGATGTGCGCGGCGGGTCCGGGCCGGCCAGCGTCGGCCCGGCACGGACCCTGGTAGCCCTTGCCGAATCCGGCCTGCCCGATGAGCCAGGCGGCCGGCACCTTCACCTGGCCCGGCCCGGCGGGGAACTGCGGGATCGGGACGTCGGGACCGGACCGCTCGTCCACCACCCGGCGGAGCGCGGCGAACTGGGCGGCGTCCAGGACGGGGTTGGTGAAGAAGGATCCCGCGCTCCGGCTGTCCGGGTCAGCGGGATCGAGGACCATGCCTTTGCTGCGGCGGAGCCGGAGCACGGCCGAGCGCACGTCGCCCAGCGGGGCCCGCGCGCCCTCGTCCTGGCCGCCGTCGTCCTGGCGGGCTGGTCCGGGCGGGCTGGTCCGGGCGGGCTGCGTCCGGGCGGGCCGGGTCCAGGCCCAGAGCCGCGGCCAGTTCGGCGTAGCGGAGCGGGCGGGACAGTGGGTCGCTGGTGAGCTGGAAGGTCACTTCGAGCACCACGAACCGGCCGGTCACCGCCGGGGCCGTGATGCTGCGCTTGAAGGCACTGGTCCGGTAGCCGAACCCGCAGTCGGCCGCGGCCAGGTCCACCACTTCGGCCCTGGCCCGGTCGTAGGCCCTGACCCTGGTGATGGTGTCGGCCACCTCCTGGCCGTAGGCGCCGACGTTCTGGATCGGCGTCGCGCCCGCGAGCCCGGGGATGCCAGACAGGCATTCCAGCCCGGCCAGGTCGGCGGCCACGCAGGAGGCGACGACCGTGTCCCAGTCCTCGCCGGCCGCGACGGTCAGCGTCACCGGCGCACCCGGCTCCGTCTGGCCCGGCCCGGCCGCGTCCGGGCCCGCTCCAGGGCCGGTCGCCCGGTGGATGCCTTTGGTGGCCACCTGGATCACGGTGCCGGGGAACCCGTCGTCGGAGATGACCAGGTTGCTGCCCCCGCCGAGGACCAGCAACGGCTCGCCACGCTGGTCAGCGGCCCGCACCGCGGCGATGATCTCCTCGTCGGCGCCGGCCACCACGAAACGCCGGGCCGGTCCGCCCAGCCCCAGGGTGGTGAAGCGGGACAGCCTCACCGGTTCGCGGACGTTGGCCATGGGCGGCGTCAGGGCAGCCGGACCACCGCGCGGGACCGGGTGAGCACCTTGTCCCCGGCCGAGCGGGCGGTCAGCGCCACCACGACCCGGTTGTCGTCCAGCTTCTCCTCGACGGTGCCGCTGACCTCGATGGTCACGAAGCCGTCGTCGTCGGGCACGACCACCGGGGCCGAGAACCGGACGCCGAACTCGAGTCATCGCCCCCGGGTCGCCGGACCAGTCTGTGACGTAGCGCGCCGCCTGGGCCATGGTGAACATGCCATGCGCGATGACGTTGGGCAGCCCCACCGACCGGGCGATCCGCTCGTTCCAGTGGATGACGTTGAAGTCACCGGACGCGCCGCAGTACTTGATCAGGTCCAGCCGGGCCACGGGGTAGCTGGCCGGGGGTAGCTCGGCGCCCACTTCGACGTCCGCGTACTTGACTGCCACGCTCACTCCGCCTCGTCTGCCGTCCCGCGTTCCACCAGCGTCGAGAAGGCGGTGCAGACCTGCTCGCCCGCCACGGTCGCGACCTCGGTGCGGGTGGTCATCACCGTGTTGCGGCCGAGGGTCTTGATGGTCTCGATGGTGGACTGCGCGGTGACCACGTCGCCCGCACGCAACGGCCGGGCGTAGCTGAAGCGCTGCTCGCCGTGGACCACCAGGGCGTAGTTGATGCCGAGGCCCGGGTCGGCGATGGCCTGCCCGGACGCGGCCATCGTCACCACGATGGGGAACGTGGGCGGGGCGATCACGTCCGGGTAGCCGGCCGCGAGGGCCGCCTCGCGGTCCCGGTACACCGGGTTGGGATCACCGATCGCGTCGGCGAACTCGGCGATCTTGACCCGGCTGACCTCGTAGGGCTGCGTCGCCGGGAATGACCGGCCGGCGTAGTCCTTGTTGACGGCCACGCGAGCGTTAGCGGGTCTCGCGGTGGGCCCGGTGGCAACGGCAGTTCGGGCAGTACTTCTTCAGCTCGAGCCGGTCCGGGTCGTTACGCCGGTTCTTCTTAGTGATGTAGTTACGGTGCTTGCACTCCGTGCAGGCCAGGGTGATCTTGGGCCTGACGTCGGTGGCAGCCACGATGGAGTGCCTTTCTCTGGATGGGCGGAGTACAGACAGACCCACTGTAAGGACAGCAGCCTGGTATGAACAGGCGCTGCCGCAGACAGCGGACCATCTGGACAGACAACAGCCCGCAGCCAGGCACCATTCCCGGGCCGCGGACGGCAGCACGCACGGCACACCAGACCGCGAACCGGGAAGCCGGCCGCGGACGGTGGACCGTGCGAACTAGTAGCGGAGGCCGGACTTGAACCGGCGACACAGCGATTATGAGCCGCTTGCTCTGCCTGACTGAGCTACTCCGCCTCATGGCCGCCAAGCCCACATAGCTTACAGCGACTCACCGGCGGACCGGGTAATCGGCGGTCAGCTCGGCGGCTGAGATGTCGTTAGCTTGGCGGCCGGGGACGCGGTCGGCTGCGGCCAGGCCGAAGCCCGGCGTCCCCGGCCCGCGCGGGGACGCCGGGCTGGCTCACCGGATAGGTTTCGTGGTCCAGTTCGCCGGGTTGGCGCCGAGCAGCCGCAGGTGGTCCCTGAACAGGCGGGCCACGCTGATGGGGAAGCGGGAGCCGTGCTGGCCGAGGAACAGCGCCAGGCCGTCGGCATGGCCGGCGCACAGGTTCTGGCTGGTGATGGTGTCCCGGCCGGTGACGCTGCGGAGCTTCTGGTCGGTCAGGACCACCCGGTAACCGTTGATGATCTTAGAGGCCCCCCTTCCGCATGAGCTGTTGCGCGGGGTGGACGGGTCGACGAGGACGTACGGCAGGCTGGTCTGGTATTCCAGGCCGCCGTCGGCGCCAAGGTCAGGGGTACCCGTGCCCAGCGCAAACCGGCTGGCCCGCAGCATCCCGGCGTCCGGCAGGTAGTACACGCTGCTCACCCGCCACCGGCTGGGCAGGTGAGCCAGCTGGACCGGGAACACCAGCGGCGGGGCGGCCACACCGTACTGAACGTGGGCGGCTATCCTGACCGCCTCGCGCTGGGCCTCGTGCCTGGCTGCGCTGGTCGCTCTCGGGTTGTCATACTTGAGCGGGAGCAGCAGCCCGGCCCAGCCCCCGCGGGCGTATTGCCAGACCAGAGACGGCCCGGCCCAGAATGCGCGGTGGCCCCGCACGGCCGGCGCACGGCCGCTGATCCGTGCGGTGAGGCCCTCCAGGGCCTCGGTCGAGCACCTCAGTTTCCCGGCCGGGGAACTGAGGTGGCACTGGCCGGCCGCGTAGACCTCGATGTTCCACGTGGCATTCGAATCTATGTTGCGTCCCGCGGTCAGGTACGTCACTTCCGGACGCACGCCACCAGCCAGCAGCGAGTTACCCGCGGGCAGCCAGCCGAACGACAGGTATGGGACCAGCGGGTTGAACTGGCGCGGCGCCGCCGGCCCTGGCGCCGGGCCGGAACCTAGCCGGAACGCCCCCAGACTCACGGCCAGCACCACGGCCGCCACCGCGGCGAGCACCGAGGTGCCGGCCACGCAGGCCCGGCGCCAGCGCAGGCGGGCCCGGCCGCGGCCGCGCGCGAGCTGGATGTCCAGCTGTGAACGGGCCGGCTCGGCGTCGGCTATCTCGGTGAACAGCGCACGGATCTGGGGCTCACTCATGGCCCGGGCCTCCTGGGTAGATCTGCTGCTCCGGCGCGGGCGGGCCACCGGAACCGGCGGCCGGCGCTGGCTCGAGCGTGCGGCGGACCGTGGCCAGCGCCCGGGCCGTCTGGCTCTTCACCGTCCCCGGCGAGCAGCCGAGGATCTCGGCCGCCTGATCAACGTTGAGGTCGCAAAAGAAGCGCAGCACCAGCGTGGCGCGCTGGCGGGCCGGCAGCGCCGCGACCGCGGCCCGCAGGTCAAGCACGGCATCCTGATCGACCGCGGCGGCCGGTGCGTCGGCCACCCGGCCGCTCAGGTTCACCCGCCTGGCCCAGACCGAGCGCCGCTCATGGATGAACTCGCGGACCAGCACGGCCCGGGCATAGGCGTCCGGGTGACTGGCCGCCCGCACCCCGCCCCAGCGCACATACAGCGTGGTCAGCGTGGCTTGTACCAGGTCATCCGCCAGCTGCCAGTCATCGCACAGCACCCCGGCCAGCCGCCGCAGTGACGGCAGCCGGGCCACGGCGTACTCGGTGTATTCGGCGTCCCGGTCGCGGCTCACCGCCGGCCGCCGTGCCCCATCACATGCTTCACACTTGGTAGAGGCGCGCGGCGCCCCATTCGGTTGTCACCCAGGCGCAGATTTATCCGGTCCACTTGACCTGGCTGGCCCGGCACCGGCCTGGCAGTCCGTGATAGGCCGGCGGCGCCGCACCCGGGCGGCTTGGAGGGCGCGGCGATTTAGGTTGGGTGGGCTGACCGGGTCAGTAAGGCGATGCGCCAAGGAGCGGGAGGACAGAGATGGCACCACCACGGGTGGATGCGCCGGGCCCGGGCGAGCAGGCTGGACCGGCTGAGCGGGGTGGCCCGGCTGAACCGGATAGTACGGCCGCGTCGGGCCCGGCTGAGCGGGACGGGCTGGCCGGGCGGGTGGCGCTGGTCACCGGCGGGAGCGGCGGGATCGGCCGCGCCCTGTCCCGCCGGCTGGCGGCGGCAGGCGCGGCCGTGGCGGTCGGCTACGGCCAGCACGCGGAGGCGGCCGCGGACACGGCCGCGCAGATCGTCGCGGCGGGTGGCCGGGCCGCCGCGGTGGGTGCCGACCTGGGTGACCCGGCCGGCCCTGGCGACCTGGTCAAGGCCGCAGAAGACGCCCTCGGCCCGGTGGACGTGCTGGTCAGCAACGCGGGCATGGGCGGCACCAAGACGCTGGCCGAGGTGACCGCCGCCGACTTCGACGCGATGGTCGCGGTCAACCTGCGCGCCCCGTTCTTGCTGGCCCAGCGCGTCCTGCCGGCCATGGCGGAGCGGGGGTTCGGCCGGATCCTGTTCGTGTCGTCGGTAGCCGCGTTCACCGGCGGGATCGTGGGCCCGCACTACGCGGCGTCCAAGGCCGGGCTGAACGGGCTCACGCATTTCCTGGCCAGCCGCTACGCCTCGTCCGGGGTCACCGTGAACGGCCTGGCCCCGGCGCTGATCACCGACACCGGGATGCTGCCGGGCGACCCTGAGGACCTGCGCGGCCGGATTCCGGCCGGCCGGCTGGGACGGCCGGACGAAGTCGCGGACCTGGCCCTGGCCATCCTGGGCAACGCCTACCTCACCAACCAGGTGATCTCACTCGACGGCGGCATGTATCCCCGCTGACCGCCTGGTGGACGGCCCGGTGGCGGCGGGTCAGCGGCGGGCGGGTCAGCGGCGGGCGGCTCAGCGGCGGGCCGGTCAGCGGCGGGCGGCTGAGCGGCGGGCGACGGGGACCAGGGAGTCGGCGGCGGCCACGGCCACGACGACCAGCGCCACGCACACGCTGAGGACGACGGCCGGCACGTACGGGACGAGGCCGCCCAGCGCGGCCAGGGCCACCACCCCGCCGACCCGGGTCCACGACACCCCGCCCCAGATCACGGCCTTGAAGGCCGCATGGCCCAGCAGGTACAGGGCGGTGCCGCCGAGCAGCATCACCGAGACCGCCGTGTGCCCCACCGCGCCGGGGCTCCGGAGTACGAGCTGGTCCCCTGCCGCCACCACGATGATCCCGGCCACCATCACGGAGTGGATGAGGTGATACGCGGAGCGGCCCAGCCGTCCGGGGTCAGCCGAGCTGGCGATGACCCGCGCGCCCTCCTCCGCGCTGCGGTGGAAATACACCCACCACAGCCCGACGCTGCCGACGAAGGCGGCCAGGAACGCGACGATCGCCTCGCCGGTGACCGACGGCAGCGCCGACAACGAGGCCCCGATCACCACGATCGACTCGCCCAGCGCGATCAGGATGAACGACTGGCAGCGCTCGGCGAAGTAGTTGCCCTCGATCGTCCAGTCCTGGGTCTGCGACCGGCCCAGGCCGGGGGTGTAGAAACCGGCCAGGCCGCCGGCCACGTCGACGGCGACCGCCCCCACCCAGAGCAGCTCGCGGGCGTGCCCGGCCACCAGCCCGCCCGCCACGGCGAGCGTGCCGCTCACCACACACCAGGCCAGGATGCGCTGGTAGTTGCGCTGCAACTGGCTCCCACGCAGCCCGGCCACGGCGAACCCGCTCCGGCCGATCTGCATCAGGGCGTAGGCGCCACCCACGGCCAGTCCCCGCCCCTCGAACGCGTACGGCAGGGCGGCCGACATGATCAGGCTGACCAGGGCCAGCCCGAGCAGCATCACCCGGACCGGGATCCGGTCCGGGTCCAGCCAGTTGGTGACCCAGGTGGTGTACGCCCAGACCAGCCACACCATGGCCAGCAGCAGCAGGGCCTGCAGGGCTCCCTCGACCGACTGGTGATCGACCAGGTAGTGGGACAGCTGAGTGACCGCGAAGACGTAGACCAGGTCGAAGAACAGCTCCACGTTGGTCACCCGGGTGCTCGCCCCGGGCGGGCGGAGCAGGTTCCCGGGCCGGTCCCGGCGGGTGCCGCTCAGCATCCGGCCATTATGACGAGGCCGCGCCCTAGGTTGCGGCGCCGCCCTGGTGATCATGATCCGCGGCCCGGGTGGCGCGGATCTGCAGCCGGACGTAGTCGGCTACGGGCCCGGGCACCCGCGCCGCCACCGCCTGCACGAACGGACGGCGCTCGGCGGGCGGCATGCCGCGCAGGTGCACGCCGAGAATGACGGTGGCCAGGAACGCCTCGAACTGGTCCGCCGACTCGAGCCGGGCCGGGTCCGGCACCAGGCCGACCTCGATGCCGGTGAAACCGGCGGCGGCCAGCCGTGCGCGGGTCTCGTCCACTCCCGCGAAGTTCCAGATGCCTTTCCCGTCGTCGGCCCCCAGCTCGGCCAGGGCCGCCCGGACGGAGGCGATGTTGCCCGCCCCGCCCGCCTCGGCCACGAACTGGCCCCCCGGCCGGAGTATCCCGGCCACCGACCTGAAGACCTGCGCGTGGTCCGGCAGCCAGTGCAGCGTGGCCACGCTCAGTACCGCGTCCACCGGCGCCAGCGCCGGCAGCGGCTCGCGCAGATCGGCCTGCAGCACCTGGACCCGGTCCAGCTGCCCGGCCAGCCGTTCGCGCAGTTGCGTGAGCATCTGCCGCGAGCCGTCGATGGCGAGTACCCGGCCGCGGGGCAGCACCTCCAGCAGCTGCTGCGCGTCCCGCCCGGTTCCGGCGCCGATGTCGGCCACCGTCTCGTCCCCGGCCAGCCGGAGCCGGGCGATGGTACTGGGTCCCCACCGCTTATGTGGCAGCGGCAGCGCGTCGTAGCTCTCGGCGTCCCATTCAAACAGCTCCACAACGAGGACCCTACCAAGGTGTCTCACTATAGTTAACTCTTCGTCTCGTATGGTGAGACTGCTACAGGGCCGCTGTCCCGGTCCGGCGGGCCAGCAAGCGCCGCCGGGTACCCCGCTCAGCACCCGGGACGTCTTCCTGGCTGACCACGGCCATGCCGCCCGGCAGCAGCGTGGCCGGCTCCCCGGGACCCAGGCACCACTCGGCGGGCAGCGCGGGCCGGGCCTGGCGGGCGGCTCTCGTGAACGCCTCCCAGCCGAGCGCGCCGCCGGGAGCTACCGCCGCCGCGGCCGCGGCGAACACGGCGGCATCCCAGAACCCGGTGGCCAGTACCAGCGCGTAACGGCCCGGTTCCGGACGCCAGACGCCGAGGTCGGCGTGGACCAGGGTGATCAGGTGATCCAGCCCGCGGCGCCGGGCTTCCTGGCCGAGCAGGCCAAGCGCCACCTCGGAGACGTTGACCGCGGTGACCGGCCGGCCCTGCGCCGCGGCCAGCAACGCGCTGCCGGACGGCCCGCTGGCCAGGTCGGCGACCGGCCCGGCCGGCAGGTCCAGGGCCAGTGCCGCGGCCGCCAGCGGATGCGGCCGGAACGAGGGGGTGAACCCGGCGCCGTACCTCTCGTTCCAGCGCAGCCGGTCCGGATGCCCCGCCAGTTCACTCTCGGGTTCGGTCACCCTGCGCAGGGTAATCCCCCGGCCTGGCCAGTTCAGCCCGCGAGTTCATGGCCGCGAGTTCAGCCCGACTGGGGCGGCGCGTAGAACAGCACGTCGTTGTCCTCGCCGGTGGCCACGCACGAGTTCACCGCCGCACAGCTCAGGCTGGTGATCCGGGCCCCGGGAGCCGCGGCGGCCACGTGGGTCCACAGACCGTGGGCGTAGCTCGCGGTCGCGCCGGACCGGGCCACCGCCAGGCAGGATCCTGCAGACGGGCAGGACACCGCGGCGGCCGGCAGCCCCAGCGGCTGGAGTCCCCAGAGCCCGTCGGAGCGTTCGGCCGCCTGGCCGGACGAGTTCACCGCCATGCAGAACGACGTACTGGGACAGGACACGCTGACCAGGTCGTGCCCCATGTCCGCCGCGTCCGGCCCGCTCCATGACGATCCGTTGTAGGTGAACACGTTCCCGCTGGCGCTCACCGCCACGCAGTAGGCAGGACTGGCGCAGGAGACCGAGTTCAGCGACTTCCCGCTCGGGTTGACCGTTTGCTGGCTCCACCCCGTGGCAGCACCCCGGTAGGTGAAGGCGACGCCAATGTTGTCGACGGCTACGCAGAAGGAGGAGTTAACACAGGACACGCTGGTCAGCGTTCCGGATCCGGTGCCGACCAGGGCCGGGGCGCCCCAGGTGCCGTGGCTTCGCGGGATCGCGAACCCCTCGGCGTCGAGGGTGAGGCAGAACCTGGTTGAGGGGCAGGAGAGGGCGATCAGGTGACCGTTCGCGTCGGTGTTAGACACTGGCCAGGTCCCGCCGGACTTGAGGGACACCACCGTGCCCGCGTCGTCCGTGGCGTAGCAGACGGTGCGCGTCGGGCAGGCCAGGCCGGTGATCTGGGCGCTGCTGGCCGGGAGGGTCTGCGGGTCGACCGGCACCGGCGAACTCCACCGGGGCGCCGCCGGGGCCGGACTGGCAGACCCCACTCCCGCGGCGGCGGTGGACCCGGAAGCGGCGCCGGCCGCGGTGCTCGTGGCGGCGGGGACGGCCGCGACGGTCTGGTGGTTGTGCATCACGACCAAGGTGCCGGTCACCCCGGTCACGCCGAGGATGGCCACCGCGGCTACTGCGGCCAGGAGCCGGGAGCGGCTGGGACGGTGGTAGCGGTCGTCGCTCAGCGGCTGGCCGGGAATCGCCGGGCCGACCGCGGTGTCCGCCTCGTCCTCGTCCTCGACTGGGGGCGGAGCCAGGGTCCCGCCGCCGCGGGCGCCGTGGCCCGCGCTGCCGTTACGAGTGCTGCCGTGGCCGGCGTCGGCGCCGCCCGGGGCGGCCGTAGCGCCGGACGCGGTCGCACCAGACGCGGTCGCAGCCGGGCGGGACGGGATGTGCCACTCCCCGGGCGGGGCGATCCGCTCCTCCGCAGGCGGCGTGGTCCAGGGGGGACGGGACGCCCGCTCGACCCGCTCACCGGGCGGGGACGGCTGCCCGGCGGCCGGCGGCGACGGCAGGCGGATCAGGGCGTGGAAGCCCGACACCGGTGTGTCCGCGGCGTCGCCGGACAGGTCGTTGCGGGAGTCCTTTGGTTCGCCGCGGCCATAGAAGCCAGGACTGCCCCGGTCCGGAGAACTCAGCCCACTGCGGCCGAATGCGTCCGGCGGCCCGCCGCTGGGAACGGCAGGCTCATCCTCTCCCCAGGCGTCCGCCGCATTGTCCCGGGCAGCGGCAGGCTCGCCGTTCTCCTGGATGTCTGGCGTAGCGCCTGCGGGAGCGTCCGGCTCATCATGAGCGTATAGGTCAGGTCCGCCGGCGGTCGCGCCCGGCGCTGGGTGCCCGTATGCGCCGGGAGCCGCCGCGTCTGGCAATGGCTCCGCCAAGAAAGGCGGAATGTCGTCTTCCGAGGTGGCCTCGATGAATTCCGTGAACGACCCGCTGCTGTAGGCCGACGTATATTCCGCGAGGGGGTCATCAGCGTATTCCGTGGCGTGTTCCGCCTGCCCCAGGGCGGGATCCGGGCCAGGCTGCGCCGCTGCTCCCGGTGTCCCGGAAAGGTCGCCGGACCGCACGTAGGCTCCGCAACGGCGGCAAAACTCTTCCCCTGGGGGAATGGCATGCCCGTTATCGCAAGTCCACACCGGTCCCCGCTCTCGGTCCCCGCTCTGCGCCCGCCTGCCAGGTCGCCGATATTAGGGCATTTCGTCCCCGACCGCAGACGGGTTGACCAAGGAGTTATTCGGCTCCCGGCCCGCGGACGGCGTCCGGTCACCGGTGCTGCGTCACGCCACCCGGACGCGAGCGGCGCGCTAGCCGGCCGGGGCTCCGCGAACCCTGGCGGGGTCTACGGCATGGCGATCTGCCACAACTCCGGGTCGGCCCAGGCCCCGCTGATGACGGTGTCCGGATCCTGGCCGCGCAGCCGCGCGAAGCGCTCGGCCATGAGCTGCAGGTGCACCGTCATCGGGAGCTGCGCCAGCACCGGTGAGAGGCCGTCGTCCGGCAATGGTGAGCATGCTGACGGGAATCTTCTCCCGCGCCGCGGCCTCGCCCACCGCCGCGGTCAGCCCGTCCTGGTCCGCTTCCGGCTGGAGCAGCAGGACGCCGTCGGCGGCGGTGAAGGGCACCGCGTTGCCGTGCAGGAAGCGTTCGGCGTCGAACCCCTCGGCGAGCATCCGGGCCCCCTCGCGGATCTTCAGTGCGGCCTCCCGCGCGGTAACGCCCCACGGGCCGCAGCCGACGATGCCCAGGCTGCGGGCCGGGATCGGCACGTGCTCGGTCGCGGGCGCGGAACAGGCGACCCGGATCTGGGCCGCGGCCTGCAAGATGTCACCCGCGGAGCCGCCTGGCTGCGCGACGCCCGGGCAGTGCCTCACCCGCCCCGGCGACCTGGTTGGCCAGCCGGGCCAGCACCGCCAGGGCCGCGACGTAGCTCACCGTGTAGGTCTCGGCTTCCTCCGGCGGCACGGTCGTGATGGCCTCCGGCCAGCCCGCGCCGGTCCCGGTGATCGAGACCACGGGCACCCCGGACGCCAGCGCGTCCGCCCGGGCGCGGGCCGCGTACCCGGTCTGCCCGGTGTGGGTGATGACCATCAGCGCGTCGCCGGGGCGCGGGCCGGCGCTCCACCGCACCCAGGTGGAGGCGGCGAACCACCGGGCGTCCAGGCCCGCCTGCTCCAGCATCATCACGCCGAGTTCGGCGGCGTGCTGGCTGGTTCCGGTCCCCACGACGATCACGCGACGGGCGCCGGCCAGGATCGCGGCCGGAGCGGCCAGGTCGAGCTCGGCGATCCGGTCCAGCGCGTCAGCCTGGGCCATGATCATGCGGTGCATCGCGGTCTGCGTCATCGCTTCCCCTTCGTGCCCGGCAGCGTACCGAGGCCAGCAGCGTACCGAGGCGGGCTGGCGGGGCGCGGAACCGGCCGGTTCAGGCGCACAGGAATGCCGGGGCCACCTCGGTACCGCACCGCCCGGCGCCCCGTTGGAGCGGGGGCCGGGGGGCCGCGCCCGCCCCGAGCGGGGCGGGGGCCGGCCGGGCGGGAGGCGTTAGGGACAGCGAACTCAGCCGAGGGTGAAGGGGTCGCGGGTACCGCCGGTCAGCTCGACCCAGATGGCCTTGGTCTGGGTGTACTCGTGGACCGCCTCGATGCCGTTCTCCCGGCCGAGCCCGCTGGACCCGAACCCGCCGAACGGCACGTCCGGGCCGACCACCCGGTAGGCATTGATCCACACGGTGCCGGTCCGCAGCGCGTGCGCCACCCGGTGCCCCCGGTGGATGTCCTTGGTCCAGACCGCGCCAGCCAGGCCGTAGCGGGTGTCGTTGGCCAGGCTGACGGCCTCCTCCTCGGTGTCGAACGGGATGACCGCCAGGACCGGGCCGAACACCTCCTCGCAGGCCACGGTCATGGTCGGCTTCACGTTGGTGAGCACGGTGGGCTGGACGAAGTAGCCGCCCAGCTCCCCGGCGGCCTGGCCGCCGGTGGCCAGGGCGGCGCCCTCGCTCGCCGCCGAGGCGAAGAACGAGAGGACCTTCTGGTACTGCGCCTCGGTGGCCAGCGGCCCCATCTCGGTCGCGGCCTCCCGCGGGTCGCCCAGCTTGATCGCCTCCGCCCGGGCGACGATCTTTTCCACCAGGGCGTCGTGCACGCTGCGGTGCACCAGCAGCCGTGACCCGGCCATGCAGGTCTGCCCGGTCGCCGCGAACACCCCGGCCACCACGCCGTTGCTGGCCGCGTCGAGGTCGGCGTCGGGGAAGACCAGGTGGGCGGACTTGCCGCCCAGTTCGAGCAGCACCCCGGTGATGTTGCTGGCCGCCGCCTTGGCGACCTCGGCGCCGACCTGGGTGGACCCGGTGAATGCGATCTTGTCCACGCCGGGGTGGGCGGCCAGCGCCTTGCCCACCTCGGGCCCGAACCCGCTCACCACGTTGAACACGCCGGGCGGGAACCCGGCTTCCTCGAGCAGCCCGGCCAGCGCGATCGCCGACGCCGGGGAGTAGTCACTGGGCTTGGCCACCATCGTGCACCCGGCGGCCAGGGCGGGCGCCAGCTTCCAGCAGAGCAGCAGGAGCGGCGAGTTCCACGGGACGATCGCCGCCACCACCCCGGCCGGCTCGCGCCGCGTGTAGACGAGGAAGTTCGGCTTGTCCGTGGGGATGGTGGAGCCTTCGAGCTTGTCGGCCAGCCCGGCGAAGTAATAGAACCATTCGGGGATGGTGCCCAGCTGGCCGCGCATCTCGCGGAGCAGCTTGCCGGTGTCCCGGGTCTCGAGCTCAGCCAGCCGGTCGGCGTCCCGCGCGATGAGCTCAGCCAGCCGCCGCATGAGCCGGGCCCGGCCGAACCCGGTCAGCTGCCCCCACGGCCCGGACAGCGCGCGCCGGGCGGCCGCCACGGCCAGGTTCACGTCCGCCTCGCCGCCGTCGGCCGCGGTCGCCCACGGGGCGCCGGAGAACGGGTCGACGCTCTCGTAGCGCCGCCCGGAGGCCGGCTCAGCCGGCTGGCCGTCGATGACCAGGGAGAAATGGGGCAGCTGCGAGGGTGCGGGGTCTTGCGTCGTGGTCATGGTGATGCCTCCTGCTCTGACTGCTCGGAGAGTCCGAATTCCGCGCGGATGGCCTTGGAATGCTGCCCGAGCGCCGGGACCGCGCCCATCGCGGCGGTCCGGCCGGGCACCGTGACCGGAGGCAGCAGCGCGCGCAGGGGCCCGTGCGGGGAGTCGATGTCCCGCCACCGGTCGCGGGCCGCCAGCTGCGGGTGGGCGGCGAACTCCTCGGGGCTGCGCATCCGGGCGTTGGCGATGCCCGCTGCCTCCAGCGACGCTTCGAGCTGGTCTACTCCGATCCCGGCGAACACCTCGGCAAGGATCACGGTCAGCTCGTCGTGGTGCGCGACCCGGGCTGGGTTGGTCGCGAACCGCTCGTCGGTGACCAGGTCCGGGCGGCCCAGGATCCGCTCGCACAGCACCACCCACTCGCGCTCGTTCTGGATGCCCAGGAACACCTGGCCGTCCTTCGCCGGGTAGGGCCCGTAGGGGGAGATCGAGGCGTGCCGCGCCCCGGTGCGCGGCGAGGTCCGGCCGCCGTAGACGCTGTAGTAGTAGGGCTGGCTCATCCATTCGCCCAGGGCGTCGAGCATGGCCACCTCGAAACTGCCGCCCCGGCCGGTCCGCTCCCGCTCGTACAGCGCGGTCAGCACGCCGGAGTAGGCGTACATCCCGGCCGCGATGTCGGCCACCGAGATGCCGGCCTTGGCCGGCTCGTCCGGCGTCCCGGTCACCGACAGCAGCCCGGCCTCGCACTGCACCAGCAGGTCGTAGGCCTTCTTGGCGGCGTACGGGCCGTCCGGGCCATACCCCGAGATCGAGCAGCTGATCAGCCGCGGATAGCGGGCGGCGAGCTGCGCCGCGCCCAGGCCGAGCCGCCCGGCTGCGCCCGGCGCGAGGTTCTGCACGAACACGTCCGCGCGGGCCAGCATGGCGTCCAGCACGGACCGGTCGGCGGGCTGCTTGACGTCGAGCTCGACGCTTTCCTTGCCCCGGTTCAGCCAGACGAAATAGCTCGACTGGCCGAGGGCGGACTGGTCGTAACCGCGGGCGAAGTCTCCCGCGCCGGTCCGTTCGATCTTGATCACCCGCGCGCCGAGGTCGGCGAGCTGGCGGGTGGCGAACGGGGCCGCCACCGCCTGTTCCAGCGCGACGACCAGCAGGCCTTCCAGCGGAAGTCCGCGCTCTGGGCTGGCCTGGTTCGCTTCGCTCATGGGGCCACTGAGTTGCGCTTGACGAGCTGGCGGGCGATGACGTTGCGCTGGATCTCGTTGGTGCCCTCACCGACGATCATCAGCGGGGCGTCCCGGAAGTAACGCTCCACGTCGAACTCGGTGGAGTAGCCGTACCCGCCGTGGATGCGCACCGCGTTGAGCGCGATCTCCATCGCGGTCTCCGAGGCGAACAGCTTGGCCATGCCCGCCTCCATGTCCGCCCGGGCGCCGGCGTCGAAGCAGCGGGCGGCGTACAGGACCAGCTGGCGGGCGGCGGTCAGCTTGGTGACCATGTCGGCCAGGTAGTTGCCGACCGACTGGTGCTGCCAGATGGGCTTCCCAAAGCTCTCCCGCTGCTGGGCGTAGCGCAGCGCGTCTTCCAGTGCGGCCCGGCCGACGCCGACGGCCCGGGAGGCGACCTGGATCCGGCCGATCTCCAGCCCGTGCATCATCTGGCCGAAGCCCTCGCCTTCCCGGCCGCCGAGCAGCGCAGCCGCTGGCACCCGGAAGTCGTCGAAAGACAGCTCGCAGCTCTCCACTCCCTTGTAGCCGAGCTTGGGCAGGTCACGGGAGACCGTGAACCCCGGTCCGTGCTCGGCGAGCAGGATGCTGATCCCCGCGTGCGCGGGCCGGGCGGCCGGGTCGGTCTTGCACAGCAGCGCGATCAGCTGCGAACGGCGGGCGTTGGTAATCCAGGTCTTGGTCCCGTTGACCAGGTAGGAGTCCCCGTCGCGGCGGGCGTTCGTGCGCATGGCCTGCAGGTCGGAGCCGCCGCCCGGCTCAGTGAGCGCCATCGTGGCCCGGATCTCGCCGGTCGCCATCCGGGGCAGATAACGCTCCTTCTGCTCGTCGGTCCCGTAGTCCAGGAGCAGCTTGGCCACCACGGTGTGGCCGCCCATGGCGCCGGCCAGGCTCATCCAGCCGCGGGCCAGCTCCTCGGTCACCAGTGCGTAGCAGGGCGTGCTGACTCGCGCCGCGCCCCACGGCTCGGGGATGGCCAGCCCGTAGATGCCGAGCTGCTTCATCTGCTCGATGAGCTTCTCCGGGTAGGTGTTCGCGTGCTCCAGCTCCGAGGCCACGGGCCGGACGTCACGGTCCACGAACTCGCGGACCAGCCCGACGATCGCGCGCTCCTCCTCGCTCAGCTCATCCATGATCCGTCCCTTCGCGGCAGTACGGTGCGCCGCGGCGTTGGCGGCAGTACGGGCGCCGGAGCACTAGCAGAAGTCCCGGAGCAGGTCGGCGGCGCTCGGCCAGGTCCAGGCGGAGGGATCCAGCTCCTGGCCGCCCGGGTCCAGCCCGGCCAGGCAGTCGGCGATCTTCGCCTGGAGCTGGCCGGCGGTGGCGGGCCGTCCCGGCGATCCGGGCGGGAACTGCTGGCTGATCTGGGCCACGCCGCCACTGGCCGTGTGCAGCTCGGCGACCAGTTCGCCGTCGAGCAGCCAGGTCCCGCCCGGCTCGCTCTTGATCTCCACCAGCCCGGCCAGGCGGCGGGCGGCGGGCCTGCGCACCGCGTCGTCGGTGAAGCTGGCGAAGCCGGGGTAGCCGTCGAGCAGCGCGGCCGCCGCGGCGTACTCCAGGCTGAACTTGCCCTGCAGCCCGGTATCCGGCCGGTGATGGATCAGCGGGGTCAGCGTGCCCTCGGGGGTCCGGAGCACGATCCGGCTCACCTCGGCCGGGTCCATCGGCCCGGACTGGGCCAGCTCTCCCAGCGCGCTGATCGGGCGCTGCAGCGCGTAGCAGCACGGGTAGATCTTGACCGCCAGGCCGCCGGGGACGGCCGGCCCGGAGAGGTCGGCCGCGCCCGGGTCCCCGCCGACCAGGGTCATCCATTCCTCGAGCGCGACCGGGTCGGCCTGCGCCCCGGCCGCCGCCAGGGTCGCAGCCCGGATCCCGCTGTCGACGGCGAATCCCACCTGCAGCGACTTGGCGTCGGTACCGAACGCCCGCTGCACCCCGCCCGCGCCGGGCACCGCGAGCGCGATGGCGTTAGCGATCTGGTCTGGTCCCAGGCCCATCGCTACCGCCGCCCCGGCCGCGGCGGCGGGCGCGCCAGCGGTACAGGTCGCGTGCCAGCCCGCCGAGTAGTGCGGCCAGCCCAGCGCGTTGCCGAGCCGGGCCATCACCCCGGCCCCGGCCAGATACGCCCGGGCCCCCGCACCCAGCGCGAGCGCGGTCGGCACGCAGACCGCGCTGATGTGCGTGGTGGACTCCATGTGCAGGTCGTCGAAGTCCAGGACATGGGCGGCCACCGCCCAGCGCGGCGCTTCCGGCATGATCTCGGCCAGCTGGGTCACCCGATGGTCACGGCCGGCCAGCGCCACCGCGACCGTGTCCACCAGCGAACGGTCGGCCAGGGCCAGATCCTCACCGGTCGGCTCGAGGTCATGGGCCCAGCGGGCGAGCCGCCCGGCGAGCGAGTCTGCTGGTTCCGGCACCTGGCACCTCTCCCGCAGTTGGCCGACTGAATCTAAGATATGTACGGCCATTTGGCTACGCAACCGTCTGAGCCGGTCAGCCCCGGCCAGGCCGCGCCCCTGGGGCGCCCCGGAGAAGGGAGCGGGAGCCCGTGCCTGACCAGGCCAGGTCCAGCGCCTACCGGACGCTGGCCGCCTCGCTGCGCGACGCGATCCGGGGCGGCGAGTACGCCGACGGCCAGCAACTGCCCACCGAGGAGCAGTTGTCCGCGCGGCATTCGGTGAGCAGGCAGACCGTGCGGCGGGCGATGCAGGACCTGGTCTCCGAGGGGATCATCTACCGGGTGGCCGGGCGCGGCACCTACCCGGTGGCGCAGGCCGACCGTTACCTGCGGCATTTCGGCTCGGTCGAGGACCTGATGGCCCTGTCCCTGGACACCGAGTGCGAGGTCGTCACCGCGTTGCGGCACGCGGTGGACGTCGAGGCGGCGAGCCGGCTGCGGCTGCCCTCCGACGACGTGCACGCGCTGACGCTGATCCGGCTGCATGGGAACGTCCCGTTCTGCCATACCTCGGTATTCCTGCCGCCGCCGGTCGGCGCGCTGCTGGGCGACGTGCCCGAGCTGGCCGCCCCGGGGCGGCGCAGCCAGATCACGGTCATCGGGCTGATCGACACCAGGATGACCCGGTCGATCAAGGGCGCCGAGCAGAGCATCACCGCTGCCGCGGCCCCGGCTGCGGCGGCGGGGCATCTGGAGTGCGCGCCCGGCGAGCCGGTCCTGCGGATCGACCGGCTCTACACCGACGACGCGGACACCCCGGTCGAACTGGCGGTCAGCTACTTCGACCCGGCGCACTACTCCTACCGGGTCCGGCTCCGCCGCGGCCCGTCCTGATTTGCCGCGGGCCCGGGCCGCACCGGTGGCGAGTTGGTGATCTGACGAGGGCTGGGCCCGGGATGGCCACCGGGCCGGCCGCCGCTGCGGGAGCGGCCGGCCCCGGTGACCGAGACCAGTCAGGTCAGGCCAGGCCTTCCAGCCGGCCGCAGAACGCCCGGTACTGCTGGAGCGCGGTACGCAGGTCCTCGGTGGTCGTGTCCTTCTCCCAGGCCGCGCGCAGCGCTGTCTGCTCCCGCTGCAGCGAGGCCACGAAGGCTTTCGCCACCTCATCCGCGGCCGCCGCGGCGCGTTCCACGGACCCCTTTGGATCATCAACGAACATGGCCTGGATCGCTGGCCACTGCTGCCCGGCGAGAGCGGCGGCGGGGACGTCGTCGCCGTTGGCGCTGGCCGGCTCGCTGGCGGACGCGGCGGGGGTCCCGGCGCCGACGGCGCCGGTGGCCGCAGGGCTGCGTCCGCGGGGCTTGTGTCCACCGGGCTCGCCTCCACGGGGCTGCGTCCACCGGGCTCGCGTCCGGGGCTACGGGCACCCCGGGCTCCGCGGCGGCCGCCTCGGCGTCCGGCGTCGCTGCGCCGCCGGGGACCGCCGGGTCGCCCAGAGCAGGATCCTGGGGGACCACGAGAGGTGGCGGGTCCTGCTCCAGTCCCGCGCTGCCCGTCTCCGGTGCCGCGTGCGCGGCCGTGCCAGCTCGTCGCCGGACAGCTCGTCGCCGGACAGCTCGTCGCCGGCTGGCCGGTCGGTGGCCAGCTCATCGTCGGCCGGCGTGCCGTCATCGGCCGCCGTGTCTCGGGCCAGGGCGTCATCCGCCTCAGGGTCATCGACTGGGGGGCCGCCCAGGATCTCGTCGTGACGCTCGACGACGATGGGGTCGTCCGCCATCTCGTCGCTGGAAATGTGACTCACTGTCTCGTCGCGCTGGGAAGTCATCTGCGTCACCTTTCCTGCCGGCGCGCGCTGGGCACGGCGTCGGGGGTGGGAGCGAGGGCCGGATCGGCGGGCTGGTCCACGGAGGCGGCCGGGGCCTCGTCCGCAGGAGTAGTGGCGGGTTCGTCCGGGCGGGTAACGGCCGGGTCGTCCACCGGAGTGGCCGCAGGCTCGTCCGCGGCAGTGGCCGCGGACTGGTCGGCAGAGCTGGGCGCGGGCTGGTCCGCGGCCGTTCCCGGGCCGGGCTCGGTGGCCGGGACCCCGTCCTGGCCAGCGGCAAGGCCGTCCTGGTCGCTGGCGGGCTCCCCGAGGAGCTCGGCGAAGAGCGCCCGGTAGTGAATCATCGCCTGGCGCAGGTCCTCGGTGGTCGCGGTGCCAGCCGCGGCGTTCTGGCTGATGTCATGAGCCGCCCGGAAGTGGTCCAGCGTGCTCGCGTGCTCGACCGATAGGTCGGCCAGCGTCTGGTCATAAGGCTGGGTGGGGTAACCGCGGGCTTCCATCACGGTCGAGACCAGCGTCTGGGCCCCGGTGACCGCGGCCTGTGGTGCGTCGACGAACTGCTCTTGGAGCGCGGTCCACTCAGACTGGTACTGGTTCCGCGCGGTCGGGCTCAGCGGCCGGATATCAAGTTCCCGGACGTGCTTCTCTCGCTTCGCCAGCTCGGCTTCTGCTTCGCGCCTGTTGCCGCGCTCGGTGACGGCCCGGTCGTATTCGGGCCCGAACCGCTCCCGCAGCCGACGGCGGCGGTTCACCGTCGTCAGCACGAGCAGGGCGGCGGCCACAACAATCACGACGATAATGATCGCCACAATGGCCCCAGTTGCCATGGGAACCTCCTTTTCCGGAACTAGCGCCCTCCGAGTCCCCCTCAGCGGGCGCCCCAAACACGAGTCCTCCGGGCTTCACTCCCGTTCACCGGGGCGATAGCCCATGTTCACGTGCGCGATGCCCGGGTAGTGGCGGTGCATGAGCACGACCGTCTACGAAACCGAAATGAAGTACGAGGCTCCTCCGGGTACCACCGTGCCGCAGCTGGACAGCCTGCCCAGCGTGGCTAGCACCTCCGGTCCGGAGGAGCAGCTCCTGGAAGCGGAGTACTACGACACCGGCGACCTGCGGCTGATCCGCAACGGGGTGACCCTGCGCCGGCGGCGCGGCGGCAGCGACCCCGGCTGGCACCTGAAACTCCCGGTCGGGGGCAGTACCCGGCGCGAGATCCAGCTGCCCCTGGGCCGCGGCCGGCAGGTGCCCGCGCGGCTGGCCCGGCTGGTCCGCGGGTACACCCGCGGCGAGGCGCTCCGCCCGGTAGCCCGGATCAGTACCCGGCGGCAGGTGCTGACCCTGATCGACAACGCGGGCAGCTCGCTGGCCGAGATCGCCGCCGACGACGTCTCCGCGCAGACGCTGGGCGAGGAGACCATGATCTCGCAGTGGGCTGAGGTCGAGGTCGAGCTGACCGGGGGCAGCCCCCGGCTGCTGAAGGCGGCGGACGCGCAGCTCCGCCGGGACGGGCTGCAGCCCTCCGCGCGGGCCGCGAAACTGGAACGGGCGCTGGGCTGGTCAGCTCCCGGTGACTCCCGGCCGGCCGCGAACGGGCAGCACGACACGGTCAGGCCAGCGTCCGCTGGTGACGTCGTGCTGGCCTACCTCCGGGAGCATGGCGCGCGACTGAAGTCGCTGGATCCGCTGGTCCGCGCGGACGAGCCCGACGCCGTGCACCAGATGCGGGTGACCACCCGCCGCCTGCGCAGCACCCTGCAGTCGTTTGGCAAGATCATCCCGCGCTCCGGGAGCGAGGGGATGCTCGCTGAACTGAAATGGCTCGGCGGGGTACTCGGTGAGGCCCGTGACGCGGAGGTGCTGGCCAGGCGGCTCGCGCACAACCTGCGGACCCTCC
The DNA here is from genome assembly GCA_963781085.1 of uncultured Actinomycetes bacterium. Lineage (GTDB taxonomy): Bacteria > Actinomycetota > Actinomycetes > Streptosporangiales > Streptosporangiaceae > RYN-230. The sequence continues at coordinate 70,088 of CAWAES010000030.1, forward strand.
CGCCCGAGCTGGTGCTCGGGCAGGCCGAGGCGCGCGTGCAGGGTCACTTCGCCCCGATTCAGGCGGCCGCGCGCGCCAACGTCCTGGCCGCACTGGACTCGGCGCGGTACTTCGCCCTGCGCGACGCGCTGGACGAGCTGCTGGCTGATCCCCCGCTGTCGGCTGAGGCGGACCGGCCCGCGGGCCGCGTGCTGCCCGCCACGGCCCGCCGGACCTACCGCCGCACCCGGCGGCGGATCCGCCAGGCCGGGCACACGCCCCCGGGCCGAGGCCAGGAGGCGGCTTATCACGAGGCCCGGAAGGCCGCCAAGCGGGCCCGGTACGCCGGCGAGGCGGTCAGCCCGGCCCTGGGCCGGGACGCCCGGCGCTTCACCAAGCAGATGAAGAAGATCCAGTCCGTCCTCGGCGATCACCAGGACGCGGTGGTGGCCCGGGGCGTGGACCGGCAGCTCGGCATCGGGGCGCACCTGGCCGGCGAGAACGCGTTCACCTTCGGGCTGCTGTATGAGCGCGAGGACCAGCGCGCGGCCCGGCTGCGCGGGGAAGCACGGCAGACCTGGAAACGGGCCCCCAAGCCCCGGTTCGGCCAGTGGTCAGGCTAGCTCAGTGGACAAGCTCAAGACAGCGCTCCAGGTAGCGCGCGGGCCGGGCCTGATCCGATGATCAGGCCCGGCCCGTCTCGTTGATAGAGGGGTACCTGGCTCAGCGCCGGCGGCTGCGGACTATGAGCCAGCCCGTCAGCAGCAAGGCACCCGCGGCCGCGGCGGCCGCGATCGGGACCCGGTGCTGGTTCACGGTGGCCGCGGCCCGCTTGGCGCGCTGCTGGACCGGCTCCGGGGTAGCGGCCCAGGCGGTCGCACCCGGCCTTGGTGGCCACGGCCTGCGCGCTGGCCCCAGCCTGGGATGCGCGGCTGGCGATGGTCTTGGTGACCGGCTCCCCCGCGCCCAGTACGGTCTTGCCGTTCTCGCTCACGGTCTCCCGGACCCCCGCCGCCCGGCCGCTGACCTCGCCCTTCAGGTGGTCGGCCTTTCCGGACAGCCCATGGGTCACATCGCGGACCTTACCTTTGAGCTGGCTCGAGACCTCGCTCACCTTGCTCTGGGCCCGGGCCTTCACGTCCACCTTGGCCGTCAGCGCTTCGACCGTGTTCCCGAGTTCTTCCCGGGTCCGGTTGATCTCCTCGACCAGGGCTTCCGGGTTGTCGGGCGGGGAGCCGGTCTCGCCTGGTGCGCCCTCTGCTGCGGTCATCGGTGTGCCCTTTCCTTGATTTCTTCCACATCGGCCTTGACGCTCTGCACGGTCTGCTCCGGTACCGCGGGCGTGGCCCGGCCGAACTGGCTCTTACCCAGCATCGCCGCGATCGCCGCGACGATCAGCAGCGCACCGCCCACGATCAGGGCCGCCGCCCAGGCCGGCACGACCAAGGCCAGCCCGATAATGGCCGCAGCCAAGAAGCAGCCAATACCATACAGCGCCAAAAGACCACTACCGCCGAACATGCCCGCGCCCCGGCCGGCCCGCTTGGCTTTAGCAGTCATCTCGTATTCGGCCAGTTTCAGCTCGTCCCGGATGAGCCGGGAAACCTGCTCAGACAAATTCTTGACCAGGTCGCCTGTGGAAGTCTCCGCTGTTACGGCGGGCGATGTCGTACCGTTCGGGTCTGCCATGGTGTGTGCCCTCCCTGAGCGTGGGCCCTGACCTACCCTGGTGTACCCGCTGCTAACGCGGGGGAAAAAGAAAACGGCCGTCCAGCGGTTCAGGCACCAGAGGTTCAGGTACCCGCAGGCTCAGGCGCCCGAGGACTCAGAGGCCGGCGCGGCCAGGGCGCCCGCGACCTTTTCCGTGATCAGCTCGAACGAGCGGATCCGATCCTCGATGTCGTAGACCATGGTAGTCAGCATCAGCTCGTCGGCCGCGGTCCGCTCGAGCAGGCTGGACAGCTGCTGACGGACCGTTTCCGGGGAGCCGACCGCCTGGCCGGAGAAACGGTCCTGGGCGAATTCCCGCTCCTGGCCGGAGTAGGGGTAGGCCGCCGCCTCCTCGGGGCTGGCCAGCGGGGCTGGCGTCCCGGACCGGAGCCGGACGAAGGACAGGGCTGCTGGCCCGGACAGCCACTGGGCCCGCTCGTCGGTGTCCGCGCAGATCGCGCTCACCGCCACCATCGCGTACGGCCGTTCCAGCCACTGGGACGGCTGGAAATGCTGCCGGTACAAGGCCAGAGCGGGCACGGTGTTGGCCGAGCTGAAATGGTGCGCGAACGCGAACGGCAGGCCGAGCAGCCCGGCGAGCTGGGCGCTGAAGCCGCTGGAGCCGAGCAACCAGATGGCGGGCATGTCGCCCCGCCCGGGCGTCGCGGTGATCCGCCGCCGCAGGCCCTCCGCACGGAACAGCCCGATCAGGTCGGCCAGTTCCTGCGGGAACGCCTCGGCCGAGAGCCCTTCCATGGTGCGCCGCAGCGCGAGCGCGGTGTACTGGTCAGTGCCCGGGGCCCGGCCGATGCCCAGGTCGATCCGGCCCGGGTGCAGCGCTTCCAGGGTGCCGAACTGTTCTGCCACCACCAGCGGGGCGTGGTTGGGCAGCATCACGCCGCCCGAGCCCACCCGGATCGTGGCGGTCGCCGCGGCCAGGTGGGCGATCAGCACGGCCGGGGCTGAGCTGGCGATAGCCGGCATGTTGTGGTGCTCGGCCACCCAGAACCGCCGGTACCCCAGCTCCTCGGTGCGCCGGGCCAGCGCGGTGGTGTACTCCAGGGCCTGGGCGGCGCTGGCCCCGGCGGCCACCGGGGCCAGGTCCAGCACGGACAGCGGTACGTTGCTCACCTAGCCGCCAACCCGCGGCCGGCGGCGTTTCTTCCGGGAGGCCGGCTCAATACCGGGGCTGGTTATCCAGGCCCGGGCCGGGCCAGCGGTCACATCGGCGCCGGCCGGGCCAGCCAGACCGCCTGGAGGATCTGGACCTGGGGTGTGATGACGCCGATCGTGCGCACCCGCGTGGGGGCAGTGGCCGACCAGATGCCCAGGCCCGTGGCGGACTGCATTAGGAGCTGGCTGCCCGCCTGGTTCCAGGCCAGCGGCTGCCAGCCGGGCGGCAGCGGCTGGCGCCTGCCGCCGGGGAAGAGCAGCTCGGCCCGGTTCGCCGGGAACGCGACGGCCAGCGCGGGGGCGCGGTGGCCCCAGGCCAGCAGGGAAGGTATCGCGGACACCCCGGTAGTGAGCGTCGTGACGCCGGCCATGGCGGTAGATCAGCACGCCCGGCCGGCGGCTGTCCTGCGGCCCGGTCCAGCCTTCGATGGCGATCTGCCCGTGCGGCCCGAACACCGGGCCCTCCAGCGGGCGGCGCTGGCGGTAGACGACCGTGGCCCGGCTGGTGAAGGAGGGCTGGGTCCAGATGGCAAAGTTCGCGTCCCGGTGCGCGCCGGACCCGGCGGGCGGGGTGACGTAGCCGATGGTGCCGTGATCGCTGATATCGGGCGAGCTGCCTTCGATGAGGGGCCCACCGGTAGCTGTGCCGCAGCCAGGACGGGCCGTGCCGGGTCCACCGGGCCAGCCGGTCCGTCCCGTCCGTGGCGTCCCCCACGACGATCCCGGCGCTTGACGCGGCCAGCGCGTCGACTCCGTGACCGGGAGGATTGTGGGTGAGCTGAGTAAGGGCCCCGCCCGGACCCACCTCCCACACGTTCAGGCTGGACAGGGACCGCCCGGCGAGCAGGTAGTAAGCTCCCGCCGGCAGGTTGGCTGCCGTGCCGGCCGGCAGCGGCCGGGCCGATACGGCGGACGCGACCGCCGCGGGGGCGGCCGACGGGGACGGGTCTGGCCACGCGCCGGTGGCAGACTGGCTGACCCGCGGGGACCGGGCGGGGGTCGTGGTGCCGGCCGAGATAGCACGCCCAGTACAGCCTGCGGCGGCCAGGGCCAGCAGGCAGGCGGCCAACGGGGCACTAACCCATCTACCCACACCAGATCCCGCGTAGTAGAGACGGAAACCGGAGCAGGACGCTGCCGCCACCTCCCGTTCCGGTTAAAGCTAAGGTATCAGCGGTGGCAACTTTTAGTAGTGTCGTGGCCGGCGGGAAGGCTGTGACCTGGGCCGCAGTGTCCCTCCAGGGACCGGCCAGCGGCCTGCCCGCGACCTGGCCCGGATGTCCGGATCCGGAATGCGGCCGGGGCCAGGAGCCCCGGATCCGGATAGCGTGGGGCCGGTGAGCGACTGGGCACAGATCCGGGCCGCCGCCGTGCTCTACGAGGATGACGCGGCGCTGGTGCTGAACAGGCCGGCCTTTCCGTCATGGGCGAGCGGCACGACACGGACCTGGTCCGGCTGGCGGAGGAGGCGGGCGAGAAGCTGTACCCCGCCCACCGGATCGACAAGGTGACCTCCGGGGTCCTGCTCCTGGCCAAGGACCTGGCCCTGCACGGTGACCTGACGCGCCAGTTCAACCGGCGCACCGTGGACAAGGTCTACCTGGCCATCACCGCCACTACCGGGCTGCCTGGCCGGGGCACCATCGAACTGCCGCTCAGCGTCGGGCGCAAGAACCGGGTCCGGGTGGCCGCCAACCGGGCCGCGATCGCCTTCGACCCGGCCTGCTCCCGCTGGTCGATCCCGGCGGATGAGCAGTTCCAGGACGTACGGAGCTACCCGTCCACCACCACGTTCCAGGCCGTGAGCGGCGACGCCGGGCACACGCTGCTCGCGGTCTGCCCGCTGACCGGGCGCCGGCATCAGATCCGGGTGCACCTCGCCTGGATCGGCCATCCCATCGAGGGCGACCCGCTGTTCGACAAGGCGGCGACCGGCCGGACGCTGCTGCACTCGTGGCGGCTGGGGTTCGACGCGGCCTGGGACGGCGGCCGGCGCATCCGGGTCGAGGCGCCCCCGGGACCCGACTTCTGGGCGGCGCTGCCCGGGGGTGCCGTCCCGCTGCCCGGCTGGGAGGCCACTCACCAGGTGTGAGCCGATTCGCTGGCGAGGGGAGGCGCGCCGGAGGCGTGTCCTCGCCGAGCCGGCGAATGGCGGGGGTTCCAGGGGGTCGTCCCCCAGGGATAGCAGAGCGTCAGGCCGGCGGCGGGCCGAGGAAGATGCAGAAGGGATGCCCGGCCGGGTCGGCGTAGACGCGCAGCGGCTCCTCCGGGTCGCCCGACCGGTCGTGGATCATCCGGGCCCCCAGGCCCAGCGCCCGCTGGTGGGCCGCGCCGAGTTCGTCCGCGGTGGTCACGTACAGGTCCAGATGCATCTGCTGGGGCACCGCGCCGTCTGGCCACGTCACCTCGGGCAGCTCCGCTACCTGCTGGAACGCGATCCGGGCCGCGCCCGCGGCATCCCTGAGGACCAGCCAGTCCTGGCCCGCCGGGTCCGGCTCACCCGGGGCGGGCGGCTCGTCGCCGGGCCGGTACTGCCAGCCCAGCAGCTGCCGGTAGAACTCAGCCAGTTCCCGCACGTCGGTGCCGTCCAGGACGACCTGCCGCAGCAGCGGGTACCCTCGCCCTGCCTGTTCGTTCCCGGCCTCTTCGTTCCCTGCCACGGGCGCTTAGTACCCGGGCTGGTGCCGAGTATCCGCCTCCGGTTCGCGACGTCCCGGGTGAACGGCCCGCCGGGCCGCGAAGAAAGGAGCAAGGCCAATGCTGATCAGGTCCCGGACGGGGATCAGCGCGGACGGGTTCGTGGGCGCGCCCGAGGACGTTCCCGCGCTCGCCGTCGCGCCCGGCTTCGAGCCGGACGACGACGTTCACCTGGTGCTGCGGCCGGACCGCGCCTTCCCGGACGGCTCGGCCGGGCTCGTCGGCACGCCGGCATGACCGATGGCGGGAGGCTGCCCGCGGTAGCCCGGCTCGCGCAGCCGCGCCGCGGGCACTTCGACCTGGGCACGGGGTTCCACGGGGACCTGTGGCTCGACCTCGACGCACTGTTCCTGCGCCCGGCCCGGCTGCGCCCGTATGTGCAGTGGCTGAGCGCCCGGCTGGACGCGCACCAGATCGACGCGGTCTGCGGCCCACTCGAGGGCGGCGCCTTCCTGGCCCTGGCCGTGGCGGACGTGCTGGACACCGCGTTCGTCCCGGCAGCCCGCGCGCCGGGCCCCGGCCAGGCCGGGTACCGCCTGGCTCCGGGCGTGGCACGGCGGGCGGCCGGCTGGCGGGTCGCGATCGTCGACGACGCCATCAACGCCGGGACCGCGGTGCAGGCCTGCTTCGGCTTGCTCCGGGAGATCGGCGCAGTCCCGGTCGCGGTGGGCGCGCTGCTGGCTCTCGGCGGGGCCGCCGCCACCGTCGAGGCCACCATGTCGGTCCCCTGCTACGCCGCCGCGACCATCCCCAGCCAGGTGTGGCCGGCCACCGACTGCCCTCTGTGCGTGACCGGCGTCCCCCTAAACACCGCAGCCAGGAGCTGAACGGCTGGCTTAGCTGGCCAGGTCGCGGGCGTGCAGGCGGGTCTGGTGCGGCTCGCCCGGCGGCTCCTCGACGCCGAAGCTGAGAATCCGGCTGGGACGGATCCGGATCAGCGGCCCGCCGTCGACGCCGTCCTCGAGGGCTTCCGCGGTGCCCCGGACCTCCAGGAAGCGCACCCGCCACGGATCGGTGGAGGCGATGTCGTCCACCACGAGGGCGGCCTGGCCGTTGCGGCGGACGTTACGGAACTTCTGGCTGGACGTCAGATTGAAGCCGGTCACGTCGATCGTGCCCAGCCCGGGGTTGACCCGGAAGCCGACGGGCTTGACCTGGGGGCTGCCGTCCGGCTGGATGGTGGCCAGCCGGCCCAGCTGCTGGCTGCCCAGGTAGGCCGTTTCGGCGTCGGTGAATGCCATCTGCTGCTCCAGTTCGCTGGTCATGTCGATCAGCGCGCCGTCCTGTCCCGGCCCGGCGCACCCCCAGCACGGTAGAACCTCAACCTGGCTTGAGGTCAAGGCGCAGCGCCGGCGCGTATTCTCGACCTTCGGGCCGCCCCGGCCAGGCTCGGAGGAGACATCGCGTGCTGAGGCTGGACCACGAGGCGGAGGACGCGGTGCGGCAGCGCCTCGGCGCCGCAGAGGCCGACGCGTTCCTGGCCCGCCTGGAGCACCTGTCGTTTGACATCACCGGGCCACTCGAGCAGGTCTATGGCGGCGTGATCGACACCACCCAGTTCGCGACCGGGCTGATCCTCGACGCGCTGGACGCGGCCGCCGGGCGGCCCGCGCTGCTGCGCCTGCTAGACCGGCGCCGCGAGATCGATCCCGCGTGGTTCCAGCGGTCCCGGATGATCGGCTACGTCTGCTACGCGGACCGGTTCGCGGGCTCACTGCGCGGCGTCCGGCAGCATCTGGACTACCTGGCCGAACTCGGGGTCACGTATCTGCATCTGATGCCGTTGCTGCGTCCCAGGGACGGGGACAGCGACGGCGGCTACGCGGTGGCCGACTACGGTGCGGTGGACCCGCGGGTCGGCAGCCTGGCCGACCTGGAGGTCCTCGCCGCCGAACTGCACGGCCGCGGCATCGCGCTGTGCATCGACCTAGTCCTCAACCACACCGCGCGCGAGCACGAATGGGCCCGCAAGGCGCAGGCCGGGGATCCCGCCTGCCGGGAGATGTACCTGATCTATCCCGACCGCACCGCACCCGACGCTTACCAGGCCACGCTGCCCGAGGTCTTCCCGGACACGGCCCCCGGCAGCTTCACCGAGGTGCCCGGCCTGGGCTGGGTGTGGACGACGTTCCACGACTACCAATGGGATCTGAACTACGCCAATCCCGCGGTCTTCCGGCAGATGCTCGCGACCATGCTCACGCTGGCCAACCGCGGGGTCGACGTGCTGCGGCTGGACGCGGCGCCGTTCTTGTGGAAACGCGCCGGGACCGACTGCCAGAACCAGCCCGAGGCGCACCTGCTGCTCCAGGCGTTCCGCGCGCTGACCCGGCTGGCCGCGCCGGGCCTGGTCCTCAAGGCCGAGGCGATCGTCGGCCCGGAGATGCTGGTGGGCTACCTCGGCGCGCACGACCGCTACCGGCCCGAGTGCGACCTGGCCTACGACAACCAGCTCATGGTGATGCTCTGGTCCACCCTGGCCAGCCGGGACGTGCGGCTCGCCGAGCACGCGCTGTCCCGCCGCCGGCCCGCGCCCGCACCGACCGCGTGGGTTTCCTACCTGCGCTGTCACGACGACATCGGCTGGGCGGTCTCCGACGCGGACGCCGCCGCCGCCGGGCTGGGCGGTTTTGAGCACCGCCGGTTCCTGAGCGAGTTCTTCGCCGGCCGTTTCCCCGGGTCGTTCGCGCGCGGCGCCCTGTTCCAGGAAAACCCCCTCACCGGGGACGCCCGGATCTCTGGCATGGCCGCCTCGCTGTGCGGCATCGAGAGCGCGGTCGCGGCCGGTGACGAGGCCGAGCTGACGCTGGGCCTGCGGCGGCTGGAGTCCATGTACGCGGTGGTCTTCTCCTTCGGCGGCATCCCGCTCATCTACATGGGCGACGAGCTGGCCACGCCGAACGACCCGGGGTGGGCGGGCGACCCGGCGCACGCGCACGACAACCGGTGGATGCACCGGCCGCGGATGGACTGGGCCCGGGCCGCCCGGCGCGGCGACCCGTCCAGTGTGGAAGGCCGCGCGTTCTCGGCCCTGCAAGGCCTGGCCCGGGCCCGCCAGCAACTGCTGGCCCTGCGGTCAGGCGGGACGACCGAGGTCCTGCCGACCGGGAACCGGAGCGTGCTGGCCTACCGCCGGGTGCATCCGCGCAGCGCCCCGTTCCTCTCGCTGACCAACTTCAGCGACGTCAGCCACGAGGTTGACGCGGAGATCGTGTCCCGGGCAGGCCTGACCCGGCCCCGGGTCGCGCACGCCAGCACCGCGGTGGACCCCGGGGCGTCCCGGATCGAACTCGAACCCTGGAGCTTCGCCTGGCTCACCGGAGCCTGACCCAGGCCGGCCGCGAAGGTTCCGGCCTGGTCTCGGGCCGGTTAATTTCCCCGCAAAAGCCCCACCGCACGGGCTACGGTGTGTGCCGAAACGGCCGGCCAGGACACAGCCGGCCGGGTCGCAGCCGAACACCGCAGCCGAGCAATGGGAGGCACGGCGCGATGAGCATTCCGGGGGGTCGGTACGCCGCCGGGCCGGGCTATCCCGATGACGGGGCGATCGTCATCGCCCCCGCCCATCCCGCTCTCGAGCATGACGAGCGGGACATCGTCTTCGAGCTGCGGGAGTCCTCGGGTGGCGCGCCGGTGCTGCCGGTGTTCAGCTCGGTGCCGCGGCTGGTCGAGGCGCTCGGCCACGCCCAGCCCTGGGTCGCCCTCCCGCTGTGCACGGTGCGGGAACTCGCGGGCGCCCGCGGTGTGCACACCGTCCTGCTCGACCCTGAGGTTCAGCCCGGCGCCTGGCGCTGGGACTACGACGATCTCGACCGGCTGCCGGGGAGCGACTCATGAGCGACGGATTCCAGGTGGTCATGTCCGACCTCCAGGAGGCGGCGACCACCTTTCACGCCGAGGCCAAGACGTTCCTGGGCGTCATGCCGGACGCCTGCCCGGCCCTGCCCGACGGCGGCTCCGGCGCGTTCAACGAGAGCCTCAGTGCCGTTGTGGACGCGGCCTGCCTGCTGCACCTGCAGATCGGCGGTGACATCGACGACAACGGCACCAAGCTGCAGACCGCGCACGACCGCTACCAGCACACCGAGGAGTCGCTGACCACGCTGAGCCAGCAGATCAGCGATCCGGCCGACGTCAACTGACCGGGACCAGGCAGCAGACCCCCGGCAGCACCGGCACACGCACCGATCAGGACAAAGGAGACGGCTGTGGGAACAGGTGCGAAGTCCCCGTCCGCGCTGGCCCCGTTCGCCCACAACTGGGTCGGCGGCGACATCCATGGCCTGTCGGCGTACGCGGGAACCCTGTACGGATACGTGCCCAAGCTGAGCGACGTGGCCACCGCCCTGGACAAGAAGGTCAGCCAGATCGTCGGCGACGCGGGCTGGAAGGGATCGGCCGCCGCCGCGTTCAGCAAGGCCTGGCAGCACGACGCGACCGGCGCCACCGCCCTCGCCGTCATGGTCTCCGCGGCCGGCGACGTCGTGAACACGCTGGCGGTCAACCTGGCCAGCGTCGAGAGCGCGCTGGAGGCGGCCGCTGACACCACGACCGCGCACGGCGTGCCAGTCGGCGCCAGCGGCGAGCCGCCGCAGGAGTGCTTCGCCGACGCCACCAAGGAAAGCTGGCGGGTCAGCTACCAGTCGTTCTGGAACCAGAGCATGCTCCTGGCCGCCACCGCGCGCAGCCAGGCCGCGGCCGCGCTCGCGCAGCTGGGCACGGCCGCCACGGAAGGCGGCGGGGACGCGGGCCTGGGCAACGGCGACTACACCGCGCTGTTCGACACGCTGGCTGGGTTCTTCGGCGCGCAGACCCGGTACCGGGCCTACGTCGAAGGCAAGCTCCCGGGGCTGAAGAAGTCAATCAGCAAGGCGATCACCGACGCGCGCGAGGAGGCCCGGCAGGCCGACGGCCGGTTCGGCCCGTGGAGTGACGAGGGCAGCCAGAACTTCGGCGACGCGAAGAGCACCTTGTCCTCGGTCCAGGACGATCTGGCCGCGGCCGAGAAGACCGAGAACCCGTTCACCAAGGCGTGGGGCTTCAGCCCGAGCGACATCAGCAGCGTGGGCACCAAGCTGGAAGGACTGGACGGCACCGGTGGGGGCCTCGCGCGCTTCGCCGGTGACATCCCGTTCGTGGACGTCGCGGCGGCGGGGGCCAGCACTTACTTCGGCGCCCAGGACGACATGGCCGCGGGCGTCCCGGCCTACGTCGCCTACCCGGGCGAGGCCGGCGGCAACGTCGCCGCGATCGCCGCCGGCGGCTGGGTCGGCGGGCTGGCGGCCGGAGGGGCCGCGGCCGGCCTCGGCGCGCTGGGGGTGAGCGGCGTGGGTCTCACCCTGGCGGCCGGCGGGGCCGGCGTCCTGGCCGGCGGCGTCGTGGCCTACGGCGTCGGCGACTTCGCGCACAACCTGATCCAGGAAAACTGGGGCGCGGACATCTCCAAGCACGGTGTTATCTTGGGCATCGGCGACGGGATCGGGGACAGCGCCGTGAAGACCGGCCAGGACTTCGCCAAGGTGGGTTCCGGCATCGCGCACGGGGTGGAGCACGCGTGGGACAGCATCTTTTGATGACGCGGTGCGTCCCGCCGCCCGGGACCCCGCGGTGAGCGCGGGCCCCGCCGGGCTGCCACCCCGGCACGAACTCCCCCGCGACGTGACGGTCCCGGTCCTCCCCGGCCTCGGCCTGACCTGGTATGACCGCCGGGGCGCGGGCTACTGGGGGCGGCGGGCCGCCCTGTCGATCCTGTGGCTGTTCCTCACCGCCCTGGTCACCCTGATCGTCGTGGCTATCCTGATCGCCCTCTGGCACCGCTCTACGGCCGGCTTTACCGTGGTGCTGGTGGCCGAGGTTGTCTACTCGCTGGGCGTCCTGGTCTTCTTCGCCGCCACGACCGCGCGGGGCTGGAACGACCCGCACCCCAGCACGATCCGGCCCGGGAACGTCCTGGGCCAGATCTTCCTGATCTTCAGCGCGCTGACCGTCGGCCTGTACCTGGCCCTGCTGGTGAGCTCGCTGCTGCCGGAGACCCCGGCCGAGCGGCATGCGAGGCTGCAGGTGGCCGGGCAACTGCGCGACCGCGGCCAGGCCGTCGCCTGATGTCCCCGACTCTGGTGCCCCTGATCGCGACGGTCCCGATCGCGACGGTCCGACCCTGATGGCCGCGTCGGGCCGCACGGCCAAACGCCTCGCCGCCGGCCCCACGCTGCTGCTGGCCGCCGAGGTCAGCGACGAGCTCGCGAACGCGCTGGTGGCCTACGATCCCGCCCTGCGCGTGCGCAGCGACCGCTTCGCGTTCGGCAACGGCGTGCTGCTGCACGGGCCGGTCGAGGTCACCGCGGAACTGGCCGCGAAGGCGGGGCTGCCCGCCAGCACGGCCTCGGCGTACTACGCGGACGTCATCGAGACAGGCGCCCGGGGTTCCCGCCCGGACCACGCCAAGTGGCAAGACGCTGAGCGGCTGGTCCGCGGCCTGGCGGCCCGGCTGGGCGGTACCGTGCACAGCCAGCGCCCGGCCATGAACCTCAACCTGTCCGCCTCGGTGTACACCGCCCAGCCGCTGCCCGCCGACCAGGTGATCAGCGTGCTGCAGCCCTACACCGACGACGCGCTGTTCACCGACGAAGACCAGGACGTGCCCGGGGCCTACTTCCTCGTCTCCGAGCAGGAGCCCCGGTTCCTCACCGTCTTCTGGCCGCCGCGGCTGTCCCGGTCGGCCCTGGAACCACCCCCGCTCGCCCTGGGGGACCTGCGCGATCAGGAACCGGCCCGGTGGGAACTGCGGAGCAAGTTCCCGGCCGCCACCGCCGACCGGGCCATCCGGCTCACCGTCGGGGAGGCAGCCCTGGCCCTGGCCCGCCGGGTGAGCGGGGTCGTGATCGACCCGTACGGCTTTCCCGTCACCCGTCCCGAGGACCTGCTCCCCCGCTGACGCGCCGGCCCGCCCGGCCCTACGGTCTCGCCGGGTGCCCCATCGCCTCCAGCGGAAGATCCGGTGGCCCGTCTGGTCACGGCGCCGCCGGCCAGCTCCGCCGGGCGGAGCGACATTCTCAGGACGGGCTGAGCAAGTCCTCGGGGCTGTCTGCGGGCGGGAATCCTGTGCTCGCCCCCCACATCTCCGCGAGCCGGCCATCGTCGACGCGGAAGATCTCGAAGAGCATGGGCTGCGCGCCGCCGTCCGGGGCCGCGATCCCCTCGACGGTCGAGCGGACGGCGGCTTTGTCGCCGTTGACCAGGATGTCCTGGGCCACGACGCGCATGCCGGGGTACCGGGCGGCGAGCGCGCGCCAGGCCGCCTGGCCTGCCCCGAACCCGGTGGTGCCGAGCGGATGGCTGAAGAAGCCGGGGGTGTGCAGGTCGGCGGCCCGGTCGAACTGGCGGGTGTTGAAGCACTCCTGCATCCGCTGGACCAGGGCGCTCGCGTCTTCACGCGTGGTCATCGACGTGACCTCCTCGTGGCTGGCTGGCCGGGCTCATGAGGAGCGGCGCGGAGCCATAATCGGTGCGCCGCCCCGGTTATGGCTGAGAGTATACGGTGCGGCGCCCCGGTTATGCTGATGCTGACATGTCCAGCCAGCCGCACGAGCCCGCCCCGGCGAAGCCGCCGGCAGCTCACGGGAGTGACCGGGGGCTGCGGGCTGACGCGCGCCGCAATCGGGAGCAGGTCCTGCGGACCGCGCAGCAGCTGTTCGCAACCGAGGGCCTCGGCGTCTCGCTCGATGAGATAGCCCGCCGCGCGGGGGTAGGTCCCGGCACCGTGCACCGGCACTTCCCGGCCAAGGAAGCGCTGTATCTCGCCGTCGCGACGGACATGCTGGAGCAGCTGGTGGCAGAGGCAGAGGTGCTCGCCGCTACCGGCGATCCCGCCGCCCTCTTCACCCTGCTCTCCCGGATGATGGCCACGGGCGCCGAGAACGTTGCGGTGAAGAGCGCGCTCGCGGCCGCCGAGTTCGACTTGCGCACCGCCGCCCCGGGCGTCGCGGTGGACCTCACGCGCCATGTCGCGGACCTGCTGGACCGCGCGCACGCAGCCGGCGTCGCGCGGCGTGACGCCACCGCCGGCGAGGTGATGGCCCTCGTCGCCGGCGCCTTCGCCGCGATCCGCCACGCCGGCGCGGAGACCAGCCGCGAGCGCTCAGCACATATCGCCCAGATCATCCTCGACGGGCTGCGGCCTCAGCCCGGCTAGGCAGCGCGGGGCCGTAGCCCGCCCTCAGCCAGCGATTCGCCCCGGGGCACGTTGAACGCGGCACGCACAGCGCCGATCCGGCGAGGGTATCTCGGCAGGTGCCCCGGGCAGCCTCCGGCCCAGTTGCGTGAGTCGTGGCGCCGGACTGGGATTTCCGCGTGGCGTGCAACCGGCAGGGCTTGGTGACCGTCCAACTGGTAACCGGATGGAGGCCGCGATGCACGCTGCAGGGACCACCCACCCGCCGGGCGGCGCGCTCAGGGCCGTGGCCGGCGCCGCCGCGATGGCGTCCTTGCTGGCGGCAGCGGGCTGCGGGCAGCCCCCGGCAGCGGCCGGGACGCAGGTCCCAGCCTCAGCGATCGGACGGCTGACCGCAATGGCACACCGCGCCGCCACGATCAACGGCGACTCCGCCCCGGCGTGGATCACAGCGGTGGTGACCACGCACGCCAAAGCGCTCACCTCGGCAACGCCCGGCGACTACTCTCCCGGCTCCGCCCGCATCACAGTGTTCCTGATCACCATGCGCGGGCACTTCACCGCCAGAGACGCCACCGGGCCACCGGGGGCGAAGGCGCCGACCGGCCGGTACCTGTCCCTGGTCATAGCGGCCAGGACCTTCCAGGGCCTCGACTTCGGCATCGGCCCCAAACCGCCGCCAGTCCCATCCGCCAGCCTCGGACCGGTCACCTACCTGTCTGTCCGTGGGCAATGAGCAGAGCCTGAACGCGAGCGCGTGCTCATGTTCATCGGCCGTATTCAACGGTCAGGAGTGCTCGCCGGCGAAGTCCCAGGCCCGTAGCTCACCTGGCTCAAGGCGGATGAGGAGGTCGTCGTCGGCTGTGCCCGCGTACGCGGCTCCGGCTTCGAGGCCCAGGTAGCGAGAGGCGATTCGCTGCACCGCGTCACCGACTCCCGTGGTGACGAACCGGGCCTGGCCACGCACCTCGATTCCGCGGTACGGCGGCGCATGCTCGCAGACCACGATGCTGGCCCGTGGGTCTCGCCGCAGATGCGCGACCTTGACGTCGCGGCTGCTGGTGACGACGCCGAAACCGCCCTCGCGCCATTCGTGCCAGACCGGAGACAACAGCACAGTGCCGTCGCGCCGGTATGTGGCCAGGACCGCAAGCAGCCGGAGTTCGGCCAAGTCTCCAAGATCGTCCATGGTGAGGCCTCTGCGCATCCGGCCAGGGTAATCGGCAGCGGGCCGCTGGAACAGGTGAGACGCAGACGCGGAACGGGCGCTCCTGGCCCCTCGATCTCAGCCCAAGGCTTCGGCGTAGTCGTAGAGCGTCCGATTTGTGGCTAAGCAAGGCCGGCTTCGGCAAGATCGAAAACCTTCGCATCTCGCCGTGCCGCGGGAGGGGGCCGGCGGCATCCCGCCATGGTGCGAAATCGCCGTCTGCCCACCGGGTCAGCTCTTGCTCAGTCTATCGATATTCGATAGATTCCTATCGTAGCTCGATTTTAAGGATGGGTCATGGGAAAGCTGACAGTGCGCGCGCTGCGCGCCGTGCTCGTGGTGGTGCTCACCGGCAGCGTGTTCGCACAGGCATTGATGGTGTGGGCGTTGGTCAGCGGGAGCGACCCGGAGGACGGGTCGCTCCCGCTGACCGCGCTGCGCGTGATCACGATCCTGGGCATCGGGACGGCCCAGGTTGCCCTGGTCTGCGTATGGCGACTGGTAACGATGGTGCGACGCGGAACCGTGTTCTCCCACGCCGCCTTCCGGTACGTGGACGTCATCATCGGCGCGATCGTTGCGGCTGCTCTCGTGTGGTTCGCGGTCACGGCCGTGAATGCGCCTGGCCAGCGGGCTGACCCGGGTGTCACCCTCATCATGGGCGGGATTGGCGTGGCCATCCTGGGGGTCGCGCTCATCGTGCTCGTGCTGCGGATGCTGCTCGCCCAGGCCGTCGCCCGTGACATCGAAGCGGTGCAGATGCAGGCCGAGCTGGACGACGTGATCTGATGCCGATCGCCGTCGACATCGACGTGATGCTGGCCAGGCGGAAGATGTCCGTGGGCGAACTCGCAGACCGCGTCGGGATCACGCCCGCCAACCTGGCGGTACTCAAGAACGGCCGCGCCAGGGCAGTGCGCTTTACGACGCTCGCCGCGCTCTGCGAGGTGCTCGAGTGCCAGCCGGGCGACCTGCTTCGCTGGGAGGCCGAGGACGCTGCGGGCGAATGAACCACGCCTGCCGACGAGTCGCCGCCGATCCCGCCTGCCTTTGACCAACTCCGCGAGCACCCCAGGGCCGTACCCGGGGAGATCCCGGGCCCGCTGGAGCGCCTGGCCGAGGTGCCCGACCCTCGCGATCCGCGCAGCGTACGGCACGCTCTGGTCATCATGCGTGCGCTGACCGCATGCGCGGTTCTGGCCGGAGCGACCTCCCAGCTGCGAACCGGCTCCGCACCCCGCGGAGGACTTCATGACGTGCCGGTTCCGTCGTCAGCTTCGGGTGGCTTCGGAAAGTAGTACATTCGTTTCCGGCCATAACGTATATCTGTGACCCTGAACAGCCGCCTTGGCACTCTCGGGCTTCCTTCCACGATTTCGCTCCACTGGCGGCTGAGCCGGCCAACCTCTTTCCTGCTCTCATTAGCGTCAAGATTCGCGAGATCGAATTCCCAGAGATTTCTCGCTTCGTTCTGAAGCTTGTTAAAACCAGAAGCGGACTTGAGGTGCTGCGCCGAGATGTCCCCCGGGCGCAGCGCGGTCACAATTGCGGCAGACCCAGCGCTGAACAGCGCCAGGACTCCCGCGACCTGCGGATAGTGCGAGAATGCTGAACCGCTCGCCGCAGCAGCCAGGACGGCCGCAGCGCCACCGAAGATCCACTGAAAGTTACCCAGAAGCCGGCCGCGGTGACGTGCAGCTCAGCTTGATGCCAACTGTCCTGCTCCAGACTGTGCGCGTACTCATTTGCGCGATGCCTAATATGTCGAGCCTGAACGTCTTGGCCAGAACTCTGGGAATGGTCGGAAGGTGTCTCCATCTTGTCCTCTGCACACTGACGATCAGATACATCCAGCACTGGTCCCCAGAGTGTTCTACATCTCCCCGGGCACAAGCGACAGCCATGGTAAGTGCGCGGTGGTCAGCTTCCTGCGGCCGCCCCGGCTGGGATAGCTTCAGTGACGGCGAACCCAATGGGGCCCACGCGCCGACTGCAGAGCCCACCCGCCGGACCTGAGGAGCGAGACGATGGATGGTGACGCCCAGGCCAGGGCCAGAGTCATGGAGCATTGGCGGGCCTCCGAGCAGGGTGACAGCACAGCCGAGCACGCCATCTACGCCGCCGACGCCATCTTGGACTACCCGCAGTCCGGAGAACGGTTCCGCGGCCGCGAGGCCATTGCTGCGCAACGCGGTGGCCATCCGGCGGAGCGGCACTTCACCGTGGTCCGGATCAGCGGCCACGGGGACCTCTGGGTGAGCGAGGTCGTGATCACCTACGACGGGGCACCCACCCACTCGGTCAGCATCATGGAGTTCTCCGGCGGTCTCGTCGCCCATGAGACCCAGTACTTCGCCGACCCCTTCGACGCCCCCCAGTGGCGGGCAGCGCTGGCCGAGCCGATGCCGGACCGTTCGGGCTGACGCCGGCGATCACGGGCCGGCGAGCGGACGTCGCGCACTGGCCGCCGGCTGCGTCGAACGCCGGCGGCCAGTGCGCGCACGTCCTGGCGCTTAGGCCGCGGCCAGGGCGGCCCAGAACGCGCAGTTGTGCGTGTTCGCGAAGTCGGTCTCGGTCTGCGGGGTGGGTGGCACCAGCGACTGCATCTTCTGGGTAAGGGTGCTGAAGCGCGGCCAGAACGGGGTGCCCGGCGAGGAAGGGAATCCGCGCTTGGCGAAGTCCGTCCAGTACCCCTTCATGGTCGTCGCTAGCTGCTGCTGCTGGGCCGAGAGCGTCCCCGGGAAGGCGGCCGTCGGCAGATCCATCAGGTACTGGATCTCGGACGCGTGGGCCGCGCCGTAGGGGAAGCTGACCGGGGGAAGGAAGTTCTCCGGTGCGTTCTCGTCGTTGAACTCGTAGGCGAACGTCGGCACGAAGTGCGAGACGGACTGGTCAATGACCAGCGCGGGGCACGCGAAGATGGCGTCCGTGCCGACCGCGCCGAGGGCGACGGATGGGCTGGGGAACGCGCTCAGCGGGTACTTGGCCGCGATGACCGCCGCGGCCGCCGAAGGCACCCCGAGCGTGGAAGAGATCATGGCCTGGTAGTTCGAGGCCGTGACCGGATCGCCCTCAAGCTCGCTGAGCGCGACGAACAGCCGCCACTCGTCGCGGTTCGTGCCGTTGATGATCGGGACGTGGTTGAAGTTGCCGGTGGCGAAGGCGGTCCCCAGCGACTCCGGCAGCACCTCACTGTTGATGTTCGGCGTGTAACCCGCCGCGTCCTCGTTGGCCAGGATGGTCGAGACGGGCAGGCTGCGGAGGCAGGCCGCGGTCTGGCTGGCGCATCCCGCCTGGGTGGCGAACGCTTCCCCGGCCGACTCGGCGCTCGACAGCGACGTCTGCGTGAGGTTGTAGGAGCCGCTCTCGGCGATCGCCTTCTGGAACAGTCCCCTGGCCTGCGGCGATGCGACCTGTGACAGTGTGGACAGGCCCCCGGCGGACTCACCGAAGATCGTGACGTTGTGCGGGTCGCCGCCGAAGCTGGCGATGTTGCGCTGCACCCAGCGCAGGGCGGCCTGCTGGTCCATGAGGCCGTAGTCGCCCGACTGGCCCTTCGCGTCGGCCAGGGCCGGCTGCGCCAGGAAACCGAGCGCACCGAGCCGGTAGTTGATGGTGACCACGGTGACGCCGTCTGCGACCAGCTTCGCGGGGTTGTAGTCATCGCTTTCGCCGGACACCAGCGCACCGCCGTGGATCCACACCATGACGGGCTCGTGTGGTCGGGGCTTCTGGTTGCCTGGCGTGAAGACGTTCAGGAACAGACAGTTCTCCGACGTGCTGGCCTGCCCGAAGGGCGACGCTGGCTGCGGGCAGTGCGGCGCGAACCTGGTCGCGTCGCGTACGCCGGACCAGCTGGCGGCGGGTCGTGGCGGCCGCCACCGCAGCGCGCCGACCGGCGGTGCGGCGTACGGGATGCCGAGGAACTCGTCGACCGCCCCGCTGGCCACGCCGCGGACTGCCCCGTTGGCGGTGCCCACTACCGGTCCGCTGGGGCTGGCGGGCCCTGGCCCGCCGCGCGTGCCCGCGCTCACCGCGGGCGCCGCCGCGACCAGGGCACCGAGGGTGACTCCTGCGACCGCTAGCCCGGAGGCGGCCCGCCATCTGGTCCATGCCTTGAACATCCAGATCTCCCTTCACGGCTGACGCCGACTGTCACCCTGGTGGCTGGTCTCGCTCATGCTCAAGGAGCGCGTGGCGCATCTCGTCCGGGTCGTCGGTGACGACGGCGTACACGCCTGGCCGTGCGCAGCCCCCGCGGCGGCGGGCGACGATGGAGATGCCGCCCCAGGTCCGCTGCGTAGCGAACTCGTAGCCAGGGAACTCGGCTGCCAGCCCGCTCAGCTGTGCTGTTATGCCGGTCACGCGAGCCACGGGGCGCTGGCTGGAATCATCATGCGCCCTCTCGTCCAGCAGGTCCGTCATCGCTGCCGTCGCCTCTTCCCGCCGCTGCGCCTGACGCCTTCCATGCGGCCGAACGGACGCGGTTCCCCGCGCTATCGCAGGCGCTCTCGCCTATGCCTGCGGGCACTAACTGGAGCCTTTTGCCATAAGTACGGTCCCGTACTTTAGGGCTACGCCAGCTACTGTATGCGCGTGACCGACACCGGGCAAGGGGGAACGCTCGCCAGGACACACGCGGGAAAGCCTGGCCTTCCCCGCGGCCGGAGCCGTCTGCCGCTGTCGGCCGTCCGCGCGTCTCAGCGGGAACGGCTGCTGCGGTCAGTGATCGCCGCGGTCTCGGAATCCGGCTACCTGGCCGTCACTGTCGCCGACATCGTGCGGCCGGCGAGGGTGTCCCGGGCCGCCTTCTACGCCCACTTCGCGGACAAGGAGGACTGTTTCCTGGCTGCGACCGCCGAAGGCCGGGACCTGCTGATCGCGCAAGTAGTGTCCGCAACGCGTGCGCTGCCCGCCGGGGCCTGCGACGAGGAGGTACTCCGGGTCGCGTGCCGGGCCTACCTCGCGTTCCTGGCCGGCGAGCCCGCGTTCGCCAGGGTCTTCTATATCCACATGCCGACGGCGGGCCCCCGCGCGGTGGACCGGCTCGACGCCGGTACCGGCATGTTCACTGAGCTGAACAAGAAATGGCACCAGCGGGCGCGGGAGCATCATCCGGAATGGCCGGCCGTTCCTTCTGCGGCGTATCTCGCCCTCGCCGGGGCCACGGTCGAACTGGTGCGGTCCATGGTCCGCGCCGGCTGGACCGACGCTCTTCCCGAACTCGAAGAAACGCTCGTGTCGCTGCACCTGGCCGTCCTCGCGGGCCGCCCCTGGCCTCCCGGGTAAGTCTTCACCCGGCCGGGGTTGGGGCGCGTCTGCGGACCATGCGATCACCGGGTTACGAGGCAGAACGGGTGGCCCGCGGGATCCCGGCACACGCGCCAGCGCACTGTCTCGCCACCAGAGCCTGGACGGGGAGAGATACGCTCGCCAGTCACTGTTCCCCCGGCAGCTATTACCCGTTGCTGAGCAGCGTCAAGATCACCGACCAGGATGTCGAAATGCACGCCGGGCGAGGGCCCGCGACCACCCCCGGTTCCCTGGAAGGAAAGCCGCTGACCGTGTGGCGGCGGTTCCAGCGTCACCCAGCCCGGATACCACTCCACCGGCGTCCCGCCGAGCAGCCCGGCCCAGAATGACGCCAGGCGCCACGGGTCAGAAGCGTTCAGCACAATCTCCCGTATCCACCCGATCACCGCGTCGTCGCCGCCCACCAGCCCATCATCACCGGCCTGGCCGCGACCCGCGCGCGAGTCCGGTCACCGGCGCCCCCGCCGCATGGCCGGGCTACACGACCTCGGTATCCGCGCCGTTGACGAGCAAAGCCTGCCCGTCACGCAGCGGCCGGTAACCGACCCCTGCTGCCTGGTACCGGGCGGCCACGAGGTCTATCGCGGCCGTCTCGGGATGCCCCGGTGACTGATAGTGCGGCAAGAACACGTCGGTGAGCAGCGCCAGGCCAGCCCACACTGGCTCTGAGCCGTAGATCCGCATGACCGCGCCAGCGTCGTTGACGATCTCCAGGCCCCGCAGTGTCGAAGACAAGACACACGCCCCTGCGCTGTACCCGGCGTAGACCAGCGCATCTGCGGCAAGCAGATCACCGAGCACGACGTCCCCGGCGCTGCGGAAGAGCGCGAAGCGGAGCATGAACACATTGCCGCCGCACAGCCAGGCGAGGGCGACCCCGGCCAGATCACGGCGCAGACGCCGCTCCCGGCCGAAGTAGTCACGCAGATCCAGTTCGACAGCCTCAAACCCGAGGTCGGCCAGCGCGGCCAGTTCGCGCTCCACGCCGCTGCGGCGCACCTCCGCCGGCGCGTCATCCATGGCGTTCGCGATGACCACCGCCCGGCGGCCGCCCGCGCCGACGAGGGCCGCGAGATGCTCTGGATGGTCGCCCATCCGAAACGACGACAAGTAAAGCCGCACTGCTGGCCTCCACCTCGCCCGGACCCGGCGGTGAGACAACCTGCGCTCAGGCCTTGACCGGGGCCGCGCCGGTCACCCGGCCGGACCGCCGCCGAAGCCGATCTCGTTGCCGTCGGGGTCGCGGTAGATCACCTTGCGCACCCCGTTCCCGTACGTCTCCTGCGAGGCGGGCTCGATTCCCCGGGCGCCGATGCTCTCGACCCGCTCGTCGAGGTCGTCGACGAACACCGTGTGCAGGGCATGGCCGGCGCGCCCGGGTAGCTCCTCGACGTAGAGGTAGCGGTGCTCGGCAAGCTCCCACACCGCCTCCGTCGCATTCGGGAAGAACGCGGGTCGCGAGCCCAGCAGCCGCTCATACCAGGTGAGCGCGCGCTGGTAGTCGCTCACCGGAAGCCCCGCGAAGAGATCGACCGTCACGCCTCCACGCTAACCCGCCGCCCTGGGGCCCGCACGCGGAGCAGGACAGGCCCGGCAGACTGGGGACGTGGAGATTCTGGAGACACTCGAACTGGGCTCGTCCTCTGTCGTGCTTCGCCGGGCCGGGGCCATCGATCTTCCTGCGATCGTTCAACCTGATTGCCGCCGACCAGATCGGCGCCACCCGAGACGGGGTGGAGACGGCAGATGACCTGGCCGCCTACCAGGCGGCCTTTGAAGCCATCGACCGTGATCCGGCGCACCTCCTGGTGGCCGCGCAGTCGGGTCCCGACGTTGTGGCCACGATGCAGCTCTCTTTCCTGCCCGGCCTGGCGCGCCGCGGGGCGCTCCGGGGCCAGATCGAGGCGGTCCGGGTCCGTGCGGACTACCGCGACCGCGGCCTGGGCGCCGCCATGTTCACCTGGGCCATCAACGAGTCCCGGCGGCGGGACTGCGCCCTGGTGCAACTGACGACTGACAAGTCCCGTACTACCGCGCACCGCTTCTACGAACGGCTCGGCTTCGTCGCCTCACACGAGGGAATGAAACTCTCTCTCCGCGAGGCACTGCCGCAGTAAGCACCACGCGATCAGCCAGCGGCGCAGGACGTACCCGCCGCGCTCTGCGCAGCACCGCGGCCGCGCTCAGCCCAGCCGGCCGAGCCGCCCGGCCAGTGCGGTCATGACGCTGCGGACGGCCTTTCCCGGTGACTGGCCAGGGAAGGCCGGCGCGTCCACGTCGGCCAGGTAGTCACCGACCCGGGCCACGAGCAGGTAGTCGCCGGGATAGTAGGTACCGTCCGGCAGCGGGCCATTGACCTGGACGATCTTGATGAGCAGGGCCTGGTCGCCGAGGCCTGGCACTACGCTGACGGACGGTCTCATCTCGACTCGCGCGCCGGTGATCTCGTCGCGGGTGCTGAACGGCGCACAGCGGTGCCCGGCGAACGAGGTGATCAGCGCGAACTGCCGGGCGGCCCAGCCCGGGTAGTAGCCGGCCAGGTTGACGCTGCCGAGGCTGGTGGTCTGGCCGTGCCCCACGGTCACGCCGAGCTGCGCGGTAGACGCCTGATCGCCAGCCAGCAGGAAGTGGGCGTCCACACCTTTCCAGGACGCGCACGACTGCCTGGGCAGGACCGGAAGATACGGAGGCGCGGTCAGCGCCGTGCCGCTGTCTATTTCCTGGCCGGTGCCGGCGCTGAGCGACCAGCCGGGCGGCAGGCTCGCCCGGGCCGGGAGCAGCCTCTTCAGCTGGGTTCCCGTGGCGGGGCGGCTGCCGCCGCTCGCGGGAGCGGACGCGCTGGCCTGGGCGGCGGTTCCGGTGCGGCCGGCGGACGGGCCAGCCGGCCCGGAGCCCGCGCCGCACCCGCCCGCCACGGTCACGAACGCCGCGGCGAGCACGAGAACGCCGATTCGTCTCCCAGCCCCAGGCACCGGCGGGTGGTCAGCCCCCGATCACGGGCGGGACAGCCGGGCCGCCCGCAGCCCACAAGTCGTCGTCTTCACCCGTCCAGGCCAGCCGCGACCGCTCGCGGTCCTGGCCCCGGCCCGCGCCGCCGCCGGGCGTCATCCAGCCCAGGCCGTCACCAGCCGCCGCCTCTGGCCCGGCGGCCAGGCCCGGGCCAAGGTCCGGCCCCCAGGTGGCTTCGTCTTCGCTGGTCCAGTACTGGTTGCTCCGGTCGGCCTCGCCTGGGCCGCCCGCCCCACCGGCGCCCGGCCATCGGGAACGAGCCCGGCATCCGGGCTCCGGCGAACCCCGTCTCACCTTGCGCCGCGAGCCCGTCCGGGGCGGCTGCCCCGCCGGGCGTCACCGCCCCCGGCACCGGCTCACCGGTCAGGCCGGCTTCGCCGGCCCGACCTCGCCCGGCCCGGCCTCGCCCGCCGCGGCCGGGCCGCTCTGTCCCTCGAGCGAGCCGAACGTGCGGAAGACGTTGCGAGGCAGGCCCGGGCCGCCCTCGCCCGGCGCTGGTTCACCGCCGACGCCGTTTTCCCCCGGGGGGGTCGTCTCACCTGGTGGGCTGGTCCCCGGCCCGGGCCCGCCCGGGTCGCCGCCGGCGCCGGTCCGGGGTACCGGCGGCAGGATCCCGGGACCGCCGGGAGCAGGGCCGCCCGGGGCCGGGAAGCCGCCGCCCAGTCCCGGACTGCCTGGTCCTGGACCGCCGGGCCCGGTGCCGCCGGGTCCCGTGCCTGCCCGGCGCGGTCGGCGTCAGCCCGGCCAGCGTGGTCCCGGACCCCGGCCCGGATCCGCCGGCCAGATGCGGCGGGCCGCCTAGCGGGGCCGTCACCGGGGCGCCAGCTCCGGTCGCTCCCCCGGCCCCCGCGGCATGGCGGCCGGAGCCCGTCCCGGGGACGCCGCCCCCGGTCCCCCGTCCGCCACCGGACGCCGTCCCGCCGGACCCGCCTGCTCCGCCCGAGCCGGCCAGCGGCGGGGGAAGGTTCTTGTTGACGGCTCCGGGCATCTGGTAGAAGGCCGTCTCGATGTGGCTGTTCAGCGCGCTCATCCGCTGCTGGGCCGCCTGGTTGGCGGCCTGCACGTCGGCCGGGTGAGTGGACGACGGCTGCGGCAGGCTGCCGCGGAAGGCGCTCAGCACCGGGCCGTACCAGGCCAGGGCCTGCTGCGCGGACCACGTATTGGCCTGCAGGTCAGACGCGGTCTGGTAGAGCTGCTGGACCTGGCTGACCGCGGTGACCGCGGTCGAGCCGCCCCAGTTCGCGGCCAGGGTCTGGCCGTGGCCGGAGAGCTGGCTGGAGATGTCGGTCAGCGTCGAGGCGATCTGCCCGTACGCGGCCCCGGCCGAGGAGATCGCGCCCGGGTCGGTGGCTTCGACCAGGGCTTTGACCTGCTCCCAGGTGTAGCCAGCCGCGGAGCCCTGGGAGAAGTCCGTGTCCTCGGTGATCGGGTAGGTGCCGGTCCAGTTGGGGCCGCTGTTGCCCGGCATGTTCTCCAGGCGCTGGATGCGGTAGTAGCTGGCCCGCTGCTGCGGCGTCCAGTTCTGGCCATACCCGGGCTGCACCGGCGTGTCCTGCCCGCCGCCCTGGATGATCGTCGCGGACGGGTCGGTAGCGGCGTGGATCAGGCTGGTGATCTGCTGCTCGGCGGCGTCGTAGCGGTCCGCCGAGGTGGCCAGCCGGGCGGCCATGTCGGTGTGCGCCTGCTGGAGCTGCCCGGTGAACTGGGTGACGCCCGCGTGAGCCCTGGACATCACCTGGTTCAGCTGCTGTGCCTGCGCCCAGCTGCCGGCCGCCCCGCCCGCCAGGGCGGCGGCCGGGGCGCAGGCACTCAGGGTCGTCTGCAGCTGGTCGGCCATCCGGGCCAGGTCGGCTGCCACCTGCCGGAGCACGTCCCGGTGCACGATCAGGTCGCGGCCGGACACTGCCGGGTCGGCCCAGTTCTGCGGCTGGCTGTAGCCGCTGTAACTGGGCCCGTTGACGTGCGGCACCGCCGTCCCCGAGTACCTGCCCGGGGTCGGCTGCTGCGACTGCTGCTGGCGCAGCATCAAGGCGTCATACGAGCCGCCCACTACCAGCCTCCCGCTACCTGGACGTCACCTTCCGCTGCCCGGGCCGCCGACCTGACGGTGGGCGGCCGATCGCGGTCAGCCGCCCCAGAGGGCGGCGTTGGACGCCTCGGTCGAGCTGTAGTTCACATGCGCCTCGCCGATCACGCCGCGCAGGTTGTTCAGCACGGCCGCCATGTTGGCCATGGCCGCGTCCCACTTCGCCTTGGCCACGTAGTACGCCTGCTGCGCCTCGCCGTCCCACTGGGAGAGGCTGGACTTCAGCTGGCCGTCCAGGGTGGAGATCGTCGACTGCAGCTGGGCGTAGGTGCTGGCAAAATCGGCCTCCCCCGTCTGCAGGGATCCGAACACGGCCCTCGTGTATTCGCTCATTTCGTCAATGCCTCCGTGCTCAGCCGTTGAGCAGTCCGCGAACCCGGTTCGCCGCGGCCGCCTGCGTGTCCTCAGTGGACTGGTACCGGGTCCGGGTCGCGCCCAGCTTCTCGTGTATCCCCTGCAGCGCGCTCAGCACCTGGCTGAAGTCGCTGTTGAACGACTCGTAAGCGCTGGTGAACGCGGTCGCCGCCTCGCCCTGCCAGCCCGCCATCAGGTCGCCGTGCTGGCCGGCCAGCGTGGACTGCTGGCCGCGGATCTGGCCTACTGCGTCCTCCACCTGGACGGCCGCCTGCGCCATGGCTGCCCGGTTGAAAGCAGACTCGGCTGCCATTTGCCGCACCTCCCCGTCTGGAATCCTGTATTTAACTCAATGTCCGGTTCCAGCCCCCGACCGCCACGCAGAAATCGGGCCCTCCAGGGGCCAGCACACGGGTCATTCAAGGGGCTGTAAAGACGCACTGTCAACCAAATCGGCGCAACTGTGACATGAAGCGATTCGGCCGCCGGCGGCCGGTGCCGCCGGCTCCCTGCGGCCGGGTCCGGGCCTACCTGCGCCAGCCCGGGAGGCAACCCCGCGACCTGCCGCGGTGCGTGATCGAAGCTTTATCTCAGCCGCGGCCCGCAGCCCGGATCTCAGCCGCGCGCTCGCGGCCCCGATCTCGGCCGCGGCTACGGCCCGGACCTCAGCCGCTGACCTGCTGCCGGGCGGCGGCCGGGTCGAGCCCCGGGCCTGCCGGGATCAGGTCAAGGACACTCGCGGGCACCAGGGTGCGCTGCGCGGCCAGGTGATAGCCGAGCATCGCCGCTACCGCCGGGGACGCGAGCCCGTACCTGCGGCCCCCGGAGACAAGGAAATAACCCGTCACCGCCGGGGTGTCCCCGGCCGAAGCCCCGGCGGGCCCGGGCACCATCCCGGCCAGGGTGGCCTTCCCGGGCGGCAGGGCGATCTGGGTGTGGCTGCCGGGCGAACCGACCGGCAGGCCGCCGCCGGGCACGGTCCCGCCGACGGTGAGCCGCCCGCCCGGCCCCTGGGTCGGCGGCCCCGGAGTACACCACGCAGAGCGGGGCCGCCAGGTCGTAGCTGACCAGCGACGGCATCCGCTGCGGCAGGCCGCCGGGTGTCATGGCGGCCTGCCCCCGGTCGTCGGCCACGACCGAAGGAGCCACCGCCCCCTGCGGAACCTGGCCTCGCGCGGCGTTCAGCAGGGCCGCCTGGGTCTGCGTGACCGGTTCCAGCCCGTCGCGGCGCAAGACGTAGAACTGCCGCGATCCGCCTGCCGCCGACGTGGTGGTGAATACCTGCCCGATACGGGCCGTCCCGCCCGCGGGGCCACGCACGTCGCGGCCGAACCCGGGGATCGGCGGCGGTGCGAAGTCGGAGCCCTGCGGGAACGCGTTCAGCCAGGTGGCGGGGACAACCGCCTGGTGACCCGGCGGCGGCGAGGGCGGTCAGCACGTTCTGCTGGATGCCCCGCGGGATCATCAGCCGCTGCCCGTCCCACAGCACCCAGTCCCGCCCCGCGGAGGCCACCAGCAGCGCCCTCGCCGCGGCTATCGGGCGGCCGCCGACCCGGCGCCCGCCGACCAGGGTGGTGGTGGTCTGCCGCCGCAGCGTGGCCGGGTCGGTGACCGTCTGCACGCAGACCGACCAGGGCTGGCCGACCAGCATGTGCGCGTCGGGCAGCGGTTCCGGCAGGCCGGGAATGCCGATGAGCGGGCCCCGCGGGTAGCGGGCCAGGGAGGCCTGGCTGACCGTTCGCTGGTCCGGCGCGGACGAACCGAGCGCCAGCCGGGCCGACGCGTAGTTCACCACCGGGCACAGCTTGTGGTGGTCACACCAGATATAGGAGGTGCCGGTCTGGCTGTCGACGATGAGTGTGCCCGCTGACGTGAGACCCTGCGCGTCGCCCGGCGCGAGCAGGCCCCAGACTCCGAAGGCGGCGGCCACGATCACCGCGACGAGGACGCTGGAGATGAGTCCGACGTTCAGCCGGCGCAGCGGCTGGTCCGGCGGGTCCGGCTCGGCCTGCAGCAGGGCCAGCGCCGCGCGCTGGGTCATCAGCCGGTGGGCCTGGAGCAGGTCCCTGCGGGTCTGCATGTCGTGGCCGCCTAGCCAGACAGCCCGCGGACGTAGCCGAACAGCCCGGTCACGCCGAGCGCGAGCGGGATGAGGCTGATGACCAGCGCCAGGTCGAGGATCTCCGCGGCCCGGCCCCAGAACGGTGAGGCGCGGTGGGCGGGCAGCCACATCCCCGCCCCGACGAGAACGCCCGCGCCGATGACCAGCAACGGCACGATCAGCCCGAGGTTCCGCGGCGCGGCCCCGTGCCACGCGGAACCCACGGCGAGCAGGAACAACGCCAGGTATCCGGGGACCTGCAGCCACAAGCGCTGGGCCCGGCCGCGGAACACCCGGGCCCGGAGCAGCAGGACGCAGCCCAGCACACCGCAGGTCAGCCGGGGCAGCCAGCCGGGGCTGAGGGCGAGCGCCATCCCGGCCGCGGCCGCGACCAGGCCGATACCCGAGACCGCCCCGGTGACCACCCGGTCGGCGGCGGCAGTGTGCTCGAGCACCTGGCCCCCCTGCACGGTCAGGGTGTCCCGGCGCAACTCGTCGGCGTCGCGCGGGACTGGCGGCAGGGTCAGGCCAGCCAGCCGGAAGGCGGCCGCCGGGATCAGCGGGGTGAGCGCCAGCGCCAGCGCCGCCATGACCGCGGCGGCACCCGCGGCGCCAACTCCGGTGAAGCCGTAGTCCAGGGCCGCGCCGGCCACGCCGAGCAGCGCGGCACCGGCGGCTCCGCAGAACACGGCCGCGCCGCCCGCGGTCACCACCGCCGCGGCGGTGGCGGCCAGGAACACGGCCGCGAAACCGGAGACCAGTTCCAGCGCGCCGAGGTGGGCCAGCGGCAGCGACCTGGCCGGCCCGAGCAGCCCCGCCAGTAGCGCGTAGGGCAGCGCCGTCCAGCCCAGCACCGCCGCCGCGCCCGCGTCACCGGCTGCCCTCGAGACCGCCGCCGCGCCGGCCAGCAGGAGCACGGCCAGCAGGCCGGCGGTCACCGCGGGCACGGTCCAGGGCGGCCCGGACAGCAGCAGTACGGCGATCCCGGCGAGCAGGCCAGCGGCCGCGGCACCGAACGCGGCCCGGCGGGTGTCGGCCGGGCCCCACCGATCCGGCCGCTCCCCCACGCCGACCGCGATGACGTCGGCCACGTCGTCAAAAGCGAGCTCCGGCAGCGGGGTCGCCCGCGGGCTCAGGTAGATCAGCTCCCCGTCACGCAGGCCGGCCTGCTGCGGAGTGGCGTCGAGCGGGAACGGGGCCTGGCCCAGCCGCTGCAGCACCCAGCCGCTGGCGGCCTCGCCGGCCGCGGCCCCGTCCAGGCCGGCGAACCTGGCCACGACGGGGAAGAGCTCGGCGAAGGGGATGTAGCCGGGCAGCGCGAGGTCCACCCGCCGCTGCGGCCCGACCACCGTGATACGGCACATGTCCGCTCCGCTGGCGGCGCTCATCTCGTTCCCTTCCCCGCCCTCCGCCGCTGTCCTGGGCCTGCCATTCGGCTGTGCCTGCCGCTGTCCTGTGCCTGCCGCCCGGCCGTGCCTGACGCTCCGCCGTGCCGCCGCTGGCCGGTGCGCCGCTGGGCTGCTCCCCCGCCGCGGCGCGGCCCCGGCTGGCCGGCGCGGGCAGGCTCCGGCTCAGCCCACCCTGGCTCAGCCCATTTGGCAGTATGCCGACCGAATGGGTGGATTCGCCCGCAAAATGGGAACTCGGCGGCACGGCCAGCGGGCGGGCGCGGCACCCGCGGCGGCGGGCCGCCGCCCCCGGGCCGGGCTGGCCCGGGCCGGCCAGCGGCAGGAAGGCGAGCGGTGAGCACCGTCATTGTGCGGCGTCAGGAGCGGCGCGAGGCGCCCGAGATGCCGCACGGTGAGATCGTGCTCCAGCCACCCCCGGAAATCCCGGAAGTGGCCTCCGACGGCCTGCAGCAGATGATGACCTACCTGCCCATGCTGGCGATGACGTTCGGCATGGTGGCGATGATGTCCGGGTCAGGCTCCGGCTCGCTGCGCTGGGTGGGCGGGGGCGCGATGGGCCTGGGCATGGGCGGGATGGCCCTGGGCCAGATGGCCCGCGGCAAGGGCGACCGCAAGCTCCGGCTGAACGGCCAGCGCCGCGACTACCTGCGTTATCTGGGCCAGATCCGGCGGCAGGTGCGGCGGGCGGCCAGCGCGCAGCGGCAGGCGCTGGAGTGGACCAGCCCGCTGCCGGCCGCGCTGTGGTGGGTGATGGCGGCCAACCAGCACGCCCGGGTGTGGGAACGCCGCCCGCAGGACGCCGATTTCGGCACCATCCGGCTGGGCACCGGCACCCAGCAGCTCGGGGTGCGGCTGGTCCCGCCGCAGACCAAGCCCGCCGAGGATCTCGACCCGCTGTGCGCGGGCGCGCTGCGCCGCTTCATCCGGACCCACGCCCGGGTGCCCGAGCTGCCGGTCGGCATGTCCCTGCGCGCGTTCAGCCGGGTCTGCGTGGCCGGCGATCCGGCCGCCGCCCGCGGCATGATCCGCGCGATGACGGCCCAGCTGGCCGCGTTCCACTCCCCGGAGGAGGTGCGGATCTGCGTCTGCGCCCCGGCGGACCGGATGGCGGAGTGGGACTGGGCCAAGTGGCTGCCGCACGCGCTGCACGCCACCGAGCGGGACGCCGCGGGGCCCGTCCGGCTGATGGCGGAGACCCTGCCGCAGCTCGAGGCGGCGCTGGGCGCGGACATCAAGGACCGGCCGCGCTTCTCCCCCGGCCGGGGCGCCCAGAGCGGCGGCTCGCTCCCCTACCACGTGGTGATCGTGGACGGCGCGGCCGTCCAGCCGGGCGACCAGCTCGGCGGCGACGGGGTGGACGGGGTGACCCTGATCGAGGTGACCGGGAACCAGCCCGGGCCGGCCGACGCGGCCACGCTGCGGCTGCAGGTCGCGGGCGGCCGCCTCGACATGATCACCCGGGACCGGGCCGGCGCCGACGTCGTGGCGCGCGTCGGTGCGCCGGACACGCTTTCGCTGGCCGAGGCGGAGGCCCTGGCCCGCGAGCTGGCGCCGCTGCGCCCGGCCCGGGGCGGCGCGCCGGGCGAGGACGCGCTCGCGGTGAACACCACCCTGACCGCGCTGCTCGGCATCGCCGAGGCCCCGGCGCTGGACTTGCCGGGGCTGTGGCGCTCACGCCCGGCCCGGAGCCGGCTCCGGGTGCCGATCGGCCTGGACGCCGGCGGCCAGCCGGTCGAGCTGGACATCAAGGAGTCCGCGCAGGGCGGCATGGGACCCCACGGCCTGGTCATCGGCGCGACCGGGTCCGGCAAGTCCGAGCTGCTCCGCACCCTGGTGCTCGGGCTCGCGCTGACCCATCCCCCCGAGGTGCTGAACTTCGTGCTGGTCAACTTCAAAGGCGGCGCGACCTTCCTCGGCCTGGAAGACCTCAGCCACGTCTCGGCCGTCATCACCAACCTGGAGCAGGAACTGCCGCTGGTCAACCGGATGCGGGACGCGCTGCACGGGGAGATGGTCCGCCGCCAGGAGTTGCTCCGGTCAGCGGGCAACTACGCGTCGGTCCGCGACTACGAGCGCGACCGGGAACGCGGGACCGACCTCGCCCCGCTGCCGACCCTGTTCGTCGTGGTCAACGAGTTCTCCGAACTGCTGGCGGCCAAGCCGGAGTTCATCGACCTGTTCGTGATGATCGGGCGGCTGGGCCGGTCCCTCGGGGTCCACCTGCTGCTGGCCTCGCAGCGGCTGGAGGAAGGGCGGCTGCGCGGGCTGGACACCCAGCTGTCCTACCGGATCGGGCTGCGCACGTTCTCGGCCGCGGAGTCGCGGATCGTGCTCGGCGTGCCGGACGCCTACGAGCTGCCGTCGGCGCCCGGCAGCGGCTACCTGAAGATCGACGTGGCCGGCATGACCAGGTTCAAGGCCGCCTATGTCTCCGGCCCGGCGGAGACTGACGCAGCAGCGCAGCCGCCGTCGCCGCGGCGCTACCAGGCCATGGTCGTCCCGTATGGCCCCGGCTACATCAGCCCCCGGGAGATCCCGGCCGCGGACGCCGTGCCAGGCGGCGCCAGCGCGGCCAGACACGCACAACCAGACGAAGCCAGACCAGACGAAGCCAGACCAGCCGAAGTGCCCGCCGGCCGGCGCCGCCGGGCCGACGGCGCCGCAGGAAAGCCTGCTCGACCGGGTGGTCCGCCAGCTCGCCGGGCACGGGCAGGCCGCGCGCCCGATCTGGCTGCCGCCGCTGGGCCTGGCGCCCGCGCTGAACGTCCTGCTGCCGCCGCTGTTCATCACGCCGCGCGGCTGCACCACCGACGACGAGCGGTGGCGCGGCCGGCTCCAGGCGGTGGCCGGGATCGTGGACCGCCCGTTCGAGCAGCGCCGGGACGCGCTGTGGGCCGACCTGTCCGGCGCCGCGGGCCACGTGGGGGTGGCCGGCGGCCCGCAGAGCGGCAAGTCCACCATGCTGCGCACCCTGATCTGCTCGCTCGCCCTGCTGCACACGCCGGAGGAGGTCCAGTTCTACTGCCTGGACTTCGGCGGCGGCACGGTCGGGGCGGTGGCCGGGCTGCCGCACGTGGGCGGCGTGGCCACCCGCCAGCAGGCCGACCGGGTCCGCCGCACCGTCGCTGAGCTGCAGGCCCTGGTGGACCGGCGCGAGCGCGAGTTCGCCAGCCAGGGCATCGAGTCGATCGCGGCCTACCGGAGCATGCGGGCCAGCGGGGAGATCGCCGGCGACGGGTTCGGCGACGTCTTCCTGGTGGTGGACGGCTGGCTCACCATCCGGCAGGAGTACGAGCAGCTGGAGACCGCGATCACCGCGCTGGCCGCGCGGGGCCTCGGCTACGGCGTCCACGTGATCGCGGCCACCAACAAGTGGTCGGAGTTCCGGCCGGGGATCCGGGACCTGCTGGGCACCAAGTTCGAGCTCCGGCTCGGCGACCCGTACGAGTCGGAGATGGGCCGCGCGCTCGCGATGAACGTCCCCGAACGCTCTCCCGGCCGCGGCCTGACCCGGGACGGCCAGCACTTCCTGACCGCGCTGCCGAGGATCGACGGCCAGCCGTCCACCGACGGCCTGGCGGACGCGGTGCGGAAGCTGGTGGAGACCGTCGACGTGGCCTGGACCGGCCGGCGGGCACCGGAGGTGCGGATGCTGCCCGAGGTGTTCCCGGTGACCGGGCTGCCCAGCGCAGACCAGGTCCCGGCGGCCGTCCCGTTCGGCATCGACGAGACGACGCTGTCGCCGGTGAGCCTGGACTTCTCCGCCGACCCGCACTTCCTCGCGCTGGGCGACATGGAGTCGGGCAAGTCCAACCTGCTGCGCCTGGTCGCCGAGGGCGTCGTGGCCCGGTACCCGCCGGAGCGGGCCCGGCTGATCGTCATCGACTACCGCCGGTCGCTGCTGGACGCCGCGGACACCGCGCACCGGATCGGCTACGCCGCCTCCTCACCCGCGGCGGCGTCCCTGGTGAACGACGCGCGGGAGGCGCTGCTGGAGCGGCTGCCGTCGGCCCGGCTGACCGCTGAGGAACTGCGCGCCCGGTCCTGGTGGAAGGGTTCGGACCTGTACCTGATCGTGGACGACTACGACCTGGTGGCCGGCGCGACGAACCCGCTGCTGCCGATCATGGACCTGCTCCCCCAGGCCCGGGACATCGGGCTGCACGTCGTCCTGGCCCGGTCCGCGGGCGGCGCGGGACGGGCCATGTTCGAGCCGGTCGTGCAGCGGCTGCGTGAGATGGGCACGCCGACCCTGCTGATGTCGGCCAGCAAGGACGAGGGCCAGCTGTTCGGGGTCAAGCCGCAGGCCCTGCCGCCCGGGCGCGGCTACCTGGTGGCCCGCCGGGGCGCTCCCCGCCTGGTGCAGACCGCGCTGGCCAGCGACGCGGCCCCGGTCGGGGCGGGACCGTCGCGGCCGCCGATCCGCTAGCGGGACTAGCGGGTCAGCGCGGAGAAGACTCCCGATTACGGTCCGGCGCCGGGGGCCCGCCCGCCCGGTTCTGGCCCGCGGCCCGCCAGTGCCGCCGCCGGCCTCGCGGTATCACGTAGGCGGCCGCGGCGAGCAGGACCGCCACGGCCAGCGCGCCGCCGGTGATGGACAGGGCCAGCGCCCGGGTGAACGGGTTGGGCCGCGCCGGGCGCGGGATCGCCACCGGCTGCGGCGCCGCGGTGGCCGAGACGGCTGGCTCGGGCAGCACCCCGGTGACCGCCTGCACCGGGTTGACCAGGCCCGCGCCGGTGTGCGCGCCGGCCGGGCCGTCCGCGGTGGCCTCGACCCGGCGCACCACCGCCGCCGCGCTCAAGCGCGGGTAGGCCGCGCGGACCAGCGCCGTGACGCCGGAGACGAAGGCGGCCGCGAAGCTGGTGCCCTGGTTCGCCGGGTCGTACCCCCCGGGCCACGCGCTGGCGATGTTCGCGCCCGGCGCCGTCACCGAGACCCTGGTCTTCCGGTCGGTGTAGCTGGTCAGCGTCCCGGCCTGGTCCACCGCGCCTACCGAGATCACCCCGGGGTAGCTGGCCGGGTAGTAAGGGCCTGCGCCGCCGCCCGGGTTGTCGTTGCCGGCCGCCGCGACGACCACGGCGTCCCGGCGCAGCGCGAAGGCGACGGCCGAGCGCAGCGCGGGAGAGCTCACGGCGGTCTGCACTGACACGTTGATGACCTGGGCCCCGGCGATCGCGGCGTCCCGGATGCCCTGGGCCAGCAGCCGCGAGAACCCGGTCTCCCCCGTGTTGACCTTGACCGACAGGATCCGGGCGGCGGGCGCGACCCCGTAGAACGGGACGCCCCGGGCCCGCGCGTCGCTCGCTGCGATGAGGCTGGCCACGGCGGTGCCGTGGCCGACGCAGTCGCGGGGGCCCTGGCCAGTGAGGTCGATGGCGCTGACCCGCCCGGCCAGCTGGGGGCTGTAGTCCACCCCGCTGTCCACCACGGCGACGGTGACGCCGTGCCCCTGGGACACGGCCCAGGCGCCGGCCATGTCCAGGGCCCGCTGCGCCCACGGCTCGTTACGCAGTGCGCGCACACCCAGCTGCGGCGGGCAGCCCCGGGACGGCCGGGGCAGCACCCGGAAGATCTGCGGGAAGACGGGAGTCGCCGGCGGGGGCGGCGCGACGGGCGCCGTCGCCGTGGGCTGACCGTGGCCTGACTGAGTCGCGGACGCGGTGGGTGACGCGGTGCCGGACGCGGTCGGGGAGGCCGTGGCCGCCGCCGCGGCCAGCGTCCGCGGGCGTGCGGCCGCGGCGGCGCCGGGGCCGTCCAGCAGGAGCAGCAGCACAGCGGAGACGACCACGGCTGCGCCAGCGGCGGGCCACCCGGCTGCCTGCCTCATCCGTCCTCCCGGGGCCGCCTCGCGCTTGCCCGGCCACTGTAGGCGAGTCTGCCGCGCGGGCCCCGGTCATCCCGGGAATGCCGTCATCCCCGGAAGGCAGTCGTCCGGAAGGCGGTCATCCGAGGGACCGCAGGATCTGGGCCGTCGCCGCGTCGGCGGGGTAGAACGCCTCGATGGCCAGTTCTTCCACGGTCACGTCGGTCGCCGTGCCGACCGCGGCGCTGATGCTGAACAGCGCGAGTTCCTGCCCGTCGCGCCGGTAGCGCAGGGGCAGCACGACCCCGGCGGGCGAGGCCGCCTCGGTCATCCCGCCCGGATAGCCGAGCAGCTCTTCGCGCAGATCGCGCAGCCGCTGATCTCCGAGGGCCTGGGCCCGGTGCTGGAGCTGGGTCAGCAGGTGGCCCCGCCACTGCGCCAGGTTCGCGATCCGCGGCGCCATTCCCTCCGGGTGCAGGGCCAGCCGGAGCACGTTCACCGGCGGTTCGAGCAGCCAGGGGGCACATCCCTCGACGAGCAGCGCGAGGCCCGCGTTGCCGTCGAGCAGTTCCCACCAGCGGTCCACCAGGACCGCCGGGTACGGCTCGTGACCGGCCAGCACCTGGCGCAGGGCCTCACGCACGCTCGTCAGTTCCGGCTCGTCCAGCCCGTGCTGCGGATAGGCCGGTGCGTAACCGCCGGCCAGCAGCAGCGTGTTGCGTTCCCGCAGCGGAACGCCGAGGTGCTCGGTCAGCCGCAGGATCATGGCGGGGGTCGGCCGCGAGCGCCCGGTCTCCACGAAGCTGAGGTGGCGTGCGGACACCTCGGCCTCGATGGCCAGGTCGAGCTGGCTGATCCGGCGCCGCTCGCGCCATTCGCGCAGCAACTCGCCGACGGGACGGGGGTCCGGCGCGGGCCAGGTCATGGTCACCATTCTCCCGACGTTAGCGGCGGGCCCGCGGCGGCGCGATTACCTCGGAGGTCATGGCCGCGCATGACCTCCCAGGTAATCGACACCGGCCCGCTGCGGTCCGCAGGATGAGCCCGACCGCACCGTCCGGACCGCACCGCCCAGACCGGGCGGGCCACGCCAGGCAGGCCGGACCGACCACGAAAGGCAATCCGATGAACGACCTGATCGCCCAGTACCTCGACTGCTGGAACGAGACCGACCCGGCGGCCCGCCGCAAGCTGATCGACGGCACCTGGGCCGCCGACGCCAGCTACATCGACCCGCTGGCCGAGGCGCACGGCCGGGACGCCATCGACGCGACGATCGCCGCCGCGCAGGCCCAGTTCCCCGGCTTCGTGTTCTCCCTGGCCGGCCCCGTCGAGGCGCACCACCAGCAGGCCCGCTTCACCTGGGGCCTGGGCCCCGAGGGCGCCGAGCCGCCGATCGTCGGCTTCGACGTGGCGGTCGCCGGCGACGACGGCAAGCTCGTCACCGTGCTCGGCTTCCTGGACAAAGTGCCCGCCTGAGCGCGGCCGGGGCCGCGGCCAGCCACTGCCCCCCGCGTTGTCTGTTCGGATCACCTCCCATCTTTGGGAGCAGAAACGAACAGATAACGCGTGGCAGCGGCGCGGTACGGGACGTCAGAGGTCGCCGACGGTGATGATCTGGGACTTCATGCCTATCGTCACCGGTTCGACGTAGACCGGCTGAATGGTGCTCGCCGCCGGGAACTGCTCGTGCACCCGCATCTTCAGTGGCTCGGTGGCCAGGTCGATGAACACCGGGTAGAGGTCGTCGTGATGGCAGGGGATGACCGCCCGGGGCTGGTAGGTCTCGATGAGCGGCATGGTCGCCTCCCGGAGCTGCCGGCGGACCAGCGGACGTCCGATGAAGCCCACGATGGCGAGGTCGCAGCCGGGGCTGGCCGCGAAGAAGGCGCGCTCCTCCTCGCTGACCGGGCCGCCGCTGTCCCGGTACACGATCCGGTAGCCGTCGATGTCGATGACCAGGCACATCGTGCCCTCGGTGAAGACCTCCGGGGCCATGGTGCCGCGCTGCAGCACCGCAGCGGCGTGGGCCTCTTCCGCGGGGCTCAGCGGGGGCTCGTCCCGTTCCCAGACCTCGCGGGCCTGGCGCAGGGCCTCCAGGCTCATCTGCTGTTCCGGGTGGGTAAGGTCGGCGTGAAATCCGTGGATGACCCGGAGGGTGAACCCCGGGAACTCCAGCAGGTCGCCCTCGCCGCGACCGGTCACCGGGTGGATCCGCGACACGTCCAGGCCGCCCTGGGTCAGCACGTCCGCGCCGAGCGGGTGCACCACCACCGGCGCCCCGGTGGCCGAGGCGACCTGGGCCGCGTCGGAGATGTGGTCGTAGTGCGGGTGCCCGATCAGCACCGCGTCGGCCCGGACCACCTCGTCGGGCCGGAATCCGAGCCCGCGCATCCGCGGGCCCCGGTCGTAGAACGTGTCGAGCAGCACCACCCGGTCGTGGAAGTTCAGCTCGAAGTTGGAGGTCCCGTACCAGCGGACGGTGAGGGCGTCGGGTTCCGGGCTGGCCGGGCCGCCCAGCATGGCGGGCCGCCGGTACCCCAGCACGGTGTCGGTGTTCGTCACGGGCTGACCTCCCGGAGATCGTTCACCCGGGGGCACGCGTCCGCCTGGGTACTGGCGCGACGTTACCCGCGGGGGGACGATCAGGGCTACGGGGGCGGGCGGTGCGGGCCGCCCCGAGCGAGGAGGGGATTCGGATGCCGGTGGTCCAGGCGAACGGTATCGACGTCTACTACGAGGTCCAGGGAGAGGGTGAGCCCTTGGTCCTCATCCCGTACCTGGCCGCCGACCAGGCGTGTTACGCCTTCCAGGTGGCCGACTACGCGAAGAGCTTCACCTGTTACACCGTGGACCTGCGCGGCGCCGGCCTCTCCGGCAAGCCGGAGGGCCGCTACAGCACAGAATTGTTCGCCGACGACGTCGCCGCGTTCATGCAGGCCGTCGGTGTGGACCGGGCGCACGTAGCCGGGCTGTCGCTGGGCGCGGCCGCCGGCATCTGGCTCGCGGCCAAGTACCCGGACCGGGTCACGTCGCTGTCCCTGCACAGCGCCTGGCCGGCTAGCGACCCGTTCCTGCGCACGGTGGTCGGGGGCTGGCGGATCATGGCCGAAGCACTGGGCAGTGTGACGGAGATGGTGATCCAGGGCGTCTTTCCGTGGTGCTTCACCCCCGAGCTGTACGCGGCCCGGCCGGAGTACATCGAGTCCCT
Organism: uncultured Actinomycetes bacterium; assembly: GCA_963781085.1. GTDB lineage: Bacteria > Actinomycetota > Actinomycetes > Streptosporangiales > Streptosporangiaceae > RYN-230. The sequence goes on from CAWAES010000030.1 coordinate 108,311, forward strand.
GGCCGACTTCGTCCGCAGTCGGCCGATGCCCCCGGTGGACGCGTTGCTGCGCCAGTCCCAGGCCGTGCTCGATCACGACGCGCGGGCGGTGCTGGGGTCTGTGCAGGCGCCGACCCTGATCACCTTCGGCCGCCACGACCAGGTGACCTCCACCCGGTTCCTCGCCCCCCTGACCGAGGGGATCGGCGGCAGCACCGAGGTCGCCGTGTTCGAGGACTGCGCGCACGCCCCGATCTACGAGAACGTCGAGGCGTTCAACCAGCGCACCCTGGACTTCCTGCAACGCCATCACGCGTAGCACCCGCCCCGCCGCTCCCGCCGGTCAGCGAAGGGCCAGCGGCCCGCGGCGCTGCAGCACGACCGATTCGCTGGCGGCGGGGAGGATGAGGGTGAGGTCTTCGCCGCGGAGAACGAGCGCTGGGGAGAGGGGACGGGAACCGGTACGCGGCCGGAACCGGCGCGGTGCGAGGTTGTAGTAACCGCCGCTGCGGTAGTCGATCCGGATCTTGCGGACGCCGGGCCGTCAGGACGCCAGGACCGCGCCCAGCGGGACGCCCAGCGCAGCGGGCTGGACCGGGGTGTGCGCGTCGCCCGCGACCACCAGCGTGCCGCGGGCCGCGGCGGGGGCCGCCAGGACGCGGCGGGCCATGGCCTCGTCCCGCTGTGACCAGGACCAGCCCGCATCCATGAGCCCGTCGATCAGGGTCAGCTCCAGCGGGCCCGCGGCCGCCAGCTCGCGCAGGACGGCCAGGTGACCGGCGGTGCTCCGGCCGTCATCAGCCCACAGCAGCGGATGATCCGCCAGCCCTTCCCCGGCCAGGAACGCGCTCACCACCGGGGCCAGCCCGCCCAGCCACTCCAGGGCCAGGCCTGCCAGCCCGAACTCGCGCAGCAGGGCCGCGATGATCAGCGGGTTCTCCCGGACCCCATGCACCTCGCCGAGCAGCAGGAAGCCGGACTCCGCCACCGACCGCTCCGCCGCGGCCCGCGGCCGGCTCCACCGCGACCTCGAGCTCCTCGACCGGGAAGTCCACCACCGCCTGGCGGAACTCTGCCAGTGACGCCAGGGCGGGCATGCCAGCCGCCCGCCCGGGTTAGTCGCGTCCGCGGAGCAGCGACACCCGGAACGGGCGCAGCTCTCCCCGGGCGTACCCGCTGCTGATGGCCGGGTCAGCGGCCATGATCTGCTGTGCGGCGTCCGCGTCGGGAGCCTCGAAGACGGCCAGCCCGGTGTTGGCGCGCCCGAGTGTGGGACCGGCCATGATCAGTTGCCCGTCGGCGAGCATGCGCTGCAGCCGCTCGAAGTGCTCCGCCCAGACCGCCTTTTCGGCGTCGGTCATGGTCGCCGCGAAGTTGTCCCGCGGCGGATGGATGAAATAGATCCACTCCGGCACGGGCTGAGTCTGCCTGGGCCCGGTCAGCCCGTCAACGCCCGGCCGGGCGGGCGGTCAGGGCGTCCAGGACGAGCTGCACGTTCTCGTCCAGGTCCCGGGCCGCGTCGGCCTGGCCGGCCAGGTGCCTGATCAGGGCCTGCTGGAAGAGCCCGTCGAACACGGCGTAGGCAGCCGGGGAGGCCACCGCCAGCGGCGCCTGCGCGAGCTCGGCGAACTTGCTGACGATGCGCCAGATCATCCGCTCCAGGCTCTGGTCGATCGCGGTCACGTCGTCGCGGTAGGAGTCGTCGAACAGGCTCTGGTTCCGCAGGTCGTACCAGAGCCGGTGCAGCGTGGCCTCGTCCACCAGGGTGGCCGCCATGGCCGCGCCGAAGCCCGCCCGGAGCTCGGCGGCGGAGGTGGCGGTGGCGACGATGTTGTCGTACCGGGTCACGCACTCCGCCTTGTACTGGCGTACGCAGTAGGTGATGAGCTCGGTCTTGTCGCTGAAGTAGTAGTGCAGCACGCCGTGCGAGAACTCGGAGTTCTGCGCGATGTCGCGCAGGCTGGTCCGCGCGTAGCCCTGCTCAGCCAGGGTCTGCAGCGCCGCGGCGGCCAGCTGGGCGCGCCGTTCCGCGAACTTGTCCAGCTGCCGGCGCGCGATCCGGTCCCGGTTCTGCTGTGCTGGCCCGATCTGGGCTATGTCGGTCACGGTCAGGGTCCAATCAGCGTCGCGTGCCCCGCGAACTGCGGGTCCAGTCTACCCGGCACGCTTCTTCGCGATCTTGACAGGCGACCAAATTTCTCTAGACGATCGTCCAGCTAAGTCTTGACAGTTGTCAAGAGACGCGGTCAGGCTATGTCTCACGTCACACGATCCGCAGCCCTGCGCTGCGGTCCGGCGGGCCCATGGCGGTCCCGGGAAGAGGTGCCTGATGAGCGTGTACGAGCTGACGGGTCGGAAGGCACTGGTCACCGGCGGCGGCCGCGGGCTCGGCGCCGGGATGGCGGAGGCGCTGGCCCGCGCGGGGGCGGCCATCGTCATCGCGGACGTCCGGGAGGACCTGGGCAAGCAGACCGCCGAGGCGCTGCGCCAGTCCGGCGCCACCGCCGAGTTCGTGCCGCTGGACGTGACCAGCGACGCGAGCTGGGAGCACGCCATCCCGCAGGCCATCAGCGCCCTCGGCGGCCTGGACATCCTGATCAACAACGCCGGGGTCGAGATCTCCGGCCTGCTCGCCGACATCGAGGCCGCCGACGTCCGGCGGATGCTCGAGGTCAACGTTCTGGGCACGGCCCTGGGCCTCAAGCACGCCTTCCGGGCGATGCGCCCGGGCGGCCCGGCCGGCCAGGGCGGCGCGGTGATCAACATTGCGTCGGTCGCGGCCACCATCGCCTTTCCCGGCATCGGCGGCTACTCGGCCACCAAGTCGGCCGTGGACCGGCTCACCCGGGTCGGGGCGATGGAGTCCGGCAAGCTCGGCTACGGCGTCCGGGTGAACTGCGTATACCCGGGCCTGGTGGCGACGGAGATGGGCCTGCAGCTGGCCTCGGACATGGCCACGCTCGGCCTGTTCCCCAGCCCCGAGCACGCGGTCGGCGCGGTCGTCGAGCTGACCCCGGCGGGCCGGCTCGGTGAGGTGCCGGACATGGCCGACGCGGTGGTGTTCCTGGCCTCCGACGGGGCGCGGTTCATCACCGGGGCCGGGCTGCCGGTCGACGGCGGCATGGGCATGTGACCGGGTCCTTCTGACTTCCAGCGAAAGGCACACCTATGAGCACCGACAAGCCGGTCGTCGTCTACGGCGCCTCCGGGTACACCGGCCAGCTGATCTGCGAGTACCTGCGGGAGTTCAACATCCCCTTCGTGGCCGCCGGACGCGACAAGGCCCGCATCTCCGAGGCCCTGGACCGGGTGCCCGGCATCGGCACGGTGCCGCACGAGGTGATCGAGGTCGAGCACCAGGTCGGGCCGCTGACCGAGCTGCTGACCGGCGCGAAGGTCGTGCTCAACACGGTCGGGCCGTTCGCGAAGCACGGCGGCGAGGTGGTCGAGGCGTGCCTGGCGGCGGGCTGCCACTACCTCGACACCACCGGCGAGCAGGACTGGCTGATCACCTGCGACGAGACCTACGGCGAGCGGATGGCCGAGCGCGGGCTGCTGCTCGCGCCGGGCGTGGCGCAGATGTACACCACCGGGGAGATCGCGGCTAACATCTGCCTCGAGCTGCCCGGCCTGGACACGCTCGACATCGAGGTGTTCTGGAAGGGCCTGCCCACGATCGCCTCGACGCGCACGATCCTGGTCAACGCGGCCCTGGCTAAGGCCTACTACCTCGAGCAGAACGAGTACGTGGAATGGCCGGCCGACGCCGGGCTCTACACCGTGGTGGTGCCCGGCCAGCATGAGACCGGCCTCGCGCTGCCCTGGGGCGGCACCTCGCATCCGGTCTGGTTCCGCCGCGACCCGCGGGTGGCGAACGTCAAGGTGCTCGGCGGGGTCTTCAACCGCGCACTGATGATGGGCGTGCCGCAGATCGTGGCGGGCGCGCTGGAGCAGATCAAGGACCTGTCCGACGACGAGAAGTACGCCGCGCTGTCCGAGCAGGCCTCCGCCGTGATGAACCAGATGCCGCCGCGGGAGAACCCGCGGATCAACACCTCGCTGGAGTCGGTCTACGCGTCCGGCCCGCTCGGCCGGGCGCACTGCGTGCTGCACGGCAACTGCAACTACAAGCAGACCGGCGCGCTGCAGGCCTACGCCGCGTACTCGCTGCTCCAGCAGCCGCCGCGCCGCGCCGGGTTCGCCTCCGGGTGCCAGGCCTTCGGCCACCGCGAACTGCTGGGCGTGCTGCGCAGCTTCGGCCTGGTCATGGAGCCCACCCTCACGGTCGCGCACTGACCGCCGGGTCACGGCCGTGCGGCTGACCGATTTCCTGGACAAGGGGGCCTCGCTCGGCCCGGACGCGCCGTGCCTGACCATGGCCGGGCACACCCGCAGCTACGCCGAGGTGCAGCGGCTGTCCTGGGTAATCGGCCAGGCGCTGGCCCGGTCGGGCGTCCGGCCCGGCGACAAGGTGGCGGTGCTGTCCGCCAACGACCCGGTCGCCTTCTCCTGTGTGTTCGGCATCGCCCGGGCGGGGGCGGTGTGGTGCCCGGTGAACCCCCGCAACGAGGCGGCGGAGAACCGCGAACTGCTGGACCTCTTCGACTGCGCGGCCCTGATCTTCCAGGGGGCGTTCGCGCCGCTGGTCGCGCGGATCGCCCCGGATCTGCCGAAGGTCGCCACGCTGGTCTGCCTGGACCAGGAGGTGGCGGGGGCCACCGGCTTCGAAGCCTGGGTGAAAGGCCTGGCCAGCGAGCCCTGGCAGGCCGACCCGGTGGACGACGTCGCGATGATCGCGGGCACTGGGGGCACCACGGGCCAGCCCAAGGGGGTCCTGCTGACCGGGCACAACATCGAGACGATGACGGCCCTCACGCTGATGGGCTATCCGTTCGACGGGCGCCCCGTGTACCTGGCTCTCGCCCCGCTTACGCACGCCGCCGGGGTGCTGTGCTTCCCGATCATGACGCTGGGCGGGGAGATCGTCATCATGCCCGCGCCGGACCTGGCCGGGTTCCTGTCCCTGATCGGGCAGCACCGGGTGACCCACGCCTTCCTGCCGCCGACCCTGGTCTACCTGCTGCTCGACCAGCCCGGGCTGGCCGCGGCCGACCTGACCTCACTGCAGTGCCTCTGGTACGGCGCCGCCCCCATGTCCGCCGCCCGGCTGGAGCAGGCCATCCGCGCGATCGGGCCGGTCATGGCCCAGCTGTTCGGGCAGACCGAGGCGCCGATGATGATCTCGAGCATGGCGCCCGGAGACCACCTGCACGCCGACGGCACGCTGGCCACCGAGCGCTTCACCTCGGCCGGGCGGCCCGGCCCCCTGGTCACCGTGGCCATCATGGACGAGCGGGGCCGGCTGCTGCCCGCCGGTGAGCGGGGTGAGATCGTCGTCCGCGGCCCCCTGGTCATGGCCGGCTACTACAAGGACCTGGTGGCCTCGGCCGAGGCGGCCCGGCACGGCTGGCATCACACCGGCGACATCGGCTACCTCGACGAGGACAACTACCTCTATATCGTGGACCGGGCCAAAGACATGATCATCACGGGCGGGTTCAACGTCTACTCGGCCGAGGTCGAGCAGGCGGTGCTGGCCCACCCCGCGGTGCTGGACTGCGCGGTCGTCGGACTGCCGGACGACAAGTGGGGCGAGCGGGTGACCGTCGTCGTCCAGGCCCATCCCGGTCACGAAGTCCCGGGCGACGACCTCCGCGCGTTCGTGAAGGGACGGCTGGGCAGCGTGAAGACCCCCAAGCAGGTCGAGGTGTGGTCCGACCTGCCCCGGTCCAAGGTGGGCAAGGTGCTCAAGAGCGAGGTCCGGTCGAGACTGCTCGGCCAGGCCTAGAGACAGCCTGGCCGAGGCCTGGGGGGGCGGCCTCGGCCAGGCCCGGGAGTGGCCGCTCGCGTCACCGTGTCCCGGCTGGCCCGGCTGGCCCGGACGGCCCGGACGGCCCGGACGCGACGGCGATGATCTCGGGGCTGGCCGGCCCGTACGGCGAGCCGTCCCAGTCGCCGTACCAGGTGACCTGCGCCAGGCCGGCCTCGGCCAGGAACGCGGCCACCTGGGCCTGGCCGGTGAACCGGAGCGTGTCCGGCACCACCACCGGGTCGCGGGCACCGGCGAACTGGAACCAGGTCTCGTACGTGACCAGCTCGCCCGCGACCGCGCTGATGTCGTAGTGCACGTCAGCGGTGATACCGGCCGTCTCCACCCGCTGCCTGGTGTCCCGCGGGTTCCAGTCCTGCCACTCGCGCACGGCCGGGTTCCTGGTCTCGAACGCGAGACGGCCGCCCGGGGCCAGGTGCCGGGCCAGGGTTCGCAGCGCCGCCCGAACGTCCCGGTCCTCCAGGAGCAGCTGGAACACGTGCCCGGTCATGACGATCAGGTCGAAGCTCGGTGCCGGTGTCCAGGCCCGCGGGCGCGCTGGCCTGGACCCAGCGCACCTGGTCACCGCCGGGCCGGGCGCGAGCCACAGCCAGCATCGCCGCCGCCGGGTCCGCGCCGGTCACGTCGTATCCCCGGGCCGCGAACTCGCAGGCCAGCAGCCCCGTGCCGCAGCCCACGTCAAGGATCCGGGCCGGTGGTGGGCCGGGCAGGCTGAGGTAGAACGCCGCGGCTCGCGCGGCCGGGTTCAGCGCGTCGTACAGGGCGGCCAGCCGCGGGTCGGCGTAGCTGTCACTGGGCTGGCGAGCACTGGACTGGCGAGCACGGGGCATGGGAGACAGGCTAGGACCATGATGCCGGACGAGGACCGCCTGCGGTTGCGGCACACGTTCAACGAGGCGGCGGGGAGCTACCACCACGTCCGCCCCGACTACCCGGCTGAGCTCTTCGACGAGCTCGTCGCCGTCGCCGGGCTGACTCCGGGCGACCACTTGCTGGACGTGGGCTGCGGGCCCGGCAAGGCCACTGTCCCCCTGGCCCGGCGCGGTTTCCGGATCACCTGCGTCGAACTCGGCCCGGAGCTGGCCGCCGCGGCACGCCGTAACCTGGCCGGCCTGGACGCCGAGGTCGTCGAGGGGCGGTTCGAGGAGTGGCAGCCCCGCGCGGGCGAGCGGTTCGACCTCGTCTACGCGGCGACCGCCTGGCACTGGATCGACCCGGCCGTCCGCTACCGCCGCGCCTGGGAGGTGCTCCGGCCCGGCGGTCACCTGGCGTTCTGGAGCGCCCTGCACGTGTTTCCCGACGGCGGTGACCCGTTCTTCCGCGAGATCCAGGAGGTCTACGAGGAGATCGGTGCCGGGCAGCCCCCCGGAGAGGGGTTCCCCCGCCCGGGCGAGCTGTGGGAACGGGGGGCCGAGATCGAGGCGAGCGGGCTGTTCGAGGTGCTGGCTGTCGGGCACTTCGACTGGGAGCGGGTCTACGACGCGGAGAGCTACGTCGCGCTGCTCCGCACGTTCTCCGGCCACATCGCCATGGAGCAGTGGCAGCAGGACCGGCTCTACGGGGAGATCCGGCGCCGCCTGGCCCGGCGCCCAGGCCGTTCGGTGCGCCGGCACTGGGGCGCGGTGCTGCACGTCGCGCGCCGCCGCGGATAACACGGCGCCGCGGGTAACGCGGCGGTGCACGACGACGCCGGCAGGCCCGTCCCCGGAGTGCGCGGCGCCCGGTTAATGATCAGGTGTCCGGTTCAGGATCAAGGCTTCCCGGCGTACGCCGCAGGGCTATTGACAGGGCCGGAAACCAGGACATCCTGGGAAAGTGATTCCCCGTCCTGGGGAGTGCGGGGCTGGACTCGGAAGGAGCCGGTCATGGCGGGCATCGTGGTGGGAATCGACGGATCAGACAACGCTCATCGCGCTCTGGACTGGGCGCTGAAAGAGGCGGCCACGCACCACGCCTCGCTGACCGTGCTCACCGTGTACGAGGTCGCGGTGAGTGCCTGGACGGGTAACCCCATCATCTTGCCGCCCGACTATGAGGAGCTGGAGAAGACCCGCCGCCGGGTCGAGGAGATAGTCGCGCAGGCTGCGACGAAGGCAGGCGAGCCGGAGCCGCCGTCGATCAGCGTCCGCGCCGAGATAGGCCTGGCCGCCCGGGTGCTGATCGAGGCGTCCCGTGACGCTGACCTGCTGGTGGTGGGGTCACGCGGTAGTGGTGGTTTTGCGCGCACGCTGCTGGGCTCGGTCAGCCAGCAGGTCGTCCAGCACTCGGAGTGCCCAGTGGTCGTGGTGCCCGACCGGAAGTAAGTCCCAGGCTAGGTGAGAGCCCGGGTCAGGCCGCGGCGAGCGCGCCTGGCCGGCCGAACCCGTCGCTCGGAGCGACAGTGGCGGCGTGGACGGTCGGGTAGATGGACAGGTGCCGGTGCAGCCCGGTGAGGTGCAGCACCCGCGCCGTGGGCGGCGAGACCGCGGCGAGCCGCAGGAACCCGCCCAGCACGCGGGCCCGGTGGCTCGCGCCGACCAGTACGGCGAGACCGCTGGCGTCACAGAAGGTCACCCTGGACAGGTCGAGGACCAGGCGGCTGGCGCCGGGCCGGAGCAGCCCCAGGAGCTGCTCACGCAGGTCGGGCGCGCTGGCCAGGTCGAGGTCACCGGACAGTTCGGCGACGATGACCCCGTCCACGACGCGGACGGGAACGCTGGGGGTGGGATGGATGGTGGTGCCGGAGTTCATCATGGGTATCCGATCCGGTCAACGCGGACCAGGCGGCGCGATAGCTGCCTGGTCCTGAGCGCGCGCTGCCGCCCGGCCGGGCTCAGCGGTGTCCTTCCGCCCCAGGCGGCTGGCCCGTGCTGGTCGCTGGGCCTGCGAGCATGGCCAGGACGTCCCCGATGGTCCGCTCGCGGCTGGTGGGCTCAGGCAGTGGCTGATGCATCTGGATCTGGTAGTGGTTGCGGCGGCCGTCCTTGCGCTTGTTGAGGTAGCCCGCCGCGGTCAGGTCGCTGACGATGCCGAAGGCGCTCCGCTCGGTGATGCCCAGGCTGGCCGCGATGTCGCGGAGCCGCATCCCCGGGTCGTGCGCGAGAAACAGCAGCACGCGTCCGTGGTTGCTCAGGAAGCCCCAGCTGCCCATACCCCAAAAAGTACCATAGTTTCCGGAAAAAATTTGCCGGTTTCTGGTTGCCGACGATGCGGGCTGGGCTCGTACGGGCAGATCAGGGCGGGCCTGCCCTGGCCCCGGCAGGCCGGGGCCAGGCGGCGCTGCAGAGCTTGGTCAGAGCTTGGTCAGCTTGGCGTACGGCGCGTTGATCCGGTGCGTGACGGCGCCGAACTCGACGACCACCGCCCCCGCCTCGATAGTGATCACGCGGCCGAGACCATACCGGTCATGCGTCACCAGGTCCTGCGCCTCGAACTCCTCGACAGGCTGCGGTGCGGGCGTCGGCCTATTGAACGGGCTTCCGGGGACGGGACGCCGGGTCACGGCGTGGGCTGGTTTCTCATCAAGACCAGTATGCGGCCTGCAGGCCAGTCTGAGCGAGCCACGCATCCGGGGATACCCCAGGTACCGGGCCTTTACAGCGGAGCGGTGACCCAGCGCCAGCCTTCCGGCTCGTCGCAGACCGGGTGGACCACCGCGGACCCTGACGCATCGGACAACTCGGCCACGATCCGGATCAGCTGGTGGTGGAAGTCCTCCGGCGTGTGCGACCCCTCGTGCGGGGCGATCGCCACGAGGGTCACGGCTGACTGCTCCCCGCCGGCCAGCCGGACGGTCACGTTGCCGTTGTAGTCCCGGCCGACCGCCACGATCGACGCGGCGCGGATGATGTCACTGCCGTCGTCCTTGGCGACCCACACATCGGACGCAGTCATGCGTCCCACCTCCCAGCTCATCCAGCGGCATCCCCCCACACTGGCACAAATCGGTACTCGAGCCCCGGTCAGTACTCCAGTTCCGGGCGAAGCGGGCCGCCGACGGTGTTCAGGTGCCGCAGCACCTGGACGTAGGAGTCCACCAGGCCCGTCTCGTGGTAGGCGATGCCGTGCTGCTCGCAGAACGCGCGCACGGGGGCCTGGGCGCGGCGCAGGCTGGGCCTGGGCATGGAGGGGAACAGGTGGTGCTCGATCTGGTAGTTGAGGCCACCGAGGGCGAAGTCGTTGAACCAGCTACCGCGGATGTTCCGGGAGGTGACGACCTGACGGCGGAGGAAATCGACCTTCTCGTCCTCGCCGAACATGGCCATGCCCTTGTGGTTCGGGGCGAACGAGCACCCCAGGTAGAGCCCGAACACACCCTGCTGGATGAGGAGGAAAGCCACCGCCTGGAGCGGGGACAGCACCAGGAACACCGCGACCAGGTAGCCGACGATGTGCGCGGCCAGCAGGGCCCCGTCCACCAGCTTGACCGTCGTGCTCCGGCCGCCCAGCAGAGTCCGGAACCCGGCGACGTGCAGATGCAGGCCCTCCAGCAGCAGCATGGGGAAAAACAGCCACGCCTGGTAGCCGGCCAGCAGGCGGCCGAGGCCGCCGCGGGCCCGGGCTTGTTCCGGGGTGAAGGCGACCGCCCGGCCGCCGATGTCGGGATCCCGGCCGACCTGGTTGGGGTGGGCGTGATGCCGGTTGTGCTTGGACGTCCACCAGCCGAAGCTGAGCCCGATCAGCAGGTTGCCGTGAATCCGCCCGATCACGTCGTCGGTCCGCTTGGAACCGGAGATCTGCCGGTGACCGGCATCATGACCGATGAACCCGCTCTGGGTGAACATCACGCCCAGGAAGACCGCGACGAGCAGCTGCCACCAGGAGCGGCCGAGCAGGAAAAACACTGCCCACCCGCCGGACAGCAGGAGCAGGTTGACGCCGATCTTGACGGTGTAGTAGCCGCGGCGCCGGCGCAGCAGGCCGGCCGCCCGCACCAGGCGGGACAGCTGCGCGTAGTCACTGCCCGGGCCGGCCTCGGCCGTTTCCTGCCTGGCTATCGGCGGGCGTTCGGCAGCCGGGCTTGCCGCGTCAACGGTCACCCTCGTCCTCCTGCGGCGAGCATCGCGCGGCCGTCAGTCAGCCGCTGGGCGTCAGTGGCGCCGCAGGGTCCGGGCGGCTGGGTGTTTAGGACGAGTATGCCGCAGGCCCGCGCTGTGAGGCGCGGGCCTGCCGCTAAACGAACCGTCAGACTGCGTGAACCTGATCGGCCTGCGGGCCCTTCGGGCCCTGCTTGGTGGTGTACTCCACCTTCTGGTTCTCGGCCAGGGTGCGGTAACCGCCCATGTCGATCGCCGAGTGGTGGACGAAGACGTCGGCGGTGCCGTCGTCGGGGGCGATGAAGCCGAAGCCCTTATCGGGGTTGAACCACTTCACGGTGCCTTGCGCCATCTGCTGTCTCCTTCAAAGACGAGCTCCAAGCCCGCGCGGGTTGCGCGGGCCAGCTGCTGGTTGCCCGCCATCGGGAGGGAAAGGATCCACAGCCAAACGGCAAACGCCCACTGTCGAAAATGCGGGCGCCTTCACGATCGCCAACGTCGACAACAACTTCTACGAATAGCGTCCTGCCGCGGCCGGGTATTCCCGCCCTCGCGCCCTTCCCGGTCTCCGGGACAGGGGCGTGCGGGCTGTGGGGTCAGCGCCTGCGGCGTCCCCGGTATCCCGCGGACATCGCGACCGCGCCGCTCCCGGTGCCGGGCCGGGCGACGGCCGGCGCCTCGCGGGCGGGGAGCGCCGCGGCCGAGCCGGCCCCGGTGGCCCGCGGTCCGGCGATGGAACGCACCAGCGCTGAGCCGGGGCTGACGTTGGCCGTCAGCGGGACCACGCCGGCCTGGCGCATCAGGACCCGCACGTCGCCCGCTTGTGCGGGCGTCTGCACGGTGATCACTACGCCGGCCGCGCCGGCCCGGGCGGTGCGGCCCGATCGGTGCAGGTAGGCCTTGTGCTCGGTGGGCGGGTCAGCGTGGATCACCAGGTCGATACCGTCCACGTGGATCCCGCGGGCCGCGATGTCCGTGGCGACCAGAACCCGGGCGGCGCCGGAGGCGAAGGACGCCAGGTTCCGTTCCCGGGCTCCCTGCCTCAGGTTGCCGTGCAGTTCGACCGCGGGAACCCCGGCGCCGGCCAGCTGACGGGTGAGCTTCTGCGCGCCGTGCTTGGTCCGGGTGAAGACCAGCGACCGGTTGTCGCCGGCCGCCAGCGCGGCGACCACGTTCACCCGGTCCCCGGGCGAGACGGTGAGCAGGTGATGGACCATGGCGGCCGGGGCGGCCGCGGCCGAGTCGACCGAGTGCACGGCGGGGTCACTGAGGAATCGCCGGACTAGCACGTCGACGGCCTTGTCCAGGGTGGCGGAGAACAGCATCCGCTGGCCCTCCGGCGGGGTGGCCTCCATCAGCCGCCGCACCACCGGCAGGAATCCGAGGTCGGCCATGTGGTCGGCCTCGTTGACCACGCTGATCTCCACGTCGCTCAGGTGGCAGTGCCCCTGCTCGATGAGGTCGGCCAGCCGCCCCGGGCACGCGACGACGATGTCCACCCGGTTGCGGAGCGCCGTCACCTGCGCGTTCTGCCCGATGCCGCCGAAGATGGTCGTCGCGGTCAGGTTCATCGCCGCGGCCAGCGGCGCGATCACGGCGTGCACCTGGCTGGCCAGTTCCCGGGTGGGGACCAGGACGAGGCCGCGCGGGTGGCAGGCGAGGGTGTGCCCGTCGGCCAGGCCCGCGACGAGCGGGAGCGCGAACCCGAGCGTCTTGCCGGAGCCGGTCCGCCCGCGGCCCAGGATGTCCAGCCCGGCCAGCGCGTCGGGCAGGGTGGCAGCCTGGATCGGGAACGGCGTGACGATGCCCGTCCCGGTCAGGACGCTGACCAGCGGCGCGGGAACGCCGAAGTCGGCGAAGGTCATGCTGAGCGCGGCGACCCCGGAAAGGCCGTCTGACGCAGACTGCGGTGCGGGCGCGGCCGATACCCCGCTACCCGGGGTGGGGCTGGCCTGGCCTGGGCCGGGCTGCATCGGGGTGGGCTGCATGGCACTGGGCTGGCCGGTACCGGCCTGGCCCTTGTTGGGCTGACCGGTGCGAGGCGTGCCGGCCGCGGGCTTACCCCGGCTGCGCCGCCGCCGGCGGGCATGCGTTTGGTCAATAGGCAGAGCTGTCATACAGGAATGTCTCCGAGACTAGGGTGGCCGCATTTGAGGGCCGCCACGTCCGTGGAAACCAGCTCGCTCACCGAGCGACGTACGACCGGCGCGCCCTGATGGCTGCGCCTCGCGATGTACCGTGTTGCCTCACTCTATCGCACACGCCTCATCCGTCGCGGCTCCCCTCTGCCCCCGCGCGGTTCCGCTCTGCTACTGCCCGCGCTCCCGCCGCCCCGCCCGGGGCTCTCCAACCGCCCGGCCCGGGGCTCTCCCGCCGCTCGGCCCGGGGCTCTCCAACCGTTCCGTTCGGGCCGTCACACATCGGCGCATAAACGGATGATCATCATCGACTTGAGCGCGGCAACCGGGCATTCTCTGATACATGGGGCCAGCAGACACCGATCCGTGGCCGGGATCCGCGGACCGCGGGACCGGCGGCGGGCGTGACCGCACGGCCAGCCGGGACGACCTGCCCGACCAGCGCCAGGATCAGGCCGACCAGCGAGACGGCCTGGCCGACCGGCGCGAGGACCTGGCTGACCGGCGCGAGGACCTGGCCGACCGGCGGGAGCACGCCGCCGACCAGCGGGAGACCCGGGCCGACCAGCGGGAGCACGCCGCCGACCAGCGGGAGGCCCGGATCGACCAGCTGATGCGGGGCTCGGGGGTGTCCACGGAATGCGTCCACCAGCGGGCTCAGGAAGCGATCACCCGGTCCCGCCAGCTCATCGCCAGGAGCGCCGCCGCCATGGACCGCTGCGAGGCCCTGCTGCGGCGCCAGGCTCAGCGCGCGAGCCAGGAACAGTCGGCGACAGACAGAGAGATCGCCCGCAGCAGGCGCGACGCGGGCCCCTGACGGAAGGGGGCAGGTGACCACTGCGATCGCGCAGTTCATGCGGGACCTGGAGCGGGTGTGGGACGAGCACCGGGAAGCGGCGCTGGTCCGCCACGACCTGGCGGCGTCGCTCGCGCAACTGGCGGCGGAGCCGTCGGTCTGGCATCTCCCGGCCATGACCGGTGCCGCCGGGCGCCCGGCCTTTGAGCAGTTCTACGCAGAGGCGTTCCTCCCCCACGTGCCCGCCGACCTGGTCCTCACCCGGATGTCCCGGACCGTGGACCGCTTCCACCTGGTCGACGAGACGACGGTGTCGTTCACCCACGACCAGGAGCTGCCCTGGCTGCTGCCGGGGGTCGCCCCGACGCGGCGGCGAGCCGAGGTGCTCGCCGTCGCGATCGTGGGCTTCGAGCGTGGGCGGATCCGGTCGCAGCGGATCTTGTGGGATCACGCGACTCTCACCGCCCAGCTGGGGATCCCCGCCCTGGCTAGGCTCCCGTCTGGACCGCCTGGGCGGCCGCCTCGATGAGCTGGACCACGTCGTCGGGGTGGGAGACCATCGCGACGTGGTTGGTCGCCACCTCGACGGTGGTGGCCCCCATCCGGGCGGCGAACTGGCGCTCGGCGTCGGGCGGGATGGCCTGGTCGCCATCGGCGACGAGGAACCAGGTCGGCAGCGACTTCCAGGCCGGGACGCCCATCACGTCTTCCAGGGTGCTGGCGGCCAGCGCTTGCTGCACGGCGAACATGACCCGGGCCTTGACCGGGTCCACGTCCGCCGCGAAGTGGTTCACGAAGTCGTCCTCGGGAATCCAGGCGAAGCCCTGCTTGTCGATGTCCAGGTGCGCGAGCGCCGGGGTCGGCGGCTCCCTGGGCCAGCAGCCCGCCGATCGTCTCGCCCTGGTCAAGCCCGAAGGCCGCGATGTAGACGAGGGCGACGGCGTTCGGCGCGTCGGTGCCCAGAGCGGTCATGATCTGCCCGCCGTAGGAGTGGCCGGCCACGACGGTCGGGCCGTCCTGGCGGTCCAGCACCTGGCGCAGCCGGGCCACGTCGGCGGCGAGCGAGCTCTCCGGGAACTGCGGCGCGGTGACGTGGTAGCCGTCGGCCTGCAGCCGCTCGATGACGGCGCTCCAGCAGGAGCCGTCGGCCCACGCGCCATGGACCAGGACGATGTTCGGTTTGGTACTCAAGATGATGATTCCTTTCAGAGCGGTGTACCGCTGCCCGGAGGCCGGGCAGCGAGGGCGTGATCAGGTTTTGCTGGCGGTGCCAGGTCAGCGGCCTGGCCCGGCCGGTCCCCGGCCGTCAGAGTCCCTGGGCCTTGAGCCATTCGAGGGTGGCGTCCGCGACGTCTTTCCAGCCGCTGTCGATCGCGAGGGAGTGGCCGCGGTTCTCGAACTGCTTGAGTTCGGTGACGGCCGCCGAGTGCCGGTACTGCTTGAACGTGGAGCGGGTGGTGACGTCCGGGACCGTGTGGTCTGCTGTCCCGGAGGTGAGCAGCAGCGGGCCGCGGGTCTCGTTGCCGGTGTTGACGGCCGCCTGTGAGTGGAGCGAGAAGTTGGCCGCCGCGGCCTCGAACACCGGCCGGGCCGGTGACGGGATCGCCCAGTTCGCGTACAGCTCAGCGGACTCTTCCTCGGTGAGGGCGTTACCGAACCCGAACTTGAATTCCTTTTCCGTCAGGGACACGGACTTGTGCAGGTTGGCTGGATTGCGCAGGGCGGGCAGGGCCGCGCGGAGCTGGGCGAGCGGAAGCGGCAGCACCCCCTTGATCTGCGCGGGATCGATGGCGACACCGGCGACGCCGATCCCCTGGCCGAGCAGCTTCTCGGTGAGCAGGCCCCCGAAGGAGTGCCCGATAAGGATCGGGCCCGCGTCGAGGGAGTCGATGATCTTCGTGTAGTGGGCGATCGCGTCGTCGATGGTCTTGTCGGCCACGAGCTCGGGATGCTCCCGGGCCTCCGCCACGGTGTCCGGCTCCCCGGGCCAGCCGGGGGCGATCGGCTCGTACGCCGGCCGCGCGGAAATGCTCGAGCCAGGGGCCCCAGCTGGAGGCGTGCAGCCACATGCCGTGAATGAAGATGACGTGCGTGCGGGTTGCTCTCATGACCTGGTCCTGTCTGCTGATGCCCCGCCTACGGCGTTCTCCAAGGTCCGTTACTCCACCGTGGCATCATCCGGCCGGCATCGAATCCCGCGAACCGCGTAGTGACCCGGGCGCCGTACGCGGGCGACGCGTGCCGCGACCGGCTGCCGTGACAACCGGGACAGGCTGCCGTCACTAACTGCGCGTAAGGTGAGGTTCATGACGCTGCTGGGTCGCGCCAATGAGCGCGACCGGGTGGATCGCGTCCTTGCGGCCGCCCGCCAGGGCCTGAGCGGCGTCCTGGTACTGCGCGGGGAACCCGGGATCGGTAAGACCGCTCTGCTGGACTACGCGGTCAGCGCCGCGGCGGACCTGGAGGTCGCCCGGGTCGAGGCGGTCGAGTCGGAGATGGAGCTGGGCTTCGCCGGGCTGCATCAGCTGCTGCTGCCCTACCTCGGCGACGTCGCCGCCCTCCCGCCTCCCCAGCGCGACGCCCTGAACTCAGCGTTCGGGCTCCGCGACCGGGGGCCACCCGAGCGTTTCCTGGTCGCCCTGGCGACCTTGACCTTGCTGGGTCACATGGCCAGCCAGCGAGGTCTGCTGTGCGTCGTCGACGACGCCCAATGGCTTGACCGCGAGTCCGCGGCCGTGCTGGCGTTCGTGGCCCGCCGCCTGCACGCCGACGCCATCGCGATCCTGTTCGCCGTCCGCGAGCCCTCGGACCGGCCGGCCGGGTTCGCTGACCTTCCCGATATCCATCTGCCGGGGCTGCCTGCGCCGGCCGCCCGCGAGCTGCTCTGCGCCGGGATCGGTGACCTCGACGACGAGGTCGGCACCCGGATCGTGGCCCAGACCCGGGGCAACCCGCTGGCGCTCATCGAGGTCGGCCAGGAGCTCACGCCCGCCCAGCTCACCGGCGGGGAGCCGCTGCCCGAACTCTTGCCGCTCGGCCCCCAGCTCGAGGCCGGGTTCCTGCGGCAGACGCGCGATCTCCCGGCCGCTACCCAGACACTGCTGCTGACCGCGGCCGCCGAACCGACCGGAGACCCCGCCCTGCTGTGGCGGGCCGGCCGTGACCTCGGTTTCACGCCCGACTCGGCCGCCCCGGCCCAGGCCGGGGACCTGGTGGTCCTCGGCTCCGTGGTCCGGTTCCGGCACCCCCTGGTCCGTTCCGCGATCTACCACAGCGCCGCCCCGATCGAGCGCCGGCGGATCCACAAGGCCCTGGCCGCCGCCACCGATCCGGGCCAGGATCCAGACCGGCGGGCCTGGCACCTCTCCGAAGCCGCCGCCGAGCCCGACGAGGGCGTCGCGGCGGGCCTCGAGCGCGCCGCGCACCGGGCCATGATCCGGGGCGGCTGGGCGGCGAGCGCCGCGTTCCTGACCCGCGCGGCCGTGCTCAGCCCTGACCCGCAGACCCAGGCCCGCAGGCTGCTGGCCGCCGCCCGCGCCGAGAGCACCGCCGGCGACCCGGGACAAGCCCAGGTCCTGCTGGACAAATCACGCGACCGTCCTGGTGACCCGCGCCACGAGGGCCTGGCCAAACGGGCGCAAGGGGAGATCTACCACGCCCTGAGCCAGCCCGCCGAAGCAGCCGCCGTCCTGCTGGAGGCGGCCGCCCAACTCGCTCCGCTCGACGTGCGCCTGGCCCGGAGCGCCCTGCTGGACGCGCTCTCGTCGGCCGCCATCTCCGGCCCGCTCGCGCTCGACGACGCGACGGACGTGGACATCGCTGTGGCCGCCCGCGGCGCGGCCCTCCCGGCGGGAGCGGTCCCGGGCCTGGGCGACCTGCTCCTCGACGCCCACGCGACCCTGACTCTCGACGGCCACCGGGCGGCCGCTCCCCTGGTGCGCACGGCGGTTTCCGCGCTCCAGCGCGATCGGTCCGAGTCGGCGGAGATGCTGGCCTGGCTCGAAGCCGGCTGCCGCGCCGCAGCGATCGTCGGTGACGACGTCGCCTTGCGCGCGCTGGCCAGCCGCATGGAGCGCCAGTCCCGCCGGCAGGGCGCCGTGAGCGCCCTGGCCGTGGCCCTCGTCTACTCCGGCACGTCCGACTTGTTCGCCGGCTCACTCGACGAGGCCCAGGCGCGTTTCACCGAGCGGGAAGCGATCGAGGCCGCCCGGGGCTCCGACTGCCACCTCGGGAACCTCATCGTGATGGCGTGGCGCGGGCGCGAACGCGAAACCCGGGCCGGGCCGGCGCGGTGGCCGACGCGGCCCGGACCCAGGGCCAGGGCTGGAAGCTGGCCTGGGTCGACTACGCCCGCTGCGTGCTGGAACTCAGCCTCGGCCAGTACCAGGAGGCGATGGCGGCCGCGCCGGGCGCGTTCGAGGACAACCTGCTGGTGAGCGCCTTCGCGGGGGCTGACTTCGTCGAGGCCGCGGTCCGCGGCGGCGACGCCGCCGCCGCCCGGGACGCGCTCGCCCGGATGGCGAGCCGGACACCGGCGGACGGGCCGCCGATGACCCTCGGCCTGCTGGCCCGCTCGCGCGCTCTGCTGGCCGGCGATCAGGACGCCGAGGCGTTCTATACCGACGCGCTCGGTTACCTGGCCCTCAGCCCGAGCGGCACCCACCTGGCCCGGACCCATCTCCTCTACGGCGAGTGGCTGCGGCGGCGCAAGCGCCGCGCCGAGGCCCGGGAGCACCTGCGCACCGCCCGCACCCAGTTCGAGGACATGGGGGCGGCCGGGTTCGCCGAGCGCGCCCGGACCGAGCTGGTGGCCACCGGGGAGAACGCCCGCAAGCGGAGCCCGGAGACGCGCAACGACCTCACTCCGCAGGAGACCCAGATCGCGGCGCTGGCGTCCCGCGGCGCGACCAACCCGGAGATCGCCTCGAAACTGTTCATCAGTCCCAGTACCGTCGACTACCACCTCCGCAAGGTGTTCCGGAAGCTCGACGTGACGTCGCGCCGCGACCTGGCCCGCGTGTCTCTCGGCAAGTCCTGAGCCCCGCGGGGATCTGCCGGGGACTACGCGGAGCAGTGGATTCGAGCGGCACCGCAGCTGCCGACACTGGGAACACACCGATAAGCCGGCGATGCGGCCGGCGGCTCACGGGATAACCCGGGAGGATCTGACCATGGCTCATTTCGATCCGCTGCTCGAGCGCAACAGGCACTTCGCGACCACGAACGCCCGCGAGGGGGCCAGCCATCGTCGCCAAGCACCCGGTCTACGTGATCACCTGCCTGGACCCCCGCACCGACCCGTCGGCCTTCCTCGAGCTCGGGCTGGGCGACGCGATAGTGGTCCGCAACGTCGGCGGGCGCGTCTCCCCCGACGTGCTCACCGACCTGGCCTACATCGGCTACCTCTCCGCGAGGGTAAATCCCGCCGGGGCCGGGTTCGAGGTCGCCGTGATCCATCACACCGACTGCGGTACGCACTTCCTGGCCGACCCGGACTTCCGCCGCGGGTTCGCCGGCCTGATCGGGGGTGACGACGCGGCCCTCGCCGCGGAAGCCGTCGTCCATCCTGAGCAGACCGTCCGCCTGGACGTCGAGTTGCTCCGGTCCAGCACCATCCTGCCGGCCACGATCACGGTCTCCGGGCACGTCTACGACGTGAACACCGGCCTCGTCACGACGGTGGTCCCGGCCGCGCCCATGCCCGCCGCCGCCACGGCGACGCCCGCATGAGCACCCAGGGCCGCGGCCGTCAGACCGGGAGGACTCCTGATGTGTGACTCACCAGCGGACCCACGGCAGGTCGCGGTGGCCGTCCCGCGTCCCGCGCCCGGATCCGCGGCCGACCCGATCGCGCTGGAGCCGGTCGACGAGATCGTGATCACCACGCTGGTTGACAACGTGTTCGACGGCCTGCTGACCGGCGACGAACGCACCACCCGGGCCCCCCTCACCGCCGGCCGGACGCAGGCCCCGCAGTTCGAGACCGGGTCGACGACGACCGGGATGATGGCCGAGCACGGCTTCTCCGCGCTGGTCAGCGTCCGCCGGGGCGCCAGCACCACCACCCTGCTGTTCGACACCGGGCTGTCCCCGGACGCGATGGTCACCAACGCCAGCCGGCTCGGCACCGACCTGTCCCAGATCCAGGCGGTCGTCCTCAGCCACGGCCACTTCGACCACGCCGGCGGCCTGGCCGGGCTGGCCGGAAAGCGGGGGACCCGGTCGCTGCCCATGGTGGTGCACCCGATGATCTGGACCCGGCGGCGGCTGGCGGTGCCCGGCCGTGAGCCCGACGAGCTGCCTACCCTGAGCAAGCGGGCCCTCGAAGGCGAGGGCTTCGCGGTGATCGAGCGCCGCGAGCCTTCGCTGCTCGCCGACGGGTGCGTGCTGATCACCGGAGAGGTTGACCGGACCACCGAGTTCGAGCACGGCATGCCCCCGCCGCACCAGCGGTGGACCGGCTCGACCTGGCAGCACGACCCCCTGGTCATCGACGATCAGGCCCTCGTGGTGCAGGTCCGCGGGCGCGGCCTCGTGGTGCTCACTGGCTGCGGGCACGCCGGCGCGATCAACATCGTCCGGCACGCGCAGCGGCTCACCGGCGTGCCGGGCCTGTCCGGGCTGGTCGGCGGCCTGCACCTCAGCGGCCCCGCGTTCGAGCCGATCATCGGGCCTACCGTCAACGCGCTCACCGAGATGAACCCGGACCTGCTGGTGCCCGGGCACTGCACCGGCTGGCGCGCCCAGCATGCTCTCGCGGCGGCCCTGCCCGGCGCCTGGGTCGCGGGCAGCAGCGGCTCCTCGTTCCGGCTCGCCGCCTGACCCGTAACGGATCCGGGGCCGCCGTCGCTTACTTCAGTGAATGGCCTCTTCCCCCGGCAGTGCCCCGGCCGACCCCCGCGGCCGGGGCACTGTCATGCCAGGCCGCGGAGCGCACCGGGTCAGGGCGCCAGGGGAGACGGGTGCCGGGGCTGGTAGACCGGAAGTTCCGAGCCATCCGGCAGCCGGATCGCAGCCAGCAGCCCCCAGCCCTGGTCGGTGACGTCCTTCGCCACGTCCACCCCTTTGCCCCGCAATTCGGCGAGCGTGGCGTTAATGTCATCGCACATCAGGTAAAGCTCATGGCGGGTATTACCGTCGGCCGGATGGACAGCCAGCTCAGCGGGGGGCAGCGCGAAAATCGGCCAGCCGCCGCCCGCGTCAACCGACGACAGGCCGAGCACGTCCCTGAAGAACGCACGCACCTGCTCAGCCTGGGGCGAGAACACGATGGCGTGTATGCCGGTGATCACGGGGAGATTCTAACCATGGCCCGGTCACCGGGAAAGTAACGCGCTATTTCGCTACCCTGGCCAGGCTGGCCCGATTTCACCGGTGACCGCCGTGAACACTGGCCGCGGCAATAGTTGACCGGTGAAATTGCCGGAGTCAAATCCAGCGGCTCAGACCCTCGGGCGACGGGGGTTCCTCTCGGTCGGCGGCGGCCTGCTGGCCGGCGCGGGCACGCTCGGCCTCCGGGACCACGCGACCCTCCGGGTACCACCGAGACCCTCCCACCCGCGTTCCACGGCCTGCCGCCGATCTACCCGTCAGACCCCCGGTACGCCACCTTGCGGATGGGCTTCAACCGGCGCTGGGTCGGCTCCCCGGCCTACATCCAGGTGGTCAGGAACGCCCGCCAGACCGTGGCGGCCGTCCAGCGGGCGCACGACGCGGGCCTGCGTATCACGGTGCGCGGCGGCGGCCACTGCTACGAGAACTTCTCGTCCGGGAACTACGGCGGCGTCATCGTCGACCTGAGCGGGATGCAGGGCGTCTCCCAGGACCGGTCCGGCGTGGTGTGCGTCGCGGGTGGCGCCACCCTGTGGAACGTGTACGAGACCCTGTTCAAGGACTACAACCTCACCCTGCCGGGCGGCTCCTGCTACTCGGTCGGGGTGGGCGGCCACATCGTGGGCGGCGGATACGGGCTCTTGTCGAGGCTGCACGGCCTGACCGTGGACTACCTGGCCGGCGTGGACGTGGTCTGTGTCGACCGGCATGGCCGGGCCCGGCTGGTGCGGGCCAGGAAAGGCGATCCGCGGACCAGCCGGCTGCTGTGGGCGCACACCGGCGGCGGCGGGGGCAACTTCGGCATCGTCACCGCGTACTACTTCACCGGGCTGCCGAACCCGCCCGTCCAGGTGCGGCTGGCCACCACGACCTGGCCGTGGTCCGGCCTGACCGAGCCGGACTTCGCCACGCTGCTGGGCAACTACGGGCGCTTCCTGGCCGCCAACAGCTCTCCGTCCAGCCCGTTCACGGGCCTGTTCTCGCTGCTCAAGCTGTTTCACCGGTCGGCCGGCCATATCACCATGACCACCCAGGCCGCCGGGCCCGCATTCGGCCTGCTGCCGTCCTTCCTGGCTCAGGTCAGCGCCGGCGTACCGGGCGGGTCGACCACCGTGGAGACGCTCCCCTGGCTCCAGGCCACGCAGACCTCCAACGCGTCCGGGCCGAACCGGCGGGGCAAATACAAGTCGGCGTACATGATCACCGGGTTCCCCGACGACCAGATCCAGGCCATCTACGGCGCGCTGACCGACGCGTCTTACTCCAACCCGCAGGCCCTGCTGCAGGTCGACTCCTACGGGGGCCAGGTCAACGCGCTGGCGCCGGACGCCACGGCGGTCGCGCAACGCTCCTCGATCATGAAGCTGCAGTACCAGACCTACTGGACCTCACCCGAGGACGACGAGGTCAACCTGGGCTGGATCAACGGTTTCTACGACAGCGTGTACGCGGCCAGCGGCGGTGTCCCCGCGTCCAACGGGGTCACCGACGGCTGCTTCATCAACTATCCCGACGTCAACCTGCCCGCCAGCTGGCCGGCTCTCTACTACAAGGACGGCTACCCGGCCCTGCAGGCGGTCAAGGCCCGCTGGGATCCGCGCAACGTGTTCAACCACGCCCAGTCGATCATCGCGGCGGCTCACTCGTCGCCGCCTGGTCTCCCGTCGTGAGCGCCGGGTGGTTTTCGTTATCTGAAACGACGGGGGTGAACTGTGCTGGTCAGGCCGCGGCGGTGAGGGGCCTGGCCGGCCCGAGCGAAGCGGCGAAGCCCTGCCGCCAGCTGGGGTAGCGGGGCGTCCAGCCCAGTTCCCGCCGGGCCCGGGCGTTCGAGGCGCCGCGCGACTGGCTGGCGGCCAGCACCGCGTCCTCGCCGACGATGAGCCGGGCCACCCAGGCGGGGAGGTGACGGGGTGGTTTCGCGCCGAGCGCGGCCGCCAGCACCGGCAGCCACTCACGCGCGGGGGCGGGCTCGTCGTCGACGACGTTGTAGAGGGCGGGCCCGTCGTGTTCGAGGGCGAGCACGGTCGCGGCGGCGGCGTCGTCGAGGTGGATCCAGGAGGTGACGCCCTCGCCAGGGCCGATGATCGGGAACTGCCGTCTGCGGACCGCCCTGGCCAGCTGGTCGCCGGGGTCGCCGTAGAAGCCGCCGTAGCGAAGCGCGATCCCGCCCGCCTCGGTGACCACCCGGTCGAGGTAGGCCATGGCCGCGTTCGTCTCCTTCGCCCCCGCGGGCGGGGCGGGGTCGAGCGGGTCGTCTTCGGTCTTGACCAGTCCCCCCTCCCGGGCGTAGCGGTACGGGGCGAAGCTCTGGGCGACGAAGCGGGGCACGCCCGCCTCGCGCGCCGCGGCCAGCAGGGCGTCGGTCCCCTCGGTCCGGAGCCGGTTGGTCTGGGCGAAGGTCCGGTCGAGCTTCCTGGAGAAGCCCCCGCCGGCCAGCGCCGTCGCCTGGTGGACGATCGCCCCGGGCCGGGACGTCGAGGACGGCCTGGCGGACCGCGCCCGGGTCGAGCAGGTCGAGCAGGACCGGCTGGGCGCCGAGCGCCCGGACCCGCCCGGCATGCCCGGGCGAGGCGAACGTGCCGACCACTTCGTGTCCCCGATCGGCCAGCTGGGGGACGAGCCGGGCGCCGATCGCACCGCTGGCTCCGACGAGCATGACGCGCATGACCTGACTCCTTCGTTCCCCGCCTTCGCCTGTGTTTTCGCGGGTCACAGTGCTGACACCTGGCCGGGCGGAAACGTGACGTCAGGCCTGGGTGCGGGTAAGCATGATCAGCGACGACAACTTCAGCGCGACCCAGTTCACCCGGGTCCTGAACCTCGTCGTGACGCTCCCCTAGCACCTGGCCGGCCGCGGCACGCAGGAAAGCCGCCCAGCAGCCAGGCCACGGGCGGCGTGGCGGGATAGCTTTCCCGCCCGAATGTGCAAATCTGGGCGCCATGAGCCGGAATGCTCGTGTCTGCGCCCGGCGCGGAACTAAGGATTCGTATCCCGCTGGCGGAGTCCTGGGATGACCGGACCGGCGGGGCGTGCCCGTCCCGTCCGCCCGGCGAGACCCGGACCGGCGCTGCCACCCCGCGTCACCGTTTTTGCCATGACCGGAGTGCTGGTCGCAGCGGGCCTGATCGTGGCCTGGATGGGGCAGCGGGCCGTGGGCCAGACCACGGCCCGTCCCGCGGTGGCGTGGGCCCTGGATCCGGCCTCGAACACCGTGACCATCCGGCTGAGGCCCGGCGGCGGGCCGTCCAGCCGCCAGATCCTGGCCCGCAGCCATCTCACGGTGTCCGAGGCCGGGAAACGCGAAGCAGTGGACCCAGTCTCCAGGCGGCGCGCCGGTCGGGGTCCCCGTGCCGGCAGGCAGGCAGACCCAGCTGATGGTCCAGGTGGCGGGCCCGGCGCCGTTCAGCCAGACCCTCACCGTCGCCGCCCCGCGGCCGCTGCGGGTCACCGCGTCCCGCCGTGACCCGGCCGGGGTCCGGGTCTGGCTGTCTGGTCCGCTCCGCCGCGCGCCGCACAAGCCGCTGTGCGGCCAGGACGTGGTCAGCTTTCCGGCGTCGCGGGAGGTGGACGTGGCGAACGGCGCCGCTGCCTGCCGGACCACGCTGACGTTGACCGGCCGGGACGGCGAGCAAACCGCCGTACGCCTGGCCACGCACGGCCTGCCGCAAACTCCGCTCTACTCTTTCGCCAGTCCGGCCCACCGCGCCATCTACATCACCGTGGACGACGGCTGGACCCCGAGCCCGCGGGTCCTGGCCATCATGCGCCAGACTCACCTGCCGGTGACGGCCTTCCTCATCGAGCAAGCCGCCCAGCGGGACCTGCCGTACTGGCGGGCCTTTGTCAGCGCGGGCGGCACGGTAGGCGATCACACGGTGTCTCATCCCAACCTCACCAAACTGACCCTGGGCCAGGCCACGACCCAGTGGGGGCAGGCGCGGCGGGCCCTGGGGCACCTGCTCGGCCAGGTCCCCTTCCTGGGGCGGCCGCCGTACGGGGCCTTCGACCCCACGGTGCAGGCGGCGGCGTACCGGGGCGGGCTGAAGAAGTTGGTGGGCTGGAGCGTGGTCGTGGATAGCGACGGCATCCACACCTGGGACGGCCGCGGCCTGGAGCCTGGCGAGATCGTGCTCCTGCACTGGGTCCCCGGCCTGGGCAGCCAGCTGGCCAGGCTGCTCAAGGTCATCCACGCCCGGCACCTGAACCCCGAGCCGTTCACCGCGACGAGCTTCGCTCACACCGCCCCGCAACGGCGTTCCCTCGACGGCGACTAAGGCCCTGGCCCGGGAGAGACCGGTAGCTTGGCCGGGTGAGCTTCGACGTCAGCGCGGACGCCTACCTGCGGTTCATGGGGCGGTACTCCGAGCCACTCGCCGTGCAGTTCGCTGATCTGGCCGGGATCGGCCGTGGCCAGCGGGTGCTTGACGTGGGCTGCGGGCCTGGCGCGCTGACCGCTGAGCTGGTCAGCCGGACCGGCACGGACGCGGTGAGTGCGGTCGAGCCGTCAGCGTCTTTTGCCGCCGCGGTGCGGGAACGGTTGCCTGGTGTGGACGTCCGGAGGTCAACGGCTGAGCGGCTGCCGTTCCCCGATGGCGCGTTCGACGCCGCGCTGGCCCAGCTGGTCGTTCATTTCATGACCGACCCAGTGGCGGGCTTGCGGGAGATGGGCCGGGTGACCAGGCCCGGCGGGGTTGTCTCGGCGTGCGTATGGAATCACGCGGAAGGCCGCGGGCCGCTGGGCGTGTTCTGGCAGGCGGCGCGGCAGCTGGATCCGGCCGCGGACGACGAGTCAGACCTGCCCGGTGTCCGCGAAGGCCACCTGGCCACGCTCTTCGCGCAGGCCGGGCTGAACGGGACACAGGTCACCACGCTGACCGTGCCGGCTGGCTACGACAGCTTCGAGGACTGGTGGGAGCCGTTCACCCTCGGGGTAGGCCCGGCCGGCGCCTATGTGGCGTCCCTGACCCCGGATCACCGCGCCGCGCTTCGCGAACAGTGCCGTCATCTGCTGCCTGCGGGCCCCGTCGAGATCAGGGCCAGCCGCGTGGGCGGCGGTCAGCCGCGCCTGAACGGCCTGGGGCGGCCGGCCGGGTAGGCGAGGCGGCGGGTGAGGATCGGGATGACGACGGCCGCGGCGATCAGGTGGCCCAGCGCCAGGGTGAGCCTGGTCGCCGTGGTGGTGTGGCTGGCGGCCAGCGGGAACACCAGCGAGATCGCGACCAGGACCAGCGAGGTGCGCAGGAAGGCCCGCGCCGGATGCGCGGCGCGGCGGGCCACGACCATGGCCAGGATCGTCCCGGCCACGGTGCAGAACACGACGCCGGCGGCGAAGCTGGCTGGCGTGATGGCCTGGGCGTGGCGGGCGCCGATCTCACCGGCGCGCATGGGGACGTCCAGGGCCCGGGCCACGGTTCCGTAGGCGTAGAGCACGGCCGCGCCCGCCAGCGCGGCGATGGCGCCGGCCACGGAGACCGGAAGCTTGGCCAGCCGGGAGGCGGCCCGGGTGGCTGGGGTGGGACGGGTGGCGGTGCTGGCAGTCGCGGCGCTCATGGTGGTAGCTCCTGTTCGTGTGCCGGGGCCCGGAAGGCCCGTTCACTGAACAGTCGGAGCCCGGCCCCAGGACTCGACACCAGTGCGGTTCGGCTGACCACGGCAGCGGCTGCCAGGATGGCAGCATGGAGGTACTGAGCAGCCGGATCCTGCTGCGACCTGCCGACCTGGGCCGCAGCCAGCAGTTCTACCGGGACGTGCTGGGCCTGGCGGTCTACCGGGAGTTCGGTTCGCCCGCCGATCCCGGGGTGGTCTTCTTTCTCGGCCCGGGGTTCCTCGAAGTCTCCGGGCACTCGGCCGGCGCCGCCGGTAACTCCGTGCGGCTCTGGCTCCAGGTGCGGGATATCAACGCCGAACATCAGCGCCTGGCCGCGGCCGGCGCCCGGGTGGTGCGGGAGCCGGTGACCGAGCCCTGGGGGCTGGCTGAGATGTGGATCGAGGACCCCGACGGCGTCCAGATCGTCCTGGTCGAAGTCCCAGCCGATCATCCGCTCCGCCGGGACCCGAGGTCGTAGCTCAGCACGCTGCGGCACCTCAGGCCGCGGCCGGGCATGCGGCTTCGGCCCAGGCCAGGAAGGACAGGCCGGCATCACCAGGTGCGCGCGTCATCGAGATGCTCGCGGACCGTCCGGTCCAGCTCGTCGAGCTCCCGGTCATCTGCCGGCCCCAGGCTCAGCGATCATCGGGCGCATGCTGCGCACCAGGTCAGCCCGGACCGTGCGGCGGGAATCCGTGGCCCGGTAGACGCCCGCCCGTGCCTCCACCCCGATATCCTCCAGTCCCGCCTCGCGGTACAGCTCGGTCAGGCGGCGGCCGATGAGCAGATCGGCGCCGTTGCGGCTGAAAGAGGCGTGGAAGATTTCGCACAGCCGGTCCCAGGCCGGATGAGCGGGGTAGCACAACGAGTACTCGGCGTCGGCCTCCAGGCCAGCGACCCATCCACCCGGGCGGGCCAGCCGGACCATCTCGGCGACCACCGCCGCCGGCTGGGGAACGGTGACCAGCAGGGTGCGCGCGTGCACCAGGTCGAACGAGCCTGACGGCAGCCCGGTGCGCCGGGCGTCTGCCGCCACGATCTCGACGTGGCCCAGCCCGCGCTGACGGGCGAGTTCCCGGGCCATGGCGACGTGGGCCGGGTCAGCCTCCAGGCCCACGACGCGCCCGCCCGGTGAAACCCGATCCGCGAGCAGCTCGATGATCCCACTCGGCCCGCAGCCGAGATCGATCGCGGCCTGGCCGGGCCGGACGCCGGCCCGGTCGAGCAGCGCGGCGCTGGCGGAGCGTAGCTCGCCGGACTGGCGCTGCAGCCGCGCGCTTCCGCCGGATCGCGGCCGAGCGCATAGACGGCGGTGGCGGGCGGCTCCGCCGCCACGGCCGCTGTGGTCATGGATTCCGGGCGTGCTCCACCCCACCATGGCGAGGCCGGGGACGGCCCGGCCATCGCATGCGCGGGCGCCCGCAGCTGTTCCTGCGCCTCCGCCGGCAGCATGTCCGACGGCATCCGGAAGTGGTGACCGGCGGCGCAAGCCAGCGCCACATGATCAACCGGACCTTCCGTGCTCGGCAGCGAAAAGCGATCCGTGACCTCGGCAGGCACATCGCATTCCGGGCAGAAAATAAGCGTCAGCACTGGGCTCACCCCCCGACAGGACCCGAGCAATCCGGTACTCATTCATCCGATACAGAGCCGGGCCCAGCCGCTGAGATACAACCTTGTCGCCGCGGGCACAGCGGTGTCATGGCTGCGGTGCCTGGTGATGTCTACTGATGATCTGCGTGAGTACATACCGCCGAGGCCAGGACTCAAGGGATGACCATGACGCAGCCACGCTTCTCGCCGGACGACGAACTGGACCTGTCGACCCCGGAAGGCCGTCAGGCGGTGGGCGGGCGGATGACCGGCGCCCGGGTACGACCGTGATCAGATCCAGGTCGGCATCGTCCATATCGGCGTCGGCGGGTTCCACCGGGCCCATCAGGCGATGTACCTCGACCACCTGCTGAGCCAGCCGGAGACCCGGGACGAAGCGCTCGGCTGGGGAATCTGCGGCGTGGACCTCATGCCGGGCGACCGGCCCAAGGGGCAGGCGCTCGCCGCTCAGGACGAGCTCTACACGCTGGTGGTCAAGAAGCCGGACGGCGCCCTCGAGCCGCGCGTGATCGGGTCCATAGTCCGGTACCTGTTCGCCCCGGACGAGCCAGCCGAGGTGCTGGACTGCGCTGGCCAGCCCGCAGACGAGGATCGTCTCGCTGACCATCACCGAGGGCGGCTACAACTTCAACCAGGCCACGGGCGAGTTCGACGCGGACGACCCGGCGGTGGCGGCGGACCTGGCCGCGGGCTCCGCGCCGGGCACCGTGTTCGGCTTCGTGGTCGAGGCCCTGCGCCGCCGCCGCGACCTCGGCGTGCCGCCGTTCACGGTGATGTCGTGCGACAACATCCCGGGCAACGGAGACATCGCCCGCGCGACGTTCTCGGCCTTCGCCGACCTCAGGGATCCGGACCTGGGCGCCTGGGTGCGCACCGAGGTGGCGTTCCCCAACTCGATGGTCGACCGGATTACGCCCGCGACGACTGAGCCAGGACATCGAGCAGTTGCGCGAGGCGTTCGGGGTCCGCGACGCCGTGCCGGTCGTGTGCGAGCCCTTCACCCAGTGGGTGCTGCAGGACGTGTTCCCGACCGGCCGGCCACCCTGGGAGCGGGCCGGCGTGCAACTGGTCCACGACGTGGTGCCCTATGAGCTGATGAAGCTGCGCCTGCTGAACGCCAGCCACCAGGCGATGGCCTACGCCGGGTACCTGGCGGGCTACCGGTACGCGCACGAGGTCGCGGCTGACCCGGTCTTCGTCGAGTTCCTGCGGGGCTACATGCAGCAGGAGGGCACGCCGACGCTGCCCGCCGTCCCCGGCACCAACCTCGACCAGTACATCCACACGCTGCTGCAGCGTTTCGCCAATCCGGCCATCCGTGACACGCTCGCCCGCCTGGCGGCCTTCGGCTCGGACCGGATTCCCCAGTGGCTGGTGCCCGTGATCCAGCAGAACCTGGCCAGCGGGGGCGAAGTCACCCGGTCGGCTGCGGTCGTGGCCAGCTGGGCCCGCTACGCCGAGGGAACGGACGAGTCTGGCCAGCCGATCGACGTGGTGGACGGGTTGCGGGACGAGCGGATGGCCAGCGCGCGGCGGCAGGCTGAGGACCCGCTGGCGTTCGTGCGCAACGAGCAGCTGTTCGGTGACATCGCCGGGGAGTCCGCGTTCGCCAGCGCCTACCTGCTGGCCCTGGAGTCCTTTCATGAGCACGGGGCGCACCGCACCATCGAGCAGATCAACGAGAGCCTGCGCCTGACCTAGGGCGTTTGGGAGCGACAGGGGCGGGCATCTCGCGGCAGACCAAGGGAAACGTCAGGGACCGGTGGGCAAGGAGGCAAGCATGGCTGGCAAGTTTGTGCTCAAGAAGGGCTCGAGCGGCAAGTTCCATTTCAACCTTCTGGCTGGCAATGGGCAAGTCATCGCGACCAGCGAAACGTACGAGAGCAAGCAGTCCGCGCTGAACGGAATCCACTCCGTGAAGGAGAACGCCCCCAGCGCTGAAGTAGACGACCAGACCGACTAGCCCGACGTCACCGGGCTCGCCACCCCCGTCCCGGCAGGCCGCAGACTTCAGGAACTGGAGGCTTGCTTGTCCACCGACGCCTGGTAGATCTGGGCGATCGAGGACTCGAGCTGCGCGTTGAACTGCTCGTCGGTCTGGCTCTCGGTGAGCCCTTCCAGCAGGGCGCGGGAGAAACTGGCGATGAGGGTGGTGTCCCGCCGGAGCAGGGCGCAGGCTTCGTCGCGGCTGTAGCCGCCCGACAGGGCCAGGACCCGGAGAACCCGCGGGTCGGCCGCCAGTTCGCCGTAGAGACCCGGCTGGGTCGGAATGGTGAGCTTGAGCATGATGATCGCGTCCTGGGGCAGCGCCTCGACCTGCTTGTGCAAGGCGTCCCGCAGCAGGGTCTCGGCTTGCTGCTTGTGCGGGCTGGAGATGCTCACCTCAGGCTCGAGGATGGGGACGAGACCTGCGGCCCGGATCCGGCTGGCGTAGCTGAACTGCTGCTCGACGATGGCCGAGATCCCTGCCTCGCTGGCGTCCTTGATCACGGAACGCATCTTGGTGCCGAAGATCCGGTGCCGGTTCGCGCCCTCAAGCAGGTCATCGAGAGTGTCGATGGGCTTCATGAGCTGCACGCCGTCCTGCTCCGGGGCCAGGCCCAGATCGACCTTCAGGAACGGCACGACGTTCTTGTCCGCCCAGAGATACTGGGCCGTCGGCACGCCGTGCACGTCTCGTTCCATGGTCTGCTCGAACAGGATCGCGGCGAGGACGCGTGATCCGTCGAAGGCCGGGCTGGTCACTATGCGGGTGCGCATGGCGTGGACCAGGTCGAACATTTCCGCGTCCGAGCTGTAGCGGTCCTGGTCGATCCCGTACTCCGCGAGCGCCTTGGGCGTGCTGCCACCACTCTGGTCGAGGGCAGCGAAGAATCCCTGGCCAGTCTTGATCTTCTCGAACTGTACGGCGTCCACGGTTCCCATTGTGGCACCACGCGAACCCAGGGACTGGCTCACCCTCAGGTGTTTCAGGTGCGGTGGCCGCCGGAATACGCGTGCGTCACGGCCTGTTTTCAGGCAGCGTGACGTTGCAGCCAGAAACTTCCGAAGACATGCAGTTCTGGTTCGATCCGCTGTGCCCCTGGGCCTGGATCACCTCGCGCTGGATGCTCGAGGTGGAGAAGGTGCGGCCGGTGCGGGTCGACTGGCGGATCATGTCGCTGGCGTACCTGAACCTGATCCAGCACGACGGCAAAGGCCTGACTCCGGAGTACCTGGAGCGGATGGGCAAGGCGTGGGGCCCGATCCGGGTGGTCGCCGCCGCCGCTCAGGAGGCCGGCCCGGGCATTCTCGGCCCGCTCTACACGGCCATCGGCACGAGGTTCCACGACCAGGGCCGCAGAGACGATCCCGAGGTGATCCCGGAGGCGCTGGCCGAGCTCGCCCTGCCCGCTTCCCTGGCCGCCGCCGCGGACAGCACCAAGTTCGACGACGAGATCAAGAGGTCTCATGACGAGGCCTTCGACGTCGTCGGGACGGACGTGGGCACGCCCGTCATCCGGATCCGCGACCAGGCCATCTTCGGCCCGGTGGTCACGCCGATCCCGAGGGGTGAGGCGGCAGGCCGGCTGTGGGACGGCGTCGTACTCGTGACCGGGACCGACGGCTTCTTCGAGCTCAAGCGGACCAGGGACCGCAAGCCGACGTTTGACTGACCGGGCCCGGTCAGCACGTTCGATGGTGCGTCCGTCCGGGAAGACCTGATCACGCCGGAACCTTCGCAGCCGCCGGAAATCCCGCGGACACCAGAGGCGATCAAACCGCATGACGTGGTCCGCCACGCCCCGCCCTTGCTGCGGCAGCTGGGATTCCGCCCGGCCGAGGCGCTGCGCGCGATCACCTCGGTCGCGGCCGGCGTCTGCGGCCTGGGGCACCGCAAGGGGCGGATCGCCCCCGGCTTCGACGCCGACGTTCTCGCCGTCGACGGCGACCCGGTCGCCGACCCCGATGCGCTGCACCGCATCCGGGCGGTCTACGCCCGGGGCACGGCGGTGCAGGGCGCTGGGGTATGGCCTCCCAGCGCCGGGGCGATGACCTGAACATCTTGCCGGGCGTCTGCGGCGCCCTGGCCAGCCAGCTCGTCGGCGCGCTCGTTCTCTGGATGTCCGGCGTGGCCCTTGACCCAGAACCACTGCACCTGGTGGCCGCGGGACACCGAGTCGAGCCGCTGCCAGAGGTCGGCGTTCTTGACCGGCTTCTTGTCCCGCGTGTTCCAGCCGTTACGTTTCCAGACGGCCAGCCACTGCGTGACGCCCTTCCGCAGGTACTCGCTGTCGGTGTGCACATGAACGTCACAGGGCCGGGTCAGGCTCTCCAGCCCGCGGATGGCGGCCATGATCTCCATGCGGTTGTTCGTGGTCGCCGGCGCCCCGCCGTAGATCTCCCGCCGGTGGCGGCCATACAGCAGAACAGCTCCCCATCCACCCGGGCCCGGATTGGGCGAGCAGGCCCCATCCGTGAAGATCTCGACGATCCCGTGGTCCGCCTGCCCCGGGGGCCGGAGCTGCCCGGGGGACTCGCGCTCACCGGCCGCGGACGTCGATTCCGGTGTATCAGCCACGTCAGGCTCCCGCTTCGACCGGTGGCAATGGCCTCGCTGTCCCATCGAAGTCTTCCAGCTCGCACCCTAAGCTCGGGGGAGTTCCGAGAGCGTCGGCCGAGCAGAGCGGAGGCAGCCGGAGATGTCGCTGGCGAATCATGTCCCGCTGTCCCCGCTAACCTTCCTGGCCCGGGCCCGCCGGGCCTTTCCCGGCAAGGTCGCCGTGGTGGACGGGGACGGCACCGAGGTCAGCTACGAGACGCTGGGCCGGGACGGTGACGCGATGGCGGGGGCGCTGCGGGCGGGCGGCATCCGCCCGGGCGACCGGGTGGCCATGCTCGACCTGAACAGCCGGTGGCTGCTGGCCGCGCACTACGGCGTGCCCGGGTCCGGCGCCGCGCTCGTCGCGCTGAACTCGCGGCTGGCCGCCCCGGAGTACCGGGACATCCTGGCCCACTCCCGCGCCCGGGTCCTGCTGGTCTCCCCCGCCTTGCTGCCCGCGCTGGCCGTGTCGTCCGCCGGCGAGCTGCCGGTCGAGACGGTGGTGCTGCTGCCCGGGGGCGAAGACCCGGCCCGGCCCGCAGGCCAGGACGCGGCGCTGCCCGGCGCCATGCCGTATGAGGAGTGGCTGGCCCGCGCGGACTCCGCGCGGGATGGAGTCACCCGGCGACGAAGACGCCATGATCGCGGTGAACTACACCAGCGGGACGACTGGCCGGCCCAAGGGCGTGGTCTACACCCACCGCGGGGCTTACCTCAACGCGGTCAGCGTCGCCCTGGAGTTCGGCCTGTCCGCGTCCAGCTGGCATCTGTGGACGCTGCCCATGTTCCACTGCAACGGCTGGTCGCTGACCTGGGGCGTCACCACGGTCGGGGGCACCCACGTGTGCCTGCCGTCCTTCGACGCTGACCGGGCGCTGGACCTGACCGCCCGGTACCCGGTCACGCACCTGTGCGGGGCGCCGGTGGTGCTCAGCGAGCTGGCCCGGGCGGGCAGCCGGCGCGGCTTCGTGGCGGCCCGGCCGGTCCGGGCCGCGGTGGGCGGCGCCCCGCCCACCAAGGAGACCATCGCGGCGGTCCAGCAGATGGGCGTCCAGGTCACGCACCTGTACGGGCTGACCGAGACCTACGGGCCGTCGCTGGTCTGCGAGTACCAGGAAGGCTGGACCGAGCTGCCCGCCGCGGTGCTGGCCGAGCGGATCAGCCGGCAGGGAGTGCCCACCGTGTCCGTGGCCGACGTGCGGGTGGCCGACCGGGTCACTGGCCCCGGTGCCCGCGGACGGCCGACCGTCGGCGAGATCCTGGTCCGGTCGAACACGGTGGCGGCCGGCTACCTCGACGACGAGCAGGCCACCGACGGAGGCGTTCCGCGGCGGCTGGTTCCACACCGGCGACCTGGCCGTGACGCACCCGGACGGCTACATCGAGCTGACCGACCGGAGCAAGGACGTGATCATCAGCGGCGGCGAGAACATCGCCTCGGTCGAGGTGGAGAAGGTCCTCGCGGCCCACCCGGAGGTGCTCGAGGCCGCCGTGGTGGCCGTGCCCGACGAGCGCTGGGGCGAGCGTCCCGTCGCGTTCGTGACCACGTCCGGCGGCGCCGTCACCGAGCGGGAGCTGACCGAGTTCGTCCGCGGCCGGCTCGCGCACTTCAAGGCGCCGGACCGGGTGTACTTCGAGGCGCTGCCCAAGACCTCCACCGGCAAGATCCAGAAGCACGTGCTGCGCGCCGTGGCCCGCGAGCGGACCAGCGACGGCGGCCCGGCGCCGACCCGGTCCCCCGGGACGACGGGTTCCCCAGACGGCACGGCGTGAAGGCCTGGCCGCCTAGGGCACGGTCACGGGCTGGATCACCACCGGGCCCAGGGTCGGGTCGAGTTCGGTGGCCTGCGACACGCCCGCCGGGGTGATGACGTCCATGGCCTTGGGCACGGTCGCGGGGGGCACCGAGCAGATCGGGCTGGTCCCGCCGGCCGCGCAGACGCCGAAGGTGAAGGCCCCGGCGTCGGCGTGAACGCCCGGGCCTGATCGGGGCTGAACCCGTCCTGCCCGGTCAGCACGACACTGAACGCCCAGCCGGACCCCGGCGTGCCGAACTGGGCCTCGGGCAGCGCGATCGTGACGGTCCGGTTCGTGTCATCGGTGAACATGAAGGCCGTGCCGACCGAGTTCCCGCTGGCGTCCACCCAGGTAGGAGACGCGAAGCCCTGGGCCTCGACCCGCTCGCTCCAGGCCCCCGCGGGCGCGATGGTGTAGTTGCGCGACGCGAAGGCGGCCTGGGTCGAGGTCGCGCGGCGACCCGGGGTGTGCACGTAGACGTCCAGCAGCTGGGCGCCGAAGTCGGACCCGAAGGTCGGGTCCAGGTTGGCCAGGGTGGCCCGCAGGTACGCGGTGGTGCCGTCGCTGATGACCTGGAAGTCGGTCAGGTCGAAGGCTCCGGCGTGGAAGTCCGACGGCGGTCGGGTACTGGTAGGTGCCGGGCCCGTTGTCGTCGCCGGCCGGGTCGGTGACGTTCAGCACCGTGGTCCCGCCGGTCACGTCCCCGACCACGGACACCTGCGCGTATCCGGTGCTCCGCCCGTCCGGTGAGGTCGAGGTCGCGGTGATGACGTCGTCGCCGAACCCGACCGGGACGGTCGCCGAGAACGATCCGTCCGACGCCGCGACCGTGCTGGTCACGGACGCGGCGGCGCCGGTCGTGGTATCGGCCGACGCGATGTCCACCGACGCGCCGGGCGACGTGGTCCCGGTCACCGTCGTGGTGGCGGATCCGATCGTCGCCCCGGAGGCGGGGGCGGTGAGGGTGACCGTCAGCGCGCCCGGCGCCCCGTGGGTGATGTAGCGCGCCGTCGTGACCGCGGGCGTCTCGACGGTGCGGCCGGCGCCGAGCCCCAGGATGAGCCGGAGCTCCTGGGCCTGGGCCCAGGTCAGCGGCGAGGCCGATCCGGCGGCCTTGCCGTCGGTGAACCCGATCGACGCGGTCGCCGGGTCGCTGCCGTAGGGCGACGCCGCCAGGTCCGGGTCCTCCCAGGCCTGCTCGGGCACCAGCCCGACGCCCGAGGAGAAGTTGATCATCGCGTTCAGCAGGCTGGCGGCCCCGGCGCTCTGCCCGGCGGCGATGTCGCTCTCGGCGCGCTCGCCGGACAGCACCGGCCACAGGTGCCCGGTCCCGGTGTCGGTGGGCGGCCACGGCGCGCCGGTGGCCGTGCACGAGGTCTGGCTCGGCTGGTAGCAGTCGCCGTAGCCGTCCGCGCTGCCCTCGGCGGCCGAGTTGCCGTACCGGTAGTAGCCGGTGCCGCTGGGGGTGGCTGACCGATATCTGCTTGTCCAGCACGCCCAGCGAGGCCTGCACGTCCGGGTCGCTGACGGGCAGCTCCCCGAGCCGGACCAGCTCCTGGAACCCGCCGTCGATGACGCTGCGCTGGTCCACGTCGGGCCGCCGTTGCCGAGGCTGTAGGTGATCGCCGCGTTCGGGTCACCGGTCTTGGACAGCCGGATGAAGTAGCGCGGCGGCGTCCGGCCCGGTCGTGGTCACGTCCCAGGACTTGATGCTGCGCTGGAAGTAGTCGGCCGTCGCCTGGTAGAGCCGGGCCCGGGCCTGGTCGCCGTGGTCGGCGGCGATGGCGGACGCCGCGGTCAGCCCGGCGATCTCGGCCGCGATGGTGGAGGGCGAGTAGCCGGTCTGCTCCTCCCACCGCTCGTTCCCGTCCGAGGGACCGTGGGCGACCAGGAAGTCGGCGGCCGGCCGGACGTGGTCGGCCCACAGCGTGGCGTCCCCGCTCAGGCCGGCCTGGTAGTCCATCAGGATCGGGTAGGCGACCTCGTCCAGCTGGAGTCCGCCGGTGTCCGGGGCGGCCTTGCCGTTGAGCAGCGAGTTGCGCGGCATGGCCCCGTCGGGCAGTTGCTGGCGGTCGAACAGGAACCGGACCGCGGCCCGCGCCGTGGCCAGGTCGCCGTCGGCCAGCAGGCCGGTGAACGCCTCGTACAGGTCGCGGGAGAACACCTCGCGGTAGGAACCGAAGTAGGCGGGCTCGCCGCCGGAGTCGGTCCCGGCCGGCACCGCCTGGCCCCACGGGCTGGCCAGCGAGGCCACGATGGCGCCGGGGAACGTCTTGTCCTCGCTCGCCTTGAGCACGTTCGCGGACAGGTAGTAGTGCTGCGACCAGCCGCGCCGTCGCACTGGCCGGCTCCCCCGGGTAGCGGGCCGGCGGCCGGTTCAGGCTCGCGTCGTACGCCACCCAGCCGGCCAGGTACTTCAGTTCTTTCAGCGCGAACGGGGTGGCGAGCGAGCCCCGGGCCGTGCTCACCGCACCCGCCTGCGTGCGGCCGAAGCCGAGCGCGAGCGTCAGCGTGCCGCCCGGGCCCGGGGCCAGCTCCTGGGTCGCCACGATGTGGCCGTCCGGCGCGGACGAGTACGGGGTCAGCGCGTGGGACGTGTCCAGCTGGGTGAGCCCGTCGCTGGCCGTGCCGGCGTAGCCGACACTCGCCTGCGGCGCGGGGGTGCTGTCGGCCAGCGCCATGTAGGTCGGCACCGCGTAGGTCCGGTTGGTCGCGTCGGTGACCGTGTTCGTGCTGGAGACGACCGGGATCGCGGATCCGCCCGAGGTCGTGACGACGCCGTTGTTGGCCCCGGCGTTGTCGGAACCGCCGCCGCCGTTCCCGTTCACGTGGGCGTCCAGCCGCGCGTACAGGTGCAGCCCGGCCACGTTGGTCCCGGAGCCGGGTACCGCGCTCAGCCGCGTGTGCATGAGCACGGTGTCGCTGCCGGGGTCGGTGATGTAGGTGGTGGTCAGCCGGTAACCGTGCTGGGCGTCGGTCGCCGTCACCGTGCAGGCCATGCCGGTCGGGTCCGCGCTGACCGTGTAGCTCATGTCCCTGGTCTGCAGGTCGGTGAACGTGGAGCCGTCGGTGACGACGTACTGCAGCGTGCTCACGTTGGTGTTGTCGATGGTGGGCTCGTAGGTGTCCGACAGCACCCCGCCGGCCACCGTGTACCAGACCTTCGACGCGGTGCCGGTGGCCGTGCCCACGCAGTCCTTGCGGGCCAGGTCGAAGTACGACATCGAGCCGGGGGCGCCCGGCGCGACGCCGCCCTGGGCGCGGCCCGCGGCGGATGTGCCCGGGCTGGACGTGCCCGTGGTGGCGGCTCCGGCGCTGGCCGCAGCCAGCGGGAGCATCGCCCCGGCCGTCACTAAAGCAGCCAGGATCCTGACCGAGCGCCTGCGACCACGAGCCGAGCGAGACATGCCCACCTCCGCCGGACCGCCGGGGGCACGCGCGGGTGCGCGCCCTGCGTTGTCCGCGAATCCCCCCGGAGGATTCACCGCCCAGGCGCACTGCGGAGAGCCGGCGCGCGGCCTCCCAGCCCCTCGCTGTCCCTGGCGCTACCCGCCGTCACCGCGGGCACCAGGTTCGGGCGGGAGCGCGCGGTGAGCCAGCCGCAGGACGAACGATCTGCGCGGCCGCCAGACGTCGCGCTCCTCGAACGGCCAGGCGTAGGTCAGGGCCCCGTCACGGGTGCAGTCCAGAAGCCCCGGCGCGCCGAGCTCGTGTGCCGACCATTCGTAGAGCTGCTGCAGCCTGGGCACGATCACCCCGTAGTCCAGCAGACGGCCGAAACCAAGCTCGTTAGAGAGGTAGTGGCTGACTTCGCCGGTGAGCGGGTACTCGTCGGGGAGCACCCGCGACAGCTGCAGGAATATCCCGGTCATCCCGAGTCTCGGGTCGCCCAGGAACGGGGCGAGCGGGCGCAGCCACCCGAGCGAGAGCCGGGGCGCGGCGACGAGCGCGTGCGTGTAGAGCACCCGGCACAGCACGACGTTCATGAAGAAGCGCTCGGCGGTGTTCTCCGCCTCGGCCAGGTCACGATGATCGAGGTAGGCGGCGACGACGCTGGAGTTGTGCGCCCGGTACCAGGCGGGCGCCGTCGGCTGGTCCGCGAACGACATCCAGTAGCTGGGCCGTGCGTGAGGAGGCCGGGCCGGCCAGGCCGCCACTGAGCGCCACCGCCTCGCAGCCGTCGCGCAGCAGGCGCTCGTTCACCGCCCGCCACCACGGACTCCCGGGCCGGTCGCTGTGCCCGGCTCCAGCACGCCCCGGCGGAGCTGCCAGCGCATGAACGACATCGCTGCACGCCGGAACGGAAGGTGGCGGGGGCGTGGCCGAACGGTCCGCGGTAGGAGCGCTCCACCAGTGCGATCCGGGCGCCCGGATCGTCGCGTACCGCGGCGGCCTGCTGCTCCGCCCAGGCTGCGGCGGTGACGCCCGGCACCAGGTCGTCGGCCAGGCGACGGTCTGTCATCACGGTGCGGCCAGCGTCCAGCGGCGACCTTGGGTCAAGGTTTGCGCCCCAGCGCCGGCCAGAATCCAGAACTTGCCCGGATCGCCGGACACGTCGGCGCCCGGGTCCGGCCGCCACTGCGGCACGTAGACCAGTCCGGGGTCCACCAGCTCGAAGCCGTCGAAAAAACGCAGGATCTCCTCGCGCGAGCGCATCTGCGCCTGGGCGGAGACACTGCTGTTGTAGACCTTCTCGGCGGCCTGCGCCACGACGGGCCTGCTCGCGTCGGTGGCATGGGCCAGGACAAGATAACTGCCGGGGGCCAGAGCGTCGCGCAGGGTGGCCACGATCCGCCAGGGATCTGCGGCGTCGCTGATGAAGGGCAGCACCGAGACGAGCAGCAGCCCGGCCGGCTGGCTGAAGTCGATAGCCGCCGGTGGCCCGCGTGGGCCAGGATCTCCTCCGGGTGGCGCAGGTCGGCGTCGATGATCGCGGCGTTCTCATTGCCCGGCCAGGAGAGCCTTGCTGTGCGCGATGGCGACCGGGTCAACGTCAACATAGGCCACCCGGGAGTCCGGGGTGGCCTGCTGGGCGACCTCATGCACGTTCCCCTGAGTCGGGATGCCCGAGCCGATATCGAGGAACTGGCCGATCCTGGCCTCGGTGAGGAACCGCACCGCCCGGCCCAGGAAGTCGCGGTTAGCGCGGGCGATCGCCCGGACGCTGGGATCGGTCGCGGCCAGCGACCGGCCCAGGTCCTGGTCGGCCAGGAAGTTGTGACTGCCGCCCAGCAGGTAGTCATACACCCGGGCGACGTTCGCCCGTCTGACGTCAACCCCAGGCGGTATCCAGCCCGGCTCGCCATCCATCACGCCTCCGGTCCACATGTCCGCGGTACTCCTGGTGCGCAGCACAGCCCGCCGGGCGGCTCCTGGCTGGCCATTACCCGGCGTCTGGCGCAAGGTCTGGGCATACCCCGCCCACGGCAGCCTATTGAGCGAGCCCACGCTATCGCAGGGGGCAGGCTACGGCCGCTGCGCGGTGCCGCAGGACATATCGCGCGGCCGCGGCGTCCCCCGCGCCGGGGAGCGAGCCGTGATCGGGCCCGCAGGGATCTGGCCGGGCTGCCGGGCCCGGCGGCCGCGACAGCCGGGACGATCCCGCGCCGGGCCCATCAATGGCCAGATAGCAGGCGGGCCGATAAGCGTCTGGTCAACTGTTCTTTTTGCGGGAAGACGCTGATTGCGCGTCTCGTGCTTTTGCAGTCCGCTTGATGTGGCATCGTGGTGTCAATGTAAGTGTCCGGACAGACTTGGCGGCTCATCGGACGGTCACGCGCGTCCCGGCACGACCAGGCGCCAGTGTCCAGGCAGGACCGAACCGGGGAAACGGGATGATCAGGACACTTATTGCGGAGCAAACTTCGCTGATCCGCGCGGGACTGGTAGCCCTTCTTTCCGGTACTGGCGACATTGACGTCATCGCCGAATTGCAACGCGGCGACCAGGTGGTGTCCGCGTCGCTGGCCTTCCACCCCGACGTCGCCGTCCTGGACGCCGCCCTGCCCGGCGCGGACGGCTTCGCCGCCGCCCGTGCGCTGCATGCGGAACTGCCGTCCTGCCGCTCACTCATCATGAGCGAGCGGCGGGACCCGGCCAGCCTCCGGCGGGCGGTGGCCGCCCACGCGACCGGGTTCGTGGTGCGGGACGTCGCCCCCGACTTCATGGCCGAGGCCGTCCGGCGGGTGGCCAAAGGCAAGAAGGTAGTCGACCCCGAACTTGCTTTCGCCGCGCTGAACACTGCGGCAGAACCCGCTGACGGACCGGGAACTCGACGTCCTCCGGCTCGTCGCCGACGGTTCCACGACGGCAGAGATTGCCGGGCGCCTGTGCCTTTCGGTAGGCACCGTGCGGAACTACCTCTCGCGGGCCGTCACCAAGACCGGTGGCCGCAGCCGCGTGGACGCTATCCGGATCGCCGACGGCGCCGGCTGGTTCTGAGCACTGCCTGCCCGCCTGACCTTCTGCACGCTTTCCAGCCAGCCGGACGGCTATTGGCGTCCCTTGTTATCCGCGACAAGCTGGCCGCGCCGATGATATCTGTCACCGTCATGGCCGTGTGCAGCTCACCACGGGTTCATGACGGTCGTCACTTGTCCTGACAGTTATGCCCTGGGATTCTCTTTCCGGACGCCAGAAGTGGCCGGGAGGCCACCTGCGCCATAAAGACCACAGATCCTATTTGATGGTATTCATCGGCAGGTTCC
This sequence comes from uncultured Actinomycetes bacterium, assembly GCA_963781085.1. Taxonomy (GTDB): domain Bacteria; phylum Actinomycetota; class Actinomycetes; order Streptosporangiales; family Streptosporangiaceae; genus RYN-230. The sequence goes on from CAWAES010000030.1 coordinate 149,749, forward strand.
GCACGGGGGGCGTTTGTGGACAAGCGATATGAATTGTTCTGCCTCGCTGACCCACTGTTTTATGATTCCCCGAACCGCAGCGGCGCGGCGGATCGGTGCTTCGCCGTGGCCGTCCGTCCGCTGCCAGCAGGCTGGGGCCAGACCAGGCTCGGCGAGTGGCAGGTGCAGATCCCGCCGGGCGACCCGCTGCCCGCCCAGGGGTGGAAGATCCACGTGTCGGCCAGCACTGAGAACGCGGAACGGGTGCTCGGCAGGCTCTTTGACTACTGCGTGCCACGGCAGCTGTCGTTCAAGTTTCTCCGCAGTCCGCTCGCCCTGCACCTCCGGAACGCGAAGTACGCCCCGCGCGGGGCCAGCGGCAAGCTCGCCACGATCTATCCCACCGGCGACGCGTCCTGCGAGCGCACCCTCGCCGAGCTGGACGACCTCGTCGGGGGTGAACCGGGACCTTACATCCTGAGCGACCTGCGGTACGGCGGGGGCCCGCTCTACGTGCGCTACGGCGGGTTCACCAAGCGGCACTGCCGCAACGCCGACGGCGAGGTGTGCCGGCCATCGAAGACGGCACCGGCCAGTTGGTCCCCGACGTGCGCGGCGCCGGTCTTCACGCTTCCGGACTGGGTCACGCTGCCGTCCTTCCTGGCCCCCCATCTCGCCGCGCGCAACGCGGTCACCCTCAAAGACCTGCCCTACCAGATCGACCAGGCGCTGCACTTCTCGAACGGTGGCGGGGTCTACGCGGGGACGGACCCCGCGACCGGCGACCGGGTCGTGCTCAAGGAGGCGCGGCCCTACGCCGGCCTCGCCGCCGACGGCAGCGACGCCGTGGCCCGGCTCCGGCGTGAGCACGAGATCCTGGGCCAGCTGGCCGGGCTGGACGTCGTGCCCGGGTGCACGGCTACTTCCCGGCCGGGGATCATCACTTCCTGGTCGAGGACTGTATCGACGGCGTGCCGCTGAACTCGCTCTACGCCCATCGGTACCCGCTGATCGGGGCGGCGCCCGATCCGGCCGGGATCGCTGACTACACCTCCTGGGCCCTGGGCGTCTGCGCTGGCCTGGAGCGGGCGGTCGGGGCGATTCACGATCGCGGCATCGTCGTCAACGACCTGCACATGTTCAACATCATGATCCGTCCCGGACGACAGCGTCGCGCTGATCGACTTCGAGGCGGCCGCGCATCTCGAGAAGGGCAGGCGGCAGGCGCTGGGCAACCCGGGTTTCGTGGCGCCGCGGGACCGGACCGGATTCGATATTGACCGCTACAGCCTGGCCTGCGTCAAGCTGGCCATGTTCCTGCCGCTGACGACGCTGTTCGCGCTCGACCGGGGTAAGGCGGAGCATGTCGCCGAGGTGATCGCGGAACATTTTCCGGTCCCGCCGCAGTTCCTGGACGGCGCGGTCGCGAGCATCGCCGGGCGCCGCAGCACGGGGCCGGACGGCCAGCGGGCCGCCCGGCCGGACCGGCCAGGCGGTACCGCGAGGCCGGACCCGGGCCCGCAGATTACGCCTGACCAGCCGGGATGGGAACAGGCCCGGCACCTCCTGGTCGCGGGCCATCCACGGCAGCGCGACCCTGGCCCGCGACGACCGGCTCTTCCCCGGTGACATCGAGCAGTTTGCGGCGCCGAGTGGCGGCCTGTGCATCGCGACCGGTGCCGCCGGCGTGCTCTACGCCCTGTCCGAGGCGGGGGCGGAGCCCCTTCCCGAGCACACCGAATGGCTCATTCGCCGGGTGGCCGAACCAGTGCCCGGGGCTCGTCTCGGCCTGTACGACGGCCTGATCGGCGTGGCCAGCGTGCTGCACCGGCTGGGTCATCCCGCGGCCGCGCTGCGGGTGGCGCAGATATGCCTCGCGGAGCGTTGGGAACGGCTCGGGACCGACCTGCACGGCGGCCTGTCCGGTATCGCCCTAGCCCTGCTGGGGCTCGGTGAGGCCACCGGGGAGGCACGCCTGCTGGAGGCGGGGCTCCGGGCCACCGACATCGTCGCCGCCGGGCGGCCCGCGCCGCCGCCGGCCGGGGCGGCCCGGTGGGCCTGCTGCGCGGCTCTTCCGGGCCGGCGTTGCTCTTCGTCCGGATGTTCGAGCGCACTGGTGATCACCGATACCTGGACCTGGCCGCGGCGGCGATCGGCGCGGACCTGGACCGGTGCGTGCTCGACGGCCAGGGCGCGCTGAAGGTGGACGAGGGCTGGCGCCTAATGCCCTACCTCGACGGCGGCAGCGTCGGCGTCGGCCTGGCCATCGACGACTTTCTCGCTCACCGCCGGGACGACCGGTTCGAGCAGGCGGTGAAAGGCATCCGGGCCGCTGCCTGCTCGACCTATTTCGCTCAGCCGAGCCTCTTCCGGGGCCGCGCCGGGATGCTGATGTACCTCTCGCGCGGGCGGGCGCCGGGCGGCGCGGCTGGTGACCCGCAGGTGGCCGCCCATGTCCGCCGCCTGGCCTGGCATGCGATCAGCTATCGCGGCGGCACCGCGTTCCCGGGCGAGACTCTCTTCCGGCTGTCGATGGATCTCGCCACCGGTACCGCGGGCGTCCTTCTCGGCCTCGCATCGGCCCTCTCGCCGGACGGCGCGAGGCTGCCATGCCACTGCCCTGCGCAGCGTCCGGGTGTCCGGGCCGCCAGGGTCGGTGGCCATCCAGACGTCCCTGGGAGCTCTGGCCGGGGACTGCAGGAAGTATCCGTCATCACAAGGAGGTAATTGACACATGGCGCTCCTCGACATGCAGGGCATGGAGCTCAAGGCCAGCGCGGCGGGCACGGGTGCGGCGGGCACGGCGGCGGGGGCAGTGAACTCAGCCTCCTGCTCTGCGACAGCGTGGCCAGCGTCACGCTCTGCCTGTAGCACGCGGTTTCACGCATCGTTAGGCACGGCGCGGAGTGCGGCCTCACCCGGCCGCGCTCCGCGTCGTCTCCCGGAGGGCATCCGTGGCGAACCACGCGCGGCACCGCGTGCGACTCCGCCGAACGCCGGCTGCGCCAGGCCGCTGACCGGCTGCTGCTGCGGATGGCGCGGCACGGTGCGCACTGGGCCGTACTGCTGGCCGTCACGTCGGTCACCGGAGCGGTCGCGGACACTCTGCTTCCGGCGACCGCGGGGCACACCGTGGACCTCGTGCTCCGCTCCTGGCCGGGCCAGGCCGGGCGCAGGAACCCCGGAGCGGGCCAGCTACTGGCTGGCCGGGTCCATCGCGCTGATCGTCGTCATCGTGGCCTGCGGAGCGCTCGGCCCGTTCGCCGCCGGGATGAGCACTGCCGCCGCCACCGCGTGGCTCAGGTGCCGGCTGGCCGGCCACGTCTTCGCGTGCGGCCTCCGGCTGCCGGGGCGGTTCCCGGCCGGGGACCTGGTGAGCAGGATGATCGGCGGCGCGGCGGTGGCGGGGAGCGCGCCCGCGAGCGGCATCCAGGCGGTCGCGGCCGTCATCACGCCCGCGGGCAGCATCGTCGCCCTGGCCCTGATCGATCCCTGGCTGGCGGTGGCGTTCGTGGCCGGACTGCCCGCGCTCGCGATCGTGCTCCGCACCTTTGTCCGGGACGCGTCCGGTCTCACAGTCAGCTACCAGCGGGCCCAGGGCGCCATCACGGCCCGGCTGCTGGACGCGCTGGCCGGCGCGCGGACCATCGCCGCCGCAGGCACCAGTGACCAGGAAGCGGCCCGGGTGCTGGTACCGCTCGCCGAGGTGCGCCTGCATGGCCTGGCGTTCTGGCGAATCCAGGCCCGGATCGCCGCGCAGGGCTCGGTCATCGTCCCGCTGCTGCAGGTCGTGGTCCTCGGGGTAGCCGGATTCGAGCTGGCTGCCCACCGGATCAGTCCCGGGGAGTTGCTGGCCGCCAGCCAGTACGCCGTGCTCGGGGCCGGGGTCGGCGCGTCGGTCGGGCGGCTGGGCCAGCTGGCCCAGGCCCGCGCCGGGGCCCGGCGGATGGCGGAGCCACTCGCCGAGCCCGCGGTCACCGAGGGCACCAGGCCGTTGCCGCCCGGCCCCGGCTGCCTGGAGCTGCGCGGGGTGAGCATGCGCAGCGGCGGCGAGCTGGTACTCGCTGGCGTCGACGTCTGCGTGCCGGCCGGGACGGTGGTCGCCGTGGTCGGGCGCTCGGGGGCAGGCAAGTCCCTGTTCGCGGCGGTGGCCGGACGGCTGCTGGACCCGGACACAGGCGAGGTGACCCTGGACGGTGTCCCGATGCCCAGCATCGGCCGGGCCGCACTGCGCCGGGCCGTCGTGTACGCGTTTGACCGGCCAGCCTTGTTCGGCGCCACCCACGCGAGGCGATCGCGTTCGGAGTCTCGCGTCCCTCCACCGCACAGATACTGGCCGCCGCCCAGGACGCGGCCGCCAGCGAGTTTCTCCGGCGCCTGCCAGCCGGCCTGGACACGCCCTCAGCGCAGGCCCTGATGTCGGGCGGGGAGATCCAGCGGATCGGGCTGGCCCGGGCGTTCGCGCACGCGGACCAGGCCCGGCTGCTGATCCTGGACGACGCCATGTCCAGCCTCGACACGGTCACCGAGATGCGCGTCAGTCAGGCGCTGACCAGCCATCTCGGTGGCCGCACCTGCCTCGTCATCGCCCACCGCGCCGCCACGGCCGCGCGTGCCGACCTGGTCGCCTGGCTGGACCGCGGCAAACTGCGTGCGCTCCGGCCGCATCACGAACTCTGGGCCGACCCCGGCTACCGTTCCGTGTTCACGTCCGGAGCGGCGGAACTGGCCGCCGCTGATGGCTGACCAGGCAGTAGCGGGCACGTCGCGTGCCCGGCGCGCGCTGCTGCTGCACGTCCTGCGGCGCAGTCTCACGGGGCGGCCCCGCGACGCGGGCTGGCTGGCCGCCTGGTCGCTGGTCCAGGCGCTGCCCGCGCTCGTCTCCGGCTGGGCGGTGGCCAAGGCCACCTCCGACTTCCTGGAGGGCCGGGCCGGCACTGGGCAGGGAGCCGAATGGCTCGCCCTGATCGGGCTGGCCGCGCTGGCCAGTGCGCTGGCCAGCCGGCAGACCTACCTGAGGGTCGCCGCGCTGGTCGAACCGCTGCGCGACGACCTGGTGCGCATGATCGTGACTGCCGCGCTGCAGAATGCGACCTGGGACCCGGCCCCGCGGGACACCGGTGCCGTCGCCCGGATCACCCAGCAGGCCGAGATCGTCCGGGACACGTTCGCTGGCCTGCTGGCGGTCGGCCTCACCTTCGCCTTCAGCGTGGTCAGTGCCGTCGTCGGCCTGGCCGCGCTGGTGCCCGCGATCGTGGCCCTGGCGGTCGCGCCGATGGCGGTGTCGCTGGCGCTGTTCTGCTGCCTGCTGCCGTCCTTCGCCCGCTGGCAGGGCAGGTCCGTGGTCGGCGAGGAGGAGGTGGCTGACTCGGCCGCCGCGGCGCTGGACGGCCTGCGTGACGCCCTGGCCTGCGGGGCAGAGGACCAGTTGCTCAGCGAGATCAATGACCGGGTGACGACGCAGGCCGCCGCGCTGCGGGCGCTGGCCAGGATGAACCTGCTCCGGACGCTGTGCCTGGCGGTCGGTGGCTGGCTGCCGCTGATCCTGCTGCTGGCCGCCGCCCCCGCGCTGGTACGCCGGGGCGTCAGCCCCGGTGCGGTCATCGGCGCGGTGACCTACATCGGCGGGGTCCTGCAAGGCGCCCTGTACATGCTGACCCGGCGGCTCGGCGGCAGTGGCATCCGGCTCGCGATCACGCTGCAACGGATCGTCGAGGCCACGGCGAACCCCGCCGGCCGGTATCATGCGGGGGGGACGGCCCGGCCAGGGCACCCGGCCGGACACGGCACCCGGACCACGGCCCGCCGCTCCCCCGCCGGGCGGCCGGGACCGGCGGAGGTGTCGGTCCGGGGACTGAGCTTCGCCTACGGCCCGTTCGCCGAGCCCGTGCTGCACGCCCTCGACCTCGACATCCCCGAGGGAGATCACCTCGCCGTCGTGGGCCCGAGCGGAATCGGCAAGTCCACCCTGGCCGGCCTGGTCGCCGGGCTGCTCCAGCCGCTGGCCGGCGAGGTCCGGCTCGGAGGTGTCCCGACGACCGGGATCGCCGCCGCAGACCTGCCGCGACGCCGGGTCCTGATCCCCCAGGAGGCGTACGTCTTCGCCGGCCCACTCGCCCAGAACCTGAGCTACCTGGCGCCTGACGCGCCGCAGGCGGAACTCGACGCCGCGGTGGACGCGGTCGGGCTGCGCGACCTGGTCACGCGGCTAGGCGGATACCGCGCGCAGCTGGTCCCGGCCGCACTGTCCGCGGGGGAACGCCAGCTCATCGCGCTGGCCCGGGCTTACCTGTCTCCGGCCAGGCTGGCCATCCTCGACGAGGCGACGAGCCATCTTGATCCCGTCGCCGCGGCGCACGCCGAGAGCGCGTTCGCCGCCCGGCCGGGCACACTGATCGTCATCGCGCACCGGATGAGCTCCGCGCTCCGGGCGCAACGGGTGCTGGTCCTGGACGGTTCCTGTGCCCGGGTCGGCGACCACGCGACGCTGCTGGCCACCTCGCCGCTGTACCGGGACCTCGTCGGCCACTGGCAGGCGGATCATCCGACGGGGACCAGCGGATCACCCCACGGGGCCAGGCGACCGCGCCAGCTCCCCGCCGGCCCGGGCCTGAGCGCCCGCGCACCCTGGCGGGCTCCGGCGACTGGACAGCCGCGGCTACCGCGGCACGAGCGGCTCAGGCGCCCCCGGCAGCTCGGACAGCGGCCCCGGCGGCGGACAGGACGGCGTCACGCGGATGCCACCGCGAGTCGCCGCCGCGGACCACCAGCAGCGAGCCGTGGAAGCGGTGGACGAGGGCGGCGTCAACGGACCCGACCAGGCCGCTCACCGCCGCCCTATGAGGCAGGCCGCCCACAACGATGGCCACGGCAGGCCAGGTCGTCGGCCACAGCCATCAGCTCATGCGCCGGGTCACCGCTCCGGACCACGAACTCCCAGTCCAACGCCGGTCCCCACGAGGACGACGCGCGGTGACGGCTGGCCGCGGCTACCCCCTCACGCCGCGCCGGTCTGCGCCCTGGCCGCCAGGGTGTGGAGGTTCTTCGCGAACCCGGGCGCCTGCATCTGAACGTCGAAGTAGACACCGACCGTGTCGGCGTTGTCGTAGCGTCCGCTGCAGCTCAGACGCGAACGACAGCCAGCTGACGGGGACCACGCCGAGCTGGAGGAGCCGGGTCACGGCGGCGTCGTGGATGGCGGTGGTCTCCCCGGCCGTCGCGTCGATGACCAGCGAGACGGTGTAGTCGCGGCGCAGCGCCCCCAGGCTCGTGTGCAGGATGCATCCTTCGGTCATCAGCCCGGCGATGACGAGGTGCCTCATCCCGGTCCCGGCGACCGCCGCCTCGAAGCCGGGGAAGTCGAAGGCGTCAAACGAGCCGCCCCGGTGGATCACGGGATGGTCGCCGATGACCGCGGCGACCTCCGGGTACAGCGGGCCCGCGGGGATCGTTTCCGGCCCGGTCGAGACGACCAGCGGAACGCCGTAGCCGACCGCGGTCTTGGCCAGCGCCACCGCCCCGCTGACGTTCTCCTGGACGGACTGGGACCGGAAGAGGTTAGCGAAGCCGGTCACGTAGTCGATCAGCACGATCGCCGTGTTGCCTGGCGTGCGCCGCTCGATGTCCATGGTTCATCTCCCTTTCCGGGCGCGACTTCCGGGCGTGATCATTCGCTGGGGAACAGTCCGGCGGCGGCGAACTTGCGGACCAGCTCGTTGTGCTCGGACTTGCGCGTGAGCTGGAGCAACTCGGTCTCGGCCAGCATGTAAGGACGGTGCCCGCGGGGAATGTAGAACGCGTCGCCCGCGCTCAGGATCTCCTCCTGGCCGTCGGTGTACTCGACCCGGACCTGGCCCTTGAAGACGAAACCCCAGTGCTCCACCGGACAGGCCTGGTCAGGGAAGATCTTGACCAGGGCGTCCATGTCGTATCCGGCCGCGCACGTCTCGAACGCATAGTGCATGTCGCCGAGTTCGGCCCAGACGCCGGTGTAGTCCGCCGTCTGGGCGGAGATGGGCAGTTCGTCTTTGGATGCCCGCATGTCAGAACCCTCCTGCTGGAACCGCGGCCGGCGGCGGTTGGTGGCGGCCAGCCTCAGCGCGTTCCCCGGAGGTGTCAAGGGCGCTGCGCGGGCGCCGCGGCCGCCTGCGTGAGCGCCGGGCCAGCCCGGCCCGGGCGGCCCCGGCGGCGGGCTCAGGCCGGGAAGCCGCTGCCGGTCTCCCGGGTCGGACCCTGGTCCGGGGCGGGGGCCCGCCACCGGCGCGCGCTCACCCCGCGGACCGCGGTGACGGCCGCGGCGATCGGAGGAAACGCCTGCTCGCCGTCGCGGACCATCAAGATGGTGTGCCGCGTCGTGCTGACGCCCGCGATGGGGACGCGGGCCACCGGCATGCCGGAGCCGGCCGGGGTCCGTTGCGGGGCGATGGTCACCCCCCAGCCGATCCCGACCAGGCTGACCGCCGTGCCGATGTCGTCCACCGAGGCGGCCAGTTCCGGCTGGAAACCCGCCGAGACACACAGGGCCATGACCAGGCGCCCGAGGGTGCTGCCCGGGCAGACGATCCAGGCTTCGCCGCTCAGTTCGGCCATGGTGGCCTGGTCGGCCCGGGCCAGCCGGTGCCCGGCCGGCACGCACAGCCGGAGCGCGTCGTGGCCGAGGTCCCACTCGCGCAGCCCGGGCCGGGGCCGGGGCGCGGCGCGCCGAAGCGGGACACGATCGCCATGTCGAGCCGGTCGCGCAGGACCGCGTCGGCGCTGGTCTCGTCGGTGCTGGCGATGAGCTGGATCTCGATCTTCGGGAACTGCCGGCGCACCTCCATCAGCGCGTGGCTCATGATCTGCGGGCCCTCGCGGAACGGCACGCCGACCCGCAGCCGTCCGCTGACGGCCTGGTCGTCCCCGCTCAGCGTCGCTTCCGCGGCCCGCAGCTCGACCAGGATCCGTTCGGTGTGCTCGAGCAGCACCCGGCAGGCCGGGGTAAGGGTGATCCGGTTGCCGCGCCGGTCAACGAGCGAGGTGCCCGCCTCGGCCTCCAGGGACGACAGCTGCTGGGAGACGGCCGACCGGGTGTAGCGCAGCGCCCGGGCGGCCGCCGCGATCGAGCCCTCGGCGGCCACAGCCCGCAGCATGACGAGTTTGCGGACATCGAGCATGCGTCACATCCACTAACGCCATCTGTCGCGGATAGTAACTCCAGATTACTTGTCGTGGGCAGCCAGCGATTGCTGTAGTGAGTACCATGCGGGCGACCCTCACCGAGACGCAACGGATACCCACGTCCGGTGCCCGGGCCGTGGCCGCCTTCACGGTGGCGGGCCGGCGGCTGCTGGCCATCCCGCAGCTGGCCCGGGATGCGCCCGGCAGCCCGCCGGGGATGAACGGCGGTGACAGCGACACCCGGGCTGCTGCTGCTGGAGTTCGCGGGCGGCCGCTACGAGCCGTGGTCGGCGCTGCCCGCCCCGGGTGGCGAGGACGCGGAGTTCTTCACCATCGGCGGACGCTCGTTCCTCGCCGTGGCCAGTATCAGGACCGGGTCCGGCCCCTATGAGTTCGCCGCGGAGTCACCGATCTTCGTCTGGGACCGGGACGGGTTCGTGCCGTTCCAGCGGGTGCCGACGTTCGCGGCCAAGCAGTGGAAGCACTGGAGCGTCGGCGGACGGCATTTCCTCGGGCTGGCCCAGGGCGTGGTCCACCCCGGGGACGAGGACCGCAACCGCGACTCGGTCGTCTATGAGTGGGACGGCTCGTCGTTCGCGGAGCAGCAGCGGATCCCGTCCCGCTGGGCCTACAACTGGCACAGCGTTCACGGATCGGCGGCGCGTTCTTCGTGGCCCACGCCGAACACGCCGGGGCGAGCGTGCTCTACCGCTGGGACGGTGACCAGCTGCGGCCGCACCAGACGCTGGCCCCCGCCGCCGGCCGCGCCTTCGCGACGTTCTCCGACGGCGGGACGACCTACCTCGTCGTCGCCTGTATCTCGGCGCCGACCGGGTCATGCGCTGGGACGGCGAACGGTTCGCAGACGTGCAGGCGCTCGACGGACTCGGTGCGCGCGAACTCGCGGTCGTGCGCACCCAGCGGCCACCTGCTGGTCGTCCGGATCAACTTCATCCTCGGGACGCCCGCCGACGCCCGCCCGGTCCTCGACTCACAGGTCTACGCGTGGGAAGGCGGGGCGTTGCGGGAGGTCGCCCGGTTCCCCACGTGCGGCGGCACCGACGTCGCGGTGCTCGGCGACGGCCGGGCGGCATCGAGCTGGTCGTGTCCAACTCGCTCACGCCGCAGCTGCGCTTCGCGGCCGAGACCGTCCGCTACTCCCTGTCCCTGCCACCCTGCTGAGCCGCCGATGCCCCCGTCCGAGAGTGCCGAGCTGGTCGAGCTGTTCACGGCGTATACCGGAGGTCCGGCCAGCATCGGCGCGCACCTCGCCGAGACGGTGGCCCGCGACACGGCAGCCGACCCGCTGATCGTGGCCACCGGGACGGACGTCGCCCTTTTCCCGGGGGAGGCGCAGCTCCGGCCGTCGAGGCCTACCGGTTGTCCACCCGGGGGTTCAAGGAACTGGCCGCGGTGTCCCACCTCGGCCCGGCGCTGGCCAGCCTGGCCCGGATGCGCGAGGCCGACCCGGCCGGCCGCTGGCGGGCCGACGCTGATCGCCTGCTGCACGCGTGCCGGGCCGCGCGGGCGGCCAGCTCGGCTGGACTGTGGCGGGACCAGATCGCGGTGCGCGCGTTCGCCGGCCGGGAACGGGCGATCGCCGCGATGGTCAACTACAGCTGCCGGCTGACCGAACGCCGCCTGGAGCGGGCCCTGGACGACCCGTCCTCTCTCACCATGGCCATGGTGCGCAGGGGGTTCCTGGACGGCCCGGCCCGCGACCTCCCCGTCCCGTTCAACCGGGTCATGATCGCGACCTTCTTCCTGTCCGGCCTGGACATCGCGCACCGGCTCATCGCCTGGTTCGACGGGCTCGACGTGGCCTGGGAACGGGCGATGGTGATCATCGCGGGCCGGGCCGGGCGGCCGACCGCGGGCGTCACCGAGGAGTCCAACAGCGTGGCCGGGATCGTGCGGGCCGCTCGCGCGGCAGGCTGGCCGCCGGCCGGCTGTTCATCGCGCCCCACGCCCCGGTCTTCCCGGCCTTCGACGGAAGGACCTGGCCGCCGTGGCCTCGCTCGAGGCCGGGTACCGGCAGCTCTGGGCTACCTTGCGGGCCACCTGCGACCTGGGCGGGCAGATGTTCGAGGGCTACCCGCGCTTCGAGGCGCGGCCCGGCGGGCCGGGCCCGCGTCGGCCGGGCTCGGTGAGCGTGCCGGAGAAACCGGCCCTGGCCGGCCCGGACGACTGGCTCGGGCTGAACACCCGGATGCGCGTCGTGATGGAAGATCCCCGGCAGCTGCTCTCCGGCGCCGTCACCGACTACGCCAGCCTGCAGCTCATCCGCAGCGGCAACGACCCGTCCGCCGTCACCGTCCCCGGGCTGGACGGCGAACCCTATCCGCCCGCCGGCGGGGCCGGCCCGACCACGCGTTCCGCAGGCCCGGGGCGGGGCGCGTGACGCCGCGATGGCGTTGGGGAAAGGAAAGGGGCTAGCCATGCCCGACGCGCACGGCGCGGACGTCCGCCGCAACCCGTTCCTGGATCGGCTGCGTGCCGGTGAGCTGACCCTGATGCTGGGTATCCGGAGCAGCCGGACCGCCGATGTCGTGCGCATCGCGCGCGAGACCGGATACCAGGCGGTGATGGTCGACCTCGAGCACTCGACCATGCCGCTCGACGTGGCCGCCCAGCTCTGCGCGACCGCGGGCGATCTCGGCCTGACGCCGTTCGTCCGGGTGCCGGAGCGGGAGTACGGCGCGATCGGGCGGCTGCTCGACTGCGGGGCCCAGGGCGTCATCGCGCCGCGGATCGAGACCGTGGACCAGGCCCGGACGGTGAGCCGGGCCTGCCGGTTCGCTCCGCGCGGCCAGCGCTCGCAGCTCGCGATGGTGCCGCAACTCGGCCTGCGGCCCAGACCCGCGGCGGAGCTCAACCCGGCCCTCGACCAGGCCACGATCGTGACCATCCTGCTCGAGACCCCCGGCGGCGTCGCCCGCGCCGACGAGATCGCGCAGCTCGACGGCGTGGACATGCTGGCTATCGGCGCTAACGACCTCACCGCCGAGCTGGGAGTGCCGGGGCGCTACGACGACCCCCGGGTCCGCGACGCGGTGGCCACGGCGGCGGACGCCTGCCGGCGGCACGGGAAGCTGCTCATGGTGGGCGGGATCGCGGACCTGGACCTGCTGGCCAGCCTGGAACCCCTCGGCGTCTGCCCGCTCCAGCTGGCCGGAAGCGACACGGACCTGCTGTTCGCCGGCGCCGCAGCCCGGGCGAAGACGTTCAGCCAATGGCGCGGTGCCGGGCCGGGCGGTGCCGGGTCAGGCGGTGCCGGCGACGAGGAGAACGGACTGATGACAGAGATACTGCAGACCACGCCGATGCGGCCGGCTGAGACCAACACCCGGCCGCGGTTCACGATGCCGCCCCGCGCGTGCGACGCCCACTTCCACGTGTTCGAGCCGGGTTTCCCGCACGTCCCCGACCCGCTGTACACGTTCCCGGACGGCACGCTCGAGCAGTACCTGCGGATGACCGGGGTGCTCGGGATCGAGCGCATGGTGCTGGTGCAGCCGACCTTCTACGGCACGGACAACCGCCTCCTGGCCGAGGTGCTCCGCCGCCTCGGCCCGCGGGCGCGCGGCGTCGTCCGCATCGAGGAGGAGACCAGCGACGCCGAACTCGACCGCTATCACGAACTCGGCGTGCGGGCGATCCGGCTCGACCTGTTCGCCCGGGCGAACTGGCCCACCGCCGAGATCATCGGCTACGTACGCCGGATGGCCGCCCGGGCCACACCGCGCGGCTGGCACATCCAGTTCTACACACCCGGCACCGTCGTCCGTGACCTGCTGCCGTTCCTGGCCGACCTGGAGGACCCGTTCGTCATCGACCACATGGGCTACATGCTGGAAGCAGACGGGCTGACCGCGGCCGACTTCGACCGGCTGCTCGGCGTGCTGGCCCAGGGCAGCTGCTGGATCAAGCTGTCCGGACCGTACCGGATCGCCAAGTCCCGGCCGCTGAGCTACGTCGCGCCCGTGGGCCGCGCGCTGGTGTCCACCCGGCCGGACCGGCTGATCTGGGGATCGGACTGGCCGCACCTGCCGGACGGGCAACGCGACACCGGCGAGCTGCTGAACCTGCTGGCCGACTGGGCGCCCGACGAGGCGGACCGGCAGCCAGATCCTGGTCGGGTCCCCGGAACGCCTGTTCTTTTCGGACTGATCAGGCCAGCTCAACGCTTATACCGCCTCGCTCCCTTCAAGTCCGAGCTTGACCACCAGATCGGCCAGCGTGGGGCCGCAGCACGCTGAAGGATGAGGGCGATCATCCCGCGCATAGGCCGCGGGTTCTTTGTCAGCAGGTGACCAGGAATGCGCGGGTGACCGGCGGATAACCCTCATGTTCCGGATGGCCTGCGCCGGGGACTCCACGCAGTCGGCGACGAAGCGCAGGAAGCCTCCGGCGGTGCCGCCGTCGCAGACCCGGTGATCGAAGGCGAGCGTGAGCTGGGTCATCTGCCGGGCCACGATCTGGCCGTCGACGACCCAGGGGCGCTCGATGATCCGGCCGATCCCCAGGATGGCCACCTCGGGATGATTGATGATGGCCGCCGAGCCGTCCACGCCGAACACGCCGTAGTTGTTGATCGTGAACGTCCCGCCGGTCAGCTCGGCGGGACCGAGCTTGCCGTCCCGGGCGCGCTGGGTACGCTCGGCCAGCCGTCAGGGAGAGCTGCTCGAGTGTGCAGGCCTGCGCGTCGGGCACGACCGGCACCATGAGGCCCCGGTCGGTCTGGGCCGCGAATCCCAGGTGGACCGCAGGGCCCAGCACTATCTCGTCGCCTTCGATCCGGGCGTTGAGCTCGGGATAGCGGCGCAGTCCGAGGATGGTGTACCTGGAAAACATCGCCAGCAGGCTGATCTTGGGCGCGGACTCGTCCGCGTTCAGGGCCGCGCGGAGCCTGATCAGCTCGGTGGCGTCAACGTTAACCCAGACCGTCGCCTCCGGGATCTCCCGCCGTGACCGGCTGAGCTTGTCCGCGACCGCTTTGCGCACACCCCGGATCGGAATACGCGCGACGCCGTTGGTCCCCCGTTCCGGAACGCTGGCCGGCGGGGCTCCGGGCTGGTGTCCGGCGCCGGTGACTGAGCTTCGCCACCGTGGAGCCTTCATGGCCAGGTCGACGTCACGGCGGGTAATCAGGCCGTCCCGGCCGGACCCCCGGATGGCGGTGATGTCCAGGCCGGCCTGCCGGGCCAGCCGCCTGACCAGCGGTGAGACGACGGGCACCCGGCCGCCCGGAGCGGGGCGGCTGATCGGCACGTGCGCGGCGGCGCCGGCGGTCGGCAGAAGTGCCGTAGCCGATGAGGACGTTCCCGCTCTCGCCGTCTTGGTGGCCAGCGTCGTGGCTGACGGCGTCATGGCTGACAGCGTCGCCGTTGACGGCGGGGTCCGGCGTCGCGACGCCTGGCTCCGCGAACGGAGTTGCGAGACGCCCGGTACCCAGGTCCTGGGCCGGTGACGTGTCACGCTCGGCGTCGGCCCCGGCGACGGTGATCAGCGGCGCCCCGACGGCCAGCACGTCGCCGGGCTCGCCGTGCAGGGCGGTGACCCGGCCGGCGAAGGGGACCGGCACCTCGACCACGGCTTTGGCCGTCTCCACCTCGACCACCGTCTGGTCGACGGCCACGACGTCCCCGGCCTGGACCCGCCAGGTGACGATCTCGGCTTCGGTGAGGCCCTCGCCGAGGTCCGGCAGCAGGAACGCGGGCATCTAGCCGACCGCCTTCATGGTGGCGGTCTCGGACCACTGGAGCTGGTTGATCGCGTCCAGGATGCGGTCAACGCTGGGCAGATGATGCTGCTCCAGGTGCGGCGGAGGATAAGGGATGTCGAACCCGGTGACCCGCAGGACCGGGGCTTCGAGGTAGTGGAAGCACTGCTCGGACAGGCGCGCGGCCACCTCGGCGCCGTAGCCGCAGAACCGGCTGGCCTCGTGGATCACGACGGCCCGGCCGGTCCGCCGGACTGAGGCGGCGACGGTGGCGTCGTCGAACGGGGACAGGCTTCGCAAGTCGATGACCTCGGCGCTGTGGCCATCTTCGCTGGGCCTCGTCGGCGGCGTCCAGGGCGGTGCGCAGCGTGCCGCCGTAGGCGATGAGCGTGACGTCGGTGCCCGGCCGGCGCACGGCGGCCCGGTCGATCTCCGAGGTCGTGTGGTCCAGGACCGTGGTCTCCTTCGACCAGTAGCGGCGTTTGGGCTCGAGGAAGATGACGGGGTCGGGGCAGTCGATGGCCTGCCGCAGCAGCGCGTAGGCGTCGCCGGGCGTGGCCGGGGTGACGACCCGCAGGCCCGCGGTATGGGCGTAGTAGGCCTCGGACGAGTCGCAGTGGTGCTCGACCCCGCCGATGCCCCCGCCGTACGGGATCCGGATGACGATGGGCAGCGACACGCGTCCCCGGGTCCGGTTGCGCAGCTTGGCCAGGTGGCTGGTGATCTGCTCGAACGCGGGGTAGGCGAACGCGTCGAACTGCATCTCCACCACGGGGCGCAGGCCGTTCATGGCCATCCCGATGGCGGTGCCGACGATCCCGGACTCGGCCAGCGGGGTGTCGAACACCCGGGCCTCGCCGAACGTGGCGGCCAGCCCGTCGGTCACCCGGAACACCCCGCCGAGGGCCGCGACGTCCTCGCCGAAGACCAGGACGGTCTCGTCGTCACGCAGCGCGTCGGCCAGCGCCCGGTTCAGGGCGGCGGCCATGGTCACGGGGACCGCCCCGGCCGGCGTCCTGGTGTCGCGCTCAGCCAGCGCCGTCATCGCATCTCCCCCGCCTCGTCCGTCAGTTCCTCCAGTTCGGCCGCCAGCTGCCGCTGCTGCCGGCGCAGCTCGGGCGGGGGCTCGGCGTAGACGAAGCGGAACAGGTCAGCCGGGTCGGGGACCGGGTCGGCGTTCATCCGCCGCCGCAGGTCCTCGGCCTGCGCCTCGGCCTCAGCGTCCAGGGCGGACAGGGCGGCGCCGTCCAGCAGGCCCCGGCCGAGGAGATACTGCCTGATCCGCATGACCGGGTCGCGGTCGAGCCAGGTCGCGCACCTCGGCCTGGGGCCGGTAGCGGGCGGCGTCGTCGGCGTTGGTGTGGGCTTCGATCCGGTACGTGAGCGCCTCGATGAGAGTCGGCCCGCCGCCGTCGGCCGCCGACTCGACCGCCTGGCGGACCGCCGCGTACACCGCGGCCGGGTCGTTGCCGTCCACGAGCATGCCGGGGATCCCGTAGCCGATTCCCTTGTGGGCCAGGGACGGGGCGGCGGTCTGCTTGGCGACCGGGACGCTGATGGCGTAGCCGTTGTTCTGCACGAAGAACACGACCGGCGAGTTCCATACCGCGGCGAAGTTGAGCGCCGTGTGGGTGTCGCCCTCGCTCGTCGCGCCGTCGCCCAGCATGACCAGGGCGACGGTGTCCTCGCCCTTGAGCCGGGCGGCGTGGGCGACGCCGACGGCATGCGGCGCGTTCGTGGCCAGCGGCGTGCACTGGGGGGCGACCCGGTGCGCGTACGGGTCGTATCCGCAGTGCCAGTCCCCGCGCAGCAGGGTCAGCACCTCGACCGGGTCAACGCCGCGGGCCACCAGCGCCATCGAGTCGCGGTAGGTAGGGAACAGCCAGTCCTGCGGGCGCAGCGCGGCCACCGCGCCGATCTCGCCCGCTTCCTGGCCCCGCGCCGAGGGATACACCGCCAGACGGCCCTGCTTGGTCAGCGCCGTGGCCTGGGTGTCGAAGCGCCGGCCCAGCACCATCTGCCGGTGCAGCCCGGCCAGGACGTCGTCGCCCGGCATGTCCAGGTCGCTGGAGTGAACCGGCCGGCCATCGGGTCCCAGCAGGGCCAGCGGGGTCTTGGTCGGCAACAGCCGCCGCTGCTTCGCCGGGCCGGGGACTGCGTCCGCGGGGCTGGGGACTGCGTCCGCCGGGCTGGGGGCGGTATCCGCCGGGCGGGCGACTGCGTCTGTCACGGAGGTCACGACTCTCCCCTCCAGGGAAGGCGGCTATTGGTACCTAAGCGTCTAAGGTAACTGTGCGTCCTTGTCGTGCCGAACGTCTAGTGTCTGACTGAAATCCTGGACATAGTCACAGATTCGATGGATCGTGATAGACGGACGGTTCTGGAAGTCGGCGGTAGGGGGCTCCACGCTGGACAGATGGCCGGCGGATCCGTAAGTCCACGTTTTGCTCTGCTGCGCAGATGATTGGTCCGCGCCGGCGGGATAGCGTGGTCTCATGACCTCCGGCTCCGCGGGCCACCTGGACCCGCCTGGGCAGGCACCGGTCCTCGACGACGTGGACCGGGCCATCGTGGCCCAGCTGCGCGACGACGGCCGCATGTCCATGCGGGCGCTGGCGGCCACGCTGCACATCTCCCGGGCCGGCGCGTACACCCGCGTGCAGCGGCTCGAAGAGGCCGGCGTGATCACCGGGTACACGGCTCAGATCGACCCCCAGCGCTATGGGTACGGCTTGTCGGCCTACGTGCACCTGAAGATCGCCCAGGCGGCCTGGAAAGAGTTGCGGACCAGGTTGCTGGCCGTCGCGGAGGTCGAGCACGCGGCGCTGGTGTCCGGGGACAGCGACATCGTGCTGCTGGTCCGGACCCGGGACATCGCGGCGCTCAGGGAACTGGTGCTGAACTCCTTCCAGAACATGCCCGAGGTGCTGTCCACCCAGACGGTGCTGATCTTCGACGAGCTGCGGAGCACCCGGCAGACTCGCAGCCCGTCGGCGGGGTGAATGGCAGCTGGCCGGTCAGGCGGGGCTGGCCGGTCAGGCGGGCTGGCCGCCCGGGCCGGTGGCCGGTCAGGCGCGCGGGCGCAGGCCGTCGAACGCGAGAGCGGTCAGGGTGCGCGCGAGCTCGTCGGCCGGCTGGCCGCTGCGAGGCCGGAGCCATTCGGTCAGCGAGTTGACCATGCCGAACAGCAGCCGCGCGACGACGGCCGGGTCGGCGTCGGGCCGCAGATCGCCGTCGTTCATGGCTTCGGCCACGAGTTCGGCGACCAGGTGGTCGATCTGCCGGCGGCGGGCCAGGGCCCGCCGTTCGACGTCGCTGTTCCCCCGGACCCGGAGCAGCAGCGTGACGTAGGGCAGGCGGTCAACCAGGACCTGGACGCTGGTCCGCAACAGCGTTTCCAGCCGCGCGACGGCTGGGCCGTCCAGCGCGCGGACGGCCGCCGCGGCCTCTTCCAGGCCGGCCAGGGCCCGGTCGAGAGCGAGGCCCAGGATCGCTTCCTTGCTCTCGATGTGGTGGTAGATGGACGACTTGCTGATGCCGAGCCGCCGTGACAGGTCTTCCATGCTGGTGCCGTCGTAGCCCTGCTCGTTGAAGACCGCCACGCAGGTCTCCAGCACGGAGGACACGTCATACCGGGGCCGCGAGCGTTCGCGGGCGAGGGCTGCCTTGCTGCTCACGGCTTCGTCACCCACGGCCCTGTCACCCACGGCCCTCTCACTCACGGCCGCGGAACTCCGGCGCCCGCTTGGCCAGGAACGCGTCCACCGCGCCCCGGTGGTCAGCGGTCGCGCCCAGCGCGGCCTGGTCGCGGGCCTCCGCGGCCAGCACGTCGGGCCAGGGAGAGGCCCAGGCCTGCCTGATGGCCCGCTTGGCCGCCGCGTAGGCCAGGGTCGGCCCGGCCGCCAGCCTGGAGGCCACCTGCTGGGCGGTGGCGGCCAGTTCGTCCGCGGGCACCAGCCGGCCGACGATTCCCCAGCTCAGCGCGTCCTCGGCGGTGAACGGTGCGGACAGCATGATGAGTTCGCTGGCCCGCGCGGCGCCGACCGCCCGGGCCAGGGAGGCGGACAGCCCGGAGTCCGGGGTCAGCCCGATGCCGGTGAACGCGGTGGCGAACCGGGCCCCTTGCGCGGCGATCCGCAGGTCGCAGGCGAGCGCGAGGCCCAGCCCGGCTCCGGCGCAGGTGCCGTTAATCGCGGCCAGCACCGGCTTGGCCATGGTGGCTAGCGCGGTGACCAGCGGGTTGTAGTGCGCGGCGATGGTGTCGAAGGCGTCCGCGCCGGTCTCGCGCAGCGCGTCCGCGTGCTCACGCAGGTCCTGGCCGGCGGTGAAGACCCGGCCGGTACCGGTGAGCACCACGGCGCGGACACCGTCATCGCCCGCAGCGTCGGTGACCGCGGCCAGCAGCGCCTGCTTGGCGGCCAGACCGAGCGAGGGAGTCCTCATCGTGATCGTCGCGACCGCCCCGTCTACGGAATAGGTCACCGGTCCCTGGTGTGCATCCACCCGGGCAGGCTATCATTAACCGAACGTTCGGTCGGGAAGCTTGTCGGTCAGCCGCGTCCCGGCCGGCACAGCCGCAGGCCGGGACGGCCGCACGGAACGGACGGAGCTGGCGGATGGTGCTGGGCAGTTACGTGAATGGGTCCTGGACGTCGCCCTCGGCCGAGGGCGCGCCGCTGCTGGACGCCGTCACCGGGGAGCAGGTCGCCACCATCTCCTCGGCCGGCGTCGACATGCGCGCCGCGCTGGAGTACGGCCGGGCCGCCGGTGGCCCGGCGCTGCGCGGACTCACCTTCCACGAGCGGGCCGCGATCCTGAAGTCGGTGGGACAGTTCCTGCGCGAGCACCGGCCCGAGCTGTACGCGCTGTCGGCCGGACCGGCGCGACGCTGCCGGACGCCAGGTTCGACGTGGACGGCGGGATCGGCGTGCTGGCCAGCTACGCCAGCCAGGGCCGCCGGGAACTGCCGGACGACGCGGTCCTGCTCGACGGCGACGCGGCGCAGCTGGGCAAGGGCGGCCAGTTCCTCGGCCAGCACATCCTCACGCCCCGCCGTGGGGTGGCGGTCCAGATCAACGCGTTCAACTTCCCGGTGTGGGGACCGCTGGAGAAGTTCGCGCCCGCCTTCCTGGCCGGCGTCCCGAGCCTGGTCAAGCCGGCCAGCTCCACCGCCTACCTCACCGCCCGGCTGGTCGAGCTCATCGCCTCGTCCGGGCTGCTGCCTGACGGCTCGCTGCAGCTGATCTGCGGCAGCGCCGGGGACCTGCTCGACCATCTCACCGACCAGGACTCGGTGTCGTTCACCGGGTCGGCGTCTACCGCCCAGCGGCTGCGGGCCCACCCCACGGTGGTCGCGCGGTCGGTCCGGTTCAACGCGGAGGCCGACTCGCTCAACTGCTCGATCCTCGGCCCGGACGCGGGCCCCGGCAGCCCGGAGTTCGACCTGTACGTCGCGCAGCTGGTGACCGAGATGACCGTGAAGGCCGGGCAGAAGTGCACCGCGATCCGCCGCGCCCTGGTGCCCGAGCCGCTGCTGGACGCGGTCGCTGAGGCGGCCTCGGCCCGGCTGGCCAAGGTCGTGGTGGGCAACCCGGCCGACGAGAGGGTGCGGATGGGCGCGCTGGCCAGCCTCGACCAGCGCGACGAGGTCCGCCGCTCGCTCAAGGCCCTGCTGTCCGCCGGGACGGCCGTGTTCGGCGATCCCGAGCACGTCGAGGTGGTCGGCGCGGACCCCGACCGGGGCGCGTTCATGTCCCCGGTGCTGATCCGCGCCGAGGACGCCGGCCGGGCCGAGCCGCACGAAGTGGAGGCGTTCGGGCCGGTGAGCACGCTGATCGGCTACCGCGACACGGCGCACGCGTCGAGCTGGCCGCCCGCGGCCTGGGCAGCCTGGCCGGATCTGTCGTCACCGGGGACGCCGGGTTCGCCCGTGACGTCGTGCTCGGCGTCGCGCCCTGGCACGGCCGTCTGCTCGTCCTCGACCCCGACGACGCGGCCGAGTCCACCGGGCACGGCTCTCCGCTGCCAGTGCTGGTGCACGGCGGCCCGGGCCGGGCCGGCGGCGGCGAGGAGCTGGGCGGCCTGCGGGCCGTCACCCACCACATGCAGCGCACCGCGGTCCAGGCCAGCCCGCGGGTGCTGGCCAGGATCACCGGCCGGTGGGTGCCGGGCAGCGAGCGCAGCACGGACGGCACGCACCCGTTCCGGAAACCGCTCTCGCAGCTGCGCGTCGGCGACTCGGTCGTCGCCGGGCCGCGGACGGTGACCGAGGCGGACATCGCGCACTTCGCCGAGTTCACCGGGGACACCTTCTACGCCCACACCGACGCCGAGGCCGCGGCGCGCAACCCGTTCTTCGACGGCATCGTGGCCCACGGCTACCTGGTCCTGTCGCTGGCGGCCGGCCTGTTCGTCGACCCCGACCCCGGGCCGGTGCTGGCCAACTACGGCCTGGACAACCTGCGCTTCCTCACCCCGGTCTACCCAGGAGACGAGCTGACCGTGACCCTGACCTGTAAGGCGATCACCCCGCGAGGCGGCAGCGAGCACGGCGAGGTCCGCTGGGACGCCGAGGTCACCAAGCAGGACGGCTCGCCGGCCGCCCGGTACGACGTGCTCACCATGGTGGCGAAGGAGTGGCCGTCATGACCGTCACGACGAAGGCATCCCGTCCCGGCGGCCCGCCGGACCTGCAGCAGCACTTCGACGCGACGATCGCCCAGGACCGCCGGATCGAGCCGCGGGACTGGATGCCGGACGGGTACCGCAAGACGATGATCCGCCAGATCGCCCAGCACGCGCATTCGGAGATCATCGGCATGCAGCCCGAAGGGAACTGGATCACCCGGGCCCCGTCGCTGCGGCGCAAGGCCATCTTGCTGGCCAAGGTGCAGGACGAGGCGGGCCACGGCATGTACCTGTACTCGGCGGCCGAGACGCTGGGCGCCGACCGGGCCGACCTGACCAGCATGCTGATCAGCGGCCGGCAGAAGTACTCCTCGATCTTCAACTACCCGACCCCCAGCTACGCCGACGTGGGCGTCATCGGGTGGCTGGTGGACGGCGCGGCGATCTGCAACCAGGTGCCGCTGTGCCGGTCGTCCTACGGCCCGTACGCCCGGGCGATGGTCCGGATCTGCAAGGAGGAGTCGTTCCACCAGCGGCAGGGCTACGAGCTGCTGATGACGATGATGCGGGGAACCGCCGCGCAGCGGGCCATGGTGCAGGAGTCGGTCGAGCGGTTCTGGTGGCCGTCGCTGATGATGTTCGGCCCGCCCGACGACGCCTCACCCAACACCGCCCAGTCGATGGCGTGGGGCGTCAAGCGGCATACCAACGACGAGCTGCGGCAGCGCTTCGTCGACATGACCGTGCCGCAGGCCGACAGGCTGGGGGTCACCCTGCCTGACGACGAGCTGCGCTGGAACCCCGAACGCGGCCACTACGACTTCGGGGCGGTCGACTGGGACGAGTTCAAGGCCGTCGTGGCGGGACACGGGCCCTGCAACGCGCAACGGGTCGCCCGGCGCAAGTCCGCAGACGACGACGGGGCCTGGGTTCGCGAGGCGGCCGCCGCCTACGCCGCCAAGACGGCCCGCCGGGAGACAGCGTCACGGGAGGCAGCGTCATGAGCGGGACGGCCGGAGTCCGGTCAGACTGGCCGCTGTTCGAGGTCTTCCTGCGCAGCAAGCGGGGACTGAACCACGTGCACGTCGGCTCCCTGCACGCCGCCGACCCGCAGATGGCGCTGCACCACGCGCGGGACCTGTACACGCGGCGCAACGAGGGCGTCAGCATCTGGGTCGTCCCGGCGACCGAGATCACCGCGAGCAGCCCCGACGAGAAGGACCCGTTCTTCGCGCCGTCCGGGGACAAGGTCTACCGCCACCCCACGTTCTACGAGATCCCCGACGACGTCCCGCACATGTGAGGCTCGGCTATGAGTGAGGATGACGACGAGTACGGCGCCTACCAGGCCCTGGCCGGGGACGCCGACGATCACCGCTGGGCGTTCGGCACCGGCTTCACCGATCCGCTGCAGGGCGTGGACACCACCGTGCCCCCGGGGGTCGACGGCCCGTCGCTGGCCGCCTACTGCCTCATGCTCGGCGACGACGCCCTGATCTACAGCCACCGGCTGCAGCAGTGGGCCACCCGCGCGCCCGAACTGGAAGAGGAAACCGCGCTGGCCAACATCGCCCTCGACCTGCTCGGGCAGGCCCGGATGCTGCTGGCCCGGGCGGGCCGCGCCGACGGCAGCGGCCGGGACGAGGACGAGCTCGCGTTCTTCCGGGACGAGGCGGAGTTCCGCAACGTCCGGCTGGTCGAGCGGCCCGACGCCGACTTCGCCGAGCTGGCCGGCCGCCTGCTGGTGTTCTCCACCTGGCGGCTCGCGCTGCTCGGAGCGCTCACCGCGTCCCGCGATCCGGTGCTGGCCGCGATCGCGGCCAAGAGCGTCAAGGAACTCACCTACCACCGGGACTATGCGGCCCAGTGGGTGGTGCGGCTCGGCGACGGCACCGACGTCTCCCACGCGAGGATGACGGCCGGGCTGGCTGCCGTGTGGCCGCTGGTCGACGAGCTCTTCACCCCCCACCCCATCGAGCTGGGCCTGGCCGGGACCGCCGCCGACGTCCGGGCGCTGCGCGGGGAGTTCGACACCGTCCTGGACACCGTGCTGGCCGCGGCCACCCTGGCCCGCCCCAGGCCGTGCCGCTGGCCGGCCTGGGCGGCCGCACCGGCCGCGACGGCCTGCACACCGAGGACCTGGGATACGTCCTGGCCGAGATGCAGAGCGTGGCCCGGGCCCACCCGGGGGCGACGTGGTGAGCCCGCCGCCGGTCCCGGCCGCCGCGGCGGCCAGCGTCGCCGCGGCGGTGCCCGACCCGGAACTGCCCATGGTCACCGTGGCTGACCTCGGCATCTTGCGCCAGGTCCGGGAAGACGGCGGTCACGTCACCGTGACCATCACCCCGACCTACTCCGGCTGCCCGGCGCTGGCTGAGATCAGCGCCGATCTCAGCCGCCGGCTCCGCCAGGCCGGCTACCAGGACGTGACCGTCCGCACCGAGCTGTCGCCGCCGTGGACCAGCGACTGGATCACCCCCGAAGGGCGCCGCAAGCTCGCCGCGGCCGGGATCGCCCCGCCCCGCCCGGCAGGCCGCCTGCCAGACGGCGGCCCGGTCCCGCTCCGGCTGACCGCGGGTCCCAGGCCGGTGCCGTGCCCGCGCTGCGGGTCGGCCCGGACCCGCGAGACGTCGGCCTTCAGCGCGACCGCCTGCAAGTCGCTGCACCGCTGCGAGGCATGCGACGAGCCGTTCGAGTACGTCAAGGAGATCTGAGTGGCGAGGACCGACTTCCACCCGCTGACGGTCACCGCGGTGGATCCGCTGACCGACGACGCCGCCGCCGTCACCTTCGAAGTCCCAGCCCGCCTCCGCGGCACGTTCGCGTTCCGGCCCGGGCAGAGCCTGACCGTCCGGCGCGGCTCCGAGCGCCGCTCGTACTCGATCTGCGCCGCGGCGGGCCGGGCTCCCCGCATCGGGGTCCGCGAGGTCGAGGGCGGCGCCGTGTCCGGCTGGCTGGTCCGCCAGGTCCGGCCGGGCGACGTCGTCGAGGTCCAGGCGCCGGCCGGGTCCTTCACCCCGGACCTGACGGCGGCTGGCCAGCACGTCCTGATCGCGGCCGGCTCCGGCATCACGCCCATGCTGTCGATCGCCGCCTCGGTGCTGGCGGCCCATCCCGACTCCACGGTGACCCTGCTCTACGGCAACCGCCGCACGGACACGGTCATGTTCGCCGACGAGGTCGCCGACCTCAAGGACGCTTACCCGGCCCGGATGCAGCTCGTGCACGTCCTGTCCCGTGAGGCGCAAGAGGTCGACCTGCTGGACGGCCGCCTGGACGCGGCGAAGCTCCGGCACCTGCTGCCGGTCACCTGCGACGTGCCCGCCGTGGACCACTGGTGGGTGTGCGGCCCGCTCGGCCTGGTCACCGGCGCGTTCGGCGTCCTGGAAGAGTTCGGGGTCAGCCGCGAGCGGATCCATCGCGAGCTCTTCTACGTCGGCGACGAGCCGCCCGCCGAGGTGCACCACGCCGACGCGGACGCCGGGCCGGGGGCGGCGGTGACGGTCGTTCTCGACGGCCGGGCCACGACCGTGACGGTCCCGCCGGGGGTGCCCATCCTGGACGGAGCGCAGCAGGCCCGCGCCGACCTGCCGTTCGCCTGCAAGGGCGGGGTCTGCGGCACCTGCCGGGCGCTGGTCACCCAGGGCCAGGTCACGATGCGCCGCAACTACGCGCTCGAGGACTCCGAGCTGGCCGCCGGGTACGTGCTGACCTGCCAGTCGCTGCCGGTCACCGACACCGTCACGGTCAGCTACGACAGCTGATCGCAGCTCGGTTTGTGGTTAACGGTCTTCCGGGAGCGGCAGGCGCTTCTTGGCCTCTTCGTAGAGGTCGGCAGGAAGCGGCCCTTTCTGCGCGATAGCGATGTTGCTGGCCAGGTGGGCCGGGTTCGACGTGCCGACGATCGTGGTCGACAGGCCGGGGTGGCTGAGCGTGAAGCGCAGGACGAACTCCATGTTGCTCAGGCCCGCCTCGCTGAGGAGGTCGGCGACGCCGGAGGTCTCCCAGTTCCGCTTGCCGACGCCGGGGTCCTGGCTGAGCGGCCCGGTCTGCCAGTTCTTGTCCTGCGACGCGGCGCCGCGCGCCGCGCCGCCCCGGATGAACGTGCCCGCGCCCGCGTCGGCAGCCTCGGTGATGAGTTCCTCGTGATCGCGCTGGACCGCTGAGTACGGGATCTGGAACACGTCGAAGACGCCCATCGCGATGTGATCGGGCAGATTCGGCAGGATGCCCGACATGCCGATGAAGCGCACCTTCCCTTCGGCCTGGAGGTCCCTGAGCGTCTCGACCGTGTGGTTCTCCTCGAGGGTCGCCTTGGCCGGTGACATGTGCACCTGGACCAGGTCGACGTAGTCGGTGCGCAGGCGCCGCAGCGACTGCTCGACGTCGGCGCGCACATTCCCGGGGCTGTAGTCATGCGGGTAGGGCGGGGGCGCGTCGGCCGGGGACTCGAGCGGGCACCCGCATTTGGAGGCGAGGAAGAACTCGTTCCTGCGGTGGCCGACGTAGGTGCCGATCAACTCCTCGCTGCGGCCGTAGTCGGGCGAGGTGTCGATCAGATTGATGCCGTTGTCGAGGACCGCGTTCAGCAGGCGGCCGGCGTCTTCGTCGGCAATCTCGGGACCGCGTGGCCGTCCTCTCAGCTCCATGGCGCCGTAGCTGAGAATGGTCACGTCCGCGCCGGTACGCCCGAGGGGGCGTGTCATGATCGCCATGTTCCCACGGTATCCCGGCGGATCCCCGGGCGGCGGACTAATTCGTCCTTGAGCAACTGCTGGCCGCGGTCAGCGAGGCAGCGGGCCCGGCTGGAAAAGATCGTTAGTGGAAATCCAGGCCATGCGCGGCGCGGATGGCGCACTCTGGCGAGCCCGGTGGACGGGGCGTCCTGTGGGTAGCCCCACCACGAAGACGGGGGCTCGCCACGTTCCCCGGCGGACGCCCGGTTCGTAGCGTGGCGGGCAGACGCGGATGACACCGTGCTCGCGCCCGGGGCAGGGCACGCCCCGGCCGCGAAACCCAGCCACTGGAGGTCCTGATGATCGAGGCACGCGGCCTCGTCAAGCGCTACCGGTCCACGCTCGCGGTGGACAACCTGAGCTTCGACGTCCGCCCCGGCGCGGTGACCGGGTTCCTGGGCCCGAACGGCGCGGGCAAGTCCACCACGATGCGGATGATCATGGGCCTGGACCGGCCGGACGCGGGACAGGTGAAGGTCAGCGGGCAGCGCTACGGCGACCTGCGCTGGCCGCTCCGCGAGGTGGGGTCGCTGCTCGAGGCCAAGGCGTTTCACCCGGGCCGCACCGCCCGCGCCCACCTGAGCCGCGCTGGCGGCCAGCAACGCGATCGGCCGGCCGCGGGTCGAGGAGGTGCTCGCCATCACCGGCATCGGGAAGGCCGCGGACCGCCGGGCCGGGACGTTCTCGCTCGGCATGTCCCAGCGGCTGGGTATCGCCGCCGCCCTGCTCGGCGACCCGCAGGTCCTGCTGCTCGACGAGCCGGTCAACGGCCTGGACCCCGAAGGCGTCCGGTGGATCCGCAACCTGCTGAAGAACTTCGCCGCCCAGGGCCGGACGGTACTGGTCTCCAGCCACCTGATCAGCGAGATCGCGCACACCGCGGACGCGCTCATCGTGATCGGCCAGGGCCGGCTGCTCGCGCAGACCACGGTCGCCGAGCTGTCCGCCCGCGCCAGCTCACTGGAGGAAGCCTTCTTCGGGCTGACCGACGGCGTCACCGACTACTCAGGGAGCCTGTGATGAACACCGCGACGCTCAGCCACCGTGCCGTCAGCCGCGATAGCTACGGTTTCCGCACTGTCGCGGCGATGGAGTGGCGCAAACTCCGCACGGTCCGCTCCACCTGGTACCTGGTGGCCGTCTTCGGGGCCAGCCTGATCGGCCTGGCCGTGCTCGCGGCAGGCCACGAGAACTACGCGCAGCTGTCCGCGGCCGGCCGCGCGTCCTTCGACCCCACCTACGACAGCTTCCTCGGGCTCGTGCCCGGCCAGTTGCTGCTCGGCGTCCTCGGCGTGCTCGCGATCACGACCGAGTTCTCCTCCGGGATGATCCGCGCCACGTTCGCTGCGGCGCCCCGGCGGCCGCTCGTGCTCGCCGCGAAGGCAGCGGTGCTGGGGGCCGTCACCCTGGCGGCCGGGGAGATCTTCGCGTTCGCGGCGTTCTACGCCGGCCAGGCCCTGCTGAAGGCCCCGGCCCCGCACGCCACGCTCGGCCAGCCCGGGGTGCTCCGCGCGGCGGCGATGGCCGGCGCGTACCCGGCGCTGATCGCCTTGATCAGCCTGGGCATCGCCGCGATCGTCCGGCACACCGCGGGTGCCATCTGTGCCCTGGTCGGCGTGCTGTTCGTGCTGCCGCTGCTGTTCTCGGCAGGCGGCTCGCTCCGGGACACGGCGCAGAAGTTCCTGCCCGACACGATGAGAAACTCGCTGATCGCGGTCAAGCCGGCCGGGCACCTGCTGTCGCCCGGGCTGACCTTCGGCTTGCTGTGCGGGTACGCGATAGCCGCGCTCGCGGCCGGGGCCTGGGCGCTGGCCCGCCGTGACGCCTGAGCCACCGCGCCAGCTCGCGCCAGGTGCCCGGCCTAGGCTGAGGCCCATGACGGAGTCGTTCGCCTGGGCGGTCCGGGGCCGGTGCCCGCCCTGGGCCAGGTTCGTGTTCCGCACGGGGCGCCGCACGATGGCGGAGTCGCTGTACCTGCTGACCGCGCCGGTGACCGCTGCGGCGGGCCTGGTGGCGGCGTTCGGCGGGCTGTGCGTGTCAACGGCCGGCCTGCTGGTGCCAGGCGGGTCGCGGGTCGCGGCCGGGGCGCTGGCCCCGGCCCGGTGGTGCGCCGACCTGGAACGGTGGCGGATGGCCAGGGTGGGCTACCCGGCCGGCGGGGCGGGCGCGGGCCAGCGGCCGAGACCGGCGCAGGCCGCCACCGCGCCCGACCCGGGGCTGTGGCTCGACGTGGCGCACGCCGTGGTGGTGTTCCCGGTCGCCCTGGTCACCTCGGTGGTGACGGCAGCGTGGTGGTTCGTCGGCCTCGGCGCCGCCACGTCCGCCCTGCGGGCCGGCCTGCGCGACCAGTACGCGTCCTCCGGGCCGCTGCGGCCGATGACCCTGTACGCGGGCAGTCCCCAGTCGCACATCGCGCGTGAGCCTGGGGCTGACGTCGCCGGCCGGCCGGGTCACGTTCGGGACCGTGGCCGGCCTGCTGCTGCTGGCCGCCCTGCCCCTGGTGACCCGGGCGTGCACCGCCGCCCAGACCGGGCTGGGGCGGGCCCTGCTGTCTGACGCGTCCGCGCTGCACCGCAGGATCAGCGGGCTGGAGCAGGAGCGGGACACCGCCCGCGCGCAGACCGTCGCGGCGGTGACGGCCGAGGCGGCCGCGCTGCGCCGGCTCGAACGCGACATCCACGACGGGCCCCAGCAGCGGCTGGTCCGCCTGGCGATGGAGCTGGGCCGCGCCGCAGCACCACCTGGACAGCAGGCCGCAGGCCGCCAGGGAGGCGCTCGCCGACGCGATCGTCCAGGCCCAGGAGGCGCTGGAGGAGCTCCGGGCCCTGTCGCGGGGCATCGCCCCGCCGATCCTGGTCGACCGCGGCCTGCGTGAGGCGCTCAGTGCCCTGGCCGCGCGCTGCACCGTTCCCGTCGAGCTCGACGCCGGCCCCCTGAACGGCCGGCCGGACCCGGCCGTCGAGTCGGCGGCGTATTTCGTGATCGCTGAGGCCCTGACCAACGTGGCCAAGCACAGCCACGCGCAGCGGTGCGTGGTCGGGCTGCGCCACAGCGAGGGAACCTTGCGGGCCTGGGTGACGGACGACGGGGTGGGCGGCGCGGCGCTGGCCAAGGGGCACGGGCTGCGGGGGCTGGACGACCGGCTGCGCGCGGCCGGCGGCCGGCTGCAGGTCAGCAGTCCCCGCGGCGGCCCGACGACGATCACCGCGGAACTGCCGTGCCGCTGACCCCGCCCGGCGCCGCGCCCGGGCCACCGCCGGACGGCGTGGCCCGCGGCCGGCTGCGGATCGTCGTGGCCGACGACGCGGTGCTGCTGCGCGAGGGCCTGGTCCGCCTGCTCGCCGAGGACGGTCACCAGGTGGTGGCCGCGGTGGGTGACGGT
This sequence comes from uncultured Actinomycetes bacterium, assembly GCA_963781085.1. GTDB lineage: Bacteria > Actinomycetota > Actinomycetes > Streptosporangiales > Streptosporangiaceae > RYN-230. The sequence continues at coordinate 179,351 of CAWAES010000030.1, forward strand.
CCCGCCCTGGTCGACGCGGTGCTGAGGCACCGCCCGGACGTGTCGGTCGTCAACGTGCGGATGCCGCCCACGCACACCGACGAGGGCCTGCGCGCCGCGATCACCGCCCGCTCGCGCCTGCCCGGTGCCCCGATGCTGGTGCTCAGCCAGTACGTGGAGGCGTCCTACGCCCGCGACCTGCTCGCGGACGGCTCCGGCGCGGTCGGCTACCTGCTCAAGGACCGGGTCGGCCGGGTCGGGGAGTTCCTGGACGCCCTGGGCCGGGTCGCCCGCGGCGCGACGGTGCTCGACCCCGAGGTCATCGCCCAGCTTCTGGCCGGGCAGCGCCGGGACAACGCCCTGCAGGCCCTGACCGCGCGGGAACGGCAGCTGCTGGCCCTGATGGCCGAGGGGCATTCCAACGCGGCCATCGCCCAGCGACTGGTCATCTCGGCCAGCGCGGTGGAAAAACACGTCAGCAACGTCTTCGCCAAGCTCGGCCTGCCGCCCGACGACGCCCGGCACCGCCGGGTACTCGCCGTCCTCACCTACCTCCGGGCCTGACGCTCTGGCCAGGGGCGGACTTACACGGTGAGGCCGCCATCCACCACGAGCGTCTGGCCGGTGACGTAGCTGCCGGCGTCGCTGACGAGAAAGACCAGGGCCGCGGCCAGTTCTGGTCCTTCCCCCCAGCGGCCGGCCAGGACCCGGCTCAGCTGCCCGGCGACGTAGTCGTCGGCGTACTGGTCCGTCATCTCGGTCTGGAAGAAACCGGGCGCGAGCGCGTTGACCCGGATTCCCTTGCGGCCGGTCCACTGCTGCGCGAGGTCACGGGTCAGCCCGATCAGCCCGGCCTTGCTCGCGCTGTACGCCGCCTGGGGAAGCCCGGCGGTCGTGAGGCCCAGCACGCTGCTGATGTTGACGATGGAGGCACCTGGCCGCATCACCCGCGCGCACTCCTGGGCCATCCAGTAGCAGCCGTTCAGGTTGACGTCGATAACCTGCCGGAACTCGTCAGGCTTCTCGCGGGTGGCCGGCACGGCGGTCCCGACGCCGGCGTTGTTGACGAGGATGTTGACGTGGCCGAAAGCCTCGATCGCGGTCTCGACGAGCCGGTGGCAGTCCCCGGGAAGCGACACGTCCGTGCGGACGGCGAGGCCCCGCCGCCCGGTTCCCTCGACGGCGGCCCGGGTGGCCTCGAGCCGGTCAGCCCGGCGGGCGGCCAGGACCACGTCCGCGCCCGCCTCGGCGAGCGCGGTCGCGAAGGCGACGCCGAGTCCCGAGGAGGCCCCGGTGACGATGGCCACCCGGCCGTCCAGGCGGAAGCGATCAAGGATTGGCATGGCGTCAGTATGACTTGGGCAGGCCGAGGACGTGCTGGCCGATCTGGTTCAGCACCATCTCGTTGTTGATGGGAGCAAACCGCAGCAGGCGGGTCGTCCGCCAGAGCGGGATGAGGTCGTATTCGTCAGTGATGCCGTTCCCGCCGTGGACCTGAATGGCGTGATCGGCCGCCTGGTTCGCCGCCTCGCTCGCGAGCCACTTGGCGGCGTTCGCGAGGCCGGCCGCGTGCGGGTCCTGCCGCTCCACCGCGCGCACGGCCTCGTGGTTGAGCGCGCGGGCCGCACTCAGCTCGGCCCAGAACCTCGCGAGCGGATGCTGCACTGACTGGTAGCCGCCGATAGGGGCACCGAACGGGGCCCGGTCGCGGACATAGCCGACCGCCCGCGAGATGCAGTGAAAGCCGAGACCGTACGCGAACGCAGAGATCAGCAGCCGCTCGGTGTTCAGCGACTCGAACAACGCGGCGGCACCGTCTCCCGCCGCGCCGACGAGGTTCTCCGCGGGCACCCGGACGGCGTCGAAGATGACGTCGTACTGCCGTTCGGGAGTGCCTGCGTCGGCGGTGAGCACCTCCGTGCGGATGCCCGGGGCAGCGAGGTCGACCATGAGGATGGTGATCGCCCGCCTGCCCTCCCGGTCCGGGGTGTCACCGTCGGTGCACACGAGGAAGAGGTCGTCAGCCTCACCGGCGGACGAGATCCAGCGCTTCCGCCCGGACACGACGTAGTCCGGGCCCGAGCGGGTGGCCGTGGTCGCCATCGCGAAGGAGTTGGTGCCCGCGTCAGGCTCGGTGATCGCGAAAGCCAGCCGGCGGTCGCCGGCGATGATCGGCGGCACGAGCCGGGCGGCCGTCTCGGGGAGCGCATGGCGGGCCAGGACCGGCAGGCAGAGCTCGGTCATGATGAAGGACAGCAGCGGCATTCCGGCCGCGCCCATCTCCTCGCCGACCGCGACGACGGCGTCGAGTGAGCTTCCTCCCCCGCCGAGACGCTCGGGCACCGCGGCCCCGACGTATCCGGCCTTGCACAGCTCGCGCCAGAGCGCCTCTGGCTCGCGGCCGTCGCGGTAGCAGTCCAGGAAGTAACGGCGCCCGTACCGGCCGAGCAGGGTGCGGACCGCCTCACGCAGCAGGCCGTCCTCGTCGCTCCAGGCGGGGAGGTCGGTGGACATCACGCGCCTCCGCCGACCCGCCGCGGCTGCGCCGCCCAGTGCTTCTCCCGCAGGGCCCGGCGGAACAGCTTGCCGACCGCGGTCTTCGGTACCTCCTCGACCAACTCCAGGTGGATGGGCTTCTTGTAGCTGGCCAGGCCGACGTCGCGGCAGTGCTGCTGGATCTCCTCGAGCGTCGGCTGAGCCCCCGGAACGGTCGCGACGCACGCCATCACCGCCTCGCCCCACTTCTCGTCCGGCACGCCGATCACCGCGACCTCACGGACCGCCGGATGCGCGGCGATCGCGTCCTCGACCTCGCGGGGGTAGACGTTCAGCCCACCGCTCACGATCATGTCGTTCTTCCGGTTGACGATCGTGATGTAGCCCTCGGCGTCGCGGACGGCCAGGTCGCCCATCTTGAACCAGCCGTCCTCGTACGCGAGCGCGGTGGCCTCGGGCTGGTTCCAGTAGCGGACCGAGGTGGCGTCGCCGCGGACCCACACCTCCCCCATCTCCCCGGCCGGCACTTCCCGGCCCTCGTCGTCGGCGAGGCGGACGTCGAAGAAGGGAACCGGGCGGCCGCAGGACGCCAGCCGGTCCGGGTTCTGCTCGAGCGCGCGCACGTGCTCGTCCGGGTAGAGGATCGTGTTGTAGATGGTGCCGCCTTCGGTCGAGCCGTAGCCCTGCAGGAAGATCGGCCCGAAGACCTCCATCGCCTTGCGCAGGACGGTCGGCGATATCGGCGCGCCGGAGTAGTAGATGGTCTTGAGGCTGGACAGGTCCGCCTGGCCCGCCGCGGGATGGCTGGCCAGCATGTTGATGATCGCCGGGGCCAGGATGGTGCGGCTGATCCGCTCGCGCTCGACGATCTCGAAGAACGACTCGGGATCGAAGTGCTCCATCATCACCGAGCGCGCGCCCTGGTAGAGGGCGGGGCCGGTGAGGATGCCGGACTGGTGCGACAGCGGGCCGACGTGCAGCAGCGCGTCGGTGTGGTCGAGCCCGCCCATGAACAGCGCCAGTATGTTCCGGTAGGTGTTGAACCAGTTCCGGTGCAGGTAGACGGCGCCCTTGTACCGGCCGGTGGTACCCGAGGTGTGGAAGATCAGGTAGATGTCGTCTTCGCTGACCGCTACCGGCTCGATAGGAGCCGACCTGCCGATCAGGTCCTCGTAGGACTCGCCCGCGCCCAGCGTCAGCAGCTCGAAGTCGCTGACCTGGCCGGCAGCCCGGATGCGCTGCAGAGTCTGGACGAACTCAGGACCGCTCACCACGACCTTGGGCTCGAGGTCTTCCAGGGTGATGGTCCATTCGCGTTCGCCGTCGCGGGCATTGAGCCGGCCCCGGGGGGCCCCGATCATCGAAGCCGCGATGTCGGTCTCGACCCACTCGTTGCGGTTGTTCATCACCGCGACGACGCGATCACCCTTGGCCCACGCCACGCGACTGCAGGCCGCCGGCCAGTCGCGCCGAGCGCTCCCACAGCTCGTTGTAGCTGAGCGTGCCGTAGGCATCGACGAGTGCCGGACGATCCCCGTGACGGGCCACCGCCCGGCGCATGAAATCGTGGACGAGCATAGGCATGGCTAGTCCCCCTCTGCCCTCTACCTGGCTGTGGTGGCCTGGGCGGCGGGCGCCAGCCGGCTCAGCACCGCGGCGGCTTCCGCCGCCATGGCGGGCACGAACTGCGCGACCGACACGATGTCGCGGATACCGCTGGCGACCTGGCCTGCGGGCAGGATTCCCGAGTCGAGGTCGCCGTCTTCCTCAGCCCGGATGAGCGCCGCGTCCTTGTAGGCGAGCAGCTCGTCCGGTGTCGCGCCCTCGTTGAGCAGATCCAGGAGGTGGTCAACTCCAGCGCTCTTCAGGCCGCGGGCCGGGCTGTACACGCCAGGGAAAATGGTGTCGTCTCCCTCGCCGGCCTCGACGATACGGCGGGCCGTCGCCGGATGCCAGTCTGCGTTGTCCTCGCTGGCGATGAAGCGGGTGCCCATGGCGACGCCCGCGGCGCCGAGGCAGAGCGCGGCGGCCAGCGTCCGGCCGTCGCGGGCCCCGCCGGACAGCAGGACCGGGACGGACACCGCCTCGGTCACGTTGGGCACGAGCACGAACGTGTGCATCGGTACCGCGTGGGTGTGGCCGCCCATCTCGTAGCCCGACGCGATCACCACGTCCACGCCGAGCTGCTCGGCCCGGAGGGCCTGGCGGGTCGAGCCGACCTTGTGCATGTGGATCAGCCCGGAGCCGGCGATCAGCGGCCGGAACTCGCCCGGGAAGCCCGCCGACGTGGTGAGCACGGTGAGCTGGCGTTCGAGGCCGGGATCTGCGCTGCCTGGCGTCGATGACCGCCCGGATGTAAGCCTCGGAGATGGGCAGCACGCCGCCGCCGTTGGCCCGGCCGACCGGGACGTTGACGGCGAAGGGCTTGCCGGTGAGCGACGCGGTCTCCTCGATGTGCCCGCGCAGGACCCGGGCGCCCTCGGCGGGGTCGGCGGTCATGCCGGGCATGCTGACCGTGCCGAGGCCCCCGGCTTCGCTGACCGCGGCGGCGAGCCGCGCGGTCTTGAACGGGCCCATGCCCTCCTGGACAATCGGGTGCTCGATGCCGACGAGCTCAGTGAACCGGGTCGCGAGGGCGCTCATGCCGCCACCAGGACCAGGGCCGAGCCGTCCACGAGCGCGCCCGAGGTGACCACCCCGACCTCGTGGCGGGGAACCTGGCGGTCGCCGCAGCGGCCCTGGATCTGCAGTACGGCCTCGGCGACGGTGTTCATCCCGTGCAGGTAGCCCTCGGCGAGCAGGCCGCCGTTGGTGTTCACCGGAAGGGTCCCGTCGATGGCCGTCGCCCCGGAGCGCACGAACTCGATCGCCTCGCCGCGGCCACAGAAACCGAGCCCTTCCAGGCCGAACACGACCGTGCTGGAGAAGCAGTCGTAGATCTCCGCGAACTGGACGTCGGCGGCGCCGATCCCGGCGCGGCCGTACAGTTCGTCGCGGAGCAGCGAGGTGAAGTTCCGGGTGTAGTCCTCGTAGAGCACGTGGTCTCCGATGTCGAGTCCGGGCCGGGCGCCGGCCCGGTAGGCGGCCGAGGCGATGCGAGCTGGCCGGTGGCGCAGGTCCCGCGCGCGGTCCAGGCTGGTGACGACGACGGCGCAGGCGCCGTCTACCTCGCTCGTGCAGTCGGCGACCCGGAACGGGTTGACGACGCGAGGTGAGGCCAGGTAGGCGTCCCGGTCGAGTGGCTTGCGCTGGATGGCCCGCTCGTTGCGCTCGGCGTACCAGCGCTGGGCGACCGGGATGGCGCCCAGGTCGTCAGGCTCGTGCCCGGTCTCGATCAGGTAGCGCCGCGCCCACATCGCGATGTACTGCATGTAGGTGTCGTAGCCGATGGGGTAGCGGAACTGGCCCGCGCCGCCGAGGAAGGCAGAGCTGCCGACCCGGACACCGCTGCGGCCGTTGAGCGCGCGGAACACGACGACGTTCTCGGCGTAGCCCTGGCTCACCGCCATGGCCGCGTTGGCGACGACCCAGGCCGGCGACTGGCCGCCCTGCTGGAAGTCCATGACGTAGCGGGTCTGCGGGAGGGCCAGCGCGGTGGCGACCGCCTCACTCGGGACGGAGTCCCCGAGCACCATGAAACTGCCGATCCCGTCCACGTCGGCCAGCGGCAGCCCGGCGTCCTCGACCGCCGCGCGGCACGCCTCGGTGGCCAGGTCCAGCACGCTGCGGCCCGACTTCTTCGTGATCCCGGTAAAGCCGATCCCGGCTATCGCTGCGTCGCGGTCCACCACAGCGCAGACGCTACGCACCGGGCCGGCGCACTGTCAACCAATGGAGTCGAGAAACGTCGCTTGCGTCAATAACTGACGCATGATTAGGGTGCTGTCGTGCTGATCGAACGATCCTGGCGGGTGACCATGGCTGACGTGGACGCGGCCGGGATCATCTATTACGCGAGCCCGCTGCGCTGGGCGGAAGTGCTGCTCGGCGACTGGCTCGAGCAGTCGGGGCACAGCATCTCCGCGATGCTGGGCGGCGAGCGAGGCGATCCCGGTCGTCGGGGTGGAGGTCCGGTACCGGGCGCCGCTGAGCCTCGACGATCACCTCCGGCTCCGGCTGTCGGCGCAGCGGGTCGGCACGACGTCGTTCACGACCCGCTGTGACGTCTGGGGCCCGCGCGGCGAGCATCCCGCCGTCGAGGTCGCGGTCACGCACGCGTTCGGCGGCTACGCACCGCCGCGCGCTGGTCAGGGCGCGGTGGTCACCAAGCAGGCCCTCCCGCCCTGGCTGCGGGACGCCCTCGCCGCAGGCGGGGACTCCGAAGGGCCCGCGAACACGGGAGGCGAGAGGTGCGCGCAGAGATGACCTCGGTGGCGGTGGACCGGGTGGACGTTGACGGGGACCCGGCGCTGGGCCTGGTCACCCTCAACCGGCCGGACGAGATGAACCCGCTGGACTGGGATACGGTGCGCGAGCTGGGCCGGGTTCTGGACACCCTCGCCGCGGATCCCACGGTGCGGGTGATCGCCATTACCGGTGCGGGCCGCGCCTTCAGCGCGGGCGGCGACATGAAGAAGTACCGGACCCTGCAGCGCGACGCTCAGGACTTCCCGCAGTTCCTGGCGGACATTCACGAGATCTTTCAGCGGATTCCGCAGTACCCGAAGCCGGTGGTGGCGCTGGTCAACGGGATCGCCGTCGCCGGCGGCATCGAGCTCGTCTTGTTCTGTGACTTTGCCTTCATGGCCGAGTCGGCCCGGATCGGTGATGCGCACCTTCCCTACGGCCAGATGGGTGGCGGGGGGGTGCTCACCATGCTGCCGCGCATGATCGGGCCGGCCCGCGCCAGGGAGCTGATCGTGACGGGCCGGCTGCTGAGGGCGGAGGAAGCCATGACCTGGGGCCTGGTATCGCGGGTGGTGCCTGACGGCGAACTGGTGGCCGCCGCCACCGAGCTGGCGCGGGAGGTCTCGAAGAAGTCACCGCTGGCGCTCGGCAACGCGAAACGCACGCTCAACGCGGCGTTCTTCAGCGGGACCGACGTCGATGCCGGGCTGCGCCTCGAGCGCGAGGTGACCGCCCGCTACTGCCTGACCAGCGCGGACGCGGCCGAGGGACTCGAGGCGTTCGCCGGCAAGCGGACCCCGCAGTGGACCGGCCGATGACCGCGGCCACGCCCGGCCCGGCGGCCGAGCCCGTCGCGCCCAGCCCCGACGTCGACTCCCAGTTCTACTGGGACGACCTGGCCACAGGGCCGCCTGTCCGTGCAGGAATGCGTGAGCTGCGGCAGGCGGCGCTTCCCGCCCATGCCCTGCTGCCCGTACTGCGCCGGGGTCGGCAGCGTGATCCGGGAGGCGACAGCCGGCTCCGTGTACTCGTGGGTCACCGTGCGGCGGGCCTTTCAGCCCGCGTTCGAGGCTGACGTGCCTTATACGATCGTGACCGTTGACCTCGACGGCGGGGGCCGCATGGTCGGACGGCTGGAGCCACGAGAAGCAGTAAGCGCCGGGCTGCGCGTCGGCCCGCACTTCGTGCCGCACCAGGGCTGGACCGAAGTCCGCTTTCATCCGGAGTGAACCTGTGACCTCTGAAGTGCCAGCTGCCACGGAGCCGCTCAGCCGCTCAGACCGGCGGCGGGCCAAGCGAGTCGACGACATCCTGAGGGTGGCTACCCGGCTGCTGGCCGAACGCGGGTATGCGGCCACCAACCTCGACGAGATCGCCGAGGTGCTCGACCTCTCCAAAGCCTCGCTCTACCACTACTTCCCGAGCAAAGAGCACCTGATCCTGGCCTGCCTGGATCGCGTCGGCGACGAGACGAACCAGCATCTCGGTGCCGTCGCCGGGAGCGCCGCGCCGCCCCGGGAGCGGCTGCACGCGGCGGTGCGCGCGCAGGTGCTGGTGCTGACCGGCGACCAGTCGGCAGGCGCGGCGCTGTTCATTCATGATCTCGGCCTGCCGGAGGCGGTCCAGGCGCGTCTGCGGGCGCTGGTCGAGCAGCATGACCAGCTCTTCCGGTCCATCATCGATGAGGGAATACGGGCCGGGGAGCTGCACGTGGCCGATCCGGCGGTGGCCCGGCTGCTGATGCACGGCGCCATCAACTTCATCCCTTCCTGGTACCAGGAGAGCCGCCGGATGTCGCCAGAGCGGCTCGCCGACGTGGTCGCCGACACGCTGCTGCAGCTCTTCGGCGGTGGCCCGGCGTGACGGCCAGCCCGCACGTCAGGCGGGGCGGCGACCTGGGATCTCCACGTTGGAGTAGTACGCGTTCTTAAAGGGAAAAGCACTGCCGACCCAGCGCTGTAGCGCGATGTAGAGCTTCGCGTAGAAACCGCGCTGATAGGCGTCGGGCGTGACCCACCAGCTCACGTTGACGTCGTACGCCAGCAGCTTCTCGGTGAGCGGCGTGCGCCTTCCCATTGGATAGAAGTAACAGCATCCGAGGTAATGGTCGTCTGAGTCGTACACCGCATAGGTGAACGAGTATCCTTCGCGGAACTCGAGCTCGTGCCAGACCAGATCGACATAGTTAAAG
>CAWAES010000031.1:0-16773 GCA_963781085.1 uncultured Actinomycetes bacterium
GGATAAGCGCCGCCCGGCCGGGTATCACGCAGTGACGTGACCACGCTTGCCGAACTCGCGCGGGAAGCCGCGTCCTGCACCCGCTGCGACCTCTACCAGCGGGCGACCGCGACGGTGTTCGGCGAGGGCCGCCCCCACTCACCGCTGGCCCTGGTCGGCGAGCAACCTGGAGACCAGGAGGACAAGCAGGGCCACCCGTTCGTCGGCCCGGCCGGGCATGTCCTCGACCGTGCGCTGCGCGACAGCGGCATCAACCGCGACGAGGCTTACCTCACGAACGCGGTGAAGCACTTCAGGTGGACCGCGCGCGGCCAGCGCCGCATCCACCAGCGCCCTAACGGAACTGAGATCCTGGCCTGCCGCGGCTGGCTCGAAGCGGAACTGGCGGTGGTCGGGCCCCGGATCACCGTGGCCCTGGGCGCGGTCGCCGGGGAGGCGATCTTCGGCCGCGGGTTCCGGGTGCGTGACCATCGCGGCCGGCTGGAGCAGGTCACGGTGGGCGAGTGGCACGGCCCGGTGCTGACCACCGTCCATCCCTCCTCGATCCTCCGCGCCCGAAGACGCCGGCGCCCGCGAGGAAGCGTTCGCCGGCTTCGTGGCCGACCTGGTCAAAGCCCGCGAAGCGCTGGCGGCCTGAACCAGCCCGGACCGGCGGCCCCGGTCCGCGGCCCCGGTCAGCTCTCCGGCCTGGGGCTGAACAGCGCGAACATGGCGCCGTGAGGGTCGGTGAGATAGGCGACGACCATGCCGTCTTCCAGCGTCATCGGCGCGACGACGGTCTTGCCGCCAAGTTCCTCGCTGCGGGCCGCCGTCACGGCCACGTCGTCCACCTGCACGACGAAGACCGCGTACGGCGGGGTGTGGCCGCCGGTGGCGAAGATGCCACCGGACGGGCGCTCCGCCCCGGGAGCGGTGATAAGGGTGTAGCCGCCGTCGGGCGCGAACGACCAGCCGAACAGCGGGCCGTAGAAGGCCCTGGCCGCGTCGACGTCCGGGGCACCGATCTCGAACCAGGAGACGCTGTTGGCTGCGGGTGCGGACATGGTTTCCTCCGTCAGGTTGGCGATCTGTCTAGCGCCAGCCTGCGGGAGTGTCGCGACAGCCCTACGTCGGTGTTTCCTGGCGGGCTTCCGGACTCGCCGGGCCCCCGGACCTCAGGGGCGCGCAATCAGGCGCCCGGCGCGCGGCCCGGCCTGACCGCAGGCGTGGCCAGCGAGTGCGGCACGTCACGATAGAGCGGCACGACCTCGTCGAGTCCAGTGAGCTGGAGGATACGGGCCACCGGCGAGCCGCCGAGGGCCAGGCGGAACTCCAGGCCCCGCTCGGCCGCCATATCGCGGGCGCGGGCCAGGACCTCGACCCCCGCCGAGTCGCAGAACACCGTGGCGGCCAGGTCAGCGGTGATCACTTCGGGTGACCCGGAGGCGGCGGCCGAGATGAGCTCAGTCACGTCAGCGGCGTTGATCACGTCGGTCTCCCCCGGCATGGTCACGACGGCGTGCCGCCCGGACCACTGGATGCGCGGGTCCCCGCCGGTCAGGGCCTGGCCGCTGTCCCCCTGGTAGCTAGCCTCCTGGTAGCTGGCACCGTGGTCACGGGCATCGTGGCCAATGGCCTCGCGGTCGCTGCCCGTGACCGGCGTCCGGCGGAGCAGGAGCAACGCCACGTCGTCGTCGTGCGAGGTGTAGCCGGCCATCCGACCCATGATCAGGGCGCAGCCCGTTTCGGGATCGGTGGCGGTGAGAGCGGCGGACAACCGGGCGATCCCGTCGTCGATGGGCCGGTCCCGGCGTTCGACGAGCCCATCGGTGTAGAGGCACAGGACGCTGCCTGCAGGCAGCGTCAGCGTCTTCGTCCGGCGGGGGGCCGTGCCCGGCACCCCGATGAGCAGGTCGGGGAAGACCCCGGCCGGCACAGTGGGCTGACCCGGGACGCAGATCAGCGGGGGCAGATGCCCGGAACAGGAGATGCTCACCTGGTTCAGGGAGGGAGTGAACACCGCGTACAGCACGGTGGCCATGGCCTGCGGCTCGAAATGCCGCATCTTGTAGTCCAGGCGGTCCAGAACCTCGGCCGGGTCGGTGGTCTGCAGTGCGTAGGCCCGCAGCGCGCTGCGCATCCGGCCCATGATCACCGCAGCTTTCAGCCCGGTACCGGCCACGTCGCCGATCACGACGCACACCTCGCCCGAAGGGAGAATGAACACGTCGTACCAGTCGCCGCCGACGTGGCCGCTGCCCGGAACGTAACGCGCCGCCATCTCCAGCCCGGCGACCGCGGGGAGGGCGGAGGGCAGCAGGCTGTGCTGCAGCGCCGCGGCGGCGGCCCGGTCCATCTGGGCGTTCAGGGCCTGGACCGCCAGCGCGGCACGATCCGCCGCCACCTGCAGCAGGTCAGAGTCATCGCTGGTGAAGACGCGGGAACTGAGCGTCCCCACGTGCAGGACGCCGATGACCACTCCCCCGGCCCGCAGCGGAGCGCCCATGAGGGACTGGATGCCCTTGTCCAGCAGGATGGGGTTGATCACCGTGGTGTGATCAACCTCAGTAAGGATCACGGGACGGTCTTCCGCCGCGATCCGCCCGGCGAAACCCCTGGCCGAGCGGGATCCGCACCCCCTGCCGCACTTCTTCTTCCAGCCCGCTCGCGGCCGTCGCGACGAGCTGCCCCGAGGGGGAGTCCAGCAGCAGGACTGCGGCTGTGTCGGCTTGCAGGACGTCTTTCACCCGGGCGACGAGCGCCTCCAGCAGAGCCGGGGGGTCCAGCGCAGACAGCGCAGCGTCAGTGACCGACTGGATGTCACGCAGCTTCTCCGCCCAGCCAGGCGACACCACGGCACGCTGCGCGGGACCCATGGCGTTCTCGTGATCAGGGCGCCCCACGTCAGTCTCCGTGACCCAGCTCCACTCCTGCGGCAACAGCCGCACCGCGTCTCCGCCCTGGCAGGCAACGAGCTATCGACGCCGCTTTGGTATATCAAACCCGGTCCCGCGGCACCAGATGCAAACGTCCGGACTCGGACAGGGATCATCCGGCCGCTGTCTGACCGCCGGTGCCCAGGAACAGCAGACGGCCCCTGGTTCAGGGACATGAGCGTTTCAGGGAGAAAGCAGTTCGTGCGGAGAGTCGCTCAAGGTTCGTGCGGAGAGTCGCTCAAGGGGAAGAGTGATTCAGGGGGGAAACCAGCGATTCGGGGGGAAGTACTTCTAGTCTTGAAACAGGCCTAGAGACCGGGGTGATCGTGATGGACCTGCAGTTCCTGCGGCCGCTGTATGAGCACTTCGGCGGCTACGTGTCGGTGTACCTGGATACCTCGCGGGACTCCGAAGACGCCACCCGCGCGCTCGACCTGCGCTGGCGTGCCGCCCGTGAGCGGCTGGCCAGCGCCGGGGCCGACCCTGCCACGCTCGACGCGCTGGCCGGGGTGATAACCGACGCCAGCCGGGGCGCGCCCGGCCACGCGGCGTTCGGCCACGGCGGCCAGGTCGTGCTGACCGAGGCGCTGCCGCATCCGCCGCGCCGCGAGATCGCCCGGCTGGCCGCCCTGCCCCATGTCATGCCGCTGCTCGCGCAGCGCAGGCCGCACGTGCCGTATCTGCGGGTGATGGCCCGGCACGACGGCGGGGAGATCGCGTCGGTCACCGCCGCCGGCGCGCAAGGCGACGAGGAGGTCACCGGAACGGGCCGCCCGGTGCACAAGGTCAGGAGTGGCGGCTCGTCCCAGCTGAGATACCAGAACCACACCGAGGACGCCTGGCAGACCAACGCCAAGGAACTCGCCGGGCGGGTGACCGCCGAGGCCCGCGAGGTGGGCGCCGAGCTCATCGTGGTCGCCGGTGACCCGGTAGCCCGGACGCTGCTGGTCCGCGAGCTCGGCAGCGACCTCGCCGCCGTCACGGTGACCGTCGAGCGGGAGGTTAGTGCGGACAGCGGCGAGGCGGCCCGCGCCGCCGAGGAGGCGGTAGCCCGGCACGTGGCCCAGCGCAGCCAGGAACGATACGAGCACTGGCGCACCCAGCTGGCTCATGATCACGGCGTCCAGGGGCTGGCCGCCACCATGACCGCGGTGCGCGACGGGGGCGCCGCCGAACTGCTGCTCGCCGACCACCCTGAGTCGGTCCTGACCGCGTGGGTCGGGCCTGGGGGAATCGAGCTGGCCGCCACCGCGGACGAGCTGACCGCGCGGGGCGTGGCGGACCCGGTCAGCGACCGCGCCGACGCCGCGCTGGCCCGCGGCCTGTCCACCAGCGACGCCCAGCTGTACATCCTGCCCGCGGACCTGGCCGCCAGTTCCGCGGCCCCGCAGGACGGCGTCGGCGCCGTGCTGCGGCTGCCCCGGGAAGCCGTCACCTGACCGCCGCGCGAGCGCCCGGTAGAGTGGGACTTCGCGCGTCGTGAGCTCCGGCGGAGGCACTAGATGCGGCAGGAAGTGGCGGGCACCACCCCTGAGGCGGAGGCCTATCTCACTCTTACCGAGCGGGTCGCCGCGGCGCGGGCGGCGCTGGCGGAGAACTCGGAGCGGATGGCCGCTGCGGCGGAGCGGATGGCCGCTGCGGCGGAGCGGCTGAGAGCCACCCGGTACTCGCTCGCCAACGGGCGGAGCCAGCGGGAGCAGCTGCACGAGTCGGCCTACGCCCGGCTGCGGGCCAAGCTCGCCGTCTTCAGCCGGGGGCGCCATCGGGTCTCCATCTCCCGCGCCGGAGCGGCCAGGTCACCAGCGCCTCCTGCAGGAGCTTAGCCTGGTCACGCTCGGTGGCTAGGGAGAGGTGTTCCGGCGGGCTGGCCAGCAGGCGGGCGCAGCCATCGGCCGCAGCCAGATGCCAGTCCGGCGGCGCGACCAGGATGACCCCGCCGGCCAGGGGCTCGCCGTCGGCGGGGTGGCGGGCCGGCAACGGCCCGGCCCGGGACAAGATCTCCGGCAGCACCGTAGGACCGCGGGCCGGGATATGCAGGACGACGAGGACAGCGGCCGGGAAGTCCTCCGGCAGCCTGGACACGAACGTTCGCAGCGCCGTGACCCCGCCGGCCGACGCCGCGACGGCGACCATGGTGACGGGAGCCGGGACTGTCCGGTGAGCGGTCGTAGTATCACCTCCCGGGCTGCCGGTCCGCCCGCGGGCCCGGTCAGCTGGCCGGCTGGGCCGCAGACTGGCCCGTCAGGAGCAGGTGGAGCCCTCGAGGATCACCCCGGGGGCGGCGTCCCAGCCGAGAATGCGCAGCACCCGTTCCAGCGGTCCAGGCAGATGGGTGAACACGACTTCGCCGACGGCGGCCCGGTGATCTCCCCCGCCGCTGGCCAGGGAGATCATGGCCCGCAAGCCGGCCACGTCGCAGTACCCGACGCCGGCCAGGTCGACGTGCATCCGGGGCACGCCGGCGGCCGCCGCGCGGGCCAGGATTTCGGTGAGGTCGGGGAAGGTCCACTCGTCGATGTCCCCGGCCAGACGCAGGGTCGGCGGAGGGCTGGTGAAGACGGCCTGGAGGCAGCTCGAGCCGGCTTGCTCCGGCGCGGAAGCTTCTGCGAGATCACCGCAGCGGGCACCGAAAATCCAGCTGTTCACGTCACCTCCGCAGCACGCGGCGAGGGCCCGGGGGCAGCTGGATTGACAACCGCCAGGGTAGTGACGACTGTACGCCGGTTCCCGGGGATGAACAGGGCATAGCCCGTCGTCTCGCCCCGGGCCGGCGGGACGCCACGCCCCCCGGCCCGCGGCGGGCGCACCGGCCACCCGCAGGCGCTGCTAGCTTTACCGGTCATGACTGAACCTGTCGTGATTGCTCCTCAGCGTGTTCTGGTCACCGGCGGAGCCGGCTTCGTGGGCGCGACGCTGGTCCGGCGGCTGGCGGGCAGCGGGCACTCAGTCCGCGTGTTCGACAACTACTCCACCGGTGACCCGGCCTACCTGGACGGCGTGGGCGCCGAACTGGTGGAAGGCGACATCCGCGACACCAGCGCCCTCGGCGCCGCGCTCGCCGGGATCGAGTCGATCATCCACCTGGCCGCGGCCGGCTCGGTCGTGATGTCCGTGGCCGACCCGGTGATGAACTTCGAGGCCAACGTGCTGGGCACGTTCCGGGTGCTGGACGCGGCCCGGCGGGCCGGCGTGGAACGGGTGGTCCTGGCCTCCACCGGGGGCGCGCTCATCGGTGACGCCCTGCCCCCGGTCAACGAGTTCTCCTTGCCCAAGCCGATCTCGCCGTACGGTGCGAGCAAGCTCGCCGGGGAAGGGTACGCGCACGCCTTCGCCAAGTCCTTCGGGATGCGCACGGTGGCGCTGCGGTTCGCCAACATCTACGGCCCGTGGAGTGGCCACAAGAAGGGCGCGATGACCGTGTTCTTCCGGGCCCTGCACACCGGCCAGCCCCTCGTGATCTACGGCGACGGGACGCTCGTCGCGGGACTACACGCATGTGGACGACATCGCCCACGCGCTGCAGCTGGCCCTGGAAGGTGACGTGCCCGGGGGCACGGTCCTGCACATCGCCTCGGGCGTGGAGACCACCATCACCGAACTCGCCGACCTCTGCCGGAACGCGGCGGGCCTGCCTGACCACCCGGTGGAGTACCAGCCCCGGCGGGTCGGCGAGGTGGACCGCAACTTCGCCACCTACGACCTGGCCAAGCAGGTGCTCGGCTACACCCCCGGCGTCAGCCGGGAGGAGGGCATCGCCCAGACCTGGGAGTGGTACCAGGAGCACGTCTTCCAGCCCTAGGCTCCGCCCGCCGCCGGGGTGCCGCTGAGCCGCGGGCCCGGATACCTGTGCGGAAAGGCCTGAACACGCTACGATCACGGCCTGATGGACACGATTCGCGTCGCGCTGGCGGAAGACAACGTGCTGCTCCGGGAGGGCGTCTCCCGGCTGGTCGCGTCGAACGACGATTTCGAGCTGGTCGGCACGGCCTCCGACCTGCCCCAGCTGCTGGCCCTGGTCGGCGCCGAGCGCCCGGACGTGGTCATCACCGACATCCGGATGCCGCCCACCGGGACCAACGAGGGTATCCAGGCCGCTGGCTGGCTCCGGGAGAACCACCCGGACGTCGGCGTGGTGGTGCTGAGCCAGTACACCGCGCCCGGCTACGCCATGGCGCTGCTGGAGCACGGCTCGGCCGGCCGGGCCTACCTGCTCAAGGAGCGGGTGGCCAGCGTGGACGAGCTGGCCCGGGCCATCCGGGCGGTGGCCGGCGGCGGGTCGGTGATCGACCCGATGGTGGTGGACGAGCTGGTCCGGTCCCGGTCGGCGCACCAGCAGTCCAGCCTGGCCCAGCTCACTCCCCG
The DNA here is from genome assembly GCA_963781085.1 of uncultured Actinomycetes bacterium. Classification (GTDB taxonomy): domain Bacteria; phylum Actinomycetota; class Actinomycetes; order Streptosporangiales; family Streptosporangiaceae; genus RYN-230. The sequence continues at coordinate 7,278 of CAWAES010000031.1, forward strand.
GGAGACCGAGATCCTGGCCGAGATGGCCCAGGGCAAGAGCAACGCCGCGATCGCGCTGTCCCTGACCGTGTCCGAGCGGGCGGTGGAGAAGCACACCAACTCGATCTTCGCCAAGCTCGGGCTGAGCGAGGAGAAGGACCTGAACCGGCGGGTCAAGGCGGTGCTGCTCTACCTGGCCGACACCCAGGGAAGCTGACCCACCGGCCGCGGGGGTGGCAGCACCCTCGGCCCGCGGGGCGCCCCGTGGCAAGCTTGAACCATGACCACCCCGCACGCAGTGGTCGTGGTAGACGACCAGGCACCGTTCCGGCTGGCCGCCCGGGCCGTGCTGCGCAGAATCGACTGTTTTGAGCTAGCCGGGGAGGCGTCCAGCGGCCCGGAGGCGATCGAGCTGGTCGACGCGCTGCACCCCGAGCTGGTGCTGATGGACATCAACATGCCCGAAATGAACGGGATCGAGGCGACCCGGCGCATCCTGGCCGCCCATCCCGACGTGGTGGTGTTCCTCTGCTCCACCTACGACGTGGCCGACCTGCCGCCCGCGGTCGCGGACAGCGGCGCGGCCGCCTACGTGAACAAGGAGCAGTTCGGCGCCGACATGCTCCGCCGGCTGTGGGCGGAGCGCAGCTCGGGGTCGTTCGCGGCCCACTGACCGGTATCCGGGGGAGGCAGCCGGCCGGGACGGTTTTCGTTGCGGGCAGTAGATCTTGATCGTCAGATGATCGGCACCGAACCGCTGATCGTCGAGCCGTGGCCGGGCCGTGACTCCCACCGGACCGTCCCGCCGATCGCGCCCAGCCGGTCGGACATGTTCACGAACCCGTGACCGCCGCGGGCCCGGGCCGTGTCGAACCCCGGGCCGTCGTCGGTGACCGAGAAGAGCAGCCCCCCGGCCTCTTCCCACAGCCGCACCTCGACGGTGGCCCCGGCGGCGTGCTTGCCCGCGTTCTGCAGCGCTTCCAGGACGCAGAAGTAGATGGCCGTCTCCACGCCCTGGGAGTAGCGGCCGATGCCGTCGATGTCCACGGTGACCGCGAGCGGGGAGCGGTTGGCCGCGGCGCGGAGCGCCTCACCCAGCCCGTTGTCGGCCAGCAGCGGCGGGTAGATGCCGTGGGCCAGCTCGCGCAGTTCGCGGATGGTGGTCTGGACGTCCTCGGCCATCTGGGCCAGCATCTCCACCCCGGCCTCCGGGTCGTCGGTGATGATGTCCCGGGCCAGCCGCAGGTTGACGGCCAGCGCCACCAGGTGCTGCTGCGCGCCGTCGTGCAGGTCCCGCTCGACCCGGCGCCGCTCCGCGTCGCCGCTGGCCACCACGCGGGCGCGTGACTCGCGCAGCTCGTCGGCCTGGCGCCGGAGCTCGTCCAGGGTGGTCTGCAGCGCGGCGTCCAGCCGGACGTTGTAGAAGGCCAGGCCGGCCTGGCGGGCCAGCTCGGTCAGCACCCGGTCGTCTTCCTCGGTGAACGCGTCCGCGTCCTCGGGCCGCTCGACGACCAGCAGGCCGAGCAGTTCCCCGGCGTGGCTGATCGGGGCGACCCGCAGCTGGGCCCGCGGCCGCCCGTCCAGCAGCGCGGGGAGCCAGATGGACGCCCAGGCGCTGCCGGACACCCCGGCCCGGGTCACGACCGGGCGCTCGCGGTCGCCGATGATGATGGACCGGCGCCCCGCGTCCGGGACCGACACCGTGCGCTCCAGCACCTCACCGCTTCCTGAATACGCCTCGGCGCTGGTCAGCAGCATGGTCTTGCGCAGCGACTCGGCCAGCTGGAGGAGCAGCTCGTCCATGGCCACGGCCCGGGTCATCCGGCTGCCGAAGGTGCGCAGCGCCTCGTCGGGCGCCTCCCGGGCGCCGTACACGAACCGGGTGGCCGACGCCATCAGGCGGTCCCGGGCGGGCAGGTAGCCCACCGCGGTGACCGCGGCGGCGAGCATGGACAGGCCCAGGATTTCGCGGTCCCCGTGGTCGCCGGGCCGCTGCCCGAGGCCGAGCACGATGACGACGTAGATGGCCGCGACCACGAGGCTGAACCCGGCCAGCGACAGCACGTGCACCAGCAGGCGCCCGGCCAGCGGGCCCAGCCGGGTGCTGGTGCCGGCGATCAGGCCGGCCGGCACGGCCAGCGAGAAGGCCAGGCTGACCGCGGCGACCGGGCCGGGCCAGTCGACCAGGAGGTGCAGCACGCCGCAGACCAGGGCCGCGTCCGCGGCCAGCACCGTGCCGATGGCGAGCCACTGCATCCGCTCCCGGTCATGGCCGCCCAGCTTGGTGTACCGGAGCCGGGCCGCCGGGACCGTGGCGAGCAGCGCCACCGGCCAGATCACCGCGGCGGCCACGGCCGGGAAGGGGTGGCTGGCCAGCGCCAGCGTGACCCCGGCGCCCAGCGCGGCCAGGTACGCCAGCGCGGCGGCTCCCTGCCGGGCCCGGCTGCCCAGGCGGCCGTTGGGTGCGGCCAGCGCGAAGTGCACCGAGGCCGCGATGACCAGCGGGCCCGCCACGGTCGCCACCGCCCGGGCCAGCTGGTGCGCTCCCGCCGGTGGCTGGCTGGCCAGCCGGGCCGCGGTCAGGGCGATCGCCCCGGCCAGCGCGCCTCCGGCTAGCGGCCACGGCGCGGCCTGGCCGGCCGACTGCCGCCTGGTGCAGACCGCGGCCGCCACGGCCCAGGCCAGGGTGAGCACGAAGGCCACCGTGACCACCGCGGGCAGGCCGCCAGGGACCTGCGTCCGCAGCCCGGCCACCGCCACGACCAGCGTGGCCACCGGGGCCAGTACCCCGGTGACCAGCCGCGTGGCGGCCCGGCCGCGGGGGCGGCCGCCCCCGGCCGCGGGGGCCGTCAGGACGTCAGCGGCGTCCAGCCCGGTGCCGGACGGCCCCGTGCCGGACGGCCCCGTGGTGGACGACCCCGTGGTGGACGGCTCGGTCGTAGACGGCCCCGTGGTGGACGGCCTGGTGGCGGAGGGCATGGTCTCGCTCACTATGGTCAGCGTGCCTCAATGATCACGGCGGCGGCGCTGCCGTCGGGTGCGGGCTCAGGGTCTTCGATCCGGCCGTCGCGCATCCGCACCACCCGGCCGGCCGCCGCGGCCACGCTGGAGTCGTGGGTGACCAGGACGATGGTCTGGCCGCCGTCGTGCAGGCGGCGCAGCAACTCGATGACCTCGTCGCCGCCCTCGGAGTCCAGCGCCCCGGTGGGCTCGTCGGCCAGCAGCAGGGTGGGCTCGTTGGCCAGGGCCCGGGCGATGGCCAGCCGCTGCCGCTGGCCGCCGGACAGCACGCCGGGCACCGCGCTGGCCTTGTCGCCGATGCCGAGCAGGTCGAGCAGGTCGCGGGCGCGGGTCTCGGCCATCTTCCGGCGGCGGCCGGCGATGACGGCGGGCAGCGCCACGTTCTCCAGCACCGTCATCCCTTCCAGCAGGTTGAAGAACTGGAAGACCAGGCCGATGTGCCGGCGGCGGAGCCGGGCCAGGTCGTCCTCGCTGCGCCCGGACACCTGCTCCCCGGCCACGCTGATGTCCCCCTCGTCCGGGGTGTCCAGCCCGGCCACCAGGTTCAGCAGGGTGGACTTGCCGCATCCGGAGGGACCCATCAGGGCCACGAACTCGCCGCTGGCCACGGTCAGGTCCACCCCCCGCAGCGCGCGGACCGGCGCGTTCTCGGCTTCGAATGTCTTTCTCACGCCGCGCATGGCCAGCGCGGCCGGGCTGTCGTTCATCAGGCCCCCCAGGTCGTCATCTCGGTAGTGCTCGTGGCCCCGGCCCGCGCCGCCGCGTCCGCGACGGCCCCGGCCGGGGGAGCTAGGTTAATGATCTTGTATGCGGTGACCGGGGTGTCGCGTCCCTTGACCATCTGGGCCCCCAGCGGGACGGTCTGCACCGGCCTGCTCAGCGCGGCCAGGGTGGCCTCGGACAGCACAGTCTCCCCGGCCGCGGCGAACTGCTGCAGCCGCTGCGACAGGTTCACCGTGTCACCGACCAGGGTGTATTCCAGCCGCTCGGCGGAGCCGAGCAGCGCGGCGGCGGCCTCACCGCTGGACAGCCCCAGGCCGAGCCCGAACGCGGGCAGGCCGTCGGAGCTCCAGCGCTCGTTGATCCCGGCCTGCAGGGAGTGCATCACCGACGCAGCGGCCACCGCCCGGTCGGCGTGGTCCGGCTGCGGGAACGGCGCGCCGAACACCGCCATGACCGCGTCGCCGACGAACTGCATGACCGTCCCCCCTCCCCCAGGATGGCGTGATTCATGGCGGCCCGGTGGGTATTCAGCTGGCCAGCCAGCTGGCTGGGGTCGGCGTGCTCGGCGATGGTCGAGTAGGACCGGATGTCGCTCATCAGCACGGTCACGATGACGCGCTCGGTCTCGCCGATCTCCCGGTGCTCCTGGCGCAGCTTGTCGGCCAGCCCGCCGGGCAGCAGGCGGGACAGCGTCTCGCCCTGCTCCTCCCGGTCCACGATGGCCTGGTGCAGCAGGCGCAGGCGCTGCAGCGCGCCGGAGTTGCCCGCCGACACTCCCTCGGCCAGCTTGACGAAGACCGCCTCGACTTCCGCGTCGATGGCTTCCGGGGCGGTCCGGCGCGCCACGGCGATGGCCTTGATCGGCTTGCCCTCGGCGACCATGCTGAGCAGCTCTTCCTCGGCGCGGGTCAGGCCGCCCGGCGGGACCACCGGCGCGACCAGCGCCTCGACGATCGTGGGGTCCAGCGCGGTGCCGCCGGTGGCCACCGCGCGGATCGCGTCGACCAGCTGGTTCCCCTCGGCCACGTGGTCCTTGAGCAGGTAGCCGTAGCCGGCCGATCCCTCGGCCAGCAGCGAGACGGCGTACTCAGGGTCCTCGTACTGGGACAGGATCACGACCCCCGTCCCGGGGTGCCGCTTGCGCAGCTCTTTCGCCGCGTCGATGCCCTCCCGCTGGAACGACGGCGGCATCCGGATGTCGGTCACCAGCACCTGCGGCTTGGCGGCGGTCGCGCCGTCCACCACGCCGTCGTAGTCGGCGGCCACGCCCACCACGGTCAGGTCGGCGTTCCGCTCGATGAGGGCGCGCACGCCCTCGCGGACGATCAGGTTGTCGTCCGCGAGAAAGACCGCGATCGGGCCGGCCGGAGCCGCGTCACTGTGATCCACGTAACAAACGTTCACACACCAGGGCCGCTCACCGCCAGTGGGCAGCCATGCAGGTCGGCGGTGGTAGTAGGCACACCCCCGGCTTCCAGCCAGCCTGCGGCCTCCCGCGGACAGCGCACCCGGCTACTCGCTGCGCAGGATCTCGGCGGGCCGGGCCCGGGCCGCCGACTCGCCGGGACACGGCCGCGACGGCCACGGCGAGCGCCAGCGCGACCGCCACCAGCACGCCCAGCGCCAGCACCGGCAGCACGACGACCGGCAGGATGCCGAGCTGATGGGCGAACACCTGCCAGGCCACCCGGCCGCACAGGATCCCGGCGGGCACGCCGAGGCACAGCGCGGCCGCCGGTGAGCGTGCCGGCCTGCCAGCCGACCGCGCTGCGCACCTGCCGCCTGGTCAAGCCGAGGGAGCGCAACACCGCGAAGTCACGCCGCCGGCGGCGGACCGAGGTGAGCAGCAAGTGGATGATGGTCAGCAGCGCCAGCAGGCTCAGCGCCACCCCGAGCAGGAACGGCAGGTCCTGGACCCGCCCGAAATTGACCAGGTCGGTAGGCGTAGCCGGGCCCTGCACCACGAACGGGCCGGCCCGGGCTTCCCTGGCCGCCAGGGCACTGAGATCGGCCGGCCCGTTCACCGGCCTCCGGAACCGGACCAGCAGCGTGAACGGTGGCGGAGCCTGGACGCCGGGTGGCAGCAGGCGGTACAGGCCCGGGAGTGGTCAGGGCGGCTCCCTGGCCCAGGCCGAGCACGTCGCTCAGCGTCGGGAAGACGGCGGCGCCGACGATCCTGAACCGATGCGGGCGGGCTCCGGCCAGCGACACCCCGATGGTCGCGCCCACCCGGGAGTGGACCGCCGCGAGGGTGCGCTCGCCGAGCGCGATCTGGCCAGGCCCGTCCGGGAGATGGCCCTGGATGGGAACCGGCAGCAGCGAGCCGTCGCGGCCCGGCAGCATCGCGATGGCGTCGGCGCGGACGCCGCCGACGTACAGCGGGGCACCCGAGTCGCCCAGCGACGACCCGGCCACGCTGGGATCGCTGTCGGCGATGCGGACCGCGGGACCCATCGCGCCCTCCGTCACGCTGCTGACGTACGCGTCCCAGGTGACGCCGTACAGCCGCGGCGTGGCCAGCAGATGGCCCAGGCTGGCCGAGAAGAGCAGGGCCCCGGTCAGCGCCGTGACGCCGACCACCGCACTGGCGATCGTGCTGCGCACCGGGACAGCCGTCCGCCCGGCACCCGGCTGCAGGGCCAGCTGGACGCCGATGAGCGCGGTCACGGGCCTGACACTGGCGGTAGCCAGGGCGGCGAACTGCGGCCGGCGGCCCAGGGCGGCGGGGCCCGGTGCGGCACGCGGAGACCGGGCACCGGTCGCACGCCAGGTCGGCCAGGCGGCGCAAGCCGCGGTGACCAGCAGGGCGGCCAGGGCGCCGAGGCCGAGGACGGCACCGTCCGCGTCCACCCCGGGATGCGGCTCGGCGACTCCGGCCAGGCCGACCGGGAACAGCGGCGACGCGGCCACCGCGACCAGCACTCCCACCGCCGCGCCGACGGCGCCGATCGCGGTGGCGCGGGCGATACCGACCGCGAGCAGCATGCGGCGGCTCATCCCCAGCGCCCGCAGGGTGCCGTACTCGGTGGCCTCAAGGAAACTCAGCCGGGCCAGCAACTGGCCGAGGACGAGCAGGCCGACGACGGCGAGCAGCCCGGCCAGCAGCCACAGCGCGACCGCCTGAAGGTGGATCGAGTGCTCGGTGTTCACCGCCTGCGTCGCCAGCGGGTAGTCCTGCGCGACCTTCCCATCCGCCAGGCGGCTGACCGCACGCTGCACAGCCGGGCAGATCGGCCGCCCCGTGGCGCAGCCGGAGCGCCACCCCGAAGGAGGCATCGAGGCCAGAGCGGTGCGCACGATAGAAGGCGGGGGTGGCCCATACGTAGTCCGTGTTGGTGCCGGTCTGCGGGGGGAACTCGGCGGGCGCCGCGTCGATCCCGACGATGCGGAACCTGAACTGCTCCAGCGTGCCGGCCGCGGTCAGCAGCTTCGTGCGGAGCATGTCACCCACGCCCAGGTGCTCGGCCTGGGCCAGGGTGAACGAGATGTTGACCTCGCCGGGCCGGGCCGGATCGGGCAGCCGCCCGGCCAGGATCCTGCGGTGCCAGAACCGCCCCGGTACCTGGCCGGTCTCCGGGGCGACGAGGTCTGCGGCGGCGGGCGTCGCCACCTGGTAATTGACGATGACGGCGGATTGGTCCGCCTGCGGTAGTCGGGCGGCGGCCGCAGGCGAGAAGTGGCCGAACGTCCCGGACTGGCCCGCGAAGGAGAACAGCAGCACGTCAGGCGCGTCACTCCAGGCCAGGAGGGCCGGATAGGCGGCGTCGGTGCGGCGGGCCCCCGCGGCCGCCGCCTCGACCACCCCGGCGAACGCCCCCACGATCAGGGCCAGCGCCAGCCACGCGCGCCATCGGCGGCGCAGCTCAGCGCGGAAGCACATCCATCCAGCGGCCAACGCCATACCCCCACGACCACAAGCATTGCCGTCCATTGGGCCACGGTTCCCGGCCCGCCGCAAAGGGGGTGAGCACCACGGCCGTGGTGGTACCTGCCGCACCCGGCCGACTGCGCGAGCACCCTGGAGGGTCACCGCCGAAATGTCTACGCTCTGTGCATGGCGGGCGGAGCCCGCTCTGCTTATGGTGGGCGGAGCCCGAGGGGGGTGCGGCCTGGTGCGCGTGGTGCTGTTCCTCGTGGCGTACGAGCTCAGAACCCGGTGGCGGGGCTGGGCGGTGCTCGTCTTGCTGGTCGCGCTCGCGGGTGGCGCGGTCCTGACCGCCGCCGCAGGGGCGCGGCGGACCAGCAGCGCCTACCCGCGCTTCCTGCGCGCATCGCACGCCTCCGACCTGCTGGTGGCCCCGGCCGGCACCGGCCTGGGCGGCTACGACCTGGCGCTGGCCAGGCTGCGGGGGGTGCGCCGGATCGCCCCGGTGGTGGGCCTGAATGTCGAGCCGGTCGGACCGGGAGGCCGGCTGAATCTGGCCGCGGTCACGGAGGCCCCGCTGGACGGCCGGTTCGGCCGCCAGCTGGACATTCCTCAGGATCCTCGCCGGCAGGCTGCCCCGGCAGGACCGGCCCGGCGAGGTCGCCGTCACCCAGCTCGCCGCGGCCAGCCTGCATGTGCACGTGGGCAGCCGCCTGCCTGCGGAAGCCTTGTCCGGCGGGAACCTGCCCGGATCGGGACCCGCGGCTGCGCCGCCGCGCAGGCTCACGCTGCAGGTGGTCGGCATCATCGTCACCCGGTCGTCAGTGGACCCGGTGACCGACACCGACAGGGCGCCGTTCATCCTGGCCAGCCCCGCGCTGTGGCACCGCCTCGGCGCCGGGTACCGGGCCTTCGACGGAGCCTAGCTGGAACTGCGCCCTGGGACCAGCGCCGCGACGGTGGGCAATGAAGCGCAGGCGCTGGGCCGCCGGTTCCCCAGCACTCAGGGGCAGACATGCCACTGACGAGGGCGCCGAATACGCCGCCGTCGAGCGGTCGGTACACCCGGATGTGGTCGCACTCGCGATCTTCGCGCTGGTGCTTCTGGGTACCGCACTGCTGATCGTGACGCAGGTCGCGAGTCGGCTTCTGGTGGAGGCCAGCTCGGGGCACCAGGTGCTGGTGGCCCTCGGGATGACTCGCGCCCAGCTCACTGCGGCCGGTTTGCTTGAGGTGGCCGTGGCCACTGCCACCGGGGCGGTCCTGGCCGCCGCGGTGGCGGTCGCAGCGTCACCGCTGACGCCGGTCGGGGCGGCCCGGCTGGCCGAGCCGTCTCCCGGGATCAGCGCCGACTGGCTGGTGCTCACGGCGGGCCCGGTAACCATCGTCGTGCTCCTGGTGGGCTGCGCCGCCTGGCCCGCCTGGCGGTTGGCTAGCCCGTGGCCGGCCGCGGGCTCGCTCATGGCCGCCCCGCTGCCGCGCCAGTCACGGATCGCCAGATGGCTGTCCGGAGCCGAGGTGCCGGTGCCGGTCACCGAGGGGTCCGCCGCGCCCTCCAGCCCGGCCGGGGCAGGTCGGCCGTACCGGTCCGTGCGGCCCTGGCCGGCACCATCCTCCCCGTCCTGGCGGTGACCGCGGCTTTCACGTTCGGCGCGAACCTGCTGGCCCTGGTGCACACCCCACGGCTGTACGGGCAGACCTGGGACGCCGCTGTTGACCTTCAGTTCTCGTTCATCTCCCCAGCCCAGGCCCGGCACCTGTTTGGCACCAACCCGGGTGTCACCGGCTGGACCTTCGGCGACCACGGCGTCCTCGGGATCAACGGCCATCCGGTACCCGCGATCGGCCTGGCACCGGGTAAGGGACCGCCGCTATCCCCGACCCTGCTGGCCGGGCACGCCCCGCGCG
>CAWAES010000032.1:0-30021 GCA_963781085.1 uncultured Actinomycetes bacterium
CGCCGGGTAGGGCCATCGTCCCGGAGCCAGTGACGGAACGTCTGTGGCGAAGAGCCTTGTGACGGAAACGGGAGGTGCAGGCTGGTGCCGAAACGCGCGGTGATCCTCTCCGGCTCCCTGGGCCTGGGCCATGACGTCGTCTCCGAGGTGGTCTCCGCCAGCCTGGCCGGTCTCGGCTGGGAAAGCCGGACGCTGGACTGCATGAGGCTGCTGGGCCCGCACGCCGGCCGCGCGGGCGACTGGGTCTTCCGCCGGCTGATGGCCATGCCGGGGGTCTTCGACGGGCTGCACTTCGCCCATCTGCGGGCGGGCAGCCAGGTGGCCACGGCCATGGACCGGGCCGCCACGCCCCGGCTGGTCGCCGCCCTCCGCGGCGAACTTCACCGCGAACCGGCCGACCTGGTCATCAGCGTGTTCGCGGCGGGTGTCCCGGCCGCGGCGGAACTCGCCGGGTCCCGGCCGTGGCCGCGTACCCTCGTGCTCTGCCCCGACGCCCTGCCGCACGCCACGTGGGTCCGCCCGGGCATCGACCTGTTCCTGGTGACCTCGCGGGCCGGGGCGGCGGGATGCGCCGCTACCTGCCCCGGGCCCGGGTCGGCGTGGTCCCGCCGCCGGTGCGGCCTGCCTTCGCCCGGCTGCGGCCGCGCTCGCAGGCCCAGGCATCGCTCGGGATACAGGCGGACGCCCGGTGTGTCCTGCTCATGGGCGGCGGATGGGGGCTCGGCCCGGTGGAGGGGGCGGCGCGGGCCCTGGCCGCGGCCGGTGTGCACGTGCTGGCCATCGCCAGCCATAACCGCCGACTAGGGGGCCCGGCTGAAGTTCCTGGCGGCCGGTTCGCCCCGGATCCACCCGTACGGCTTTACCCCGCGTATCGCCGAGCTGATGAGCGCCTGCGACCTGGTGGTGACCCTGCCTGGCGCGCTGACCTGCGGTGAGGCCCGGGTCGCGGGCCGCAGGCTGGTGCTCCTGGACGCGATGCCCGGTCACGGCCGGGAAAACCTCCAGCACGAGCTGGAACTCGGCGGAGCCGAGGCGTGCGGTCCCCGGCCGCCGGAGATCACCGCGAGCGTGCTCGCCGCCTTCGACCAGCCCGCGTCCAGCCGGCCCCGGCCGGGCGGGCCGGGCGTCCCGGGCGAAGACTGGGATCAGGCCTTCGCGGCCGCACTGGCCTCCATCGGCCTGGCCAGCGGGCCCTCCGGCGGCCGCGCGGGCGCACCTACCTTCCGGGAGGCGGGCTATCCATGATGCGCACACTGTGCTTGCACCCCCCGTCGTACGAGGGGTTCGACGGCGGGGCGGGCTCGCGCTATCAGGCGAAACGCGAGATCAGGTCGTTCTGGTATCCGACCTGGCTGGCCCAGGTCGCCGCCATCGTGCCGGGCAGCACACTGGTCAACGCGCCCGCCGCGGGTCTCGGCCTGGGCGACGTGCTCCCGCTCGCCGGCCAGTACGACCTGGCGGTCCTGCACACGAGTTCCCCGTCCTTCGCCGGGGACGTCGGTGTGGCCGAGGCGCTCAAGCGGGCGAACCCCGCCCTGAAGCTCGGGTTCGTCGGGGCCAAGGTCGCGGTGGAACCGGAGGCCTCCCTGCTGGCCTCGGACGCGATCGACTTCGTGGCCCGCGAGGAGTTCGACTTCACCGTCGCCGAAGTGGCCGAGGGCCGGCCGCTGGCCGAGGTCCGGGGAGTCACGTTCCGGGACCTGGCCGGCCAGGTGGTGCACACCCCGGACCGGCCGATCCTGGAGGACATGGACCGCCTGCCGTACGTCACCGACGTGTACCGGCGCGACCTGGACGTGAACGACTACTTCATCGGCTACCTCAAGCACCCGTACGTGTCGCTGTACACCGGGCGGGGCTGCCGCTCGCGGTGCACGTTCTGCCTGTGGCCGCAGACCGTCGGCGGTCACCGCTACCGCACCAGGAGCGCCGGGCACGTCCTGGGCGAGATGGCCCGCATCACCGAGTTGTTCCCGTCGGTGCGGGAAGTCTTCTTCGACGACGACACGTTCACCGACGACCGGCGGCGCGCCGAGCAGATCGCCCGCGGCATGGGGAAGCTGGGCCTGACCTGGTCGTGCAACGCTAAAGCCAACGTCCCCTACGAGACGCTGAAGGTCCTGCGGGACAATGGCCTGCGCCTGCTGCTCGTCGGATACGAGTCCGGGAACCAGCAGATTCTCGTCAACATCAAAAAAGGCGTCCGGGTCAACCGGGCCCGCCAGTTCACCAAAGACTGCCGGGACCTCGGCATCACTATCCACGGCACCTTTATCGTCGGCCTGCCGGGCGAGACCACCGAGACGATCCAGGAAACGATCCGTTTCGCCAAGGAGATCAACCCGCATTCCCTGCAGGTCTCGATCGCCGCGCCGTATCCGGGGACCGCCCTGTACCAGCAGGCCAGGGACAACGGCTGGCTGCCGGAAGACGACGCCACGCTGCTCGACGAGCGCGGCGTGCAGGCCGCGGCGCTCAGCTACCCCAACCTCAACCGGACCGAGATCTACGAGTCCGTCGAGACGTTCTACCGGCAGTTCTACTTCCGGGCCGGGAAGATCGCCGAAATGTCCGCGGAGATGCTGCGCAGCCCCGAGATGATGCGGCGGCGGCTGCGCGAGGGCGCCGAGTTCATCAGCTTCCTGCGGCGGCGGGACAGCTCCGCCTCCTGACCCGCATCACGTGCTGGGCCTGGCCTCAGGCCGGGTCATTCCGGGTCGCGGCCCGGCTCGGCCGACTGGGATTCGGTCAGGCCATGCGCGGCGGCCACCGGTTCGGCAGGCACGTGCTCACCCAGGGGCGTGACATTGGGGTCGGCCTTCGCCCCGTAGTGCTGGCGGGCCTCCTGGTCGTTCGGGCCGGCTTTCCCGTGTCGGAAGATCGCGTATACCCCCCCGCCGACGATGGCCACGAAGATGATGGCTCCGAGAACCCAGTTGAGTATGACGGCACCGCCCATGCCTGGACCTCCTTTGGCTAGGCAGAACTTGGGAAGCCGGCTGAGCTTTGATCTCGGGAAATTTCCCTCATCAGGCGTCCTAAACATTTCCCGTGCGGCAAGCCGGCCGGGGAGTTCCTGCTGAGCACCCAGTGCTTACCGTCCAGGGCAGTAGCGCGGGTGCGGGACGATGCCGCGCTCGGCGGCCTGTTCGCGGAGCATGCCGCGCAGCTGGCCCCGGGCCCGGTGCAGCCGGGACATCACGGTGCCGACCGGGCAGCGCATGATGTCCGCGACCTCCCGGTAGCTGAAGCCTTCCATGTCGGCCAGGTAGACCGTGGTGCGGAAATCCGGCGGCAGTTCCCTCAGCGCCCGGGTGACCGACGAGTCGGGGAGCCGGTCCAGCGCCATCTCCTCGGCAGACCGGGGGACCACCCCCCGCCCGGCCCAGCCCCGGGTGAGCTGGCCGTCCTCGACCCCGGTGAGGGAGGCGTGCACCGGCTCGCGCTGGCGGCGCCGGTAGCTGCTGATGAACGTGTTGGTGAGGATCCGCAGCAGCCAGGCGCGGGCGTTGGTGCCCTCGCGGTACTGCCGGAAGCTGGCGTAGGCCTTGGTGTAGGTCTCCTGCACCAGGTCCTCGGCGTCGTGCGGGTCGCGGGTCATGGCCGAGGCTGCGGCGTGCAGGTGCCTCATGTGCACCAGCGCCTCGTCGGCGAACCGTGCGTGCTGCTCGCCGGCCGGCGCCACCTTCGTAGCGGAAGTCATGGAAGCGCCGGGTACCCGGGACGGTCCGGGGCAAACCCGCGGCCGCGGCGCCGGGCGGGTTTGCTGTCTTCCGCCACGGGCATCCCCAGGCGCATGATCAAGGGACTTATCAGGGGCGCCGCCGCCGGGGCGGCGGGCACCACCGCGCTGAACGCCGTCACGTACGCGGACATGGCCTGGCGCGGCCGGCCGTCCAGCAGCACCCCGCAGCAGGCGGTCGAGGAACTGGCCAAGCGGGCGGCCAGCCGATCCCGGGCGAGGGGGAGGAACGGGACAACCGCGTCGAGGGACTCGGGGCGCTGGCCGGGATCGCGACCGGGATCGCGGTCGGCGCGCTCGCCGGGGAACTGCGGGCGGTGGTCCTGCGGCTGGGCCCGGTGGTCGGCCCGGTCGTGCTGGGCGCGGCGGCGATGGCGGCGACCGACGCCTCGCTGACCCGGCTGGGCCTGACCGACCCGGGGGAGTGGGACGCCACCTCGTGGCTCAGCGACGCCGGGCCGCACCTGGCCTTCGGGGTGGTCTCTTACGCCACGCTGCGCGTCATGTCCCGCCGTTAGCTCCGGCCGCGGGCCGCGCCCACGCCGCCTTACGCCCCGCAACGAACACCGGCCGGGCCCCGGCGCCGTCCCTCAGTTCGCGTCGAGCAGGGTACGCAACGCGGCGCCGGCCCGGGTGGCGTGCCGCCGGACCGCCGCCCGGCTGATGCCGATGGCGTCGGCGGCCTGCTCCTCGGAGAGGTTGGCGTAGTAGCGCATGACCAGCACCTCGCGCTGCCGGGCCGGCAGCGCACCGAGGGCGGTCAGCAGCGGCGCAGAACCGTTCGCGGACCCGTCGGCCACAGACGAGCGGTACCGGCCCGACCGGGATCGTTCCACCACCGACTGGCGCAGGAAGTCCAGCGCGCCGTCGAGATGCCCACGCCGCCGCCACGCCGCGGCAATGGCCACGAACGAGTCCTGGACGATCACTTCCGCGGCCGCCGTGTCGTGCACCAGCAACGCGGCCAGCCGCACGAGCGACGCGTAGTGCTCCTCGTAAAGCGCGCTCACCGGGTCACCGTAACTCTCCGGCGGGGCGGCTGCGCCGGTTCTGTATGGACAGCCAGTCCCCCTATTCGGGGATACCCCGGGGGCGTGAAAACCGTTAGGAGAGGTATCGTTCGCGTGCGTTCTGTTCCCTTGCGCGGCGTTTCCCTGGGTCTGCAGCCAGCCCGCGAACCGGTCCAGGCCCGCCACGGCGTCGTAGTCCGCGCGGAAGCGGGCCGTCTTCAGCTGGGTGAGCCGCCGGTGAGCCGGGGAGACGAACGCGGCGCCAGCCGGGTGGCCCGTCTGGCGCTCGGCCGCCGCGGCCAGCGTATCCCGCAGCCAGTCGTAGCGCTGACCGGCGGGAAGGTCGCGTAACGTGCCCCAGACCGAGGCGGCCGCCTCGAAGGCGGCCTGGACCATTTCGCCGGCCAGCCGCCGGTCGGCGTCGGTCAGCACGCAGGCGTAGCCGAACAGGTCGCTGGCATGCACGGTGAAGCACGCGGCCAGTTCCTCGGCGTCGCGTGACCAGATGCTGCGCGTGGCCCCCCCTTCCCCACCCCTGGGTAGCCTGTCGCGAATAGCACTCATCGATACAAAAGCGCTGCAAGCGCAGAAAGCCAGATCGTACTGCCCGACGGGCGTTAAGCCCGGGATAACCGTGTCCGGGGTTGTCCGGTCATTGAGACAGTAGGTCCGCAAGCCCGCGGCACGGGAAGGTGGTCCAATCTTAAAACGCGCTAATCGTACCCAATCACACGCGAAGTGGTTCCAGCAAAGGCCGCCGCGTATCGCCCGGAGAGTGATGCCGGGTAAGTACGTCAGCTACGTGGCGGCGGCCCGGGGAGGGCGGCGGCCACCCGCTTGGGCACGACCATGCGCCACGCGTCCGTCACGAACTCGCGCATCTCGTCCGGCCCGATGGTATGCATCCACGCGTCGATCCACTGGAAGCGCTGATCGCTCGGGCGATGCAGGAAGAACCGCTCCGGCTCGGCCGCGATCAGCGCGGGGCGCTCGTCCCGGGGGAACCCGAAGCCCATGATCGTCTCGTCGGGGGAGACGGTCGCGTAGACGATCCGGCCGACCCGGAACTTGACCCAGTCGCGGATCAGGTGTTCTTCCGTGCGGGGCAGGGCGAGCGCCACGGCCCGCACCTCGGCCACTGTCACCATGACCCGATTCTGCCCTCTGGCCCGGGACGGGCATAACCGGGAGGGCGCCGGGGTTGGCGGAACCTGGGACGACGGACCGAGTCAGCCCGGGGCTATTCACGCGGCGGCCGCTCACAGCGGGGCCACCCCGGAGCCGGAGAACGGAGTAGCGATGCCGAAGGCAGTGCGGTTCGAGAACTACGGCGGGATCGACGTGCTCAAGATTGAGGACGTGCCCCGGCCGGTGCCGGGGGAGGGACAGGTACTGGTCCAGGTCAAGGCGGCGGGGATCAATCCTGGTGAGGCCAAGATCCGGGAGGGCCTGCTGGACGCGCTGTGGCCCGCCACGTTCCCTTCCGGAGAGGGCAGCGACCTGGCCGGGATCGTGGCGGAGACCGGCCCGGGAGTGACCGCGTTCTCAGCCGGGGACGAGGTCATCGGCTGGACCGACAACCGGGCCAGCCAGGCCGAGTACGTCCTGGTCGAGGCGGGGAATCTGACCGCCAGGCTGGCCGGAGTGCCGTGGGAGGCCGCCGGGGGCCTGTACGTGGCCGGGACGACGGCCTACGCCACGGTCCGGGCGGTCGCCGCAGCCTCCGGCGACACGGTCGTGGTGGCCGGCGCGGCGGGCGGGGTCGGCACCATCGCGGTCCAGCTGGCCCGGCGGGCCGGCGCGACGGTGATCGGGCTGGCCAGTGAGCCGCACCACGCATGGCTCACCGCGCACGGGGTGATCCCGGTCAGCTACGGCGACGGGGTGGCGGACCGGATCCGGCAGGCCGCCGGCGGTCACGTTGACGCGTTCATCGACACGGTCGGCGGGGACTACGTCCGGCTGGCCGTGGAGGACCTGGGCGTGGCGCCCTCCCGGGTGGACACGATCGCTAACTTCGAGGCCGTCAAGAAGTACGGGGTCAAGGCGGAAGGCGGCGCGACCGTCGCCAGCGCCGCGGTGCTGGCCGAACTAGCCGGGCTGATCGCCGCGGGCGAGCTGGAGGTTCCCATCGCGGCGACGTTCCCGCTCGACGACGTACAGGACGCCTACCGGTTGCTGGAGCAGGGGCACCTGCTCGGCAAAGTCGTCCTGCTCGTCTGAGTACCGGCGCCTGAGTGTCGGCGCCTGGGCGGCAGGGACTGCGCGGCGGGGACCGGACTGGCCTGGGTCAGGCCTGCAGCAGGGTGACCCGCATGGCCTGGCCCAGGATCGGATCCGCCCAGGGCAGCAGATAGCGGTAGCGGGCGGGCAGGTGGCGGCGGACCTGGCCGGGCAGCCGGGCCACCCCGGTGGTCTCCACCACCCGCAGGCCCAGCCGCTCCAGCGAACGCGGATCGTCACAAGCCCACGCGAACCGTGCGGGAATGCCCCGGCGGGCGGCCAGTTTGCGCTGCTGGTCGAGAGTCCGCTGGGGAAAGGTGTCCAGCGCGACGCGGGCGTTAGGGAAATGATCCTTGATGCGGGTCAGCAGGGTGCTGACCTGTTCTTCCGTCAGGTAGACCAGCACCCCGTCGGCCACGAAGAAGTACGGTCCCGGGCGCTGGGCGACGATGGGCAGCCATTCCTCGCCGGTCACCGACGCGGCCACCATCTGGCGGCGGTTGGTGTCGGCGAAGAACTTCCGCCGCAGCTCGATGCTGTCGGGCAGGTCCAGGTCGATCCAGTGCACCTGGCCGTTGTCCACCCGCTCGAAGCGGCTGTTCAGCCCGGAGCCGATCTCCACCACCGTGCCGGCCGGGTTCCTGGCCAGGAAGTCGCGGACCCAGGCGTCCATCAGCACGGTCCGCAGCACGGTCACCGACCCGCCCGCGCCCCGGCCGTACTTGGCGTCCACCTGCACCGAGCCCGCGACCTCCACGGCTTTCGGGTCCCGCAGCAGGGGATGGCGCCGCTGGGCTGCCCGGGCCCGGGCCAGCAGCGGGATGAACAGTGTCTCCTGCACGGCCCCCAGCCGGGCCTGCTCCCTGTCCGTCATGCCCGCCATTACACCGCATCCGGCGTCTGGCCCTGGCGGGGTCGAGCCGCTACAGCCACGCTTCGCCGTTGGCCAGGTCTCTGTCACCTGGGTACTGGCTGAGGACTGTTTCGAGGGCAGCGACGATCCTTCCCGTGTCGGCCCTGGTGCGGCGGTAGCTGCCCGGCATGAAGATCAGGCCGAAGTGACCTGCCCCGCCGGGTGAGATCGCCTCGTTGTGTAGCGGGCGGAAGTCACGCAGGTTGTTGGTGACCAGAGCACGGTGCCCAGCACGGGAGAGGGCCAGCACCTCAGGGTCGGACAGTGTCTCGCGATCAGGATGGCCCGCGACGGATTCGGCGTCGTGCCCATGCGCGCGCAAGTCCCGGGCGATCGCCGGGCTCAGCATTTCGTCGAGCAGCAGTTTCACCGCCGGAAGGCGGCCTGGCCCGCCAGGTAAGCGGCATGCGTCTCAGCGGTCTCCTGCTCGTTGGCCTCAATTTGCTGGTCGATCTCGTCGGTGTACGCGCCGTAGTACGCCATTGCGGCCTGGATCAGGCCGAGGGGGACCTCCAGATAGCCCGCCGATTCCGCAGGGTCACCGCCGTTGTCGCGCACGACCGCGATGACTTCCCAGACATCTTTCCCGGTCCCGAGTAGCCGGGCGCGGCGGCCTGCCGGGCCGTCAGCGAACCGGATCAGCGGATGCTCATCCATACGCAGGCCTTCCTCGACATAGCGCTGCGCCAGGGTCCGGGGCGGCAGGTGCACACGCCGGGCTCGCGCTCCCAGGCGGCTGAGCGTGGCGTCATTCAGGCGAACACTCAGCGGCTGGCTCATGTAGTTCATTGTAGTGCGCCGTAGTACGGCTGTTAACACCAGCCGGTACCTGCCGCGGCAAGGATTGTCCTGATAACCGCTCGGGGTCCGCCTATCCCAAGCTGCCCGGGTCCGGTCCGTTTTGCCTCGCTGCCTCTGGGTAGCCGCGTGCCCGCCAACTGCCGGCAGCGCAGGTGGCCCGGCCTACAGGGGGAGACCCAGTCATGGCGCGCAACCGCGAGCGCACATCCGCGCCACCCGCTGACCCGCAGCGGAGCATCCCGCCGGAGCGCGAGGTGTCGGGCGGCCCGGACTCGCCGCTGGAACTCGGTGCGAACGGCTGGCGGAACACGCTGAAGCGCACCGGGAAGAAGTTCGTCCGGGACCGCTGCTCGATGACCGCGAGCAGCCTGGCCTATCACTGGTTCCTGGCCCTGTTCCCGGCAGTGATCGCGGCGCTGGGGCTGATCAGCCTGATCCATGTCGGGTCGAGCACGCTGACGAAGTTGGTGACGGGTCTGGAGAAGGCGCTGCCACCGGGCGCCTCCAAGGTCTTCACCCAGGCCATCACCAGCGCGGGGTCGCAGCACAAGGGCTCGCTCACGGCGCTGATCCTCGGCCTCGCGATCGCGGTCTGGAGCGCGTCCGGGGGGATGGTCGCGCTGGAGACCGGCCTGGACATCGCCTACGAGGTGCCGGCCGACCGCAAGTTCGTGCCCAAGCGGGTGATCGCGTTCGAGCTGATGGTGGCGACCGCGGTGCTGGGCGGGATCGCCTCGGCGCTCATCGTGTTCGGGGCGTCGATCGGCTCGGCCATCGAAGGGCACGTCCCCTTCGCCGGATCCGCCTTCGTGATCGCGTGGACGGTAGTCCGCTGGGTGCTCACCGTCGTCGTCATCTCGCTGCTGTTCTCGGTGTACTACTACGTCGCCCCCAACCGGGAGTCTCCGCGCTGGCAGTGGGTGAGCACCGGCGGGGTCGCCGGGACCGTCATCTTCCTGGCCGCGTCCCTGGGCTTCTCGTTCTACGTGGCCAAGTTCGGCCACTACAGCAACACCTACGGTGCGTTCGCGGGCGTGGTCATCCTCATCTTCTGGCTGTACCTGGCCGGCCTGGCCGTACTGGTCGGCGGCGAGATCAACGCGGAGACCGAGCGCGAGGCCGCCGCCGAAGCCGGCCATCCCGGCGCCCAGGCCAGCGCCGAGCAGGTGGGGACGTCCCCGGTTCCCTCGCCGGAGACGAGCCGCTAAGCCGGCGGCTGCCGCCCGGTTCCGGCTTGCCCTGGGTGGGGACGCTGGCCGGGTGCGCGAGGGCATCGACGATGCCCCCGCCGGGCGGCGGCCGCCTCTCGTCTCGAACCTGTGCTAATTTCCGCCCGTCCTCGTGAACCGGGCGCCCCCGGGGTGCAATAGAGGGGCGATGGACGACGAGGAGCTGGTGGCCCGGGTGGCGGCCGGCGATGACGCGGCGCTGCGGGAGCTGTTCAGCCTGGCACGCGCCATGGCTGGCCGCCCGGCTCCGGTCGGTGCTGTCCGCCACCGACGTCGAGGACGTCCTGCAGGAGACCTTCCTCGCGGTCTGGAAGGGGGCCCGGGGCTACCGGCCGCAGAGTCCGCCCGGGGCCTGGATGTGGGGGATCGCCCGGCGGCAGGCCGCCTTGTTCCTGCGCCGCCGGGGCCCGGCCACGCTGCTGCTGCCTGCGGTGGTCGAGGCGGACGGGCAGCACGCCAGCGACCCAGCCGAGGCGGCGCTGTCGCGCGCCCAGATCACCGAGGCGGTCACCGCGCTCGGGCCGGAAGGCAGCCCGGACCGCGATGTCTGGCAGCTCATGTACGTCGAGGACCGGCCGGTCGCCGAGGTGGCGCGGCTGATGGGGATCCCGGAGGGCACGGTCAAGAGCCGCGCGCACCGGGCCCGGCGGGTGTTGCGGGCGGCGCTGGGTGGCCGCCCGGCCACGGAGGGAGGACCGCGATGAGCGAACGACCGGGGTGGGACGGCGCACCGGCCGACGTTGACCTGGGCCGGGTGTGGACCGGGGTCGCCGCGCAGGTGTGGCGCCGCCAGCCGGGATGGACTGAGCGGCTGGCCGGGCGCCTGCTTCGCTCGCCCGGTCTGGCCCGGGCCCTGGTCACCACGCCGTCGCTGCTGCTGGGGTGGATCATCGCCACCGTGGTGGTGCTGGGCGCCGGGCTGCTCGCCACCCTGCAGACCGGGACACCGTTCGTGGGGCTGCTGGCTCCCGCCGTGGCGGCGGCGGGTATCGCCTACGCCTACGGGCCCGGGATCGATCCAGCCTGGGAGCTGTCGCGGAGCATGGCGGTCAGCGACCGGATGGTGCTGCTGGTCCGGGCGTTCGCCGTGTTCGGCCTGAACGCCGTGCTCGGGCTGGCCGCCGCGGCCGCGTCGGGGGCCGCGGCCGCGGTCACGTTCGGCTGGCTGATCCCGATGACCGCGACGTGCGCGCTGGCGCTGGCCGCGGCCACGCTCTCGCGGTCCGCCAACGTGGGCGTGGCCGCGGGCCTGGGCGGCTGGGCCATCGTGGTCCTGTCCGCCCGGGCTGTCGGCCCGTTCAGCGCCGCGTTCACCGACTTCTTCTTCGTCCTTCCCTACCTGGCGTTTGCCGTGGGCTGCGGCGCGCTCGTCCTGTACGCGACCCGGATCCCGAGAGGAACCTCATGAACGTCGAGATCGCCGGCCTGACCCGGCGCTTCGGCCGCAACCAGGCCGTCGCGGGGGTGGACCTGGAAGCCGGCCCCGGGGTGTTCGGGCTGCTCGGCCCGAACGGGGCCGGGAAGACGTCACTGCTGCGGATGATGGCCACGGTGCTCCCGCCGTCCTCCGGGCGGCTGCGGCTGCTGGACCGTGACCCCGGCAGCTTCGGGTCCCGGCGGGAGATCCGGCGCCGCCTCGGGTACCTGCCGCAGAACCTGGGCTACTACCCGTCCTTCACCGTGGTGGAGTTCGTCGAGTACTTCGCGCTGCTGAAGGAGATGCCCGCGGCGCGGGTCCCCCGGGCCGTCGCGAGCGCGATCGAGCAGGTTGACCTGGGTGACAAGGCCCGGGCCAAGCTGCGCACCCTGTCCGGGGGCATGCTGCGCCGGGTCGGCATCGCGCAGGCGATCGTCAACGATCCCGAGCTGCTGCTGCTCGACGAGCCGACCGCCGGGCTGGACCCGGAGCAGCGGGTGGCCTTCCGTTCCCTGCTCCGTGACCTCGGCCAGCGCGCCTCGGTCGTGGTCAGCACCCACCTGGTCGAAGACGTCGGCGCCGCCTGCACCGAGGTGGCGCTGATGAACCAGGGAAAGATCGTCTTCCGGGGCACCCCGGATGAGCTCACCGCCCGGGGCGAGGGGCACGGGGTGGGCGACGCCCCGCTGGAGCGCGGGTACAGCGCCGTCCTGACCGAGGCCCGGTCATGACCGTCGCCGAAGCTCCGGTGCGGCCCCGGCCGTCAGGCGCCGGGCCCGCGTCCCCGATGTCGCTCTGGCGGATGCTGTGGCTGGAACTGCGCCGCAACGCGATGCCCTGGATGTTCCCCCTGCTCGCCTTGCTGTTCGTGTTCGACCCCTTCCGGACGGCCATGGACTATCCGCCGCTGTGGGACCTGCGGGCCTCCGTCGTGGTCAACAAGCTGCTGCCGGACTTCGTGGCGTTCGTGGCCGGGGTGGCGGCCTGGATGGGGTCACGGGACAGCCGGCGTCATACCGCCGACCTGGTCACGGCGACCCCCCGGCCGCGCTGGGCGGCCTGGCTGGTGACCTGGGCGGCCACGGCCATCTGGGCGGTCGTCCTCTACCTGTGCGGCGTGGCGGTGATCTACGGGGTCACGGCCACGCAGGCCACCTGGGGCCACCCGCTGTGGTGGCCGGTGGCTGTCGGCTGCGCCGAGCTGGCCGTGGTCTGCGCCCTGGGCTTCGCGGTCGGCGCGCTGTTCCCCAGCCGGTTCACCGCGCCACTGGCCGCGCTCGGCGCGTTCTTCCTGTCCCTGGAGGGATTCCATAACGCGGTCGCCCAGTCCAGCGTGTTCGCGCTGCTGTCACCGACCACCTCGGTGCCCGCCGACGACATCGGCGTCTTCTACCACTACCTGCCTGATGTGGCCATCGTGCAGCTGATGTTCCTGCTGGGGCTCACCGCCGTGGTGCTCGGGGCCCTGGGCCTGGCCCGGGCCGCGGACGCCGGGCCGCGGCTGCGCCGCGCCGCGGCCGTGCTCGGCGTAGCCGGCCTGGCCGCGACCGGGACCGCTATCGGGCTGGTCGGCACGGCTCACCAGGGCACCGCTGGCGAAGTTATCCCCGCCCTGCACGACGCGGCCAATGACCGCCTGATCGCGTTCACCCCGGTGTGCGGCCAGGCCGGCCGCGTACCGGTCTGCGTGCACCCGGCCTACCGGGCGGACCTGGGCGACGTGACGGGCGCCTTCCGTCCCGTGCTCCACGGAGTGTCTGGCCTGCCTGGCGCGCCCGTCCGGATCACGGAGATGGGTGAATCCGCCCTGAGCCCGCCGACCGGTAAGTTCGCTGGCTCGCCGCCGGTGTTCTACTACTCCATGCCCGTGCTGGGCTCGGCTTTTGGGCAGACCACCAGCGGCGTTACCCAGAACCTGCAGGGCCTCTTCGTCGCGGCCTTCATCGCCGGTCCCCGGGGGTTCGAAGGCCAGGGCGGCACTCCGGCGCAGCAGGTGGTCCAGACGGTGCTGCAGAAGGCGATTGGCTCGCAGTGGGAGTCGCCCGGCCCCGGGGATGGACCAGAGAGCCCGGCGATGACGGCCGCGACCAGGCGGTTCGCCGCACTGCCCGCCGGGGCCCGGCACGCCTGGCTCACCACGCACCTGGCCGCGCTGCGGGCTGGGCACATCACCCTGGCCCAGCTGCCGTGACCGCCGCCGGCCTGGCGAAGCCGGGACCTCGCGCGGAGGCGCCCCGGCCGCTCCTGGGCCTGGCCGGCCTGCAGCTGGTGCGGTTGCACCTGGCCAGCCGCAGGGTGCCGGGGGCCCTGGTGGCGCTGGCCCTGTGCGGGCTCGTGTTGCGGGCCGCGCTGTACTGGCACTGGAGCCTGGGCAGCGGACCCGGCGCGCAGGAGCTGGCGGTGGTTCTGGAGGCCGGGGCCGCGTCCGTCATCGCCGTTACCGCCCAGAGCCCGTTCGGCGACCCGGAACGGGCCACCGGGCGGTGGCTGCCCTACCTGCGGCTGGGGACCGCGGTGGGGCTCACCGCGGCGGCCTTCGGCGCGTTGTGCGCCGGTGCCGCCGCGGAGCACTTGCCCGGCGGCACCCTGGACATCCTGCGCAACACAGCCGGGATGACCGGCATCGGCCTGCTACTGGCCGCGGTCATCGGAGGCGCGCTGGCCTGGGTGGGCCCGATGGCCTACATGATCGTGGCCCTGTTCGCGGTGAGCTGGGGCTGGACCACACCGTGGTTGTGGCCGGCCCGGCCACCGCACGACCCCGGCGGGGCGCTGTGTGCCGGGCTGGTCTTCGCCGCCGGCCTCGTCGCGGCGACCGTCCGGGGCGCCCGCGCCCCACGCGAGATCTGAGCGGGGCGTCCGCGTGGGGTGCCCGCGGGGCGCGACCCGGGACTGGTTCGTGCTGGTGGCCGGCTGGCCAGGGTCGGGCAAGAGCACCCTGGCCTCCGGCCTCGCTACCGAGCTTGGCCTGCCGCTGCTGAGCAAAGACGAAATCAAGGAAGCCCTGATGGACGGTCTGGGACGGCCGGAGACCGTGGCGGAGTCACGGCAGCTGGGCCGGGCTGCGGTGCTCACCATGCTCCGGGTCGCGGCCCACTGCCCGGGTGCGGTGCTGGACAGCACCTGGTTCGGCTACGCACTGCCGCTGGCCCGGAGCCTCCCGGGCCGCCTCGCCGAGGTGCACTGCACGGTGCCGCGGGAGGTGGCCCGGACCCGGTATCGGGCCCGGGCGGCCGGGCGGCACGCCGGTCACCTCGACGCGGACCGCACCGAGGCCGAGCTGTGGGGCGAGCCTGTACGGCCTCTCGGCCTGGGACCGGTCATCACCGTGGACACCTCCGGCCCCGTCGACATCCCCCAGCTCGCCGTCACCCTGTCCAGCGTCCTCCTGCCGCACGTCTTCGCCTAAGCCCGGGCGTCTTCGCGTAGCCGCCGTGGCCCCGGCCTAAGGCCGTTCGGCGACAAAGGTGCCCCAGCGGGGACGCGTCTCGACGGTGCCTTCGTCGCGGAGCACGCGGAGGGCTTTTTGGGCGGTGGCCCGGCTGACGTCGTAGTCGCGGGCGAGCCGATCGAGACTGGGGACCTGTTCTCCGGGCCGTAGTTCGCCGCGTTCGATCCTGGAACGGAGGTCCGCCGCCCTCGCGAGATAAGGCGGCAGTTGATCACGCGGCACCCGACCTAACCTACACAGTCTAGCGCTGACCTGCGGATAAACAGTACTGCGCTAGACTGTAACAAGGACACCGCAGCCGTTACCGCCCGGCTCGCCGCAGCCGGAGAATCAGGCTGGGCGACCATCTAACCCCCGGGCCTCGCGGGATCGCTCTCGCCCGACGGGCCGGGCAGCCGTCCGGGGCGGCTAGCGGTAGCGGAAGCCGTCCAGGAAACGGCGGAAGACCCCGCCCTCGCGGGGCAGCGACGGGGCGGGGGGCGGCGCCGCCGCCCGCTGGCGCGCGATGGGCTGGTCGTAGTCGGTCCGGGCGATGGCGTCGATGACCTGCTGCTCGTCGAAGTCCTCGGACCCCTCGATCTGGGGCACGTAACCGACCAGCATCCCGTCCCGCATGACCTGGGCCTCGAGGCCGGCGGTGCCGTCGGTGTCCCACTCGGCCTCGCGGCCGCCAGGCAGTGAGACGCGCACGCCGTACTGGTCCACACTCGCCTTGGCCAGGTGCGCATTGATGCCGCGGTCGCGCAGTGCGTCGGCCACCCGCCGGGCCCGGTTCTCGTCCATGCCCAGAATGTAGCTAAGGAGTGGACATGCGCGGACCTGCCCGCATACCCGCCGGAACGGTCAGGACGAGGACGCGAGCCCGGGCAGTGGCTGCAGGGCGATGATCTCCGTGTCGGTCAGTTTCGCCATGACCAGCGGTAGCACGCTGACCAGGGTCTCGACCGCTTCCCGGTCCGCCTCGAACATCAGGACCGCCCCGGGACCGCCCGGGGAGTAAGCCTCGACCAGGGTTCCCTCGGCTTTCAATTGCCTCAGCGCGGCCATCTCGGCGGCCCGATGCCCGGCAATATCAGGGGCAGTTACACCGGGCTTCGGCAGGCAGATGACAAGCGTTTTCATGCCGCCAAGCTACATCGGCGCAGCGGCCCTCATCCGGTCACAAGTAATCTCTAAACGTGAATCTGGCCGGGTCGTGGGAAGAGCATGCCGACGCGTGGATCAGGTGGGCCCGTACCTCCCCGCACGATGGGTTCGCCGGTGGTACCTGGCCAGCTCTCCGCGAACTGCTTCCGGCCCCCGGACCTGGGCCAGTGATCGATCTGGGCAGCGGGGAAGGCCGGGGCAGCCGCGAATTGCGCGCCCTCGGGTACCGGGTGGTCGGCGCCGACTACTCGCCTACCCTGACCCGGGCAGCCAAGGCGTCGTGCCCAGCCATTCCGGTGCTGCGGGCCGACGCTGCCGCACTGCCTTTCGCAGGGCAGAGTGCTGATCTTGTGGTGGCTTGCATGTCATTGCTGGATTTCGACGATTTCGGGGGCGCGGTCGCCGAGATAGGCCGGGTCTTGCGGCCCCGGGGGCAGTTGTGCCTGGCCGTCGTGCACCCGTTCATCAGCGCCCAGGACGAGGACACACTGCACGCGCCCTCGTTCGGGTTTTCCCAGCCCTACCTCCAGACCCGCCGGTACACCGACCAGGTCGAACGCGACGGCTTGGCCATGACCTTTTCCAGCACGCACCGGCCGCTCAGCGCCTACACCGCCGCCCTGACCGGGCAGGGCCTGGCCATTACCGCGCTGACCGAGCACGGCGACGGCACGATTCCGTGGCTGCTGGCCATGCGCGCCGAGAAGATCCAACGGTGATCCCTGGCCGCAGCCGGCGGGGTGTGCTTATCGTTACAGCAACCACCGGCCGATGGGGGTCTGACCGTGCTGGATGACCTGGACTACGACGACAGCAACGCGCCCGCCATCGGCCTGGTCCCGCCCGGCGTGACCTGGGACGACGTGTACGACCACATCAAGATCGCGCACCATCCGCTGCTGGTGACCCTGGACGCCGGCGCGGATCACGCCGGCGCGTACTGGGACGGCACCAAGATGATCGTCGCCGAGGACCTGGGACCCGACCAGGACGAGGCGGTCGCCGAGTTCCGCGACCTCCTCCGCGAACGCGGCGAGGACTAACAGCCTGCTTGAAAGCTAGGCGGCCCCGGCCGCACCCGGGCGGCCGGCCTGCCGCGGTGAGTAGCCCGCTCAGGGCGCTGCCGCGCCGAAGACCAGGACGCCCGGCTCAGCCGCGGTCGTGGAGGGTCACCTGATAGCCGTCGGGGTCCGCGAACGTGAAAGTGCGGCCGAACGGCCCGTCGGCGGGCGCTGAGACGATCGTCGTGCCGGCGGCGGCGAGGGCGTCGTGGATGTCCTGCGCGTCGGAAGCATGCAGCCACAGCGCCATCCCCTGGCCCGGCTGCGCGATCGCGTCCAGGTGAACGCCCGCGACGACGTCGCGGACGGCGAACGCGATCGGCTTGGTGTCGAACACGACGGCGTGCGGCGGTCCTGCGTCGGAGCGCTTCAGCCCCAGGTACTGCTCGTAGAAAGCGGCGGAACGCTCCAGGTCGCGCACCTGCAGTGAAATGAAGTCGGGTCCGGTAGCGGCCACGATTCTTACCTCCTATGGATGTCAGTTTTCTGACACACCACAATGTATGTCAGACTACTGACATGAGTCAAGGCGAGCCTGGAGTCGAGCTGGACACTTCGCTGGGGTACATGCTGAAAGCGGCAGCGAGCGTCTTGCACTCTGCCCTGGAGGCCGTGCTGAGGCCGCTGGGCATGACGATCACCCACTACGCCTGCCTGGAGTTGCTGGCCCAGCGACCGGGTCTGTCGAACTCCGAGCTGGCCCGCGGCGCCTTCGTCACCCGGCAGTCGATGAACGTGCTCCTGCAGGCCCTCGAAGGCCAGGGACTCGTTGTCCGCCCAGCACGGGCACCCGTAGGCAGGGCCCTGCCGACCGAGCTGACCGCCCGCGGGCGCCGCCAGCTCAAGATGGCCAGCGCCGCGGTTCGCCGCGTCGAGCAAGACATGCTGGCCAATCTGGATGCCAGCGAACAAGATCAGATGCGGCGCCTGCTCACCGCGTGCATCGCCGCACTGACCGAACTGCCCGCACCGGCAACGTAACTGCCCGGGACCGGCCGCCTGGACCGGGATAGGTGGCGCAGGCAGCAACGGCCAGCAGGGTTCTCAGGCGAACTGGTTTTCTGCTCCGCGCGATGACCGGCGGATGGACGGATGAATACACGGCGCTAACCGGGGAAGTGCTTCCTGGCATCCGAAGCCAGGGAGATGACGAGATGACCGAGAATCCGGCCCAGAAGGATCCGGCCGAGTGGACGACCGGGGACGAGCCGATGACCGCGGCGCAAGAGTCCTACCTGGGCACGCTGGCCCATGAGGCCGGGGAGAGCGTGCCGGACGATCTCACCAAGGCCCAGGCGTCGGAGCTGATCGACAAGCTCCAGGGCCGCAGCGAGCGGCTCACGGGGCACTGACCCGGTCCGCAGGATCGGTCCCGGCCGCCGCCCTCCCGGTCTGCTGCGCCGTCTGGGTGGCGGCCGTCTGGGCGGCGGACCGCCGGTGCGCCAGGTGCCGGGTCAGCGCCGCGGCGGACGCCAACGCGGTGAGCCCGGCGATGCCGCTCCAGCCGAACTCGATGTAGGCCCGCACGCCCAGCCACGAGCCTGCGCTGCCGCCCAGGAACGTGCAGGTCATGTACGCCGTGTTCCGGCGCGCCCGGGCGGCCCCGGGCAGCCCGAAGATCCGCGCCTGGTTGGAGACCTGCCCGCACTGCACGGCCACGTCCAGCAGCAGCATCCCGGCGCCGAGCAGGATCAGGCTGGCCGCCCCGTGCAGTGCGGGCACTGCGGCCAGCGCCAGGATCGCGGCCGCCCCGAGGCCGCCGGTGAACGACACCAGGCTGATCCGGTCCGGGCCGACCCGGTCGATGCGCCGTCCGGCCACCGGGGTGACCAGCACGGCTCCCGCCCCGATCAGCGCGAAAACGCCCACCGCCTGGGTGGACAGCCCGTACGAGGGCCCGGTCAGCAGCAACGCGATCGCTGTCCAGGCCGCACTGAACGTGCCGAACATCAGCGCCTGGTACACGCACGACCGGCGCAGGTCCGGCTCGGCCCGCAGCAACCGCAGCGGCGCGGCCAGCAGCGCGCCGTAGTGCTCCTGGTTGGGCGGTGAGGTCACCGGCAGAAACCGGACCAGCACAAAGGCCAGGATCACCATGAGTACCGCGGCGACCAGGTACGGCGCCCGCCAGTCCAGCCAGCCGCCCAGCGCACCAGAAAACGTCCGGGCCAGCAGGATGCCGCCCAGCAGACCAGACAGCAGGGTGCCGGTCACCGCGCCACGGCGCTGGTCGGGGACCAGCCCGGCGGCCATGGGCAGCAGGATCTGCGGCACCACGGTGGTGAAGCCCACCGCCGTGCCGGCCACCAGCAAGACGGCGAGGGTGGGGGCGGTGCCCGCGGCGACCAGGCCGGCCGCGGTGAGGATGATGAGGGTGACGATGAGCAGCCGCGGGCGCACCCGGTCGCCCAGCGGCACCAGCAGGTACAGCCCGGCCGCGTAGCCGAGCTGCGTGGTGGTCACCAGCAGCGCCGCCGTGGACGGCGTGGCGTGCAGGCTGCGCGCGATGAGCGGGCTCAGGGCCTGGGGGAAGTAGACGTTGGCTACGCAGACGCCGCAGGCGATGGCGAAGATCAGGATCGCGGCGCGGGAGAGGTCGGCGGAAGTATCGCGGGCGGAGGCGGGGGAGGGCGTCAGGGGCACGTCATCCTTCCGGCTCGGGATCAGGAAGTAACCGTTAATGTGGTTACTTCGCCGCAACGAAAACTTATCATGGTGCCCATGACGTTCCCTGGCCGGCGCTGGGTCTGGTACGGCGGTCGGCCGAGCCTCGACTTCGTGAACACCCGCCGGAACCGCGAGGCCGGCCGGGCGGACGAGGTGGCCGAGTACCTGCGCGGCCCGGACGACCTGACGGCGTGGCTGACCGCGGCCGGGCTGTGCCCAGCCGATCCGGACGGGGCCGACCCAGTCGGGGCCGAACCAGTCCGGGCCGATCCGGACGGGGCCGACCCAGTCAGGGCCGGTGCGGGCGGGACTGGGCGGGCCGGAGCCGGCCCCGCGCTCGACCAGGAGACCTTCGCCGGGGCGCTGGCCCTCCGGGAGGCCATCAGCGCCCTGGTCACCGCCAGCGTCGCGGGAGACAGCGCGCCCGCGCCAGCCGTTCGCTGCGTGAATACGTGGCTCGCGCTCCCACCGCAACGGCCGGTGCTGCACCTCGAGGCCGGGGTTGCCGTGCTGGGCCCCGCCCCGGCGGCCCGCACGCCGCGCGGGGTGCTCGCCATGATCGCGGCCGACGCGGCGGAACTGCTCGGCACAGACCTTCGGGAGCGGCTGCGGATCTGCCCGGGGCCGGGCTGCCGCGGCCGGTTCCTGGACGACTCGCCCGCGGGCCGGCGGCGCTGGTGCTCGATGGCCGTGTGCGGCAACCGGAACAAGGCCGCCATGCACCGGCAGGCCGCGCACGCGGCAGCCGGAAGTTCCTGAACACGCCGCTCCAGCGGGGCGCCGCCCGCCGGTCTCGGACTGGGTTGAGCGTTAACAACGATCTTGTTTAGTTCGTCCGGACTGGGTAGCGGTCTGTCCCAGGAGAGGAGGAAACGGTGGCGCGGATCGAGGTACGGACCGACCGGCCGGTCGGCGCGGTGGACGAGAGGATCTTCGGCGGCTTCATTGAGCACCTCGGCCGATGCGTCTACGGCGGCGTGTTCGACGAGGGATCGCCCCGGTCAGACGCCCGGGGCTTCCGCACTGACGTCCTGAAGGCGGTCCGCGACCTGGGCCTGCGGCACGTCCGCTGGCCGGGCGGGAACTTCGTCTCCGGATACCACTGGACCGACGGGATCGGGCCGCGCGACGGCCGGCCCCGGCGCACCGAGCTGGCCTGGCACAGCGAGGAGTCCAACCGTTTCGGCACCGACGAGTTCATGGCCTGGGCCGCGGCCGCCGGGGTGGAGCCGGTGCTCTGCCTGAACATGGGCACCGGGACCCTGGACGAGGCGCTGGCCTGGGTGGAGTACTGCAACGGCACGGGTGACACCTACTGGGCCAACCGGCGGCGGGCCAACGGGCACGACGAGCCGTACCGGGTCCGGTACTGGGGTCTGGGCAACGAGATGTACGGCAACTGGCAGATCGGCCAGCAGACCGCGCACGAGTACGTCACCACCGCCCGGCAGTGGGCCAAGGCCATCAGGTTCCTTGACCCCGGTGTCTCGCTGGTCAGCTGCGGCCAGAGCGGCGTGGACGACTGGGACCGGGTCGTCATCGACGGCCTGGCCCGGTACGTGGACCTGCACAGCATCCACCTGTACACCGGCTCGGACGACTACTGGTCCAACGTGCTGGCCCCGCATT
This sequence comes from uncultured Actinomycetes bacterium, assembly GCA_963781085.1. Classification (GTDB taxonomy): domain Bacteria; phylum Actinomycetota; class Actinomycetes; order Streptosporangiales; family Streptosporangiaceae; genus RYN-230. The sequence goes on from CAWAES010000032.1 coordinate 21,290, forward strand.
TCGCCGAGCGCGCCCTGGCCGTGACCGGCGCCCTGATCGACCGGGCCCGCTACGCGCAGCGGATCAGCCACGAGATCGGCGTGGCCTACGACGAGTGGAACGTCTGGTACCGCACCGACGACGGGTTGCTCGAGGAGCGGTACACCCTGGCCGACGCGCTGGCCGTGGCGACCTACCTCAACGTGTTCGTGCGGCAGAGCGCGGTGCTGCGGATGGCTAACCTGGCCCAGCTGGTCAATGTGATCGCTCCTATCGTCACGTCACCGGAGGGCCTGTTCCGGCAGAGCATCTTCCACCCGCTGCAGCTGATCTCGACCGCCACCCAGGAGGTGGCGCTGGACACCTTCGTCAACTCGGGCACGCACGCGCACGCCGACCGGGCCGGCGAGCGCTGGCCGTACCGGGTCGCGGACCTGGGCCCGTTCCAGCTGCTGGACGTGGCGGCGACCCGGGACGCGCAGAGCCGGCGGCTGAGCGTCTCGGTGGTGAACCGGGACCCGGAGCAGGCGCTGGACACGCGGATCCGGCTGGACGGGGCCCGGGCGGCCGGCCCGCTGGTCGTGCATGAGGTCACCGGGAACCGGCCGGAGGCCAGCAACAGCGCCGCCGAGCCGGACGCGGTCAAGGCGGTGACCGCCAAGCGCGAGATGAACGGTGGTGAGCTCGACATCCGCTTCCCGCCGCACTCCTTCACCCTGCTGGAGGTGCAGCTGGCCTGAACGATCCCGGCCGGTCCCGGGCTGGCCGGTCCCGGCCAGGGTCGGCCCGGTGGTGAGTGGGGCCGGCCGGGCCTGAAGTAGACCGGCTCCGGCCCACGCCTCCGCCGACCCGGAGGGCTGGAAAACGGTGGCCAGGAAGACCAGGAGGGCGAGAGAGTGGAGCGGTACCGCCGAGCCCCGCGGCCCCCCAACCGCTGATGGAGTTCCATGGACGTCCTGCGCCAGCATGAGATAGCCGAGGCGGGCCACCGGATCCTGAACCCGTTCACGGACGAGAAGCTGGAACTCCTGGGCGAGCTGTGCCGGTGGCGGCGCGACCAGCGGCTGCTCGACCTGGGCAGCGGCAAGGGCGAGATGCTGTGCACCTGGGCCCGGCGGCACGGGATCCAGGGCCTGGGGGTGGACCTCAGCGAGGTCTTCGTGTCGGCCGCGCGGGACCGGGCCGCTCACCTGGGCGTCGCCGACCGGGTCCGGTTCGAGCAAGCCGAGGCCAGCGCATTCGCGGTTGATCAGGCGTCGTTCGACGCGGTCGCCTGCATCGGGGCGACCTGGATCGGCGGCGGGCTGGCAGGCACCGTCAACCTCCTGCGGCCCGCGCTCGCCCCGGGCGGGCTGCTGCTGATCGGCGAGCCGTTCTGGCGGGAGGAACCGCCCGGGGAGGCCCACGCCGCCCTCGACCTGGGCCCGTACACGTTCACCTCACTGGTCGGCACCCTGGACCGCTTCGAGGATTCCGGGCTTGAGCTCGTGGAGATGGTGCTGGCCGACGAGCACAGCTGGGACCGCTACCTGGCCGCTCAGTGGTGGACCGTGGCCGCGTGGCTGGCCGAGCACCCCGGTCATCCGGACGCGCCCGGGATGCGTGAGTATCTCGACCGCTCGCGCCGCTCGTACCTGGCCTACGGGCGCGGTCATCTCGGCTGGGGCGTGTTCGTACTGCGGCCCGCGGGCTGAGGGTCTGCGGGCTGGGGATCGCAGGGCCGGGGCCTGGGGCCTGGGACCTGCGGCCTGGGTCCGGCCGGGGCGACTAGGACCCCCCGCCCGCCAGGCCCGGTTCGACGCAGAACTCGTTGCCTTCCGGGTCGGCCATGAGCACATGGTGCTTGTGGCGCTCCAGGACCTGGGCGCCCAGGTTCTCCAGCCTGGCCACCTCCTCGGCCGCCGGGCCTGGCGCCCGCAGGTCGAAGTGCATCCGGTTCTTGGCCGTCTTGCCTTCAGGAACCCGGACGAACCAGATGTTCGGACCACCCCAGCCTGCCGCCTCGAGGTACGCCTTCTCGGCGGTGGACTCCTCCTCGACGTCGGACCCGAACACGGCCGCCCAGAACCCGGCCAGCGCCAGCGCGTCCGCGGCGTCGAACGTGACGGTCTTGATGACACTCGGCATGCCTTGAAGCTAACCAGTCCGGCTGCCGCCGCCCCAACTGGCGGGGGTGGATCAAGGACGTGCTCGGGACCGGTTCAGCGGGGTGTGGTGTATTTCTCGGCGCGTGATGTGAGATAGGCGATTTCGGCCGGTGTCTGGGCGAGTTCGCTGGCCCGTCGGTAGGCCTGTCCGGCGGCGGTGTGACGCCCGAGCCTGGCGAGTGTGTGGCCGCGGGCGGCGTGCCAGTAGTGCTGGCGGGCCAGGCCGGGTTGGCCGGCCAGGGCCTCGAGGTGGTCGAGGCCGGCCTGCGGGCCCTCGTGCCAGGAGATCGCGATGGCCCGGTTGAGGGCGACGACGGGGGTCGGGGTCAGCGCGAACAACTCGTCGTAGAGCAGGCGCACCTGGCGCCAGTCAGTCTCCTGGAAAGACGGCGCCTCGTCGTGCAGCGCGGCGATGGCGGCCTCGACGGACCAGCTGTTGGGTGGGTGGCGGGTGAGGGCCTGTGTGGCCAGCCCGGCGCCTTCCTCGATCATCGAGGCATCCCACAGGCCGCGGTCCTGGTCCTCCAGCGAGACGGCGATGCCATGGTCGTCGACCCTGGCCGCGCGTCTGGCGTCGGTGAGCAGCATGAGCGCGAGCAGGCCAGTGACCCGGGGCTCGCCGTGCATCAGCCGGTGCAGGATCCGGGCGAGCCGGATGGCCTCATCCACCAGATCGCATCGGACTAGGTCGTGGTGGCCGGTGGCCGCGTAGCCCTCGGTGAAGATGAGGTAGACCACGTGCAGAACCAGGCTCAGGCGGCCGTCGAGCTCGTCCGGGCCGGGCACGCGGAAGGGGATGCGGCTCTGCTGGATCTTGCGCTTGCCCCGGGTGAGGCGCTGGGCCATGGTCGCCGGCGGGACGAGGAAGGCCTGTGCGATCTCAGCGGTGCTCAGGCCCGCCACATAACGCAGCGTGAGCCCCGTCTGGATGTCCAGGTCGAGGGCCGGGTGGCAGCAGGCGAAGATGAGCTGCAACCGGTCGTCGGGGATGTGCTCGTGCTCGGGGACCGGCTGGATGCGGCGCGCCGGGTCGGCGTCGGCGTGCAGGGCGGCGAGCTTGGTGGCCAGCGTGGCGTCCCGCCTGATCCGGTCGAGGGCCTTGCGCCGGGCCGTGGTGGCCAGCCAGGCCAGCGGCTCGCGCGGGACGCCGGAGCGGGGCCAGGTCTCTACCGCTGCGAGAAGGGCTTCAGCCGTAACCTCCTCGGCGAGATCGAGGTCGCCGAACCGGGCCGCGAGCAGGGCCAGCAGGCGGCCGCGCTCCTCCCGGAACACTGCCTCGATCGGCTCGCCTGCCGGCCCCATCGCCCCGGCCCTCAGAACTCGACGAGCGGACGCACCTCGACGCGCCCGTACTTCGCGCCCGGGCACCTGGCCGCCCAGTCAAGCGCCGCGTCGAGGTCGGGGACGTCGAGGATCTGATAACCGCCCAGGTACTCGCGGGACTCCGCGAACGGCCCGTTGGTCACCAGCCGCTCGCCAGCGTCGTTGACCTGCACCTGGGTGGCGTCCTCAAAGGACTGGAGCAGCCCGGAGTCAACCTGCACCCCGGTCTGCTCGAGTTCCCGCTGGTAGTGCATGAACTCCTCCGCCGAGGGCGCTCCGCTGCTCGGCGGCTGCGGCATGCTCTCGCCCTCGCGGAAACCCATGATCAGCAGCATGTACTTCACAGTTGCCCTTCCCTTCGCCTCGGTGGTTCAGACACCTAGGAGACGGACAGAGAGCCGCGCCATCGACACCGGGAACGAACAAATTCCAGTTTCGCCGTCGTCCAGTCCTCCCGGTCAGCGCCGCCAGATGGGGCCATCAAGGCGACGATGAGTTCGTGATCAACCAATTGGTGTCGTTATAGCAACACCTATCGGCTGATCACGTTCGCGGGACGCCCGGGTGCGCCGGGGACACGGGTTTCTGTCGGAGGCCGCCGGTAGCTTGGCCGGCATGAGTGCTGCGGAGCAGGCGGCAGGCGCCCGCCGGGTGGTAACGGAGTACTGGGCCGCGGTGGAGGCCAGGGACTGGGGCGCGTTCGGGGCCCTGCTGGCTGAGGACGTGGTCTACGAGGTCCCGCAGACCCGGGAGCGGGTCGTCGGCCGGGACGCCTACGTCCGGTTCAACGCCGAGGGGTTCCCCGGCGACTGGCACCTGGCGGTGCAGCGCGTCGTCAGCCAGGATCGCGCCGCGGTGAGCATGATCGAGTTCTCGGACGCGGGGGCCAGCCAGCCCGGCCTGTGCTTCTTCGACCTCGACGAGGCGGGCCGCATCGTGCGGATCACCGACTTCTGGCCGGACCCTTACGAACCTCCGGCAGGCCGGGCGCACCTGGCCGGCCGCTACTGAGCCGCCGGTACCGGCGGGCACTGACCAGCCGAGAGGCCAGTGCCCGCCGGTCCGGTGCCGGTCTTCGTGACGCCTAATCCGACCCGGACGGGAACGTTCCGACTGCCTGGGCGGCTACCGAGCGAACACGCCTTCCCGCGGGAACGCGCCGGCCTTCATGACCGTGCGCGTCATCGCCTTGCCGACGCGCACGACCTCCTCGGTGCCCTCGTCACCCAGGTGCTGCCACGGGTCGCTGTCCAGCCGGTCAGTCTCCTCCTCGACGCGGCCCCGCAGCGCCTCCCCGGCCGGGGTCAGCGCCCCGTCGGCGGCCAGCAGCCCGCGGGCGCCCAGCGCCCCGACCGCGCCCTTCCACTCCTCGTCACTCCAGCCGCGGCTGGCCTGCGCGAATTCTCTAACGAAACCCTGGCCGGTAGCTGTGTGCGTGACCAGTGCCTCGAGGCCGGACAGGCCGGCGCCGAGGAGGGCGCAGATGTGGCCGTCGCCGCGATACTCACGCAGCAGGGACAGCGCGTGCCACATCACCAGGTGCGGGACTTGTGGCCAGTCCAGGTCGGCGTGGCCGGCGTACAGCGGGCGCCCTTCCGGGCGGCAGGCCGCCGCCGCCTCCCGGGTCAGCCCGGCCAGCGTGACCATGTCGGGCGAGGCGATGATCTCCGGGCCCAGCAGCCGGGTCAGGGCGGCGTCCGCCGCCGCGAACCGGGCGCTGACCACGGTGTCTGGCCGGGCCAGGTCCCAGGCCTGCGGGATATTGCGGGCGACCAGGCCCGGGCTGAAGTTGTAGAACGTCGCGGTGACCACACCGCCGCTGACCGCTCCCATCGGGGCCGCGCGCCCCGCGAAGTAGCACATCCGGCCGGGCTTGAGCCCGACGCTGGTCAGCTGCTGCTCGGTCTCCGGCGCGAAGTAGATCAGCGAGTGCAGGGCGTTGGTGGCCACGTGCGCGCCGCGGACCAGAGGGTAGACCATGGTCGCACCCTAACGTCATGGTCTGCGCGCCGGCCGGCCAGCCGTGCTCTGCGCGGCGGAGAGGGCCGCCGGGCCGTGCCGCCCGTAACGCTGGCCCGCGCCGCCGGCTTCAGCTGGTCACGTCGGCGGTGGTGAACCGGGCCCAGGTGAGAGAGCCGAAGATGACCAGGTAGGCCGCGAACGACAGCAGGCCGCGTAGCAAGGTGGCGGTGTCAACTGGCACCCGGAGCAGGGCATCGAAAGAGGTCCACCAGTGGGTCGGCAGATACGGCTGGACCACGGCGAACTGGGGCACCTTATCCACCACTTCGCTGGTCACCACTACGATCGCGATCCCGGCGATCGCGCCGACCGCATGCTCGGTGAAGCTGGAGATGGCCAGGCCTATCGCGCCGAGCGAGGCCATCGCGGCCGCCACGTACAGCGCGACGAACAGCAGCCGCAGCATCGCGTCGGCGATCGGGACGGTGGTGCCGGACAGCAGCGTCACCGGCCCGACGGGGAACAGAGCGGCGCCCGTGGCCAGAGCCACGGCCGCCACCAGGAAGGTGACCGCGACGGCGAACACCACGATCGCGGCGTACTTCACGGTGAGCAGGCGGACCCGCCCGGCGGGAATCGCCAGCAGGGAACGCATCGTGCCGTAGCCAGCCTCGCCGGCCATCGAGTCCCCGGCGACCACGGCCATAGCCAGCGGCATCACCAGTATGAGCAGCAAGGTCAGCGCGATGAAGCTGAGGAACACCCCGTTGCCGGCGAGCTGGGTGATGAACGCCACGCTGGGGCCCCCGGTGGCGTTGGGCTGCTGGGTGAGGCGGAGCCCGATCCCAATGACGAGGGGAAACAACGCGACCACGGCCAGGAGCGCCTGGTTCCGGCGGCGGCCGAAGATCAGCCGCAGCTCCGACCGGAAGAACCGCAGCCACGCCCGGACAGGGGTATCGCGGCCCTGGCCCGCCGCCGCTGCTCCGCCCGCGCAGCCTGCCCCGGTCCGGGCAGGCCCGGTCAGCGATCCTGGCGCCGGCGACCGGGCCACCAACGGCTCAGCCATCGATCTCGAACCCCTCTCCGGTGAGTCCCACGAACAGGTCCTCAAGGCTGGGGGTGACCACGCCGAGCTCGCGGACCCCGATCCCTGCCCCGACGAGTTCCGCGCAGATCCGCTCAGGCTGATCGCCTGCGAGCTGAGCCGACACCTCGTTGCCTGCCACCTGCGGGTCGGCGAGGCCAAGCCGTTCGAGGACCGCCGCCGCCTCGGCCGGCTCCGCGGTCTGCACCCGGATGCGCGCGGCGCCGCTGGCGCGCAACTCCTCCAGCGGGCCCTGGAAGACCAGCCGTCCGGTACGCATCACGCCGACGTGGGAGCAAACCAGCTCGACTTCGGCCAGCAGATGCGATGAAACGAACACGGTGATGCCGTCCGCCGCGATCTGCCGGATGAGTCCGCGCACCTCGCGGGTGCCCTGCGGGTCGAGCCCGTTGGTCGGCTCGTCCAGCACGATCAGCTCGCGCGGGGTGAGCAGGCTGGCGGCGATGGCGAGCCGCTGCTTCATGCCGAGTGAGTAGTGGCGGTACCGCTTCCGGGCCGCCGCCAGCAGGCCCACCTGGTCCAGCGCCCCGCTGATCCGCGCCGCGGCGGTCCGCGGGTCGGCGGTGCGGTCGGCGGCGTCGCAGCGGGCCAGGTTGTCCTGGCCCGTAAGGAACGGGTAGAAGGCCGGGCCTTCGATGAGGAGCCCACCCGGGGCAGGACCCGGGTCGCGGCGGCTGGCATCGGCGCGCCCAGCAGCTCCGCGCATCCGTCCGTGGGGAAGGCCAGGCCCAGCAGCAGCCTGATCGTGGTCGTCTTCCCCGACCCGTTCGGCCCGAGGAATCCGTACACCGAGCCGCGCGGAACCGCGAGGTCGATATGGTCGAACGGCCATCTGACCGCCGCGGAACCGCTTGGTGAGACCGCTGCTCGCCACGGCCAGTGCCGGCGTCCCCTGGGTGCCCGTCACTTCGACCTCGCCCGCGCGGCCGCGTGCTGCTGCCGGATCACTGGGGCACGGCCGGTCTGGGTGGCGGCCCGGTAGAGGACGTCGGGAGTGACGGCCCCGATCAGGATCCGGCCCTGGCTGGTGATCAGGACCGACACCAGGCTGGTCCGCAGCAGGTGCCCACTGCCCCAGGGTCCGCTGACCCGCCGGGCGGACTGCAGCAGGGCGCCGAAGACCGCGGCGGTGCCGCCGCCGGGGGCCAGGCCGCCGGACCCGCCCGGGGCGGACCCCCCCCGGACCCCGGGGCCGCCGATTGGCTCGAGCTGCGGAATGGCCCGACTCCCGATCCGGCTGGGCCGCCGGACAGCGTGGTACCCGTCAGCGCCGGCGGTGACGACTGCGGCAGGCTGGCGACGGCCAGCCAGCTGCGGCCGATCACGCGGACCCCGTTCGTGATGCTGCCGGGGTGCGAGCCCTGGCCGGAGGCGTGGCTCCCGGAACCGGTGCTCTCCTGGGTGACCGTCGCGCCTTCCGGGGGGCTGAAGGCAAAATTACCCATGGACGGCCGGGCGAAGGACACAGCGGTGAAGGACACCTGGATCGCCGGGTTCGCCGCGCCCTTCGCGAACACCTGCACCCGCAACGGCACGTCATGCTGCGCGTCGATGGCGATGCGCACTTGGCCGATCAGTGAGCCGGGATCCCTCGGCGCCAGCACGAGCTGGTAGGCGGCCTGGCCGGCCACGGTCACGTTGCGGTCCACGCGGACGGCCGTGGTCGGTCCCAGCTGTGGCGAGCGCTTGCTCGGCGGCCTGCTGCGGCGTGAGCGGCGCGGCCGGCAAGGGGGGACCCCGCGTCCGACGGGAGCGCGACATGCGTCACCGTGTTGTCCGTACTGTCCCACAGCCACCCGTTGCTGCCGTTCCTGATGACGTCGCTCTCGCTCAGGCTCTGCGGTACCGCGATCCGATAGTGTGCCGGATCGCGGGTACCAGACCCTGATCGTGTGCGAGCCGGTGAGCAGCGACGACAGTGAGGCCGGGCTGCCCGTTGACGGCAGCGCAGGCAGCCCGAGCGCCGCCGTTTCCACCACCGTCCCGGTCAGCGGCGGCTCCGGGGTGTTCGCGGCCAGCGCGGCGAGCAGTTACGCCGGCGTGCGCCACGGCAGCAGCGGCGACGCCTGGGCCACCGGGATCGTCGGATCCCGCCAGCAACCCTCCGGCCACGACCAGGATCCCCGGCGGGAACTGCCCACCGCGCCCAGCGGTGCAGGTTCGCTCGCTGCTCATGGTGTTTCGCCTGTCCTTCCTTGGTTATGGGTATTGAC
>CAWAES010000033.1:0-124459 GCA_963781085.1 uncultured Actinomycetes bacterium
GGACTGGGTGGTCCGCCCGGTGCCCGGGGCCGGCTCGGCCAAGACGTACCGCTGCCCGGGATGTGACCAGGAAATCCCGCCCGGTATGCCGCATGTGGTCGCCTGGCCTAGCCTTAACCCCGGGCCCGCCGAGCGACGGCACTGGCACCGGCCATGCTGGCAGCGGCGCCTGCAGCGCCGGCCCGGGCGCCGCGTCGGCCGATGAGCACCCCGGTCCCCGCCGGACCACAGTCAGCCGAACCACGGGCGCACCGAAGCATGGGCCGACCGAACCACACCCCGAACGACAGGTACTGGAACACGATGAGCGAGATCAGGGCGAGCACTGTCTTGCCAGCCCGGCGTGAGCCGGTCACCCTGCACACGGCCGATGGGCTCGACCTCGTCGGCGAGCTGGCCCGGCCCGCTGACCGGGATCCGGTGGCCACGCTCATCTGCCTGCACCCGCTGCCCACCCAGGGCGGCATGATGGACAGCCACATCCTGCGCAAGGCCTCCTACCGGCTGCCTGCGCTCGCGGACCTGGCCGTGCTGCGGTTCAACACCCGGGGTACCTCGTCCGACCACGGGCGCAGCCAGGGCGAGTTCGACGACGGCGAGAGCGAGCGCTACGACGTGGCCGCGGCGGTCAACTGGGCCGTTGCGGCCGGGCTGCCCCGGCTGTGGCTGGTGGGCTGGTCGTTCGGCACCGAGCTGGCGCTGAAGTGGGGCGCCGGGATGGCCGTCGAGGGCGCGATCCTGCTGTCCCCTGCGCTGCACCGCGCGGGCGACGCGGATCTGGACGCCTGGGCCGCGTCGGGCAAGCCAATGCTGGTGCTGGTCCCGGAGCTGGACGACTACCTGCGCCCGGACGAGGCCCGGCAGCGGTTCGCCCGGGTGCCGCAGGCCGAGCTGATCGCGGTGGACCGGGCCAAGCACCTCTGGGTCGGCGAGCCCTACGTCCGTATCGTGCTGAACGAGATCGTGCGCCGGGTGAACCCGGCCGCCGTGCCGCTGCCCACCGAGTGGAAGGACTGAGCGTGCCGCTCTTCGACCTGACTGGCAAGAAGGCTTTCGTTACCGGGGCCTCGCGGGGGATAGGGCAGGCGATCGCGGTCGCCCTCGCCGGAGCGGGGGCGGACCTGGCCCTGGTGGCCCGGAGTGAGGATGGTCTGGCTGAGACGGCCTCGCAGGTCACCGCGCTGGGCCGGAAGGCGTTCGTCATTCCCGCTGACGTCACCCAGCAGCAGCCGGTGGCGGAGGCCGTCGCCGGGGCGATCGACCAGCTGGGCTACGTGGACATCGTGGTGAACAACGCGGGCGGGTCCAGCTTCATGGTGCCGTTCCTGGACCTCAGGCTGACCGGCTGGGACAAGCTCATCCGGCTGAACCTCGACTCGGCCATGTACGTGTGCCACGCCATCGGCCCGCATCTGGTGGAGCGGGGGACCGGCTCGGTCATCAACGTCGCCTCGGTGGCCGGCGTGAGCGCGGCGCCCTTCCTGGCCCCGTACGGAGCGGCCAAGGCAGGCCTGATCTCGCTGACCAAATCGCTGGCGGTGGAGTGGGCGGCCCAGGGCATCCGGGTCAACGCGCTGTGCCCCGGCTGGACCGCGACCGACCTGAACCGGAACCTCTGGGAGGACGAGACGGCCGGGCCGGCCACGGTGGCGACGGTCCCGATGCGGCGGTGGGGCCGCGCGGAGGAGATGTCCGGTCCCGCGGTCTTCCTGGCCAGTGAGGCGTCGTCCTACATGACCGGCCAGGTCCTGCTCATCGACGGTGGCCAGACCGTAGTGAGCTGACCGCCCGCAAGAACCACCCTGACCGGCAGAAAACGAACGGTGGCCGGTGCCTCAGCACCGGCCACCGTCTGGTTCGGCAGAGCGACACCCCGCTCGTGGCAGACCTACTCGGTCCACCACTCCTCGTCGTTGCCCTTGCCCTTGGCCGACACCGGCTGCTTGGCCGACACCGGCTGACCACCCTGGGGCGCGCGCGCCTGCTGGGTGGGCGGCCTGCTGGGTGGGCGCCTGCTGGGGCTGGGCCGCCTGCCGGGTCGTGGCCTGCGGGGCGGGTGCCGCCTGGCCACCGTTGCGCGCGGGACGCCGCCGGGGCGGACTGCGGTGAGCTGGCCTGAGCCGGGGCGCTCGGCGCCGGGCCGACCGCCTTGGCGCCAGTGCCCACGGCCTGCTGCCGGGGCTGGAGCGCGTCGGCCAGGCCCGGCATCTGGGTGCCGAGCAGCTGGCTGATCTGGGCCAGGTGCGTGGAGATGCTTTCCTTCTGCTTCGACAGCTCGTCAACCTCACGCTGCGCGCTGGCGCGGTGCCGCTCGATCTCGGCCTTGGTGTCGGCCAGCAGCTGCTCAGCCTGGGACTTCGCCTGGGCGACGATCTGGTCGGAGTTCTTCTTCGCGTTCGTGACCAGCTGCCGCGAGTGCTGGTCGGCTTCGCGCCGGGTCTGCTCGGCCTGGGCGCTGGCCTTGGCGGCCCGCTGCTCCGCGGTCGCGGCCCGCTGCTCGGCCTCGCTGACCAGCTTCTGGGTGGCGGACTGGGCCGCCGCCAGCCGCTCGGCTTCCTGCCGCTCTGTCTCCTCGCGGCGGGACGCCAGCTGGATCTCGAACTCGGCTTCGGCCTGGGCCCGCTGCGCCTCGCTCTCCTCCAGGATGCGCTGGGCCTGGCTGCGCATTTCGTCAGCCTGCCGCTTGGAGGTGGTGAGGATCTCGTCGCGCTCCCGCTTGGCGGACGCCTTGAGCTGAGCGACCTCCCGCTCGGTGGTGGTGCGCAACTTGGCGATGTCCCGCTCGATCGAGGCCCGCTTTTCCGCGACCTCGTGGTCGGCCGTGGCCCGCAGCTTGGCCACTTCCCGCTCGGTGGTCGAGGTCAGCTCGTCCGCCTCGCGCCGGGCCCCCGTCTTGATCGCATCGGCTTCGCGTTCCGCCGACGCCCGCAGCTCGTCCGTCTCCCGCTTGGCGTTGGCCCGCAGTTCCCCCGCCTCGTTCTCGGCCGCGGCCCGCACCTCCGCCGCGTCCACCTTGGCCGCCGCGTTGAGCTCGTTGGCCGCGGACCGGGCCTCCTGCGCGATCTCGGTGGCCTGCTCCTCGGCCAGCCGGAGCAGCTGCTCGATGCGGGAGCCCAGACCGGCGTAGGTGGGCCGTTCCTGCTCACGGATCTGCCGGTGAGCGTCGGACAGTTCCTGCTGCAGCGCCTGAACCTGCTCGCGGTGCTGGCGCACCTCGCCGTCAAGTTGCTTGAAGTATTCGTCAACCTGATGCGGGTCGTAGCCGCGCATCACCCGCGCGAACTCGCGGGGGGTGGTTTCCTCGAAGAAGTTGCTGAGCTGGGCGTCGATTTCAGGCTGCATGTGGCTTGATCCTGGGTAGACGAGGGGGACATGCGGGGGTGGCAAAGGGCGTCGGATCCGCTCCGCAGGCCGAGGAGCCTTCACAGGCCGCCCCCAACCCAGCAGGCGGAGTGAGTGCCGCTCGCCCGATGCCTGGCAGCATAACCCTACTGGGTCGACGTTAGCGGCGGCTTCAGGTTTCCTCTCGCCGCAGATCGGCGCTTTTTGCCTTATTAGCGCTCACCTCGATGGGGTTACGTAGATACCGGCGGAACGCACCCTTGCCGCGTACTGCCACATATCGGGATATTCCCGGACGGCGGAGTGGATCAGCCCGCGGCCGGCTCGACCAATTCGGTAAGCACTCCGCCCAGGTCGGCCGGGTGCAGGAACGCGATCGAGGCACCCATCGACCCGTGCCGGGGACGCTCGATCGATCGGGCGGATCTGCGTCGCCCCGATCGAGGCGAGGGCGGCCGTGATATCGGCCACTGCGTAGCCCACATGGTGCATTCCCTCGCCCCGGCGGGCGATGAACTTGCCGACCGGGGTGTCCGGGCCCGTCGGCTCGAGCAGCTGTATCCAGGTAGGGCCGCCTGCCCCCTGTCCGACCTGCAGCATCGCCTCCCGGACGCCCTGCTCCAGGTTCTCCTCGCGGCTCATCACGGTCAGCCCGAACGCGGATTCGTAGCGGGCGATCGCCTCGTCCAGACTGCGGCAGGCGATCCCGACGTGATCGATCCGGAGCAGCACGGCTGCCTCCATCCTGGGGCGGGATCCTTTCCCTGGGTATCGTGACAGAGGCCCTGGTGCCGCGATCGCCAGGGTGGGCACCGCCGTTCTGGGCCGGTGCCGGGAAGCGCGGCGGAGGTTGCGGGATGCGGGAAGCAGTGATCACCGGGGGAGCGAGGACGGCCGTGGGCCGGTTGCTCGGCTCGCTGAAGGACTTTACGGCCGCCCAGCTGGGCGGGGTCGTGATCAAGGCGGCGCTCGAGCGGGCCGGCCTGTCCGGTGACCAGGTGGACTACGTGATCATGGGCCAGGTGCTCCAGGCCGGGGCGGGGCAGAACCCGACCCGCCAGGCCGCGGTCGCGGGCGGCATCCCGATGTCGGTGCCGTCCCTGACGATCAACAAGGTGTGCCTGTCCGGGCTGGACGCGATCGCGCTCGCCGCGCAGCTGATCCGGGCCGGCGAGTTCGACGTGGTGGTGGCCGGCGGCATGGAGTCCATGACCGGTGCGCCGCACCTGCTGCCCGGCGCCCGGGCGGGATACAAGTACGGCTCTATCGAACTGCTCGACGCGATGGCCCGAGACGGCCTGACCGACGCGTTCGACCACTCGCCCATGGGTGAGCTCACCGACCGGCACAACGTCAGGCTGGGGATCCACCGGGCTGAGCAGGACGAGTTCGCGGCCCAGTCGCACCAGCGCGCCGCGACCGCGATCAAGGACGGCCTGCTGGCCAGCGAGATCGTCGGCGTCGCGGTCCCGCAGCGCCGGGGTGAGCCCGTGGTGTTCGACCAGGACGAGGGCGTACGGCCGGACACGACCGCCGAGGCGCTGAGTGCCCTGCGGCCCGCGTTCGCCGCCGACGGCACGATCACGGCCGCCTCCTCCTCGCAGATCTCGGACGGCGCGGCCGCCGTCGTGGTGATGTCGGCCGAGGCGGCGGCGCGCCGCGGGGCGCCGGTCCTGGCCACCGTCGGCGCGCACGGTGTGGTGGCCGGCCCGGATACCTCGCTCCAGTCCCAGCCGTCGGCCGCGATCCGGCGAGCGCTCGGCAAGGCCGGCCTGGGGGTCTCCGACCTGGACCTGATCGAGATCAACGAGGCCTTCGCCGCGGTCGCCATCCAGTCCATGCGGGACCTGGGCGTCGGGGACGAGAAGGTCAACGTGAACGGCGGGGCTATCGCCCTGGGTCACCCGATCGGGGCGTCCGGCGCCCGGATCGCCCTGCACCTGGTGCACGAACTCGGCCGCCGCGGCGGCGGGCTGGGCGCGGCCGCGCTGTGCGGTGGCGGCGGCCAGGGCAGCGCGCTGCTCTTCGAGGTGCCCGCTGTGGCCGGGCGTGGCTGAGCTCGGCGCCTCCGTCGCGGACCCCGGGCCCGTCACGGACCACGGGCGGGCTGCCGGGCGCAGGCCGGCCCCGGCCCCGGCGGCAGCCGCCGACCCGGCCGCGGCCATCGAGCGCGCCCGCGACGGCGACGCGCGGGCCCTGGGCCGCCTCCTGTCACTGGTGGAGAACGGCGCGCCCCAGCTGCGCGCGGTGATGAAGGCGATCGCCCCGCTCACCGGGCAGGCCCGGGTGCTCGGGCTCACCGGCTCACCGGGGGTAGGCAAGTCCACGGTCACCGGGGCGCTGGTGGCCGCCTACCGGGCGCAGGGGCTGCGGGTCGGGGTGCTGGCCATCGACCCCACGTCGCCGTTCACCGGGGGCGCGCTGCTCGGGGACCGGGTGCGGATGCAGCAGCACGCCACGGATCAGGGGGTGTTCATCAGGTCCATGGCCAGCCGTGGTCACCTGGGCGGGCTGGCCGGGGCCACCCCGCAGGCGGTACGGGTGCTCGACGCGGCCGGTTTCGACGTGGTCCTGGTCGAGACGGTCGGGGTGGGCCAGGCTGAGGTGGAGATCGCGGGCATGGCCGACTCCACCCTGGTCATCGTGGCCCCAGGCCTGGGCGACGCGATCCAGGCGGCCAAGGCGGGCATCCTGGAGATCGGCGACGTGTTCGTGGTCAACAAGAGCGACAAGCCAGGCGCCCAGGAGGCCGTGCGGGACCTGCGCGGCATGATCGCGCTGGCCCGGCGGGACGAGGGAGACTGGAAGCCCCCGATCGTCTCCACCACGGCGACCGCCGGCGAGGGCCTCGACGACCTGGTCAGTCAGCTGGATGCGCACCGGGCCTGGCTGGATAGCTCGGGCGAGGGCGATCGCAGGCGCCAGGCCCGGGCCCGGGAGGAGATTTCGGCGATCGCGCTGGCCGAGCTCCGGGCGCGGATGGGCGGGCTGCCCGGGGACGAGCGGATCGACGGGCTGGCCGGCCGGGTCGCCGCTGGTGAGCTGGACGCCTACTCCGCCGCCGACGAGCTCATCGGCCCGGGCGACAGCTAGTCGGCCGGACGCCCGCCGCGGCTCACGTCTGGCCCCGCGCGGGCTCCTGCGCCCTCGGCGGCCGGGCGGCTGGCCGCCGCTCCGCCGGTTCCTGTCCCGCCGGTTCCTGCCGCGCCGGTTCCTGCTCCGCCGGTTCCTGCCCCCCTGGTTCCTGGCCCGCCGGTCCCGGCGCCTCCCGAGGCGGTGCCATCCGGCACGGGCACGAGCAGTACCGGGGTGTCGCCGGTCTGGCCGCGGGCGGCGGCCGCGGCGTCAACGGCCGCCTGCAGTACCGACTCGCTGCGCAGCCGCGCGTCGTAGGCCTTCTTCCCGCCCCGGGCTCCGAACAGGCGCTTGCTCAGCACCAGGTAGACGACCAGGGCCACATTGACGACGAAGGCGGTCAGCCGCAGCGCGGTGACCTTGGCCACCAGTTCGTAGATCTCATACGGGATGCCCGCGCAGGTCGCCACCATGGCGAAGTATTCGCCCCAGCGCTTGAGCGCCCACAAGGCGATCGCCTCGAGGGCGACCACCACCGCGTAGGCGGCCGCGCCGACGGCCAGCCAGGTCAGCGTGCGCTGGTCCAGCGCGAACGTGTGCCGGATCAGGCCGACCAGGCCGGAGCGGTTGACGTTGTAGCCCAGTTCGTGCAGCAGGTCCCGGACCTCCGGGTACTCACGGTTGAACTCCCGCTGGATCGTGTACCGCGAATACTTGAACCGCCACACGCCGTAGGCGATGAACCCGAAGATGATCGCGCGCACGAAACGTTCCACGGCGAAGAAACGCAGGATCAGTGCGCTGCGCAACTCGGCGTCGCGGCGGACCCGGGGAGCCTTGCGCGGCGGGACCGGACGCGGCCGGCGGCCCGGGCACGAACGTCGCGCAGCGCAGGCATTGCCACGCCTCACCCGAGGGGGTGGCCGTCTGCAGCCTGGCCCGCGACCTCGGGTTCCACTGGCGCGTAGCTGACATGGTGCGTGAACGCGCAGGTCAGCAGATTCCAGTTCACCTAGTCCAGCCTAAGGCAGATCCGGCCGCATCCCGGGCCCGCGCGCCCGCCCCGGAGCGGGCGGCCCCGGCGGCTCAATTGGGGACGATGATCCCGTCCGCGAGGGTCAGCACTTCGCCGCAGGCCAGCGCGAGCGGTGCCGGGTCGCGGCCGATGGCCACGATCGCCGTGTCCCGGCCGAGGTCACGGATGCTGGCCGCGACGATCTCGGTGTCGCGCGGGCCGAGGCCGTCGAGCAGGCCGTCGATCAGCAGCAGTTCGGGCTCGTGCACGACCGCGGCGGCGAGCTTGGCCCGGCGGGCGATCACCGGGGGCGCGGCGCGCATCGGCACGTCCGCCCAGGGAGTCAGGGCCAGCCGGTCCAGGATGGCGGCGGCCAGCACCTCGCAGTCCCGTCCCGGCAGGTTGGCCACCCGGGCCGCGTGACCGACCAGCCCGCGCACGCGCCGCCCCGGCTGGGGCCGCGCGGACACCCGGGCGATCCCCACGTAGCGGCGCACCGCGGCCCGGCCTTGCGCGGTGGTCAGGTCCTGGCCGAGCACCCGGAGCTCGCCGTAGGCCGGCCGGGCCAGCCCGCCCAGCAGGTCGATGACCGCGGCCCGGGCGATCTGGCGGGGAATGGCGATGCCGATCGCGGGACGCCCCGCGTCCGGGACCTCCAGACGGAAGCTCGCCGCGCGCAGCACCCAGGTCCAGCCATGCCGGATACCCACGCCTGCGGCGAGCACGGGGGCCATCCCCGTGGTGCTGTAGCTGGACCGCATGTGCCACCCCCGTGCTCCGCAGTCCGGCCAACAGCGGTGCCACCCAAACAGACCGCCCTCATCAGGCAATATAACTCTTGGGTACGTCAGTGTCACGCTAGGTAACTAGTTGTTACGGACTAGGTGCGGTATGAGACGCCATGCCCCAGGTGACGGCCGGGCTCCCAGCCGCACCATGAAACGCACCGGCAATTCGGGGTCACTGTGACCTAATCCTGCTGACCCTGATGGAACAGCCGGGTGCCACGGGTAGCGTGTGCCTGTGCCGAAGCCGCTGGAACTGCCCTTCGACCCGATCGCGCGGGCGGCGGAGACCTGGGAGCAGCGATTCGGCCGCTCCGACGCGATGGCCGCCGTCACCTCCATCATGCGCGCGCAGCAGATCCTGCTGGCCGAGCTGGATGCCGTGCTCCGGCCCTACGGGCTGACCTTCGCCCGGTACGAGGCCCTGGTCCTGCTCAGTTTCAGCCGCCGGGGGACGCTGCCGATGCGGGTCATCGGCGAGCGGCTGATGGTGCACCCGACCAGTGCGACCAACACCATTGACCGGCTGGAGGGGCAGGGCCTCGTGGTCCGGCGGCCCAACCCCCAGGACGGCCGGGGCAAACTCGCCGAGATCACCGCGCGCGGCCGTGAGGTGGTGAGCCAGGCCACCCAGGACCTGATGGGAGCCGAGTTCGGCCTGGGCGGGTTCGACCCGGCCCAGCGTGAGCAGGTCTTCGACCTGCTCCGCGGGCTGCGGGTGGCCGCTGGTGACTTCGTGGCCGCCCCGGCGCCGGCGGGCTGAGCAGGACCGGCGGGGGACGGTTTTCGTTTGCGGGGATCTTGAATTCTGGGTTTTCAGGGGATCGGGGACGCGTGCCAGCTCTGGCCGCCGTCGAAGGTGAACCACACGGCGTGCTGCGCGACGTCGGCCGGCACCGCGACGCCCTGCGTCGGGCTGGTCATCCCGACGTAGCTGAACCCGCCGGACGGGAGCGCGCCCCGGACCGCGGCCCAGGACGCACCGCCGTCCGTGGACACCTGCAGCCCGGCCGTGGTCGCGAGCACGAGCGTGCCCGTGGCGGTGCCCGCCACCGAGGTCGCGGTGCCCGCAGCTGGCGCGGTCCCCGTCTTCTGCCACTGCTGGCCGTCGTCGGCGGAGGTGTAGACCTGCTTGGCCTGGGTGGCGCCGGTGGCCGGGCTGGTGCACACCAGGACCAGCGTGGAACTGGTGGTTCCGGTGAGCAGTGCGCCGGACGGCTGGCCGTCGGCCTGCGCGGGACCCGGCTCGCAGGGGCCGGGCAGGGGGCCGGGCTGGGCGAGGCGGTGCCCGGGCTGGGTGAGGCGCTGCCTGTGCCCGTGCTTGTGCTGGTGACCGGCTGCCAGGCGCCCGCGCTGGCGACCGGCCCGCTGAGCAGGGTCCCGTCCGGGGCGAGCAGGTAGCCGCGGCTGGGGCCGAGGACCAGCGCCGCGGAGCCCGCGGTGCCACTGAGGCTGTAGCCGGTACCCGCGCCCGGCACCGCGGCCCACTGGTCGCTGCCGGGGGAGGCGGAGTACAGGGACGAGGCGGTGCAGTCCGCTGCGAAGTCCGGGCCGGAGCCGGAGCACTGCGCCCAGACCGCGAAGACGCGCTGGCCCGCGGCCTCCAGCGCGGTGACCCGCAGCCCGTGGGTGTCGGATCTGGGTCCAGTGCTGGCCGCCGTCGTGGGTGGCCCACAGTTGCGGGCCGAAGGCCCAGCCGTCGCTGGTGTTGTAGAAGCGGACCTGGCTTACCCCGGCCGGCCCGGCGGGGGCGCCGGTGACCGGGGCCGCTACCCCGTGCCAGCTGCCGCCGTGGTCCGTGGTGCCCGCGATGGAGGTGCAGATGTACTTGCGCGGCGGCCCGCACTGGCCCGGGACGCCGGCCTGGCCGAGCACGAAGCCGGTGTTGGCGCCCACGAAGGTCACCGAGGTGGCCTGGAAGTTGCCCGGGGCGGCGGGGAGCACCGGGGACGGCGCGGAACTCGACGGGACCGCCGACGGCGTGGGGGACGGGTGATGCTGCGCGGACGGGCTGGCCGAGGACGTGTTCCCGGCGGCGGCGCCGCTGGAGGCTGGCCCCGGGCCGACGTTCAGCTGGGTGATGACCAGCCGCGGGACGATGGCGATGACCGCGATCACCGCGGCGGCCCCCGCGGCGGCGGCTGCCGCCCGGGTCGCCTTGCGGCGCCGGGCCCGCTTCCTGATCAGCTCGAAGGTCCCCGGCGGCGGCGGGAGCGGCTGCACCTGAGCGTGCATCCACGTGTCCAGGTCGTCGCGCGGATCAGTCATCTGTGTCCCCCAGGGCCGCGCGGAGCCGGGCCCGGGCCTGGAAGAGGTCGGCTTTGATGGTTCCCTCCGGGCGGCCGAGCAGCGTGGCCACCTCGCGGACCGGGAAGCCCGCGTAGTAGTGCAGCAGGAACGGGCTGCGCAGCCGGTCCGGCAGGGCCTGCAGCAGCTCTCTGACATGGACATCCTGGGCGGGCTGGTAGGACGGGTCGGACGGCACCCCGGCCTGGACGGCCTGCAGCGCCTTGCGCTCCCGGCCGGTCTTGCGCCAGTGGTCACGGACCAGGTTCGTGGCGATCATGTACAGGTAGCTCTGCGGATTCTCCAGCCGGGACCAGCGGCCGAGCAGGCGGGCGAACGCCTCGGCCGCGATCTCGTGCGCGGTGTCGTCGTCGTCCACGAGACGCCGGACCCAGCCGGCCAGGCGCGGATAGCACGTGTTGAACAGTTCCTCGGCTGCGGCCCGGTCTCCGGTGCGCAGCCTGTCCACGGAAGCCCCTCGGGTGGTGGTTCCCGCCGGCATGCTCCACGGCCCGGACAGCGTCAGGGCCTCCCCCGTGGAGGTGCCTGCCGGCCTGCTGGCGGCTAGGGATTGCACAGATTTACCACACCTTCGTGACGGCGGCGCGGACCTGACCCGCAAGGGCGTGCCCCCGCACTGCCCTTGCGCTATCTGAGACGGCGGTGGGCGCCGTCCGGTTGGGATGAATCAGGACGGGTTTCAGCTGGCCCCCGGCCGGGCGGGGCGCCGCGGACCGCCGGGCGGGCGGCTGCGGCTGGCGGGTGTGGCGAGGGGGTACAGTGGGAGCAAGATAGTAGGACGTCCTAGTATTTTTCCGGGACCACGAGGTCTGCGCGAGGGGAACGGCATGGACACGCACGCAGCGTCGCCTCAGCCGGAGTCGGCCGAGGTGGAGCGGGCCGACGCGGGGTCGCTGGGGGCGGAGTCGCTCGAGGCGGGTCGCTGCCGGGGGAGCCGCTGGGGGGTTCGCTGGCGGAGGACCGCTCCGGGGACTCGCTGGAGGCGGGGCGGCAGCGGTGGCAACGCCGGTTCGCCGGCTCCAGGATCCGCGCGGCCGACTTCTCCACCCTGTCCGGCCTGGACGTGGAGCCGGTGTACGGGCCGCCCGAGGGGGCCGTCGTGCCGGGCTTCGACCGGATCGGCTGGCCCGGGGAGTACCCGTTCACCCGGGGCCTCTACCCGTCCGGGTACCGCGGCCGGGCCTGGACGATCCGCCAGTTCTCCGGGTTCGGCAACGCCCGGCAGACCAACGAGCGGTACAAGATGCTGCTGGGCGCGGGCGGCACCGGGCTGTCCGTGGCCTTCGACATGCCTACCCTGATGGGCCGGGACTCCGACGACCCGCGCTCGCTCGGCGAGGTCGGCCACTGCGGGGTGGCCATCGACTCCGCCGCGGACATGGACGCGCTGTTCGCCGGGATCCCGCTGGCCGACGTGACCACGTCGATGACGATCAGCGGCCCGGCGGTCCCGGTCTTCTGCATGTACCTGGCCGCCGCCCAGCGGCAGGGCGCCGACCTCGCCGCCCTGGACGGGACCCTGCAGACGGACATCTTCAAGGAGTACATCGCGCAGAAGGAATGGCTCTTCCCGCCGGAGCCGCACCTGCGCCTGATCGGCGACCTGATGGAGTTCTGCGCCCGGGAGATCCCGGCCTACAAGCCGCTTTCGGTGTCCGGCTACCACATCCGCGAGGCCGGCAGCACGGCCGGGCAGGAACTCGCGTTCACCCTGGCCGACGGCTTCGGGTACGTGGAACTCGGGCTGGCCCGCGGGCTGGACATCAACACGTTCGCTCCCGGGCTGTCGTTCTTCTTCGACGCCCACATCGACTTCTTCGAGGAGATCGCCAAGTTCCGCGCGGCCCGGCGGATCTGGGCCCGGTGGCTGCGCGACAGCTACGGGGCGACCGAACCGCGCGCCCAGTGGCTGCGGTTCCACACCCAGACCGCGGGGGTCTCGCTCACCGCGCAGCAGCCCGACAACAACGTGGTACGCACCGCCATCGAGGCGCTGGCGGCCGTCCTCGGCGGCACCAACTCGCTGCACACCAACGCCCTGGACGAGGTGCTGGCCCTGCCGAGCGAGCGGGCCGCGGAGATCGCGGTGCGGACCCAGCAAGTGATCATGGAAGAGACGGGAGTGGCCAGCGTGGCCGACCCGCTGGGCGGCTCCTGGTACCTGGAGGCGCTGACCGACCGGCTGGAGGCCGAGGCCGAGGCCATCTTCGCCCGGATCAAGGCGATGAGCCCCGACGGATCCATGACCGGCGGGATCCTCCGCGGGATCGAGGACGGGTGGTTCATGGCTGAGATCGCCGAGGCGGCGTTCGTGTACCAGCAGAAGGTCGAGCAGGGCGAGAAGAAGGTCGTCGGGGTGAACTGCCACACCGGCACGGTCGGCACGCCGGTCGAGATCCTCCGGGTCAGCCACGAGGTGGAGCGGGACCAGGTGGCGGACCTGGGCCGCCGCCGCACCGGCCGCGACCAGGCGGCCGTCAACTCGGCCCTGGCCGCGATGCTGGCGGCGGCCCGGTCCGGCCAGAACATGATCCCGCCGATGCTGGCCGCGGCGCAGGCCGAGGCGACCCTGGGCGAGATCTGCGATGCGCTGCGCCAGGAGTGGGGCGTGTACTCCGAGGCCCCGGCGTTCTGACCGGCCCTCCGCCGCAGGCGCGCGGTGGTCAGCCCAGCAACCTGGCGAAGCGCTGCCGGACCGTGGCGGCGGTCTGGTCCGCGGGGGCGTCCCAGACCTCCTGGTTGAAGATCTCGACCTCCACGAACCCCGTGTACCCCGCGGCCAGCAGCGCCGCCATCATCGGCGGGAAGTCGATCACGCCGTCGCCGAGATGGCCGCGGCCGAGCAGCGTGTCCGCGGGAAGCGGCACCACCCAGTCGCACAGCTGGACGCTGACGATGCGGCCGCGGGCCCGGTCGATCTGCGCCTCCAGCTGCGGGTCCCACCAGACGTGGTAGGTGTCCACGACCACTCCGACCGTCTCGGCCGGGAACTGGAAGGCCAGGTCAAGCGCGTCGCCCA
The DNA here is from genome assembly GCA_963781085.1 of uncultured Actinomycetes bacterium. Taxonomy (GTDB): domain Bacteria; phylum Actinomycetota; class Actinomycetes; order Streptosporangiales; family Streptosporangiaceae; genus RYN-230. The sequence continues at coordinate 13,544 of CAWAES010000033.1, forward strand.
GGGTGGACACGACGCCGCGGTCGGCGCAGAACAGCGGATGCATGGGCTCGATGCCCAGCCGCACTCCCGAGCCGCTGCGCGGTCGGGACCAGGTCGGCGATCGCGTCGGCGACCATCCGCCGGGCCAGGGCGAGATCCCGGCTGCCGGGCGGCAGCCCGCCCGGGACGAGGACGAGGGTGTCCGCCCCCAGCTCGGCGGCCTCGGCGATGGCCTGGCGGTTGTCCGCCAGGGCGCTGGCCCGGGCCGGCCCGTCCGGGTGGGTGAAGAAGCCGCCCCGGCAGAGGCTGGACACGTGCAGGCCCGCGGCCCGGACCGTGGCCGCCGACCGGCGCAGGCCGGCCTCGGCCACCCGGTCGCGCCACAGCCCGATGGCGGGAATCTGGTGCCGGACGCACAGGTCCACGCTCTGCGCCAGGTCCAGGTGCTTCACCGTGGCCTGATTGAGGGACAGCCGGTCGCTGCCCAGCGGGCCCGCGGTCACGGCCGGCCGCCGAGGCCAGGTAGGCCGCTCATCCGTTCCGCGGCCAGGCCCGGCGAGCGCAGCGCCCCGGCCGCGGCGGCCAGCTCGAAGACCCGGACCAGGTGAGCCTGCGGCCGCCGGGCCTGGAAGCCGTCCAGCATGGCGAAGTGCGGCTGCAGGCCGTTCAGCCAGGCGAGGAACGCGACGCCGGCCTTGTAGCTGGACGTGGGCGGCTCGAAGATCGTCCGGCTCAGCTCCGTGGTCGGCCCCATGGCCGCGTCGTAGCCGGCCAGGTCACCGGCGTCGAGGGCGTGCAGCGCGGCCGCGGCCGGGGCGGTGATCGCGGCGAAGGCGCCGAGGAGCGCGTCGCTGTGCCCGTCAGCGTTCCCCTTGATCAGCTCGGCGTAGTGGAAGTCGTCGCCGGTGTAGAGCCGGACTCCGGCCGGCAGCCGCCGCCTGAGCGCCACCTCGGCGGACGCGTCGAGGACGGACAGCTTGATCCCGCCGATCCGGCCGTCCGCGCGTTCGGTCAGCTCGATGACGGTGTCCGCCGCGGCGGCTGAAGTCCGCCGCGCCCCAGTAGCCGCGCAGCGCCGGGTCGAAGTCCTCGCCCAGCCAGTGCAGGATGACCGGCTGCGCCACCTCGCCGAGCAGGTGGCCGTAGACGTCCAGGTAGTCACCGGGGGACCGGGTGCTCGCCGCGAGGGCGCGGCTGGCCATCAGGATGACCTGCGCCCCGGTTTCCTGGACCGCCGCGAGCTGTTCCTGGTAAGCGCGGACGATCGCGGGCAGCGGGTGCGGGCCGGGGGGAAGCTGGTCGGTGCCCGCGCCGCTGGCGATCACTGCGCCGAGCCGGGCCGCGAGATCCGCGGACAGCCTGGTCAGTTCGCGGGCCGCAGGCCAGGACAGCCCCATCCCGCGCTGCGCGGTGTCCATCGCCTCGGCGACCGCGAACCCATGAGCCCACAGGTATTCGCGGAACCCGAGCGTGGCGGTCCAGTCGATGCTGCCGTCGGGGGACGCGGCGACGTGCGCCGCCGCGTAGACGCTGCGTGAGGACGGCGGCGGGTACCCCGCCGCCCAGGGCGGATCCGGGATGTCAACCGGCTGCGCCCGGCCGGGGAGGCTGACCCGGGCGCCCATGTCACCCAGCCAGCCTGGGCACGTCCACCCGGCGTCCTTCGGCCGAGGACTGCAGGGCGAGCCGGGCCAGCTGCACTCCGCGGGCGCCCTCGGCCAGGTCCCAGGGGAAGGGCGTGCCTGCCGCCACAGCCTTGAGGAACAGCTCCCACTGCACCTTGAAGCCGTTGTCGAACACCTGATGATCGGGCACCTCGGCCCACTGAGCCGGGTAGTCGATCGGGTCGGGCAGGTCCGGGTTCCACACCGGCATGGGCGTGCAGGCGCGGGGCTGGACGGTGCAGTGGCGCAGGCCGGCGACCGCACTCCCGCTGGTCCCGTCGACCTGCAGCTCGACCAGCTCACGGCGGTTCACCCGGACCGCCCAGGAGGAGTTGACCGACGCGATGGCCCCGCTCTCGAACTCCAGCAGCGCGTAGGCGGCGTCGTCGGCGGTGACCGGGTAGGGCCTGCCTGACTCGTCCCAGCGCTGCGGGACGTGCGTGACGTGCCGCGCGTACAGCGCCGTGACCGGCCCGAGCAGGTCCTCCAGCAGGTACTGCCAGTGCGGGAACATGTCCAGCACGATCCCGCCGCCGTCCTCGCTGCGGTAGTTCCAGGAGGGCCGCTGGGCGGGCACGCCGTCTCCCTCGAAGACCCAGTAGCCGAACTCGAGCCGGGCGGACAGGACCTGCCCGAAGAAGCCCTCGCGGACGAGCCGCCGGAGCTTGATCATGCCGGGCAGGAAGAGCTTGTCCTGGACCACCCCGTTGATCACCCCGGCCTCGCGGGCCTGGCGGGCCAGCCGCCAGGCGCCGTCGGCCGTGTCGGCCAGCGGCTTCTCGGTGTAGACGTGCTTGCCCGCGGCGATGGCCTTGGCCAGGCTGGCTTCGCGGGCGCCGGTGACCTGCGCGTCGAAGTACACCCCGACGGCCGGGTCGGCCAGCACCTCGTCCAGGCTGGTGGACCAGCGTTCCAGGCCGTGCCGCTCGGCGATCTCCCGCAGCCGCTGCTCGCTGCGCCCGACCAGGATCGGTTCCGGGCAGAGCGTCGTCCCGTCCTCGAGGGTGACACCGCCCTGATCGCGGAGGCTGAGCACGGAACGCACCAGGTGCTGGCGGTAGCCCATCCGGCCGGTGACCCCGTTCATGGCCACCTGGATCACCTTGCGCGACATCAATTACTCCCTGGCGGATCCGGGCCTGCGGCGTGATGCCTTGGAAAGGGCTTTCCCAGATTAGGGTGGCCTGGGAAGCTGGGTCAACCAGGGACCTCAGCGGGGAGCGGGCGGTGACGGAGCTGCAACCAGGGGGACGCCGGGCCCGGGCCGGGGAGCCCACGGCCCGGCAGGCTGGGGCCGGCGGGCCGGAGGCCCGGCAGGCCGGGACGTCCCTGGCCCGGGTGACCCTGCAGGACGTCGCGGACCGGGCCGGGGTCTCGCTGTCCACCGCGTCCCGGGTCGTCAACGAGGGGTCGCGCCGGGTAGGCCCGCAGCCTGGCCGACCGGGTCACCAAGGCGGTCGCCGACCTGGGCTACATGGCGAACCTCCAGGCCAGGGCGGTGGCCACGGGCCAGAGCACGATGATGGGCGTGATCGTGCACGACATCGCCGACCCGTACTTCTCCTCGATCGCGGCCGGGCTGATCGAGGTCGGCCACGCCGGCGGCCTGCTGGCCATCGTGTCGAGCACGGCCGCGGGCGGGGCCGGGGAACTGGAGTACGTCTCGCTGATGCGGGCCCAGCGGGCCCGCGCGGTGGTCCTGGTCGGCAGCCGCTCGGCCGACACCGCGGCCACTGCGGCGCTGCGCGCCGAGGTCGGCGCGTTCACCCGCGACGGCGGCCGCGCGGTCTGCGTCGGCCAGGACCTGCTGGGCATCGACACGATCCTGCCCGGCAACGCCGAGGGAGCCCAGGCCCTGGCCGGGGCGCTGGTCGCGCTCGGCCACCGGGAGTTCGCCGTGCTGGCCGGGCCGGACGGGCTGGTCACCGCCCGGGACCGGGTGACCGGGTTCGAGGCCGGGCTGGCCGCCTGGTCGGTCAGCCTCAGCCCGCGGCGGGTGATCCACGGGGCGTTCACCCGGGACGGCGGGTACGAGGCGATGAGCGCGATCCTGGCGGCCGGGGGCACCCGGCCGGACTGCGTGTTCGCGGTGAACGACGTGATGGCCGTCGGCGCGCTGGCCCGGCTGCGGGCCGACGGGCTGGCCGTGCCGGGGGACATCGCGGTGGCCGGCTTCGACGACATCACCACGCTGCGCGACATCTACCCGCCGCTGACCACGGTCGCGCTGCCGCTCAAGCAGATGGGCGAGATGGCGGCCAGCCTGGTCCTGCAGGAGGCGGACCAGCCGCGGGTGATCCCGGTGCCCGGCGAGGTCATCCTGCGTGACAGCACCCTGCCCCGGCCCGGCCGCCGCTGACCGGACGGGAACATTTCCGGGTCTTGCGGGCGGACTGATGGTCAGGTACGTTCGCACCACTTGGAAAGCGCTTGCCAGACTTAGTGAGTAGTCGGGCCCGACGGTGAGCTGGGGTGGAGCGGGTGGGAACAGGCCAGCAGGCGTGGCAGGAGTCGGTGTTCCTGGACGGAACCTTCCAGCGTCCCGCGCAGGGCGGGACGCTGCCGGTGCGGGACAAGGCCTCCGGGGAGATCTTCGGGCTGGCCGGGCTGGCCGGCCCGGCCGACGTCGATCTGGCGGTGGCCGCGGCGCTGCCCGCCCAGCGGGCCTGGAGCGAGCGGACCTACGCCGAGCGCGCCGGGCTGCTGCGTGCCGCGGCCGCGGTGCTGGCCGACCGGGCCAAGGAATGGCGCGAGCTGATCATGCGGGAGACCGGCTGCATCGCCGGCAAGGCCGACTACGAGATCGGCGCCGCGGCCAGCGAGCTGACCGAGGCGGCCGCGCTGGCCTCCCGGGCCACCGGCGAGGTGCTGCCCTCCGGGCACGCCGGCCGGTTCTCGCTGTCCGAGCGGATCCCGCTCGGGCTGGTCGGCGTCATCACCCCGTGGAACTTCCCGCTCGTCCTCGGCATGCGGGTGATCGCCCCCGCCCTCGCGCTGGGCAACGCGGTGCTGGTCAAGCCGTCCCCGGAGACGCCCTACAGCGGCGGGCTGGCCATCGCCGACCTGTTCGCGGCGGCCGGGGCGCCGCCAGGCGTCTTCCAGGTGCTGCCCGGCGACGTCGAGGCGGGCGAGCGGCTGGTCAGCCACCCCGACGTGGCCATGATCCACTTCACCGGGTCCACCGGCGTGGGCCGGCGGATCGCGCAGGCAGCGGCGGGCCAGCTCAAGAAGGTGTCCCTGGAACTGGGCGGCAACAACGCGCTGCTGGTGCTGGACGACGCCGACATCGACCAGGCCACCATGATCGGCGCCTGGTCAGCCTTCCACTACCAGGGCCAGACCTGCATCACCGCCGGGCGGCACATCGTGCACCGGGCGGTGGCCGACGCCTACCTCAGCGGGCTGGCCGCCCGGGCCGAGGCCATCACGGTCGGCAACACGGTCACCGAGGAGGTCGGGCTCGGCCCGATGATCAACGCCCGGCAGCTGGAACGGGCCCGGGAGATGCTCAGCGAGGCGGTCGGGGCCGGGGCCCGGGTGGTGGCCGGCGGCACCACGGACGGCCCCTACTTCCGGCCCACCGTGGTGGCCGACGTGAGCCGGTCGAGCCGGCTCTGGACCGAGGAGATCTTCGCGCCCATCGCGCCGGTGCTGGTGGTGGACGACGACGACAGCGGCCGTGCAGATCGCCAACGACACCCCCTACGGCCTGGTCGACTCGGTGCTGACCGCGGACCTGGCCCGCGGGATGCGGGTGGCCCGCCAGCTGCGGGCCGGGATGGTGCACGTCAACGACGCCACCCCGCAGGACGAGGCGCTGGCGCCGTTCGGCGGGATGGGCGCGTCCGGCCTGGGCGGCCGGTCCGGCGGCGACGCCAACCTCGAAGAGTTCACCCAGCGGCGCTGGCTCACCGTCGCGCCGGGACCCGTGCACTACCCGTACTAACGTCCGGCCCCGCAGGGCCGGCCCTCGTCCCGGGCGGCATCGCCCAGGCAGGAGGGGACATGAGCGAGGCGGCACCCATCCCGTTCTCGGAGACCAAGGCACCGGAGTCGCCGGAACGGCTGCACCGCGGCGCGCTGCGGCTGGTGGACATCTCGGCCTCGACGATGGCCAACATCGGCCCGGCCTACAGCTTCTTCTTCGGCTTCGCGTTCCTGGTGGTGACGGCGGGCGTGGCCGCGCCGCTGACCATCATCGCGGCCGGCGTGGCCATCGCGCTGCTCGGCAACACGCTGTCGCAGTTCTCCCGGGCGCGGCCGTCCACCGGCGGGTTCATCTCGTTCGTGGGCAAGACGTTCGGCGGCACCAGCGCGGTGAGCACGGCGCTGCTGTGCGGGGCCGGGTACATCATCGCCATCTCCTCGGTGCTCGCCGTGGTCGGCGGGTTCCTGTCCATCACGCTCCAGCACTACCTGGGCTGGAACATCCCGTGGGGCATCTTCACCGTGGTGCTCACCGCCGGCGCCGTGCTGATGATGGTCCGCGGCGTGGCCGTGTCCACCAAGCTGGCCGGGTTCTTCTTCGTCTTCGAGATGCTGGTCCTGGTCGTGGTGTCGGTCATCGCGATCATCCAGCACGGCGGGCACCTGTCCGCCGTGCCCTTCGAGCCGAGCCACCTCACCAACGGCTTCTCCGGGCTGGCCGCGGGCTTCCCGCTCGCCATCTACCTGTTCATCGGCTGGGAGAACTCGGCCGCGCTGGCCGAGGAGACCGGTAACCCGCGGCGCAACGTGCCCCGCGCGGTGTTCTTGTCCATCGCGCTGATGGTGGTCAGCTACCTGCTGTTCGCCTTCGCCACGGTGACCGGGTTCGGGTACAACGGGGCCAAGCTGGCCGCCGCCCCCATCCCGTTCATCACCGTCGTCCGGGAACATCGCCCCGGCCTTCGCCGCGTTCGCCTACATCGCGGGCATGACCTCCACCCTCGGCGTGCTGATCGCGGCGGCCAACTCGCAGTCCCGGCTGATCTTCAACGCCGGGCGGGAGGGCCTGCTGCCGCGCTGGCTGGGCCGGGTGCACCCGACGCGGCGCACCCCGATGAACGCCATCTACGCGTTCGTCGCGCTGGCCGGCGGGATCATCCTGATCTGGGTGCTGGGCCACGTGATCGGCGGCCACACCGGGAGCATGGACCCGCTCAACTTCTTCTTCGAGTCCTCCACGATGGGCACGATCCTGGTCCTCGTGGTCTACTTCCTGGCCAACCTGGCCCTGCCGTTCTACTACCGGAAGTACCGCCCGGCCGAGTTCAACGTGGTGAAGCACCTGATCCTGCCGGTCCTCGGGATGGCCGCCATCGCGGTGCCGGTGTACTACTTGTGCAAGCCCGGGCAGGCCGCGCCGTATGACTGGTTCCCGTACGCGGCGCTGGCCATCGTGGTGGTCGCGGTGATCTACGCCGTGGTGCTCAGCCGCCGTGACCCCGGGCTGGGCGAGCGGGCCGGCTCGATCATCGCCGACGAGTAGGCGCGGGCGGCGGGACGGCAGTTCCCCGGCCCGCCGTGTGCGCGGAGGAGAGATCAGTCATGACGGACACGGCCCTGCGGGCGGCCCAGCCATCCGGCCCGGTCCCGGCTCATCCCCTTGAGCCGGCCGGCCCGGCCGAGTACCTGGCCGGGCGGGACGTCCTGGCCGCGGCGGGCCTGCTGGCCGAGCCGGTGCGCTTCGCCTACTACGGGCTGGAGGAGCCCGCCAAGGACGAGGTGCTCGGCCCGGCCGGGGAGCCGCCCGACCGCCGGCTGCGGGCTTTCCTGATCAACGTGACCACCGGCGAATCCAGCGACGTGGTGGTCTCGCTCACCCGGCGGCAGGTGGTCAGCCGCCGCGTCCTCGACCCGCGGGCCGACGGGCAGGTGCCGATCATGGACCAGGACTTCGCCATCGCCGAGGAGGTGGTCCGGGCCGACCCGCAGTGGCGGGCGGCGATGGCCCGGCGCGGGCTGGACGACGTGACCAGGATCCGGGCCTGCCCGCTGACCGCCGGGTCGTTCGGGTTCGCGGGCGAGGACGGGCGGCGGCTGGTCCGGGTGCTCGCGTTCGTCCAGGACGACGAGCACGGCTACGCCTGGGCGCACCCGGTGGACGGCGTGGCCGCCTACGTGGACCTGGTCGAGCGGCGGGTCATCGAGCTGGTGGACGAGTTCGTGCTGCCGGTGCCGCAGGAGTCCGGTGACTACGACGACCCGGCCGTCCGCGGGCCGCACCGGACCACGCTGCGGCCCATCGAGATCACCCAGCCGGAGGGCCCGAGCTTCACCCTCGAGGGCCAGCTGCTGCGCTGGGAGGGCTGGTCCATGCGGATCGGCTTCGACGCCCGCGAGGGGCTGATCCTGCACCAGATCAGCGTCGGCGACGGCGGACGGGACCGGCCGGTCATCTACCGGGCGTCCATCCCCGAGATGGTCGTGCCCTACGGGGACCCGAAGTTCCGGTACTGGCAGACCTACTTCGACACCGGCGAGTACCTGGTCGGGAAGTGGGCGAACTCGCTCGAGCTGGGCTGCGACTGCCTCGGCGAGATCGCCTACCTGGACGCGACGGTGACCGGCGACAGCGGCGAGCCGCGGACGATCCGCAACGCGATCTGCATCCACGAGGAGGACTCCGGGATCCTCTGGAAGCACACGGACATCTTCAACGGCTCGGCCCAGTCCCGCCGCCAGCGGCGCCTGGTGGTCTCGTTCTTCTCCACCATCGGCAACTACGACTACGGCTTCTACTGGTACTTCTACCTCGACGGCACGATCGAGTGCGAGATCAAGCTGACCGGCGCGCTGTTCACGGCCGCGCACCCGGGCGGGGACTACCGGCACTCCACCGAGGTCGCGCCGGGCCTGGGCGCGCCTGCGCACCAGCACCTGTTCAGCGCGCGGCTCGACATGGACGTGGACGGGCAGGCCAACGCGGTGGAGGAGGTGGACGTCGCCGGGCTGCCCGCCGGCCCGGGCAACCCGTACGGCAACGCGCTGGTGCAGGAGGTCACCCGGCTGAGCACGGAGTCGCAGGCGGCCCGGCGGGCCGACGGCAGCCGCGGCCGCACCTGGCGGGTGGTGAGCACCGAGCAGGCCAACCGGTTCGGTCACCCGGTCGGGTACACCCTGTACCCGGAGGCGGCCCCGGTGCTGCTGGCGGCCCCGGGCTCCCCGGTGGCGGCCCGGGCCGGCTTCGCCGCGCAGCACCTGTGGGTCACCCAGTACGACCCCGCGCAGCGGTACCCGGCCGGGGACTTCGTGAACCAGCATCCGGGCGGGGCGGGCCTGCCGGACTTCATCCGCGGCGACCGGGACATCGACGGGACCGACATCGTGCTGTGGCACACGTTCGGGCCCACGCACTTCCCCCGGCTGGAGGACTGGCCGGTGATGCCGGTGGCCCGGTGCGGGTTCGTGCTGAAGCCAACCGGGTTCTTCGACCGCAACCCGACGCTGGACGTCCCGCCCCCGGCGCATCATTGCTGAGCCTGATCCCGGCTTCAGCCTCGCTTTCCTGCCGCACCCAGTCCAACGGTCCGCCCGGCCCGCCGCGCGGCGGGGCGGCGGAGCGCCAGCTGGGATCAGGCCGGGCTGGCGGTGGGCAGCCCGGCGTCCCGGGCCGCGGCCAGCAGCCGGGTGTCGTAGGAAACAAACGACGTGAGTTCCCGCCGCAACACCAGCGCGGAAGCCAGGTGGATCGCGTCCAGCGCGCCCAGGGTCACCGGTCTGGTCCTCGCCGCCTGGCCGAGCACTTCACCGGTGAGCTCGATCTCCGCGGTGCGCCGGATGACCAGGTAGCTCTCGGGCAGGGCTGAGGGCTCGGCCCGCCACACCGCACGCGGGACCTCCACCCGGATCACTGAACTCGACACCTGGACCAGATTGGGCTGCTCGGCAAGCCAGCTGAGCAGACCGGCCGACTCGCGCTCGGCGACGGCCAGCTTCACCAGCGCGGAGGAGTCCAGGTAGATCAATACCTTTCCTCCTCGCGCATCTTCAGCAAGATCTCCGAGGCGGTCGGCTGGCCCTTCGGGCACGGGTGGCGCGGGCTCGATGTCGAGCAGGCTGCCTGGATCCTCGGCGGGCTGGATGATCCCGGCCGCGATCAGCCGTTCCAGCGGGCTCTCCACGTCCCGGGCCGGGACGAGGCGGGCGACGAGCCGCCCCCGGTTGGTGATGTCCACGGTCTGCCCCTTCTCCACGAGATCCACGTAGACGCTGGCGTGCTGGCGCAGTTCACGGATGCCGATGCTGTGGCCGGCCTGAGCTGCGCTGACCCGGGCTGCGCCTGGCCTTCGCCGGGAGAGCCTGGCGCCCTGCCCCGCGGTCACGGCTGGTATCACTCACGGGACTACGGTAGCACATTATGTGCTACTTAACCGCGAGACTGACGGGGGCGGTCAAGGCATCGCTGGCATGCGGCAGGATAGAGACATGCAGCAGCCGCGGGACTTTTCGCTCTACGGCGCCGTTGACCTGGGTGCGCGGCAGGCCGCCGCGCAGCGCAGTCAGCAGGCCGCCACGCGTACCGGCGGGCAGGATGCCCCGCCGGCAGGCAACGTGATCGACGTGACCGAGGAGACCTTCAACACGGAGGTCGTCGAACGGTCGCGGACGGTACCGGTAATCCTGGACTTGTGGGCCGAGTGGTGTGGCCCCTGCAAGCAGCTCAGCCCGGTACTGGAGAAGCTGGCCGACGAGGCCGCCGGGGACTTTGTGGTCGCCAAAGTCGATATCGACGCGAACCCGCAGTTGCGGGCGGCGTTGCAGGTGCAGAGCATCCCGATGGTCATGGCGGTCGCCGGCGGCCAGGTGGTGGACGGCTTCCTGGGTGCGATGCCCGAGGCACAGGTGCGCCAGTGGATCGGCCAGGTCATGCAGGTCGCCGGGCAGCTGGGGATGCCGGTCAGCGGCGGCGCGGAGCCCGACGGCGAGGCGGCTGACGGTCAGCCGGACAGCGCCCAGGCGGCCGACGGACAGCCCGGCGACCCCTACGGCCCGGGCGGCCCCGGGCGGCCCGGGGATGCCGGGCGGGCCCGGTGGCGGCATGATGGCCGATCCCGCGTTCGAGGAAGCCCAGCAGGCCATGGAGCGCGACGACCTGGACGGGGCCGCTGAGGCCTTCCAGAAGGTCCTCGCGAACTCCCCTGGGAACCCGGCGGCGGCCATGGGCCTGGCCCAGGTCAACCTCATCCGCCGGGTGAGCGACTTCGACCAGGACCAGGTGCGCCGGGCGGCCGCCGCGGACCCGGCCAACGTTGACGCGCAGTCGAGCGTGGCCGACATCGAGGTGGCCACCGGCCGGGTCGAGGAGGGCTTCGACCGCCTGCTCGGCACGGTCAGGCGAACGTCCGGAGACGAACGGGAGCGCGCCCGGGTCCACCTGATCGGCCTGTTCGACGTCTTCCCGCCTGGTGACCCGCGGGTGGCCAAGGCCCGCGCGACCCTGTCCAGCCTGCTCTTCTGAGCCTGGCCGCCCGGGCCAGTCCCCGGCCTGAGCCAGGCCCGGGCCCGGGTCAGCGGTTGCGCGCGTCCGGCGGGGTGGCGTCGGCGATCTGCTCCAGCGCGGGCAGCGCCGCCCCGAGGGCGGCCAGCTGATCCGGGCTGAGGGTGCGCAGGTTGTCGGCGAGCAGGATGGTGCTCTCCCGCCTGATCCGCTCCAGGATCGCGTGCCCTTCTGGAGTGACCACGAGCGTGCTGGCCCGGGCGTCGCCTGGCACCGGATGGCGCTGCACGTAGCCTCGCTCTTCCAGCACGGTGACGAGCCGGGTGAGAGTTGACGGGGCGATCTTCTCGGCCGCCGCGAGGTCGCCCAGCCGCAGCGGCCCGGCCTGTTCCACGGTGGCCAGGGCGGACAGCTGGGTGGGGGTGAGCCCGGCCAGCTCATGCCGGCGAAGGCTCCGGGAGACCCGGGCAATGGCGACCCGCAGCCGGGTCACGTCGATGGGTGGCGGCCCCAGGTCTGCCGTCACCGGGACGCCCCGGCCGGCTGTGGCTGTGCGTTCTGGCGCACTGGCGGTCATTCCTCCGTCGGACACCCTTGCAGGGTACGTGGGCCGGACCCGGGCCGGGCCTGATCATGGGCTTGGTGGTGGCACGATTGTGTCCTGCATCACGGCCTGGCGGAAGGCGGGATTGTTGTGTCGGTAGCACCGAGCGTGTCGTATTCGATAACCGTGCGTCTCGAGGTGCCATCGCACGGGCGGGCGGTCAGCGAGCTCACGCACGTCGTTGAGCAGGCCGGTGGCGAGGTCACCGCCCTGGACGTGAGCCCGTTCAGCCACGAACGGCTGCGCGTTGACCTGACCTGCGCGGCCCGGGACACCGACCACGCCGAGGCCATCGTGGCGGCGCTGAGCGAGATCGAGGGCGTGACGGTCAGCAAGGTCAGCGACCGGACGTTCCTGCTCCACCTGGGCGGGAAGATCGAGACCGCGGTCAAGATCCCGCTGCGCAACCGGGACGACCTGTCCATGGCCTACACCCCGGGCGTGGCCCGGGTCTCCATGGCCATCGCCCGTAACCCCGAGGACGTGCGCCGCCTCACCATCAAGCGGAATTCGGTGGCCGTCGTCACCGACGGCTCCGCCGTGCTCGGGCTGGGCAACATCGGCCCGTACGCGGCCATGCCGGTGATGGAGGGCAAGGCCGCACTGTTCAAGCGGTTCGCGGGGATCGACGCCTGGCCGCTCTGCCTGGACACCCAGGACACCGACGAGATCGTGCGCACCGTCCAGATCATCGCGCCGGCCTTCGGGGGTATCAACCTCGAGGACATCAGCGCCCCGCGGTGCTTCGAGGTCGAGGCCCGGCTGCGCGAGCTGCTGGACATCCCGGTCTTCCACGACGACCAGCACGGCACCGCGATCGTGGTCCTGGCTGCCCTCACCAACGCGCTCCGGGTGGTCGGCAAGAAGCTGGGCTCGGTCCGGATCACGATCGCGGGCGCGGGGGCGGCCGGCACCGCGGTGCTCCGGCTGCTGCTCGCCTCCGGCGCCTCGGACGTGATCGTGTGCGACGACAAAGGCGCGATCTACGTGGGCCGCCCCGGGCTGGACGACAACCTGCGCTGGGTGGCCGAGCACACCAACGCGCAGCAGTACGAGGGGAGCCTGGCCGGCGCGCTGCGCGGCGCGGACGTCTTCATCGGGCTGTCGGCGCCCCGGTTGCTGACCGGCACGGACATCGCGGCCATGAACGACGACGCGATCGTGTTCGCGCTGGCCAACCCCGATCCCGAGGTCGACCCGGACGAGGCCGCCCAGTACGCGGCCGTGGTGGCCACCGGGCGCAGTGACTACCCCAACCAGATCAACAACGTGCTGGCCTTCCCCGGGGTGTTCCGCGGGCTGCTGGACGCGCAGAGCCGGACGGTGTCCGACGACATGCTGGTGGTGGCGGCCCGGGCGCTGGCCGGTGTGGTGTCGGCCGCCGAGCTCGGCCCGCACTACATCGTCCCGTCCGTGTTCAACCCCAACGTGACCCCGGCGGTCGCGGCGGCGGTCCGGGACGCCGCCGGCGGCCGCCCGGCCCGGCCGTGAGCGCTGTCCCTGAGCCGCCGACCCTGAGCCGCCGACCCTGAGCCGCTGTCCCTGGGCCGCCTGCCCGGGCCCGGCCCCCTCCCCGGCGGGCCGCGTCGTCATGTCTCAAATTGGCACGAACTCGCGTGCGGAGACGCCGAAGCCTGAACAACCGCCCAGCGTCCGCCAGAATGGAGGTATGGAGGACGACCTCTCGGGGCAGTTGCTGGTCGCTACGCCGTTGCTCGGCGACCCGAACTTCCGGCGTACCGTCGTTCTCGTCGTCGAGGACGAGCCTGAGGAAGGCACGCTCGGCGTGGTGCTGAACCGCCCCACCGAGGTGCCAGTCGGCCAGGTCCTCGAGTCATGGACGGACCTGGTCACCGGGCCGTCGGTGGTCTTCCGGGGCGGCCCGGTCGCCCCGAACAGCGCGCTGGCCCTGGCTATCGTGCCCGGCGACGAGGAGCCGGTCGGCTGGCGGGCGCTGGACGGGTCCGCGGTGATGTCCCGGATCGGTCTAGTCGACCTGGACGCCCCGCCCCAGCTGCTCGCGGGCGGTATCGCCTCGCTGCGGGTCTTCGCCGGCTACGCGGGCTGGGGACCCGGCCAGCTCCAGGCGGAGATCGACGAGGGCGCCTGGTACGTGCTGTCGGGTGAGCCCGCCGACGCCTTCGTGGCCGAGCCGGAGCGGCTCTGGAAGATCGTGCTGCGGCGGCAGGGGGGCAACCTCGCGATGGTGGCCAACTACCCGGACGACCCGGCCCAGAATTGACCCGGCTTACTGATGGTGATCCCCAGGTGAACAGGCAGGTTCTCCCCGTCGTGAGACGTCGCAGACTGGCCGTGGAGGCGGTCACGGCCGGCCTGGCCTTCGCGGCCCTGCTGGGCTGGGCCAGCACCGCGCTCGTCGGCAGCTTCCGGGGCCAGGACCTGCCCGGCCGCTACTGGCAGCCCATCCCGGTACGCACCGACACTTCGGGCTTCATCGCCTTCCTGGTCGCCGCGCTCTGCCTGGCCACCAGTGAGTACCTTCGGCTGCGGCGGCGCCGCGAGGCGGTGCCAGCCCCGCCGCCCGACCGGGCGGCGACCATGGTCCTGGCGGTGGCCGAGACGGTCGCCGTGCTGGCCACCGGCCTCTTCGTATACCTGTCGTTCAACGCGATCACCCACCCAGGGTCGCTGCTCCTGCACATCACGCACCTGCTGCCCTGGCCCGCGGAGGGCACGGTGCGGGTCGAGGCGCTCCTGCTGAGTGCCTGTTCCGTCGCGGTCTGGCGGTACCTGCGGGCCCGCCACCGCTGGGTACCGGACCAGGCCCAGCCGGTGGCCGGACCGGACCCCGTGGTGCCCGGAACCCGGCGGTAGCCGCGGCCGCGTACACTCGTGGACCGTGGCTACTGAGGTTCTGCCGGACTCCGGCACTCGAGAGGACACTGGCACCACGCCGGACATCCGTCCCGGCGACGGCGACCATGAGCGGTTCGCGCACTACGTCGAGAAGGACAAGATCGTCGACAGCGCGGTGACCGGCACCCCGGTGATTGCCCTGTGCGGCAAGGTCTGGGTACCGAACCGGGATCCCAAGCGGTTCCCCGTGTGCCCGGACTGCAAGCGCATCTACGAGTCCCTCCCGCAGGGAAACGACTAACCGCTCGCGGGCTTTCCCGCAGCCGGCGCCGGTTTATCCCTAACGCTCCACCGGCGTCCCGGTGACCTGCGCCCCAGCCGCCCGCATGGCGTCGATCGACTCGGCGGTGGTGGTGGGGTCGACCCCGGCGGTCAGGCCGAGCAGCACCCGGGTGGCGAAACCCTCCCCGGCCGCGGAGATCGTCGTGGCCCGGACGCAGTAGTCGGTGGCGATCCCGGCCACGTCCAGTTCGCCTACCCCGCGTTCCCGCAGCCACGCCGCGAGCGGCGTGCCCCCCTCGTCGCGGCCGTCGAACGCGCTGTAAGCCGCCTCGTGCGCGCCCTTGCTGAACACCGTCTCGATGTGGCTCGTGACCAGGTCGGGATGGAAGTCGGCGCCCCCGGTGCCGGCCACGCAGTGCCGCGGCCAGGAGTTCACGAAGTCCGGGTGGTGGGAGAAATGCTGGCCCGGGTCGACGTGGAAGTCCCGCGACGCGACGACGTAGTCGTATCCGCCGGCTTCCAGGTACTGGCTGATGGCCCGGGCCACCTCGCCGCCCCCCGCGACCGCGAGCGAACCGCCTTCACAGAAGTCGTTCTGCACATCGACGATCACCAGCGCGCGCACAGCCCGAGCGTACGACACCGGGCGCCAGGCCCGGGCAAGTGCCCGTCAGCGAGGGTCGGCCCCGACGTCGGCGGGAGCGCCCCCGGTGATCCTGATCAGCTCGGCGAACGACGTCGGGAACACCGTGTGCACGTGACCGGCCGCCGCCCACACCACGTCGTACTTGTCCAGCCACACGTCGACCAGGGTCCGCAGTGGCTGCGGGTGGCCGACCGGGGCCACGCCGCCGATCACCTGGCCGGTGGCGGCGCGGACGAACTCCGGGTCGGCCCGGCGCACCGACGCCGCGCCGGTCAGGGCCGCGACCAGGCTGGTGTCGACCCGGTGCGCCCCGCTGGTCAGGACGAGCAGCGGGGCGTCGTCGCCGCGGAAGATCAGGCTGTTGGCGATCGCCCCGACCTCGCAGCCGAGCTGCGCCGCCGCGATGGCCGCGGTCGGCGCCGGCTCGGGCAGCTCGCGGACTTGCCCGGCGACCCCCAGGGCCCGGAGCGTTTCCGCGACGTGGTCTGCGCTGGGATGCATGCCAGCAGGCTAGCGGTGGCTCCGTCCGGCCGCGAGCCGCTGCCTCGCGGAAGGCTCGCGGACCAGCGACCCGGAGGTGCGGAACAAGAACTCGGCGTAGTCGTCCGGCGCCTGGCCCGAGTCGGGCAGGAAGCGGTCCGGGGCCAGCCTGAGCTGGGACATCGTTCGGCTGGCCTGGTTGCATTCCGTCACGACCGAGGTGATCGTGTGGGCGGCGGCGCGGACCATCTGAGACCAGGTGTGGTGGTGGACTGAGAGGGACTCTGTGCTGCTCATGACCCCAGTCTTCGTCATCACGCCGTCCCGGAACAGTGGCAGTCAAGTCATATGGGGTCGAGATTCTGCCAAACACGAGGCATGATGGAGACATGCTGCAGAACGTCGCCGTCGTGATCCTGAACGGCTTTACCCCTTTTGAGCTGGGCGTGCTCTGCGAGGTGTTCGGCGTCGACCGGACCGACGACGGGCTGCCCGCCTACGACTTCGCCGTGGTTTCGGGCGAAGCGGCGTCGGGGGCAGGAGAACCCGCCCCGCTCACCTCGTCGACGGGCTTCACCGTCACCACGCCTTACGGCCTGGACCGGCTGCGGGAGGCCGACCTGGTGGCCGTGTCGGCCGTCGGCGACGGCCACCTCCAGATGTACACCTCCACCCAGTTCCCGGCACCGCTGATCGACGCGCTGCGGACCGCCGTGGACCGCGGTGCCCGGGTGCTCAGCGTGTGCAACGGCGCGTTCGTGCTCGGCGCGGCCGGGCTGCTGGACGGGCGGCACTGCACCACCCACTGGCGGCACGCCCACGACCTCGCGCGGGAGCACCCGTCGGCGATCGTCAACCCCGACGTGCTGTACGTGGACGAGGACCCGGTGATCACCAGTGCGGGCACGGCGGCCGGCGTCGACGCGTGCCTGTACCTGGTCCGCAAGGAGCAGGGCAGCCGGGTGGCGAACGGGATCGCCCGGCGGATGGTCACCCCGGCACATCGCGACGGCGGCCAGGCCCAGTACGTGGACCGGCCGGTCGCCGTGCCCGCCTGCGACACGCTCGCCGAGGTGATCAGCTGGATGCAGCGTCACCTCGGCGAGCCGGTCACGATCCGCCAGCTGGCGGCCCGGGCCCGGATGTCGGAGCGGACCTTCGCCCGGCGGTTCGTGCAGGAGACCGGCACCACGCCGCTGCGCTGGCTGACCGGCCAGCGCATCCTGCTGGCCCAGGAGTTGCTGGAGGAGACGACCGAGACGGTTGACGTTATTGCGGACCGGG
Organism: uncultured Actinomycetes bacterium; assembly: GCA_963781085.1. GTDB lineage: Bacteria > Actinomycetota > Actinomycetes > Streptosporangiales > Streptosporangiaceae > RYN-230. The sequence continues at coordinate 30,721 of CAWAES010000033.1, forward strand.
CCGGGTTCGGCAACGCGGCCACGCTGCGGCACCACTTCCGCGCCTGGCGCGGCACCACCCCCCAGGCCTACCGGCACGCGTTCAGCCCGGCCGGGATCCCAGACGGCCGGGACGCCGTCCCGGCCTGACCCGCGCCTACTCGTCGTCTGGCGGCACGAACACGGTGGGGATCGCCGGGTAGCCCCGGGACAGCTGCAGGGCGTGCACCGGCAGCTCGGCCAGGGCCACGCGGTGCCGCTCCCGCGCCGCGTTCAACGGCTCCTGGCCGACGATCTCGCCGCCCCGGACCAGCGGGCGCAGCAACGCCCGCCGCCGCCCCCCGCCGGTGCCGGTAATCCCCAGGTCCGGGGTGGGCCCCGGGTCGGCCCTGGTGATCAGCTCGGCCGACGCCACGCCGTCCTCGTCGAACTGCCGGAACGCCCACTTGCGGCCACCCCGGCCCGGCTTGCCGACCGACCGCTTGGCCACGGGCTCCAGCGTCCCCTCGCCGTCGCCTTCCCTGGCCCGGGCCACGAGCTTGTAGACCAGCGCCGCGGTAGGCGCCCCGGACCCGGTGACCAGGGAGGTCCCGACCCCGTACCCGTCGACCGGGGCGGCGGCCAGCGCCGCGATCGAGTACTCGTTGAGGTCGCCGCTGAGCACGATCTTGGTGTCCCGGGCGCCCAGTTCGTCCAGCAGGTCGCGGACCTGCCGGGCCACCATGGGGAGGTCGCCGCTGTCGATGCGGACCGCGCCCAGGCCCGGCCCGGCCAGCTCGACCGCGGTCCGCACCGCGCGGCCCACGTCGAACGTGTCCACCAGCAAGGTGGTGCCCTTGCCGAGCGCGGCCAGCTGCGCCGCGAAGGCGTCCCGCTCGCTGTCGTGGACCAGGCTGAACGCGTGCGCACTGGTGCCGCTGGTGGGGATGCCGTAGTCCCGCCCGGCCTCCAGGTTCGAGGTGGACGAGAAGCCGGCGATGTAGGCGGCCCGGGCACTGGCCACGGCGGCCATCTCGTGGGTGCGGCGCGAGCCCATCTCGATGATCGGCCGCTCGTCCGCGGCCCTGACCATCCGGGACGCGGCCGACGCGATGGCCGAGTCATGGTTCAGGACGGCCAGCACGAGGGTCTCCAGCACGACCGCCTCGGCGAACGGCGCCTCCACCACCAGGATCGGCGAGCCGGGGAAGTAGCAGTCGCCTTCCCCGTAGCCCCAGATGTCGCCGCGGAAGCGGTAGGACTCCAGGTAGCTCAGGGACTCCTCGTCCACCATGTGGTTGTCGCGCAGGAACACGAGCTCGTCCGGCCCGAAGCGGAACTGCTGCAGGGCCTCGAGCAGCCGCCCGGTCCCGGCGACCACGCCGTACCGGCGGCCGTGCGGAAGAGCCCGGGCGAACACCTCGAAAACGGCGCGCCGCCCCGCCGCCCCACTGCGCAGCGCGGCGGTCAGCATGGTGAGCTCATAACGGTCGGTAAGCAGCGCCGTGCTGGTCCCCTGGGAAACTGTCGTCACGAGAAAGAGACTACGGAGGTCGTGGCAGGCGCACGCCGCCGGGCTGAGAGACTAGAAGGCGGTGCGTGAGGAGGTGAGCGCCGGTGAGCGTGGCACCAGCAGAAGTGGAACGCCCGGAGACGCATGAGGAAGTCGTCCCTGACACACCGTGGGTCACCATCGTGTGGAACGACCCGGTCAACCTCATGTCCTATGTGACCTACGTGTTTCAGCAGGTATTCGGCTATTCCAAGCGCAAAGCCGAAAAGCTGATGCTCGACGTGCACCAGAAGGGCAGGGCCGTGGTCTCGTCCGGGACCCGGGAGTCCATGGAGCACGACGTGGAAGTGCTGCACGGGTATGGATTGTGGGCCACCGTGAGTCACGATAAGTGAGCATCAGACGCAAGCGGGGCGCAGGCGACTCCGACGAGGCAGGTGAGGCCTTGAACGGCTTCCGCGGCGTACGCGGCGGCGGGGCCAGCGCCACGTTCGTGCCCTCCCAGGCCGGGATCGTCCGCTCCCTGGTCAGCCAGATCGCCGAGCTGGTCGGCAGTGGTCTCGACCCGGCCAGCCCGGGGCCGTCCCGCGCCGACCCGGATCTGGCCGCCGCCGACCCGGGGCGGCCGCCTGGTCCCCTGGACGACCTGGCCCGCCTGCTCGGCCAGACCGGCCCGGCGACCCCGCCGGACGACCCGGTACTGGCCCGCCTGCTGCCCGACGCCTACCGCGATGACACCGAGGCCGCGGGTGACTTCCGCCGCTTCACCGAGCACGAGCTCCGTGACGGCAAGGCGGCCGCAGCCCGCACCGTGCTGGCCACGCTGCCCGAAGACGGTGGCCGGATCCGGTTGTCGGAGGAGGACGCGCAGGTCTGGCTGCGGGCCCTGAACGATGTGCGGCTGGCTCTCGGGGTCCGCCTGTCGATCACCGAGGACTTCGACGCCCGGACGGCGGACCTCGACCCGGCCGACCCCCGGTCCGCCTACATGTGGATCTACGACTGGCTCACGTTCCTGCAGGAGACCCTGGTCCGGGCCCTGTCGTAACCGCACCCCGCCGGCCGGGTCCCCCGATCGCCGCGGCCCGCCGGCCGGGCCCGGCCCCGGCGGTACCCTCGGATCCATGCTGACGCTCCACTCCGCGCTGCGGGACAAGATCGTGGCGCACGCCCGTGCGGACCACCCGGACGAGGCCTGCGGGGTGATCGCCGGGCCGGCCTGCGAGGACCGCCCGGAACGCTTCATCCCGATGCTGAACGCCCAGCGCTCACCGACGTTCTATGAGTTCGACTCGCTGGAGCTGCTCCGGGTCTGGCGGGAGATGGATGACCGGGACGAGGAGCCGTCCGTCATCTACCACTCGCACACCGCGACCGAGGCCTACCCCTCGCGCACCGACGTCAGCTACGCGAACGAGCCGGGCGCCCACTATGTCCTGGTCTCGACCCGCGACCCGGACACCGTGGAGTTCCGCTCGTTCCGCATCGTGGACGGGACGGTGACGGAGGAGGACGTCCGGATCACCGATTGACCCGGGTAGTCCGCCCATGGTGACCCGGCCGCCGCCGGCCTGGAATGATCGCGGGAGGCATCCGGTTGGGATCCGGTGACGGCCGTCACCGCCCGCGCCGGCCAGGACGCCCGCAGAGACCGACCGCCTCACCCTGGAGTGTTGTTCATGGCCATCGAAGTCCGCATCCCGACGATCCTGCGCACGTACACCGGTGGCGCCAAGGCGGTGGAGGGCTCGGGCGGAACCATCGCCGAGCTCATCGGTGACCTCGACACCCGGTACGGCGGGCTCCGCGACCGGCTGCAGGACGAGTCCGGGCTGCGCCGGTTCGTCAACGTCTACCTCAACGACGAGGACGTGCGCTTCCTCGGCGGCCTCGAGACGCCAGTCAAGGACGGCGACACGGTGACCGTGCTCCCGGCCGTGGCGGGCGGGGCGGGCTGACCCACCCCGGGAGAGCACATGCGTTACGACTCACTGCTGGACAGCCTCGGCCATACCCCTCTGGTCGGGTTGCCCAGGCTCTCTCCCGCACCCGACGTGCGGCTGTGGGCCAAGCTGGAAGACCGCAACCCCACCGGCTCGGTCAAGGACCGGGCCGCGTTCTTCATGATCGAGCAGGCCGAGAAGGATGGCCTGCTCGCCCCGGGGACCACCATCCTCGAACCCACCTCCGGGAACACCGGGATCTCCCTGGCCATGGTCGCGCACCTGCGCGGCTACACAATGATCTGCGTGATGCCGGAGAACACCTCGGTGGAGCGGCGGCAGGTCCTGGAGATGTTCGGGGCGCAGATCATCTTCTCCCCGGCGGCGGGCGGGTCCAACGAGGCCGTCCGGGTCGCCCGGCGGCTGGCTGAGGAGCACCCCGACTGGGTCATGCTCTACCAGTACGGCAACGAGGCCAACGCCCGGGCCCACTACGAGACGACCGGCCCGGAGATCCTCGCCGACCTGCCCGGCATCACGCACTTCGTGGCCGGGCTCGGCACCACCGGGACCCTCATGGGCACCGGCCGGTTCCTGCGCGAGCGGGTTCCGGGCATCTCCGTCGTGGCCGCCGAGCCCCGGTACGGCGAGCTGGTCTACGGCCTGCGCAACATCGACGAGGGCTTCGTGCCCGAACTGTACGACGAGTCGGTGCTGACCACCCGGTTCTCGGTGTCGTCGAAGGACGCGCTGCGCCGGACCCGGGAACTGCTCGACCAGGAGGGCATCTTCGCCGGCATCTCGGCCGGCGGCGCCCTGCACGCGGCCCTGGGCATGGCGGCCAAGGCCCAGGCGGCGGGGGAGCGGGCCGACATCGCGTTCGTGGTCGCCGACGGCGGCTGGAAGTACCTGTCCACCGGCGCCTACTCCGGGACGCTGGCTGAGGCCGAAGCGCGGCTGGAAGGCCAGCTATGGGCCTGATCTGCGCCGCAACGAAAACCGTCCTCCCGCCTCCCTTCCCCCGGCCCAGGGCCGTGCACCGCGGCGCCAGCGGTTGATGGGCGCCTTCGACGAGGCCATCGCCAGCCGGCCGGTCGGCGAAGGCCGGTACGAGATCCGGCCGGACGAGCGCTTCGCCATCGCCGGCGCGGTGAACGGCGGAGTACTCCTGGCCTCGATGCTGCGGGCCGTGCTCGACACCTCCCCGCACCCGTACCCGGTCGCCACGAGCGCGCACTTCCTCCGGGCCCCGCGGCCCGAGCCTGCGCAGGTCGAGGTGGAGTGGCTGAAGCAGGGCAAGGTCGCTGCCACGGCCCGGGCCACCCTGGTCCAGGGGGGCCGGCCGATGCTGGAGACCACGGTCACCACCGGCGCCCTGGGTGACGACGGCGACGCCGGCGGCCTGTCCTGGACCGGCGAGCCACCCCGGCTGCCGCCGCTGGAGGAGTGCCACGACATCCAGGACGCCCAGGGACCGCGGGCCTTCAGCGGCTACGCGAAACAGGTCGACATCCGGCTCGACCCGGCCACCCTGGGCTGGATGCGGGGCCAGCCGTCCGGTACCCCCGAGATGCGCGGGTACTTCCAGCTCCGCGAACCCTGGGTGCCGGACGCCTACCTGCTCGCGCTGGCCGTGGACTGCCTGCCGCCGGTGGTGTTCGGCCTGCGCGTGGTGGGCTGGTCGCCGACGGTCGAACTGACCTGGCACATGCGGGCCGTGCCCGCACCCGGCGTGCTCCGGGTCGCGGCCCGGTGCCGGCACGTGAGCGGCGGCTGGTTCGACGAGGAGGCCGAAGTCTGGGACAGCGCGGGCCGCCTGGTCGCGCAGAGCCGCCAGATCGCCCTGGTCGGCCGGTCCGGCCAGCCCTGACCCGCTCCGGCCTTCCCGCCGAAGTCCCCGGGCTCCGGCGCGTCTGCCGGCGGCCCCCGCTCCCTCAACGTGCGCCGCGGCGCGTACCCTGAGTGCCCGTGCGCCTCACCGTCATCGGATGCTCCGGGTCGTTCCCCGGCCCGGACAGCCCCGCCTCGTCCTACCTCGTGGAGCACGAGGGATTCCGGCTCCTGGTCGACCTGGGCAGCGGAGCCCTCGGGGCCTTGCAGCGGCACGCGAGCCTCTACGAGATTGACGCGGTCTGCCTGTCTCACCTGCATCCCGACCACTGCCTCGACATGACGGGCTACTGGGTGGCGCGGACCTACTCACCCGACGCCCCCCACCCCCGGATTCCCGTGTACGGCCCGGCGGGTACCGCGCGGCGGCTGGCCCGGGCCCAGGGCGTGGCCGGGGAGGAGGAGATGACCGGGGCGTTCGACTTCCGGGACCTGCAGCCGGGACCGCTGGAGATCGGGCCGCTGCGGCTCACCCTGGCGCACATGAATCACCCGGTGGAGACGTTCGGCTTCCGGTTCGAGGCCGGCGGCGCGGTGCTCGCCTACTCCGCCGACACGGGGGAGTCAGCCGACCTGGTGACCCTGGCCCGCGACGCCGATGTGCTGCTCAGCGAGGCGTCGTTCCTGGACGCGCCGGACCTGCCCGAGGGACTGCACCTGACCGCCCGGCAGGCCGCGGAGCACGCCACGAGAGCGGGCGCCCATCGCCTGCTGCTGACCCACCTGGTGCCCTGGAACGACCGCGACCGCAGCCGTGAGGAGGCCGCCACCGTCTTCGGCGGCCCGCTCACGCTGGCCACGTCGGGGCTGGTCGTAGAGCTGAGCTGAGCCTGTCCCCGGGGCTCAGCACTTAGGATGCTCAGGCATGCGGGTACTCGTGACCGGCGGTGCCGGGTTCATCGGCTCTCACCTCACCGACGCCTTCCTGGCCCGGGGCGACGAGGTGATCGTGGTCGACGACATGTCCACCGGCCGGGCCGGACGCCTCGACGAGCACGCCTGGCTGCACAAACTCAGCATCACCGACGCCGTCTCGCTCGGCGAGATCGTCCGCGGGACCCAGCCGGAACTGATCTGCCACCTGGCCGCCCACGTCAACGTCCGGACCTCGGTGGACGCCCCCGCCCAGGACGCCCAGGTCAACGTGCTCGGGACGGTCAACGTGCTGGAGGCGGCCCGGGAGACCGGGGCCCGGGTCCTGTTCAGCTCCTCCGGCGGCATCCTCTACGGCCGCAACGCCGCGATCCCGTCCCGGGAGGACGTGCTGCCGTTGCCGGAGTCCCCGGCGGGCATCGCCAAGTACTGCGCCGAGCAGTACATCGGGCTGTACAACCGGCTGCACGGTACCCGGCACTCCATCATGCGGCTAGCCAACGTGTACGGGCCCCGCCAGGACCCCAGCGGCGACGCCGGGGTCATCCCGATCTTCTGCGGGTTCGTCCTGGCCGGCGAGCCTCCGCCGCTCTACGGCGATGGTTCGCAGACCCGCGACTACGTGTACGTGGGCGACGCGGTCAGCGCCTTCCTCGCCGCCGCTGACGCCGGGCGCCCCGGGACGTGGAACATCGGCACCGGGGTCGAGGTCAGCGTGCTGGACATCGTCGAGATCATCGGCCACGTGGCGGGGCGTCCCGATCACGACCCGGCCCGGGCAGCCGCGGGCCGGGGAGTTGCTGCGTAGTTCACTGTCCGTGGACCGGGTGGCCAGGGACCTGGACTGGCGGGCGAGAGCCCCGCTAGCCGAGGGCATCGGCCGGGTGTACCGCTGGATCGAGGCCGGCGCCCCCGACCGCGCGAGGTGTTAACCCGGACGACTGCCGCGGCGGAAGGCTACCTGGATGTCCTCTATGACCTGGGCTGGGGCCCGGGTGATCTGCGGCCAGGTGAAGTGCACGACCTCGTAGCCGGCGGCGCGCAGCCGGGCGTCACGCTCCAGTTGGCTCCGGGCCCGGGCCGGAGTCTGGTACTTCAGCGCCCCGTCGGCCTCGCCGATCGTGCGGTACCGGCGCCAGAGGAAGTCCACCCGGCCGATGACCTCGCCGTCGTCACCGACCCAGACCTGCAGGTCCGGCGGCGGGAGACCGGCCTGGTGAAACGCGGCCCGGCTGAGGGACTCCAGCACTGACTCCGCCCGGGCGTCGCTGAACGCGGTCACCTCGCGGGCGCGCCGCAGGCCAGGCCAGCGCCCGCAGTCGCGATGACGGTGGCGAGCTCGCTCTTCGACGTAAGTCTGGCGTGCAGGGCCGAGTCGGCCACCGCCACTCCCTCGGCGAACGGCAGCGTGCGGGCTAAGTCGATCACGGTCCTGGGCACCGAGGTCAGCGGCACGCCGCGATAGCTGACCACGTGCCCCGCGGGCAGGGCGGCGATGTGCACCAGCACGCCGAGGTCGCCGGTGCGGCTGCCCCGGCCCCCGGGCGTCCTCGTGATCTCGGTGACTGATTCCGGGCCCGCCCACTAGGCCGAGCCCGTACACCAGTGCGGCTGAACGGTGGCTTCCGACCGACCGCGAGCTGGTGACCGCGAGGGTCGCGGCCACCGCTAAGAGTTGTTCACCGGCTTGCCTGGTCGTCTGGTCCCGCGGAGCGCGCTGCAGTGAGGTGACGGTAGCCATCGGCGCGTAGGCCCCCGACCGTAGCCGGACCAGAGTCCGTCTCTGACCAACCGCCGGATCCGCCCCGCGGATAACCCCGCAGCCAGTAGTTCCGCGGTGGTCCGCATACCCCCCACTCCACGTTCCACCCCTCCAGGTTGACCACACCCGCCGACACTTCACGGCGGACGTGCGTTATGGCGGGTGATTTGTCCGGTTATGGCGAACGCTCGGCGTGATATGTGCCCTGGCGGGGCCACGCGGTCCGGGGCGAGCCAGCCGCCGCGAGACAGCCCGGGTGGGTGGTCCTGCTCGGTAGGGTGGCAGGCATGTCCCGACCCGATGGGCGCGCTAACGCGTCACTGCGCGAGATAAAGATGACCCGCGGCTGGCTGGACCACGCGGAAGGCTCGGTGCTGGTGGAGTTCGGGGCGACCCGGGTGCTCTGCGCCGCGAGTGCCACCGAGGAGGTGCCGCGCTGGCGGCGCGGGAGCGGCCTCGGCTGGGTGACCGCCGAGTACGCCATGCTGCCCCGGGCCACCAACACCCGCGGCGACCGTGAGTCGGTGAAGGGCCGGATCGGCGGCCGCACGCACGAGATCTCCCGGCTGATCGGCCGGTCCCTGCGCGCGTGCGTGGACACCAAGGCGCTCGGCGAGAACACCATCGTCATCGACTGTGACGTGCTCCAGGCCGACGGCGGCACCCGGACCGCCGCGATCACCGGGGGATACGTCGCCCTGGCCGACGCGGTGGCCTGGCTGCGCAGCCGCAAGCGCCTCAAGGGTGACCCGCTCGTCGGGTCGGTCGCCGCGGTCAGCGTCGGCATCGTCGAGGGCCAGCCGCGGCTGGACCTCTGTTACGAGGAGGACTCTGCCGCGCAGACGGACATGAACGTGGTGTGCACCGGCGACGGCGACTTCGTGGAGGTCCAGGGCACCGCGGAACAGGAGCCGTTCAGCCGGGATCTGCTCAACGAGCTGCTCGACCTCGGCGTCGCGGGCTGCGCCCAGCTGACCCGGATGCAGCGCGAGGCCCTCGCCCGTGACCTGCCGGGGCGGTGACCCAGATGGGCGACAGGCTTATCGTGGCGACCCGTAACCCGGACAAGCTAATTGAGCTGCGCCGGATCCTGGACGCCGGGCGGGTCCCGGTGGACGTAGGCGACCTGGGCGAGTTTCCGGACCTGCCCGAGGTCGCCGAGACGGGGCTCACGTTCAGCGAGAACGCGTTGCTCAAGGCCCGGGCCGTGGCCGCCTTCACCGGCCTGCCCGCGGTAGCCGACGACTCCGGCCTGTGCGCCGACGCGCTGAACGGGATGCCGGGCGTGCTGTCCGCCCGCTGGTCCGGGCGGCACGGCGACGACCAGGCGAACCTGGAGCTGGTCCTGGGGCAGCTGGCCGACATCCCGGCGGAGCACCGGGGGGCCCACTTCGCCTGCGCCGCGGCGCTCGTGCTGCCCTCCGGTGCGGAGCACGTGACCGAGGGCGTGCTGGACGGCTCGCTGACCACGGCGCCGCGGGGCACTAACGGTTTCGGCTACGACCCGATCTTCGTCCCGGCGGGTGCGGAGCTCACCACCGCCGAGATGAGTCCGGCGGACAAGGACAAGATCAGTCACCGCGGCCGGGCCCTCCGCGCGCTGGCCCCGATCATCGCCGCCCTGCTGGGCTCCTGACCCTCCGCTGCGGCGGCGCGGCTGGCCGACCCACCCGTTACGGCGGCCAGGCCGACCCGGAACGCGGAAGGCCCACCGGCTCTGGTGCGTGATCTCCAGGTCCGGCGGGCCGCCGCTTGCGGTCAGTCAGAGCACGTCACCAGTGGGTGGGACCTGCTCCGGTCGGGACGGGGACAGGTGTGCTGGTCGCACCCACGGTGCTGGTCGGGGTCAGCGTGGCCCCCATGGTCGGGGTGGCGGTCACGGTCGGCTGGACCGTGGGCGTGACCGTCGGCGTCGGCGTCGGTGTGGGAGTGGCGCCACCCAGGACGAAGATCAGCGTGGTCGACGGCAACCTGATGTGCATTGGCCGGTTGACCGACGTGATGACCAGGGTGATCGTGACCTTGGTGTTGTTACCGATCTCGATCAGGACGAGCTTGCGCAGCTGATGAGTGGAGTCCATCCAGACCCGGAACCGGGTCATGCTGACGCCGCTGTTCATCACGGACTGCATGCTCGGCTGCAGACTCGAGTTCAGGCTGCCCAACACGTGGGAGAGCATGTAGTGCCCGCCCCACTCCGACATTCGCGAGCCGTCCATCATCGAGTGGCCCATCATGCGGATGTTCGAACCCTGGCTGAACAGCGGGACCTGCACCATCGGGCTGCTGGTTGAGAGGAGGCTGAGCAACGGCCCCAGGTTCAGGCCTGAGGTGCTGCTCATGGTGTTCATCGAGCCCATCACCCACGGCTTGCCGTAGGCGTGCGTCAGGAACGGGCTCTTCAGGTAGGCCATGCCGTTGGACACGATCACCCGGATGTTCCCGAGCGCGCCCGCGTTGGCGCGAAGCGACATGACCGGGCTGGGCATGGTGACCTCGTGCAGGGTGCCGGTCAGGGTCGCGTTAAGCGCGCCCGTGGCCTGGATCTCCACGTTGGCGCTGAACGACCTGATCTGCTGGGTCTGCTGCGCGGCCAGCGACAGGGCCGAGGCTGAGGACATCCCGGCGCCGTGCGAGCCGCTCGAGGAGTTGCTGGCGTACACCCCGGGCTTGCACCCGGCGACGGCGAGGATGGCTGCGGCCGCCACGGCCACGAAGCCGATCGGGCGGACGGCCCGGGCCGGAACGCCGAAGCGCGCTGGCCGGGCGGCCCGGTCCTGGCTGGCCCCCGGCTGGGGAGCTCCCGGCCGGCGGGCCTTCAACTGTGAGAACACGACTGGTCCTCCTTGGGTTGGCGATTGCGCTACTTGACGAGCAATTCGTGCAATCCCCCGCCACCCGTCGTGGACTCTACGGCCCCTACTCACCGTCTGCAGGTCTGCGCAGACCGCGTAAGGGGCTCTTAATAAGGTCACCCGCGTGCCTGCCAGGCCCGGTAACGTGGAGTCGTCTTTCGAGGGGAGCGCGTGTGACCGATCAGAAACTGGCGCCCGGGGATGAGGCGCCGGACTTCTCACTGCCCGACGCGGACGGCAAGACAGTGCAGCTGTCCGCGCTGCGCGGGCAGCGCGTGATCGTGTACTTCTACCCGGCCGCGATGACCCCGGGCTGCACCAAGGAAGCCTGCGACTTCCGCGACAACCTGGGCGTTCTCGCCGACGCGGGGCTAACCGTGCTGGGCATCTCCCCGGACACCCCGCAGAAGCTGGCCAAGTTCCGCGATCAGGAGTCCCTCAACTTCAGCCTGCTCGCCGACCCCGACCGTGAGGTACTCAAGGCCTACGGGGCGTACGGGGAGAAGACGATGTACGGCAAGAAGACGGTCGGGGTGATCCGCTCCACGTTCGTGGTCGGCGCGGACGGCCGGATCGAGCGGGCGTACTACAACGTCCGGGCGACTGGGCACGTGGCCCGGCTGCGCCAGGACCTGGCCGCCTGACCGGGATGCTGTGATCCGGAACACCCTCGTGACCAGCATCGGGGCCGTAGCCCAACGGCAGAGGCACAGGACTTAGGATCCTGCAAGTATGGGTTCAAATCCCATCGGCCCCACTGAAAGTGTCTGGGCTGGCTACGGGACTCTGCCAGCTGACAACCACGTCCATTCGCAGTGGTCGCACGACACGGGCCCCCGGGCCTCGATGGCCGCCGCGTGCGCCCGCGCCGTCGAACTCGGACTGCCCGCGGTGGCCTTCACCGAGCACCTCGACTTCACCGAATGGGGACCGGGCGACCCGATCTCGGGCACCGGCATCACCCCGAACGACCAGTGGGGACCCCGGCCGTTCGACGTCGACGGCTATCTCTCGTCCGTGGGGGAGTGCCGGGGCCGCTTCCCTTCGTTGCGGATCTTGTCTGGTGCGGAAGCCGGCGAGCCGCACCTGTTCGCGGGCAGCGCCGCCGCCGTGCTGTCCTCCGGCCGTTTCGACCGGGTACTCGGCTCGGTGCACACGCTGCCCAGCGGGGGACGGCTGGTCTACGCCCGGGCGCTGCTGCGCCGCGAGCCGCCCGGCCCGCTGATGCGCCGGTACTTCGCCGAGGTGGTCGCGATGATCGAGGGCAGCGACCTGTTCGAGGTGCTGGCGCACCTGGACTACCCGCGGCGGTACTGGCCTCAGGCGGCGGGCCGCTACCAGGAGACAGACTTCGAGGAGGAGTACCGCGCGGTGCTGCGGGCGCTGGCCTCCTCGGGGCGGGTCCTGGAACTGAACACGGCCAGCCCGCTCGTCTCGGTCAGCGTGCTGCGCTGGTGGCGCGAGGAAGGCGGCACGGCGCTGTCGTTCGGCAGCGACGCGCACCTGCCCGGGTACGTCGGCGAGCGGTTCGGCGAGGCGGCCGGGCTGGCGGAGGCGGCCGGTTTCCGGCCCGGCCGGGATCCCTTCGACTTCTGGCGCGGCTAGCTATCGGTCTGTCGGCCTGCGGGCCGCCGGCCAGGTAACCAGCCGTCGGCCTGCGGGCGCCGGCTAGTCAGGCAGGAGAGCGCGGACGAAGTCACGCACCTCGGCGGGCTGCAGCGCCAGCGTGGCGTCGCCGACCGCCAGTTCCACCCGCTGGGTACCCGGGTCCGGGGTGCTGATCGCGGCCGGCCAGGTCCACACGCCCTGCTCGGTGGCCAGCCGGCGGGCCGCGGCGGTGAAGTCGTCTGCGGTGGTCCGCAGCAGCAGGTGCAGCATGGGAGTCTGCGGCGGGTCCGGGACGATCGTGACCCCCGGGAGGTCCCGCAGCGCCGCGGCTATGGCCCGGGTGTGGCTGAGGTAACGCGGCATCATCGGGAGCCGCCGGGCCAGGCAGGACAGCGCCGACGCGGCGTTCGGCCACAGCCCGAACAGCGTCCCGCCCATCCGGTGCCGCCACTCGCGCACCTCGGCGACGACGTCCTCCGGCCCCGCCACACAGCAGCCCGGCAGCGCGCCGAGTCCCTTGTAGAACGACACGTACACGGTGTCGAACAGGGCGGCGACGTCGGCCGGCGGCTTGCCGTATCCCGCCGCGGACTCCCACAGCCGCGCGCCGTCCAGGTGCACCGCCGCGCCGCGCTCCCGGGCCCAGCCGGCCTGCGCTTCCAGCCCGGCCCAGTCCGGCTGCTGCCCGCCGAGGTCGCGCTGCGGCAGTTCGATCACCAACGCCCCTACGGGCTCAGCCACCTGATCCAGGTCAGCCACGGTCAGCAGGCGGTCCCGCTCTCCCGCTGGACGGCCGGTGAGCTGGTGCAGGCGTTCGTAGCCGCGGCCTTCGTGGGTGTCGATGTGGCAGGCCGGGTGGAACACGATCACCCGGCGCCGGCGCCGGTCGGCGTGCACCCGCAGCACCGCCTGCTGGGCCATGGTGCCGCTGGGCAGGAACACGGCGGCGGGCTTGCCGAGTACCAGCATGATCTCGCTCTCCAGCTCGGTCACGACGCCGCCCTGCCCGTAGTGATCGGTCTGGGTGTCCGGCGGGATCGTGGCGAGCAGGTCCGCGGCCCGGCCCGCGCCGTGCCAGCCCAGGAACCGGGTGCAGGTGGCGCGCAGCGCGTCGAGGTCCGCGGCGGTTTGCCCGCTCGCTGAGCCCGGGCGGGGGAAGCCGGCGGACGCACTGCCGCCCGCCCCGCTCTCGGCAGCGCTCCCGTCGGCGGGGGTGGTGGCGGCGAGGGTGGCGGTGCGCGGCGGGATCGTCCACGGCGGCGTCATGAGGGGCGGGCATAACGGTCATTCTGCCGGTACAGCCGGCGCAGCTTCCAGGGCCGCCGGCAGGAGATACTGGATCATGCCTAACCCGGCCGAAGACGCCCTCGCCGCCACGGGCCTGTCCTACCGCCTGATCAGCCACGGACCGGTGCGCAGCCTGGCCGAGGCGGCGCAGGCCCGCGGCGTGACGCCCGCCGACGTGGTGAAGACACTGGTCGTGCGGCGCGGTGACGACGACTTCCTGTTCGTCCTGGTGCCGGGGGACCGGACGATCTCCTGGCCGAAGCTGCGGGCCCGGCTGGGGGTCAGCCGGCTGTCGATGCCGGACGCGGCGACGGCCCGGGACGTGACCGGCTACGAGCGCGGCACGATCACGCCGTTCGGTGCGCTGCGCCCGTGGCCGGTGATCGCGGACGAGCGGATCGCCGGGCGGGAGATCAGCCTGGGGGCGGGCCAGCACGGCCTGGCCGTGGCCCTGGACGCGGACCAGGCGGTCCGGGCCCTCGACGCCATCGTCGCGGACATCAGCGACCCCGAGCCAGCGCCCTGAGGTCGGGCGCGGGCCTGCCCAGATCAGCCAGGATCCGGTGCGTCGACGGCCGCGCGGAGCAGGTCCGCGAGGCGGTCGACCTCGTCGCGGCCCGGCGCGTCCAGCACCTCGGCGACCGGCCCCCGCATCCGGTCCGAGGGGAGAACGCCCTGCCGGACCAGGAGATGCTTCTCGACCGCGACGAAACTGTCCAGGCTGGTCTGCAGCGAGACCAGCAACGCCAGCGGGCCGGCGATCCGGTACGCCCGGGGGAAGTCACCCTCGCGCAGGGCACGCCACAACGCGGACAGCGCCCACACCACGTCGCTGGCGGGCATGGTGCCGACCGCCCCGCGACGGAAGCTGTCGATCAGGAACAGCCCGCCGGTGCCCTCGAACACCCGGGCCCGGCCGCCGGTGGCGCTGAGCAGCCGGGTCAGCCGCGGGCCGATCGGCGGGGCTTCCGGCTTGAACATCACCCGGTCGCCGAGTTCGGCGTGCAGCCGGGCCTGCAACCCGATAGACAGTGGCCGGCCGACGTAGCCGCTCGCGTCCTGGACGATCAGCGGGACGTCCACCCGGGCGGCGATCGTGGTGAAGTACCGCAGTAGTTCGTCGTCGCCCGCCGGGTGCAAAAGTGGCGGCGTCGCCATCACGGCGTCCGCTCCGCAGTCTGCGGCGTGCCGCGCGTGACGCAGCGCGGTGGCGAGCGATTCGGCACCCACGCTGATGACACAGCAGCCGCGGCCGCGGGACAGGCGGCACGCCGCCGCCGCTACCTCGTCGCGTTCCTGCGACGACATCCGCAGTATCTCGGACACCATGGCGAAGACGACACCGTCCGCGCCGTTGGCGAACACCCAGTCGAAGAGTTTCTCCAGGGCCGGGTAGTCGATCCGGTCACGATCGTCGAACGGGGTCTGGAAGACCGGGAGCACCCCGGACAGGTCCTCGTGGCCCCTGGCTCCAGCCCGCTGCCCGGCCACGGCGGCTAGGACCCCGGGGCGGACCAGGCGTCCAGGCAGGCCGGGAGGTCGGCCAGCCGGGTGATGACCGCGTCCGGGGTCACCTCGTCGAACGGTGGCACCTCGCTGTGCGGGATCAGCACGGCCCGCATCCCCGCCCGCTTCGCGCCGTGCACGTCGGAGAAGGGCCGGTCGCCCACGAAGACACAGGTGGCCGGGTCGTCTATGTCCAGCGCCCGCATCACGGCCCGGAAGGCTTCCGGGTGGGGCTTCGCCCACGGGATCTCGCTGCTGTACACGGCGGCGTCAATCAGGTCGAGGACCTCGTCGCGGCGGAACACGCGCTCGTGTGCCGTCCTAGGCCAGAAGGTGTTGGACAGCACGCCGACCTTCATCCCTCGCTCGCGCAGGGCCCGGAGCAAGGGGGGCACCTCAGGGTCGGTGATCGTATGCGGGTCCCACGCCTCGTAGTAGGCGGCCAGCATCTCCTCGGTGGGCGTGATCCCGGCCCGGGCGAAGACGTCGTCCAGCGTCGCGCTGGAGTGGGACGTGTCGGTGAGCTCCCAGTAGGCGTCCTCTGCGGCCAGGATGGCCGCCGCGACCTCGTCGCCCCGGCCGGGGTAGTGGGCCGCGCAGACCGCTCGCCAGAGCGCCTGGTGGTCCACTGAGTGCCACGGGGTGAGCGTCCCGCCCCAGTCGAAGATGACCGCCCTGATGCTCACGAACCAAATCCTATGCGGCGCGAGAGTTGGTCTCCGTTTCTTTTTCCCGTCGCCGGGAATTCGGCCCATGTCCCTAAGGTCACGGGCAGGACTGTCCGGTGCGTCACACCGGGCAGGCGGGAAGAGGAGGATCGATGCCTGATCACCATGGCCGGCGGAGGCTGGCCGTGCGCGCCGCCGCCATCACCGGATGTGCCTCGCTGCTGGGCGCGCTCGCCGTAGCGGGTGCCACGCCCGGACTGGCTGCGGCGGCCACGTCTGCCAAACCGTTAGCGTCCGCCGTCCAGCACGGCAGTCCGGGAAACGGCTGTCGTCTGGGGAACGGGGTCAAGCACGTGGTCGAGCTCGGCTTCGACAACGTGCATTTCTTCCGCGACAACCCCAACGTCCCCTCCGACCTGCAGATGATGCCCAACCTGCTGAAGTTCTTCGAGGGCAACGGGACGTTCCTGTCCAACAACCACACCCCCCTTATCGCGCACACCGCCGATGACCTGCTGACCACCTGGACCGGGCTGTACGGCGACCGGGCCGGCATGCCGGTCAGCAACAGCTACCAGGCCTACAACACTGACGGGACGACGGACCCGGCGAGTTCCTTCGCCTACTGGACCGACCCCATCTTCGACACCGCGTCCACACCGAACGCCGGTCACGACACGAACCCGTCCATGGTCTACTCGGCTACCCCGCCCGCCACCACCTCGCCGGCGCCCAAGCCGGACACGACCACCCCCGCACCGTGGGTGCCGTTCACCCGGTCCGGATGCGACGTCGGTGACGTGGCCACGGTGAACCAGGAACTCGAGAACACCTCGGTCGACATCCCGAAGGTGTTCGGCGCCAATTCCCCCGAGGCCCAGCAGCTCGCGGCGGACCCGGACTCCTTCAAGGACCCCGAGACCGCCGACTACGTGGGCGTCGCGGTGCACTGCGCCCACGGCAACGCGTTCTGCGCCAACGCCACCGGCGTGAAGTACGGGCAGACCAGCCCGACTCACACCGCGGCTCCTGACGCGCTGCCGGACGAGCCCGGTGGTTACACCGGTTTCCAGGCCCTGTACGGGCACCGCTACGTCGCACCGCAGCTGGGCGCGGGCACGGCCAATGTCACGCGCCACGGGTACCAGGTGACCAACTCCGCCGGGAACCTGGTCAACCTGAACGGGAACCAGATCAACGGGGCCTTCCTCACCAACCACCCGGGCTTCCCCGGCTTCGAGAGCATCAACGCCTCCCAGGCGCTGGGCTACATGGCCGACATGCTGGAAAGCGGCGTCCCGGTGGTCAACGGCTACATCTCGGATGTCCACGGGAACGAGGACATCCCTGGCCTTTCCGCGTGCGCGGGCGCCCCGTCCGCACTGGGCAGCGGAAGTGCCTGCTACGTCGCCCAGGCGCAGTACTACAACCAGGCGTTCGGCACCTTCTTCAAGCGCCTGGCCGCCGACGGGATCACGACCAAGAACACGCTGTTCGTCCTCAGCTCCGACGAGGGCGACCATCAGGCCGGCGCGAACGTGGGGCGGGCCATCCAGCCCACCCCGGCCAGCTGTGACGGTGCCACGGTCAGCGGGGCGACGGTCACCCCGGACGTCGCGTGCACCTACCCGGCCGGCTCGTTCGGCGAGCTGGACGCCAACGTCACCGGGCTGCTGGCCAGCCAGACGGACAACACCACCCCGTTCTCCCTGGAGGATGACACGGCGCCGGAGTTCTACGTCACCGGTAATCCGGGGCCCAACGCGGCCTCCGTGCGGAGCCTCGAACACGGGGTCGCGTCCATCACCGCGGCCAACCCGTACACGGGCACCACTCAGAAGATTGACAACTACCTCGCCGACCCGGCGGAGGAAGCCATCCTGCACATGGTGAACGCCGACCCGGCCCGCACGCCGACGTTCGCGATGTTCGCCAAGCCCGACTACTACCTGCAGCGCGGCACCTCTCTCAGGGTCCTGCGAGGGGAAGCTGGTGTGCCAGAGCACCGGCTTCGCCTGGGACCACGGCGACTACGCCGCGGAGATCAACACCAACTATCTGGGCCTGGCCGGCCCCGGGGTGCGCCACCTCGGGCTGGACGGTCCCACGGCCAGCCAGGGGCCGAGTTCGGCGGGCGCGGACAGCGGTCAGATCACCGTGTCGCAGCAGCACTTCCCCGGGCCCTGGGTAGATGAGACCGACATCCGGCCGACGCTGATGTACCTGACCGGGCTGCGTGACGACTACGAGCCCGACGGCCGGGTCATCACCCAGGTCCTGGCCCATCCGGACCGGGCGCTCAGCGATCCCGCGGTGACCACCCTCGGGGAGTGCTATAAGCAGCTCAACTCCAGCGTGGGTAAGTTCGGCGCAGCCACCCTCCAGGCCTCGACCAACGCGGTGGACAGCACCAGCGCGGGCGACGAGACCTACATCCACACCAACCAGGCCCTCACCGCGCTGGACAAGGTCCGGGACGTGCTGGCGGGCAAGATCAAGGGCGAACTGGGGGCCGCGGCGTTCAGCGACACCCCGGTCTTCGGCGCGTCCGCTCAGGTGGTTGCCTGCCGGGCCGTCATCGAAGCGGCCAGGCACGTGGAGGCAGCCAGCTGACCTAGGTGGCGTAGAAGGTCCCGCGGCCCCGGCCCGCCAGCCGGGGCCGCGGGACCCTATCCGCTGCGGTCAGTCGCCCTTGACGTTCACGATCTGGCGCAGAGTGTGCCGGATCTCGACCAGGTCCCTCGCGTCATCCATGATCGTGTCGATGTCCTTGTAGGCCGCAGGGATCTCGTCGAGGAACGCGCTGGTCCGGCGCCACTCGATGCCCTCCATGGCCACGTCGAGCTGGGCCCGGCTGAACGTCTTCCGGGCGGCATTGCGGCTGTACTCGCGGCCCGCGCCGTGCGGCGACGAGTTGAGAGCGACCCGGCTGCCCTTCCCGGTCACCACGTAGGAGCGGGTGCCCATGGAGCCGGGTATCAGTCCCGGCGTACCTGCCGACGCGTCGATGGCGCCCTTCCGGGACACCCATACGTCCTTCCCGAAATGCTTCTCCCGGGCGGAGTAGTTGTGGTGACAGTTCACGGTCTCCGCCGCCACCACGGGCTCGCCGACCCACTTCCCCAGGCAGGCGACGGCGCGGTCCATCATCTCCTCCCGGTTCAGCAGCGCGAAGTGCTGCGCCCAGTGCAGGTCTCGCAGGTAAGCCGAGAACTCCTCGGTGCCCTCCACCAGGTAGGCCAGGTCGGGGTCGGCCAGTGGGATCCACCAGCGCTTGGCCAGATGCTTGGCGATCTTGATGTGCTGGCCGGCCAGCCGGTTCCCGACCCCGCGTGACCCGGAGTGCAGGAACAGCCAGACGCGGTCTTCCTCGTCAAGGCTGACCTCGATGAAATGGTTCCCCGAGCCGAGGCTGCCCAGCTGCAGACGCCAGCTCGGGGAGGTCATCTCCGCACTGTCGGCGCCCACGCGCTCCTCGAGGTCGGCGATGCGGCGCTCGGTGCCGGCATCCTGGACGTCCGCGTTGTACTGGCCGGCCGATAGCGGGATCGCGGCCTCGATCGACTCCCGCAGGACAGCCAGGTCACCGCGGGCCCGGATGTCCTGCGCGATGAACTGGCTGCGTACCGCGATCATTCCGCAGCCGATATCCACCCCGACCGCGGCCGGAATTATGGCACCCAGTGTCGGGATGACGGAGCCGACTGTCGCGCCGCGCCCCAGATGTGCGTCCGGCATGAGCGCGACCCAGGGGTGGATGAAGGGCAGGCTGGCGGTGCGCAGCGCCTGCTCCCGGGTGCCGTCCTCCAGGATCGACGCCCAGCTCATCAGCTTCTTGGCCAGCTGCTCCACCAGGGTCCTGCCTCTCCGCTCAGGCGTGCGCAGGAGCCTCAACGCTAACGAGGAGGCGCCGGGCGACGCACCTGCATTTACGGGCTGCCCGGCGCTGCGACCCGGGGCGTGGCGGCGGCCGGGCGCCAGAACTTAGCGCGGGGTCCAGGCGAGGGGGAGGGAGTCAACGCCGTAGATGCCCTCGAGGCCGCCCAGCCGCGCCTCGCCCGCGGCGTGCAGGCCGGTCATCCGGGGGGCCAGGAAGGTGAGCGCCTCTTCCAGTTCAGCCCGGGCGAGGTTGGAGCCCAGGCAGAAGTGCGGGCCCGCGCCGAACGTCAGCAGCCGCCCGCCGGAGTCCCGGGTGATGTCGAACTCGTCGCCCGCGCCCGCGTCCCGGTTGGCCCGCTCGGCGCAGATGGCCACGATCGTGCCCGCCGGGAACAGCACGCCGCGATGCTCGATCGCGTCCGTGCAGATCCGGGCGGTAAACGGGGTGATCGGCTCGAACCTGAGCACTTCCTCGACCGCCGCCGGCACCAGGCCCGGGTCGCGGGCCAGGGCCGCCCACTGGCCGGGGTGGGCGGCGAACAGCCGCATCGCGTGGGACAGCTGGGCCTGGGTGGTGTCGATCCCGCCGGCGACCACGTTGAGGACCAGGTCCACGCATTCCCCGTGGGTCAGCTTCGTGCCTTCGTCCTCGGCGGCGAGCAGCGCGGTGATGAGGTCGTCTGAGGGCTCGCGGCGGCGCTGCTCCAGCAGCGTCTCGACGTACTCGTACAGTTCACCGACGGCGCGCTCGATCCGGTCGGGCTCGCTGGCCAGGGCGCGGATGTCGAACTGCTTCTGGACCCAGCCGGACCACTCGTGCAACCGGGGCGCGTCCTGCGGCGGGGCGCCGAGCACGGCAGCGATGGTGAGCGAGGGATACGGCTTGGCGAACGCGGCCACGAACTCGCACCCGGCTGGCCCGCCGGGCCGGCCCGTCCCCCGGATCGCGCCCGCCGTCCTCAAGGTCAGACCACAGGCCGTCCAGGAAGGCCCGCATCGCAGGCCGCCACCGGTCAGCCGCGCGGGGGGTGAACGCGGGCCCAATCAGGGCGCGCAGCCGCCGGTGCCGCTCGCCGGTGGCGTTCAGGATGTTGGCGTCGATCTGCTCCCGCAGCCGGCCACCGGTCACGCCGAAGATATCGGCGATCTCCCGGCCGGGGAAGGCGGTCTGCCGGGCCCGCAGGAAGAACTCGCCCGACTCCCGGTCCAGCACGACGTAGGTGAGCGGGGAACGGGCCAGCCAGCCCTGGCGCCGGACGTCGGCCAGCCGCTGGTGGTAGACCTCGCCGGCCAGCCCCGGCTCGGTGTAGTCGAACACCGGCAGTTCGAGGTCGTTGACCGTCGCCGCGCCAGGCGCTGGCGCGCTGGATGCTGGGGCCTCGTTGGTGGCCGACATGACTGGGGTCCCTTCCGCCGACGTCCTCGACCTTACGTGGCTCTCCCAGCCGCGCCCAGACCCGATTGGGTGGCCTGACCGTTCGCTTTTTGGCCCGGTAACCGTGCCGGCCGTGCACATGACTGCACCGCCTGCCACACTTACCGGGCAAGATCCGCCCCAGAAGGGATGCACGTGATGGCCGAGGCGAACCGTGAGGTCGCAGTCAGCGACCCGGATGCGCTGGTCACGGAGATCGAGCGGACCCGCGAGGACCTCGCGCGCACCGTCGATCAGCTGGCCGACCGGCTCAGCCCGGCCAACCTGACCCGCCGCGCCCTGGGCCGGGCCCGGGGACAGCTCGAGCGGCCCGAGGCGCGGATAGCCGGCGGGGCCGTGGCCGCCGCTCTGGTAGTGCTCGGCGTAACCGTCTACCTGATCCGCCGCCGGCACCGCTGAGTTTCCCCCGCTCGGCCCCGGCGCGGCTTTGAGCCTGCCTGGGCGGGCTCGAACCACGCCGCCCAGGCAGGAATCCCTGGCTCCTGGTTTGTGTTAGCACAAAGGTTCGAGGGGGTTATGACGTGATAAAGCTCAGGAACCGCAACGCCGGTCCGGCGCTGGCAGCGCCGTTCGAGGGGCACGGCCCGGCCGGGGCCGAGCGCGCGACGTTCGCCGCGGGATGCTTCTGGGGTGTCGAGGCGGCCTTCCGCCAGGTCCACGGGGTGCTGCAGACCTCGGTCGGCTTTACCGGCGGGAACGTCGCGGACCCCAGCTACGCGCGGGTCTGCCGGCACCGCACCGGCCACGCCGAGGCGGTCGAGGTGTGGTTCGACCCGGCCCAGGTCAGCTACGCGGAACTGCTCCAGGTGTTCTGGCGGATCCACAATCCGACCACCCGCAACCGCCAGGGCTTCGATCTGGGCAGCCAGTACCGGTCGGCGATCTTCTACCATGACGCCGGCCAGCAGGAAGCCGCAGTCGCGTCGCGCGACGCCGAGCAGCCATCGCTGAAGCGGCAGATCGTCACGCAGATCACCCCGGCGTCCGCGTTTTACCGGGCCGAGGAGTACCACCAGCGTTACCTCGAAAAGAATGGTCAGGCCGCCTGCGCGGCCACCGTCCGGTAGACGGGGCCCCGGGACGGCCCCGGTGTGGCGGACGTCAGCCGCTGCCGGACCGGGTCAGTGCCAGCGCTGGGCGCCGCGGTCGTTCAGTCGAGATCGAACTCGTTGCCCTCGATGTCCTGCATCACGAGGCACGACTCGTTCTCGTCATCGGCGGGCAGTAGTCGCACGCGTACCGCGCCGAGCGCGACCAGTCGTGCGCATTCGGCCTCAAGCGCGGCCACCCGCTCTTCACCCACCAGCCCGGTGCCGACCCGCACGTCGAGATGCAGCCGGTTCTTGACCACCTTGCCCTCGGGAACGCGCTGGAAGTACAGTCGCGGGCCGGCACCTGAGGGATCAACGCATGCGGACCATGAACCCTGTTGCTCGGGCGGCAGCGTGCGATTGAAATCGTCCCAGGTAGCAAACCCCTCCGGTGGCGGCGGTGACGACGTACCCCAGCACCTCGCTCCAGAAACGAGCGACGCGCTCAGGTTCTGCGCAGTCGAAGGTGACCTGGATCTGCTTGACCGACGTCATCGGTCCACCCTAGAGGCGGGGTCTTCCGCCGTCTCCCCGGGGCCGCCGCTGGCCAGGTTGTGGCGCATCCGGCCGGCGCTTGAAGATGAGCAGGACCTGTGAGCCGGGCGCCGCCGCGGACGGTCCTGTCAGCCGAAGGACTGTCCTTCGCCGCGGTAGGTGGGAACGGTCGCCGTGATCGTGGCCCCGTCGATCAGGTGCAGTTCGCCGAACCGCTCACACAGCTCACCGGCCTTGGCGTGGCGGAACCAGACCCGGTCGCCTATCCGCAGCCCGTCAGCGGCCTTGCCGAGCAGCGGCGTCTGCACCTCACCGGCGCCTTCCTGCTTGTCCAGCCGCAGTCCGGGCGGGAGGTAGGGCCGCGGCAGGCGGCTGCCGTGGGCCGGCCCCGACGCCACGTACCCGCCACCGGCCACGGTGACCACTCCCGGGCCAGGCCGCCGCACCACGGACAGCGCGAACAGGGCCGCCGGCCGCCCGGAGAAGGCCCGGTAGCTGTCGAACAGGCTGGGCTGGTAAAGACCAGAGCCGGCGCCGATCTCGGTGACCGCGTCCTCCGCCGCGGTCCCCCCGATCGAGCCGGTGCCGCCCCCGTTCACGAAGCGGAGCGGCGTTACCTCGCGGACCGCCGCCACGATGGCCGCGCGCCGCCGGGCCAGTTCGGCCGCGGACCGGCGCTGCATCTGCCGGACGGCCAGCGCATAGGCGGGCCGGCCCGGCGGCTTGTCTCCGACCCCGGCGATCTGGGCCTCGTAGGCCATCAGGCCGGCCAGCCGGATCCCCGGCCGGCCCGCGACGTCCCGGGCCAGGGCGGCCGCCTGGGCCGGGGTGCGGACGGGGGACCGGCGCGCCCCGGCCCTGATCAGGCCCGCCAGGCCGACGTAGGACGTGTCGATGTCCAGGCAGACCTGGACCGGGGCGGGGTCGGCCACGGCCGCGGCGGCCTTCTCGATCAGGTCCAGCTGATCCGGCGAGTCGATCATCACGGTGATCGCGGCGGCGGCCGCCGGGTGGCTGGCCAGCCGGGCGAGCGCCGCCCGGTCAGTGCTGGGATAGGCGACCACGATGTCGTCGCTGACCCCCTGCCCAGCCAGCCACAGCGCTTCCGGCAGGGTGAACGCCAGGATCCCGCGGAACCCGCCCGCGCCCAGGACCTGCTCCTGCAGCGCGCGGCAGCGCACCGACTTGCTCGCCAGCCGGATCGGCTTGCCCGCCGCCCGCCGGGTCATGTCGGCGGCGTTGGCCCGCAGCGCGGCCAGGTCAACCACGGCGAACGGGGGCTCCAGGCTGGCCGTGGCCGCGTTGTACCGGGTGAGGTCCGCCTGGCCCGGCGGGCCGCCGGAAGGGCTCATTCAGCCTCTTTGGTCAGCGCGGTGTACTCCTCGGCGCTCATCAGGCCCGCCGGGTCACCGTCGTCCGACAGCCGGATCCGGAGCAGCCAGCCGGCCCCATACGGGTCGGTGTTGACCAGCCCCGGGTCGTCGTCGATATCCGGGTTGGTCTCGATCACCTCGCCGTCCACCGGCGCGTAGAGGTCGGAGACCGACTTGGTGGACTCCACCTCGCCGCAGGGCTCCCCGGCGGTCACGGCCGCCCCCGCCGCGGGCACGGATACGTACACGACGTCGCCCAGAGCTTGCTGCGCATAGTCGGTAATGCCGACCGACGCTACGGTGCCGTCGATGGCCACCCACTCGTGCTCCGCGGTGTAGCTCAGGTTTTCCGGAACAGTCATCTGGTCGCTCTCCTGGAATCTGCTGCTCCGCCGGGCCAGGCCGCCCGGGGGAAGTCATGGCCGGTGCTGGGTCCGATTATGAGTCCGATCGGCGGTAAAAGGGCAGCGGGACCATCTGGGCTGGCTCGGCCCGGCCCCTGACGTCGATCGTGAGCGGGCCGACCGCCGCGTCCGGGCCGCCGCGGCCCGGCGTCCCCGTCCCCGGCCGCCGCGGCCACCTCAGGCTCGACGTAGGCCATCGCGATGGGCACGCCGAGCGTGGGGGAGGGAGCGCCGCTGGTGACCGCGCCGCGCGGCTGCCCGTCCCACAGGACCGGATATCCGTGCCGGGGGACGCGCCGGGTGCCGCTGCGCAGGCCGACCAGGACCCGGCGCGGGGGCGCTCTGCGCCGCGGCGGCCAGGGCGGCCCGGCCGACGAAATCGCCGGGCTTGTCCAGCTTGACCACCCGGCCCAGACCGGCGTCGAACGGGGTGGTGTCCGGCCCGAGTTCGTTGCCGTACAGCGGCATCCCGGCCTCCAGCCGGAGCGTGTCCCGGGCGGCGAGCCCCGCGGGCACCAGGCCCGCGCCGGCGCCGGCCCCGGACAGCGTCGTCCAGATGTGCTCCGCGTCCTCAGGCTGAGTGAACAGCTCGAACCCGTCCTCGCCCGTGTAGCCGGTCCGGGCGAGCAGGATCTCCCGCCCGGCCACGGTGCCCCGGTGGCTGGTGTAGTACTTCACGCCGTCCAGGGCGATGTCGGTCAGCGGGGCGAGGATGCCGGCCGCCGCCGGGCCCTGGATGGCGATCAGCGCGTAGGCGTCGGTCTGGTCCGTGATCCGCGCGTCGTGGCCGTCCGCCCGCTCGCGCAGCGCGCTGTCCACCACGCCCGTGTTGGCGGCGTTGGCCACGACCAGGAACTCCTGGTCGGCCAGCCGGTAGACGATCAG
The DNA here is from genome assembly GCA_963781085.1 of uncultured Actinomycetes bacterium. Taxonomy (GTDB): domain Bacteria; phylum Actinomycetota; class Actinomycetes; order Streptosporangiales; family Streptosporangiaceae; genus RYN-230. The sequence continues at coordinate 56,145 of CAWAES010000033.1, forward strand.
GTCGTCGAGGACCCCGCCGTCCGCCGCGGAGATCATCGTGTAGCGGGCGCGCCCCGGAGCCATCGACGACGGCTGGCCGACCAGCGCGTAGTCCAGGGCGGCGGCGGCTCCCGGGCCGGTCACGACGATCTCGCCCATGTGCGACAGGTCGAACAGGCCCGCATGGCCCCGGACGGCCTGATGCTCGGCCGTCTCGCTGCGGTACCGCAGCGGCATCAGCCAGCCGGCGAAGTCGGTCATCGAGGCGCCCAGCCGCTCATGCACGGCGCGCAGCGGTGTCTGCCGGGGCTTCGCCGGGTCAGGCGCGGTCATGTCGGAGGCTCTCCAGGGGCTGCCGGGCGGGTGGCCGGTGCGGGGAGGCCGGGCTCCGGGCGGGGGCGCAGCCAGCGGGCCACACGGCTGCGCCGCTTAGTGACGTCAATCGGCGTGGCCAGCATACCGGCTGATGCCCCGCAGCCGGCCGGCTGATGCTCCGCTTCGGACGAGCTGAAGTTTTCCGCTGAACAGCACGCCAGCGCTGGACCGCGAGTCAGCCTGAGAGTGGACCGCGAGCCAGCCTGAGAGCCCACGCCACGCGGGCTTTGCGCAGACACAGCCTGCAGGCGGGCCAGTCTGTCACATGGGGTGACGGGGAATCCGATAGCGGCTCGCGTGTCTCGTCAGCACGTTTCCGCAGTAGTTTGGACAGGGTATGCAGCTTTCTTAGCATCACCACGCCGGCCCGGTAGCCGGCTGACGAGCCCCCCAGGGCCCTTCCTCTCGCAGGCAGGGCCCATGTCGGCGAGATTTGCGTCCCGTCGGGAACTCAGGGGGTTCGAATCATGGCGTTCAGCGCCAAGGTGGCAGCGCGGTACGTTCTGGCCGCCGCAGCTGCCGTCGTCCTGCCCGCCAGCATCGTCGCTGCGGCGTCCATCCCTCACCCTGCGAATCACTCAGCGTCACATCGCACGGCCCACGCGGCGGTCAGTCCCACCCGGGAGGCGACCGGCAGTCCCGCCCGGGGGCCATCCGGCGCCGTGCCGCGGCCCGGGCCAGTGGTCATGCGCCCGGCGTCGGTCGCCCCGCGCGGGAGCGTTCGGCCGGATCCTGAACGCGCGGCAGGCCGTGACGGCGGCCCAGGCCTGCGCCGGATACGCCACCTACGCCGGATGGACGAACAACTCCAGCCACAGCGACCTGGTGACGGCCAGCGCTATCTGCATGGCCGAATCCGGCGGGCAGCCCACCGTCTACTACTGCAACCCGACCCGCAAGGACGGTTACTACCCGCCGGTGACGTGCTCAGGCGTGTACGACCGGGGGCTCTGGCAGATCGACAACCAGGCCTGGGCCAGCATCACCAATACCTGCGCGTTCACAGCCAAATGCAACGCGGACGGCGCGTACGCCATCAGCCAGAACGGGACCAGCTTCTCGCCCTGGGCCACGTACACCAGCGGTACCTACAGCAGCTACCTGAGTGTGGCGCAGACCGCGATCACGGCCCTGCGCGGCGGCACGGTGCCCAGCGGCGTGGCGGGCGTCTGCCTGTCCCGGGCGGCCTACGCCCAGGACGCCGCGGTGATCACCAGTACCTGCGGCAGCGGCGCGGGCCGGCAGCAGTGGCACATCGGCCGCCACGCGGTCCGGGACGGGAAGTACTGCCTCGCGGTCGCGTCGCCGTCGGCGACGGCCGCCGCCCACCTGCGCCGGTGCAACGGGAGCCCTTACCAGCAGTGGACGGCCCTGGGCAACGGGCTGCTGCGCAACACCCTGGCCGGCCGGTGCCTGCGCGACCCGGACAGCACGGTCACCCCGGGAACCCAGGTCAACGTGGGCTCGTGTGTCGCGGCCGCCTCGCGCGTCTGGTGGCTCCCCTGAGCACGCGCGGGGCTTGCTGGCCGGCCGCGGCCAGCGGCGCGCTCCGCTTCTGGCCGTGCCGCGTCCAGCGGCACGGCTAGGCTCGCGGAACATGGGACTGCTCTCTGAGGACGACATCGGCACCGAACTCGCCAGCCTGCCGGACTGGACCCGGGCGGGAGACAGCATCACCCGTGAGGTGACCCTGACTGACTTCCGGGCCGCCCTGCTCTTCGTCGGGGCGGTCGGCTACCTGGCCGAGCAGGCCAACCACCATCCCGACCTGCTGATCCAGTGGAACCGGGTGACCCTGACCTTGTCGACGCACTCGGCCGGCGGCCTGACGGGGAGTGACTTCGCCCTGGCCCGGCAGATCAGCGCCCTGCCCTGACGCCCGGGCCGTAACGCCTGGGCCCTGACGTCCGGGCCTCCAACGCCCCGGCCTGGAGCGGCCGGGCCGTGATGCCCGGCACCTTCGTCCTGGGCGGCGCCACGCCCCCGGGGAAGCGCCGCCCAGTGGACGAAGGTGTCCCCCTCGGCTTTCGCGTCTCTGCGCCACCCCGTTCCGTGCCCGCAGCCGCCGCCCGGTAGGGCGGAGTGGCTGGCCGGCACGGCGGGGAGGTGACCCCCACCGTTGACGCGCGGTCCCCCCACAAGCCAGGGGGTTCTAGTTATACACTCTGCGTTCGTCGTCATCACAGTTCGTTACCAGATTGAGGCCGACTCGCGGGTGTCAGATGCGCGGTGCCTGGGTGCGTGGCAGTCTGCCCGCTTACGTCAGCGGCTGAAATCGCAGTTCAGGTGCTTGATCCCGTTGATGAAGCTGGACAGCAGCCGGTCGGGCGGACCGGCGGCGTGAATATCGGGAACCCGCCCCAGCAGCTCGCGGAGCGCGACGCTGATCTCCCGCCGGGCCAGGTGGGCGCCCAGGCAGAAGTGCGGTCCGGCGGCCCCGAAGCCGACGTGCGGGTTGGGGGAGCGGGTGATGTCGAACCGGGCCGGGTCCGCGAACACGGTCTCGTCGTAGTTGGCCGACCAGTAGAACAGGGCGACCTTGTCGCCCTCGTGGTAGTCGTGGCCGTTCATGGTGTGGTCCCGGGTCACGGTCCGCCGCATGAACATCACGGGCGACGCCTGCCGGACGATCTCTTCCACCGCGCCGCCCAGCCGGGCCCCCGGATCGTCGAGCAGCAGGGCCCGCTGCTCCGGGTGGTCGGTGAACAGCATGAGCGCGTGCGAGATGGCGTTGCGGGTGGTCTCGTTGCCGGCCACCACGAGCAGGATGAAGAACGAGGCGAGTTCGGCGCTGGTCAGCTGCTCGCCGTCGATGTTCGCCGTGGCCAGCGCGGTGATCAGGTCGTCCTTCGGCTCCTGGAGCCGCGCGGCGCACAGCTCGGTGACCAGGCCGGCCAGTTCCGCGCCCGCGGTCAGGATCTGGCCCACGGCCTCGTCCGGGTTCTCGCTGATGATGTCCGGGTCGTTTCCGGACAGGATCACGTTCGTGTCGTGCAGGACCATGGCGTAACTGCTGTCCGGGATGCCCATCATCTGGCAGATGATGGTCAGCGGCAGCCGCGCGGCCACGTGCTCCACGAAGTCGCACGGCCCGGTCTCCAGCAGGTCGTCCACGATCTGCGCGGCGGCCTGCTGCACGTCGTCCTCGAACTTGCGGATCATCCGGGGGGTGAAGGCCCGGGACACGATCCGGCGCAGCCGGGCGTGCCGCGGGTCGTCCATGTTGATCATGGATCCGAAGTACTCGTTGAACTCGACAGGCAGGTTGACCAGGCTGGTCGCGCCCTGCCCGGAACAGAACACCTCGGGATTCCGGCTCGCCTCGCTCACGTCCGCGTGCCGGACCAGCGCGTAGTACCCCCCGCCGGAGACCGCGAACGGGACTTCCGGGTCAGCGAAGAACGGCGGCTGGGACAGGCTGCGCAGGCTGGCGAACGCGTCGCGCCGCTGGGGGAGCGGAAGGCCCCAGAACTCCGAGGCGGACAGGTCAACGCCGCCGGGAAGGACCCGGGCTTGAGGGTCTGCTGCGGGGGGCTCAGATGAGGTCACGGGCGACCGCCTTGTCCTCGAATCGCGCGGCAAGAATCTCTCCCGGCTCATCGTCGCATACGGGCAGGAATACGCTTTACCCGTGAAGCGGGCCGCCTGGTTTCCCGCGACCGTCGCGCTTGCGGCGACCCCCGTCCTCTTGCGGCGACCGCCGTGCTTCTCGCGACCGGCGTGCTGGTCGCCGCCTGCGGGGCCGGCGGCGCCCCCGCCCACGATGGGCCGGACCAGGGCCGGATCGGTCCCGGCGTGCACGGCCACCGCCGTGCGGGCGCTCGAGCAGCACGCCACGCTGACCAGCCTCCCCGGCCCCTGCCGCGGCCTGAGCCGGGCCCAGCTGAATCTGGCCCTCGGCCGGGCCATCTACCAGGTCGCCGGCGCTGGACAGCACAAGGCAGCCTGGCGGCGCCGCGCCGCCGCGGCCGAGGCCCGCCTGGCCAGGCTCATCAAGTCCGCTGCCCCGGCCTGCGGTCCACCTCCGCCCGGTCCCGCCGCCCGCTCCGCGCCGCGCCCGCGGGCCGCTGGGGGACGGGCCTGGCCGCGCTCGCGACGTGGCTGCTCACCATGGGCCTCGGGGCCTTCATGCTGGTGCCCTGGATCAGGCGCCGCGGCCTGCGCCCGCCGCGGACCGGGGGCCGCCGGCCCGGTCCTGTGGTTCCCCTCGGGCACGCGGGCGCGGCCGTCGCCGCGCCTGCTGGCCTGGATCGCCTACCTGGTCACCGGGTGGAGCAGCCTGGGCTGGCTGGCGGTCAGCCTCCTGCTGGCGGTCATCGGGCTCGGCATGGCCACGCTGACCGTGTGGACGGCCCAGGCGTCCCCCTCGCCGGGACCCGGTGCCGCCAGGGCCTGTGCCGCCAGACGGGACCTCCGCCCCGCCGCGCCGGCCGCGGGGGGACTTGCGGATCATCGTTCCGATCGTGCACGGCCTGGCGGCCAGCGCGACGATCCTGCTCGCCCTGCTCACCGTGGTGACCGCGCGGTGATCAGGCCGGGAGCGGGCCGCGGGGAGTGGCCCGCATGTCACCGGCCGAATAGTCTCCAGGCATGAGCGAGACGCTGCCCCTGTTCCCGCTCGGTACCGTCCTCTACCCGGGACTCGTTGCTCCCGCTGAACATCTTCGAGGAGCGGTACCGGGAGCTTGTCCGCGACCTGCTGGACGGGCCGGAACCCCGGCGGTTCGGCGTCATCGCCATCCGCAAGGGCCGGGAGACCGGCGTGGACGGGATCTCCGCGCTGTACCAGATCGGCTGCACCGCCACCGTGCGCGAGGTCGCTGAGCAGGACGACGGCCGGTATCACCTGGTGACGGTGGGCACCCAGCGCTTCCGGCTCGCCTCGCTCGACAAGTCGCGGCCCTACCTGCAGGGCGAGGTGGATCTGCTGGAGGAGGAGGTCGGCGACGAGGCGGCCGCCGGGCTGGCCGTGCACGCGGTGCAGCGCGGCTTCCACGGCTACGTCGAGGCGCTGGCCAGCCGGGAGAGCGTCGAGGTCACCGTGCCTGAACTGCCGGACGAGCCGCTGCTGCTGTCCTACCTGGTGGCCGCCTCGATGATCCTGGATCTGCCGGTGCGGCAGGATCTGCTGGCCGAGCCGGACGCGGAGCGCCGTCTTGGTGCCGAGCGGGCGCTGCTGGCCCGGGAGACCACCATGCTGCGGTCGCTCACCGCCACGCCCGCCCCCGACCTGCGCAACACCCCGTACAGCTCAAACTGATCTCCCGGCGGGGCGGCTGGTGGCAGTCCGTCCTTCCCAGCCCTCAAGAGGCCGGGCGCGAATGACCGCCCACGCCTACAGGTACCGGGTGGTGAGCGTGGTGAGGGCCGGGCCCAGGGGCGCGTCGAGCGTGAACGTGGCCTGCGCGTCACCCCGCGTCGGGCCCTGGTTGATGATCGCGACCGGGATGCCGAGCTTGGCCGCGTGCCGGACGAACCGGTAGCCGGACATCACGGTGAGCGAGGAGCCGAGGACCAGCAGCGCCCGCGCCTCGCTGACCTGCGCATAGCAGTCCGCGACCCGGCCCGGCGGCACGTTCTCGCCAAAGAAGATGACGTCGGGCTTGAGCGCACCCGCGCAGCGCAGGCAGTCCACGACCGTGAAGCCGTCCGTCGCCCCGTCGTCCAGGACGGCGTCGCCGTCGGGGTTGACCTGCCGCTCCTGGGCGGCCCAGTCCGGGTTCGCCGCGCGGAGGCGCTGGTCGAGTTCTTCCCGCGGGGTCCGCTCCCCGCAGCCCAGGCAGATGACCCGGCTCAGGCTGCCGTGCAGTTCGACGACGTCCTGCGCGCCCGCGGCCTGGTGCAGCCCGTCTACGTTCTGGGTGATGATCGCGCTGAGCAGGCCACGCCGCTGCATCTCGGCGACGGCCTGGTGGCCGGGATTGGGAGCGGCCCGGGCGATGTGCCGCCAGCCCAGGTGGCTGCGCGCCCAGTACCGCTGCCGGGCCGCCGCCGCGCCGGTGAACGCCTGGTACGTCATGGGCTGGCCCGCCGGGCCAGGCCGGTCGGGCCGCGGTAGTCCGGGATGCCGGACTCGGTGGACAGCCCGGCCCCACTCAGCACGACCACCCCGCCCGCCCGAGCAGACCCGCAATTTCCCTAACGGCATCCGCCGGCGCCCCGGCCAGGCCGAGCGGCCATCTCGGAAGGACCCTGGGGGTCAGCGGCGGCCTGTGTCACCCTTCCATGCTGCCTCACCGTGCCGGATGCTCAGAGCTGGTCCGGGACGACCCTCCGCGCGGGCGCCATGGACCGTGGCGACGCGCCTGCGCCGGCGAGGCGGGCCCGCCTGCAGGCGGGTTCCCGCCGAGCCCGGCGTTCGGCGCGGAGCGGCGAGCGGGGGGTCCAGGGCGGGTCGCGCCCCCGGACTAGCTCAGTGCTGCAGCGGCTTGCCGAGGTTCACGCCCTTGCCGCCGGTGGCCAGCGAGGCCGCGCCGTAGAACACGTACACCCCGACCGCGGCGAAGGCCAGCACGACGTAGCCGCCCGTCTTCAGCAGGCCGGTCGAGGCTTCCTCGGTGCCGAGCAGCACCAGCAGCAGGGCCACGTCCACCAGCAGGAAGATCACCGAGAAGGCGAGCGGCAGCCGGAGCGTGACCAGGGTGAGGACCACGACGATGACCAGCCAGGAGATCAGGAACAGCTCCTGGGTGGAGGCAGCGGCCAGCACAGTGATGCCGAACCAGCCGCGGATCAACCCGAGCACGAGCACCGCGTAGCTCAGCCAGAACCCGGCAAAGATGCCGAAGATGCTGGCCACCGCGCTCTGGCCGATGGCCGCGGCCCAGATCGTGGCGATGAACAATCCGATCGAGGTGGCCGCCAGGATGATGGGCAGGGAGGCGCCCACGGCACTCGCCGGCACCACGCCCACCAGGACCAGGCCCAGGGCGACCGACCCAACGATGAATACCGGCAGGCCCAGCATGGCCGGGTCGCCAGCCAGCGGCGCCATGATCGGAACCGGGTCTCCGGCGATTTCCGTTTCTGTGGCAGGGGCGGTTCCAGAATTACTGGCGGATGCGTCGAGATCGGTCATCGGCTGCTCCTTCGCAGGGAACGCACGAGGCCGGCAAATTACGCGGGCCATTGCACAATGCGTACCTCTGCGTGGTACGACAGGTGGTTCTCACTTTGAGCCAGCCCGGCTGGGACGCTGCGGTTTTAGTCCCCGCAGGGTGAGTGTGCGGCGTGTGGCCGTCCTGCTCGGCCGTCCTGGCGGCGCGTATTGCGTCCGGTTCGGGGTGTCGGAACGAAGTCCAGGAGTGGGTACTTTTGGGGGTATGAGGAACTTTCGCGACCGCCTTGGCGGGCTGGAGACCCCGGCCGCCAAGAGCCGCGCAGCCAGGGTGACCCTGTGGTCGATGACGCCGTGGTTGAGGACGCCGTGACCGCGGACCCGCTCGCGGCCGCGGCCGGCCTGGTGTCCCGCTCGGCCGCGGCGTACGCGTCCAGCATTCCGCAGCACCCTGCCGACGACGGGTTCTTCGGACCCGGCAGCGTGGCCTGGCGGGTGAGTGCCGACCTGTCCAGCCCGGTGGCCGGGCTGCGCGCACTGCATCTGCAGGCGCTGCACCCGCTGGCCATGGCGGGCGTGGACCAGCACAGCGACTGGCGCCAGGATCCGGTCGGCCGGCTGGCCGCCACGTCCGCCTACCTGGCCACGGTGACCTTCGGGGACCGCGGGTCAGCCGAGCGGGTCGCCGCCCGGGTGCGCCGTATCCATGAGCATGTCCGCGGCGTGGACACGGTCACCGGGCAGCCCTACACGGCCAGTGATCCCGCCCTGCTGCTCTGGGTGCACGCCACGTTCGTCAGCTCAGGGATCGTGGCCGCCACGCTGTTCGGGACGCCGCTCTCGGCGCCGGACAGCGACCGCTTCGTGGCGGAGATGGTGACCGAGGCTGAGTTGGTGGGCGTGCCCCGGGACCTGGTCCCGGCCAGCACCGCGGAACTCGAGGCCTACATCGCGAGAGGTCCGTCCCGAGTTGCGCTGCACGCCGGCCGCCCGGGAGTCCATGGACTACCTGCTCGATCCGCCCGGCCTGGACGAGGACATGGCGGAGATCTGGCAGGACGTGCGGGACGCCACGGTGGCCGCGCTGCCCGGCTGGGCCCGCGAGATGTACGGGTACGCGCCGCCGCCGCTGACCGACGCCCGCCGGACCGAGATTCACCAGGCCCTCGGGGTGCTGGACGCCGTGTTCCTCGGCGAGCCGGGGGTGCTCGAGGCCCGCCAGCGGATCGCCCTGCGCGTGCGTGCGGCGCGGCCGGCGTGAAGAAACTGATCGCCGCGATCTCGGTGACCGCGGGTCTGGCCGGGCTGGTCGTGCTGGGCCACCGGGTGGGGCGGCTCCGGCTGGCCCGGGGCCAGGCCGCGCTGCAGCTGGTGATCCGGGGCGGCCTGCGCTACGCGACCAGCGCGCCGCGCCTGTTCGCCGCGGCCGGTGAGCACCGTCAGCAGCTCCGCAACGACCTCGCCCTGCAGACCGCCGAGGACGTGGCCACCACCCTGGGCGCCATGAAGGGCGTCCTGATGAAGATCGGCCAGATGGCCAGCTACGTGGACGACGGGCTATCACCCGCCGTCCGCCGTACGCTCAGCCGGCTGCAGGACAGCGTCCCGCCGATGAGCGCGGAGCTCGCCGCGGGCGTGGTGGCCGAAGAGCTCGGCCTGCCTCCCGAAGAGGCGTTCGCCCGCTGGGACCCGGTGCCCATCGCGGCTGCGTCTATCGGGCAGGTGCACCGGGCGATGACCCACGACGGCCGGGCGGTCGCGGTCAAGGTGCAGTACCCCGGTATCGCCGAGACCATCGCGGCCGACCTGGGCAACGTCGCCCTGCTGCGCCGGATGCTGCGCATCACCGCGCCGGCCCAGGACGTGGACGGCCTCATCGCCGAACTGCGCGACCGGGTCCTGGAGGAACTGGACTACCGCCGGGAAGCGGAGAACCAGCGGCTGGTGGCGGCGTACTACGACGGCCACCCCACGATCTTCGTCCCGAAGATCGTCGACGAGCTGTCCACCCGGCGGCTGGTGACCAGCGAGCTGGCCGACGGCGCCCGCTTCGCCGAGCTGGCGCAGTGGTCCCAGGAGGAGCGTGACCTGGCGGCCGAGACCATCTACCGGTTCACCTTCCGCAGCCTGTACGACGTGCACGCGTTCAACGGCGACCCGCATCCGGGCAACTACCTGTTCCACGGCGGCGGCCGGGTGACGTTCCTCGACTTCGGCCTGGTCAAGCACTTCAGCGCGGCCGAGCTGCAGCCGCTCGTGGACATGGTCCGCTACCTGTGCGTGGAGCAGGACCCGGAAGGCTTCCGGGCCGCCATGGTGGAAGCCGGCTTCCTGCGCGCCGACGCCCCGCTGAGCACCGAGACGGTGGTCGAGCACATGGCGGTCTTCTACGACACCGTCCGCCGGCCGGGGCCACGGACGATGACCGGGGACTACGCGTCCGCCGTGGTGCGCCGCTTCTTCGACGTGCGCAGCCCGCTCGCCCAGTGGGTCAGCGTGCCGCGGTCCTACGTCATCCTGCAGCGCATCAACCTGGGCCTGTTCGCGATCCTGGGCGAGCTGACCGCCACGGCGGACTGGCGCGCCATCGCCGAGGAGATCTGGCCGTTCATCCAGGGACCGCCCTCGACGCCGATGGGGGTGGCCGAGGCCGCCTGGCGGGCCGGGCGGCCGTCGGCGACCGAGAGGGTCGCCTGACGGCACACCTTGTGACCGGCCGATCCGGATGCGTGACAGAACATAACAATCCGGGGTGACACGTGCGTTCTTACCGCAGCTGAGTGGCCCGTGCGCCTGCGCAGGGTCGCTACGGGGTCCATACTTGTAGGGATGAAGCCAGCCCGCGCCGCGACCCGGCGTTACCTGCCCGGAAGTCCCTTCAACACCCCCCCGGTTGTCCGCCCGGTGAAGGAATTCGCCGCGGGGGACCAGGTCACCCACGACCGTTATGGCCTCGGCCGGGTTCTTACCGCCGACGAGTCCGGCGTATTCGTGGACTTCGGTACTCAGCAGGAGCGGATCGCCGCCCCGTACACCAAGCTGACCAAGCTCTGACGACTGAGGTTGGCCTCCAGAGTTCCTGAACCACTCAGTTCCCGAGCCGTGGGTTCTCTAAGTCACTGAGTTCTCCAATTACCGGGCTCCTGAATCGGCGTTCTTGAATTCACTGAGTTCTCTCAATCGTTGAACCGTCTTCTGGCGGTACCCACTCGGCGTTCAGAGGCTCGTGGCCAGCTGATGAGCGGTCTGCTGCTGAGTCCGTCGTCGTTGAGTCTGTCGTCGCCGGACCAGTGGCCGTTTGGCCTATGGCCGTCGGGCTTGCGGTGGTTTGGCCCGTGCCCGACTCGCCCGGGACCGCTGACCCGGAACTGCCGGACGGCGGCCGGGCTCCGTACCCGCTGAACCTGACCGCGTGGCCGGCGGCGTCGTGGATCGCGGCAGGCCAGGTGGCCAGCGCGAGAACGACCGGCCCCCGCACCCCCTCGATGGCTGTGACCGTGCAGGCGACCATGGCCGTGCCCGCCTCCACCTGAACCCAGCCCGCGTCCCGGGGTGGGCCCAGCGTCAGCGGGGTCCCGGCCGGCCGCCCGGCCGCCGCGAGGCATGCGGTGATGGCCGTCATCCGCGCCGCCAGGACCTCCGGCGGCTCCCCGGTCCGCTCCCGCAGTTGCCGGGTCAGCGGCCCCGGCTGGGTTTCGTTGCGGCGGCTGCTGGTCTCCGCGCTGCCGTCCGCGCTGTTCGCGGGGAGCGGTACCACCGGCCCCGGCGGGCGGCCCGCCTGGACGGGCGCCCAGTAGCAGGCGACCGGCATGCTCGCCCGGACGGTCAGCTGGAAGCCGGCCAGCGGGCCGAGGCCGGTGGACGCGTCGAGCCACGGCACGCCGTCCCCCCGGGGCTGCCGGTCCTGCCCGGGCTGGCCGCAGCTCACCGTGACCCGGAGCGCCGGGATCGAGGCCGAACTCTGCCGCCCAGCCCTCCAGGGCGGCCGCGAGCAGGGTGGGGTGCCACGGCGCGGACGGTTCGAGCGGGCCCGCGTCGCGCAGTTGCATCCCGGACCCGGCCAGCACGGTGTGGCCGGCCGCGTTGACCGCGGTCACCTGCCAGCCGCTACCCGGGCCGGCTTGCCGCTCCGCGCGGACCTGCACCGCCCCGCGGACCTGCGTCCCGGAGACGGTCAGTGCCTCGAACCCGGCCGGAAGCATCCGGCGGTGCGGGGCGCAGGCCTGCAGCATGTGCATGACGGCGTCGTTCAGCCCCGGGCTGCCCAGCACCAGCGCTTCGTCCGTCCCGGACGTCGGGTCTGCTGGCGCCTTGAGCTCGGCCCGGCTGAACCAGGGCCGGTCGTCAGCCCCGCGGATCAGCGCGGAGCAGGAGCGGGAGGTCAGCTCGGGCAAGAACGCGACCCGGCGGAACGGTCCCGCCTGGAAGAACACCGGCCCGTACAGGTCGGTGCCGTCCACCAGGCCGCCCGCAGAGGCCACCGTCAGCCCGAGTCGCTCACTCCGCTCCTCCTGGCCGGACCGCGGCGCGACGGCCGGCTCCGGTGAGTCCCGGGCCGGCGGCGCGGCGGGCTGGAGCGGGAACAGGGCCCGGAAATGGCCGACCTGGAAGCCGCTGCCGGCGCAGCGCAGCACGGTCTCCACCGCGTCCGCGCGGCGCAGCGCGCAGATCCGCAGGGTGGTCTCCTGGTCGCCGGGCAGCAGTACCACGGGCGCGTCCATCCGGCCCCCGGCCAGCTGTCGCAGCGGCCGCCCGGCCAGCACCGAGGCCGCCTGCGCCATGGCTTCCAGCGCGACGGCCAGAGGCAGCACCATGAGGCCGTCGATGTGGTGATCAGCCAGGTAGGGGTCGGTACGGGGGGAGAACTTCGTGTCGGCGACCAGTTCCACACCCGGGTAGTACACCCGGGTCGTCTCCAGGAACCGGCCGTGGATCTCCGGGGCCGGTTCCGGGTCTGCGGCGGAGTCGCCGAGGCGGCCATGCATCGCGACCCGGCCTGGCGCTTCGGTGTCGGCCAGCAGGACCAGCAGCAGCCGGTTCAGCTCGGCCGCGGTGGCGTCGTCCAGGCCGAGCGGCCGGGGACGGGTCAGCTCAGCCACCCCGATCTGGTCGCTGCTGCCGGGCCAGGGCCAGTCGGCGTGCAGGATCCGGCAGCCGGGCAGGCTGGGCCGCAGCCGGCGGGCCTGCTCAGCCAGCGCGGAGGCGGCCAGGGCGGGGGCGCAGTTGCGGACCGCGCCATAACGGGCCGGCACGGTGCCCAGCGTGAGCAGGACCCGCAGCCCGGCCGTACTGATCGCGCCCAGCACGTTGCTGAGCCCGTCAGCCTGCCTGGCCATCTGCGCGCCCAGGTCGTCGCCGGCCAGGCCCGTGCACTCACGCAGCGGTCCCGGGCTGGCCGCGTGCACGACCGCGGTGACCGGCCCGACCCGCTGCTCCACGCTCGCGATCGCCACCTCGGCCTCGTCGGGATCGCAGACGTCGGCCGGGACGTAGCTCACGTCCGCGCCTGCCCCGCGCAGGTCGGTCAGTCCGATGTCGATGGCGGCGGCTTCGCCGGGCCCGGCCGTCCCGGCCAGGACCAGCCGGGCGCCGCAGTCAGCCAGCACCCGGGCCGCAGCCAGCAGGTCCCGGGTGACCCCGCCGCTGATCAGGACGACGTCATCGGGTCCGAGAAGGCTTCCGGGCACCCCGCCGGGAGCCGGGCCCCCGGGCTGTGCGCCAGGGGCCGGGCCGCCTGACTGCGCGCCGGGGGCCGGGTCCCCGGGCGCACTGGCGGGGGAGCGGTCCAGGCTCGCCACCATGACCGGCTCGCGCGGCTCGCCCTTGGTGTCCAGCACCAGTTCGCGGAACTGGCCGTCCGTGGCGGCCGCGTAGCGCTGCGCGGCGAGCAGCCCCGCCATGCTGTTCGCGGTCCGGATCAGGGTGATGCCCAGCGAAGGATGCTCGGCGTGCAGGCTGGCGCAGAACCCGGCCAGCCCGGCGGCGGGGGTGATCACCACCAGTGTCCCGGCGGCCAGCGCCTTCTGGGCCGCGGTCACCAGGGTGGCGGCGGCGTCAGGATCGGCCAGATCACCGATGACGGCGAGCACCCCGGTGGCGGCGGGGTCGTCCTCGAACACCTCCGCGGCCATCCGCCCGAACGGCTGGCGGGTAGTCGCGTGCAGCTGCCAGGGTTCCTCGTCCACCGGCAGTGCCGCGACCCGGGGCGCCCGCAGCTCCTCGGTGAAGCAGCGCACCCACGGACCCACTCCCGGGACCGCCGCCGTGGGCCGCGGATCGTCCGCGCGGTCGCGGGCCAGCCCGGCCGGGCCGTGATCGCCGGGTACGGCCACGCGGGCCGCGCGGGCCAGGATCGCCGCACCGGCTGGGCTGCCCCCGCCCGCCGGTTCCTCTGGCTCCGCGGGCTGGCCGGTTCTTCCGGGCTGGCCAGCCCGGCGGTGGCCAGCGAATACGGGTTCGTGATGAAGATCTGCTCGCGGCCGATGTCGATGGGCCGCGCCGGCCGTCCGGCCAGCAGCGGGCCGAGATCGGGGATGGCCCCCACAGCGAACAGGGCAGCGGCCGCAGACGGCGCGGCCAGGCTGGCCGGACTGTCCGGGGTGGCCGGGCTGTCCGGGGTGGCCGGGCTGTCCGGGGTGCCGGGATCGGCCGGGTGCCGGAGGCTGGTCCGGCGGCCTGGGCTGCCCCGGCCGCCGGCGTGAGCCGGGCTAGCTGCGAGGCTGACCGCGGGCACCTCGCTGCACCCGGCGGCCAGGGCGGCCATCGCCTGCCCCGGGCCGGTGTCCAGGAGCAGGTCGGCCGACACCTCCGCCTCGGCGAGGGCCTCGGCGAAGCGGACCGGGGAGACCAGCTGATTGGACAGCAGGTCCCTGAGGTCGGTCTTGGACGTTACTTCCCGGCCGGTGACCGTGGAGATCAGCCGCTGGCCAGGTGCCGCGAAGGCGACCCCGGCGAGCGCCCCCCGAAGCGGCGTCACCAGGTCAGCCAGCGCCGGGGAGTGCAGCGCGTACGGCACGTCCAGGACATACGCCTGAACGCCCGCTTCGGCCGCCCGCCGGGCCACGTCGTGCACGGGGTCCGCTGGGCCGGCCAGGACATGGCAGCCGGGCCCGTGGTAGGCCGCGACGACCAGCTCATCGCCGGGCTCCAGGGCGAGGGCAGTGTCTGCGTCGGCGGCCAGGCAGACCAGGGCGGTGCGGCGGGCCCCCGGCGTGGCGAGCACCGCGGCCCGCTGCGCCACCAGCGCGGCGGCGTCGGACTCGGCCAGGCTGCCCGCCCAGACCAGGCCGGTGATCTCGCCCACGCCATGCCCCAGGGCCGCGGTGGCCCGGACCCCCAGGCTGTCCAGCCAGCGCAGCGCCGACAGTGACGCCTGGACGATGGCGGGCTGCGACCCCGGGCCGGGCCAGTCCTGGCCGGCGGCCGTGGTGGACGCCTCCCCCGGGAACAGCAGCACCACCCGCCCGGCCGCACCGTCCGCGGCGAACAACCCCGGACGTGCGGTCAGCTCACCGCTGGCCAGACCGGGCAGCAGTTCGGCGGCCTCCCGGGTGAGCCGGGCCAGCTCGTCCTGGCTGGCCGCGACGACCGCGACCCGCGTCGGGCCGGCGGCCGTCTGGCGGCCCAGCTGGCAGGCGAGGTCACCGAGTTCGCTGTCGGACAGGCCCGCGGCGGTCCCCGCCACCCGGGTCAGTTGTGCCGCCAGCGTCTTCCGGTCCGGCCCGCTGAACGTGAAGATCTCCGGGCGCGGCGCGGCTGGCACTGTCCATGAACCGAGCGGCCGGGTTCCGGAACCGGCGGCCTGGGCCTGGCCAGGGGCGGCCGGGTCCGGGCCGGGTTGGCCCGGGTCAGGTTGACCCGGCCCAGGTTGACCGGTACTGGCCTGGCCGGTACCGGATTGACCCGGGCCGGCGTGCTGCGGGAACGTGGCCTGGTTCGGCTCGCGGCGCAGCACCACGTGCACGTGGCTGCCCGCCGGGTCCATCGAGCTGACTCCGGCCAGCCTGGTGCCAGACGGCCATGACTCGGCCGTCCTAGGCACGCGCAGCACGGCGTCCTCCCCGGTGAGCAGCGGATGCGGGCGGGCGCACCCAGTGACCGGCGGCAGCACCCCGGCGTTCACCGCCAGAGCCGCCTTGATCAGCCCCGCCGCGCCCGCGGCGGCTTTGGTGTGGCCGATGTTGGCCTTCACTGAACCGAGGACGGCCGGGGCCGGCGCGCCCGCCCGGATGGCGGTCAGCGCAGTGAGCTCGGCCAGGTCGCCGCCGGCCGTGCCGCGCCCGTCTCCCTCGATGAGCTGGATATCGGCGGGGTCGACACCGGCCCGGTGGTAGGCCCGCTGGAGGGCCAGCAGCTGGCTGTCCGGATCGGCCTGGGCCACGTCGCGGTGACCGGCCGACGAGACGCCCCAGCCCACGATCTCCGCGTAGACCGGCATGTCCGCCGCCCGGGCGTCAGCGGCCCGCATCAGGGCCAGCATGCCGCACCCCTCCCCGGGCAGGAACCCAGTCGGGCTGGCGTCATAGATCCGCATCGCCCCGGCGGCGAGCACGCCCGCCTGGGCTAGGGCTCCGAGCTCAAAGGGGTCCAGGCTGACGTCCACGCCGCCAGCCAGGACGAAGTCCAGCTCGCCCGCGGTCAGCAGGGCAGCCGCGCTGGCCACGGCCAGCAGGGACGAGGAATGGGCGGTGTCCACCGCCTGGCCTCCGCCGCGGAATCCGAACTGGCGGCAGATCCGGTCGGCGATCGCCCCCGACTGGCTGCCCGCCAGGGTCTCGCCGCTGACCTCAGGCCCCGCGGCGAAGGCCGTGGTGGCCTGGCCCAGGGCCCGGGCCCGCTCGGCAGGCGGTACGTCGCCGGCGGCCAGCGCGGTCGTGAGCACGGCCCGGACGAATGGCCACCGGGTCCGCAACGCCGCGGCGCGGGACACTTCACCGGTCAGGGTGTTCCCGATGATGACGCCGGCCCGGTCCCGGGCGAGTCCCTGCCCCCCGGGGAAGCCGGCGTCCGCGAGCGCCCGGCCCGCCGTCTCCAGCGCCAGCCAGTGGGCCGGGTCGGTGGCCAGGTACGTGTGCTCGGGGATAGCGAACCCAGCCCGGTCGAACTGCCATCCCTCAAGCACGGCAGCCCGGGGAGTGGCACCGCTGGCCGTCCCGGCCAGGCCGGCGCCGGGGTCAGCGTCCGGGTCAGCGACCGCGCCGAGCCGCCCGGGCGGGAGCCGCCGGAACGCGCGCCGTCCGGCCAGGGTGCTCTCGAAGAGCGCCAGCGGATCGTCAGCGTCCGGGAACCTGCAGGCTAGGCCAACGATGGCAATCGGTGTTGCGCTGCTGCCCGGTGCGATGCCTTCAGGCATGAGCGCAATCGGGTCCGCGATCGTATGCACCAGCCATTATCTCTTTCCTAGTCACAGGAACCCACGATCGTCCTGCAACGCCCATTGTTCCCCCGGAAAAGACTGATTTGCTCCATTTGCCCGCACGCAGGGTTACCTGTGTCGGCGCTGGCCAGCAACCGCGCTGACCCGGAAATGACCAGAACTGCCAACCCGGGCCGGAGGCCATCTGCCCCCTTGCTGCCTCGGGCGGGGGCGAGTCATCGCAGCGAAGCCGCCAACCGTGAAGTTGCACGCCGCCATGACCTGGACGACCCTATTAACATTCGCTTCCGCCGGTCAACACGAATGCGGGACATGCAATTTTGTGCGGTTGGGCGAATTCCGCAGGGGTATTGGCCGCTCTGTAAGTCAAAGTTCTCGTTGCCGGAATTGGCGTGCGGCCGGCGGGCGGCTCGCGTGTGCCCGGGACCACCGTCCGGGTCTCTGCGACGTGCCTCGCCCCGGCCGGGCATACTCGGTGAGAGTGAGCCGGGACGGCTCGGGCGGATCGTCCGCGACCTGATGTGCCAGGGGTTCCGCGACCTGACGCACCGCGAGTGAGGTGGAGCGATGACTGACGGACTGGTGACCCTGCAGAGCAACTACCCGGTCCCGGACACGATCGACCGGCTACGAGACGCCGCCACCACGGCCGGGCTGCAGGTCTTCGCACGGGTAGACCATGCGGCGGGCGCCCATGAGGTGGGCCTGGAGTTGCGGCCCACCGAGCTGCTCGTGTTCGGCAACGCCCGCGGCGGCACGCCGCTCATGCAGGACAAGCAGACGGCCGGGATCGACCTGCCGCTGAAGGCGCTCGCCTGGACCGATGAGAGCGGGCAGACCTGGCTGAGTTACGACGACCCGGTCTGGATCGCCGAGAGGCACGCGCTGACCGAGCCGAGCGCGGCGGCGGCGCAGATACTGCGCGGGGCGATCGCCAAGCTGGCCCAGGCCGCCGCGGGTACCTGAACCGCGCCTGAGAACACCACCCTGAGAACACCGCCCTGAGAACACCCGCCCCAGGACACGGCGGCTGGCACCGGGGCCGTGATGGGCCTCCGGCAGGGGCGCGGAGGTAAGCCAGCTTCGGGACATTTGCCACCGGCGGCGTGGCTGGCCGCCGTGCGCTACCCTTGGGTTATGCGTTCCGCCCGGCAGCTCCTTACCTAGCCGCGCTGACTGACCCCGTCGTTGGCGCGGCTGCCCCTCGTGACCGGGGGGCTTTTCTGTTGCCGGAGCCGGACCGACCAAGTGCTGAGGAAACACCATGACAGCCGCCGAGAGTGCTGAGCGGGCGCAACACTACGACCCCCGCGAAATCCAGGAGAAGTGGCAGGCCCGCTGGGCGGAGATGGACCTGTTCCGGGCCAGCGACGACCCCGAGGACCCCCGCCCGCGTACCTACCTGCTGGACATGTTCCCGTATCCCTCGGGCGACCTGCACATGGGCCACGCCGAGGCCTACGCCATCGCCGACGCGGTGGCCAGGTACTACTTCCAGCGCCAGCACAACGTGCTGCACCCCATCGGGTGGGACGCGTTCGGGCTGCCCGCCGAGAACGCGGCAATCAGGAACAACACGCACCCGGCCGACTGGACGTACGCCAACATCGAGACGCAGGCCGCGTCGTTCCGCCGGTACGCGGTGTCTTTTGACTGGACGCGGCGGCTGCAGACCTGCGACCCCTCGTACTACCGCTGGAACCAGTGGCTGTTCCTGCGTTTTTACGAGCGTGGCCTGGCCTACCGGAAGGACGGCTACGTCAACTGGTGCCCGCACGACCAGACCGTGCTGGCCAACGAGCAGGTGATCGCGGGCCGGTGCGAGCGGTGCGGGACCGAGGTCGTCCGCCGGGTGCTGACCCAGTGGTACTTCAAGATCACCGAGTACGCGGAGCGCCTGCTGGCCGACATGGCCCAGCTGGAGGGCCAGTGGCCGGACCGGGTCCTGCTGATGCAGCGGAACTGGATCGGGCGCTCCGAAGGGGCCGACGTCCGCTTCGTGATCGAGGGCCGCA
Organism: uncultured Actinomycetes bacterium; assembly: GCA_963781085.1. Classification (GTDB taxonomy): domain Bacteria; phylum Actinomycetota; class Actinomycetes; order Streptosporangiales; family Streptosporangiaceae; genus RYN-230. The sequence goes on from CAWAES010000033.1 coordinate 74,947, forward strand.
GCGAGCCCGTCACCGTGTTCACCACCCGCCCGGACACGCTGTACGGGGCGACGTTCTTCGTGGTGGCGGCGGACGCGCCGCTGGCCGAGGAGATCTGCGCTCCCGAGCACCGCGAGGCCCTGCGGGACTACGTGGCGCAGGTGCGCAAGCTGACTGACATCGAGCGGCAGGAGACGGACCGGACGAAGACCGGCGTCTTCCTGGGGCGCTACGCCATCAACCCGGTCAACGGGGAGCGGCTGCCGGTCTGGGCGGCCGACTACGTACTGCCTGACTACGGCACCGGCGCGATCATGGCTGTCCCCGCGCATGACCAGCGCGACCTGGACTTCGCGCGGGCCTTCGGCCTGCCCGTCCAGGTGGTCGTGGACACCGGCGAACCCGACCCCGCGCAGACCGGGATCGCCACGCACGGCGACGGGTCACTGATCAACTCCGGTCCGCTGGACGGGCTGAGCAAGGCCGACGCCATCGCCCGGATCACCGCGATCGTGGAAGCGGAAGGCCAGGGACGCGCGGCGGTCAACTACCGGCTGCGCGATTGGCTGCTGTCCCGGCAGCGGTTCTGGGGCACGCCCATCCCCATCGTGTACTGCGCCTCGTGCGGCGAGGTGCCGGTGGCGGACGACCAGCTGCCGGTAGTCCTGCCCGACCTGCGCGGCCAGGACCTGGTGCCCAAGGGGGTCTCGCCGCTGGCGGCGGCCGAGGACTGGGTCAACACCGAGTGCCCCAAGTGCGGTGGCCCAGCCCGTCGGGACACCGACACGATGGACACGTTCGTCAACTCCTCGTGGTACTTCCTGCGCTACTGCTCACCGCACTACGAGCACGGGCCGTTCGACGTGGCCGCAGTGCGCCGCTGGGCTCCGGTCAACCTGTACGTGGGCGGCGTCGAGCACGCCATCCTGCACCTGCTGTACAGCCGGTTCTTCGTCAAGGTGCTGCAGGACATGGGCATGGTGGACTTCGGGGAGCCGTTCACCAGGCTGCTGAACCAGGGCCAGGTGATCAACCGGGGACGGGCCATGTCGAAGTCCCTGGGCAACGGGGTTGACCTGGGCCAGCAACTAGCTGCGCACGGGGTCGACGCGGTTCGGCTGACGATGATCTTCGCAAGCCCGCCCGAGGACGACATCGACTGGGCCGATATGAACCCTGAGGCGTCGGTGAAGTTCCTGGGCCGGGTGTGGCGGATCGCCGATGACGTCGCGGTGGCGCCCGCGGACACGGTGTCCAGGGACGGGGTGTCTGGGGATACGGCGTCCGGGGACGCGGCGTCCCCGAATGGTCACGCCACGGGCGACCTGGGCCTGCGCAAGGTCACGCATCACACCATCGACGAAGTCACCCGCCTGGTGGAGGCGTCCCGGCTGAATGTCGCCGTGGCCCGGCTGATGGAACTGGCCAGCGCGACCCGGAAGGCGATCGACACCGGCCCGGGCCCGGCTGACCCGGCGGTGCGCGAGGCGGCGGAGACGCTGATCGTGATGCTGTCCCTGTTCGCGCCGTACACGGCCGAGGAGTGCTGGGAACTGCTGGGCCGTCAGGCGTCGGTGGCCCTGGCCGGCTGGCCGGTCGCCGATCCCGCGCTGCTGGTCGAGGACGTGGTGACCTGCGTGGTGCAGGTGGCCGGCAAGGTGCGCGACCGCGTGGAGGTCCCGCCTGGCATCGGCGAGGACGAGCTGCGCGAACTGGCTCTGGCCACCCCCGGGGTCGCCCGGGCGCTAGAGGGGCGGCCGGTACGGAAGGTCATCGTCCGCGCGCCCAAGCTGGTCAACGTCGTCCCGGGCTGACCGGCCCGGGATTGACCCGGGCCGTCTCCCGCCCGCAGCTGCGCCCGCCGCAACGTCCCCAGCGCCGCCTGCCCGCTACACCAGCCCTCTTCACCCGGCTCAGACGCGGCGGAGTACCGCGACCACGCGGCCCAGGATCGCGGCCTCGTCACCCGGTATCGGCGTGTACAGCGGGTTGTGCGGCATCAGCCATACGTGCTCGCCGGAACGCTTGAAGGTCTTCACCGTGGCCTCGCCATCGATCATGGCCGCCACGATGTCGCCGTTCTCCGCGACCGGCTGCTGCCGGACCACCACCCAGTCGCCGTCGGCGATCGCAGCGTTGATCATGGAGTCGCCGACCACCTTGAGCAGGAAGAGCGTGCCGTCGCCGACGATCTGCTTAGGCAGCGGGAAGATGTCCTCGATAGCTTCCTCGGCGAGGATCGGACCACCAGCGGCGATCCGGCCGACCAGCGGCACGTAGGTAGCTTCCTGCGAGGCGATGTCCAGCGGAGCCTCTTCGTCCTGCTCAGCGTCGGGCCGTACGGCCGGGTGCCCGGGCAGCCGGACCTCGACGGTCCGCGGGCGCCCCGCGTCGCGCCGCAAGTATCCCTTGCTCTGCAAGGTGGACAACTGGTAGGAGACGCTTGAGGTGCTGGTCAGCCCGACCGCCTCGCCGATCTCGCGCATCGAGGGCGGGTAACCGCGCCGCTGAACCGAATCCCGGATGACCTGCAGCACCTTGCGCTGGCGCCAGGTGAGTACATGGTCAGGGTCAGGCCGGTCGGGCATCTCAGTGACTACCGCCGGCACGCTGCCCTTCGGCTTTCTCCCTGGGCGGCCCTTCGGTCTCGCGGCGGTACCCGTGCCGCTCCCGCCCGGCGCGCCCGGCGCGCCGTCGTCGTCCGAGCTGTCCATCAACACTGACCTCCGGATCTGGTGGCTGAACCCGTAGCAGACGGTAGCGCTTTCGCTTCAGTATCTCAAACATCTGTTCGAGGAGGCGGGAAGGCCTTATTCTTACGCTCTCACAGATCTACCTGAAGAAGCAGCCTCCGGTGCAGGTCAGAGGCGGTTTCCTGGGTCCTGGAAGGCGGCCTTCGGAGCCGAAAATCTTTCCGGGTAACACGCGTGTCGGGTTTCGCCCGGCGTGTCGCACTCGGCAACCCGGGCGGCGAACGGTACGCCCGTGACGCTCACCGGGAAGGTCTGCGTCCGCCGGACGGTCGGCAGTGCCCGACAAGTGGCGCTTCGCTTCCTCCCCACAGCCTGGGCCCGGATACGCCGGTCAAGTTGGCTGTGTTCTGGCCGTGGCCATGCCCGGCGCCAACGTTCGTTTCCCGGAAGCAGGGGAGCCAGTCGCGGGAGCCGGCGCGCCGGCCGCCTGGGCGGCGGTCTGCGCCCGCAGACCCCAAAACTTGGCTCTCACCTGGCCTGATGCATGGCCACGGGCCTTACTGTCAGACCCCCGCGCTACACCTGTTCCGTACAGTCATTCGATCGAAAGCGCGCTCGATCGAACAGCTGTACGATAGAACGGTCGTTCGACAGAGGAGGCTGGCATGAGCGTGATGAGCGCGGGCAAGATGCCCAAAGCCCTAGTCCGCTCGCTCGGTGCCGGGAATTCTCGGGCCGGTCGGGGCAAGTCGCGCACGGGTGACCCCGGCGTGGCAGCGTCCCGGTCAGACAAGCGAAGTGGTCCGGGTGTACCGGTGGCAGCGCAGCCGGGAGTGGTGGGGCCGGCCCGACCCCGGGCCACGGCCAGGAAGCCGTCGGCGCGTCCACGTCTATGGGTAGTCCCGGACGCCGCAGACCCGGCCGGCGCCGTGCCGGAGGGGGCGGTGCCATATGTTGCGGGGCCAAGGGTTGCGGTGCCGAGGCCGCGGGTGCCAGCCGACGACCAGGTTCCGGCCCGGCCGCGCAGCACCGGGTCGGCCAGGCCGACCGGGGCGCCCTCGCGGACGCGCGTGGTCCGGCCTGCATCGGTGCCGCCGGTCCAGCGGGTGCGGCGGACCAGGCTCACCCGGCGCGGGCGCCGGGTGGTCTGGGCTTTCGCGGTTCTCCTCTTGGTCGCGGTACTCACCCCGGTCCTGCTCGTCCTGGCGTCCGGTGCGCAGGCGGCCAATCACGGCCTGCCAGCGTCCTCGGTGCGGGCCAGTATGCGGCACGTCGTGGTCAAGCCAGGTCAGTCCCTGTGGTCGATCGCGTTGAACGCGGAGCCCCAGGCCGACCCGCGGACTGTCAGCCAGCAGATCATCGAATACAACGCGCTGGGCAGCCAGGTTGTGGTGCCCGGCGAAAGCCTCTGGGTGCCCCGGGGCTGAGCCTCATGACCCGGTTCCGGCCGCCCGGCCCCTTCCGGGCGTACTAGAGCTCCGGCTCCTCCTGGGCCCACGACACGCCCGGCCGGGCGACACGCCCGGCCCGGGGTACGGCGGGCCTCGCCGCCCGTGGAAGGGATTTCCCTGCTCTTCCCCGGGCGGCCACAGGGGATTTACCGGAAACTCGCAGAACCGGCGCGTTGCCGCTTGCGCAGCAGGGGGTGTTGCTCTAGCGTCACCACAAGATATAGTAGTTACAGCGCTGTAGTTCACATACAAGTTGTGGTCTCAGGAGCCTGACGCAGGCTCCAGGTCGCCCTGGGGAGGTGATCGTATGTTCTGCCCATACTGCAAGAACGAGGAAAGCCGGGTCATCGACAGCAGGACCGCCGATGATGGCGCTGCGATCCGCCGACGCAGGTCGTGCCCGGCCTGCGGACGGCGTTTCACCACCCAGGAGACAGTCATCCTGATGGTGGCCAAGCGCAGCGGCGCCACCGAGCCGTTCACCCGCCAGAAGATCGTCCGCGGGGTCCAGCGCGCCTGCCAGGGTCGGCCGGTCACCGAAGACCAGCTAGCGATCCTGGCCCAGCAGGTCGAGGATACGATCCGGGCCCGCGGCTCGGGCGAGGTCGCTTCGCACGAGGTGGGCCTGGCGATTCTCGGGCCGCTCCGCGACCTGGACGAGGTGGCTTATCTGCGGTTCGCCTCGGTCTACCGGGGGTTTGAGTCGCTCACTGATTTCGAGGACGAGATTTCCGCGCTGCGCACGGCGCGGCAGGATGCGGGCGCGCTGACGCCCCTTTCCTGAGCAGCAAGTTGGGTTCGGAGTACGGAGTTCGGGTTCGCACTATTACATCGACGGACGGGCCTGGCCGGGCCCGCGTGGGATCCGCGGGGATCCCGGAAGGGGGATGGACATGACGGAGACGGTGAGCGGGTCTGCGCCTCGTGGGGGCAAGGGCTCACGCAAGGGACTCACGATCGGGCGGATTCACACCCGGGAGGGCGTGCACCCGTACGACGAGGTCACCTGGGAGCGCCGCGATGTCGTCATGACCAACTGGCGGGACGGCACCGTCAACTTCGAGCAGCGTGGTGTCGAGTTCCCCGACTTCTGGTCCGTCAACGCCGCCAACATCGTCACCACCAAGTACTTCCGCGGCGCGGTCGGCACCCCGCAGCGGGAGTGGAGTCTCAAGCAGCTGGTCAACCGCGTGGTCGGAAAGTACGTCTCGGCCGGCCGGGAGAACGGGTACTTCGCCAGTCCCCAGGACGCCGAGATCTTTGACCACGAGCTCACCTACGCGCTCATCCACCAGATCTTCGCCTTCAACTCGCCGGTCTGGTTCAACGTCGGGACCAGCTCTCCGCAGCAGGTCAGCGCCTGTTTCATCCTGGCGGTTGACGACACGATGGACTCGATCCTGGACTGGTACAAGGAAGAAGGCCTGATCTTCAAGGGCGGCTCCGGGGCCGGGGTCAACCTGTCCCGGATCCGGTCCTCCAAGGAACTGCTCTCCTCCGGCGGCACGGCCAGCGGCCCGGTCTCGTTCATGCGCGGCGCGGACGCGTCGGCCGGGACCATCAAGTCCGGTGGTGCCACCCGCCGGGCCGCGAAGATGGTCGTCCTCGACGTCGATCACCCGGACGTGGAGGAGTTCGTCGAGACCAAGGCCCGCGAGGAAGAGAAGGTCCGGGTCCTCCGTGACGCCGGGTTCGACATGGACCTGGGCGGCAAGGACATCGCGAGCGTCCAGTACCAGAACGCCAACAACTCGGTCCGGGTCTCCGACGAGTTCATGCGGGCGGTGGAACGGGGCGCCAAGTTCGACCTGGCGGCGCGGCTGACCGGGGAGACCGTCGAGACGGTGGACGCCCGGGGCCTGTTCCGCACGATGGCCCAGGCGGCCTGGGCCTGTGCCGACCCCGGGATCCAGTACGACGGCACCATCAACGACTGGCACACCTGCCCCGAGTCGGGCCGGATCACCGCCAGCAACCCGTGCAGCGAGTACGTCCACCTGGACAATTCATCGTGCAACCTGGCCAGCATCAACCTGCTGAAGTTCCTGCGGGATGACGACACCTTCGCGGTGGAGCGATTCCGGCAGATCACTGAGCTGATCATCACGGCCATGGACATCTCCATCTGCTTCGCGGACTTCCCGACCGAGAAGATCACCGAGACCACCCGGGCTTACCGGCAGCTGGGGATCGGCTACGCTAACCTCGGTGCGCTGCTCATGGCGACCGGGCACGCCTACGACTCCGACGGCGGCCGGGCCATCGCGGCGGCCATCACCTCACTGATGACGGGCACCGCCTACCGCCGGTCCGCGGAGCTCGCCGCGGTGGTCGGGCCCTACGACGGCTACAAGCGGAACGCGACCGCGCACAAGCGGGTCATGCGCAAGCACGCTGACGCCAGCCACCAGATCAGGGCGCTAGGCGGGATAGACGAAGAGATCCTCGCAGCGGCGAATAAAGCGTGGGATAAATGCCTCACGCTGGGTGAAAGAAATGGCTATAGAAACGCTCAAGGTAGCCTATTGGCCCCTACCGGTACTATAGGCTTGATGATGGATTGCGACACCACCGGAGTCGAGCCAGATCTGGCATTGGTCAAATTCAAGAAATTGGTTGGCGGCGGTTCCATGCAGATCGTCAACCAGACCGTGCCGCGCGCCCTGAAGAACCTGGGCTACCAGCCGGAGCAGGCGGAGGCGATCGTCGAGTACATCGCCGAGCACGGCCACGTCGTCGACGCACCCGGCCTCAGGCCCGAGCACTACGAGGTCTTCGACTGCGCTATGGGCGAGCGCTCTATTGGCGCGATGGGTCATGTGCGGATGATGGCCGCCGTCCAGCCCGCGCTAAGCGGGGCGATCTCGAAGACCGTGAACCTCCCCGAGTCGGCCACGGTCGAGGACATCGAGTCCATCTACATGGAGGGCTGGAAGCTCGGGCTCAAGGCCCTGGCCGTCTACCGGGACAACTGCAAGGTCGGCCAGCCGCTGTCCGACGCCAGGAAGAAGCCGGCTGCCGCAGCCGCGGAGCCCGCCGCCGCGCCGCACGAGGTCCGGCCGGTCCGCAGGCGGCTGCCGAAGAACCGCACCGCGTCCGTGACCAGTTTCTCCGTCGCCGGCGCCGAGGGTTACATGACGGCGTCCAAGTACCCCGATGACGGTGTGGGCGAGCTCTTCCTCAAGCTCGGCAAGCAGGGGTCCACCCTGGCGGGCGTGATGGACGCGTTCTCGATGGCGATCTCCATCAGCCTCCAGTACGGGGTGCCGCTGGAGAAGTGGGTGGAGAAGTTCACCAACATGCGCTTCGAGCCGGCCGGCATCACCGACGACCCGGACATCCGGATCGCCAGCTCGGTCCTGGACTACGTGTTCCGTCGGCTGGCCCTGGATCACCTGCCCTACGACACGCGCGCGGAGATGGGCATCCTGTCCGCCAGCGAGCGCACCGCCCAGCTGGCTGGTGAGGATCCGGACGCGCTGGCCGAGGAGCAGGACCCGGGCGAGATGGCCCAGTCCGCGCCGGTCGAGCGGCCCCAGGTCCGGTCCGACGACCGGCCGGACCCAGCCGGGTCCGCCGCGCCGTACCAGCCGCACAGCTCCACCGAGCTGATCGAGGCGCAGCAAGGCCGCACCGCGGACGCCCCGCTGTGCCTGACCTGCGGCACCAAGATGCGCCCGGCCGGCAGCTGCTACGTCTGCGAAGGCTGCGGCGCCACCAGCGGCTGCAGCTAGTGAGCCGTGCCCGGATTGAATTGCTCTCCTGACCACGCTGCCTGTTGCCTTACCGGCAACAGGCAGCGTGGTCATCGGGTGGCCACGGTTTGCGGTCTGGCCGCGAGGCCAGGCGCCAGGGCCAGGGTGACCGTGATGGAGATCGCTGCCATCACGGCCATGGCAGTCGCGGGCGAAGTCAGCTGAGCGATGACGCCCGCGACGACGGCGCCGACGCCCTGCATGGCGAGCATGCCGGAGGAGTGCAGCCCCAGGGCGTGCCCACTCAGCTCATCTGGCGTCAGGGCCATCAGCCGCTGCTGGAGCAGCAGGCTGGCCGAGTATCCGACTGAGGCCAGCGCGACCGCTGCCGCAGCCAGTGGCAGTGCCGGGTGCAGGGCAAAAATGAGGTACGGGGCGGCGAGCAGCAGGCGCAGCGGGGGGCCGAGCCACTCCCGCCAGTGCTGCGGGACGAACCGGCCAGCGAGGGTGTCCCCGGCCAGCATGCCCAGGGCGGCGAAGGTGAAGAGCAGCCCGGCGTGGTGGGGCGCATAGGCCACGAAGAGGGACTCGCAGCCGACGATGAGCCCATTGGGCACCCACAGCGCGAGATAGACATAACGGCGCGGTGTGGAAGACCACAGCCACGCGTTGTTCCGCCAGGTCGTGCGGATCGACGGGGGCCCGGCGGCTCGCGGGGGCCGGCGGCTCAGGCCGAATCGGGCCAGCGCCGCCGCAGCCAGGTACATGGCCGCGCCGGCCAGCAGGGTGCCGCGCGGTGACAAGACCGCCACCAGCACGCCGCCGACCGCGAACCCGCAGATCTGCATGACGCCCACAGACATGTTCAGTACCGAGCGGCCAAGCAGGTAGCCGCCCTGGGGCAGGATCTCGTTGAGCAGGCCGTAGGACACGCCGCCACCCAGCGAGGCGACCAAGCCCAGGGTCATCACGATGGCGAAGTCGGCCCACACGGGCAGGCCAGGGAGAGCCAGCGCCGCCGTGCCAAGACCGAAGGCCAGGCAGCTGGTGCTCATGGTGGCCCGGGGTGGCAGCCGGTCGGCCGCGGACAGCAACGTCGTCGCGCCGATCAGCTGGGCCAGGGAGGGGCCGAACATGGCGAGGGCGGAGAGCAGGGCGGAGCCCGTGGCCAGGAAGATCAGCGTGCCCAGCGCCAGCCCGCTCACCGTCTGCGCGGCCACCTGCACAGCACTGGTCAGGAAGAGCGGCCTGAACTCTGGTGCCCGGAGCAGGTCACGATACGTGCGCATGTCCGAAGTCTTGGCCGGGCGGGCCGGGCTTGATTAATGTTTCGCAGGGAGGCGAAACCATGGGCTGGTGGCAGGTGAACGCCGACACCCTCGCGGGCAGCCGGTTCGTGCTCTCCCCGCTCGCTGAGACCACCGCGTGCCTGATAGTCCTGGCCAAGGGGGTGCCCGGCCACCTGGGCGAGCGCGGATGGCTGGACACTCACCTGGCCTCGTACCGTGAGCGGCTGGCCGGTGACCCGGTCGCCGCGCTACTCGTCCCGAGCGCCCTGGGGCGGCGCTGGATCGCGGACTTCTTGACCCCCACGCCAACTGCGGACGGTGAGGAGGCGTTCGAGAACGAGGTGGCCCGGATCCGGGAGACGCCTGCTGAGGCGGCGCTCGCGGACCTGACCGTGTCGCTCGGTAGTCCGCTGCCTGCGCTGCTGGACCGGCCTGATCTGCCGCAGCGTACCGCTGACCTTCTGGAATGGGTCTGGGCGGAATGTGTCCTGCCCTACTGGCCACGACGGCGGCGCATCCTCCAGGCCGACGTGATCGCCCGGATGGCACAGCTGAGCCAGGCTGGCTGGGCCGCGGCCCTGAACGACATGCGCCCCGGCATGCGCTGGCTGGGAGATGGCCGCCTGCAGATCAACGCCTATGAGTACCCGCCACGGAAGATCAGCGGGGCCCAGCTGCTGTTCGTCCCCGTCACCCCGCGCCAGGGCTGGGCGTCGTGGGACGAGCCGTCCCGGTACGCGGTGGTCTACCCCTGCTCGGGTGTGCTCGCCGAGGCCGGCCACGCCCCCGTACCCGACACGCTGGCCGCGCTGCTCGGGCAGGCCCGGGCGGGTGTCCTCGTCCTGCTGGACACGCCGAAGAGCACCACCCAGCTGGTGGCGCTGACGGGCCAGGGACTGGGATCGGTGGGCCGTCACCTCAAGATCCTGTTCGACGCCCACCTGGTCGGGCGGCGGCGGGCCGGACGATCCGTGCTCTATCACCGGACCGTCGTCGGCCAGGACCTCGTGGCGGCCAGCCGGACAGTGCCGGAGCCCGGAGTGGCCGGCGAACCGCACGGCTGAAGACCGGAAGCGCGCCTGAGCCTGCGCCCGCCCGCTCACTAGCCGGCGCGGGACTCAGTCGCCCAGAATGACCTTGCTACCGCTGGTAGCATATTCGTGTGAGTACAGACCCGGCCCGCGCCGAGGAACGGGACCAGCTCCGCGGCCAGCTCCGTGAGCTGCTCGTGCGGGTCCATGAGCTGGAGGCACAGGAGCCGGACTCAGCGTCCGGACGGTCCGCTTCGGCTCAGGCGCAAGACCGTCCTGGGAGCGCCCTCGAAGTCCTGTTCGCCCTTCAGGTCCTGCTAGGAGCTCCGGATGACCCAGAAAACACCGCCGGCCGGGGACGTGTGCGGGTCGAACCGGCGGGGACGGCACGCAAGATCAGCGTCTCGATGCCGGAGGACCTGACCTCAGCTGTCCAGCGGCGCGCCGGGCGGGGAAAGTTCAGCCAGTACGTGACCGAGGCCGTGGCCCGGCAACTCGAAGTGGATCTGCTCGCTGAACTGTCGGACGTGCTGGCCACGGAGCATGGGCCGGTCCCCCGGAGTATCTGGCTGAGGCGCGGGCGGCCTGGCCGGACGGTCAGTAGCAGTGGGCGGGACGCTCGTCCTCGACAGCGAAGGGCTCGCCAAGCTGGCTGCCGGTGACGTGCGAGCGCGTGCCCATCTGCAGGCCGCTATCGCCCGCCGCGCCCGGGTCGTGGCGAGTGCGGTGACCCTGACCGAGGTATTGCGGGGCGGCCCCCGTGACGCGGCCGTGCACCGGGTGCTATCCCGGATCACCGTCGTGCCGGTGAGCCCGGCGCTGGGCCGCCACGCTGGCGAGCTCCTGGGCGCGACTGGCCTGCCGGGCAAACGCTGCTCCGTCGATGCCGTAGTCGCGGCCACGGCGCTCGGGCGGGAGCGCCCGGTCGTGGTGCTGACCAGTGACCCGGCCGACCTGAACAGGCTGGTGGAAGAACCGGGGCGGCCGAAAGCGCAGCGCGTCACCGTCATCCACGTGTGAAGCGCGCCTTCCGTCGCCGCGGGCACCGCGACCAGGACCCGGAGATCGGCGACGTCCTGACCGTCATCCGCTGACGGGCGGTCGCTTCCTGGCGGTCCAGGAACGTGTTCACCAGACCGTTGAACACCGCGGGCTGCTCGGTGAAGCACAGATGCGAGGCGTCCTCGATGACGGCGAGCTGGGATCCCGGGATCCGCCGGTGCATCTCCGCTAGGTGGCCGGGCGTGCATTCGTCGTAACGGCCGCCCACCAGCAGGGTCGGTACCCCGATCTCGCCCAGCCGGTCCATCACGTCCCAGGTCTTCAGGGTCCCGGTCACGGTGAACTCGCTCGGGCCGTTCATCGTGTTGTACACCTCGTAGCCGGCCTCGGCGAACGAGCGCTCCAGGCTGGCCGGCCAGGGGCTGAGGCGGCAGACATGTTCCCGGTAGAAGCCGAGGATGGCCGCCTGGTACTCCGGGCAGGCGGTGAATCCGGCGGCCTCGTGCTCGGCGATGACCTGGCGCACCTCCGCGGGCTGGGCCGACAGGAGTTCCGTACAGTCGCTGACCCAGCGGATCATGCTGGCCGGGCTGCCGCACAGGATCAGGCTTTCCAGCTCGGGACGGCGGTCCAGGACGTACTGCATGGCCAGCATGCCACCCCAGGAGCTGCCGAACAGGTGCAGCCGGGTGAGCCCGAGCGCCGCACCGGACCTGCGCGAGTTCCTGGACGAAACGCTCGACCGTCCACAGCGCCTGACCCACGGGGCGGTCGGAGCGCCCGCAGCCCAGCTGGTCGTAGAAGATCACCTGACGCCGGTCGGCGAGGGCCTCGAGCGGCTCCAGGTAGTAGTGGGTGAACCCGGGGCCGCCGTGCAGGCACAGCAGCGGCGTCCCGCCTTCGCCGACCGAGCGGTACCAGACCCGGCCGCCATCGATCTCCAGGTAACCCTCGGTCTCGGTCATCCGGCCTCCGTGTCTTTCGCCATCGACGCCGTCCCGCTGCACGTGCAGTGCGCTGGTCAGGGCGGCAGCAGATTACGGATCAATGATCTGCCGCCGCTTCGGCGGGCGGTACCCGCCCGGGCCGGCCAGTCTGGAACTGCGAGAGGCGGTCGTGGCTCCGGCCGGGGAGCGCATGCCTCCCGCCCCGCGCCGCGCGGCGCTCTCTCTCGCCCGGTAACCACCCGTCTCTCGCCCCGGAAACCAACGCTGTGAACTTTATGAGCCGGAAATCCGTTAAGCCCATGGGCCCGGGGGGCCCGTGAACTTTCAGGGAGCCTGGGCGTCGCATCGCGCACCGGGCGTCTGCACCGCGCGGCCGGGGGCCGGCCCGAGGAGGAATGCGATGCCTGTGAAGACGACGCCCGGCCCTGGCCCGGCGACGCGAGCGCGCCGGGAGCCACTCCGGCTGGTCACTCCGCCGGCCCAGCGGGTGGTCTGGGTGTACGCCATCACCGATGATCTCGGCCCGGACCAGTTCGCCGGCCTGGCCGGGGTCGGCGGGGAGCAGGTCCGCACCGTGGCCGAGGCGGGCCTGACCGCGGTGGTGGGCTCAGTCGAAGCGCGGGCCTTCGGCGAGGACGCCCTGGCGAGCCTGCTGGGCGGGCTGGACAACATCGAGCGGGTCGGCCGGGCGCACCATCAGGTCATCGCCCGGGCGGCGGCGGGCGGCACCCCGGTCTTGCCGCTCCGGCTGGCCACCGTCTACCCCGACGACGACACGGTCCGGGCCCTGCTGGCCCGGCGCCGCGGCGAGTTCGCCGGCCTGCTGGCGCGCTTCCGGGACACGGTGGAATGGGGAGTCCAGATCTACGGGCCGTCCGACCAGCAGGACGGAGCCGGCTCGCTCGCGGACACGATCGACTGGGTCCTCGCGGACATCGCCGACGCCTCCCAGCGGCAGCCCGACGTCAACCCGCGCTACGTGCGTGGTCCGGAGCAGATGATCCTCAACGCTGCCTACCTGCTGCGCGGCGATCGGGCCGGGGAGTTCCTGGCGGCCGCGCACGCGCTGGCCGGGGCCCAGGTCGGGATCCGGGCCGACGTGAACGGTCCCTGGCCGCCGTACTCGTTCGTAGACCAGCTCGACGCCTGATCCGGAACGCCCCGGGGGACAATCGCGGGCCGCCCGGCCGGCTCTGCGGAACGGCCCGCCGGGGGGCCAGGAGGTCTACCCGGCTCCGCGGGACGCTGGCGCCGCGCCGACGGGATCCGCTGGCGCCGCCCGACGGGATCCGCGGGGGACATGTATGTCTTACTTAGCAAGTTCCTCGCCGCATGAACGACCAGGTCAGAAGCTTCCAGGGGTCACCCGTGGGAGTGCCGTAAAGGCGTTCCCCGCGAACTGGCCATTACTCTGGCAGGGTCGGTGCCCGGCCAGAGCGCGGGCCCGGTGAGGACCGCGGCTGGCGCCGGCCCGGCAGGATCTGGCCTGGCCATTCTCTGCCGGTATCTGGTTGTGTGTCGCTGTAAGCGCGTGGTAATGCGCTATACAAGGAACGGCACGAGGGAGCGAGATGCGGCCGGAGGACGGATCCCTGCCTGGCAGGCGAATGGCCCAGGAAGGGCTGGCGCGGGTGCGCCAAGCCGTCCGTGCGGCATCGCTGCCAGTGAAGATCCTCCTGGTCCTGGCCGTGTTGATCATCATCGTGCTGGCCCTGAGCCTGGGCGCACGCTTCTGGGATCTGTTCGTGGTGGCGGCCCTCGTCTACGGTCCCGTGGCGATCTGGCGGGAGCACCGGTCGTGGGTGGCGTCAATATTCGTCGCGGCCTGGGGCCTGCTGGCGATCGTGACCGTGGCCGCGGTAGTCGGCCGGTTCAGCTCCGGGATCGTGCCGTTGCTGCTGCTGCCCTGCGCGGCGGTGGCTGTCTCGCACCTGCCGCTGCTGTCCCGTCGTTATGTCCCCTGCCGGACGGTGGCCTGGACCCAGCTCTGGGCCCTGCCGCCCGGCCTGCTGGCCTGGTGGCTGGCTCCTAGCCGGCCGGTCATCAGCTACGCGATCGCCTGGCTGCTGGGCCTGGCCGTGATCGGCTGGCGGATGGGCAAGTCGCAGCAGCAAGCGCGGGCGCTCAGCCGCCAGCAGGGCCGGAGCGGCGCGCTCGCCGCACCGCACCGGGCTGGACCGGCCATGGCGGCGCGGCCGTCGTCAGGCCGGCCCACGGCCGCGGGTAACGGCCGGACGTCCCGGCCCGTCGAGGTGTCGCGGGTGGTGCAGACGGCGGAGGGCTCGGTGCGTCCCGCCGAGGGCGCGGCTGGACGCGACCGGGCCGGCGGCGAGCCCCAGCCACCGGAGATCACGGTCGCCCAGGCCATGGCCGAGCTCGACAACATGATCGGCCTTACCTCGGTCAAAGATCAGATCCGCCAGATCACCGCCTCCGTGGAGGCCGCGCGGCGGCGGGTGATGGCGGGGTACGGTGCGGAAAAGCCCATGCAGCACTTTGTCTTCCTCGGCCCGCCTGGCACCGGGAAGACGTCGGTGGCCCGCGTGGTCGCGAAGATCTTCTATGCCTTCGGGCTGCTCGACACCCCGGTGGTGGTGGAGGCGCAGCGCGCCGATCTCGTGGGCGAGTACCTCGGGGCCACTGCGATCAAGACCAACGAGCTGGTGAACAGCGCGCTCGGCGGGGTGCTGTTCATCGACGAGGCGTACAGCCTGGTGAACGACAGCGAGGGGCAGGGCGACCGGTTCGGCCACGAGGCCATCCAGGCGCTGCTGAAGCGGGCCGAGGACGACCGGACCGAGCTCATCATCATCCTGGCCGGATACGAGAAGCAGATGGAGGGGTTCCTGTCCAGCAACCCCGGCCTCAATTCCCGGTTCGGGCTGCGGGTGAAGTTCCCCACCTACTCGCCCGCCGAGCTGATGGCCCTGGCCGAGCTCTCCCTGGAGGAGCGCGGCGAGGTCCTCGACGTCGAAGCCCGGCCCGCCCTGTGGCGGATGATGGAGGACGTCGGCCGGCGCCGGCTCGCCGACGAGCTCGGCAACGGGCGGTTCGTGCGCAGCCTGCTGGAGAAGGCGGGCCGGGCCCGGGACGTCCGGATCATGGCCGACGGCGCCGAGCCGACCCGCGCTGAGCTGGTCACCCTGGAGGGGGCCGACCTGGAGCGCGCCGGGGCCGAGCTCACCGCCCGGTTCCGCGGCTACAGTCAGGTGCCCACCCTGGAAAGCGCGCTCGCCGAACTGGATGAGCTGGTCGGCCTGGAGCCGGTCAAGCGGCAGGTCCACGAGATCGCGGCCCAGCTGAGGGTGGCCCGGCTACGGGAGCGGCAGGGCCTGTCCAGCCAGCCTCCGGTCCGGCACTTCGTGTTCACCGGTCCGCCCGGCACCGGCAAGACCACGGTGGCCAGGATCCTCGGCCGCATCTTCACCGCCCTGGGCCTGCTGGTCCGTCCCGAGGTGATCGAGGCGCACCGGGCCGATCTGGTCGGCGAGCATCTGGGTTCCACGGCCATCAAGACCGGGAAGCTGATCGACTCCGCGCTGGGCGGGGTGCTGTTCATCGACGAGGCCTACTCGCTCTACAACGCCGGCTATTCGGGCGGGGACGCGTACGGGTCCGAGGCCGTGGCCACGCTGCTGAAACGGGCCGAAGACGACCGCGAACGGCTGGTCATCGTCCTGGCCGGCTATCCCGCGGACATGGACCGGTTCCTGCGCAGCAACCCCGGCCTGGCCTCCCGGTTCAGTGTGCGGATCGGGTTCCCCAGCTACTCAGCTGACGAACTGTGCAAGATCGCTGGCGTGATCGCGGAACAGCACGGTGATTCGTTCGAGCCAGACGCGCTGCCGGTTCTCGGCGAGATCTTCCAGGCGGCGGCCGCGCGCGGTCAGATCGACGAACTGGGGAACGGCCGGTTCGCCCGCAGCCTGTTCGAACGGGCCTGCGCGGCCCGGGACCTGCGGGTGGCCGACCTCGACGAGGCGGCCAGCGCCGCCGATCTCACCACCGTGTCCGCGGCTGACCTGCACGGTG
This sequence comes from uncultured Actinomycetes bacterium, assembly GCA_963781085.1. GTDB lineage: Bacteria > Actinomycetota > Actinomycetes > Streptosporangiales > Streptosporangiaceae > RYN-230. The sequence goes on from CAWAES010000033.1 coordinate 91,066, forward strand.
CGTTCCGCGAACTGGGCGGTCCCCAGCCGGGATGAGTCCGGCCGCAGACCGGCCCGCGAGCTCAGCCCCAGGATCAGCCGGCCAGCAGGATCAGCCGGCCAGCGGGGTCAGCCGGCCGGGCTGGGCGGCAGGTCGCGGAGCGCGGCGATCAGGCTGGCCTGATCGCCGGCGGTGTCCCGGATGACGTACATCAGCGTGTGCAGCACCGCGTGGCGGTCCTCGCCCCGGTCCAGCAGCCGCTGCGCCGCCTCCCAGAGCTCGGGCGGGTCACCCCGCCACAGGCGGTCCGCCAGCGCCAGGTGCCGGTCGATGTGCAGCGGGCCGCTCGGCCGCCCGTTCGCGTCGTTGTGGTCGGCGGCCAGCAGCGTCCGCCGGTCCGCCTCCGCGGCCGGGTCCAGCCCGGTCAGGTCGGTGCCGCCGAACATGCCGCGCAGTACCGGGAACGCGAACGCCCGCCGGGGCAGCGCCTCCAGATCGTTGTCCGGCAGCAGCCTGGCCACCAGCGACGCGTCCAGCCCGAAGGCGGTCGGATCCCGGTAGACCTGGGCGAACGTGCCCATCGAGTCGAAGACGGCATCCAGGGTCTCGGCGATCATCCCGGCGGCCAGCCCCTGGCGCCGTCCGGCCCAGCGCACCCACGCGGCCAGCACGTGCGGCATGGCGTGCTGCTCGGCGGACAGCAGCAGCACCTTGCGTGGCAGCCAGTCGAGCAGGAACGTGGCCACCTTCGCCGGGCTCATCCGCAACGGCCGCCCGAAGTCACGGTCGCAGCCGTAGTCGATGATGTGGTCCGCGCAGCGGCTGGCCGCCCGGGTGTCGGACAGGTCTTCGGCTTCGTCGGAGGCCAGGAACTCGGCCACCAGCATGGTCCGGCGATCCCGGGTCCAGGCGTGCCGGCGCGCGGTCGCGGCGCCCCAGCCCGACCCGTGCCCCGAGGTCCATGACCCCATGCTCCAGGACGCCGGGCCGGGTCCGGTCCCCGGCTGGCCAGGCCCTTTGCGGGCACCGAGACCTGGCCGGGCGGGTGGCAGGGTGCGGATCCGGGCCCGGATGAACGCGTGGTAGGACGCGAACGAGTCGCTCGGCGCCGGTCCCAGGCCCGACTCGGTCACCGCCAGGGCCGTCTCCAGCAGCCGGCGGCCCTGCGGGGCTTCCACCTGGCTGAACGTAGCCCGCGGGGGGTGCCCGCCGTCCTCGGCGCTGGCCGCCCGGCAACGCTCGAGCAGCCGGTCCACCTGGGACGTCACCCAGCCGTCGCGGAGCATGCCACCCGCGTTGTAGTCCACCACCATGACCAGGGCGTGCGGCTCTTCCCCGGCGTAGCTGTACACGCAGACGACCTCGTCGCGGTCGCCGAACATGTCGGAGTTCACGTAGCACTCGCCGGCCGTCACCGCGCCCACGTGCTCGACCCATTGCGGGCGGACCACACCGTGCTCCATGAGCGCCAGCGCGGCCGTCTCCGCCTGCATGGCCTGGCGCGGCGTGCCCAGGCAGGCGATGCCGGACAGCAGGGCCAGCGCGGCCGGGCTGCGCTGCTGGGCGGCGTAGCTCACCAGCCCCTCGCCGACGAGTTCCTCCACGTCGCCGGGCGAGTTGCGCGGCGTCTGTTCTCCCCACCAGGTGCCGAGCAGTTCGCTCACCATCAGCTCAGCGTCCAGCGGGCTGCGCACCGCCAGCAGCTCACGGGCAGCCCGGAGCATCTCGGCGAACAGCGCGTTCGGTGGAGCGGCACTGGGGAGCACCGAACGGGTCCCCTTCCCTCGGCCTGGGTGGCCCGGCCCGCCGGGGGGCTCTCGTCGTCGGCTTTGCGGGCTCACATGGACAGCTTTCCAGATTCTCGCGGCACCGTGCCACGTCCGCGCCGGATGGTGGCCATGTTTCCGCGTGTGGCAGATATTACGGGCATCCAGGAGCGGCGGTGCCGGACATTCGGGGCATCGGGTATCTGATCATCAATGCAATTCCCGGGCGCCGGGGCCAGGTTACGGGGTGGCCGGCGGCCGCGGCAGGCAGGCCGCCACTTCTTTTTCAATGCGGCCAGGTCAGCATGATGCCCTCGGTGCCGCGCGATATCGCCTAGGATGTGGGAAGCTCGCCTGCGTGGTCACTGTGGGTGTTCGCGGTATCAAGAGGGGCCGTATCTATTGGCTGCCGCCGTGCTTGTGCGTTCACTGGTCGCGGCGTGGCCGCTAGCCTGCTTGTGTCCGCGGTGAGCGGGAAGGAGCCGTTGCATGGCCCAAGCGGCGCGGAGTGCAGCGGGACTGGAGTGCGGCGATGAGCACTGATACCTCCGTGCCTCAGCCCCGGGTGTCAGGGCTGGACGTGTCTGACTCGGCCCTGCTCGCCACCCTGCTGCGCGAGGCACCCATCGGCTTTGCCTTCTTCGGGCCCGATCTCCGGGTCCGGCGGATCAACCAGACCCTGGCCCGGCTCGACGGTCTCGACCTCGAGGCGCACCTGGGCCTGCTGCCTTCCCAGGTGTGGCCGGGCACGCTCGCGTCCCGGGTCGAGTCGGCCGTGCGCCACGTGCTGGCCGACGGCCAGCCGCTGCTCGAGTCGAACCAGCCGGTCAGTGAGGCCGCGCCGGACCAGGCCGCTGCCCGGCCCGGCCACGTCCGGCCTGGCCACGCCCGCCTCAGGCCACGCCAGATGACCGTGCCTCTGGATCGGGCCTGGGCCAGGACGACGACCGGCAGTGGGCGTTCTCCTGGTTCCCCTCACACGACCCGGACGGGAACATCGCCGGTGTGGCCCTGATCGCGGTGGACGTGACCGACCGGCAGAACTCGGCCGAGGCGGTCCGCCGCAGCGAGGAGCGGTACCGCTCGCTGGTGCAGGCGGGCGCCCAGGTCGTCTGGGTCACCACGCCCACCGGCCAGATCGCCGAGGATTCGCCTGAGTGGCGCTGGATTACCGGCCAGAGCCTGGACGAGTACCTGGGCAATGGCTGGCTGGACGCGATTCACCCGGAGGACCGCGAGCGGGTGGAGCGGGAATGGCGGGAATGCGTCCGGGCCGGGAAAGTATTCGACAGCCGTTACCGGGTCCGCACCAAGACCGGGTCGTACCGGCATTACGACGTGCGTGCCGTCCCGATTGAGCGGGACGGGAAGATCATTGAATGGGTCGGGGCGAGCACGGATGTCACCGGCCAGCGCGAGGCTGAGGAGATGCGCGGCCGGCTGACCGAGCAGCTGTCCGCCGCCGCCTTGCGTACTGCCCGGCTGCAGCAGGCCACGTCCATGCTGGCCGAGGCCCTGACCGTGCTCCAGGTCGTCGAGGTGATCACTGAGGTCGGGCGCTCGGCGATCGGTGCCGAGCGGTCGGCGGTGGCCCTGCTCGACCGGGAGCGGCTGCAGCTGCACACGATCAACCCGCTCGGGCTGCCGGAAGTCCCCGGCGCCCCGTCGGGCGACATGCCGCTGGACGCGCCGAGCGTGATGACCCTGGCCATCACGTCCCGGCGGCCGGTGCTGGTGGAGAACCCCGAGTCGCTGCGGCGGCACTTCGACGGGCTGGACGGCGTCGATCTGTTCCTCGCGCACAGCGACGAGCGGGCCTGGGTCGGGCTGCCCCTGCTCGCGGCGGGCGCCCCGCTGGGCGCGCTGCGGTTCTCGTTCACCAAGCCGCGGCAGATCACCGAGGAGGAGCGGGTCTTCCTGGAGGCCCTGGCCGGGCAGTGCGCGCTGGCCCTGGAGCGGGCCTCGCTGTTCGAGCGCGAGCACACCACGGCGGAGACGCTGCAGCGCAGCCTGCTGCCGGACCGGCTGCCCAGCGTGCCGGGCATCGTCCTGGAGGCCCGCTACCTGCCGGTCACCCGGAACATGGAGATCGGCGGCGACTGGTACGACGCGTTCCGGCTGCCCGACGGCAGGCTCGCCGTCGCCACCGGGGACGTCATGGGCAAGGGGCTGACCGCGGCCGCCGGGATGGGCCGGGTCCGCAACGCGCTGCGTGCCCTGGCCTTGACCGACCCGCGGCCTGCCGCTGTGCTGGCCGGCCTGGACCGGCTGTTCACCGCGACCGAGCTGGACGAGCAGGTAACGACCGTCGCGTACCTGGTGCTGGACCCGGTCACCGGCGAGGGCCTGGCCGGCAACGCCGGGCACCTGCCGCCGCTGCTGCTGTCCAGGGACGCCCCGCCGCGGCTGGACACCACCGAGGCGGGCACCCCGCTCGGCTGGGCCTGCCCGCGGCAGCAGTACGTGTTCCGGCTGCCGCCAGGCACCACGGCGGTGCTCTACTCCGACGGCCTGGTCGAGAACCGCAGGCGCGGCCTGGACTCAGGCCTGGACGAGCTGGTATCCGTGGCGGCGCAGGCCCGGCCGGGAATGGTCGAAGACCCGGCCAGGTTGCTGGAGTATCTCGTTGACCGGATGCTGACTGGCTACGAGCAGGACGACGACGTCACGGTCCTCGTGCTGCACGTGCCCCGGCGGGACGGCCCAGCGCCGCAGCGCCCGCCTGGTGGTGTCATTCCCGCCGCACGGAGGGGTAAGGCATGAGAAAGGGCCAGGCTGACCTGGGCATGCGCCCAATAGCCAGGAGCTGCGCCGCGCCACCAGCCGCGGCAGCGGTTCGAGCCACCCGCAGACTCCGCCTAAGGTGGTGAGCGGGAGCTGGTCCTGTCGGGGCCGTGGGGTCATGCGGCCCGGATGGGGTTTCCGGCTTGGTCCCAGCAGCGGGTTGCACGAGGTAGGGTCCATTTTCCCGATCATGATCGCAGGAGAGGTGTCCGTGTCGCCTGCCAGTTCGTGCAGTCAGGTGTCGTGCGCGGCTCGGCAGGCCGCCGTCCAGCGAAGGAAGGGGTGACCGCGGTGGCAAGCGCGGCGCGCTCCGCGGCGCGGAGGCAGCCAGGCCCGGAGGGCCAGGGCCGAGGGGCGCAGGCTTCCCAGCGTCCTGGATCTGCAGATCCCGCCAGTTCGCGGGCAGACCGAGCGGTGACGCTCGTGGAGACGAACGGAACAGCCCCCGCACAGGAGGCTCGAGCGCAGGAAGCTCCGGCGTCGCCGGAGCGTGAGGACGCCGCCAGTTCCCGGCGGCGTAACAAGAACTCTGGTGGCCGAGGCGAGGCGCGGAAGGCCGCCGGCCGATCCGGCAACGGCTCGGCACCGGGCGGCCAGGGGGGTTCAGGCATTGTGAGTGAGGATCCGGACCTGGCCGCGGCTGGTAGTGACGCGGTTGGCCTGGCGGAGGTGACAGACCTGACAGACGTGGTGGAACTAGACGCGGACGTAGATCCCGGTGACGTGGATCTGGCCGAGGATGTTGACGCGGCCGAACTCGAGAACCTGGACGTCGACCTTGAGGTCGAGGTCAACGTGGTCGAGGCGGACGACGAGGTAGCCGACGAAGAGCCGGCCGACGAGGACGACGACTCGCCCGCCGGTAACGCGGCTGCGGAGGGGGGCCCAGCGGGCCAGCCGGCGGGCGCTGCCCCCGGTGTCCCGGCCGCAGCCACGGTGGTGGCCGAGGTGGCCGCCAAGCCGGCCGAGGAAGAGGCTTTCGTCTACGGGGACGACGACGACGACCTGCCTGCCGCCCAGGTGGCGTCGGCGGGCGCGACCGCGGACCCGGTCAAGGACTACCTGAAGCAGATCGGCAAGGTGCCGCTGCTCAACGCGGAGCAGGAAGTCGAACTGGCCAAGCGCATCGAGGCCGGGCTGTTCGCCGAGGAGAAGCTCGCCGAGGGCATGGACGGCGGGGAGGCCGCCGCGCGGCTGGACATGGAGTGGATCGCCGAGGACGGCCGCCGGGCCAAGAACCACCTCCTCGAGGCCAACCTGCGCCTGGTCGTCTCGCTGGCCAAGCGGTACACCGGCCGCGGCATGCTGTTCCTGGACCTGATCCAGGAGGGCAACCTGGGCCTGATCCGCGCGGTCGAGAAGTTCGACTACACCAAGGGCTACAAGTTCTCCACGTACGCCACCTGGTGGATCCGCCAGGCCATCACCCGGGCCATGGCCGACCAGGCCCGCACCATCCGCATCCCGGTGCACATGGTCGAGGTCATCAACAAGCTGGCCCGGGTGCAGCGGCAGATGCTGCAGGACCTGGGCCGCGAGCCGACTCCCGAGGAGCTGGCCGCCGAGCTCGACATGACCCCCGAGAAGGTCATCGAGGTGCAGAAGTACGGCCGGGAGCCGATCTCGCTGCACACCCCGCTCGGCGAGGACGGCGACAGCGAGTTCGGTGACCTGATCGAGGACTCCGAGGCGATCCAGCCCGGTGAGGCGGTCAGCTTCACCCTGCTCCAGGAGCAGCTGCACTCGGTGCTCGACACCCTGTCCGAGCGGGAGGCCGGCGTGGTCTCCATGCGCTTCGGCCTGACCGATGGCCAGCCCAAGACCCTGGACGAGATCGGCAAGGTCTACGGCGTGACGCGTGAGCGCATCCGGCAGATCGAGTCGAAGACCATGTCCAAGCTGCGCCACCCGTCGCGGTCCCAGGTCCTTCGCGACTACCTCGACTGAAATATCCGATAACGAACGGCGGGCGCCGGCCAGGATATCCTGGCCGGCGCCCGCCGTTCGTTAGGTAAGTTCATGCGCTTGATCAGCGCGCGAGATCAGCGGGAATCTGGCCGGCGGGCCCAGACGCGACCCGGCTACGCTGCCGGTGCCGCCGTCAGGCCGGTAGTGCGTGCGGCCCGTGGGCGAGGACTAGGCCCGCGGGTCGCGACCCTGACTACCCTTCGTGCCGTGCCCCGCCCGATGACAGCCGTTCTGTCTCGTCCTGAATCTCGGCACCCAGCTTCGCGAGCGCCTCAAGATGTTGACGGCTGTGATGGGCGCAGAACAGCAACTCCCCAGAGTCGGGGAGCACAACGCGTACGTACGCCTGGGCACCACACCGGTCGCACAGGTCCATCGCATTCAGGGGCCTGCTTGGTGCGAGAGCTCCGGTCATGTCGCCTCCCTCGCGTCGTGCCGCCGGTCAGTCGGCCGGCGGGCTCTGCCCTACGTGCTGTGTAACACTCTGCCAGGCCAGTGCCTTCCCGTGTGGATGCGGCGTACGCCCAAAGCGAACGCCCACCATGGGAGGATGGCAGTTGTCCTCGCCAGCTCACTGTAGCGGGATCACGTTGTCCCAGGTAGCCGGGTATGTCCGCGGCGTGGCTTCCCCGGGTAGTCAGACCCGGCGGCTAGTCTGCCGAAGTCCGCCCCAATTCGCCCCACGCCCGTCCCCGACCGAGGAGAAGCACGTGACCGCCGTCCGCGCCGACACTGACGGCCCAGTAGCGGGCCGCCCCGCGCGCCCGCCGCCCCGCGGCGGCCAGCCGGGCCCGGGCCTCGGCCCCGCTGGCGTCCGTCCCCGCCGGGGACGCCTACACCGCCCGTCACCTCTCGGTCCTGGAAGGCCTCGAGGCGGTCCGCAAGCGGCCCGGGATGTACATCGGGTCCACCGACGGCCGCGGGCTGATGCACTGCTTGTGGGAGATCTTCGACAACTCGGTGGACGAGGCGCTGGGCGGGCACTGCACCTCCATCGACGTCGTGCTCCATCCGGACATGTCGGCCGAGGTCCGGGACAACGGGCGCGGCATCCCGGTAGACGTGGAGCCCAAGTCCGGGCTGACCGGCGTCGAGCTGGTGATGACCAGGCTGCATGCCGGGGGCAAGTTCGGCGGCGGCTCCTACACCGCCTCCGGTGGCCTGCACGGTGTCGGCGCCTCGGTGGTGAACGCGCTGTCGGCCCGGCTGGACGTCGAGGTCGACCGGGAGGGGCATGAGTGGGCCGCCTCCTTCCGCCGCGGCGTGCCCGGCGAGTTCGCCGCCGAGGGCCCGCGGGCGTCCTTCACCCGGGGCAAGGGCCTGCGCCAGGCCCGCAAGGTGGCCCGGAAGGTGACCGGCACCAGGATCCGGTTCTGGCCAGACCGGCAGGTGTTCACCAAGGACGCGGAGTGGAGCTTCGAGGCCCTGGTCGACCGGGCCCGGCAGACCGCCTACCTCGTTCCCGGCCTGACGATCCGGATCCGCGACGACCGCCCGGACGGGAGCCGGCGGTCTGACCCCGACTCCGACTCGGTCGGCGGAGCCGAGACGGCGGAGGACCGGCCCGCGGCGGGTCCCGGCGTCGGGAAAGCAGGCTCTGGCGCGGAAAAAGAAGCCGAGTTCCGCTTCGACGGGGGAATCAGCGAGTTCTGCGAGTACCTGTCGCCGGGTACGGCGCTGACCGACGTGCTGCGGCTGACCGGCGCCCGCCAGTTCACCGAGACGGTGCCGGTGCTCGACGAGCAGGGCCACATGACCCCCATGGACGTGGAGCGTGAACTGCAGGTTGACGTGGCCCTGCAGTGGAGCACCGGGTACGACACCAAGACCGTGTCGTTCGTCAACGTGATCGCCACCCCCAAGGGCGGGACGCACGTCACCGGGTTCGAGCGGGCCCTGGTCAAGACGCTGAACGAGCAGCTGCGCGCGGCCCGGCTGCAGAAGAACGGCGATGAGCCGGCCATCAGACGGAAGACGCCCTGGAGGGGCTCACCGCGGTGATCGGGGTCCGGCTGCCCGAGCCGCAGTTCGAGGGCCAGACCAAGGAGGTGCTCGGCACCCCGGCCGCGTCCCGGATCGTCTCCGACGTGGTGGCGGCCGAGCTGACGGGCGTGTTCGAGGCCCGGAGCCGGGCGGGCAAGCAGCAGGCCCGGGCGGTGCTGGAGAAGGTGGCCGCGGCCACCAAGGCCCGGATCGCCGCCCGTGAGCACCGGGACAACCAGCGGCGCAAGTCCGTGCTCGCGACCTCGGCGCTACCCGCCAAGCTGGTGGACTGCCGCAGCGCCGACGACCGCAGCGAACTGTTCATCGTCGAGGGCGACTCCGCGCTGGGCACGGCGAAGCTGGCCCGCAACTCCGAGTTCCAGGCTCTGCTGCCCATCCGGGGCAAGATCCTCAACGTGCAGAAGGCGTCCCTGGCCGACATGCTCAAGAACGCCGAGTGCGCCTCCATCATCCAGGTCATCGGGGCCGGTTCCGGCGCCTCCTTCGACCTGGACGCGGCCCGCTACCAGCGGGTTATCTTCATGTCGGACGCTGACGTGGACGGGGCGCACATCCGCACCCTGCTGCTCACCCTGTTCCACAAGTACCTGCGGCCGATGCTGGACGCGGGGCGGGTGTTCGCCGCGGTGCCGCCGCTGCACCGGATCGAGCTGTCCAACCCCCGCAAGGGCCAGCAGAAGTACAACTACACCTACTCCGACGGCGAGCTGCACCGCCGGCTGCTCGAGATGGAGAAGCGGGGCCAGCGCTGGAAAGAGCCCATCCAGCGGTACAAGGGCCTCGGTGAGATGGACGCCGGGCAGCTGGCCGAGACCACCATGGACCCGCGGCACCGGACGCTGCGCCGGATCCGGATCGAGGACGCGGCCGCCGCGGGCGGGATCTTCGACCTGCTGATGGGTAGCGAGGTGGGACCCCGCCGGGAGTTCATCGTGGGCGGCGCGGCCGAGCTGGACCTGTCCCGCATCGACGCCTGACCGCCGCGCCGGCGTGCCGGGGGTGCCTTGCTCACCGCCTCCGCGCCAGCGTGGCTGGCGCCTCTGATCACCCGTGCGCATTCGGTCCCATGTGGTCCCGCACGGGTCGCTCCCAGCGCTGACGCGGATTCCACTGTCGCCCGCAGGCTCCGGCGGGGCGGTCGCCCTAATTACCTTTCGTAAAGAGTACGATACTCAGAGTGACTAGACAGATTCTCCTAGCGGAGTTCCTCCGCGCCCAGGCCGCCTGGCGGCTGGTCCGGGCAGGCAACGACCCGATCCGGACCGCGAGATGTGCGGCGGCGCTCCTGGACGCTGCGGCGTTCGTGGTCACGTTAGCCGGGGACGACGAGGACCTGGCCGCGCTGGCCCGGGCCGGGTGCTTCGGCGACGAGGCCTTCTATCCCGGGACCCGTGGCCTGCAGCTCGCCCGGTGGTGGCAGTTCGGTGACCCGCCCTACGCCGGGCCCCGCGAGTTGCTGACCACGCTGGCCGCGGCGGTCAGCCGTCCCGTCGCCCAGTCCAGCCCGCCCGCCTCCTAACCCGCCCCCCGGCCACGTCCCCCCGCCTCAGGGAGCCCGTCTCGTAGCAGCCCGCCTCGAGGCAGGAGCGCCTGGTGGCGGCGCGGCCCTTCTCGCGGCTAGCGGGGCGGTGCGGTTCCGCCCAGGGCGGCCAGTCCCTGGCGGATGCGCTCCCCGGAGCCGTCCCGGCGGCCGTCCGCGTCGGGCAGGTAGACCGGGACGCCAGCGTCGGTCGCGGCCCGGGCCGGTGCCGGGCCCGCCCAGGCGAGCACCAGGATGTCCTCGCCCTTGAGGAACCGATGGCAGCGCACGCCGCCAGTGGCCCGTCCCTTGGCCGGGTACTCCTGGAACGGGGTCACCTTGACGGTAGCGGCGGCGGTCCCGGGCAGCGCACGGCTGCTCCCGGCCACGGTGACCACGACCGCGTCCCCATCCCCGCCGCCTGCCGCGCCCGGGCCAGTCCCGGAGCCGGCCGCCGGATCCGGTACCGCGCCGAACCAGACGACGGCCGCCCCGGCCGAGAGCCGGATCCCGGCCATCCCGCCGGCCGCGCGCCCTTGCGGGCGGACCGCCGCGGCCTGGAACCGGAGCAGCTGGGCGTCGGTCGTGATGAACACCAGGTCGCTGTCCTCGCTGGTCAACTGGACCGCACCCACCACCCGGTCGTCCTCCTTCAGCGAGATGACCTCGAACTCCGTGGCGTTGGCCGGGTAGTCGGGCGCGACCCGCTTGACCACGCCGCTCGCGGTGCCGAGGGCGAGCCCGCCCGGCGACCCCTCCGGCGCGGCCAGCCCGACCACGGTCTCACCCGCCCCGAGGGACACGAACTCGGCGATCGGCGCGCCGCCGGCCAGCGCGGGGGAGTGGGCGCTGGGCGGCAGGGCCGGGATCTCCAGCACGCCGATCCGGATCAGCCGGCCCTGGGAGGTGACCACGGCCGTGGTCCCCCGGGCGGTGGTCGCCGCGGTCGCGACGATCACGTCGTGGGCTGCGCGCGGGACCAGCGGCGGCCGCCGCGCCGCGTCCCGGCTAGCGTCCCGGGCGGCTGATTCCAGGGTGCCGTCGGCGTCACCGGCCGCCGGGTCGCCGGGAGGCCGGGTCGCGGTACGGGCGATGAGCCCGGCGGACGACAGCAGGACCAGGCACGGGTCGTCGGCCACCTCGAGCGGGACCGCCGCCGTCCGGGCCTTGCCGCTGCCTTCCAGCAGCACGGTGCGCCGCGGGCTGGCGAACCGCTTGGCGACGTCGCCCAGCTCACTGGAGACCAGCTCGCGGAGCTTCGTCTCCGACTCCAGGATCGCGGTCAGCTCGGCGATCTCCCGCTGCAGGGTCTCCCGCTCACGCTCCAGCTCCAGCCGGTCGTAGCGGGTCAGGCGGCGCAGCGGCGTGTCCAGGATGTACTGGGCCTGGATCTCGGACAGGTCGAAGACGGACATGAGCCGTTCCTTGGCCTGCGCGGAGTCGTCGCTGGCCCGGATGACCTGGATGACCTCGTCGATGTTGAGCAGCGCGACGAGCAGCCCGTCCACCAGGTGCAGCCGGTCCGCGCGCTTGCGCCGGCGGAACTCACAGCGCCGCCGGACCACGTCGATGCGGTGGTCGACGTAGATGCTCAGCAGCTCACGGAGGCCGAGGACCCGGGGCTGCCCGTCCACCAGGGCGACGTTGTTGATGCCGAACGTCTCTTCCATCGGCGTCAGCCGGTACAGCTCGTCGAGGATGGCCTCGGGATGGAACCCGCCGCGGATCTCGATGACCAGGTGCAGCCCGCGGTGCCGGTCGGTCAGGTCCTTCAGGTCGGCGATCCCGGCCAGCTTCTTGGCCTGCACCAGGTCCTTGATCCGGGAGATCACCTTCTCCGGGCCGACGCCGTACGGCAGTTCGGTGACCACGATGCCGTCGCGGCGCGGCGTGATCTTCTCGACCCGGGCGGTGGCCCGGGTGCGGAAGATCCCGCGCCCGGTCTCGTACGCCTCCCTGATCCCGTCCAGGCCGACGATCTTGCCGCCGGTCGGCAGGTCAGGCCCGGGTACGTAGCGCATCAGCTCGTCCAGGCTGGCCTCGGGGCTGGCGATGAGGTGCCGGGCCGCGGCGATCACCTCGCCGAGGTTGTGCGGGGCCATGTTGGTGGCCATCCCCACCGCGATCCCGGCGGTGCCGTTCACCAGCAGGTTCGGCAGGCCCGCGGGCAGCACCTCGGGCTGGGTCTCGGTGCCGTCGTAGTTCGGCTGGAAGTCGACGGTGTCCTCGTCGATCGAGGCCACCATCTCCATGGCCGCGGCGGTCAGCCGGGCCTCGGTGTACCGCATCGCGGCCGGGGAGTCGTCCCCGCCGGGCGAGCCGAAGTTGCCGTGCCCGTCGACCAGCGGCAGCCGCATCGCCCACGGCTGGGCCATCCGGACCAGCGCGTCGTAGATCGCGCTGTCGCCGTGCGGGTGCAGGCGGCCCATGACCTCGCCGACCACCCGGGCGGACTTGACGTGGCCGCGGTCGGGCCGCAGGCCCATCTCGTTCATCTGGTACAGGATCCGGCGCTGGACCGGCTTCAGCCCGTCCCGGGCGTCGGGCAGGGCCCGCTGGTAGATGACGGAGTAGGCGTACTCGAGATAGCTGCCCCGCATCTCCTCGGCAACATCGATATCGACGATGTTTTCCTCGAAGTCCTCGGGCGGCGGGGGTGTCGCGGTGCGTCGTGCCATGTCCGCCATTGTGCCGCCTGGCGGTGACAGAGGAGTCCAATGCCGCTGGCGTGGCGCGTACGCCATGATCGTCCGCGGGCGGGCGGCGCGTGGACCGGTACCCTAGGCCTGATCCGGTTTCGTTCTCTAACGGTCATTGCGTGGTATTCGACGGTGGCCCGGCCGGTGTCCTGTTGGGAAGCGAACGCGCGGTATCTGGGCGCGAGTGGGAACATTAGCTGTCATGCACTTGAGGGCACGGATCGCCGGGCTGGCCGCTGCCGCCGCCATGGTCGGCGGCGTAGTGGCGTGCGCGCCCACAGTCGCGGCCCAGGCCCCGTCCGCGCCCCGGCCAGCTGTGGCGGGGGCCGGGACGAGGGTCCCGGCCATGCCTTCCCCGTCCCGCCCAGCGCGCCCGCCCGGCCGTCCGCCGGGCGATCAAGGTGACCGGCGCGCCGCGCGGGGTGAAGGCCAAGGGCGCGGTGCTGGCCGACGCGGCCACCGGCCAGATCCTGTGGGGCCGCGAGGTGAACACGCAGCGGCCGATGGCGAGCGTGACCAAGGTGATGACGGCCCTGCTGGTGCTGAAGAGCGGCGACCTGGGCCGGGAGATCCGGGTGCCGAAGGCCGCGGTCACCTACGCCTGGAAGTACGGGGGCGAGACGGCAGCGCTGCGCCCGCGGGACGTGCTGACGGCGCGGGAGCTGCTGGAGGCCCTGCTGCTGCCCTCGGGGGCGGATGCGGCGTACACCCTCGCGAACGCCTACGGGCCTGGCCTGGATGCCTTCCTGGCGCGGATGAACGCGACCGCGGCCCAGCTGGGTATGGCGCACACCCACTTCACCTCACCAGACGGCCTGCCCTACCCCACCGAGACCTCGACGTACTCCACGCCGTCCGACCTGCTCAGGCTCGGCCTCGCGGCCATGCGGTACCCGGCTTTCCGGTCCGTCGTGGACCGGTCCTTCTATCACCTGGCGAAGGGGCGGGGTCATCACAGCTACTGGTGGGACAACACCGACGATCTGATCGGCTCGTACCGGGGGGCCGTAGGGATCAAGGACGGTTACACCGACAAGGCTGGCCACTGCCTGTTGTTCGAGGCGGTCAGGAACGGCCGGGTGCTGATCGGGGTCGTGCTGCACAGTCCGGCCACCGGCACGGCGGCGGGCGCGCAGGATGCCGCGCGGATGCTGAACTGGGGCTTCCGGCTCCCTCGGTCAGGCTGACCGCAGGTCACGGCAGCCCAGACACCGGGCGGCCAGCCAGCTCATCGCGGCCTGACTGCGACGAGAACGACGACTCTTCAGCGCGGTCTGGTTTTGATGAGCGGCGCGTCGCGACAACTCGGAATCCGACGCTGTAGTACAGCGCGCGCCTGGGGATGCGGCGCCGGCAGGCGACGTCATATGAGTGGCCCCGGCCGCGCGCCAGATGCATCGGTGCAGCAGCATCGCGTGCCAGCCCCAGACGCCGGTAGCCGGATGGTCCCGACGGCTCGAACTCAGCGGTCTTGTTCGCTTCGTCGAGCCACATGATCGTCGAGGATGCCATCGTCCCGTCGGCGCCTGCACGAGGATGTGCAGGTCGCCGCGATACGCCGCCGTCTGCCGGACACTCGTAACCTCTGCGGTGTATTTCGAGGGAGCGCAGGCGTGCAGGTGGGCCTGGACCGCAGCCTTAGGCGCGGCCTCGCCGGCGGTGCGGAACCGGAATCGTGTGGCAGTACGGCTGTTCCACGGCGATGAGGTCACGCTCGTTGAGCTGGGTCCAGGACCGGCGTCGCCGAGCGAGGCCAGGTCGGTCTCATAGCGTGCGCTGCATCGCTTCCGGGCGAACTCATCGGCGGCGCTCGGGCTCACGTACGCTCGATGTCCGCCGCGTACTGTCGTACCAGTCGATCACCTCGTCAACCAGCCCGGGGTGGCCGGGATGGACCTGATACACCAGAGAGGCGCCGGTGACATCCTCACCGACCCGTCGCTCGCCTGACCTGGTGCGGAAGAAAGGCCCAGCCCCACGCCACGAGATCTCCGGCAGAAAACCACAGCAGGCGCCGCCAGCTCGCGCCGTCACTGGCGTGCCCCTTACCCCAGTTCCAGGCCAGCTCGCCGAACGTCGCTTCGCCGTTCACCAGGTCCAGCCGGATGGCGGTGACCCGCTGCGCCAGACCCTGCATGAGCTGCACGTCCGCGCGGGTGACAAGCTCGAGGTTCGGCATAGCGGGCCACTATGCCAGGACTCCGCAAAGCGGTCGATCCGTTTTCCGGGCCGCCGATCGCGGCCGTCAGCAGCACCACGCGCGAAGGGCATCGACCGGCGTGCGTCACGACCTGCGGGGCGACGTGGTCAGCTACGGCCCTAGGTAACGGAGAAGCCACCGTCCACGAAGATGAGCTGGCCGGTGACGTAGTCGCTGGCCCGGCTGGCGAGGAACACGGCCACGCCCTCGAAGTCGGCGGTCTCGCCGTTACGGCCGATCATGGTGCGGGCGGCCAGGGCCGCGGAGCGTACCGGGTCGCTGGCCACCGCCTCGGTGAGCGGGGTGGCCACGAATCCGGGCGTGATCGCGTTGCAGCACACGCCGCTCCCGGCCCAGGCCTCGGACTGGGACCGGGTCAGCCCGGCCAGGCCTGCCTTGGACGCACCGTAACCGCCGCTGTTGCCGAACGCCCGGACCGCCTGCTGAGAGGCGACGTTGACGATCCGCCCCCAGCCGCGCCGGGCCATCGCAGGCCCGAAGCGCTGGCCGAGCACGAACGGGGCGGTCAGGTTCACCGCCATCACCTCGGCCCACTGCTCCAGGGTCTGCTCGCCGAGCGGCGGGCGCGGGTTGGCGCCGGCCGCGTTGACCAGGATGTCCGGTTCCCCGTACCGGGCCACGGTCTCCTCGGCCGCGCGCTGGGCGGCGGCCGGGTCGGCGAGATCGGCCTGGACCCAGGCGGCCGTCCCGCCCGCTGACTGGATGGCCGCCGCGGCGTCGGCGAGGCCGTTTTTACCGCGCGCCAGCAGGACGACCCGGGCGCCGGCCAGGGCCAGGGCGCGGGCCATCGCATGACCGATCCCGGAACTGCCCCCGGTCACGAGGGCGACCCGGCCCTCCAGGGAAAAGAGCCCGTCCAGGAAGGCGGCTCGCTGGCCGGACTCAGAGAGCGGGCCGGGCACCGACCAGTCCGAGCGCGTTCGCGGCCAGGCGGCATCCGCTGCCCAGCGCCTCGAGCGGCGGCTTCTTGTCCAGCCAGGCGGGGAGGAAACCGGCGCAGAAGGCGTCCCCGGCCCCGGTCCCGTCCACGAACGTCTCGACCGGCAGGGCCAGGGACCGGACCGGCTCGGGACGGCCGTTCGCGTACAGCGCCCCGTCGGCCCCTAGCTTCACCACGACCTCGGGATACCAGGCGGTCAGCACGTGCGCCGCGGACTCAGGGTCCTCCCGGCCGGTGAGCACGGCCGCCTGGTCCGCGTTGACGATCAGCAGGGTTACCCCGTTGGTCATCTCGAGGAACGGCTCGGCCCCGACCCGCTCCAGCGGCGCGGACGAGGCGCCGTCCACCGAGATCGTCATGCCGGCCCGGCCCGCATGGCCGAACGCGGCCAGGGCCGCGGCCCTGGATCCCTCGTTCAGCATCGTGTAACCGGACATGTGCAGATGGGCGCCGGGCGCGAACAGGTCCTTGGGCAGGTCGTCGGGGTGCAGCGCGGCGTTCGCGCCGGGGTCCGACATCATCGTGTGGTCGCCCTTGTGGGTAACCATGACCACGCAGGTCCCGGTGGGCCGGTCCGGATCCATGACCAGCCGGGCGTCTACGCCGTAGCCCATCAGTTCCATGTCCCGGTTCCGGCCGGCGATGTCCGCGCCGCGGCGGCCGACGAAGGCTACCTCGCCACCGTCCGCGGCCAGCCAGGCCGCGATGTTCGCGCCTGAGCCACCACCGTGCATGCTGACCGTAGCCGGTGTGTCACTGCCCTTCGCTAGCGGAAGGGCTGCGTGAGCGACCGTGTCGGTCATCAGATCACCAACGACGACAACGCGCGCCATGTCGTCACCACCTTGCTCCCGGGGCTGAGCCAGGGGGACACGTGCCGCGGCGCCCGGCTCAGGGCTGCCCATAGAACTTAACAGTTTCCCGGCCGCGTCTGCTGCCGTTCTGCAGGGTGGGCCCATATGCGACCCATGCCCCGTCTCGGATAGGACACCACATATCACCTATCCAGGCAATCGGCGTCCGCTATCCCGTTCCCGGCCCGTGGCCGCCCGGGGGCCTGGGCGGCGGCGCGGCGGCCGCCCCGGGTGGGCTACTGTCGCTTACCGCGTACTAAGGAGGCGGCGAGGACATGGCCTGGACCTGGCAGTTCGAAACGGCGGACGGGGCTGCGGTGCCGTCCCGTGGGGTGCCGAGGGAAACGTTCGCCAGCCAGGGCGACGCGGAGAGCTGGCTCGGCGAGAACTGGCGTGAGCTCCTGGCGGGCGGCGTGGACCAGGTGTCCCTGCTCGAGGAGACCAGGGTCGAGTACGGCCCGATGAGCCTGCGGGAAGAGTAGGAGTGAGTCCGGCGGCCAGCGAGCGAGGTCCAGGAGACCGTAACCCGCGCATGCGCCGGGAGGCGGGGCCCGCCGCAGGCGGGTGCTCGCCGACCCGGCGTTCGGCGCGAAGCGGCGAGCGGGGGTCCAGGGGGGTCGCCCCCCGGACGAGCAGGGCCGGTGCTCGGGGCTCTGGGTGAGGGCCGGGTCGCGCCGGATCGCGTCCCCGAGCACGTCGTCGATGCGCCGGAGCACCTCCGGGTCGAGCCGGATCCCCGAGGCCTTGACGTTCTCCCGGACCTGCTCCGGCCGGGTCGCGCCGATGATCGCCGCCGACACGTTGGGGTTCTGCAGCACCCAGGCCACGGCCAGCTGGGCCATGGACAGGCCAGCCTCCTCGGCGATCGGCTGGAGGGCGGCCACCCGGGTGAGCAGGTCGTCGTGGAGGAAGCGCTTGATGAACCCGGACCCGCTCGGGTCGGTGGCCCGGGACTCGGCGGGCAGCGGCTCGCCCGGGCGGTACTTGCCGGTCAGGATGCCCTGGGCGATGGGGGAGAAGACGATCTGGCCGATCCCCTCCTTCTCGGACAGGGGGACCACCTCGGACTCGATCACCCGCCAGATCATGTTGTACTGCGGCTGGTTGGAGACGATCCGGTCGAAGCCCATCTCGCCGGCGATCCGCACCGCGGCGGCGATCTCCTCGGCCCGCCACTCGGAGACGCCCACGTACAGCACCTTGCCCTGGCGGACCAGGTCCTCGAAGGCGCGCAGGGTCTCCGGCAGCGGGGTGTCGTGGTCGTAGCGGTGGGCCTGGTAGAGGTCCAGGTAGTCGGTCTGCAGCCGGCGCAGCGACCCGTGCACCGACTCGATGATGTGCTTGCGGGACAGGCCGCGGTCGTTGGGGCCGCCGCCGGTCGGCCAGAAGACCTTGGTGGCGATCTCGACCGACTCTCGCCGGACTCCGTGCAGCGCGCGGCCGAGGACTTCCTCGGCCCGGGTCCCGGCGTAGACGTCCGCCGTGTCGAACGTGGTGATGCCCTCGTCCAGGGCCGCCGCGACACACGCCCGGGCGGCGTCCTCCTCGACCTGGGAACCGTGCGTAATCCAGTTCCCGTAGGCGATCTCACTGACTTTGAGGCCACTTCGCCCCAGGTGACGATGTTCCATAGCGCACGACCCTAGGGCAACGCCACCGCCGGCCCGCGAGGGGCCCGGGCACCCGCAGTGCGCCTCAGACGGTGGCGCCCGGCTTCACCCTCGGCTTGGGGAAACGCAGCTTGCGGATCTGCAGGGACCGCATGGCCGCGTAGATCTTGATCCCCCGGGTGCTCTCCCCGGGAAGCGCTCCGCGGCCATCGCCGTGACCTTGCGGCCGACGAGGTACCCCTCGACGACCATGATCAGCACCATGACGATCAGCAGCACGGGCAGCACCGTCTGCACCACGGGGTTGTGCAGGAACAGCAGGAACAGCAGGACGACCAGGCCGTACATGTAGAACTCGCTGACCCGCCGCCGCGAGTCCACGTAGTCGCGGGCCAGCGCCCGGACCGGGCCCTTGTCCTTGGCGGGCAGCGCCCACTCCTCGCCGCGCCGCATGGCCTCGGCCTTGCGGGCCCGCGTCGAGCGGTCCCTGGTCTTCGACTGGCGCAGCGCCTCTTTCCGGTCACCCGGGGCGTTGTACCGGCGGCGGCGTTCCGCCTCGCTGCGCTTGGGAGTCGGCCGGCCCTTGCCCGCCGTCAGCGAAGCGCGGGCCCGGTCGGCCTGATCGGCTGCTGAAGCGTCCGGGGTGCCCTCGGCCGGGGCGTCCGGGGTGGCCGTGCTACGTCGTCTGAACACGGTGCCAGCCTACCGGGACGAACGCCGCGGATCACCAGAGCGCGAGCCTTCCCGCCGTGATGGCTGCGCCCTGTTTGACCGCGTAGGCTGTGTGCCACCAGCCTGCAGGCGTGGCGGCCACAGCACGGGGGGTGCCGGCTAGTGCGCCGCAGGTGGCTGGCGGCAGCGTTACACGATGAGGGGATGGTCGCGCCGATGAGCGTGGTGAAGCGGGTATCACTGATCTTCAAGGCCAAGGCTAATAAGCAGCTGGACCGGCTGGAAGATCCACGCGAGACCCTGGACTACTCCTACCAGCGCCAGCTGGAGATGCTGACGCAGGTCCGCCGGGGTGTCGCCGACGTGGCCACGTCGCGCAAGCGGGTTGAGCTCCAGATGAACACCTTGCAGCAGCAGCAGAACAAGCTGGACGGCCAGGCCCGGTCGGCGCTCGGCGCCGGGCGGGAAGACCTCGCCCGTGAGGCGCTGACCCGCAAGTCGGCCCTGCAGACCCAGCTGACCGACCTGCAGACGCAGTACCAGACGCTGCAGGCGGACGAGGAGAAGCTGACCGCCGCGTCGCAGCGGCTCCAGTCCAAGGTGGAAGCCTTCCGCACGCAGAAGGAGACCATCAAGGCCACGTACACCGCCGCCGAGGCCCAGACCAGGATCGGCGAGGCCGTGACCGGCATCTCCGAGGAGATGGGTGACGTGGGC
Source organism: uncultured Actinomycetes bacterium (assembly GCA_963781085.1). Lineage (GTDB taxonomy): Bacteria > Actinomycetota > Actinomycetes > Streptosporangiales > Streptosporangiaceae > RYN-230. Next base: position 110,799 of record CAWAES010000033.1, read on the forward strand.
ATGGCGGTGCAGCGGGCCCAGGACAAGACGGCGCAGATGCAGGCCCGGGCCGGTGCTATCGACGAGCTGATGGCCTCCGGGGCCCTGGACGACGTGACCTCGCAGCCGAACGACGACATCCAGCGTGAGCTGGACTCGATGGGTGCGAGCCACGACGTGGACCGGGAGCTGGCCCGGCTCAAGGGCGAGCTGGACCAGGGCGAGGCGCCCCGGGAGATCGAGGGCTCCGCGTCGGGAGCGGGCGGCACCGCGGGCAACGGCCAGGCCGGCCGGGCTGCCGACCAGCCCCAGGCCGGTGAGGGGTCATGATCGTCCGGATCCTCGGCGAGGGCCAGCTGGACGTGGACGACAGCCTGACCAGCGAGCTGAACGAGCTGGACGCCAGGCTGGAGGCGGCCGTGAACGCCGGTGACGAGGACGCCTTCCGGCCCGTCCTGACCGAGATGCTGGCGCGGGTCCGGGCCGCGGGAACACCGGTGCCGGCGGATTCGTTGGAAGCGTCGGACGTGATCCTCCCGTACTCCGACGCCAGCATGGACGACGTGCGTGGCCTGCTCGCGGAGGATGGCCTGATCCCGGGCTGAGGTTCCGGGCTGAGGGTCATCCGCCTTGGCCGGCCCAGGCGCTCATCCCGCTTTCAGGATTGGCTCAGCGAACCTTCAGCTGGCCTGGGCACACTGGCGGATGGACGTTCCTGGGGGAGAGTGTCCAGGTTGGTAGCCGGGCCGGAGGGCCACGCTGTGACCGCTGAGAACGGCCGGGTGAGAACCCGCCGGACGGGGGACGCATCGCGGGAATTCCGCTCAGCCGCTGCCTGATAATGAAACAGGATGGCTTCGATAGCGAAGCCGGCAAGAGCTCAGCTGGCCCGGCCAGCTGACAGAACGGAGGCGGCGCGATGGCGAAGACTCGCTATGCGCCTGACAGGGGACTCACTGCGCGGATGACCCTGACGATGTTTCTTCTCGGGGTCGTGTTCGTCGCCTTCATCACCGTGCTCGTGCTGATCCTCGGCCGCGACCAACCGGATCTCGAGCGGCGGCATCGTGTTCATCGCGGTGCTGGTCGGCCTGGCCCTGGGGGTCGGCTCCTTCTGGTACTCCGACAAGATCGCGCTGAGTACCGCCGGGGCCCAGGTCGTCACCCCGCAGGACGGGCCGCAGGCGGCCCGGCTGCACGGCATCGTGGACCGGCTCACCGCGCTGGCCAACATGCCCAAGCCGCGGCTCGCGATCGCCCCGTCCCCGATGCTGAACGCGTTCGCCACCGGGCGGAACGAGAAGACCTCGGTCCTGGTCGCGACGACCGGCCTGCTGAACAGCAACCTGGACGACCGCGAGCTCGAGGCCGTGCTGGCCCACGAGCTGTCGCACGTGGCCCACAAGGACGTCGCGGTGATGACCATCGCCTCGTTCATCGGCATCATCGCGGGCCTGCTGGTCCGGTTCGCCTTCTACTCCGAGCTGTTCGGCGGGGGCGGCCGCAGCAATAACAACAACAACAACGGCGGCGCGCTCCCGGTCGTCCTGATCGTCCTGGTCGTCGGCGTCGTGACGTACGCGGTCAGCTTCCTGCTCATCCGGCTGCTGTCCCGCTACCGCGAGCTGGCCGCCGACCGGGCCGGGGCGCTGCTCACCGGGCAGCCGTCCGCGCTGGCCAGCGCGCTGCAGAAGGTCAGCGGGTCGATGAACGCGATCCCGACCAAGGACCTGCGCGCGGCCGAGCCGCTGAACGCCTTCTACTTCATCCCCGCGTTCAAGAAGAGCGAAAAGGGCGGCTTCAGCCTGAACAGCCTGTTCTCCACCCACCCGTCGCTGGAGCGGCGGCTGCAGCAGCTGTCCGAGATCTCCGAGCAGCTGAGCAAGTAACCCGATGGGCTTCCTGGACACGATCCTGGGCCGGACCAAGCCGGCCCAGCCGAACCTGGACGAGCTGTTCTCCCTGCCCACGGCGGCGATCACGCTCGAGGCGGGGATGAACCTCAAGCCCACCGGCACCGGCTCGGTCTGCTTCCGGGCCGCCGAGGGCAAGGCGTTCGGTGACATCGAGAAGGACGTCCGTGAGCTGCTGTCCATGGGCTCGGACACGGGCTCGGTCGAGGTGAGCACGGACTCCTACGGGTACACGTGGCTGACCTGCAAGCACGCGCCGGACGACTTCGAGGCGCTGGTCACCGACCTGCACGCGGTGAACTCCTCGCTGCAGGCCGGCGGGTTCGGCCCGCAGCTGCTGTGCACCCTGGTCACCTTCACCAGCGACACGGTGCACCGGCTCGGCATCGTCTACCTGTACAAGCAGGGCACCTTCTACCCGTTCGCGCCGAAGACCGGCCAGCAGCGGGACAACGCCCTCGAACTGCAGGTGCGCGGGGCGGTCGGGGCGGACCTGAAGTTCGAGCCCGACCTGAGCCGCTGGTTCGCGGTCTGGGGCGCTCCCGGCCTCTAGCCCGGCGACATCGGCTGCCCCGGCAGCCGGAAACTCCCGGCCCCCCGCCCGGAATGACCTGGGAGCGCATATGGTTGGAGCCAGGAGATAAGGCAGCGCCGCGGACGCGGCGGCAGTCCAACGCGGGAGCTAACACATATGACGGTCCAGAATGAGGCGACAACCACCGGTGTCATCCTGACCGACACCGCGGCAGCGAAGGTGGGCGCTCTCCTGGAGCAGGAAGGCCGCGATGACCTGCGGCTGCGCATCGCCGTCCAGCCGGGCGGCTGTTCCGGGCTGCGTTACCAGCTGTACTTCGACGAGCGTGAGATGGACGGGGACGTCGACGCTGAGTTCTCCGGCGTGCACGTGGTCACCGACAAGATGAGCGCGCCGTACCTGATGGGCGCGACCATCGACTTCGTGGACACCATCGAGAAGCAGGGCTTCACGATCGACAACCCGAACGCCAGCGGATCCTGCGCCTGCGGCGACTCGTCCTTGTCCGGGGGCACTCCGCTCGCCGCTGGCCAAACGCCGCTCGGCAGCACCCGCCTTCGGCGGGCCCCGCCTCGACCGGCGGACGGTGGTACGGCACCGGGCAGCGTGGTAAGCCCTCGCACGGCCGGGAGGGTAACCTCCGGCTGTTTCCGCGGTACCTGACATCGCCTAGAGTGCGGCAGTGCGCATAGCCATCACCGGGTCCATCGCGACCGATCACCTCATGACCTTCCCCGGCCGTTTTGTCGAGCAGTTCATCCCCGAGAAGATGGACCGCGTCTCGCTGTCCTTCCTCGTGGACAGACTCGAGATCCGGCGCGGTGGGGTAGCCGCCAACATCGCCTTCGGGCTGGGCGTCCTCGGGCTCAAGCCGCTGCTGATCGGGGCGGTCGGCGCCGACTTCGCCCCGTACCGCACCTGGCTGACCCAGCACGGGGTGGACTGCGGCGGGGTCCGTGAGTCCACCACCCAGCACACCGCGCGGTTCGTCTGCACCACCGACGCCGACGGCAACCAGATCGCCTCGTTCTATCCGGGGGCGATGAGCGAGGACGCGGACATCGAACTGGCCGCGCTCGCCGAGCAGGCCGGCGGCCTGGACCTGGTCCTCATCGGCGCCAGCGACCCCGGGGCCATGCTGTCGCACACCCAGGAGTGCAAGGACCTGGGCATCCCGTTCGCGGCCGACCTGTCCCAGCAACTGCCCCGGCTGGCCTCCGGCGAGGTGTGCGCGCTGGTCGACGGCGCGGCCTACCTGTTCTGCAACGAGTACGAGGAAGCCCTCATCGAGCGCAAGAGCTGCTGGTCCGGGCCGGAGATCCTGGACCGGGTCGGCGTCCGGGTCACCACCCTCGGGCCCGCCGGAGCCAAGATCGAGCAGGCCGGCGCCGAGCCGGTTTTCGTTGCGGCGGTTCCTGAGGTCCAGAAGCTGGACCCGACCGGGACCGGGGACGCGTTCCGCTCGGGGTTCCTGTCCGCGGTGGCCTGGGGCCTGCCCCTGGACCGGGCCGCCCAGCTCGGCAACATCCTCGCCGTGCACGTCCTGGAGACGGTCGGGACGCAGGAGTACGAGCTGAAGCCGGGCGCCCTGGCCGAGCGGCTGAGCAGCGCCTACGGCGAGGCCGCGGCCGCGGAGATCACCGCGCACTACAGCTGAGCCGGCCGGCCGCGCGCCCGGCGCCTGCCGCCGCGATCTTCCGCAACGAAAACCGGCCCGGCCCGCTGACCCTGGACATGCCGGAGGGGACGGCCCTGGTGCAGGGCCGTCCCCTCCTTGATGTTCCCGCTAGCTACGGCAGCGAGGGCGCATCCTGGATGTAATTCTTGGGCGAGCCGACGCCGGTCGCGTCGTCGTAGCCCGTGACGGCGCGGAGCCTGTCGGCGCCTTCACCGTTGAGGCCGAGGGTCCGCAGGTAGGTCAGCAGCGGGCCCTGCTTGGTGTACGGGTTGGTGTAGTTGTTACGCACCTCGGCCAGGTAGCCGGCGCCGAGCGGGTGGTCGGTCACGTCGTTGTACGCCGCGTTGGACGACCCGTAGGTGAAGTGCGTGTCCAGGTAGTAGATCGCCGGGTTGGCGAACCCGAGCGCGCCACCGGCCGCCTGCTGCGCGTCCGCCTCGATGCCGGCGAACATCGGGCAGGCCACGCTGGTGCCGCCGATCCTGCTGAGCGAGAAGGCGTAGGTCTTCCCGTTCGGCTGCAGGGCCGTCTGGCCGACCAGGAACCCGGTGCTCGGGTCGGCGAGCGCCGACACGTCCGGGACCACCCGCATGGGCGTGCTGCTGGTCGTGCCGTCGGGCAGCGACTCGGCCAGGCTGGTCGGGACCACGCCCGCCTGGTAGGAGGGCTGGGTGTACTGGGTGCTCACGCCACCGCCACCCGAGCCGTCGTACCCGGACGGGTACTTACCGGGCGGCGTGAACTGCCACTTCTTGCCGCCGTTCTTGAGGTGGATCAGCGGGTCGAGGATGGTGCCCCAGGAGGTTTCCCACTCGTAGCTGTTCGTCTTGCTGATGGCCAGGCTGGTGCCGCCCACCGAGGTGACGTACGGGCTGGACGTCGGGTAGTCCACCTGGTCGGTGCGGGACGTGGGGTCCTCACCCGGGCCCTCGTAGCCATTGTCGCCGGAGGAGAACATGAAGCCGATGCCCTCCAGCGCGCCGACCTGGAAGATCAGGTCGTAGGTCGGCGTCGATGGTGGAGTAGCTGTGCCGGCTCGCCCCAGGAGTTGCTGACGATGCTGGCCAGGTGCTTGTCCACGATCAGCGCCCGGGCGTTGGCCAGGTCGGGGTCTTCGCAGCTGCCCGCGCCGACGTACCGGACGTTGGCGTCGGGCGCCATCGCCGTGCACGGACTCCACGTCGAGGGTCTCCTCGCCGTACCAGCCCGCCGCGTCACACTCGTTCGGCCCGGCCAGCGTGTACGGGCCGGCCTTGAACTGCTTGTACTGGCCGGCCGCGAACGGCTGGTCGCCGACGACGGTCGCGAACTGGTTGGCGTCCGCCTTGATCGTGGGGCGAGGCGTAGGCGTCCACGATCGCCACGGTCTGGCCCTTGCCGGTCATCCCGGACGCGGTCACCCCGTAGGCGCCCGCGGACCTGGCTCGGCGTGTAGCCGCAGTTGGTCCAGGGCTGGTACTTGCCGTACGCCTTGGGCTTGTTGGTCGCGGTCTTCTGGCCGTAGTAGGTCGAGCACGGCTTGGCCACCCAGTAGTTCGGCGGCGGGCGGCGGCAGCTGCGGCTTGATCGCGCTCTTCGCGGTGTCCAGGCCGGATACCGCGATGATCGAGCTGGCCACGGACGAAGGTGCGGTGGCCGCCTGCTCGGGCGCCCGGGCGCTCTGCGCCGTCCGGGGCCCCGGTAGCGTGCCGAACGTCACGCCGAACGCCTTGCTGGCGGCGGCCACGGACCCGCGCACGCCGACGTAGGCACCCGCCGGGTACTTCGCGTCGGTCTTGGTCACGCTCAGCCCGGCCGAGGTGAGCCAGGACTTCACGGAGGCGACCTCGGCGGCGGACGGCGCGAACTCCTTGCGCACTGCGGCAGTCGTCCAGAAGTGGCGGTAGCTCTTGCTGGTCGGGCTGGAGACGGCGGCGACGTCAGCGGCCAGCTCAGCCTGGTGGCTGGGGGCCAGGTACACCCGCGCGTTGACGGTGCCGCTCGTAACGGCCTGGCTGGACAGACGCTTCGCGGCGACGGCCCACGCGGGGTGGGAGTCGGCGATCGCCCTTCGGGGGTTGGCCGCCTGCGCGGCAGTGGCCGAGACGAGAGTGCCGAGCGTAAGTGCTCCTGCGGCAATCGCGGCGGCGGCCACACGCAGACGTGTGACTTGCGGCATGCACGTTCCTTCCTGAACGGATGATCATGGCGCCTGATCGCTGTCCTGGGTAACAGGCACAACCGGAACAGACTCGTCCCCATCGGCCCCACGGCGCAACAGAAAACGCACATCCCATAGGTACCGTTATGTACTAGTGACTGCGCGTCGGCCGGTATCGCGGGCCGCGGGGAGCTTCGCCGGCTGCGGGGAGCGATGACGGGGGAGCCGCGCCCGGGGGATAGCGTGACGGGGTGGCGACGCTTCTTCTCGCGGGCGCTCCCGAGCCCGCCTACGTTGGGCCGCCCGCGCTCACGGCGGCCCGGGTGTTCAGCTCGTGGACCCTGGACGTGCCCGTCCTGGTGGTCGTGCTGCTGGCCGGCGGCCTGTACCTGGCCGGAGTGCGCCGGGTCCGCCGGGCGGGCGGGGAGTGGCCGGCGGTCCGCATGGTCGCCTTCTACCTCGGCGGGCTCGGCGTCCTGGTGCTCGCCACCATGTCGTTCCTCGGCGTCTACCAGGGCGTGCTGTTCTACACCCGCTCGGTGCAGACCATCCTGCTGCTGCTGGTGGTGCCCCTGTTCACCGCCCTGGGCCGGCCGCTCACGCTGATCACCGCGGCGCTCCCGCGGTTCGGCAGGCGGCTGGACGCGGTGATCCACAGCCGCCCGGCGCGGATCCTCACGTTCCCGGCCATTCCCACCATGGTCATCGTGCTGGTGCCGTTCGTGCTGTACTTCTCGCCCTGGTACGCGGCCAGCATGCGCAGCGGCACCGTCCGCGAGCTGACCTACCTGGCCCTGCTCGCCCCGGGGTTCGTGTTCTTCTGGCTGTTCCTGCGGGTGGACGCGGTGCCGAGGGCCTACCCCTACCTGGTGGCCCTGTGGGTCAGCGCCGGCGAAGTGGTCGGTGACGCCGTCCTCGGCCTGGCCATCCTCGCGGACCAGAACCTGATCGCCGGGGCCTACTATCACGCGCTGGCCCGCCCCTGGGGCCCCAGCCTCAGCACTGACCAGGTCATCGGCGGCGGGGCGCTGTGGGTGCTCGGCGACATCGTCGGGCTGCCGTTCCTGGCCGCCCAGTTCATCCAGATGATCCGGGAAGACGAGACCGAGGCGGCCAGCGTGGACGCCGAGCTTGACGCCGTGGAGGCCGCGGAAGCCGCCGCGGCGGCGGGAGCGCCGGAGGCTGAGGGCGAGCCCGCAGGGGACGCTGGCCCAGCGGAACCGGCCGGCCAGCAGCCCTGGTGGGAGCGGGACCCGCGGTTCGCGGACCGCTTCCGGTCCGCGGGCGGCTCATAGCGGGCGGTCAGCCGACGCCGGTGCCAGGCTCAGGCGGCGCTCAGCGGCCTGCGCGCTCAGTAGGTGCGCTTGACCAGGAACGCCCAGCCGCGCGGCAGGGCCGTCTCCACCACGAACTCCTGCGACTTCATCATGCACCAGGCGGGAATGTCGGTCTGGGCTGCGGGGTCGTCAGCCAGCACGGCGACGGTCGCCCCGATCGGGACCTCCCGGATCCGCTCGGCGAGCATGATGATCGGGATGGGGCACTTCCGGCCGAGCGCGTCGATCGTCAGCATGGGGGCTGGGCGCGTCGGGGGGGTCATCCGCATGCCTCTTTCTCCCGGTCGCCGGGACGTGCCGGTGCTGCCGCCGGTCTGGTGCCGGCGGCGTGCCGTCAATACCGCCAGTCACCATCTCCCACTGGAAAGGTGACAATACTCCGCGGCCCTGCCGCGAAGTTGGGGACCTTCGCATGCATGCTGCCACGGGAGAGCGATACCCGCACGTCCGCGTACATAAGCGCATCCGGTGCGGACACGCGGCGGCACAATCGGGGTCCCCCGCGAAGGCGGGCAGGGCGCACGATACTGTTTGCACGACAGCCTGTAGGACGAGCCATGACCTGCCCGTGCAGCCGGGAGTCATTCCGCTGGGAAGGCAACCTGTGAGTCCCACCCCCAGCGCCCCACGCCGAAGGGGCGCGCATGATCCGGGCCATGCGCCCGGCCAGGAAAACGCCGCCGTGACCGGCAGCTCGCCAGGCGCCCCGGGGGCCGGTCAGCCTGCCGGGCCAGCCCGGCCAGCGCCAGCCCGGCCAGCGACTGCGCCGCTGGATACCGCGCTCCGTGCTGCTCGCCGCAGTGCTGATGGCGACGGCTGGCTGCCAGTCCACCACGTTCACCCGGCTCGGCCTGCCGATCCCGGTCACCAAGCAGGGCGAAGTCGTGGTGACCCTGTGGCGGGGCAGCTGGATCGCCGCGCTCTGCGTCGGCGCCGTGGTGTGGGGCGCGATCCTGTGGGCGGTGATCTTCCACCGGAAGCGCACCGACGCGGTGCCGCGGCAGGTCCGCTACAACCTGCCGATCGAGATCATGTACACGGTCATCCCGTTCATCATGGTCGGCGTCTTCTTCTTCTTCACCGCCCGGGACGAGAACTACATCGACAAGCTCCCGCCGCACCCGGACGTCACCGTGACCGTGTACGGCTACCAGTGGAGCTGGGAGTTCCAGTACCCGGACTACAAGGTGCCGGGCTCGGCGAGCGGGGTCGTCTCCGAGACCGGGGCGCCCTGGCCGGGCCGGCTGCCGCTGCTGGAGATCCCCACGAACCGGACCGTCCGCTTCAACCTCGTCTCCCTGGACGTGGTGCACTCGTTCTGGATCGTCCCGTTCGAGTTCAAGCGCGACGTGATTCCCGGCCACCCCAACCACTTCGAGGTGACCCCCATCAAGACCGGCACGTTCATCGGCCGCTGCACCGAGCTGTGTGGCGTCTACCACAGCCGGATGCTGTTCAAGGTGAAGATCGTCACCGCCGGCGCAGTTCCACACCTGGATCAGCGCCCAGCAGCATTCGCAGCAGAAGTCAGCAGGGGGTGCGTGAGCCCGTGACCACCGTCGAGCAACCGGTCGAGCAGCAGGCCTTCGAGCAGTACGGCCGCAAGGGGTCGATCCTGGCCAGCTGGCTCTCCTCGACCGACCACAAGATCATTGGCCACCTGTACCTGATCACGTCGTTCGGGTTCTTCCTGATCGCCGGCCTGATGGCCATGATCATGCGGATCCAGCTGTTCGGGCCGGACAACCACGTGGTCACCGACCAGCAGTACAACGAGCTGTTCACCATGCACGGCACGATCATGCTGCTGCTGTTCGCCACCCCGCTGTTCGTCGGGTTCGCGAACGAGATCATGCCGCTGCAGATCGGCGCGCCGGACGTGGCGTTCCCCCGGATGAACCTGCTGAGCTACTACTTCTTCCTGTTCGGCGGCCTCATCCTGCTGATCGGCTTCCTCACCCCGGGCGGGGCGGCGGCGTTCGGCTGGTACGCGTACGCCCCGCTGACCAGCTCGGTGTACTCGCCGGGCATCGGCGGCGACATGTGGATCATGGGCCTGACCCTGTCCGGGCTGGGCACGATCCTGGGTGGCGTCAACTTCGTCACCACGATCATCTGCATGCGGGCGCCCGGCATGACCATGTTCCGGATGCCGATCTTCACCTGGAACATCCTGCTCACCAGCATGCTGGTGCTGCTCGCGTTCCCGGTGCTGGCGGCCGCGCTGCTGGTGCTCGAGATCGACCGCAAGCTGGGCGCCCAGGTGTTCACCGCCGCCAACGGCGGCGCGGTCTTGTGGCAGAACCTGTTCTGGTTCTTCGGGCATCCGGAGGTCTATATCGTCGCGATCCCGTTCTTCGGTATCGCGACCGAGGTGCTGCCGGTGTTCAGCCGCAAGCCGTGCTTCGGGTACAAGGGCCTGGTCGGCGCGACCATCGCCATCGCCGGGCTGTCGATGACGGTGTGGGCGCACCACATGTTCACCACCGGCGCGGTGCTGCTGCCGTTCTTCTCGTTCATGACGTTCCTGATCGCGGTGCCCACCGGGGTGAAGTTCTTCAACTGGGTGGGCACGATGTGGCGCGGCCAGCTCACGTTCGAGCCGGCCATGCTGTTCTCGATCGGGTTCCTGGTCTCGTTCCTGTTCGGCGGGCTGACCGGGGTCATCCTGGCCTCCCCGCCGCTGGACTTCCACGTCAGCGACTCCTACTTCGTGGTCGCCCACTTCCATTACGTGCTGTTCGGCACCGTGGTGTTCACCATGTTCAGCGGCTTCTACTTCTGGTGGCCCAAGTTCACCGGCAAGATGCTGGACAACACGCTCGGCAAGTGGCATTTCTGGACGCTGTTCATCGGGTTCAACATGACGTTCCTGGTGCAGCACTGGATCGGCGTCGAGGGGATGCCGCGCCGGGTGGCGAACTACCCGTTCCTGCCGGCCGACGTGACCACGCTGAACCAGATCTCCAGCATCGGCTCGTGGATCCTGGGCGCGTCCACGTTCATCTTCCTCTACAACGTCTACAAGACCTGGAAGTACGGCGAGCAGGTCACCGTGGACGACCCATGGGGGTTCGGGAACTCGCTGGAGTGGGCGACCTCCTGCCCGCCGCCGCGGCACAACTTCACCAGCATCCCGCGGATCCGGTCCGAGCGGCCCGCGTTCGACCTGCACTACCCGCAGATCCAGTCCGGGCGGACGCATCAGCAGCGGGTCCTTGAGTCCGAGGCCAGGAAATGAGCCGCGGGACTAACAGCGGCGCTGGGGTTTGCAGCACTACGGTTTGCAGGACTCGGGTAAGCGGCACTGTGGTTAGCAAGCACAGGGGAGGTGCGAGATGAAGTTTGAGGGAGGTCTGTTCGTCGGCTGCGCGATCTTCTTCGGCGTCATCGACATCATCTACTGGTACTTCTCCAAGGACCCGACGGGTACCACCGCGCTCGCGCTGTCCGTGGCCCTGGCCTTCCTGACCGGGTTCTACCTGCTGTTCACCGGGCGGCGGCTGCCACTGCGGCCCGAGGACACCCCGGACGGCGAGATCGAAGAGGGCACCGGCGAGCTGGGCTTCTTCAGCCCGCACAGCTGGTGGCCGCTGTACGTGGGCCTGGCTGCGGCCACCGCGGCCTTCGGGGTGGCTATCGGCTGGTGGCTGTTCCTGATCGGGCTGCTGGCGCTCTTCCTCACCGTGATCGGCTTCGTCTTCGAGTACTACCGCGGCGTCTGGGCCCACTAGTCCCAAGGCCGGGTAGCTGAGGGTTGGACTGCAGCCGCCAGCCACGGGAGAGCGGCGACCCGCCGCGGGTGGCACTCCCGGGTGGCGCAGGTGCGGAAACCCCCGCCGGTCACGCTGACCCAGCCCACAGCGGCCGGGGTGGTGACCTGCTGGGGCAGGTCGTACTGGCTCGGGTGGCCGGTACCGAGCTGCCCGTCGATGTTCAGGCCCCAGCACCAGAGAGTGCCGTCGGCGAGGACGCCGCACGTGTGCCCGCCGCCGGAGGCGTGACCCGGGTTGCCCCGGATACTGGCCGTCCAGCACGCTTGGTCCTAACCCTTATGATTTCCCCCCCGCATCATTGGCAGTGCACCTTTCCTCGGCCAAGCGGAATCGCCATGAGGCTGCCGCGGCAGGAAAAGGTGGCCGGGGAATTCCGCCAGGCCGGTGACCTGCGGTGTTGCATTCTCATTGCCCTTGTGGCGCAGCCCGGCGCGGAACGGGAAATACGGGGCTTAGCCACCAGGCCGGGTAGTTACGGCCCGGGCCTGGCCACTAGCCACCCGCGCGCGCTGGCCGTCGTGAGGTGCTGGGGACGGTTCCGGGCGTGCCGGGCCTTGAGCACACCTGCCTTCAGCACCGGGCCCGTGACGTCATCGCCGGGAGCCTGAGTGGCTCAGGAGGCCACGAGACGGCGTCAGGCGGCCAACACCTGCCCGGTGCGGTACATGCGGTCAGCGGCCGTTCCAGGGCCTCACAGAGGGCATCCGCGTCCATGGGCTTCGCGCTGGTCCTGGCCTTCGGCCGAAAGAAAGGTCCCTGGGGCGCGAGAGCGTGCCCCAGGGACCTTGAGTGATCGAGTTTGCTCAGTGACCGCCGGAGTCCTCCGGGTCGTGCCCAAGGAGGGTCTTGCCGCCCTCCCCGGAGGTGACGGCGGCCTGTTCCGGCTCACCGGGCCCGGTGACAGCGTGCCCGTTCCCGTGACCGTTGCCATGCCCGTTCCCGTGGCCGTTGGCGTGACCGTTGCCCGCGGGCAGGGGCACGCTCTCGGTCACGACCCGACGCAGCCTCAGCCGCAGCTTGCCGACCGCACCCCGGGTGGACGGGTCGGGCACGTCGCTGTCGTCGCCGGGACCGGCTTCCAGGGCCAGCTCGTCGGCCCGCGGGGCCTCGAGCACGGCGCGCGTCTCTTCCGGCACCGGCGCGTGGACTTCGATGTACTCGCCGCTGGGCCGCTGGTAGATGATGCCGGTCTCGTAACCGTGCAGCAGCATCTGCGCGTCCTTACGCTGCAGGCCGAGGCAGATGCGTTTGGTCACGAAGTAGGCGATCACCGGGCCGATGAACACCGCGTACCGGGCGATCTCCGTGGTGAGGTACAGCGAGATGTTGAAGTGGTCGGCGATCACGTCGTTGGCGCCTTCCAGCCACATGACGCCGTACCAGGTGATGACCCCCACACCGATGGCCGTGCGGGTGGCTGCGTTGCGCGGCCGGTCGTTGACGTGATGCTCGCGAGTGTCCCCGGTGATCCAGCGTTCCAGGAACGGCCACAACGCCGCGCCGGTGAACAGGAGGCCTAGCGGGACCAGCGCCGGGATCAGCACGTTCCAGGAAATCGTGTGGCCCGCGATGTTCCACGCCCAGTTGGGGAAGATACGCAGCGCGCCTTCGAGCATGCCCATGTAGAAGTCCGGCTGCGAGTCCGAGGACATGGCCACCGGGTTGTACGGGCCGTACAGCCAGACCGGGTTGATCTGGGCGAGGCAGCCCAGCAGGGCCAGCAGGCCGAAGACGAAGAAGAAGAACGCCCCCGTCTTGGCCATGAAGTACGGGTACAGCGGCTGTCCCACGACGTTCCGGTCGGTCCGCCCCTTGCCCGGCATCTGGGTGTGCTTCTGATGGAACATCAGGAACAGGTGCGCGGTGATCAGGGCGAGCAGCAGCCCGGGAATCAGCAGGACGTGGATGATGTACAGCCGCGGGATGATGTCAGTGCCGGGGAACTGCCCGCCGAACAGGAAGAACGACAGGTAGGTACCCACGATCGGGATGCCCAGCAGCACGCCTTCGAGGATGCGCAGGCCCGCCCCGGACAGCAGGTCGTCGGGCAGCGAGTAGCCGAACAGGCCTTCCAGCATGCCCAGCGTGAACAGGACGATCCCGATGAGCCAGTTCAGCTCACGCGGCTTCCGGTACGCCCCGGTGAAGAAGATCCTGATCATGTGGACAAAGATCGCCGCCATGAACAGGTCCGCCGCCCAGTGGTGGATCTGCCGCATGAGCAGCCCGCCGCGTACGTCGAAGCTGATGTTCAGGGTCGAGGCGTAGGCCTCGCTCATCCGCACGCCGTCGAGCCTGACGTA
>CAWAES010000034.1:0-33006 GCA_963781085.1 uncultured Actinomycetes bacterium
GAGAAGAGGGTGGCCGGGGACCTGGATGCGGTGTTCGTGGCCTGACCGGCCACGCCGCCCCGTTCCGCGGATCATCAGGCGCACATCTCGTTAAGGAAGTCGTCCAGGACCCCCAGATAGACGTCGACGTCGCCGGGCTCGTGGGAGAAGCCGGGGTGTGGTCCCGCACTGGAGATGGCATCCCACACGCCGCGGTTGGCGAAGTACACCCGGCGGGTGTCGGCGAACAGCGGGTCCAGGCTGGCGTGGGCCTCACGCGCCGTCCGCGGGAGCTCCGGGCGAAGGCAGTAGCCGGTCCGGGCACCGAACCGGTGCGCGCGCCAGTCGAGTCCGCGGGCCCACGCCGCGGCCTCGATGCCATCGGCCAGGCGCCCGCCGAGCCCGGCCATCCGGTCGTAGTCAGCGGGCGTCATCAGCTCGGTGAGCACGACCTCGGCGCACGCGAGCGACAGGGCGTTGGCGAACAGGGTGCCGCCCAGGGCGATTCCCTCGACGGTCCCGGTTTCGTCCGCGCAGTTCGACTCGACCAGGGACGCCAGCTCGCTGGTCAGGCCGTAGGCGCCGATGGGGATGCCGCCGCCGATGCCCTTGCCGCCGGTGACGATGTCGGGACTCATGCCGTAGCAGGAGACGGCCCCGCCGAAGAGGTCGAACTGGGTGTGGGTCTCATCCATCACCAGCAACGTGCCGTATCTCCGGCAGGCCTCGCGCAGCCCGGGCAGGAAGCCGTCCTCGGGCAGCACCGTGCCGCAGTTGGTCAGCACCCCCTCGATCAGGACGGCGGCCGTCCGTCCCTGCCGCAGCACCCGCTCGGCCGCATCGAGGTCGTTGAAATCGACCACCGCCAGGTCAGGGGGCGCGACCGTGCCCACGCCCAGTTCCTCAGGGACCAGCCCGGCACCGTCGTCGGACCACAGCGTCTCCTCGAGCATCCCGTGGTACTTGCCGCCGAACAGCAGGACGCCCTGGCGGCCGGTGGCCACCCGGGCGATCCGGAGCGCCTCGGCGTTGGCTGATGACGCCGACAGGGTGAATTGCCACATCGGCAGCCCGAATCGCAGCCTGAGCTGCTCGCACACCGCCAGCGCCGACTCGTCCGGCAGGAACATCTGCACGCCCCGGGCGGCTTGCTCCCCGATCACCTCAGTCATCCGGGGATGCGCGTAGCCGAGGATCGCCGACATGTCGCAGACGTTGAAGTCGAGGTAGCTGTGGCCATCGACGTCGGTGAACGTCGCGCCGCGGCCGCGGGCGACCCACAGCGTGGGGGTCCGGTAGTAACCGGCCATCCAGGGGGTGGGCACCCCGCTCGGCATGGCTTTGCGGGCTTTCGATCCCAGGGCCAGCGACCTGGGAACCCGGGCCCGGAAGGCCGCCTCCTCGCGGTCCCAGATCCGCGTGAGACAGCCGCGCTGCCGGCCGGTCAGCACCGTCGAAGTGTCCATGCCCTGCCGCCTCCCCCGCATCGGGACCGCGATCCCCGGCACTGGCGTGCCATACGGATCGTCTTACCCTGATGTGGCCAGCCGCGCCAGAAAATCTCGTCCTGCCATGCAACGCTGCGTAGGCGACTGGTGCTCGTATGTGATGTGACTCAGGAGGCGGCCATTCTGGATGCGACGGCGGATGCGGTGAGACGACCGGCAGGACGAGTTCGGCGGTTCATGGCCGCTCGCTGGCCGTGCCGCCGGGGCACGCTGACTCGGGTGACGCTGCAGGACCGTCCGGGCACGCGTTCGCACCGCCATCCCGCCGGCCGACCCCCTGGCCGAGCCGGAAGAATCCGCTGCCCACGGCTGGCCACAGCGGGGGCTTCGTGGCTTATCGTCTCCTGTATGACCGTGCAATCGCCTCTGCAGGGCGGCCCGGGCCTGGCCCAGGTGCGCCGCCTCGTCACCGAGATCCCCGGACCGTGCTCGCGCGAGCTGCTGGCCCGCCGCGAGGCCACCGTGGCCCGCGGGGTCAGCCATGTCCTCCCGGTGTTCATCAGCGCCGCCGGCGGCGGCGTGCTCATCGACGTGGACGGCAACTCGCTGATCGACTTCGGCTCGGGGATCGCCGTGACGTCGGTGGGCAACAGCGCGCCCCGCGTCGCGGCCGGGATCCGCGAGCAGGCCGACCGGTTCACCCACACCTGCTTCATGGTCACCCCGTACGAGGGGTACGTGGCGGTCTGCGAGGAGCTGGCCCGGCGGACCCCCGGCGACCACGACAAGCGCTCGGCGCTGCTCAACTCCGGCGCGGAAGCGGTGGAGAACGCGGTCAAGATCGCCAGGCACGCCACCGGCCGGCCCGCGATCGTCGCGTTCGACCACGCCTACCACGGCCGGACCAACCTGACCATGGCGCTGACGGCCAAGAACATGCCGTACAAGGACAAGTTCGGGCCGTTCGCCGGGGAGGTCTACCGGATGCCGATGGCCTACCCGCTGCGCTGGCCGGGCGGCCCCGAGGCGTGTGCCGCGAACGCGCTCGACGTGATCACCGGGCTGATCCACACCCAGGTGGGCGAGGACAACGTGGCCGCGGTCCTGATCGAGCCGATCCAGGGCGAGGGCGGCTTCATCGTGCCGCCGGACGGCTTCCTGCCCGGGCTGGCCGAGTTCTGCCGGGAGCACGGCATCCTGCTCATCGCCGACGAGATCCAGACCGGGTTCTGCCGGACCGGCGACTGGTTCGCCTCCGACCACGAGGGCGTCGTGCCCGACCTGGTCACCACGGCCAAGGGGATCGCGGGCGGGCTGCCGCTGGCCGCGGTCACCGGGCGGGCCGAGATCATGGACTCGGTCCACGTGGGCGGCCTCGGCGGCACCTACGGCGGGAACCCGGTGGCCTGCGCGGCCGCGCTCGGGGCCATCGAGACCATGGACGCCGAGGACCTGCCGGGCCGGGCCCGCCGGATCGGCGAGATCATGCTGCCCAGGCTGCACAAACTGGCCGAGGCCTACCCGGTCATCGGCGACGTGCGCGGCCGCGGGGCGATGATCGCCATCGAACTGGTCCGCCCGGGCACCCTGGAGCCCGCCGCGGACACCGCGGCCCAGGTGGCCAGGGCCTGCCACACCGCGGGCCTGGTCGTGCTGACCTGCGGGACGTTCGGGAACGTGCTGCGCTTCCTGCCCCCGCTGGTGATCGGCGAGCAGCTGCTGGAAGAGGGCCTGTCCATCCTGGAGGACGCCTTCGCCGCGCTCTGACTAGACCCTTGATCGTTACATGACCATGCCTTGACGCGCCGGTTCGCGCCGCAGTTACTGGTGAGTAGATCACCACGGCGCTGTCAAGGAGGACCTGTGCGCCATCGAGCCCCCCGCCCCCGTTCCGCCGCTTCTCGCTCTCCTGGCCGGCGCCGCCGCGCTCGCCGCGGCGGCGCTGCCCATGCTGGTCCCCGCCCAGGCCAGCGCCCAGTCCGCCGTCGTGCACTACGTGGCGCTCGGTGACTCGTACTCCTCCGGCGTCGGGGCCGGGAGCTACATCGGCTCCAGCGGGTCCTGTGACCAGAGCACCAACGCCTACCCGGCCCTGTGGGACGCCGCGAACCAGCCCGCCTCGTACGTGTCTGAGGCCTGCTCCGGCGCGACCACCGCGACCGTGCTCAGCTCCCAGCTGTCCGCGCTCAGCGCGGCCACCACGCTGGTGTCCATCACGGTCGGCGGCAACGACGTCGGCTTCTCCTCGGTGATGGAGACCTGCGTGCTGGAGTCCACGAGCAGCTGCGTCAGCGCCGTGAACAACGCGGAGTCCCTGATGGCCTCGCAGCTGCCGGGCGAGCTGGACTCGGTGCTGAACGCCATCAAGGCGGACGCCCCCAACGCCCGGGTCGTGGTCCTCGATTACCCGGACCTGTACGACCTGTCCCGGTCCTCCTGCTGCATCGGCCTGAGCACGACCGACCGCACCGACCTCAACAACGGGGCGAACGAGCTGGACAGCCAGATCCAGGCGGCCGCGGCCCGGCACGGTGACGTGTTCGCGGACGTGCGCAGCGCCTTCAGCGGCCACGAGATCTGCGATTCCAGCAGCTGGCTGCATTCGGTCAACTTCCTGGACGTCTCGGAGTCCTACCACCCCACGGCGTCCGGCCAGTCGGCGCCTACTACCGGTCTTCAGCACGGCCGCCGGCTGAACGAACCGAGCCGCACGGCGCGCGGGCGGGCGGGTCCCCGCCGCCCGCCCGCGCCATCAGGATCACCAGGTCGGTATGGGTGGCGTTAAGGGAACATCGCCGACGGCCGGGGTGCGGGTCGCGGTCAGGCCGGCCTGACGGGCCGCGGCGGCGAACTCCGCCGAGTTGACCACGGCCGCACCGCCCGGGTCGTTGTTGAAGTAGACGTAGACATCCGCGTGGCTGAGATGTGCCTCGCGGATACGGTCCACCCAGATCTGGAGGGCCTGCTCACCGTAGCGGGGCCACGGGTCGGCGGTGCCCTCGTGAAAGCGCAGGAAACCCCAGCTGGCCGTGCGCCACAGCGGGGTGACGGGGCGGTCCAGCCGGTCGGCCCAGCACAGGGCGGCATCGTGGGCCGACAGGATTTCGCGGGTTTCGTCGGTCCACCAGGTCTCGTGCCGCGGCTCGACCACGATCCGCAGCGCCTCCGGCCCATCACCGCGGACCGCTGGCCAGGCAGCCCGGAATTCGTTCAGGCAGGCGTCCAGCAGCCCAGGATCCGCCTGAAAGGTGGGTGGCAGCTGCACCAGGATCGGCCCCAGCTTCGGCCCCAGCCCAGCCGCCGCTCCCAGCAACCGCGCGACGGGCTCCGCCGGATCACGCAGCTTCCGCACATGCGTCAGATACCGGCTCGCCTTCACCGCCATCACAAAGTCGTCTGGCGTCCGCTCCCGCCACCCCTCGAACGTCTCCCGCGAGGGCAGCCGATAGAACGACCCGTTATTTTCCACGGTCATGTACTGCGTGGCGTAATGCTCCAGCCACCGCCGCTGCGCCACTCCCGCCGGATACAGCCCCCCGCGCCAGTCCTTGTACTGCCACCCCGAAGTCCCGATGAGCACACCCATGCTGCCCATGTACCCGGCGGGCGCCAGACATGCGCCGCGAGGCTGCGGGCGATGGCGAAGCCGAGCGGGGCGAGCGATAGCGAAGCCAGCGGGCGCGGGCGATGGCGAAGCCGAGCGGGGACGTAGGGGGCCTTTCCCCGGCGCTTATTGCGCCGGGAAAAGGCCAGCTACGCCCCCGCGCCCCAGCAGGATGACTAGTTATTCACCGGAAACCCCAGCGACACCCCGCCGTGCGAAGGATCGAGCCACCGCGACGTCACCGCCTTGCCCCGCGTATAGAAGTGCACCCCCTCAGTCCCATGCACATGCGTGTCCCCGAACAGCGAAGCCTTCCACCCCCCGAACGAGTAATAAGCCATCGGCACCGGGATCGGCACGTTCACTCCCACCATCCCGGCTTCCACGTCGAACACGAACCGCCGGGCCGCTCCCCCGTCGTTGGTGAAGATCGCCGTCCCGTTCCCGTAAGGGTTGTCGCTGACCAGCCGGACCGCGTCCGCGTAGGTGGACGCGCGGACCACGGAGAGCACCGGGCCGAAGATCTCGTCGGTGTAGGCGGCCATGGCCGGGGTGACGTGATCCAGGACGCTGGGCCCGAGCCAGAAGCCGTTCTCGCCGCCGCCGATGACCGGGTGCACCCGCCCGTCCACCGCCAGCGTGGCGCCCTCGCGGACCCCGGAATCCAGGTAGGAGGCGACCTTGTCCCGGTGCGCCCCGGTGACCAGCGGGCCCATCTCCGAGCGCTCGTCGGAGCCTGGCCCGACCCGCAGCCGCGCGACCCGCTCAGTGATCTTGGCGACCAGCTCGTCGCCGACCGGGCCGACCGCGACCAGCACGGACACGGCCATGCAGCGCTCGCCCGCAGAGCCGAAGCCCGCGGACACCGCGGCGTCCGCGGCCAGGTCGAGGTCCGCGTCCGGCAGCACGACCATGTGGTTCTTGGCCCCGCCCAGCGCCTGGACGCGCTTGCCCGCCCCGGTGCCGGTCTCGTAGACGTAGCGGGCGATCGGGGTCGACCCGACGAAGCTCACCGCACGGACGTCCGGGTGCCCGAGCAGCGCGTCAACCGCTACCTTGTCCCCCTGCACCACGTTGAACACGCCGTCGGGCAGGCCCGCTTCCGCCCACAGCCGGGCCAGCAGCAGCGACGCCGAGGGGTCCTTCTCCGAGGGCTTGAGCACGAAGGTGTTGCCGCAGGCGATGGCGATGGGGAACATCCACATCGGCACCATGGCCGGGAAGTTGAACGGGGTGATCCCGGCCACCACACCGAGCGGCTGCCGGATCGAGTAGGCGTCCACGCCGGTCGAGACGTTCTCGGAGAATCCGCCCTTGAGCAGATGCGGGATGCCGCAGGCGAACTCGACGACCTCCAGGCCCCGGGCCACCTCGCCGGCCGCGTCGCTGGCCACCTTGCCGTGCTCGGCGCTGATCAGCGCGGCCAGCTCATCGGTGTTCTTGGCCAGCCGCTCGCGGAACGCGAACAGCACGCTGGCCCGCTTGGCCAGGGACGCGGAGCGCCAGCCGGGGAAGGCCTTGGCCGCCGAGGCGACCGCGTCGCCGGTGACCGCGGCCGAGGCGAAGTCCACCGTCCCGGTCACCTCGCCGGTCGCCGGGTCGTAGATGTCGCCATGCCGATCGGCCGCGCCCGTCCAGGGCTGCCCGCCGATCCAGTGGCTGATGTGCTTATCGGTCATCGGCTGGCCTCCTCGTTCACCGCGCGCAGCGCGTCGGCCAGGATGCCCAGGCCCTCCTTGGCCTCGGCCTCGGACAGGTTCATCGGCGGGGCCATCCGGAGCGTGTGCCCGTACAGGCCGCCCTTGCCGATCAGCAGGCCGCGTTCGCGGGTCTCCTCCAGCATCCGGGTGGCCAGCGCCGGGCTGGGCGCCCCGGTCGCCGGGTCGACCAGGTCCACGGCGAACATCAGGCCCTTGCCACGGACTTCGCCGACCGCGCTCAGCGGCGCGGCCGCCTCGCGCAGCCCGCCGATGAGCACGCTGCCCAGCTCGGCCGCGTTCCGCTGCAGGTCGTGGGAGAGCACGTAGTCGAGGGTCGCGTTGGCGGCGGCGGTGGACAGCGGGTTGCCGCCGAAGGTGGAGATGCCGTTGCCGGGCAGCCCGTCCATCAGGTCACCGCGGGCGATCACGCCGCCGATGGCCATCCCGTTGCCGAGGCCCTTGGCGAACGTGATGATGTCGGGGGTCACGCCGTGCGCGCCGATGCCCCAGAAGTGCTCGCCGGTCCGGCCCCACGCGGTCTGCACCTCGTCGGAGATGAGCAGCGCACCGCGCTCCCGCAGGACCGTGGCGTACTCGCCGAGCAGCCCGTCCGGCGGCATGGTGAACCCGCCGACGCCCTGCACGGGCTCGGCGATCAGGCAGGCTACATCCCCGGCGGTCGCGGTGGTCAGCACGTGCCGCAGGTCCTGGACGCACGCGGCGGTGTACGCCGCGTCGTCCAGCCCGGCGAAGGCGGGCAGCTGCCGGTCCGTGCCGTGCAGGTAGTGCACGTTGAACGGGGCCAGCTGCGAGCTCTTCCACGCGCCGTTCCCGGTGATGGCGACCGCGCCGAACGAGCGGCCGTGGTAGCTGTTGCGCAGCGCCAGGACCTGGTTGGACCGGCGGGCCACGGTGGCCAGCATCAGCGCGGTCTCGTTGGCCTCGGTGCCGGAGTTGGTGAAGAACACCTTGGCGTTCTCGATCCCCGACAACCGGGCCAGCTTCTCGGCCAGCTCCACCTGGCTGCGGATCAGGTACAGGGTGGAGGTATGCACGATGCCGGTGTCGAGCTGGCGCTGGACCGCCGCCCGGACCTCGGGCACGTCGTAGCCCAGCATGTTGGTCAGGATCCCGCAGAAGAAGTCCAGGTAGGTGCGGCCGGAGGCGTCGGTGACGCGGCTGCCGCTGCCGCTGGTGAGTTCCAGCGGCTCGGAGTAGTAGAGACCGAGCCAGTTAGGGAGGACGCGGCGGTGCCGCTCGTGAAGTTCCGACATGCCCCCCAGTCTGGCCGACCGGTCCCCCTCGCGGCTCCGACACTCTGTCACCAATAAGCCCCGGATCCTGACAGTGTGCTCAGCGCCGCCTCGTAAGCTGGGTCATACAGCCTCGGAGGGGGTGACGGGTGCCCACGGTGCGGGAGGTTCTCCAGCTGGCCGCGGTGCAGCGCGGCCAGCCGCAGGTGGTGGCGGCGTCCGGCGGGCTGGACCGGCCGGTGCGCTGGGTGCACGCGATCGAGTTCGCCGACGCGGCCCGGCTGCTGCGCGGCGGCGAGCTGGTACTTACCACCGGGATCGCCCTGCCTGACGAGGAGGCGCTGATCGGCGCCTACGTCGCCGGGCTCGCTGGAGTGGGGGTGAGCGCCCTCGCGGTCGAACTCGGCCGAAAGTACACCGGCGGGCTGCCGGCCGCGTTCGTCGCGGCCGCCCAGGACCAGGGGCTGACGCTGGTCGTCTTCACCCGCGAAGTCCCGTTCATCGAGATCACCGAGGCCGTGCACGCCCTGATCATCGACGATCAGCTGGAGCAGCTGCGGGCCTCGGCCCGGCTGCACGAGGTGTTCACCGATCTGGCCGTGGCCGGCGCGGGCCCCGCCGACATCCTCCGGGAGGCCGCGCTGCTGGCGGGCCGGCCGCTGATCCTGGAGGACCTGTCCCATCACGTGCTCGCCTGCGAGCCGGCCGGGACCGACCCGGCCGCCCTGCTGGCGGACTTCGGGGCCCGTTCCGCTGCCGTGCCGTCCTCGCCGCGCACGGCCTACCATCCCGGTCCGGGCTGGCTGGTCACTACCGTGGGCGCCCGCGGCGAGGACTGGGGCCGGGTCATCCTGGCCTGCGCCGGGCCGCCTGGCCCGGTGGACACCGTGCTGGTGGAGCGGGCGGCCACCACGCTCGCGCTGGGCCGGCTGCTGGCCCGCCAGCAGGAAAGCCTGGAACGGCAGGCGCACCGCACGCTGATCAGCATCCTGCTGGCCCAGCCCGGCGCCGACCCCGACGAGATGGCCGCCCAGTGCCGGGCGCTGGGCGTGCCGGTCACCGGCCGGCAGCTGATCACCGCGGTGATCAGGTCGCCAGACGGCGGGGCCGGCCTGCTGGCCCAGGCCCGCGTCCTGGACCTGGCCGAGGCGCTCGCGGACGCCTGCCGCGCCGAGCGGATTCCCGCACTGGTCGGCTCGCTGGATGACGTGCGGGCGGGCGCGCTGCTGTCGGCCGACGCCGGGGCCGACCCGGAGCAGGTGCTGGCCGGCGTGTGCGCGGCGGCCCGGCTGGCACTGGCCCGCCGGGCCCGGCGGCCCTACGGGATGCCCAGCGGCGAGCCGGTGATCGGGGTGGGCACGCCCGCGAGCAGCCTGCGGGAGGCCCGGCGCTCCCTGCTGGAGGCCCGGCAGGTCGCGGAGAGTAATAAGCCATCGGCACCGGGATCGGCACGTTGACCCCGACCATCCCCGCCTCCACGTCGAACACGAACCGCCGGGCCGCTCCCCCGTCGTTGGTGAAGATCGCGGTCCCGTTGCCGTAGGGGTTGTCGCTGACCAGCCGGACCGCGTCCGCGTAGGTGGACGCGCGGACCACCGACAGCACCGGGCCGAAGATCTCCTCGGTGTAGGCGGCCATGGCCGGCGTGACGTGGTCCAGAACGCTGGGGCCGAGCCAGAAGCCGTTCTCACCGCCGCCGATGACCGGGTGCACCCGCCCGTCCACGGCCAGCGTGGCGCCCTCGCGGACCCCGGAGTCCAGGTAGGAGGCGACCTTGTCCCGGTGCGCCCCGGTGACCAGCGGTCCCATCTCCGAGCGCTCGTCGGAGCCTGGCCCCACCCGCAGCCGCGCGACCCGCTCAGTGATCTTGGCGACCAGTTCGTCGCCGACCTGGCCGACCGCGACCAGCACGGACACGGCCATGCAGCGCTCGCCCGCGGAGCCGAACCCCGCGGACACCGCGGCGTCCGCGGCGAGGTCGAGGTCGGCGTCCGGCAGCACGACCATGTGGTTCTTGGCCCCGCCCAGCGCCTGGACGCGCTTGCCCGCCCCGGTGCCGGTCTCGTAGACGTAGCGCGCGATGGGGGTCGACCCGACGAAGCTCACCGCGCGGACGTCGGGGTGCCCGAGCAGCGCGTCGACCGCTACCTTGTCCCCCTGCACCACGTTGAACACGCCGTCGGGCAGACCTGCCTCCGCCCATAGCCGGGCGAGCAGCAGCGACGCCGAGGGGTCCTTCTCCGAGGGCTTGAGCACGAAGGTGTTCCCGCAGGCGATGGCGAGGGGGAACATCCACATCGGGACCATGGCCGGGAAGTTGAACGGGGTGATCCCGGCCACCACCCCGAGCGGCTGCCGGATCGAGTAGGCGTCCACGCCGGTCGAGACGTTCTCGGAGAACCCGCCCTTGAGCAGATGCGGGATGCCGCAGGCGAACTCGACGACTTCCAGGCCGCGGGCCACCTCGCCGGCCGCGTCGCCGGCCACCTTGCCGTGCTCGGCGCTGATCAGCGCGGCGAGCTCGTCGGTGCGCTTGGCCAGCAGCTCACGGAAGGCGAACAGCACGCTGGCCCGCTTGGCCAGGGACGCGGCCCGCCAGCCGGGGAAGGCTTTGGCCGCCGAGGCGACCGCGTCGTCCACGACCGCGGCCGAGGCGAAGTCCACCGTCCCGGTCACCGCGCCGGTGGCCGGGTCGTAGATGTCGCCGTGCCTCTCGGCGGCGCCCGCCCAGGGCTGCCCGCCGATCCAGTGGCTGACGTGCTTGGCCGGGTCGGTCACTTGCCGGCCTCCTCGTTCACCGCGCGCAGCGCGTCGGCCAGGATGCCCAGGCCCTCCTTGGCCTCGGCCTCGGACAGGTTCATCGGCGGGGCCATCCGGAGCGTGTGCCCGTACAGGCCGCCCTTCCCGATCAGCAGGCCGCGTTCGCGGGTCTCCTCCAGCATCCGGGTGGCCAGCGCCGGGCTGGGCGCCCCGGTCGCGGGGTCGACCAGGTCAACGGCGAACATCAGGCCCTTGCCGCGGACCTCGCCGACCGCGCTGAGCGGCGCGGCCGCCTCGCGCAGCCCGCCGATGAGCACGTTGCCCAGCTCGGCCGCGTTCCGCTGCAGGTCGTGGGAGAGCACGTAGTCGAGGGTCGCGTTGGCGGCGGCGGTGGACAGCGGGTTGCCGCCGAAGGTGGAGATGCCGTTGCCGGGCAGCCCGTCCATCAGGTCACCGCGGGCGATCACGCCGCCGATGGCCATCCCGTTGCCGAGACCCTTGGCGAAGGTGATGATGTCGGGGGTCACGCCGTGCGCGCCGATACCCCAGAAGTGCTCACCGGTCCGGCCCCACGCGGTCTGCACCTCGTCGGAGATGAGCAGCGCGCCGCGCTCCCGCAGGACCGTGGCGTACTCGCCGAGCAGCCCGTCCGGCGCCATGGTGAACCCGCCGACGCCCTGCACGGGCTCGGCGATCAGGCAGGCTACGTCCCCGGCGGTCGCGGTGGCCAGCACGTGCCGCAGGTCCTGGACGCACGCGGCGGTGTACTGCGCGTCGTCCATTCCGGCGAACGCGGGCAGCTGGCGGTCGGTGCCGTGCAGGTAGTGCACGGCGAACGGGGCCAGCGGCGAAATCTTCCACGCGCCGTTGCCGGTGATGGCCACGGCACCGAAGGACCGGCCGTGATAGCTGTTGCGCAGCGCGAGGACCTGGTTGGACCGGCGGGCGGCGGTAGCCAGCATCAGCGCGGTCTCGTTGGCCTCGGTCCCGGAGTTGGTGAAGAACACCTTGGCGTTCTCGATCCCCGACAGCCGGGCCAGCTTCTCGGCCAGCTCCACCTGGTTGCGGATCAGGTACAGGGTCGAGGTGTGCACGACGCCGGTGTCGAGCTGGCGCTGGACCGCCGCCCGGACCTCGGGCACGTCGTAGCCCAGCATGTTGGTCAGGATCCCGCAGAAGAAGTCCAGGTAGGTGCGGCCGGAGGCGTCGGTGACGCGGCTGCCGCTGCCGCTGGTGAGTTCCAGCGGCTCGGAGTAGTAGAGCGAGACCCAGTTAGGGATGACGCGGCGGTGCCGCTCGTGAAGTTCCGACATCACCCCAGTCTGGCCGGCGGACCCCCGCCCCGCCCCCGACACACTGTCACGAATAACCCCTTGATCCTGACACTGTGATCAGCACCGCTCCGTAAGCTGGCGCCTACGGCCTCGGAGGGGGTGGCGGATGCCGACGGTGCGGGAGGTTCTCCAGCTGTCCGCGGTGCAGCGCGGGCAGCCGCAGGTGGTCGCGGCGGCCGGCGGGCTGGACCGGCCGGTGCGCTGGGTGCACGCGATCGAGTTCGCCGACGCGGCCCGGCTGCTGCGCGGCGGCGAGCTGGTGCTCACCACCGGGATCGCGCTGCCGGACGAGGAGGCGCTCATCGGCGCCTACGTGGCCGGGCTGGCCGGGGTGGGGGTGAGCGCCCTCGCGGTCGAACTCGGCCGCAGGTACACCGGCGGGCTGCCCGCCGCCTTCGTCACCGCCGCCCAGGACCGGGGACTGCCGCTGGTCGTGTTCACCCGCGAGGTCCCGTTCGTCGAGATCACCGAGGCCGTGCACGCCCTGATCATCGACGATCAGCTGGAGCAACTGCGGGCCTCGGCCCGGCTGCACGAGGTGTTCACCGACCTGGCCGTGGCCGGCGCCGGCCCGGCCGGCATCCTCCGCGAGGCCGCGCTGCTGGCGGGCCGGCCGCTGATCCTGGAAGACCTGTCGCACCATGTGCTCGCCTGCGAGCCCGCCGGGACCGACCCGGCCGCCTTGCTGGCCGACTTCGGGGCCCGCTCCGCCCTGGTGCCGTCGTCGCCGCGCACCGCCTACTACCCCGGCCCGGGGTGGCTGGTGACCACCGTGGGCGCCCGCGGGGAAGACTGGGGCCGGGTCGTCCTGGTCTGCGACGGGCCACCAGCCCCGGTGGACACCGTGCTGGTGGAGCGGGCGGCCACCACGCTCGCGCTGGGCCGGCTGCTGGCCCGCCAGCAGGAAAGCCTGGAACGGCAGGCGCACCGCACGCTGATCAGCATCCTGCTGGCCCAGCCCGACGCCGACCCGGACGAGATGGCCGCCCGGTGCCGGGCGCTGGGGGTGCCGGTCACGGGGCGGCAGCTGATCACCGCGGTGATCAGGTCGCCGGACGGCGGGGCCGGCCTGCTGGCCCAGGCCCGCGTCCTGGACCTGGCCGAGGCACTCGCGGACGCATGCCGCAGCGAGCGGATCCCCGCGCTGGTCGGCTCCCTGGATGACGTGCGGGCGGGCGCGCTGCTGTCGGCCAGCGCCGGCGCCGACCCGGAGCAGGTGCTGGCCGGCGTGTGCGCGGCGGCCCGGCTGGCGCTGGCCCGCCTGGCCCGGCGGCCCTACGGGATGCCCAGCGGGGAACCGGTGATCGGGGTGGGCACGCCCGCGGGCAGCATGCGGGAGGCCCGGCGCTCGCTGCTGGAAGCGCGGCAGGTCGCGGACGCGGCCGCGGACGCCCCCCGGGAACAGGACGGCCGGTTCTTCTACCGCCTGGCTGACCTGCGGCTGCGCGGCCTGCTCTCGCTACTCGGCGGGGACGCCCGGCTGGCCACGTTCGTAGACCGGGAACTGGGCCCGCTGCGCGACTACGACGCCGCGCACGGCACTGACCTGACCCGCGTGCTGGCCGCCTACCTGGCGGCGGGCGGCAACAAGGCGGAGGCCGCCGCCCGGGCGCACCTGGCCCGGCCCACCCTGTATGAGCGGCTGCGGCATATCGAGCGCATCCTCGGGGTCAGCCTCGACTCGGCCGAGTCGCGCACGTCGCTGCATGTCGCCCTGCTGATCGCGGCTCGGGCGGCTCAGCCGCCGGAAGCATGAGCGACCCTGGTTAGGTGACTCTTACCTTCGCGACACTCGGGCCGCATTCCTGACAACCGCTACGCCCGGTAGGCCGTCCACTGCAGTGGATCACATGCGCACGCCACATGGCCGAGGCCGCCCCTCAGGCCATTCGGGAGAGGGGAGCCACAGCGCCAATGGCTATCGCGACCGGACGCAGGCGGGCACATGCGGGAACAGGGTCGTGCACGAAGTGCACCTGCACCCGGTTTGAGGGACGGGGCAGCATCTGCGAGAACTGCAAGCACCACTACGACGAGCACAACGTCGCCTGGCCGCGGGGCCGGGACCTGGTCTGGCCGCTACCCGACCTTCAGGAAGCCGGTGACTGCGGCCTCGAACTCCGGCGCGGCGATGGCGCTGCCGTGATTGCCGGGCACCATCACGTACCGGCCGTTTCCCAGGGCGTTCGCCAGCGCCTCGGCCGTGTCGTTGTGACCGTCCTGCGCCCCGGTCAGCACGAGCGTGGGCACCGTGATGCGGGCCAGGTCCGCCATCGGGGTGTCAACGAACGTGTCGAGCACCTGGGCCAGCGCGACCGGGTCGCCTCCGCGGGCGGTGACCGAGTCTTCCATCGCCTGTTCCGGGGACCCAGGGTCGAACGTGCCGAAGCGGGTGAGGACGCGCCGGAACTGACCGCCGCGTCCGACGGTGTGGGTAACCGCCTCTAGCCCCTGCCCGCCCACGATCGCGCGGCCGGGGGTGGCCCCGCGGGCCAGCAGCCGGACCACGGTACGTCCGCCCAGCGAGTAGCCGCCGAGGTCGTAGCCGGTAAGTCCGAGGTGCCCGATCAGTGCGAGCCCGTCGTCGGCCAGCACGTCGGGCGGGTAGGAGGCGGGGTCGTGCGGCCGGGCGCTGTCGCCGTGGCCGCGAAGGTCCGGCAGGATGACGCGGTACCCCTGCGCAGCGAGTCTCCCGGCGAGCCCGGCCTCGACCAGGAGCGTCGCGTCTCCGAGGTATCCGTGGATGAATATCAGGGGCCGGCCCTGCCCGAGCTCACGGTAGGCGAGCTGCACGCCGTCACGGCCGCGGAAGTGGCGGACGGGAATCTCAGTCATGGGCCGCCGCCGTCGCCTGGCATAGGTCGCGGATCGCGGCGAGGTCGCTCGGCGCGGCCAGGCCCGCGTGGTAGACGCGCAACTCGGTGGCGCCGGCGGCGCGGACCGCCTCGGCCTGCGCCGCCAGGGTCCCGGGCTGGCCGCCGAGCCCGGCCACGGCCTGCAGGACGGCCACGATCGCGGAACCCGGGGGCGCGGCCGCCGCGGTACGAGCGACCAGGTCCGGGGCGGTGACCGGGTTCCCGCAGCCCAGCAGCACGCCGTCGGCGCCGCCCGGGCCGAGCAGCACGGCCGGGTCGTAGCCGGGGTTCGCGCCGGCGGCGCGCGGATCAGGGTGGGAGTGCACCAGCACGGGCTGGCCGGGTGCGGCGGCGCGGACCGCGGCGAGGACCGCGGAGAGCAGCCGCCCGGAGGCGGCCGCCCGGGTCGCGTCGACCATCGCGCAGACGTCGCCGGGCAGCGCCGGGCCGCCGTCGGCGGCGGAGCGGACCAGGGCGGCCAATTCGGCCGGGTCGGCCCCCGCCTCCCGGAACGCCGACGCGCACGCGCGGCAGAAGCACAGCGAGAACAGCCAGTCTCCGGTGTCCCCGGCCGAGCCGGCCACCCCGCCGGTCTTGTCGTGCGCACTGCCGTGCTCGAAGCCGTACCAGCCGCACGCTTCCAGCTCGATCGCGTCCACCCCGGCCAGGGCGGCGGCCTGCGCGGCGAGCAGCGCCGCGTACTCGCGCACCGCGTCAGAGCCGGCGCACAGCGCCCAGGGATACACGTCCCCGAACGCGTTGCGCACCGAGCACTCCCCCGCACCAGCGAGCCGGGAGTTGTGCGTGACCACCACCCAGGCGGTGACGGGCAGCCCCGCGGCCCGCAACGCGGCGACGGCGCGCTCGAACGTGCCCGGGCCGTCGTCACCCGCAGCGGCGGCTACCGGGCGGAGCCGGGCTCCACGCCAGCGGGCTGGATCGGGCTGGAAGTAGGTCCCGGCGTCCCGGGTGACGATCCGGTGCCCCGGATGACGCGGGGTCACGGCGCGCACCGCGTGGTACGCGGCGGCCAGCGTGACCCCGGCCAGCCCCAGTCCGGCGAGGCGGTCCACGGCGGCCGGGTCGCCGTCCACGTCCCACGGATACAGATACGCCCCGGTCCGCACTATCGCTGCAGCCTCAGCGCCCCGGGCAGCAGCTCAACCGGGAAGTCCTGGTAGGTGACGGGGACCAGCCAGCGGCGGATCGCGGTCGCGCCCACCGAGGTGTAGTGCGGGCTCGTGGTCGCGGGGAACGGGCCGCCGTGGTGCTGGGCCCAGGTCACCGCGACGCCGGTGGGCCAGCCGTTCCAGATCACCCGGCCCACGGTGCGGGCGAACACGTCGGCCACCGGGGCCGCGGCGGCCAGGTCGTCGGCGGACGCCGGGTCGGCGTGGATGCTCCCGGCCAGGTTCCCGCCGAGGCGGCCGAGCACCGGCAGCAGGGCGTCCACCGACGGGTACGTGATCACCAGCCCGGCCGGCCCGAACCGCTCCCCGGCCAGGTCCGGCAGCCCGGCGGCGAAGTCGTCCAGGCTGGTCAGGAAGGCCTGCGGGGTGGCCGCCCACGGACCCTCACCGGGCTGCCCGGTGGCCAGCGGGGTGACCGCGGGGTGCCCGGCCAGCGCGGCGGCGGCCGCGTCGTAGGACTCGTGGATCCGCTCAGACAGCATCGGGGCACCGGTGGTGGCCTGGACCGCGCCGGCGATGGCCGTGCGCAGGCCCTCGTCGTCGGGGACGAACAGCAGCCCGGGGTTAGTGCAGAACTGCCCGGCCCCGAGGGTGAGTGAGGCGGCCCAGCCGGTGGCGGTCTCGGCGGTGCGGCCCGCGGCCGCGCCCGGCAGGACCACGGCCGGGTTCACCGAGCCCAGCTCGCCGTAGAACGGGATCGGCACGTCCCGCTCCGCGCAGATCAGCTGCAGCGCGAAGCCACCCCGGGCGGATCCGGTGAAACCGGCCGCGGTGATCGCGGGATGGCGGAGCAGCCTGACCCCCGCCGGGACCCCGTAGACCACCGCGAACGTCCCGACCGGGGCCCCGGCGCCGGCCAGCGCGGCGGTCACGACGCGGGCGGTCGCGACCGAGGTCTGCGGGTGGCCTTCGTGGGCTTTCACCACGACCGGGCAGCCAGCCGCCAGCGCCGACGCGGTGTCGCCTCCCGCCACGGAGAACGCGAAGGGGAAGTTCGACGCCGAGAAGACGGCCACCGGGCCGAGCGGCCGGACCATCCGACGCAGTTCGGGCACGCCCTGGGCGGGCGGGCTGGTGATCAGGTCCAGGTAGCCGCCGTCCGCCAGCACGTCGGCGAACATCCGCAGCTGCCCGGTGGTCCGGGCCACCTCGCCGGTCAGCCGGGTGCTGCCCAGCGCGGTCTCGGTGTCGGCCACCGCGGCCAGCTCACCGGCCTGGGCGTCCAGTGCGTCGGCTACCGCCCGCAGCGCCGCCGCCCGGCCGGCCGGGCCCATGGCCTCCCAGGCCGGCCGGGCTGCGGCGGCCGCCTCCGCGATCGCGTCCACGGCGGTGTCGGTGGTCTCGGCGACCGGCTCCCCGGCCGGCTTGCCGGTGCGCGGGTCATATCCCTGGATCATGAACTGTCCGTCCTCTGCGGTTACTTCAGGTGTTCCGCTACTTCAGGTGTTCCGCGTCATAGCCGGGGAGCGTGAACTCCCCGCCCAGATAGGCGAACACCGGATCGTCGGGATCTGGTGCCCCGCGCGCGGCGATGACCTCGGCCGCGTAGTCCTCGGCGTCGTCGCGGGGCTCGTAGCCCAGGGCCCGCGCCTCGTCCAGGCTGACCCAGCCGCCCCGGGTGTTGGCCGACACGCCGAAGGCCACCCGGAATCCGGGCCGCTCCGCGGTCAGGCACGCCTCGAAGAGCCGCCCGGCGTCGTCGGGGGACAGCCAGGTGGACAGCATGCGCGTGGTCGACGGGCGCTCGAAGCAGGACAGGATGCGCAGGCAGATAGCGTCCAGGCCGTAGCGGTCGTGGTACATGGAGGCCAGCGCCTCCCCCGTCACCTTGGACACCCCGTAGTACGTGTCCGGCGCGGGGAACGCGTAGTCCTGGGCCGGGAAGGCCGATCGCGGGGTGAAGCCGACCGCGTGATTGGACGAGGCGAAGATCACCCGGGGCACGCCCGCCCGGCGGGCGGCCTCGAACACCACATAGGTGCCCTGGATGTTGATCTCGATGATCCTGTCCCAGGGACCCTCGCCGGACACCCCGCCCAGGTGGATCAGGGCGTCCGCGCCCGCGCAGGCTTCGGTCATGGCGGCCATGTCGGTGACCGACGCCACGACCACCTGCTCGTCGGGTCCGGGCGAGGCGGGCGGGGTGATGTCCAGCAGGCGCAGGGTCCGGCCGGGCCGGGCCAGCCGCGTCCGCAGCATGGACCCGATCCGGCCGGACCCGCCGGTGATGAGGATGATCGGCACGGCCGTCGACCTTACGCGGCCGGTACCCGGCTGGCACGGCGAGCCTGGGTCAGCCGGCCTGCTTCGCCGGGCCCGCGCCGGGGTCTCTGCGTCATGACGTCACCGGGGTACCGCCGACGGTCACGTCCTTGACGACGAGGTCGGACACGAACTGCGCGGAGTTGGCGGCGGAGGAGGTGGTGATGGTGAGGTCGTCCAGGGTGATGGTGCCGACCGGGTCAGCCGCGGACGCGCCGACCAGCGACCAGATCCCTTCGCAGCTGTCCACGGTCCAGTCGGCCAGCGTGATGCCGGTGATGTCGGGCGGGAAGTCCCCGGTCTGGGCGTCGTAGTTGCCCTGGATCAGCAGCAGCGGGCCGCCGACCGTGCCGGCCGTGATCCGGTACACGTTGCTGTTGCGGGCGTAGCCGCCGCGCAGCGTGTTGGTCTTGATCCGGTGCCCGGCCTGCAGGTTGGCGCTGTTCATGGTGAGGTCCCGGGCGTAGACGTTCTTGACCCCGCCGGTCATCTCGCTGCCGAGGGTGATGCCGCCGTGCCCGTTGGCGAAGGTGCAGTTCTGGATGACGAGGTTCTGGCTGGGCACGTTGACCCGGCGGCCGTCGGCGTCCCGGCCGGACTTGATCGCGATGCAGTCGTCGCCGGTGTCGAACGTGACCCCGTCGATGACCACGCCGTCGCAGGACTCCGGGTCACAGCCGTCGGTGTTCGGGCCGGAGGAGCTGATCGAGACGCCCTCGACCGTGACGTTGCGGCACAGGTTCGGGTTCAGGTGCCAGAACGGCGAGTTGATGATGGTGACGCCCTGGATGAGCACGGTGTCGGTGAGGAACGGCTGGATCATCTGCGGCGGCAGGAAGTGCCCGGGGCCGAACACCCGCTGGGCGACCGGGACGTTGTCGTCGGCCATCGTCTCGAGCAGGTCGAAGTCGGGGGTCTCGAGGTTCTTCCAGTTCCACCAGTGGTTGTCGTCGGCCTGGCCGTTCAGCGTGCCCTGCCCGGTGATCGCGATGTTGCGCTGGCCGTAGGAGTAGACGGGCGGCGAGTAGTTCATCAGCTCGATGCCCTGCCACCGGGTGAACACCACCGGCAGGTAGGCGTTGGGGTCCTGGCTGAACAGGATCGTCGAGCCCGCCTCCAGGTGCAGGTCGACGTCGCTGAGCAGGTGGATCGCGCCGGTGAAGAACTGGCCGGGCGGCACGATCACGTGGCCGCCGCCGGCCCGGTTGCAGGCGGCGATGGCGGCGGCGAACGCCTGGGTGCAGTCGGTGACGCCGTCCCCGGCGGCGCCGAACCGGGTGACCGGGAACACCCGGCCCGGGAAGCGGGGCCGCCGCACCGAGGCGACGATCCGGTCGGCGGCCCGGTCCGCGGCGGAGCGCGGGCCGGCGTGAGCGGTGGGCGGGCCGCGCGATGGCAGCGCTAACATTCGCCGCCCCGGCCCACAGCGGGCTGGTTAAGGCGCCCGCCCCGGCCAGGGCGGAGTAGCGGAGCAGGGTGCGGCGATTGAATCGGTTCCGGCATTTCGCGTACCTCCATCTCGTTGGCGAGGCGGGGTTACGCCGGAGGTGAATGTTCCCGCCGGCTGGTGATCGGCGCGGAGCGGCGATCGGGGTGGTTCCGGGAGGTCGTCCCCCCGGCAACTCAGTGGGGTCGGGCTCCGGGTTACGGCCCGGGCGGGCGAGGAACTCGAAGTCGCAGCCCTTGTCGGCCTGGGTGACCTGCTCGGAGTACAGCGCGCCATAGCCGCGCTCGAACCGGCGGGGCGGCGGCTGCCAGGCGGCGCGGCGCCGGGCCAGCTCCGCGTCGTCTACCTCCAGCCGGAGCGACCGCTCCGCGACGTCCAGGGTGATCAGGTCGCCGGTCTGGGCCAGGGCCAGCGGCCCGCCGACGTAGGACTCGGGGGCGACGTGCAGCACGCAGGCCCCGTAGCTGGTCCCGCTCATCCGGGCGTCGGAGATCCGGACCATGTCCCGCACGCCCTGGGCCAGCAGGTAGTCCGGGATGGGCAGCATCCCGTACTCCGGCATGCCCGGGCCGCCCAGCGGGCCGGCGTTGCGCAGCACGAGCACGGAGTCGGCGGTCACGCCCAGCGCGGGGTCGTTGATCTGCCGCTGCATCTCCCGGTAGCTGTCGAAGACGACCGCCGGGCCGGTGTGCTTGAGCAGCGCGGGCTCGGCCGCGATGTGCTTGATCACCGCCCCGTCCGGGGCCAGGTTGCCGCGGAGCACGGCCAGGCCGGCCTCGGCGGCCAGCGCGGTCCCCGGTTCGCGGATGACGTCGGAGTTGTAGACCTGGGCCCCGGCCAGCTGCTCGGCCAGCGGCCGGCCGGTGACCGTGATCCGGTCGGTGTGCAGCGCCCCGGGCACCTCGGCCAGCCGGGCCAGCAGCGCGCGCAGCCCGCCCGCGTAGTAGAAGTCTTCCATCAGGTACTTCCCGCCGGGCCGGACGTTGGCCAGGACGGGGACCCGGCGCGCGATGTCGTCGAAGTCGTCGAGGCTGAGCGGGACCCCGCACCGGCCGGCCATGGCGATGAGGTGGATCACCGCGTTGGTGGAGCCGCCGAGGGCCAGCACGGTGGCCACCGCGTCCTCGAACGCCTCGGCGGTGAGGATCTGGTCCGGGGTCAGGTGCTCCCAGGCCATGTCCACGATCCGGCGGCCGGTCGCGGTGGCCATCCGGTAGTGCGCGGAGTCGACCGCCGGGATGGACGCCGCCCCGGGCAGGGTCATGCCCAGAGCCTCGGCCGCGGAGGTCATGGTGGAGGCGGTGCCCATCGTCATGCAGTGACCTGGCGAGCGGGCGATACCGCCGGCCAGGTCGGCCATCTCGCAGTCGCCGATCAGCCCGGCCCGCTTGTCGTCCCAGTACTTCCACAGGTCGGTGCCGCTGCCCAGGGTGGCGCCCCGGTAGTTGCCGCGCAGCATCGGGCCGGCGGGCAGGTAGATGGCCGGGATCCCGGCGCTGGCGGCGCCCATGATCAGCGCGGGAGTGGTCTTGTCGCAGCCGCCCATCAGCACCGCGCCGTCGGCCGGGTAGGACCGGAGCAGTTCCTCGGTGTCCATGGCCAGCAGGTTCCGGTAGAGCATCGGGGTCGGCTTCTGGAAGGTCTCCGACAGGCTGGCCACCCCGAACTCGGCCGGGAAGCCGCCCGCCTCCCAGACGCCGCGCTTGACCTGCTCGGCCCGCTCCCGCAGGTGCATGTGGCAGGGGTTCAGCTCGGACCAGGTGTTGACGATCGCGATGATCGGCTTGCCCTCGTAGTCAGCGGGATCGGCACCCATCTGGCGCATCCGGGTGCCGTGGCTGAACGCGCGCATCCCGTCGCCGCCGAACCAGCCGTAACTGCGCAGCTGCTCCGGTGATCGTCGGACTCCCGCGCGGGCAGAGGTCACAGCTGGTCTCCCTCCGCGTGCCAGGCCCCAGCCGGCCAGGATCTTGCTGATCTCCTCGCGGACCGGGTCCGGCAGCAGGCGGCTGGGCGGGCGGACGTCCCGCCGGGCCAGCTCCAGCTGGGCCAGGGCCTCCTTGACCACGCTGACGTTGTCCGCCGACGAGTCGGCCGCGCGCAGCTCCTCGAACCGCCGGCAGTCGTTCCAGACCCGCAGGGCGCCGGCGTGGTCGCCGCTTTGCAGCGAGGCCAGCAGGCCGAGCGAGAGCTTCGGGGCGACGTTGGCCAGCCCGGAGGTGAAGCCCTGGGCGCCGTACGCCCAGCAGCCCGGCGCGGTGAGCTCGGCCAGCCCGGCCAGCCAGGTGAACCGGGACAGGCCGGCGTCGCGGGCCACCCCGGCGAACTGCACCATGTCCTTGACCCCGTACTTGACGCCCACCACGTTCGGGGACCGCCGGCCGAGCTCGCGGATGTGCCGGCCGGCGATCTTCGGGTCCCGGATGTACAGCACGACCCCGAGGTCCGGCACGGTCTCGGCGATGGCCACGTGGTAGTCCACCCAGCCCTCGGCGGACAGGTACGGGCTGACCGGCTGATGGATCATGATCATGCGGGCCCCTGCCGCGCGGGCGTGGCTCGCGGAGCTGATCGCGGTGGGCACGTCATGGCCGACGCCGGCCAGCACCTCCGCGTGGCCCCGGGCGGCCCGGATCGCGGACTCGGTGGCGGCCCGGGTCTCCTCGGCCGACAGGGTGTAGAACTCACCGGTGTTGCCGTTGGGGGTGACCAGCGTGATCCCGTTGTCGATGAGGCGGCGGATCAGCCGGCCGTGGCAGTCCCAGTCGGGGGCGCCGTCGGGTCCGAACGGGGTCACCGGGACGGCGGCCACGGTCGCCAGGACGTCGCGGAACTCCTCGGTGACGGCGGGGTCAATGCTCATCGGTACTCCATTCGGTTGCGGCCGCCGCGGCGGCGCGGGCAGGCATCAGGGAAATGCCGGTCCGCGAACCCGGCGATGTGCGCGCGGAGCAGAGCCGCCGCCTCGGTGGCCGCGCCGCGCCGCGCCGCGGCCAGGATGGCCTGATGCTCGGCCGCCTCCTGCTGCCACGACGGGGCCTGCTCCCAGGACAGCGCGGACACCAGCGCGGTCTGATCGCGCAAGTCGTCCAGGGTCTTGACGAGCAGGCCGTTGCCGCAGGCCAGGTACAGGGCGCGGTGGAACTCGCGGTTGGCCAGGCTGCGCTGCGCCTGGTCGGTGGCGGCCTCTGAGGCCTCCAGGGCCGCGTGGGCGCTCGCCCAGCTGGCCTGGGCTGCGGCTGGCCTCCGCCGCGCCGCGGCCGACCGCGCGGCGGACCGCCTCCGGTTCCAGCAGCAGCCGCAGGTCGTAGATGGCCGCCGCGCTCGCCGGGTCGATAGCCCGCACCGTGGCTCCCCGGTACGCGCTCATCGTGACCAGGCCCGCGCCCGCCAGGGTCTTCAGCGCCTCGCGGACCGGAGTCTTGGACACGCCGAGCAGCTGGGCCAGTTCCGTCTCCACCAGGCTCTGCCCGGGACGCAGCTCCCCGGCCAGGATGGCCCGTTTGACGGCGTCCAGGACCGCCTCGGTGCGCGAGGGAGTCGCCCCGGTGGTTCCGTTAAGGAAACTGCGGGCCGGAGGGACCATGGCGGTGCTCACGGGTATGTCCCGTCGGCGCGCGTTCGCATACGGCATCTCATATATGACTTGACTCTACGAGCCGGGACCCGCACCGTCAACGCCGGCCAGGTCCCGGGTCAGCCGTTCTTGCGGGCCACGCCGCCCCACATGGCCGCCCGCCGGGCGCCCTCGATCTCGGAGTCCTGCCGCCAGTGCTGCACCGGGGCGACGCCCGGCTCGAGCAGCTCCAGCCCGGTGAAGAACTCCGCTACCTCGGCCTGGCTGCGGTAGTAGCCCTTCTGGGCGAGCAGCCGGTTGAGCCGCTTGCCCATCTCGGCCATCTTCTCCGGCTCGATGTCGGAGGCCACGTGCGAGAGCAGCAGGTAGCTGCCCGGCGGCACGGCGTCCATGAGCTGGCTCACGATGCTGTACGGGTGGTCCTCGGGCCCGATCAGGTGCAGGACCGCCACCAGCATGACCGCTACCGGCTGGGAGAAGTCGAGCAGCCCGCGGGCGTGGTCGAGGATCTTCTCGGTCTCACGCAGGTCGGCGTCGAGGTAGTCGGTGCTGCCCTCCGGGCCGCCGACCAGCAGCGCACGCGCGTGGGCGAGCACGATGGGGTCGTTGTCCACGTAGACGACGCGGCTCTGCGGCGCGACCGACTGCGCGACCTCATGGGTGTTGTTGGCGCTGGGGATGCCGGTGCCGATGTCGAGGAACTGGCGGATACCGGCTTCCGCGGCCAGGAAGCGCACGCCGCGGGCCAGGAACGCCCGGTTGGCCCGCACCGAGGAGACCAGGTCGGGATAGGCCGCGAGGGCTTCCTCGCCGGCTATGCGGTCGGCCTCGAAATTGTCCTTGCCGCCCAGCCAGTAGTCATACACCCGGGCGATGTGCGCCACGCTGGTGTCGAAGTCAACCTGCTCCTCCTGGTCGGGGGGAAGCGGCGCGCCGAGCCATTCGCTGGTCATCCCTAACCGCCTTTCACCGCGCATCCCCGGATCTATCCTGCAGCGCCAGAGCTTATCGTGTCCGCCTGAATCATGAATCAAAGCCCAGGCCTAGCCGGTCCAGGGTGCGCAGCCACAGGTCACGGCGGCCCTCGTGGCGGTCCGCGCGGGCCAGCGAGGCCCGGGTCAGCTGGATCACCGCGGAGCGCAGCGGCTCGGGCGGGAACGGCACCGGCCTGCCCCGCACCATGCCCAGCGCGGTCCGCTCAGTCTGCTGCCCGCCGAGCAGGTCGAGCAGCACGTTGCCGCCGAAGCGCGAGGCGCCGACCCCGAGCCCGGTGTACCCGGCGGCGTAGGCCAGCCGCCCGCGGTGGGCGGTGCCGAAGAACACGCAGAACCGCGCGCAGGTGTCGATCACGCCGCCCCAGGTGTGGGTGAAACGGAGCCCTTCGAGCTGCGGGAAGGTCTCGAAGAACTGCCCGGCCAGCCGCGCGAAGGTCGCCGGCCGCTGGTCCTGGCCGGCCGTGATCAGGCCGCCGTTGTAGTAGACCGCGTCGTACCCGCCCCACAGGATCCGGCCGTCAGCGGTGAGCCGGTAGTAGTGGAACTGGTTGCCCATGTCGCCCACGCCCTGCCGGTGCCGCCAGCCGACGCTGGCCCGCTGGGCGGCCGACAGCGGCTCGGTCATCATCGCGTAGTCGTACACCGGGACCAGGTAGCTCCGCAGCCGGCGCAGCAGCGGCGGGTAGGCGCCGGTACCCAGGGCCGCCCGGGGCGCGCGCACGCTGCCGTGCCGGGTGGACAGCCGCAGGCCCGGGCCTTCCGGGTGGATGGCGCCGACCGGGGTCTGCTCGTAGATCCGGACCCCTGCGCCCAGGCAGGCCCGGCGCAGTCCCCAGGCCAGCCGGGCCGGGTCCACCATGGCGCAGCCGTCCCGGTCCCACAGCCCGCCGTAGTAGCCCGGCGAGGCGACCTCGGCCCGCACCCCGGCCGCGTCCAGGAGCTCAGGCGCACCAGGCGCGCCCGAGGCGGCGGCCATGCGGCGCGCCGCGGCGGCGTGGTCCCACAGGTCAGGCACGTGCCAGGGCTCGGTCGCGACGGCCATTTCCCCGGTCCGCTCGAAGTCGCAGTCGATCCCGTGCCGGGCCACGGTGGCCTCGATCTCGTCCAGGTTCTGCCGGCCGAGCCGGTCCAGCACCGGCATCTCCGGCCCGAACCGCTCCAGCCCGTTGGCCAGGCCGTGGGTGAGGCTGGCCGCGCAGAACCCGCCGTTGCGGCCGGACGCGGCCCAGCCGGCCGTGCGGCCTTCCAGCAGCACCACGTCCGCGGCCGGGTCGCGCTCCTTGGCCAGCAGCGCGGTCCACAGCCCGGTGAACCCCGCACCCACCACGGCCAGGTCGGCGGTGGTGGCCTCGCGCAGCGGCGGGGCAGACTCCGGGGCGTCCGGGCGGTCCAGCCAGAAGCAGGCCGGCCGGGCGTCCCGGAGAGCGGCCTCGCCGGGAACGGTCGTCACCCGCGGATCACCGGGTTGAACGTGGCCTCGTACTCAGTCTGCAGCTTCCCGCTCACGTCGGCGTAGTTGAACAGCCGCTTGTAGTCGGCGGGGGTGGGCCAGACCAGCTCGCTGGTGGCCACCTCGTGCAGCAGCTCACGGTCGCTGCCGCTGGCCCGGCCCGCGTCCCGCGCGATGATCGGCCTGGCCGCGGGGACGGCGCTGATGTAGTTGATCGACTCGGTGAGCTGGGCCGCGATCGGGGGCCGGTAGTACCAGTCCATCAGCATCATCGCGTCCACCGGGTTCTGCGCGTACTTGGGGATCATCATGTTGTCGGTCCACAGCGTGCCACCCTCGTCCGGGATGACGAACTTGAGGTCCGTGCCCGAGCTCAGGTTCTGCTGGAAGATGTCCCCGGACCAGGCCATCGAGATCCAGGTGTTCCCGCTGGTCAGCTCGTCGATGTAGGACTGCTGGTAGTAGCCGCGGACCAGCCCCGCCTCGCGCTGCTGGGTGAGCGTCTTCGCCGCGGCCCGCCAGTCCGCCGGGGTGGAGGTCTCCGGGTCAACGCCCAGCTTGAGCAGGCCGAAGTTGCCCAGGTCCTGGATGTCGGCCATCATCCCGACCCGGCCCTTGTACGCCGGGTTCCACAGGTCCTTGAGGCTGGTCACCGGGGACTGGATGAACTTCGGGTTCCACGCGATGCCGGTGGTGCCGGACGCCCAGGGGATGCTGTAGGTGTTCCCGGGGTCGAACGAGCGGTGCCGGAACTTGGCCGCCGCGTACTTGTGGAAGTTCGGCAGCAGGCTCTGGTCGAGCGGGATGAGCTCGCCCATGGTCAGCAGCTGGGAGAACCAGAACCCGTTGGTGACCACCATGAGGTCGTAGCCGATCGACTCGCCCGCCTGGATGATCGGGGTGATCTTGTTGACCCAGTAGTCGTCTTCCTGGATGACCTCGGCGTAGCTGACCGTGATCCCGGTCGTCGCGGTGAACTCCTCCAGGGTCTTCCGGCCGGTGTCGATGTACAGCGGCCAGTTGGCGAAGTTCACGTGCCCGTGCTGCTTCTGCGCCGACCAGAACCTGGCCACCGCGTTCTGCGCGTGCGCCACGGGTGGTGGCCTGGGGCTCCCGCCGCCGCCGCTGCACGCGGCCAGCGCCAGCCCGGCCGCGGCCAGGCCGCCCAGGCCGAGCACGTCGCGCCGCCGGGGCTGGGTCAGCCCGCGCGCCAGCACGGGATCACCGTGCCGGTCGTTGTCAGCCATTGCTCATCCCCGCCAGGTCAGGTTTGTTTCCTGGCTACCACGATGCTGGTC
Organism: uncultured Actinomycetes bacterium; assembly: GCA_963781085.1. Classification (GTDB taxonomy): domain Bacteria; phylum Actinomycetota; class Actinomycetes; order Streptosporangiales; family Streptosporangiaceae; genus RYN-230. The sequence continues at coordinate 27,153 of CAWAES010000034.1, forward strand.
AGCGCGCACAGGATACCGACCGCGAAGATGGCGCTGCCGAACACGAAGACCTGGGGCGGGATGCCGATCCGCGTCGCCCCGTACACCCAGACCGGGAACGGGACCGCGGCGCCGCTGACGAAGTTCGAGGTCACGAAGTCGTCGATGGACAGCGCGAACGCCATCAGCGCGCCGGCCAGGATGCCCGGCATGATCAGCGGGAAGGTGATCTTCCGGAAGGTGACCCAGGCGTTCGCGCCCAGGTCGGCGGCGGCCTCCTCAAGCGTCCGGTCGAAGCCCGCCATCCGGGCCCGGACGGTCACCGTCACGTAGGCGATGCTGAACGCCACGTGGGCCAGCAGCAGCGTCAGGAAGCCGCGGGCCACGCTGACGGTGACGAACAGGCCCAGCAGCGAGGCGCCGAGCACGATCTCGGGCGCGGCGATGTTGAGGAACAAGACCTGCTCCACCAGGCTCCGGCCGCGGAAGCGGGGTGGCCGGTAGCGGACCAGGGCCAGCGCCAGCAGCGTGCCCAGCACCGTGGCGAACAGGGTGGCGACGAGCGCGAGCCGGATGGACAGCCAGAACGCCGAGGTGAGCTGGGGGATGTCCTTCCACTGCTGGTACCACTGGGTGGTGAACCCGTTCCAGGCGAAGCTGACTTGCGGCAGGCCGGTGGTGACCTTGTTGAAGCTGTAGAGGACCATCACCGCGATGGGGAAGACCAGGTACGCGATGACGAGCCAGGAATAGGCGGGCAGCACGAACCGGGTCCACCGGCGGCGCCGCCGGGCCGGCCGGGCCTGGCCCGTCTCGGTGCCTGCGGGCGCCGTCACCACCGCGCTCATATGTAGTCCTCGATGGTCCGTGAGCCCAGCAGCCGGGCGTAGGCGAAGATGCCGACCAGCGCGATGGCCATCAGCACCGCGGACAGCGCCGAACCGCCCGCGTAGTCCAGGTTGACCAGGAACGCGTTCTGGATCACGGTGCCGATCATCGTGTTGCTGGTCCCGCCGAGGACCTGCTGGTTCACGTAGTCGCCGAGGGCCGGGACGAAGGTGAGCAGGAACGCGGCGAACAGCCCGGGCACGGTGAGCGGCAAGATCACCCGCAAGAACGCCTGCCGCCGGGTCGCGTACAGGTCGTAGGCGGCGTCCAGCACCCGCTTGTCGATCCGCTCGATCGCCACGTACAGCGGCAGTGCGGTGAACGGCAGGTAGTTGTAGGCCAGCCCGGCCACCACCGCGTACCCGGTGGCCAGCACGTGGAAGTTCTGCGGCAGCAGGTGCGCGTTCTTCAGGCTGCCCAGGATGATGCCCTGGTCGGAGAGGATGAACTCCCAGACCACGGTGCGGATCACGAACGAGACGAAGAACGGCACCAGCAGCATGAGCAGGAAGAAGTTCTTCCTGTTCCCGCCGTGGAACGCGATCCAGTAGGCGATCGGGAACGACACGATCAGGTCGATGACGGTGGCCGCGCCCGCGAAGTAGAAGCTGGTGATGAACTGGGTGTGGTACAGGCTGAGCTGCTGGCCGAACTCGCCCCAGTGCCAGGTCATCACGCAGGCGCCGGTCGCCTCGTTACACGACTGCAGCGACAGCGACAGCATCACGACCAGCGGGACCAGGAACAGCGCCAGCAGCCACAGCCCGGCGGGCAGGCTCAGCAGGTACGGCGCGAGCGCCTTGCCGAGCCTGGGCCGCGGGCGGCGGGTTACGACCCCTGGGTGATCGGCAAGAACAGGTTGTTCCACGCGGTCAGCTCTTCCTGGTTCTTGTACTGGTAATAGCTCCGCGAGTTCTTGATGTAGGCCGCGGTGGGGAACACGGTCGGGGCGTTCGCGGTGGTCGAGGTGGGCAGGCCGATCTCCGGCTTCATCTGGGCCAGCGCGGTCTTGACCCAGCCGGTCGGGTTCAGCAGCACCTGCGGGCCGCCGGGACCGGGCAGACGTAGTCGTTGAAGCACTCTCGCCACCAGGGCCTCGATCGGCCGGTATTTGAAGCCCTCCATGAGCGTCATGGCGTCCTTCGGGTTCTGGGAGTACATGGGGATGGCCATGTTGTCGGTCCAGAACATGCCGCCCTCGGTGGGGATGAGCAGCTTCAGGTCGCGGTACTTGCTGTTCAGGTCGGCCTGGAAGACGCCCCCACCGGACCAGGTCTGGGAGACGACGATGTCGCCGTTCTTCAGGTGGTCGATGTAGCTCTGGTCGTAGTAGGAGCGGACCAGCCCGTCACTCTTCTGCTGCTGCAGCTTCTTGGCCGCCTTGGTTGTACTTCCTTCGACGTGGCCGGGTTGACCCCGATGGCGAGCAGCCCGATGTCGCCCAGCCTCCCCTGCGGGTCGGACATCACGCCCATGCGGCCCGAGCATACTTCTTGTCGAACACCATGCCCACGCTGGTACCGGGGTCCTTGACGACCGAGGAGTTGTACCCGATCGCGGTCCAGCCGGACTGCCAGGCCATCGTGTACTTGTTGCCCGGGTCCCAGGACGGGTTCTTGATCAGCGGGCCCGCGTAATCCGCCCAAGTTGGTCATCATGCTGCGGTCGAGCGGGGTCAGCCAGCCAAAGTCGATCAGGTACCCGAGCGGCGGGCTGCTGTTCGTCATCACGATGACGTCGTAGCCGGTGCTCTGCTTGGCCTGCAGCGACGGCCGGATCTTCGCGTAGAAGGGCAGGTTGTCGTTGATCGGCTTGGTGCAGGTGACCTGGATGCCGGTGGTCTGGGTGAAGTGCTCCAGGGACAGGTGCTTGCCCTTGAGCACGTCGATGTAGTACGGCCAGTTGGCGAAGTTCACCGTGTGGTGCAGCTTCTGCTTGGCCCACCAGGCGGCGGTACCGGCTCCGCCTGCTGGGGCCGGGAACTGCTGCTGGTGGTCGTCGCGCCCTTGACCCCGCAGGCGGCCAGGGACCCGCCGATGCCGAGCGCGCCCGCGCCGGCGCCTGCCGACCCCGCAGCAGCTGCCGCCGGGACATTCCCTGCTGGAAGAGGCGGGGCTGGGTCAGGCCGCGCCGGAGGGAAGGGTCGGGGCCGAGGCTCTCTGCCGGGGTCACTGCCGTGCTGCTGATCCATTGGCACGGTCCCCAGTTCAAGGCCGCTTTCTGTTGGGCTGCGGAGTGCGCCACCGGATGCCTGCGGTTAGCCAATCGGGGGCAAGAGTGCTGCGGATCCCAGGCTCAGCCAGACCTCGTCGCCCCGGCTGACGGGGGTCGCGGCCGAGGCTGAGTTCTGCTGGAAGACGACGACGTCCGCCCCGGGTCGTGGGGCGGCGACCGACAAACTGGTGGAGGTGCCCAGGTAGACCTCCACGGCCACGGTGCCGCGCAGCGCGCAGCCGCCTGCCGTCCCCGGCGGCGCGGCGAGCTCCATCTTCTCCGGCCGATCGGCCAGCTTCGACCTGGCTGGCCCGCGGTCAGCCCGGACCGCCCGGCCGGGACGATCACAGTCGTGCCGCGTTCACCTCGATGACGCCCTGGCCGCCCGCGACCTGCGCCAGGGATCCGGGTCCTCAGCAGGTTGGACGTGCCGATAAATCCCGCCACGAAACGCGTCGCCGGGTGCTCATAGATTTCCCGCGGCGGCCCGAGGTGCTCGATGACGCCGTCGTTCATCACGGCGATCCGGTCTGACATGGTGAGCGCCTCGTTCTGGTCGTGCGTCACGTAGACGAACGTGATGCCGACCTCCCGCTGAATGCGCTTGAGCTCGACCTGCATGGCCTGGCGGAGCTTGAGGTCGAGGGCACCGAGTGGCTCGTCCAGCAGCAGGGCCTTGGGGTGGTTGACCAGTGCCCGGGCCAGCGCCACCCGCTGCTGCTGGCCGCCGGACAGTTCCCGGGGCCGGCGCTGCTCGCGGCCGGTGAGGTCGACGATCTCCAGCATCTCGCCGACCTGGCGGGTGATCTGGTCCTTGGGCACGCTCTTGCGCCGCAGCCCGAACGCCACGTTCTCGAACACGCTCATGTGCGGGAACAGCGCGTAGGACTGGAACACCATGTTCACGTCGCGCTTGTTCGGCGGGGCCGCGGTGACGTCGCGGCCGTCCAGCCGGACCGTGCCGCGGGTGGGCTCCTCGAAGCCCGCGATCATCCGCATCGTGGTCGTCTTACCGCAGCCCGACGGGCCCAGCATGGAGAAGAACTCACCCGTGCGGATGGTCAGGTCGATACCGCGGACGGCGGCGATCACCTCACCCCGGGAGTGGAATTCCTTGGCCACCCCGTCGAGCCCGATGGCGGGCACACTGGACGGGCTGGCCGGATCCGCCGGGGCTGCCGCCGGCACGTCCTGCGCGGACGCGTCAGTGTCGGTCATGTGCAATGTCGAGTCATATCAGGAGCAATCCCTCGTCTCGGGTCCCTGGGTAACGCGCTCCCAGCGCTTCTGCCTGGGCGGTGCGCGGCGCCGCGCTCCGGCCGGTCAGCGGGCCGCATATCAGGTTAAAAGCCACCTATGCGGCGAGTGGACCCGATCCTGGCAGAGAGATTGTCCAAAATCAACCGAATCAGTCGTCGCGAATCTCAATCGCAACCGATTCGGTTTACAGCCCCGTAACGGGGGTCACTCGCCCAGGTAACTCATCACGTGCTTGATCCGGGTGTAGTCCTCGAACCCGTACATCGACAGGTCCTTGCCGTACCCGGAATGCTTGAATCCGCCGTGCGGCATCTCGGACGCGAACGGGATGTGCGTGTTGATCCAGACCGCGCCGAAGTCCAGCTGCCGGGCCAGCCGCATCGCCCGCCCGTGATCCCGCGTCCACACGCTGGCCGCCAGCCCGTACTTGACCCCGTTGGCCCAGCGGACCGCCTCGTCCTCGTCGCCGAACTGCTGCACGGTGATCACCGGGCCGAAGATCTCTTCCTGGATCATCTCGTCGTCCTGGCGCAGCCCGCTGACCACGGTGGGCTCGAAGCAGTAGCCCCGCTCCCCCACCCGGTGGCCGCCGGTGACCAGATCCGCGTGGTCCGGGCCGCGGCTCAGGAAGCCCTCCACCCGGGCCAGCTGGGCCGCGTTGTTCAGCGGGCCGTAGTCGGCGTCGGGCACGTCCAGGCCGCCGACCTTGGTGCCGCGGGCCTGCTCGGCGAGAGCCTCGGTCAGCTCGGCGGCGATCCGCGGGCCGGCCAGCACCCGCGTGGCCGCGGTGCAGTCCTGGCCGGCGTTGTAGTAGCCGGCCCCGGCGATGCCTTCCGCGGCCTGGGCCACGTTCGCGTCGTCGAACACCACCACCGGCGCCTTGCCGCCCAGCTCGAGGTGGACCCGCTTGAGCCCGGCCGCCGCGGCCTGGGCCACCTCGATGCCGGCCCGGACCGAGCCGGTGATCGACACCATCTGCGGGATGTCGTGGCTGACCAGCTCCCGGCCGGTGTCCGCGTTGCCGCAGATCACGTTGAGCACCCCCGGGGGCAGATGCGTCGGCCGCGATCTCGGCCAGCATCAGGGTGGACACCGGGGTGGTGTCCGACGGCTTGAGCACCACGGTGTTGCCGGCGGCCAGCGCCGGGCGCGATCTTCCAGATCGCCATCATCAGCGGGTAATTCCACGGCGTGACCTGGGCGCACACGCCCACCGGCTCGCGGCGGATCATCGAGGTGTGCCCGGCCATGTACTCCCCGGCCGCGCTGCCCTGCAGGATGCGCGCGGCGCCGGCGAAGAACCGGAGCTCGTCCACGCAGGGGGGAAGCTCCTCGGCCAGGGTGAGGGCGACCGGCTTCCCGGTGTTCCGGCACTCGGCCTCCACCAGGTCAGCGGCCCGCTCCTCGACCGCGTCGGCGATCTTCAGCAGGGCCAGGCTGCGCTGCGCCGGGGTCGCGTCACGCCAGGCCTCGCGGGCAGCCTCGGCGCTGCGCAGCGCGGCGTCCACGTCCT
>CAWAES010000035.1:0-115189 GCA_963781085.1 uncultured Actinomycetes bacterium
GCGGCCCGGACGGGGCGCTATGGTTCAGCGGCACCAACAGGATCGGCCGCATCACGCCGAGCGCGGCGATCAGCATCTACTGCACGCAGAACAGCACGTACCCGCCCGGCGCGTCTGGAGGCATGGCCCGCGGCAGCGAGGGGGCGATGTGGTTCGCCAACGGTCCTGCGGATTCGATCGGCCGGATCACCACCTCAGTCACCCCTCAGATCACCAGATTCACCCTGCACTCCGGGGGGGCCGGAACCAGGGTGAATATCTGGGGTCACAGCATCCCCGGGCCATCGGTGCCGCGTTCGACGGGATCCCCGCCCGGATCATCGCCCGCAGGCAGAACCGGATCATTGTCCGGGTACCGGCCGGTGATACGGCCGGGCCGGTCACCCGTGACAACCCGCGCGGGCACCGCGACCAGCGCCACACCATTCCGCTGACCAGGACCGAATGAGGCAGGGGTCGCAGGCTTGCCCAGTTCGCGGCCCTGCCTTACGGCAACCAGGTGCAGCAGCAAGTGCAGCAATTGCAACAGACCCAGCGGACTGTTTAGGCCTCGCGGGCGCGCTCGTAGGTTAGGTGGGCGAGGCCGTTCCCCACGGTCTTCGTGTGGATCAGGCGCAGGGGTCGCTTGTCGCTGGTCTCGCCGAACAGGCGCTCGCCCGCGCCGACCGCAACCGGGAATACGGTCAGGCGCAGCTCGTCGACCAGGTCGTGCTCCATCAGCGTGCGCACTAGCGGGCGGCTGGCGTAAACGACGATCTCCCCCCGAGTCTGTTGCTTGAGCCTCGAGACCTCGCTAACTACCTCGCCCGCCAGGACGGTCGCGTTCGTCCATTTGGGCTCTTGGAGCGTCGCGGACACGACGTACTTGGGCAGGCGGTTCAAACTGTCCATCCACTCGCCGCTCATAATCGACGACCGTGCGCTGAAGTACTCGTCGCTCCGCCGGCCCATCAGCAGCGCCTCGGCGCCTTGTGCCTCGGCAAGTTCGAGCTCCGCCCACGCTTCCCAGTCCTGGCCCATGAACTGAAGAAACCACCCGCCGTGCCTGAACCCTGCCTCGCCGCTCGGGTCCTCGACGACGCCGTCGAGCGTGACGTTCTGGCTGACCACGATCTTTCCCATCTTGATTCTCCTTGTACCCAGGGCGCGCCCCGGACTGGGACCGCCTCTAACCGGGTAGACGCCACCGCCCGCCCGGAATTGGGCGCCGAGACGCCGCCCAGTTCGCGGGCCCGGCGGCGTCTTTATCGTTGAGCGAGCTGAACGTGCCCCCGCGGGAAGAAGAAAAGCGAGGATGCATGCCAATGGAGATGGACACGACGGACCTGATCGCCCGGGCTCGGGACGGCGACCACAACGCGTTCCGCGACCTGGTCCAGGGCCACTCCCACGAGTTGCAGGTGCACTGCTACCGCATCCTGGGATCCCTGCAGGACGCCGAGGACGCACTCCAGGAGACCCTCGTGTCCGCCTGGCGTAACCTCGGCGAGTTCGGCCAGCGGTCCTCGCTCCGGACCTGGCTGTATCAGATCGCGACCAATCGGTGTCTGAGCATGCTGCGCGCCGGCAGCCGACGCCCCCGCAACGCCCCCCCGCTGCCCGAGGCCACCCTGCCCGAACCCACCGGCGCCGGCGACGCCCCGCCCTGGCTGGAGCCCTACCCCGACGTCCTGCTCGACCACCTCGTCGACCAGCGCCCCGGACCGGAGGCCCGGTACGAGACCACCGAGGCCATCTCCCTGGCCTTCATCACCGCCCTGCAACTGCTGCCCCCACGCCAACGCGCCGCGCTCGTCCTCCGCGACGTCCTGGGCTACCACGCCGCCGAAGTCGCCCAGATGCTCGGCACCACCCAGGAAGCCGTAAACAGCGCCCTCAAACGCGCCCGCGCCACCGTCGACAACCACCTCGCCGACTCCGGCAGCACCGGCAGCACCGGCACCGGCAGCCGCAGGCCTGCACGCCAACCCGACACCGCCGCCGAACACCGGCTCGTCGCCCGGCTCACCGACGCCATGGAACGCGCCGACCTGGACGCCCTGATCGAACTGCTCGTTACCGACGTGAGACTCTCCATGCCCCCGGCCATGCTGGAATACCGCGGCATCGAATCAGCCCAGCACATCTTCGCCGCCGTCACCTTCCGCCCCGGCCGCACGTACCGCGTGGTACCCACCCGCGCCAACGGCCAGCCCGCCTTCGGCTTGTACCTGGCAGACCCTCACGCCAGTGTCTTTCGCGCCTACTGCCTCCTGGTCATCACCACCGCCGGCGACCATATCGCCGCCATCACCAGCTTCAGCACCAACGTCATGACGCGCTTCGGACTACCCCGAACCCTCCCAGAAGCAGATTGACAGACTTCTGGCGCCACCCTGTTGTCCCGCACCACGTGGACCGACGGGGCCGTGACTGTGGAACTGCAGGTCAGGTAGCTTGTACGGACGCTGTCCGTGCCTGTCCGTAGTGTCAGGCGTTTCGCATCGCTGCCGGGACGGACATATAGCGGACAGGACACGTTATTCATATGATTCATCGGAGAGTTTGAGCAGGTCAGCGGTCATTCCGATGGGTGGGGTGAAGCGCGGGAAACCCAGCTCAGGGACGCCACGGCGTCCCTGCCGTCCGGCCACCGCCACGCCGGACACGACCGAGGAGGTAACACTTACCGCGCTGACCGCCTAGGGTTCAGCATCGAGAATCACGCGGAGCTGCTTCACACACCACTCCGACGGACGTGACCCCGGCAAGGGGCGAGGATGCAGATAAGACAGGCTCTCATGAGGTGAACTGCCCGGCCATGCCGTCGGGTCGGCTCAGATATGAGGGCGGCGAGATGGGCGATCGTGACGCGCTCCGGCTCGTTGAGCCGGAGATGAGCGATGGGGAGTATCAGGCCTACCGTGCTGTCTGGTGGAACGAGTTCCCTTGCCGCTGCGAGAGCGCTTGCCTCAGCCAGGGGCGCCTGGCCACCGGCCGACGCGGGTCCGCATCGTCGTCGAACTCCCTGAAGAGCCGCCGGAGCTACGCCTGTTGCATCGCGCACCCTGCTGAGCATCCTTCAGAAGGCCGCCGATAAGCAGAAGCGCGAGGCAGACAGAGACTCTCAGGGCCTGCGGAAGATGATTGCGTTCGCGGGATTGCACCCGTAAGCCAATGCACGGTCACGGGTGAGTTCGTCTTGGTGAGTCTGGCATGGCTGAACGGGCGGACGAGGATCGGCGACATCCGGCACGTCCAGGTCACCGGACCCGCGCACTGCCGCGGTGGCAGCCAGGTCGAAGTCGGCGGCGAACGCTGACAACCCCTCCGCGGCTAATGCTCGTCGCCGCTTAGCAGCGCATAGGACTAGCTGCCCCCGCTCGCGGCGTCTGCTGCGTTCCAGCGCGGTGCGGCTGCCTGGCCAGCAGCCGGAACCGCTGGTCAGGATGGTCATGCGGCCCGGGCAGCGGCATGGACCGTGCGGCGGGCGCCCCCGGCGCGCAGCTCGTTGACACGGCGTGCGCGGCGGCGGTGTACTGCCCTGCATGACGGACACGACGAGTACGAAAGACACCCCGGAGTCCACGGCTGCTGCTTTTCCTGTCACTACTGCGTTCGAGCTGCCGGGCGTGGTGGTGGTGCGGAATCTCGGCGTCACGTTTGGTCTGGTGGTGCGGGCGATGGGCTTCAGCAAGACCGTGGCCGGCGGGATTTCGTCGTTGCGCCAGGGCGAGGTTTCGCAGTTCACTCTGGTTCTCGAAGACGCCCGCAGGCACGCGATCGACCGAATGATCGAGAACGCGAAGCTGCTCGGCGCCAACGCCGTGATCGCGATGCGCTTCGACTCCTCCGAGATCGGCAAGGCACGCGCCGAAGTCGTCGCCTACGGCAGCGCGGTAGTCGTCACGCCGTCGGCATGAGCGAGCACGGGGGCGGGGCGGTCGGCCTCCCCGGACGGCGCTCGCCGCTCGGGGACGCCGACCGCGAGCGCCTGATCGCGCTGCTGCGTGAGCACTATGCCGCGGGCCGGCTGGACCTGGACGGCCTGCGCCACCGGGTCGGTGTCGTGCTGGCCGCCGCGAATGCCGAGCAGGCCACGGCGGCCCTGGCTGACCTGCCGCCCGCCGGTGTCCCCGATACGCCGGGCGAACGCCGCCGCCGGGGGTCTCGCGGGCGGCACGCGCAGACGAGTGAACCCGAGCCGGGCTGGATGCGGACCGCTGAGCGGTTCCGCGATCCGTACAGCGGCGTGATCATGCGGGTCTGGATCGACCCGTCAGACGAGAGCCGCCACTACGTGCCGGACGACGCCCTGGCGACGACCGTGCGGACAGAGGTGGGCGGCCTGGCTGCCGAGCGGCCGGGCGCCGGGCTGGCCGGCGCCCGGGACCCGGGTGGCCTGCTGGAGAAGATGGTGGTTCTCGACCTGGCCTCGGGCCGTTACGAGGACGCCGCCTCGCACCTGCGGGAAGCTCTCCAGACCGCGCTGCGGACCGGCGTACCCGGAAAGGTGCTCGAGGGCCTGGACTGCTGCGGGTACCTGTGCGCCCTGACCGGACGCCCCGCCGAGGCCGTCACGGTATGGGCCGCGGTGGACGTGCTGGGGCGCGAGGGGTTCTCGGTCCCGTTGCCTCCGGATCTGCCCGAAGGCTCGTTCCAGAGGCAGGAATCCCTCCGCGAAGCCCGGCAGGCGCTCGGACCGGCCCGGGCGCGGGCGGCCGAGGAACGCGGCAAGGCGATGAGCCTGGCCACCGCGGCCGACTACGTTCTCATGCTCACCGCCGCGGGCCTGGAGCCGTCGGCCGAGGCAGCGGGCCTGGATGCGCTCAGCCCCCGGGAACGAGAGTTGCTCACCCTGGTCGCCCGCGGGCACACCGATGCGCAGATCGCCGAGCAGTTGCACATCAGCGTGCGCACGGTCAGCTCGCACCTGGACCGCATCCGCGATAAGACCGGATGCCGGCGCCGCGCCGACCTCACCCGCCTGGCCCTCAACGCCGGCTTGGTCTGAACGCCGGCCTGGTCTCACGCAGCCCCGGCCTCGCGCAGCCTGCTTGGCTGGTCGGCCGCTCGCGACGCGGGCGGTGTGGGTGATTCCACCCCGACCATGCGACCGGCAAGAGGGGCGAAACGACCCCTGCCGCGGACCTGGCCGGGCAGGCGATCCTATGGCTGACGGCCGGAAAAACGGCCAGTTCTCAGCAGATAAGACGAGGCCACAGCCGACAGGAGGCATCCCATGTACGCACACGACAACACCGCCCCGAGAGGTCTGCGCGGGTGGTGGGCATCTCCCCCACGACCCGGACTGCACCGCCTGATCAACCCATGGGAGTACCGTCACCTCGGCGCCTCTGGGATCACGCGTATTGTCGGTGGCAGTGTCGGGGCCGCCGCGGGCCTCGTGTGCCTCTCGTACGGCGTCTACGGATGGGCAGCTTTCTTCCTGGTTCTTGGGGCGCTGAATCTCGCCGGTGGCTTCTGGTACATCACTATCGCTCGCTCCGAGTCTGCCCGAACCTGAGCCTGGTCAGCCGCCCGCCGGGGGCGACGACAAAGCACCGGCGGCCCAGACCCCGGGGGCCCGAAGCTCAGGCTCAACCGAACGGACGCACCCAGCCGGCATCCGCCCCACGGGACCGAGTGGAAAGCCATGCCCAAGCGCAGCCCGTGCGTGACGTCACAGTGCAGGCCCAAGGCTTGCGTAATTATGTAGGTCACGTGTTTCGGCGCGGATCCTGCGCGTCCCCGGAGACTCCGGGGAGCGGCACACTCGGTCATCTACTTCCTCCCTACTACGCTGCGGCGTCATCGGTGCTCACTGGTTGGGCGCATAGGCCACCGGCTGCCGGGTAACTGGCGCGGCATACCGGGCACGGTGCCCGGTGAGGGAGCAGCGCGATGCATCACCAGCACGCCGGCGTGGTGATTTTGGTCCTCGTTGTCGGCGGGACGGTCGCATTCACGACTGTCGCCGTGCTCATCGGGTTGCGCATGCGGCGCCGGATATTCGCCGGCGCGCCGCGTGACCAGTGGGATGAAGCCCGCCGGGGACTCAGCGGCCGCGAGCAACGCCACGTGCAGTGGGCCACCATGCGCCGCCGCCCGGTATCCACCGCGGGGCTAGCACCCGCTCAGTGCGTGTACATCTCCTACGCCCGGGACACGGCCGAGCGCAGCCCGTGGACGACCAGACGGTGGTTCCGGGCCGCGTTCCCGGTTCTGTCCGGTCTGCTCGCCGTCAGCATGGCCATCGAGGGAATCCTGCAAAGCCAGGCGAGGATGTTCCACTTCGCTCTCGCGGCCGTCTGGGCGGCCCTCGCGATCCTGTGGGGGCCCGTGATGTCCCGCTCCCTCGCTCGCCAGCCTGCACGCATGGAGCGCCTGCGCACCCAGATCAACGACCGCTACGGCCCGGCATCACCGATCTAGCCGTTACCGCCTGCCCATCGAGGACCCGAGAGTAAGCCGGGCCGCGGTCGGTGGTTATGAGGCTCGATTCCCCGATCGCGGGTCGGAGCGCGCGGTTACTCGAGCTGGCCGCAGTTGCCTAATGAGAAGGCGGGCCCCTCAAGCCGCCACGCTCACATGCCAGTCCGTGCCGACGAGCCGGGGACGCGGCCGGCGCACGTCCACCGTCTGCTGCCCGAGCAGGAGCAGGTCCTTGGCCCCGCCACCCCAGCACGTTAGCCACCCGGCGCACTATCACGCGACGGCCGACTGGGCAGAGCCGGGCGTCAGCTCCGTCGCTGGCTCTGCCGAAACAACGCGGCGGCGACCGCGGTGCCAAGCGCGCCTCCAGCCGCCAGACCCGAGAGTTCCCTCTAGTGGAGATGGGGTCTCCCCAGCTGGCCGATGATTCCGCCGACCAGGCAGCCCGCGCCCAGGGCTGCTGCCCAGAACAGCGTGTATTGCCAGGTCGGACATCGTTCAGCCAGCCATTCACGGTTTCCCCAATAGTTGAGTCTGTCTCCCTAGCCTGAGGGTCCTGGTGAGCAAACGAAAATGCAGCAGGCCGAAAGCCCAGGTCAGTGCAAGAACCAGTCAGTTATTGTCTGTCAGTACGAAAGCAACCACGCCGGCGGCCAGGATCGCGATGCCGATTCCGGCAGAGACTGCGACGACCTGACGCAGGCGTTCCGTGGCAGGGTTGTGACGATGTCGAAGCTCTTGGGGCACTTCTAACCGGCTAGCCGTGGCCGGTGGCCGGGGTCTATGTCGAGGGCCACGCCGATCTCGGCGACGAGCATCGCTTTCGGTACCTCGCCCCACCGGTCGTCGAGACGGTCGGCGTCTGTGACGGACAGCTGATCCTAGCGGCCTATGCAATCCATGACTCTAAATCATGCGTTAGTCATGACTTAGTCATTGGACACATAGTTCAGCATGAGGAACCCTGAAGAGGAAGGAATTTTTGCTACCACCTGAAGGACATAGGCACATGCAGACGACAGCTCACCGACTTACGTCACTTTGGACTAAGGTCCGCACCCCGCCTCATGACGGCCAGGACCCGCAGGCCGCTCAGGCCGCTTTCACACGGGAGCCCGCTAGCTACAGCACCCCAGAATTCCTGAATGAGCTAGGTAATGTCGCGTGCCATCGGATCTGAGGCGCCTGCATGCTGCTGGTCGGGCTCGGCAGGCGGCGCGTGACGTTCGCCCGCCGGGCGGCGGTCAGCGCGGCCAACTGCCTTGACCTCCCTCAATCGTCGCCGCGCTTTCCGGCGGCTATGGTCGGCTTCGACCGGGTTGTTCGCGTAGCGCTCGATGGTATGCAGTGCTGAGGGGATCAGCTCGTCCAGGACTCGCGGGTAGGCCGGAGCTCGGTCGATGGTGACCTCGGCCGAGATCGTGCCCGCCCGCAGCGCGCGGGTGAAGAACCGCCGGGCTCCCGCCAGCTCACGCCGGGCGGAGAGCAGCACGTCGATGACCTGGCCGTGCTGGTCGATGGCCCGGTACAGATAGGTCCACCGGCCCGCAACCTTGACATATGTCTCATCGGCGAGCCAGCGGTCACCAGGGGCATGCCGACAGAACTGCGCAGCTTCGATGAACTCGGGAGTGAACCGCTGGACCCATCGGTAGATGGTGACGTGACCGAGGGTGGTGCCGCGCTCGGCCAGTGGCTCCTCGTCGTGCGGTAGGACAGCCCGTAGCGCAGGTACCAGCGGACCGCGACGGAGAGCACCTCCCCGCGGGAACCGGAAGCCTGCGATCACTGAGAAGGAGCCCTGCGACATCACCGCTCCAGTCTCCCGCCTACCGCGATCGGCCAACGCAACACCGCCCTGCAGGCTTACTGCGGTTCACCGAGTTTCTGCACGAAACTGACACCATCGCCGATGGGAATCAGAACCACTTTCACCCTGGGATCGCCGGCGATCGTGTCGTTGAGGGAACGGATCGCAGCGACGTCCTCGTCGTCGGGGAGGTCACTGACCACGTGGCCGCCCTGCAGTGTGTTGTCCAGCAGGATCAGGCCTCCTGGCCGCAGACGGGTCAGCACCTCTTCGTAGTACTGGGCGTAGCCGGTCTTGTCGGCGTCAATGAACGCAAAGTCGAACTGCTCGCCGGGTGGCAGTGCGCGCAGGGTTTCCAGCCCCGGACCGACCCGTAGCTCGATCCGGTCGGCGACCCCGGCTTCCTGCCACGCCGCGCGGGCAATCGAGGTCCACTCCTGGCTGATGTCACAGCAGAGCAAGCGGCCGCCGGGACCCAGGCCTCGCGCCACGGCCAGAGCCGAATAGCCGGTGAACGTGCCGATCTCCACCGCACGTGTGGCTCCCATGGCCCGGACCAGCATCTCCATCAGCACCGCCTGGTCATCGCCGATCTGCATGCCCGCGGCACCGCCGGTCTTCTCCTGCGTGACGCGCTGTAGCTCCAGCTGGTGCGCGTCGGGCGGGGTGGAATGCACTGCCGCGTAATCATCGATCACTGCATCGATGAACTGGCTCCGCCTGCGAGCGGCCGGTGGGGTCATATCCGTCCTTCTCCTTCCAGGGATGCCACCTCGTTGAGGTCCACATCGTCTCATCAGCGATCCGATGACGGATCGCGTGCATCATGGCAGCTCAGAGGGCACGCAGGAAGACAGTTTTCCGCTCACGGAACCTGCGCGGAACGCCAACGCCGATGAACAGGCTGGCGGGGAAGCGCCCGCAGGCCGGCGGCCGCAGAGTGTGAGCATGGATGGCTGTCTGACTCGAAAATCGTGAGAAGCGAGGCGCGGCAGCGAACGGGACTGGCGGTGGCTGGTCCCGTTGGCGGCTGAGAAGCTGGGTCAGGCGGCCGGCTGAAGGCTGACTGTCTGACCGGTGAGCTGTTCGAGCTGGCGGATGAGGGTGCGCTGGCGGCGCTGGCTGTTGAGGCGTGATTCGTGGTAGCCGGGGCCGAGGTCGTGGTAGCTGGCGCCGGGGTCGTCGAGCAGGTGCCAGATGATCGTCAGGACTGAGTTCCCGACGGCGACGATGGCGCGGCGTTTCCCTCGGCGGCGGGCGATGCGCTGGTAGCGCTCGGCGAGGAATGTGTCGGTGCGTGCGGCTCCGGAGACGATCTCCCCGATGGTGGCGCCAAGCCAGGGGTTGCCCTTGCCGGTGGAGGCGCCTTTCTTCTTCCCGGCGGAGTTCTTGTCGATGGGTGCGAATTTGGCCCAGGACACCAGGTGGGCGGCGTCGGGGAAGCGGGTCATGTCGACGCCGATCTCGGCGATGAGTTCCTGGGCGCCGGTGCGGCCGACGCCGGGGATCTCATCCAGCCGGTCTGCTGCCTCGGCAAAGGGGGCGATCTGCTCCTCGATCCTGGTGGTGAGCTCGGCGGCGCGCTGGGTGACGCTGTCGATGCGGTCCAGCATCATCTGGCAGAGGAACGCATGGTGGTCACCGAAGTGGCCGGTGAGCGCTTCCCTGAGCACCGTGAGCTTGGCGCGCATCCGGCCGATAGCCAGCTGCGCCAGCACCGCTGGGTCGCGCTCGCCGGCGATCATCGCCTCGAGCATGGCCCGGCCAGACATCCCGAAGATGTCGCTGACTACGGAGGAGAGCTTGATCTGGGCGTCTTCCAGCAGCTTCTCCACCCGCTGCTTCTCGGCGGTGCGCTCGCGGATCAGCGTCCGCCGGTAGCGGGTCAGGTCGCGCAGGCGGCGGATGTCGCGAGGCTGCACCAGGCTGGGCGTGCACATGCCTCGCTCGACGACCTTCGCGAGCCAGACCGCATCGAGCTTGTCGGTCTTCGGCCGGCCGGGGACGTTCTTGACGTGCCGGGCATTGAGCAGCCAGCAGGTGAACCCCTCCGCTTCCAGGAGGTAGAACACTGGCTTCCAGTAATCAGATGTTGCTTCCATCGCGACCAGCGTCACGCCATGGCCACGCAGGTCACCGGCCAGGGCCAGCAGCGAGGCCGTGGTCGTCCGGTACTCTCGGACCTCCTGGCAGCGCCGTCCGGGCTTAGCCGGATGCGGTATCCGGACGCAAGCCGTCAGGCTGGCCTTTCCCAGGTCCAGCGCGGCCACGCGCTCGACTAGCTCAGGTCGCTCGGTCGTCTCCTCCACCGGAACCGCCTCTCCATGCACACGGGACAGAAGCGGCTGCCCGCAGGAGTCAGCGGGAACGAAAGAGTCGGACTCGCGTGCTCGAAGCAACACTGCGTGGCCCCTGAAGAGACTCCCAGCGTCAGACTGTAAAACGGCCTCTGCCACGCACCAAGACAATTCGACGTCGGCGGGCAGCCACCCCGATTTTCACGCCCGCAGGGCGTCCGCCGCCGGACAATGGGGACTGTAAAACCGTCGGCTAAGCCTACGATGGTTCGAACCCAACACTGCCACCAGGGGAAACCCCGGCTAAGGGACGCTTTGGCGTCCCTTCGACGCTGCGCCCCGCTCGCTCGGCCACCCGGGGCGGGGGGACACCGGCTGCCGCCGGACGCGGCGCCGCTGCGCGGCGCCGCGTCCGGCGCTCCCCGCGCCGGGCTCCGGCCTTGAGGAGGCCCCGCCCGCCGCGTCCGCGGCGCCCGGCCTTGGCGGTCGCGCTGACCTGACCGGCTCGCTTCTCGTGCACATCGCCGCGCCGCGTGGCCGTCTGCACGGCTTGCCGATGGCCTGGCGAATGCTTGGTCAGGTGCGGCTGTTCGCGGGGGGGAGTTTAGAGGCGCTGCTGCTGGCTGGGCTTGTTAAGGTCCGAGGGAAACGAGGAGGGTGGCTATGGCGCGGGAGATGCCGTTCAGGATCGGAGCCGACGCCAGTTGCAGCGATGGAGCCTGCGGTCATGTGAGCCGCATAATCGTCAACCCGGTCGTCCGGGAGGTCACTCATCTCGTAGTCGACCAGAAGCACCGGAATGGCCCAGAGCGGCTTGTTCCTATTGACCTTGTGGACGCTACGACGGGTCAGATCCGGCTTCGCTGCACCCTAACCGAGTTCGAGGCGCTCCGACCCGCCCAGGAGACCGAGGTCGTGCCGGACCTTGACCCCAGCGGGCCCCAAGAGTCCCACTCCCCCCCTAGCGTGAACTTTCTTCCTCCGTTCCAAGGAGTTTTCGGGATGCCCGGTGCGGCCGAGGTCCGGCCCGACCGCGACCCTGGGCGACCGGAAGCCCCGCAGGAGGTCACCGTCGACTCCGTCCCATCCGGCGAGGTAGACATACGCCGCGAACTGACCGTCTGTGCGACCGACGGCGAGATAGGGCAGGTCCAGGGACTGGTCGTGGAGCCTGGCGGCCACTATGTAACCCACGTGCTCCTCCGGGAGGGGCACACCTGGGGCCGTAAGGAAGTGGCGGTCCCGATCGGCGCTGTGACTAAGATCGGGACTCTTCTTATCCATCTCAGCCTCACCAAACATCAGGTGAAAGACCTGCCGTCCGTGGACATGGATCACCGAGCGGGCTAGACCTGCATGGGGACACCGCCCCAGACGTCGGTCCGACGGTGACCACATCTGTCTCTTGGTACGTAAGGTCGGGGGCGGCCTTCACCCGGCGCGGGAGTATCAGCCCTCCACAGGACCTGTCAAGGGTCCCAAGACGCTTCTATGGTTTGTCAAGCGTTTGCTGGTGTTCCATGAGGCGGTAGAGGCTGCGGGCGAGGTAGCGCTTGATGCAGCGGCGGATCTCGCGGGTGGTTTTGCCTTCGGCCGTGCGCCGGGCGGCGTAGGCGATGGTGGGCGGGTGGTAGCGGAGCCGGCTGATCGCGATGGTGTGCAGGGCCCGGTTGGCGTTGCGGTCGCCGTAGGGGGTTGATGCGGTGGCGGGCGTTGCGGCCTGAGGACGCGGGGATCGGCGCGCTGCCCGTGAGCGCGGCGAATGCCGCCTCGCTGCGGAACCGTCCGGGGTGTGACCAGGTGACCAGCAGCTGGGCGGCGCTGACGGGGCCGGTGCCGGGCTGGTCCAGGAGGGCCGGCGTCCAGGACTGAACCAGGCTGCGGAGGTGCTTCAGGCTGGCGGCCAGGTCGTGGTCGAGGTCGCTGATCTGGGTGGCGAGCTGGCGCAGGGCACGGCGCAGGTGCTGTTCGCTGAGGGGCTGGCCGGCGGCGGGACGCAGGGCCTGGGCGTCGCGGACCTGCCAGGCGGTGGGCAGGCCGCGGAACCGGGCGCGGAGATCCTCGGGTGCGGTGAGGATCAGCGCCTTGAAGGTGTTCACGGTGGCGGTGCGGGTCTTGGTCGCGTGCTCGCGGGTGGCCAGCAGGATCCGCAGGGCCTCGCGGGTCTCGCCGGTGCGGGGCCGGGCGTGGCCGGAGGCGGCCAGGGCCTGGCGTGCGGCGCGCACGGCGTCCAGTTCGTCGGACTTGCCGCCGCGGCGGCGTGCCTTCTTCGGCCGGTCAGCCTCGATGACCAGGTGCCCGGCGCTGGTGAGCGCGCGGGCCAGGCCCGCGCCGTGCGAGCCGCAGCCCTCGATCGCCCAGGCGGTGCGCAGGCCCGCGGCGTGCCCGGCAGCGAAGTCCGCCAGGCGGGCGTAGCCGACGGCGTCTGCGCTGACCTGGATGGTGGCCAGGTGTGCGCCGAGCCGGTCCACGGCTGCGGCGGTATGGGTGTCGGTGTGGGTGTCGACGCCGATGATGACGTCAGCCAGTTCTGCGAGCATGGGCATGGGCCGTTCTCCCGTCGGGCCGGAGCGGTTCGGTCGGTCCGGCACCGGCCTGGGGGCACACACCCGGCGGCATATCTGTGATGAGTCACGCGCCCGCGGCAACGGGCACGGACAGGCTTCTGATCAGGCCAGCAAGGTGAGCCAGGCCGGTGCCGGCGATCCGGGCGACATGTCTTGAGCAAGGCACACCCACGGGCGGCCAGATCTTTTGAGGGTCAACCCAAGATCACCGGCACCGATCCTGGCACCAGCCCAGGTTCCGGGGCCACGCCAAGCCTCACAGATCCTTTGGCCGCATCCTGCCCGCTCGCACAACCCTCACGCCTATCGAGCCTCTCCACGGCCAAAGCATCTTGGAAGTTCTGCGGACCAGGCCCTTGACGGCTCCCGCTCTGGGCGCTGCGCCGCGGACAGTCGCGAAGCGCCGAGCGGCGATCTGTTAGCGCCGGAAACTCGCCGACGCGTTAGCGCGTCCCGGTGATGTAGTCGGTCAATGCGGTCCGTTCAGTTTCGAGTTCGCCGATGCGGATCTTCACCACGTCGCCGATGCTGACGATCCCGTGCAGGCTGCCATCAACCACCACCGGCACATGCCGCACCCGGCGCTCGGTCATCATGCGCATGACCTCCTCGATCGGGGTCTGCGGCGTGACCGTGTGCACCTCGGCGGTGTAGATGGCCGTGACTGGGTCAGACATCACCGCGGCGCCCCGCCGGGCCAGCGCCCGGACGATGTCTCGCTCGCTGGCGATTCCGTCGACCGCGGTGCCGTCGTGCGAGACGACGACCGCGCCGACTCCGTGCTCGGCCAGGACCGCCAGGAGTTGCCGCACGGTGGTGTCCGGGGTGACGGTGACCACCTGGGTGCCCTTGACGCGAAGTACATCGCTGATGCGCATCGGCCCCTCCCAGAAACTTGTACGCGGCTGATCGTGCGTTACCGATACCCAGGCTGGATACCTTCAATCCGCGGCTGCGGGGCAGACAACCGGCGACGAGCTAGGACACCCGTCCAGCGAGCCATTAGACGAGTTGGCGTAGCGCATGGCCCGATGACGGGACGAAGGTCAGGCCAGGCCCGCCTGTAGCGCCAGCCGGGTCAGATCAGCACGCCGGCGGCAGCTGGTCTTGTCCCGAATCCGGTCCAGGTGAGACCGGACGGTGCTCACGCTGATGAACAGTTGCCCGGCGATCTGCGCGTCTGTGCAGCCCTGGGCGACCAGGGTCACCAGCTCCCGCTCCCGGTCGCTCAGCCCGGCCGTGACGCCGGGTGTTGCCTGCGCCTGCGGTTCGGTCCCGGTAACCGTCGGCGCCCGCAACTCGGCCTCGGTCACGATGAGAAGGAACTCGACTGCGGTCTCCAGGGTCATCGCCGCGCCGCGCTCCTCAGCAGCGTGTGCGATCTTCTCGCCCACGGTGCTAGCAGCTTCCCGTAGCAGCTCTTCGCGGCGGCGCACCTCACCGGACCGGACCGTTAGGTCGCTGGCGCGCTCGTATGTCATCCTGGCCGCCTCAAGCGTTGCAGCCTCAGCCCAGCGCCCGATGACCGCGCACAGCTCTCTGCCCGTTCGCAGGCACTGGAGCAGCCGAAGATCGCTTCCGGTCAGCAACGCGAGCCGGGACGCCAGGCCCAGCTGAGCCCACGCCCCGGCCAGGTGCCCGGCTAGCAGTTCCAGCTCCGCGAGGATACTCACGGCGGATGCCTCCGCCTGGATGTCGCCCGCTTCACGGGCCAGAGCCAGCGTGGCTGTGTTGCTTTCCCTCGCCGCAGCGATCTCGCCTGCCTCGGTCAAGGCCATGGTCAGCACAATTCGGCATGCTCGGGCGGTGTCGCCGGTAATGGTCGCCGGATCTATCCGGCATGCCTGCCTGGCCCACATAATGGCCGCGTCCAGGTCGTCGGAGTAGTAAGCGGCCAGCCCGAGATTCAGCAGGGCGCCGGCCTCAGCGTCGGCGTATCCGATCGCGCGCGACAGTTCCAGGGCCCGGTGTGCCTCAGCGGTCCCCTCGGGAACACGCCCGGCGTTCAACAGGGTGTTCGCCAGGTGGAGCGTCGCGCACGCGTGCGCCTGGGACGGGGGCTGCGAAGCAAGCGTGTCTCGCGCTGCGGTGAAATGGCGGAGCATGGCGGCCGTGTCGTCGGTGGGCTGGCTGAGCAGGCCCAGCGCGATCTGCGCGTCCGCCCACAGATCACCCTCTGGTTGCGCGTCCCGGACGGCGGCGCTCAGCTGGGTGTAGCCCTGCGTGCGGCCCCTTAGCATCCACCAGGGCGTCAGTGCGATGGCCAGCCGGAGCGCAGTCAGCCGGCTCATGCTGCCTGGCCCATCCCATGGCGTGCTGTGTAGTGGCGTCCTCCGCGTCCAGCCACCGTGCCGCAGCTACCTCCCCGGGGCTGGTCTCCAGCCCGGCTGAAGCCTGCTGCGCGACGTCCAGCGCATACCGGGTCAGCGCGGCGTCAGCCTCACCTAGCTCACCATTGGCCGTGAGCTGAACCCGTCCGAACGCGCGCAAGGTCTCCAGCATCCCGTACCGGAGCCGACCGTCTGGCCCGGCCCGTGGCGGGGCGAGCAGCGAGCAGTCCACCAGACGCAGCACGGCCGGCTCGGCCCCGGCCCCGGCCACGGCCAGCGCGCCGGCCAGAGAGAAGGGACCCGGGAACGCTGACAGGCGGCGGAACACCTCCTGTTCCGCTTCGCTCAGCAGCCGGTAACTCCACTCCACGGCCGCTGCCAGCGAACGGTGGCGCGGGTCGGCAGCCGGGTCGCCGCTGGTCAGCAGCCGGAAACTGCGCGTGAGCCGGTCTAGCAGCGGGCCGAGCCCAAGCGCCTCCGCCCGCGCGGCGGCCAGCTCGATCGCCAGCGGCATCCCATCCAGCCTGGCCACCAGTTCCGCGATCTGCGGCCCTGTCTCGCCGTCGAGAGCGAAGTCCGGATCAGCCTGCCGCGCCCGGTCCGTGAACAGTGCCACCGCTGCCGGGACCGCGTGCTCCTGCCCGGCGACCGGATCGGTGACAGGCAGCGGCCGCAGCCGGTACCGGGCTTCCCCGGCGATCCCTGTCGGTTCCCGGCTGGTGGCCAGTACCCTCACATCGTCTGCGCCGAGCAGCAGAGTCCGGCACACTCCGGCGACCGCGCCGCGCAGGTGTTCGCAGTTATCCAGCACCAGCAGTACTTGCCGGCGCGCCAGGGCCGCCAGGAGTGACTCCGCTGCCGATGTCCCGGGAGCCTGCTGCACGCCCATGGCTGCCGCCACTACTGCAGGAAGCAGCGCCGGGTCTCCTACCGCCGCGAGCTCCACCAGCCACGCCCCGTCAGCGAACTGGTCTGCCACCTGCCGGGCCACTTCGCTCGCGAGCCGGGTCTTTCCCACTCCGCCCGGGCCAGTGATCATCACCATGCGGGAATCCCCGAGCATCCCGGCCACTCTCGCGACCTCGTCGGTACGGCCGACAAAACTTGTCAGCGCACGCGGAAAACCGTGCACGTCATCCGTCAAGCCTGGCCCGCTGCCCCCCACATGCGCACCATACCGGCCGTCCGCAGAAATGCGCTGCCGAGGGCTTGTCATCAACCGGCCGCTCTGCTGGCCGCAGGCGATACTCCGACCTGTCTTACCGGTCGTGCGGGTGACGCGGCCCGGAATCAGCCGCCGGAACCGGAAATCACAGGCCAGGCCGTTACAGCTGGGTCAGCCGGTGGAGCCGTCCAGGCCAACACGCCACACATACGCCGACCAGCGCCCAGGACAAATCCGCGTGACGAACAGATCCAGACTCCCTGCTGCCGACGGCGCCTCCAGGTGGACCGCACGCAGGCGGTTGGGTTATACGTGCCTGCACTCCCTCGGCCTGGAGATCGGCGAGGGAGTGCAGCTCGGCTGATTGCGTCAGTTGGTGGTGCAGGCGGTCCAGCTGTGGGTGCCGTTCGCGTAGCTGCCGCGGTAGACACCGTCGATGGTGACGAAGGCGACGACCCTCCACTGCCAGCGGCCGGCCGGGCATGACTGCCAGTAGTAGAGCATCATGCGGGTCCCGTACGCGTTCGCGTAGGTCGATGTTGGGGTCTGGGCCCAGAGGTTCCAGGTGCCGCCCGCCAGGCTGACGTCCTGCAGCTGGGTGGTCACGGTCACCGTGTGCCGGGAGGAACAGTTGACCTGGGTGGCGGTCCCGGGGTAAGCGGAGGCGTTCAGGTCGGTGCCCACGGTGACCGTACAGTTGGTTCCCGCGACGGCCATGGTCTTGGCGAGGTTGATGCTGTCGGCGCTGGCTGGGAGCGCCGTTGTTGCCACTGTTGCCGCTCCGGCGAGGCCGAGCAGGATGGCGAGCCGGATTGACCGGGACAGCGACATCAGGCGGGTCCGCGGCGAGGGACGGCTGGTCGTCGTGCTGATCCCGGTGATCGATGCAGACATGGCTTCTCCTGTGGGCCGGGCGGGATGTGTTCCTGCCATGGGTCACAGGCTGCCCGCGGCGGGACACCCGGCGGCAGGGGCCCGACTGCCCCTTTCGCCAGGCCGCAGTGCTGGGCCGAATTACCCAACGCGGCCAGGGCAAGGTGGCTGACGGTGCGCCCGGCTGAGTCTGGCGAGACGCAACCTCCCCGCCTGGCCAGTGAGCTGGCCGCGGTTCACGATGCCGACATGGTTCTGGCCGCTGTGATGGCTGCCCTGGGTGTGCAGCAGGAGTCCGGGGTGCCGGTCATTCGGTGGCTGGCCGCGGCTCTGGCTCGCCAGCAGGCGCTAGTGGCGCTGGACAACTGCGAGCATCTGCTGGACCCCGTAGCCGATCTGTGCGGGGCGCTTCTGGCTCTGGTGGCAAGAGGCCAGACGGACGCGCAGATTGCTGCGCAGCTCTATATCAGCCTGAGCACCGTCCGTTCTGACCTGGACCGGATCCGGGACAAGGCGAGCTGCCGCCGCCGCGCTGACCTCACCCGGCTAGCCCTGCAAACTGGCTTGGTCTAGGGGTCGCGACCCCCGAATTCCGCTAATGCGGGCCCTAGCCTGGACGCGCCGTCGGCAGGCCCAGGCAGACCTGTGGGTATTTGTGCCTACGGCCCGGGCCAGTGCTCGAAGGGGCAGTCTGGCCCCTGCCGGCACCGGGCACCGGCGAGGAAGCCTGTCACTGGAGGCGGAACCACCTTCCGCCCAGGTCCAGCCAGACAGGAGAACAGCATGTTTACCAGCGCGAAGACCAGCAGTGACATCCCGGCCCCGGTAGCGATCGTCCCGGTCCGTCCCGCGGCTGACGCCGCGCCCGCGGCGGACACCAGCGCCCGCACCGGGCTGCTGCGCCGCACCCTCGGCGCGTACCACCCGTCCCGCCGGACCTTCGGCAAGTACACACCGTCCCGCCGGACCTTCGGCAAGAACAACCCGTCCCGGCGGACCTTCGGCCGGGGCAACCCGTCCCGCCGTACGTTCGGCCGGGGCAACCCGTCCCGCCGCACCTTCGGCAAGTACAACCCGTCCCGCCGCACCTTCGGGGTGTTCCACCCGTCCCGCCGCACGTTCGGCCTCTACCACCCGTCCCGGCGCACGTTCGGCATCTACCACCCGTAGGGGATCCGGTATCTGCAGGAACAGGCTGGCGGGGCCGGGCGGATGCCTGGCCCCGCCGCCAGGAGACGGGAGAGATGACGATGTCCACGACCGTGCGCACCACCGGCGGCCCGGCCCCGGCCACCACGGCAGCTGGCCTGCTGGGATCCTGGGTGGAGGCCCATGAGGAGCCGTGCCGCGGGGGGCGTACCTACCGGGTGCTGGTCAATCACCGCACCGGCCAGGCCACGGAACTCACCGGCGCCGAAGCGGCCCTGTGTGACCAGCTGGCCGGCGGCAGCGGCGGGCAGGCCGCCAGCCCGGACGCGGCCACGCTGCTTGACGACCTCCGCGAGCAGGGTTTCCTGGCCGCCAGCCCACCCCCGCCACCCTCCCGCCGCCGGGTGGAGGTCAGCGTGTCCCGGCTCGATCTGCGCTGGACCGGCGCCGGCGGGCTGGTCCGCGCGGTCCACGACCGGGGCGCCCGGCACCTGTTCCACCCCGCCGCCGTCACCGCCCAGATCGTCCTGGCCCTGGCCGGCCTGGCCGCGCTGGCCGCGGCACTCTGCTCCGCGCCAGCATTTCCAGCTGCGTGTCCACCCGGCCCAGATACCCCTCGTCATCGGCCTCAGCCTGGCCGCGATCGGCGTGCACGAGTTCGCCCACGCCCTGGTCGTCGTCCACCACGGCCGCAGCGTCAACGGTGCCGGGGTGCGGCTGCACCTGGGCACCCCCGCGTTCTACGTCGAATCGGTCAGCGCCCTGCTGCTGCCGCGCCGGCAGCGGCTCATCCAGGCCGCCGCCGGGGTGTGGGCCGAATGGCAGTTCACCTCGATCATCGCCATCTGGCTGTGGCGTTCCCCGCTGCCGTTCGCGATCCCCCTGCTGCACCGCTTCGTCATCCTCAACGCCGCCACCATCGCCAGCAACCTGGCCCCGTTCACCGGCCTGGACGGCTCCTGGATTCTCGCCGACACCGTCGGCGCCCCCGACCTGGCCCGCCGTTCCCGCGGCTCGGTCAGCAGGCTCGCGACCGCCCTGGCCAGCCGCCAGCCTGCCACCGGCGAAGACCACGCGCTCGCCGCGTACGCCACCCTCAACGGCCTCGTCGCCGCCGGGCTGCTCGCCACTGGCGGGTTCTTCTGGTACCAGCTGTTCGGCGACCTCGCCGCCACCCTCACCCACCACGGCCCGGCCGGCTGGCTGGTCCTGGCCGCCGCTGCCGCCGTCCTGGCCACGCCCGCCCTCACCGCCACCGCCCCCCGCCTGGCCCCGGCCACCGCCAGCGCCCGGGCCCTGCACGACGCCATCACCTTCCGGCTGCAATGGAAGTGGCGGATCCCCGCCACCCGCCACCTGGCCGCCGCCTTCCCCCAGATCGCCGCCCTCAGCCAGCAAGAACTCGGCACCCTCGCCGGGCATCTGCACCGCACCCGCCGCAGGGTTGACCCGCGTCCCAGTTACGGCGTCGTCCGCGCCGGCACCCTGACCGCCACCACCGGCTCCGGCGCCCTCGTCACCCTCGGCCCCGGCGCCACCTGGGACCCCAGCCACCAGCTACGCCAGGCCACCCGCCGTGCCACCCTGGTCCACATCGAGGCCACTGTCTTCCGCCAGCTCCTCACCCCCGGCCCCGCCCAGACATGAACACCACACGGCGCGACGAGCGCCCGCAAATCACCGCGGTTCTGCTCGAAGCTGCCTGACGACGACAGGAGATCAGGATGACCGACCTGGCCATGGACTATCTCGGGCTGGACGCCCTGCTGTCTGGCGCCGAACTGGCGTGGCGGGACACCGTCCGTGATTTCGTGGCCACCCGCATCCGGCCCGGCATCCGGAAGTGGTACGAGCAGGCCACCTTCCCGGCTGAGCTCGCTCCGGAGATGGGGCGCCTCGGCCTGCTCGGCACCCACCTGTCCGGCTACGGCTGCCCCGGTCGCAGCGCGGTGGAGTACGGCCTGGCCGCGCTGGAGGTCGAAGCCGGGGACTCCGGCCTGCGGACCTTCGTCAGCGTGCAGGGGTCGCTGGCCATGACCGCCATCCACCGGTTCGGTACCGAGGCCCAGAAGCAGCGCTGGCTGCCGCCGATGGCCGCAGGCGAGGTCATCGGCTGCTTCGGCCTCACCGAGCCGGAGGCCGGCAGCGACCCGGGCAGCATGACCACGACCGCGCGCCGCGACGGCGGCGGCTGGGTCATCGACGGCGCCAAGCGCTGGATCGGGCTGGCCTCCATCGCCGGGATCGCGATCATCTGGGCCCGGACCGATGACGGAGTCCGCGGCTTCCTGGTCCCTGCCGACACACCGGGGTTCACCGCTGCCCCGATCGAGCCGAAGCTGGCTATGCGCGCCTCGATCCAGTGCGACATCGTGCTCGATGGCGTCCGGGTGCCCGCCGACGCCATCCTGCCCGGGGCTGCGGGCCTGCGCGGGCCGTTCGCCTGCCTGAATGAGGCCCGTTACGGGATCATCTGGGGCGCCATGGGCGCGGCCCGCGACGCCTACGAGGTGGCGCTGGGCTACGCGCTGGAACGCAGGCAGTTCGGCAAGCCGATCGCCTCCTTCCAGCTGACCCAGGAAAAGCTGGTCGACATGGTGCTCGAGATACAGAAGGGGTTGCTGGTCGCGCTGCACACCGGCCGGATGAAGGACGCCGGGACGCTGGTCCCGGAGCAGCTCTCGTTCGGCAAGCTGAACAACGTCCGGACCGCGATCGCCATCGCCCGCCAGGCCCGGACCATCCTCGGCGGCAATGGCGTGGCGCTGGAGTACTCGCCGATGCGGCACGCCAGCAACCTGGAGGGCGTGCGCACCTACGAGGGCACCGACGAGGTGCACATCCTGATCATGGGCCGGGCCATCACCGGCATCTCCGCTTTCAGCTAGAGGATCCGCACTTAGCCGGGCAGTCGCTGTTCTTCGATCCCTGGCATGACGGTCTGCCGCAACTCTGCGTCCGCCTGCAAGGTGAGCCCGGGCTGGCCGGCCTCGACGCCGGTCAGGGTGAGTTCCATGTCGTGCAGGTACTCGGCATGACCGTCCGCGCTCAGCCGGAACGGCAGATCATGGCCGGGGTAGATGACGTCGCCGATGGCGAGCAGCTTGCTGATCGAGCGGGTAGCCAGCTCGTCGTTCCAGAACACCAGCGCGTTGCGCCGCTCCCGGGCGACCATCGCGTTCTGGATGGAATCGCCGGTGATGACCGCGATCCCGTCGCTGCTGGCCACGGCCACCGCGATCGTCCCGGCTGAGTGCCCAGGCGCGGCGACGATCTCCACGCCGGGCAGCAGCCTGGTGCCCTCCTCTACGGTCCGGACCCGGTCTTCGTACCGGGCGACCAGGGAGTCGATCCATTCCGGGCAGGCGAAGTCGTTGCGGTGCGGGGAACGCACGTATCGCCGTTCGTCGGGGTGCATCACGATCTCGGCGCGCGGGAACATGTCGAGGTTCTCGATGTGGTCCCAGTGAGCGTGGCTAAAGACGACCAGGTCGACGCTGTCCCGGGTCAGGCCACGCTGGCTCAGCGCCCCGTCGAGGGCAGGCCGCCTCCCGGCATGACCGGTGTCGACCAGGATCCGCTTGAGGTGACCTTGTTCGTCCAGGCCCTCGACCAGGGTGATCGAGCAGAACGCGATCGATCCCTGGTCGGTTCCCAGCCTGTATCCGTCGAGAAGAGTTTCCACGTTCGGGCTGGCGAGCTTCACAAGACTCCTCCTGGCTGCACTGCACGCTGATCCCGGCGATCAGATGATTGTTCCTCGTCTGTGCGGACGAGAGAATCCCGGGCCTCCGCGGGTCTGGCGTCAGATGGCGAGCTGGCTCAATGCAGGGCAAGACCAACCAGGATGCTGGCCGCCATGATGGTCCCGCCTAGCACAACATTGCGGCGCACCAGCCTCAGCAGCGGCAGTCCCGTCAGCCACGCGGCGAACCAGCCCGTCAGGGCCAGGGCGAGGAGGACTGCGGCGAACGTTAGGACGATCCGCTCACTGGCAGGCAGCAAGGTCAGTCCCGCGAGCGGAACGGCCGCACCAATCCCGTAGCAGGCACCGGCGGTCAGAGCGGCGGGTATGGCCCCGCTCGTAGGCCCGAGTGCCTCAAGACGCAACTCTGCGTCGGCGTGGGCGGCGACCGGGTCGCGTTCGGTGAGCTCTTCGGCGACCTGGCGTGCGAGCCCCCGGCTCAGGCCCTTGGCCTGGTAGATGCCAACAAGTTCCTCGAACTCACCGTCAGGATCTGCCTCGATGCTGGCCCGCTCCGCCTCGAGCAGTGCGCGGTTCATTTCCCACTCGGTCCGCTCCTCGGTGTAACGCTCCCCGGCTGCCGCGGAACCGCCGGCCAGGATGACGACCGTACCTGCGAGCAGCAGCGTCCTGGCCGAGGCGCCCGCGCTGATGAAGCCCTCCGCGACCCCCGCAGCCGACGTGATGCCGTCGTTGATGTCCAAGATCGATTTTCGGGCCCGGTCACGGAGGGCCTCCAGGCTGTCCCGGGTGATGCGGCCGCGCAGCCAGTCCACGAGCATCATTGAACCATCTGCACCCGTGACCGGCCGAAGACTGCGTGGCACCTTGGCTGGCGCGGCTTAGCGATCGAAGTGGATGGTGGTGCCGGGTTGCCGGAGCGTGGCCCGGACCTGGACGGCGTGAGGGTGGCGGAGATCCTGGAAGATGGCCAGGGCTTGCTGACGGGCGTCGCGGGCGGCCCGGGGTTGCCTGGCGGCGTAGCAGCTGTCGCCTAGGCTGGCCAAGGCTTGGGCCTCGTAGTAGCGGCTGCCCACCTCGCGGAAGAGGCTCACGGCCTGCTGGTAGCAGACGATGGCCTGGGCATGGGCGCCGCTGTGGAAGTTGGCGTAGCCGAGGCTGTCCCAGACCACAGCTTGACCATGACGGTCGCCGAGGTCGCGATAAAGGTCGAGGGCCTGATGGCAGCTGGTGATGGCGTGCTGGTAGTTCCCGAGGTGAGCACTGTCCCAGCCGATGCCGTTGAGCGCGATGGCTTCCCCTGCGCGGTGGCCGCTCGCGCGGGACAGGCGAAGGGTCTGCTGGCTGTGTTCAAGGGCTTCCTGGTAGCGACCTCGTATCCCGAAAGACCAGGCGACCTCGTGGTACATACGGGCCTGGCCAATGGGGTCGCCGAGCCTGGAGTAGAGGTCGAGGGCCTGTTTGAACTGGTCATACGCTTTCTGGTAGGAACCCAGCAACCCGTAGGCGTGGCCGAGGCCGCGGAGGGACTGGGCCTGCGCGGCGTTGTCGCCGAGGCGCTGTGCGGCAGCCACGGCGGTGCGCTGGACGGCTACCCAGTCGTGCCAGTGTCCCCGCCAGTCGAGAAAGCTCCCCAGCGCCCAGGCGAGCTGCCAGGCGTACGCGTCGAAGCCGTACCGGGCGGCGAGATTCACCGCGGCAAGCAGGACCCTGTGCTCGGCCTCGAACCAGGCCATGGCCTGCCGGTAGTCAGCGATGTCCTCGGGTGTGGTGCCGGGCTCAGGCGGTCCTAGGGTGATGGGGTCACGCTGCGGGTTCAGCAGCCGGTCAGCGGCGACAGCGGTCTGCAAGCAGTGATCCAGGATCCGGCGTACGGCAGCCCGCGGGGCGGTGCCAGAGCTAGGCGCGTGGGCTTGCTCGGCAGCGTAGGCCCGGAGCAGGTCGTGGAAGGCGTACCGGCCGGGAACATGCTCACTGATCAGGCAGGCGCTGGCGAGCTGGCTGAGCATCCCGCGGGCATCGGCCACGCCCAGGCCGGCCAGGCTGGCGGCGGCTGGCACGCTAATGTCCGGTCCGGGGTGCAGGCCCAGCAGCCGGAACAATTCCGCCGCCGAGTCGGCCAGGCTCTGAAAGGACCAGGAGAATGCGGCGCGGACGCTGGCTGTTTCCTCCCCGGCGTCGAGGGCATCAAGCCGGCTGTGCTCATCGCGGAGCCCAGCGGCGAGGGCGGCCAGGGGGAACCTGGGACGGGCCGCGGCGCGGGCGGCGGTGATCGAAAGAGCCAGCGGCAGCCCCTCGCACAGGTCGGCGAGTTCGCCGGCGGCCTCCAGTTCGGCGCTGATCCGGTCCAGGCCGAGACGGCCGCTTAGCAGTTCGGCCGCCTCATCACCGGTGAGCATATTCAGCGTTATCAGCCGGGCACCTTCGGTCGCGGCCAGCCCGGCCAGCTGGCTGCGGCTGGTCACTACCACCAGGGACCCCGGGGCACCGGGCAGCAGCGGGCGCGTCTGCGCGGTGTCGCGGGCGTTGTCCAGCACGATGAGCATCCGCCTCCCAGCTAGCAGGCTGCGGTACAGTCCGGCCTGTGCTGCCAGCCCGGGCGGAATCCGCTCGGCCGGGACCTGGAGGGCGTTAAGAAATGCCCGGATTACCTCACCGGGGTCAGTCGGCGTTCCTCCAGGATCAAAGCCGCGCAGGTTCGCATACAGCTGCCCGTCAGGGAAGCGGTCAGCGACCTGCTGGGCCCAGTGCACGGCCAGCGCCGTCTTACCGACCCCGGCAGTCCCGCCGATCGCTGAGATAATCACTGCTCGCCCGGCCCAGTCTCCCGATCCGGACACCTGCTCCAGCAATCCGTCCAGGATCTTCAGCTCAGCGGCTCTGCCGACGAAATCCGCGACCGTCGCCGGGAGCTGCCGCGGCACGAATGGCAGGACACTGCCGGCTTGCCCCCATTCCAGGTCCGGTGTAGTCAGGGATCCAGGGATACTCTCACCGGCTGGCCGCGTCAGGCCTGACCGGGCGTCCCGGCTAGGGCTACACCGGGCGATCAGCTCACCGCGTGCCACCTCGTCCAGGCCCAGAGCACCCGTTATCCTACGGACCGATCGGGGGTACGGCTTCTGGGTCCGGTCGCATTCCAGGTTGCTGATCGTCCGTACGCTCAGCCCTGATCGCTCGGCCAGTTCCTCCTGCGTGAGACCCAGGGCCTCTCGCTGCCACCGCAGCCACGAGCCGAGCGATTCTCGATCACCACGTCTGCTGATCATGGCACTCCCAGGTCCCGGCCGTTTCGCGATCTGTTCCGGGCTCCAGCAGGCAGCCCATCGCCGGTCACGGCGTGCCTCGTTCCTGGTGTTTCATCGTAGCGCCCGCGGGTCGGCGCCGATCTGGCGACTTCGACGGGGGCTTTGCGGGGAGGCGCCGGATCTCCGCTCTCCGAGACTGCCGGTAAATTGCCAGTAGACTTCCTGGCCCCGCTCCGCTGCTGGTGGCAACGTTAATAACGTCGCGAATATAGTCCCGGTGGCGGGGCCCACGCCATCTCCCTAGTAACTCGTCCTCTGCTGATCTTTTGGCCAGGCGCGACGGCGAATTGGACTGACGGGCAAAACAGGGCTAGGAACCGAGGCGGTAAACCGATCCGTCTGTTTCCTTGGCCCTCGCCACCCTCAAACGCTGCAACTTTACACCCTATTGCTGCCCACTTAATGGAGGCTTCACGGCGGCATACTAGCCATCGTATAGAGAGCGCTCAGCCCGGAGTTTTGGTGCTACGCCGCTGCCGTTGCCTGCCGGCCGAGGGAGTTAAGCCATAGGCCGTGAACTAAATAAATATCATCGAGGAGGAGTGTGTCGATGCGCATACGCACGCGGGGCTATGCGGCAGCCGCGGGCCTGGCCGTACTTGCCCTCGTGGCTACCGCTTGTGGCGGCAGCAGCGGCGGCAGCGGTTCGTCGTCCGCCGGCGCGTCTGCGGGCGGGGGGACCTTTGGTCTTCAGGGGGTTAACCCTGGATCCGGGACGCCGACCAAGGGCGGCACGCTGAACATGCTCGGCCAGGGCGACGTTGATTATATGGATTACAACGTCTCCTACTACACGTTTGGCGCGCTGGGCCAGCGGCCCTGGCTGCGGCTCCTGTACGCCTACCCGGCCACTCCGGGCAAGACGACCATTGTCGAGCCGGACCTGGCGACTGCCCTGCCGACGGTCTCCAATGGTGGGAAGACCTACAGCGTGACGATCCGCACCGGCGCGGACTGGGGCACTACCCCGGCGCGGCAGGTGACGGCGGCTGACGCGCTGCTGGGCCTGAAGCGGTCGTGTAACCCGACCCAGCCGTTCGGCGGGCTGCCGGACTTCGAGGCGCTGATCGTCGGGTACCAGACGTTCTGCAACGGGTTCGCGAAGGTCTCGTCGAGCTCGGTGTCGGCGATCAAGAACTACATCGACAGCCACCAGATCTCGGGGGTGAAGGCCTCCGGGCAGACCATCACCTACAACCTGGTGCACCCGGCGAGCTACTTCCCGGACATGCTGCAGCTGGACGCGTTCGCGCCGGCGCCGGTGGAGAGCCTGAACTACCTGGTGGGCAGCAGCGCGGACGCGCAGCACATCATCTCGGACGGGCCGTACAAGATCCAGAGCTACGTGCCGGCCCGGAGCATCGTGTTCGTGCGTAACCCGGCGTGGAAGGCGAGCACGGACCCGATCCGCAAGGCCTACGTCAACGAGATCAAGGTCTCCGAGACCGGGAACGAGCCGGCGATCCAGCAGCAGCTGCAGACCAACACGGCCGCGGCCAGCATGGAGTTCGACGCGTTCCCGCCGGTGGCCGCGGACCCGGGGCTGGAAGCGCAGATGAAGCAGGGGCTGAACCACAACTTCAACCTCGGCTCCACCTACTCCACCAACCCGTACCTGGTCTTCAACATGGTCTCGCCCAACAATGGCGGGGCGCTGAAGCAGACGGCGGTCCGGCAGGCACTCAGCTACGGCATCGACCGGGCCCACCTGCTCACCGACAACGGCGGCCCGACCCAGGGCGTGGCACTCACCCACGTGCTCCCCTCGGGGATCAACGGCGCCCAGGACGTGCCCTCCGGGTACAACCCGTACCCCTACAACCCGGCCAAGGCCAAGCAGATGCTGGCCGCGGCGGGATACAAGAACGGGCTGAACGTGACCTTGCTCTACCGGCCGTCCAGCACGGTCGAGAGCAAGATGGCGCAGACGCTGCAGAGCGACCTGGCCAAGATCGGCGTGAAGGTCAAGCTGCTGTCGGCTACCCCCTCGGACTTCTTCGTGAAGTACATGGAGGTGCCGAGCGTGGCCAAGCGCGGCGTCTGGGACCTGTCGCTGGCCGGGTGGGGCCCGGACTGGTACGGGGACGCGGCGGTCTCGTTCTTCAACCCGCTGTTCTCCGGACCGGCGTCCTACCCGCCGGTGGGCAGCAACTTCGGGTTCTACAGCAATCCTTCGGTGACCGCCCTGATCGCCAAGGGCGCCAGTGCGGCGTCGGCCAGCGCGGCCGCGACGATCTGGGCCCAGGCGGACCAGGCAGTCATGAAGGACGCGCCGTTCTACCCGATCGTGGACCCGAACCAGCCGCTGTACCACGCCAGTTACGTCCACAACGCGGTGTATGTGCCGGCGATCCAGCAGTTCGACCCGACGAACGTGTGGCTCAGCACGCCAGGATGATCCACTGGTCACCAGTATCGTCGGTCGCTGCGCCCCTCCGGCCAGTGACCGGCGAGCTGGCCGTCCCTCCCGGCTGCGTCGGCCATTCCCGATCTGATGGGTAGGTAAGCTCTGAGCTTGTGCCGCTGAGTTCGGAACCGCTGCGACAGCTGGGCTTCTTGACCATCGGGCTGTTCGAGGAGGCCGATCCTCGCCAGGGTCACGAGTTGACCCTGGAGATCATCGAACTGGGCGAGCAGCTGGGATTCGACAGCGTCTGGGTGCGGCACCGGCATCTGCAGTTCGGCATCTCCTCTCCGGTCGCCATCCTGGCGGCGGCCTCACAGCGCACCCGCCGCATCCAGCTGGGCACTGCGGTAATCCCGCTGGGCTGGGAGAATCCGCTGCGGCTGGCCGAAGACCTGGCCACAGTTGACGTCTTGTCTGGCGGGCGGTTTAACCCCGGGGTCAGCGTCGGCCCGCCGATGCACTACGACCAGGTCAAGCACGCGCTCTACCCCGACACTGGCGACGTCGAGGATTTCAGTTACGAGCGCGTGCGCCGTCTGCTCGATCTGGTCCGCGGAGAACCAGCTAGTGACTTCAGCGGCGTGGAAGGCTTCGAGGTGTTCTCCGACCGGGTCCAGCCGCACGCTCCTGGTCTGGGCCGCCGCATGTGGTACGGCGGGGCCAGCCTGCGGTCGGCTCAGTGGGCCGGCGAGCACCGGATGAACTTTCTGACCAGCAGCGCCGTGAAGGCGGAGGAATCCGCGGACTTCGCCGAGATCCAGCTCTCGCACATCCGGACGTTCCGTACTAATCATCCCGACGGTGCCCGGGCTCGCGTCTCTCAGGGACTCGTCGTCATCCCTACCGATACCGCATCGCCGGAGCAGCGCCGCAAGTACGAGGAGTTCGCCGCAGGCGGACGCCGCGCACCGCCGCGCCACAGGGTCCCGCGCGCCTGCTGTTCGCGCCTGACCTCGTCGGGACCTCCGCGCAGATCGCCGGGCAACTCTGGTCGCATGCGGCCTTTCAGCAGGTCGACGAGGTGGCGTTCGCCCTCCCCTTCACCTTCGACCACCAGGATTACGTGCAGATCCTCACCGATATCGCCACGAAGCTCGGCCCGGCTCTTGGCTGGGTGCCGGGTGCCTCCGAGGGAGAACCACGGTAAATACCTCTTACGTGGCCGCGACCCGAGGCAGAAGAGCGCTGCGATGCTTGTGTCGAGGCAAGCAACGGCGAGGTCGGCTGGAATCACAACACCCAGCATCCGAAGAACTACACGCTCCCCCAGTCCCGCACGGGCGAGCTCAACCCCTCCACCCAGGCGGCCGGGCGCGTGTTCTGCGTGATCACGGGCTCGGAGTTCCACCTGGTGTGGACCAAGGACTCCGGTCACCTGCTGGGCATCCTGAGCGGCGCGCCGCACAAGGACGCCTAAGAATGGTGGCGCCCGATCCACCACAACATCGCTTTCCCTGGTTCGCAGATGCATATGTGACGTGGGGCGCCCATCGTGCCCTGCCCACGCGACGCTGTGGTTCCACCTGTGGGGAGACCTCCGCCTCGATAATCCGGCGGAGGTCTCCCCACAGGTGATGACCGGGTCCCAGCCCTGCGTCCTGGCACCTGGGAAGTACTCTTGGCCGGTGTTCTCGCCTGAAGGCCCGTCCGCGCGTGAACTGGCGGCGCAGGCGCTGTCCTCGGTCGAGGGCGGCTATGACCAGCTGGCCCCGAAGTTCGACCACACGCCTTTCCGCACTCCCGATGGCGTGCTTGACGCGACCGTGGCCGCGCTGGGCCCGTTCGGCCCGTTCGGCCCGGGACTGGACGTGTGCTGCGGCACCGGCGCGGGCCTGCGGGTCCTCACCTCCCTGTGCCAGGGACCGGTCACGGGCGTCGACTTCAGCACGGGCATGCTCGCGCAGGCGCGCCAGGCGCACCCCGGCGCCACGTGGGTGCGGGCCGACGTCCGCGCCCTGCCGTTCGCCGGGGCGTTCGGCCTGGCGGTCAGTTTCGGGGCGCTCGGGCACTTCCTGCCCGCGCAGCGGCCCGCGCTGTTCGCCGGGGTGTACCGCGCGCTGCGGCCGGGCGGGGTGTTCGCCTTCCCGATCGCTGCGCCGCTGCCTGTCACCTCGCGCTGGTACTGGGCGCTGGCCGGGTTCGACCTGGCCATGCGGGTCCGCAACGCGCTGTGGCGTCCTCCCGTTCGTCATGTACTACCGCACCTGCCCGCTGTCCGCGGTCCGGGGCGACCTGGCAGCATCCGGATTCACCGTGACCACGGTCCCCCTGACGGCCCTGGGCCGGCGCGAGGACGGCAGCCCGAAGGCCCGGCTTGTCCTCGCCCGGACCGCCAGCACACCCTGACTGCTGGGCAGTCAGTCCAGGCCCCAGCTCGTCCAGCTCGAGGGTGGCCCGGACGGCGTGATGGCCAGCAGAACCCGTCCCTCCGCCGTCAGGGCCCGCAGATGCTCATCGTCGTTCAGCACGGCCATCCCGTGCTTTTCCCGGATGGCACGGAAGCGGGGTAGCTCCGCGCCGAGATCCTCGCGGATCTCGACGGTGCCCGGAACCAGCACGGCGCGAAAGCCGGTGGGATCGTCGACCAGCAGCTGCGCTCGCGGGTCCCGGCGGAAGATGGCGTACTTCACCCGGTCTCGCGTGGTGGAGACGTAGAAGCGCTGGCCATCCCAGTAGAACCAGTTGGGGCTCAGGTGCGGGCGCCCGTCCCGGCGGATCCCGGCGACGATGACGTTACGTGGTTCAGCGAGGAACGCCTCGATCCTGTCAGCAGATGCCATCCCCTCACGCTATCGGCGCCACCGGTCTGACCTGGGGCGGGCTTGACCCAGGACGGCAAAGGAGCCCGTCTCCGGTCTCAGGCCTTCATGAGTCGATCACGCGACGCGGCCGGGCAGACGGCCGCTGACGGACCCATGGTGGACACCAGTCGTGCGCGCAAAATGGCGGCCGATCTGCCCGCCCACCCCTGCGCGTATCACAGCGCGTGCAGCAGCCGTCGCCAGTGAGGCGGTGGCGATGCCTGGTTGACGCGACCACCACAGCGGCGTATAGCAACGGTTGGGGAGATTGTTAGGTAAGGAGAGGGAAATGGCGGATCGAGTACCTCACGCGGCCTGGGCCAAGCCGGGGCGCCACTTTGGATTTGGCGCGGGCTTGGCGGCGGTATTGGTCGTGGCCCTGGCGCTGCCAGCGAGTGGGCTGACCACGCCTTCCTCGGCCGCCCGCACGATCCGTGCGAGTTCTCCCACGGCTGGCCAGCAGTCGATCAGCGCGAAGGTCACTGCCCTGCTGGGGCGGATGACCGTCGCCGAGAAGTTCGGCCAGCTGGAGATGGCGGGTCCGGACGGGCCCAACGGCACGCCGGGTGACCTGCTGACCGAGGCGAAGAACGGGCAGATCGGCTCGGTCCTCGACCTCGTGGGCGTCGCCAACATCAACCAGGTCCAGCAGCAGGCGCTCGACTCACGGCTCGGAATCCCGCTGATCTTCGGGCTCGACGTCATCCACGGCTACAAGACGATGTTCCCGGTGCCCCTCGCCGAGGCCAGCAGCTGGGACCCCGCACTGGTCGAGAACGACGAGTCCGTGTCGGCCTCGGAGGCCACCGCGGACGGCATCAAGTGGACGTTCAACCCGATGGTCGACATCAGCCGCGATCCGCGCTGGGGCCGCGTCGTCGAGGGCGCAGGCGAGGATCCGTATCTGGGCTCCGCGATCGCCGCCGCAAAGGTTCACGGCTACCAGGGCTCCGACTTCAGCGCCCCGGACAAGATGGCGGCGACCGTCAAGCACTTCGCGGCCTATGGCGCCCCGGTCGCCGGCCGGGAGTACAACACGGTCGACATGTCCACCCAGCAGCTGTTCAACGACTACCTGCCGCCCTACAAGGCGGCGGTCAACGCCGGCGCCGCGACGGTGATGGCCTCGTTCAACTCGCTCAACGGCGTGCCCAACACCGCCAATCCATACACGCTGACGACAATCCTGCGCGACGAATGGGGCTTCGGCGGCACGACCATCAGTGACTACCAGGCCGTCCAGGAGCTCGAGGCCTTCGGCTACGCCGCAAACGGGGCGCAAGCGGCCCAGCTGGCCCTGACGGCCGGGATCAACATCGAGATGGCGGTACAGGTCGGGAGCTCCAGCCCGTACTCCACCTACGACAACTACGGACCGCAGCTGCTCGCGTCAGGGAAGATCACGATGGCCCAGCTCAACGACGCGGTCCGGCACGTGCTGACGCTGAAGTACCTGGCCGGCATGTTCTCGCACCCACTGACCGATCCGACACGGGTGCAGACGGCGGAGCTGACGCCCGCCAACCTGGCCGCGGCGCGGAAGTCGGCAGACGAGTCGATGGTCCTGCTCGAGAACCACAACAAGGCGCTGCCACTGAGCACCAGCGCGCCGTCGGTCGCGGTGGTCGGCCCGCTCGCCGACGACGCGCTCGACCAGCTCGGGCCCGACGTGCCGATCGGGTACGACACCACTGCGGGCGATCTCAGCACGGTCGACAAGGTCGTCACGGTCCGCCAGGGGATCATCAACGCGGTCCCGAAATCCACGACCGTCAACTACGCGCCGGGCTGCGCCGACCCGTACTGCACCTCGACCAGTGGCTTCGGCGCCGCGGTCGCCGCCGCGCAGGCCTCGGCTGTGACAGTCGTCGTGGTCGGCGAGCCGGCCGCGTACACCGGTGAGGCGTCCTCGCGCACGAAGCTCAATCTGCCCGGCCAGCAGCTCGCACTGGTGCAGGCGATCGCGAACACTGGCAAGCCGTACGTGGTCGTGCTGATGAACGGCCGGCCGCTGACGATCGACTGGCTGGCCGCCAACGCACCGGCGCTGCTGGAGGCGTGGTATCCCGGCACCGAGGGCGGCGACGCGGTCGCCGACGTCCTGTTCGGGAAGGTCGATCCCGGTGGCAAGCTGCCGATGACGTTCCCGGTGAACGTCGGGCAGATCCCGATCTCCTACAACGAGCTGCCGACCGGCAGGCCGTATGACCCGAACAACAAGTACACGTCCAGGTACCTCGACGCGCCCAACGCGCCGCTGTACCCGTTCGGCTACGGGCTCTCGTACACGACGTTCTCGCTGTCGAGCCCGCACCTGTCGTCGGCCAGCGTGTCGGCGAACGGCACGCTGACCGTCAGCACGAACATCACCAACACCGGATCTGTCGCCGGCGATGACGTGGTACAGCTCTACCTGCACGAGAACTTCACGAGCATCCTGCAGCCCGTCGAAAAGCTCGAGGGCTTCCAGCGCGTGACGCTGGCGCCCGGACAGTCCAAGACGGTCACGTTCACGCTCGGTCGCCAGAACTTTGGCTTCTACAACGAGCAGGGCCAGTTCGGGGTCGAGCCCGGGGCGTTCAACCTGTGGGTGAGTGACAGCTCCGACGTCGGCACGCTCACGCCGTCAACGTTCACGGTCAAGTAGGAGGCTGGCCGTGGGCGTTCGCAGTTACCTCCCCGGCACCGCCCGCCGCGTACGAATCTGCGCCGCAGCGCTGATCGCAGTCTGCGCGCTGGTGTTCACGGCGGGCGTGCCGGGACAGGCTCTCGCCGACCAAGGCGGCGGCGCCCTCAGCGCCAGTCAGCGGCTGGTGCTGCACAGCATCGCCGCAGACACGTGGAAGTTCTACGCCGCCGACGTCGACCCCGGCACGAACCTGCCGCTGGACAACCTCGGCCCCGGCGCCGTCCGAGGCACCTACACCTCGGCGGCGGACGTCGGCGTGTACCTATGGGCGGTCGTCGCGGCCCACGATCTGGGCCTGATCGGCCGCGCGCGGGCCGATTCGCTGATTAGCGCGACGCTCGACGAAGTCGCCACGCTGAAGCGCTACGACGGCTTCCTCTACCAGTGGTACGACACCAGCAACGGCAACGTCCTCGTGAACCCCGGGCAGGGCGACTGCAGCGAGGCGACCCCGGCCCAGGACAACTGCTGGTTCGTCTCTGCGGTCAACAACGGCTGGTACGCGTCCGGGCTGATCGAGGTCCGCGAGGCGCTGCCCGAGCTTCGCGGCCTGGCCGACCGGCTCCTGGATCCGATGAACTTCGCCATCTTCTACGACAACCGGGCCGAGACGGAATGCAACGTCAACGCGGCGCTGGGCAACCAGCACACCGGGACGATGTACGGGGGCTACTACGTCGGCCAGGGGCCAGCCCCCTACCACGTCAACACGCTCTACAGCGACCCCCGGATCGCGATCTACATGGGGATGGGCAGGCACCAGATGCCCGGCGACGTCTGGTGGCGGACGTGGCGGACACTACCTCCCAAGCAGTGCCCGACCGACCCGGACTACTCCTCGCAGGGCCAGTGGCCGGTGCCAGGGTACTGGCAGACCTACACCGACCCCCAGTCAGGCAAGAAGTTCAACGTCTGGGAGGGTCACTACACCTACCCCGGGACCTCGCTGACGTTCGTGCCCACCTACGCCGGCGGCATGTTCGAGGGCCTGATGGCCAACCTCGTCGTGCCCGAGACGACCTGGGGCCCGCACAGCTTGGGCCTCGACGACCTGCGCTGGGCCGAGGTCCAGGAGAAATACGCAACGCAGGTCCTGCACTATCCCGTCTGGGGCATCTCGCCCTCCAGTACGGCGGACGACAGCGGGGGCTACGGCGGCTTCGGCGTCGAGGGACTCGCGTTTCCCGCGGGCGAGGGCTTGGCCCAGTGCACCACCTGCGCGACCGAGGACACCGTCAGCCCGCACGCGTCGGTGATCGCGCTGCCGGTACTGCCCCAGCAGGCCTACGCGAACATCGAGACCCTCCGCAGCCGGTATCCGGGCATCTACAGTTCCGACGGTGGCTTCTACGACGCGGTCAACCCCACGACCGGCTCGATCGGCCACCGGCGGCTGGTCCTCGACCAATCGATGATCATGGCGGCGCTCGACGACGCTCTCAACCACGGCGCGCTGCAGCGGAACTTCGCCCGCGATCCGGTGTCCTGGGCCGCTCGGCTTTATCTCTCCTACGAAAGGATGTCGATCGGCTAGGTCCCGGGAAGTGCCTGGGGTCAGGGTGAGCGGCGCCTTGGCCGTGTGCGGTGATCGCGGGTGATCAGCTGTTCAAGGTCCGCACACTGGGCCGGGGTGAGTGCAGCCGGGGAGATGTTCAGCAGGTCAGTGATCTGGTGGATGGAAGTGGTGATGTGCACAGTCAGGCCGGTGCAGTTGCCTAGCCGGGCTCGGGGGTGGGTGAGCGCGACGATCCGGGTGATCGTCTCGTAGTGGCCTTGGCGGCGCAGGGAGTCCTGCAGGATCCCGGCGGGCTCGTTGACTTGCTCGCTGGGTGAACGTCCCCGCCGGTCGGTCATCAGCACCGGGTCATCGACTTGGTTGCCGTACCGGTCGTACTTGGTGGCCAGCCACCGGTCGCCGTCACAGTCGATGGTGGCGTTACGATGCTTGCCCTCGATGGCGAACACTCCGCGGGGGCCGATCAGCAGGTGGTCGATCTCCCCCCCGCGGTTGCGGTAGCCGCGCAGGAGGACCCACTCGTCGTCGAGGTCCCGGCCGAGCGTGGTCTCGACTAGCCGTTCCCCTTCCATCCCGGCGGCCAGTTTCGCCTCTTTATCCGTGGGCCCGTTCGCCGGCGCAGGAGTGGGCGGGGCCTCGCGGCGTAGTCGCCGGACGGCAAAGACGCCGCGCAGCCACGCGCCCCAGCGGTGCTGGGTCCACGCCCGATCCCGCGCGGCCCGGCCGTGAGCTACGCGCTGGCCGTGTACGGCCAGCACATCCTGATACGCCAGACCGGCATCCCGCTCGGCGGCCAGACGCCGCTGCTGCGCGTCACGGAGCATGGCCGCCGGATGATCGGACAAGGACACGACGCGCATCACCGTCCCCCTTCCTGCCTGACGATCACGGCTGAGGACCGGCACCCGGCGCACCGGGATCTTGCGACAAGACCCCAGTGGTGGTGCACAGTCTCAGACTGAACCAACAAGCGACGGAAGCGAAGGAGTGGCGAGTGGCCAAACATGCGGTGGTGATCGCCGGCGGAGGCCCGACAGGAATGATGCTGTCGGCTGAGCTGGCCCTGGCCCAGGTCGATGTCGTCATCGTGGAACGACGCGCCACTCCCGATCCCGACCGCTCACGCGCCGGCGGTCTGCACGCGCGCACCATCGAAGTGCTCGATCAGCGCGGCGTCGCCGATCGCTTTCTCGAGGAGGGAAAGGTGATGCAGATCCAGGGATTCGGCCGAACCCCCTTGGACATCAGTGATTTCCCATCCCGCCGCAACTACGGGCTCGCTCTCCCGCAGGTTCAGACCGAGCGGCTGCTGGCTACCTGGGTCCAAGAGCTCGGGGTGCCGACCACGCGCGAACGTGAGGTGACAGGGTTCATCCAGGACGACACCGGCGTGGACGTCGCGCTGTCCGGCGGCGCGTCGATCCGGGCGGACTATCTGGTCGGATGCGACGGGGGCCGCAGTGTGGTCCGGAAGGTGGCGGGTATCGAGTTCGCCGGGTGGGATCCATCGACGAGCTGGCTCATGGCCGAGGTCGAGATGGTCGAGAAGCCGGAGTTCGGCCTGCGTCCGGGCGGCGGGATCGGCCCGGCCGAGGGTGGGGATCGGATCAGGGTCGTCCTGACCGAACCCCAGGTCGAGCACACCGGTGAGCCGACCCTGCAGGACGTCAGTGAGGCACTCATCGCCAGCGACGGGACGGACTACGGTGTGCACAGCCTGAGCTGGACTTCCCGTTTTACCGACAACACGCGGCAGGCGGCGTCGTATCGCAAGGGGCGCATCCTTCTGGCGGGCGACGCAGCCCACGTGCATCCCCCGCTCGGTGGACAGGGTCTGAACACCGGTGTCCAGGACGCCGTGAACCTGGGGTGGAAGCTGGCCCAGGTGGTCAAGAAGACGTCAGCCCAGAGCTTGCTGGACACCTACCACGACGAACGTCATCCGGTCGGCGCCCGGGTGTTGCAGACCACCATGGCCCAAGTCGCACTGACCAGCCCCGGCGCCCGTCATCAGGCACTGCGCAACATCATGACCGGGCTACTGCGCATGGACGAGCCGCGTAAGAGCATCGCCGGCATGATGTCGGGTCTCGACATCCACTACGAGCTCGGACCGGGACATCCCCTGCTCGGACGGCGCATGCCCGATCTGGACATCGCGACCGCCGAGGGTTCGCTTCGCGTCTATAAGCTTCTGCACGGCGCCAAGCCGGTGCTGCTCAACCTCGGTCGGCCAGGTGTTCTCGACATCACACCCTGGGCTGGCCGGGTCCAGCTGATCGATGCCGAATATCGCGGCCGGTGGGAGCTTCCGGTCCTGGGCTCAGTCAGCGCCCCGGTCGCCGTGCTGATCCGCCCTGACGGGTACGTCGCCTGGGTGGGGGATGGCGCCGACACCGGATTGCGCGACGCCCTGACCACCTGGTTCGGAGGCGGAAACTGATGCTTCCGACATGCGTATTCGAGTCACCGCGGCCACTCCGCTGGCACCGGCCCGCAGCGCGTGCTGAGGGCCGGCCGTGACCGCAGGCCCTTCAGCCCAGCGCGTTACTTAATGGTGTAGCTGTATGGGAGGGCCGCCAGTTCGTTGGCCGCGAACTGACCGTCCGGGGGAACGTTGTCGAGCAGGTCGTCAACGTAGAGGGTGCCGCTGACCGTGCGTGCCCGACGCGCCGGACGGCGTGATGGTCACGTTGATGGTGGCCGTCTGGCCCGGGTTGATGACCACCGGAGAGAACGTCGTCGCCGGGTTGATCGCC
Organism: uncultured Actinomycetes bacterium; assembly: GCA_963781085.1. Taxonomy (GTDB): domain Bacteria; phylum Actinomycetota; class Actinomycetes; order Streptosporangiales; family Streptosporangiaceae; genus RYN-230. The sequence goes on from CAWAES010000035.1 coordinate 37,792, forward strand.
GCCAGCCACGATGTCGCCGGTGTCGGAGGTCACCGCCGGTGTCGAACTGCCTTGGCCGCACCGTCATGCGACGATCGCTCGACGGTGCCCGCTGGGCGCTGCGGCCTGGGTACGGCCCGCACTCGCTCGGCGCCGGCGAACCAGACTCCGGCCGTGGACGGTGCCGCCCGGCGGGTGTAGCTGGCCGACGCCGTAGTTGCGCACAGTGGCCCGGCGCCGGGTTGCTGGCTGGACATATCCGGGTCGCCCGGGTTCGGGCCGAAGTCGAACATCGATCGGCAGGCTCGAGCCGTCTGCGAGACCGTGACGCTGGAGGTCTCGCGTCGGCACGAACCACTCCGGCGACGCTCGCCGGTCAGCGGCAGAGTCAGTCCGCTGGTCTGCGAGCAGCGGCGCCAGCGTGATGCTGGCGCTGGCATTGAGCCGCGGGTCGATGAAGAAGTCCTCCGGCGCCGCGCCGTTGTTGGTGATCGTCACCGGGAACGGTCACCGGGGTGCCCGCCGCCAGCTTCGTGCCGGCGCTGTCCGGCAGCCCGGCGGCGCTCGACGCTCGACGTCGTTGAACTTGATGTTGCCGGTGAACGGCTGGGAGACCTCGTCCCCGACCACCGGCTCGGCGAAGTCCACGATCAGCGTCCAGGTACCGGGGACCGGGTTGAGCGGTGTAGGCGGTCAGCGACTGGTCCGCTGCGTGCCGTTCAGCGCTGTTCTGCCCGTAGCCGAGCGTGTCGCCGTCGGGGCTGATCAGGTAGGCGCCCGACCGGGTCGTCCGGGTCGTTGGTGAGCGACACGTTGGCGGTGATGTTCGTGCACGCCCGCTGCCGACATTGAACTGGTAGTAGTCCTCCTGACCTTCGCCGGGCGGCCGGCCGTTGCCGCCGGTCAGCACGCCGCTGAAGGCGCCGCCCTGGGCCGACGTCGACCAGGCTGCGCAGCGTGACCGGGATCGAGGTGCGTCTCGCCGAGGCCGATGCCGGTCTCGAGGTCAGCACGATCGAGCCCGGCCGCGTCACCGGGCGAGGACGGGGTCGTCGCCGCGACACCTGACCGTCTGGCTCTGGCCGGGGGCCAGGGCGACGGTCGGCTGGCGAGACCGAGCCGAACGGGACGAACCGCTGGGTCGCGACCCGCCACGGGACGGTCCCGTTGGTCCCGCCGACCGACGGCCACGTCGCCGAAGATGACGCCGGTCCAGGTGCCCGGCGGCCGGGTCGCTGACATCGACGTTGCCGAAGTTGCCCGACACCCTGCGGCAGCGAGTGCGCGGCGAACCGGCCCGGCGGGTCGATCAGGATCAGCCGGACCCGGGCGTTGTTGCTCGCGTTAGCCGCGGTTGCCCGGGTAGGCGATCGAGGCATCCAGCCGGTCCTGCGCCGGCCGGGACATTGAAGTGAAACACGCCGTAGTTGTTCTGCAGGCCCTGGTAGTTGGCGAACTGCGGGCTGGTGGCGTCGGTCGAGCGTGACACTGCCGGTCTGCACGTTCTGGTCGGGCCCGAAGGTCCGGCCGTGCAGCTGCACGAACTGCGGGTGCGCAGCCGGTGTTGGTGACGCGTCACCGGCCAGCTCTTCGCGCTGCCGGGAGCGCCGACCGCGTTGAGCTGGCTGGCTGGAGGTCAGCAGGGTGTTGCCGACCGGCGACGGCGAGCCGTCGCTGGTGTGGATCGACTCGGCCAGCTCGACTGCCTTGTAGGTGTTCAGCAGGCCGGCGCCCTGCTCGGTCGGCCGGGGCGCCAAGGTCGGTGGCGGTGCTGACCAGGATCTGCTTGACCAGCGCCGGCGTCGGGGTGGCGCCGCCGTGGGTCTGCCGGTAGGCCTGGATGACCAGCGCCGCGGCGCCGGCCACAACGGCGACGACTCGCTGGTGCCGCCGCTCTCCTCGATCGTCGGACGACTGGCCCAGGAAGTTGATGCAGCCGGCGAAGATCGCCGTGGCTGGCGCTCGCACGAGGCGAAGCTCAGGTCGCCCGGGAGCGACCAGGTCGACCGTGCCGCCGGTCTCGTTGAAGCCGCCGGAGCTGAGCGAGCTGATGTTGTCGTTCAGCCAGCCGGTGGTGGCGAAGTAGCGCGCCGCGGCGTAGTTGGTCTGGGCGTAGAAGCGGAAGTCGGTCGACGCGCCGACCGAGATGACCTTCGGGTCGGTCGCGGGCGAGCCGATGGTGTTGGTCGAGCCAGCGTCGCCGCTGGAGACGGTGACCATGACGCCGGCCGCGACGGCCGCGTCGTTGAACTGCTTGGTCGCGTCCAGCGCGGTGATGTCGGGAACGGGTTGGAGCCGAACGACTCGTTGATCACGTTGACGTGATCGGTCTCGACCGCGTAGTTGATCGCCTGCAGGAAGTTGGACTCGGTGGTGTCCTCGAACGTGCCGAACACGTCGAGCCCGACCAGCGCTGGCGCCCGGGCGCCACGCCCTCGATGCGGATGTTGCACGCGGTCGGGTCGCGGCTGGGCGCTGAAGCCGTTGACGTCGTAGACGTGGATGCCCTGGCCGGCGATCGTGTTGGCGTCCAGGAACGCCTCGTCGCCGCCGGTGACCTGACCCGGCCCGTCGCCGCTGAAGTCCTGGTAGTCGCCGCCGTGGCGGGTCGAAGACCGAGGTGCCGTCCGGCCGGATGAAGTTCACGTTGTTCGGGTCGAGGCCGTCGGCGATCCAGGCGACCTTGACGCCGGCGCCGGTGATGCCGAGCGACCGCGCGGTCTGGCTGATGCGGGTTGTCCGAGTCGGTGTGCGTCAGCGCCAGGCCCTCGGGATCGAGCTGCGACCTTGCCGTTCGGGCCGCAGGCACCAGGGATCATGTTCGGCGTCAGCGTGGCTGCTCGGCCGCGGCCCGCTGCCGGCCTTCGTCGGCTTTCGCCACCGGCGCGCTGGCCTGTGCGGGCTGCCGCACCGCGGATCGTCACGTCCGGGATGACCTCCGCGCACCGCCGGGTTCGACTTAAGCCGGGCCACCTCGCCCGGCGAGGTGGTCGCGGCGACGGCGTTGACCAGCGTGTAGCTCTTGATGTGGGTGGCGTGCACCTGGCGCAGCTCGCGCATCACGGGCGCCTGGGCGCTGCTGCGACCGCGGCAGAGCGCGCGGTCGCCGCGGTGGCTGCCCACATGGGCGGCCGCGGGCTGGCTCTTCATGATCACGATCACGTGCTGGGTGACGTTCTTCGACAGCTGCGCGGCCAGCGCGGGCGTCATCGGCCGCTGTGCCACCCTCGCTGCCGTCACCGCGGCGGACGCGGACGCCCCCGCAACGAGCGACTGTCCTGCCAGCGGCGCCGGGATGGACGCCGCGGCCGCGATCCGGACGGCGACACTCCTGCTGGCGACCCTTTATGCGTCGTCGCATTTTTTCCTCATTCTTGAGGGCGGCCCACGGGCGGGCCGCATTTCGGTCTTGAGGGCGGCACAGGAGGCCGCGTGCTCGGTTTGATCGAATGGGACGCTAGCAGGAATGCCTTAAGCCAAGGATTTACCTGCTCATAACTCTTTGGTTACGACCTTGCTCACGCAGCACCGGTCATACGTCGCAATGGCATGGGTCACGATGGTGAAGTCCCAGCTCACCCAGTGAAGTCCCAGGTCACAGAGAAAGGCTGAATTTTGGCACCCGACAAATTGGTCGATCTGCCTGGCTATCACGTCAAACGGCGGTACTGCACGCTTTACGTAATTACAGAGGAACAGGCCGAGAATAACCCCATCGCGCCTCAGCCGGGCTCAGCTGCAGAAGTTCAGGTCACGGGGTGCGGCTGGTGTCTGGCTGGAATGCACCCTGGGCGGCCAGACGGCCTCGAAGTAGCAGCCGTGCGCTCCTGGCCTCGGGGAAGTGAAGAAATCGTTCAAGCCGACGGTCGTGGTCTTAGGCCAAACCTGGCTTGATTCCGCACATGTCTCGCTGGCATAACGACTGTCCAGGTATCGATCATGTGACGCAACAACGGTCCCGAGGCGCAGATGCGAGGGGATTGCCGTTGCCGACATGCCAGCGCCTGGGTGCGGGCGGCGTGGAGAACGCTCGTCAGAGGAATCGGCCGACTCCGGCCTAAGCGCCGTTGCGGACAGTCCGCCGATGACGGACTCGTCTCCTGGCTGACCACCAGGGAGTATTAGGAATCCAGTGGGTTCCCCGCCATTCTGGTGCTGAGGCCGGACCGTATCGAGGCTGCGGCCGAACTGTCGGGCTTGTGCTTCGCCTGGCCCTGAAACAGGCCAGGAAACTTTCGGTGATATCGAGCCGGGGGTAGCGTTCCAGTACCTCGGCCCTGAATCCCGCAGAGAAGTCATTCACATTCGTACCGATGATTTCAGTTTCGGTCGCGCGGGCCAGCAGGTACCCCTCGGGGTCCACGGACACGTCTACCCGGGGCTGCATGTGCCGGATGATCACTTCCGCCAGGCGTTCGCGGCGCCCGCCGGCCACCCGGCGCCGGCCGCGAACACCCGGGCCACATGGCCGCCCGCCTCCTCGAACGGGACGGCGTGACTGTCGAACGCCGGCACCAGGCCGAGGTCATGGAACAGCGCAGCCACATAAAGCAGTTCCGGATCGAAGCCGATGCCGCGCGTCATGCCGTGGGCCGCGCCCACACATAAGCGCGCAGCGAATGATTGAGGAGCGCCGGTGACTCATAAGCGGACGCCACTTCAAAGGCGGCGGCCGACGCCGCAGTGTCCGGCACCACGACCTCGTCAAGAGTCATGTTCCCCCTTATGTACAGTCTCGGATGATTCGGATGATCGTCTTCCCGGGGGTGCGCCGGGCGGGGGCGAACGCGGCGGGTGCTTCTGCGAGTGGCGAACGGCCCCGACATGCGGCTTGAGCCGTCCGCTTCTCAGCCGCTGGGCAAGGTCCGCGAGCCGGAGGCGATCGGGTTCGACGACGAAGAAGACGGCCCGCCCGTCTTCAGGCTGAACCATGGGCGGCGCGGCGATGGTGACGAGCGTGCCGCCGGCGCGCACCAGGGTGGCCGAGCGGTCGAGGATATCGCCGCCGATCACGTCGAAGACCACGTCAACCTCTCCAGCGTCCGCCAGGCGGTCGGCCTGCAGGTCCAGGAAGGCGTCGGCGCCGAGACCGAGTACCGGATCCCGGTCAGCGGCCCGGCCAGTGCCGATCACCCGAGCTCCCACCTCGCGTGCGAGCTGGACCGCGATCGACCCACACCGCCGCGGCGCCGTGGATCAGGACGGTCTGGCCTGCCGTGAGGCGGCCGTGGTCGAACAGGCCCTGCCAGGCCGTCAGGCCGGAGATCGGCAGTGCGGCGGCCACGGTGTAGTAACGTCCGCCGGAAGCGGAGCGAGGTTACGAGCCTCCACCGCGGCGTACTCGGCAAGTGATCCGTTACGGGCCCAGTCGGCCAGCCCGAATACCCGCTGGCCGACGGTCAGGCCGGTGGTGCCGTACCCCAGCCCGGCGACCACACCCGACAGGTCGTGCCCGGGCACGCTGGGGGTCGGTCACGGCAGGCGCGGTCAGACCACGTCCGGGGCCAGTCGAGCTCACCGGGGGTGAACCCTGCGGCATGCACCCGCACGACGACGTCGTTCTCGGCGGCCTCCGGGTAGGGCATGTCCGTCAGGGAGAGTCCACCGATACCGGCGTCACGGTCTCGGACGGTGATGGCTTGCATGGCAGGGTCCTTGTTTCGGCGGCGGCTTGCCGCGGAAGCCGGTAGCGCAGAGCCCGGCCTGGCCGGAGTGCCGCCAGGCGACGTTGTTCAGGCAAGGCGAGCGTACCCAGCCCTCCAGCCCTCTCTCACGTGCATCTCGCTGCGCGGCCTTGACGACCTGTAAGGCGGGCGACCGCGGTCGGCGGCGGCGGTTGGGGGGCCGCCAGCACCCCGGCCTGACGCGCCAGCCCCGGGGCGGCGACCCGGCATCGGGCCGGGGGACCTCCCGGGCGCGACGGGCCCACCCGGAGCGGGACGGTGGATACCGGCACACCTTCCCGCTGATTCGAGGAACCGGCGATGGCCAAGCAAGGGGACACGCTGACTATGGAATATCTCGTCACCATGACCACGCATGTTCCGGAAGGAACCCCTGAAGCGGACGTCCAGGAAATCCGCGCGCGGGAGGCCGCCCGCTCGGGCGAGCTCGCGGCGCAGGGACACCTGCTGCGGCTGTGGCGTCCCCGCGCAGCCGGGCGAATGGCGCACGCTCGGGCTGTTCGCCGCCGGCAGCGGCCGGGAACTCGAGGAGGTCCTGGCCTCGATGCCGCTGCGCGTGTGGCGCACCGACGGGGTCACCCCGCTGTCGCCGCACCCGAACGACCCGGCGCAGCCGGCCGCAAAGGGCGGGACGGAGTTCCTGACCACCTTCACTCTCAGCATCCCCGAGGGTACGCCCGCCCAGGTCAGCGAGGACGTCGAGGCACGTGAGGCGCGGCGCGCGAAGGAGCTGGCCGGGCAAGGGCGCCTGCTGCGGTTGTGGCTGCTGCCCGGCCCGGGGCAGGCGCTGGGCCTGTGGCGAGCCCGGGACGCCGGGAAGATGCACGCGATCGTGAGGTCGCTGCCCCTGGATCCCTGGCTGACCACGGAGATCACGCCGCTCACCCCGCACCCGGGCGACCCGGTGCTGACCGGGTCGCCGGACGCTGATCTGGGCTCCCAGGCGCCAGCGGATATGTCCTGATCAGGGCACGGTCGCACCGCGCCGCACAGCGCCGCGGTTCGGGTTTTCCGGCTCGATGAGCCACACTGACAAGACCACCGGCCCCGGCGCTGCGGCCGCGCACCAATCCGTGCGTCCTCGCCTGGCTCGTGGGCGACCGGCGCAGAGGGGAGGTGCCATGGAGTTCCTGCAGCCGCAGGCGTGGGCGGAAGCTCTGCAGCTGAAGGCGGCGTACCCGCACGCGGTGCCCATCCAGGGCGGTACGGACGTCATGGTCGAGCTGAACTTCGACCGGTACCGGCCGGAGTACCTCCTCGACCTGTCCCGCGTGCGTGAGCTGGCCGAGTGGACCCCGGACAACGGGCGCATCTGGCTCGGCGCCGGGGTGACCTACACGCGGGTCCAGACCGAGCTGGGTGACTGGCTGCCCGGGCTGGCCATGGCGTCCCGCACCGTCGGGTCGCCGCAGATCCGCAACCGGGGCACGGTCGGCGGCAACCTCGGGGCCGCGTCCCCGGCGGGTGACGCGCATCCCCCGCTGCTGGCCGCCTGCGCCCAGGTGGAGGTCGGAGTCGGTGCGCGGCACCCGGCTGATCCCCGCCGACGAGTTCTACACCGGGGTGAAACGCAACGCGCTGGAGCCGGACGAGCTGATCAAGGCGGTACTGGTCACCCCGCCCGCCGGGCCACAGCAGTTCTGCAAGATCGGCACCCGCAACGCGATGGTCATCGCGGTGGCCGCGTTCAGCCTGGCCCTGCACCCGGACCGGCAGGCCGTCGGCACCGGCATCGGGTCGGCGGGCCCCACCCCGCGCCGCGCGCGGGCCGCCGAAGACTTCCTGGCCCAGGCGCTCGCCGAAGACGGCCTGTGGGAATCGCGCGGTAACCTGCCCGACGCCACCAGCCGCCGGTTCGCGGACCTGGTCGCCGAGGCGGCCGCGCCGATCGACGACGTCCGGGGCAGCGCACGGTACCGGGTCCACGCCCTGTCGGTGATGGCCCGGCGCGCGCTGACCTGGGCGTGGCACGAGTTCCGGAGGACGTGACGGCATGCGGATCACCTGCACGGTCAACGGCGAGCAGCAGCAGGCCGACGACGTCTGGGAGGGCGAGAGCCTGCTCTATGTGCTGCGCGAGCGGCTCGGGCTTCCCCGGCTCGAAGAACGCGTGCGAGCAGGGCGAGTGCGGCTCGTGCACGGTCTACCTGGACGGCGTGCTGTCGTGCGCTTGCCTGGTGGTGGCCGGCCAGGCCCAGGGCCGGGACATCCGCACGGTCGAAGGCCTCGCGCCCGGCGGCGAGCTGTCCACCGTGCAGCGCGCGTTCCTGGAGGCGGGCGCGGTGCAGTGTGGCTTCTGCACCCCCGGGCTGCTGATCGCCGCGCACGACCTCATCGAGCGGCAGCCCGCGCCGGGCGACGCCGAGATCCGGGAGGCCCTGGCCGGCAACCTGTGCCGGTGCACCGGGTACGAGAAGATCATGGAAGCGGTCCGCCTGGCGGCAGCCCGGCGGTCTGGCGCTCGGGAGTGACCTGATGACGGCACCGACCACCCCGGCGGGGACATCACCCGGCCGGACCACCCCGGTATCCGGCGGGGTGGGCAGCAGCGCGCGCCGGCCGGACGGCACGCCCAAGGTCACCGGGGAGTTCGTCTACTCCAGCGACCTGTGGCTGGACGGCATGATCTGGGGGGCCACGCTGCGCAGCCCGCACCCCTACGCCCGGATCCGCTCCATCGAGACGGCCGAGGCGCTGGCCACGCCGGGCGTGTCCGCGGTGCTGACCCAGGAGGACGTGCCGGGCCACAAGTTCTACGGGCTGGAGATCATCGACCAGCCGGTGCTGGCCGTGGACGTCGTGCGCTACCAGGGCGAGCCGGTCGCGCTGGTAGCCGCCGGCCACCCGGAGATCGCCCGCCAGGCGGCCAAGCGGATCCGGGTGGACTACGAGGTGTACGAGCCGGTCACCGACGCCCACGAGGCCCTGGGCCACCCGCGGTGGAACCTGGTGCACACGGTCCCGGGGAAGGTCAGCGAGCTGTCCCGGGAGCGGGCCCAGCTGCATCCGCAGGGCAACCTGGTGCGGCACCTGAAACTGCGCAAGGGCGACCCCGAGCCGGTGGCCGACGTCGTGGTGACCGGCGAGTACCAGGTGGGCATGCAGGACCAGGCCTTCCTCGGCCCGGAGTCCGGGCTGGCCGTGCCGGCCGAGGACGGCGGCGTGGAGCTGTACGTCGCCACCCAGTGGCTGCACGTGGACCAGCGGCAGATCTGCTCGGCGCTCGGCCTGCCGCCGGAGATGGTGCGGCTCACGCTGGCCGGCGTGGGCGGCGCGTTCGGCGGCCGGGAGGACCTGTCCATGCACGTGCACGCGTGCCTGCTGGCCCTGCGCACCGGCAAGCCGGTGAAGATGGTCTACAACCGGGAGGAGTCGTTCTTCGGGCACGTGCACCGGCACCCGGCGCTGATGCGCTTCGAGCACGGCGCCGACCGGGACGGCCGGCTGGTCTACGTCAAGGCGCAGATCTACCTGGACGGCGGGGCGTACGCGTCCAGCACCCCGGCCGTGGTCGGGAACGCGGGCACGATGGGCATCGGCCCGTACGTGGTGCCCAACGTGCACGTCGACGCGTACGGCGCGTACACCAACAACCCGCCGTGCGGGGCCATGCGCGGCTTCGGCTCGGTGCAGACCGCGTTCGCCTACGAGGCCCAGATGGACAAGCTGGCGGCCGCGCTGGGCCTGGACCCGGTGGAGCTGCGCTGCCGCAACGCGATGACCCAGGGCGCGCAGGCGCCGACCGGGCAGGTCATCGACAGCCCGGCGCCGGTCGAGGAACTGCTGCGCCGGGTGCAGGCCATGCCGCTGCCGCCGCCGCGCAGCGCGGACGGCGAGCCGGACCTGCGGGATCTGCCCGGCGGCGTCGCCAACACCACCCACGGCGAGGGCGTGGTGCGCGGCGTCGGCTACGCGGTGGCCTACAAGAACGTCGGGTTCTCCGAGGGCTTCGACGACTACTCCACGGCCCGGGTCCAGCTCGAGGTGCTGTCCGGGGAAGCGACCGCGACCGTGCACACCGCGTCGGCCGAGGTCGGCCAGGGACTGGTCACCGTCGAGCAGCAGATCGTGCGCACCGAGCTGGGCGTCGACCAGGTCATCGTGCAGCCCAAGGACACCGCAGGTGGGCAGCGGCGGGTCGTCGTCCGCGTCCCGGCAGACCTACGTCACCGGCGGCGCGGTCAAGGCCGCGTGCGAGAAGGTACGCGAGCGCGCGCTGGCCGTCATCCAGCACCGGCTCGGCCGGACCGTGCCCGACCTGCGGCTGGATGGCGGCAAGGTGGTCTCGGCGGGTGAGGGAATCCTCGGTGAGCTGGCCGACCTGCTGGGTGACGAGGTCATCGACGAGACCGTCGAATGGCGGCACCGGCCGACCAAGGCGCTCGACCCGGAGACCGGGCAGGGCTTCGCGCACGTGCAGTACGCGTTCGCGGCGCACCGCGCGGTCGTGGACGTGGACACCGAACTCGGCCTGGTCAAGGTCGTCGCGCTGGACTGCGTCCAGGACGTGGGCAAGGCCATCAACCCGCAGGCGGTGCTCGGGCAGATCCAGGGCGGCTCGGCCCAGGGGCTGGGGCTGGCCGTGATGGAGGAGATCCAGATCTCCGGCGGCAAGATCAGGAACCCGTCCTTCACCGACTACCTGATCCCCACCATCCTCGACATGCCCCCGATGCGGATCGAGGTGCTCGAATACCCCGACCCGCACGCGCCCTACGGCCTGCGCGGGGTCGGCGAGCCGCCGACGATCTCCTCCGGCCCGGCCGTCGTGGCCGCCATCCGCGCCGCCACCGGGCTGCCGCTGAACCAGGTGCCGGTCCGGCCGGAGCACATCACCGGCACCTGAGGCCGCCCGGGCTCAGCCGGGCAGGCCGTGGGCAGGCCCGCGGGCGGTCAGAACTGGACGCCGCGGGTCAGCGCCCCGTCCACCAGCAGGTTGGCGCCGGTCATGAAGCTGGCCGCCGGGCTGGCCAGGAACACCGCTGCGCGGGCGATCTCCTCCGGCCTGGCCATCCGGCCGGTCGGGTTCAGCCCCAGGGCCGTGCCGAACAGGTCGGGGTTCTGCTGCTCGATGTTCTGCCAGACACCGCCGTCGAAGTAGGTGTTGCCCGGGGACAGCGAGTTGGCCCGGATGCCCTTGTCCGCCAGCTGGTAGGCCAGCCCCTGGGTGTAGTGGATGATGGCCGCCTTGAACGTGCCGTACGGGCCGGCCGCGAAGTCGATCTCCCGGCCGGACACGCTGGCGATGGTGACGATCGACGCGGCGTCGCTGCGCTCCAGGTAGGGCAGGGCCGCGTTGACCAGGCGGACCGTGCCCATCATGTCCGTGTCGAAGCTGGCCTGCCAGTTGGCGGGCTCGTCCGGGATGGCCAGCGCGCTGACGTTGGCCACCACGATGTCCAGGCCGCCCAGTTCGGCGGCGCTGTCATCGACCCACTGCGTCAGGCCTGCCTCGTCGGCCACGTCGACGACCCGCCCGATGGCGACGCGGCCGTTCCTGGCCAGCACCTCGACCGCGTCGGTGACGTCGCTGCCGGTGCGGGCGCAGAACCCGACGGCAGCGCCCTCGGCGGCCAGCGTCTCCACGATGGCCCGGCCGATCCCCCTGGTGCCGCCGGTTACCAGGGCCCGGCGGCCCTGCAGACCCAGATCCACCTGATGCCTCCTTACTGGCCGGCGGCCGCAGCCGCCTCGCGCAGCTGCTGGTGCGTGCCGTCGTAGGCCGTTGACTGCGGGAGCAGCGCCTTGGCCACCTTGGTGACCGCGCTGTAGTTGGCGTCCACCACGTTGGCCAGCGGGGTCTCGCTGGTCTGCGACAGCAGCTGGTAGGCGTCCAGCTTGTCCAGCCCGTACAGCTCGCAGAGCCAGGTCACCATGCCGACCTGGCTCACCCGCCAGGCGTCCTCCAGCGGACGGCTGGACCCGACCACGATGAGGTGCTCGTCGGTCTCCAGCCGCGGCCAGGCCGGGCCGCCGCCTTTGATCAGGTCCACGATCAGCGTGACGTCCATCGCGCCTTCCACCGCGGTGCCGCACGCCTCGCCTTCGCCCTGCCGGTAGTGCCCGTCACCGACCGAGAACAGTGCGCCCGGCACGTTGACGCCCAGGTAGCAGGTGGCGCCGGCGCGCATTTCCGGGGTGTCCATGTTCCCGCCGAACGTGTCCGGCACCAGCGAGGAGCGCACCTCCCCGGCGGCCGGGGCCACCCCCACCGTGCCCAGCATCGGGTCCATCGGCAGCTCCAGCCGGAAGTCGCTGGCGGCGGCCCGGAACTCGACCGTCCACCGGTCCCGGTTCACCTCGTAGATCCAGGTCCGCTCGGGCAGCGGGTCCTGCAGGGTCGCGGTGCGGTCGGTGCTGGTCAGCCCGCCGAACAGCGGGATCGTGCAGGACGCGCCGTAGCCGCGGGCCGGGGTGAGGCCAGCAAAGTGCAGCGCCAGGGTGTCGCCCGGCTCGGCGCCCTCCACGTAGAACGGGCCGGTCTGCGGGTTGACGAACGGCATGGTCAGCGACGTGCTGGGCAGGTCGGAGGTGCTCCGGATGCCGCCGCAGAACGCGTCCTCGGTCCACAGCCGCAGCATCGTCCCGGGCACCACTTTGCGGACCGGCGCGACGCCGCCGAACGTGAACGCGTACTGCTCGCGGTCCGGGCGGAACTCGACAATCTCCATGGACGGCCTTTCCCTCCTGCTCAGCGCAGTGACACGTGCGAACGGTTCAGCTCCCGGGCGCTGCGCACGCCGAGCAACTGGAGGGTGCGGGCGAACTCCGCGCCGAGGATGCCGATCGCCTGGTCCACCCCGCGCTCCCCGCCGGCCATCAGCCCGTACAGGAACGCCCGGCCGACCAGGCAGGCTTTCGCGCCGAGGGCCAGCGCGGCGACGATGTCCCCGCCGTGCGTGATCCCGGTGTCCAGCAGGATGTCGGCCCGGTCGCCGACCGCGTCGGCGATCTGCGGCAGCATCTCGAGCGGGGCGGCGGCCCGGTCCAGCTGGCGGCCGCCGTGCGTGGAGATCGACGATCCCGTCCGCGCCGTGATCCACGGCGGCGCGGGCGTCGGCCACGGTGTGGATGCCCTTGAGCAGCAGCGGGCCGGGCCAGGCCGCGCGCAGCCACTCGATGTCCGCGAACGTCACGGTCGGGTCGAACATCGTGTTCACCAGCTCGGCGACCGTGCCGCGCCACTCGTTCAGGCTGGCGAAGCTGAGCGGCTCGGTGGTGAGCAGGTTGAACCACCAGGCCGGGTGGACCGCCGCGTCGAGCACGGTGGCGGGGGTGAGCGCGGGCGGCACGGTCAGCCCGTTGCGCACGTCCCGCATCCGGGCCCCGCCGACCGGGGTGTCCACGGTCAGCAGCAGGGCCTCGTAGCCAGCCGCGCGGGCCCGCTCCAGCAGGTCCTTGCCGGCCGCGCGGTCCTTCCACACGTACAACTGGAACCATTTCCCCGCATACGGCGCGGCCGCCGCCACCTCCTCGATCGAGGCGGTGCCCATGGTGGACAGCGAGAACGTGACCCCGGCCCGCTGCGCCGCCCGCGCCGCCGCCAGTTCGCCCTCGTGGTGCATCATCCGGGTGAACCCGGTCGGGGCGAGGGCGAACGGCAGGGCCCAGCGCCGCCCGAGCACCGTGACGGCGGGGTCCGGGTCGCTGACGTCGCGGAGCGCCTGAGGGTGGAACTCCACGCGGGCGAACGCGTTGCGCGCGCGGCGCAGGCTGATTTCCCGTTCCGCGGCCCCGTCGGTGTAGTCGAACACGGCCCGCGGCACCCGGCGGGCGGCGATCTTCCGCAGGTCGGGGATCGTGTGCGCGCGGCCGAGCCGCCGCTCGGTGGGGCTGAGCGGGATCCGCTCCGGGCGCAACAGCGGCTGCAACTCGCTCCAGCGGGGAAGCCGCCTGCGCACCAACGTCGCCCTCCTCCCGGTTCCCGACAGTCTGTCCTGCCCGCACAGCCCCCGCAAGCAGGTGGGACACCCCCGGGAGGGCGGTCCACCGGCGGTGTGTTTCTTGCCCCGGGGCAAAGCGGACTACGTCAATATCTGCTCAGCCGACGGCAGCGAGCCGGAGGAATGGGCCAGCGGCGCGGTCGTGGTTCATGGGGTGGTGTCAGCCACGCCTTGCGGGGGAGCCGCATCTGCAGCGTGGTCGATCAGGAGTCCCGCCTGCTGGAGTATGGACCGGGCCTGGTCGGCATGGCCGCCGCGGGCGATGATGTCATAGCGGGACGCGACGAGGGACTGCGCCGAGGAGAAGTCCCGCCGGCCGCGCGTGGCTGCGTGGCTCGCGAAACCGAACACTGCGCCCCAGGCCGCACCGATGAGCAGGCCGCCGATGATCAGCCCGATCCAGACCGGCCCCCTGGTGAACAGGCCGACGAGAAGGCCGATGAACAGGCCGAACCAGGCCCCGCTGGCCGCGCCAGCCGCGGTCGCGCGGGCGGTGGTGAGCCGCCCGGTCACCCGCTCGACCAGGCGCAGACCCGAACCGACAATATCGAGGTTTTCTACCGGGAAGCTCTGGTCGGAGAGCCGGTCAACCGCCGCTTGCGCCTCCTCGTAGGAGGAGTAGCTAGCCACGGTGTTCCAGGCCATGCTTACCGGGTCGAGGCGCGGAGGATTAAAGTCAGCCATGGTCTGCTCCTCACCGCCAGACCCGTGGAACTGCCAGACGCAGACGCCGTAGGGCGCGCACCTTCGGCGAGTGTCCCGGCTGAGCCAGCCCACGGGCTGTCACGAGCCTGGTCGTATTCAGGTCTCCATCGCTGGCCATTATCCACGTGCCGTAGCACGCCGCGGGGGTGGGTGCCGGGTAACTGTGCCGCCCGGACAGTCCGCACCGGACCAGTGCTTTGTCTTGCCTGAACCTGGCCCGGATGAGATCTTGTGCGCATGTCGCATACGCCGCCTTGGGCAGGGTTTGTAGGCCAAGCCGCCGCGGCCGCGGTGGCCCTGGCGGTCCTCGGTGCCGCCCCGGCTTCCGCGCGCTCCATGTCGCCGGGGGCAAGCGGCGGTCCGGTGTCTGCCGCCCAGTCCGCCGCCGCGGCGCTGCCGGACTCCGCCGCCCAGCCCGCCGCCGCGGCGCAGCGTCACCCGATCCGGGTCGGCTCGGTGACGATCCCGCCATGCCAGGCCTCGCGCCTGGCCTGGTGCACGAGGATCAATGTGCCGCTGGACTACCGGGACCCGGCAGCAGGCCACATCAAGCTGGGGTTCCAGTGGTACCCGGCGACCAGCGGCACGGCCGTGGGGACGATCCTCGCGGTCCAGGGCGGGCCCGGCTTCCCGACCACTGACTACGCGGCGGACTACCGGGGGACGTTCCGCCCGCTGCTGGCCCGGCGCAACCTGCTCCTGGTCAACCTGCGCGGCACCGGGAACTCCTCGGCGTTCCTCTGCAAGCCACTGCAGCGGTGGAAGACCGCCGACGGCATCGCCGCCTACACGATCGACACCGGCAAGTGCGGCCGCCAGCTGGACCACACCCGCAGGCTGCCAGGCGGTGGGTACGTGCAGGCCAGCGACCTGTACACGACGGCGAACGCCGCCCGGGACGTGGCGCTGCTGCTGCGCAGGCTGCGGACCGGCAAGGTCGATTTCTACGGCGACTCCTACGGGACCTTCTTCGGGCAGGTGCTCACCGCGCGGTACGCGAAGATGCTCCGCTCGGTGACCCTGGACGCCGCCTATCCGGTGAGCGGGAAGGACCCGTTTTACCCGCAGACGATCCTGACCGCGAGGCGTGCCTTCGACATCTCGTGCTCACGCAGCGTCGCCTGCCACCGGGCCGCGCCGGGGTCCGCGTGGGCGCGGCTGAGCGTCCTGGCCGCGTACCTGCGCCGCCATCCCGTCACCGGCCGGACGAGAGACCCGTTCGGCGGCAAGCTCACCGAACGCGTCACCACGCTCAAGCTGTCCGAGATGGTCAACGACGCCGGCGCCGACAGCGGTGTCTACCGGGAACTGGACGCCGCCGGACGGGCGCTGCTGCGCGACCACGATCCCGGGCCCTTGCTCCGGCTGACCGCGCAAGACATCTACACCGGGGACTCAGGCCCGGTGCGGGAGTTCAACGACGGCCTCTACCAGGCCACGACCTGCCTGGACTACCCGCAGCCATTCAGCTACAGCCAGACCCCGGCCCAGCGCGCCGCGCAGTACGCGCGCACCGTAGCCGCGCTCCCGGCCGGCATGTTCGCCCCGTTCACCGTGCACGAGTGGGTCACCGAGCCGGAGGAGGAGTTCGACGCGTGCCTCGACTGGCCCGCCCCGGCTCACCCGGACCCGCCGATCACCACGCCGCCGCCCTACGCGCCACCGAACCTTCCGGTGCTGGTGCTGTCCGGAGACCTCGACTCGCTCACCACCCCGGTCGAGGGCCGCCAGACCGCCCGGGACATGGGCCCCTCGGCTCGCTGGATCCTGATCCACAACGACACGCACGTGAACGCCATGGACGACCCGGTCGGCTGTGCCTCAGGACTGGTGCAGACCTTCATCAGGGATCCGGCCGCCGTGCAGCGGATGAACGCGTCCTGCGCCGAGCGGACACCGGAGGTGCGGGTCGTCGGCACCTTCCCCGCGACGCTTCCCCGCGTCACGCCCGCCACCGCCAGGCCGGGTGACCAGGCCGGCCGCACCGGCCTGCAGCTGGCCGCCGTCGGCGCGGCCGCTGTCGGCGACGCGGTCTGGCGCTGGTACTACGGCGACGGCGTGAAGGGCTGGGGCCTGCGTGGCGGCACGTTCCGGTTCACCGGGAACGGCAGCCGCATCGGGATCCGCCTCACCCGGGTGCGCTGGACGTCGGACACCCGGGTCAGCGGGACCGTCCGCTGGGACCAGGTCAGCGGCCGGGTCCGGGCGCGGCTGACCGTCGCCGGGCCAGGCGGGATCTCCGCCTCCATCGGGCTCCGGTACTCCGACTACGTCCGGCACTCGGTGGCCCACCTGTCGGGCCGGTACCGGGGCCGGCGAATCATCGCCACCATGCCTGCCCCCTGACGGCCGCGTCCTCTGATCACGCCGCCGTGCGCGAGGGCAGCGGCGCGCGGCAATCCGCACGAGAGTTGATCCGGATTGCCGCGCGCCAAGGCCACTACATCGGGATGGCCTCGTAGATCTCGACGGACCCGCCGCCGGCCAGCACCGGGCAGCCCTTGGCCATCGCCGCCGCGTCACTGAGCGAGTCAGCCGACACGATCGAATAGCCGCCCGCGCCCGACTTGCCCCCGTCGGCGACACCGTCCGGACTTACCGTCGCGGAACTACCGAACGGGTTTCCGGCGTCAGCGATCGAGTCGCCGAGGGTGCCGAACCATGCCCCCCAGGCCTGCATCGCCTGCTCCTGCGCCTCTGGTGTCTCGGCCATCTGACCGCCGACGTAGACATACACGAACTTCGACATCGAATCCTCCCCACGTTCACCGGCCGGCGTCTGCGACCGGAATATGGACCTGACACTAAGTCCGACGGACGGAAGCGCGGCGAATCGACAGATCGACCCGGAGATTCTTGAACCTCCCGGACAGCCTGCACGCCTGCTTCAGTGGCGACGCCCGCACTCAGATCAGGCGGTCGTCAGGAACCCGGAGTGCGTTGAGAGCCGACTCAAGCGCCGACAGCTGGGAACGGAGGACCCCGCCCTGCCCTGAGCTGGCGCCCCCTGGGGGACGCTGGGCCTCAAACGCGTCACGGACCGCCCGCAGCGAGAGGATGGCGTTTTCCACCTGATCGCGGCGGTGCTCAGTGGGAGCGGTCTCGCGCATCGCGTACAGCACCTCGGTGAGGTCGTCCGCGCGGCGCCGGAGGTCGGCCCAGTGGATACCGGCCGCTTCGGTGGACGGGTCCAGCCGTTCGGCCGTGCGCACCGCACCGTCGAAGGCCGCGCCTTTGGAGTACGCATCGACGGCTCTCGAATGCCAGTTGCTCGTTTCGACCGTTTCGACGGGGGAGCGGCGCCGCGCGGGAGTGCGGGTGGCCAGCAGGATAATGCCGAGCAGGACCAGGGCGCCGAGGACGAACCACAACCAGACGAGGCTGCCGCCGAACCCGCTCGAACTGGACGAACTGCTCGGGCTCGGCGTGGTCGAGGCGGTGCTCGGCGCGGCCGTCGGGCTCGCTGTGGTCGGCGCCGCAGTCGGGCTGGCCACGGTCGGAGTCGGTGAGGGCGGGGAGGTGGGTGTCGTCGGTGCGCCAGTGCTGGGCGAGGTGGCGGTGACAGCGGCGCGGGCGTTCTGCGCGCATGCGGTCACGAGGCATCCGGCCAGCAGGACTGCGCTCGCAAGCAGCACGCTGTTGATGAGGCGTTGCGTCCCCGATGCTCCCATGGGTTTGATCCTGGCGGAATCCGCGAGTTACCGCTACACCCAGTGCGGCTGGATCACCGTGATCAGCCGCACCACAGAACCTGCACCGGGGAGATGGAACGTTCCTGCGCTTCAGGGGGCGGCGGTCGCGAGGGCTTGGTTGACCCAGGCTCTCAAGGCAGGCAGGGGGACGGCGCCGGTCTGCCGGGCCACTACCTGCCCGCCGCGCAGTACCAGCAGGGTGGGGATGGCCTGGGCGGCGAACCGCTGCGAGATCTGGGGCGCGACGTTGACGTTCACCTTGACCAGCTTGACCTGGCCGGCCAGGTCGCGGGCCAGCTGCTCAAGCGCCGGGCTGACCATCCGGCAGGGTCCGCACCAGGGTGCCCAGAGATCGACGATGACCGGAACTTTGGCCGCGTCCGCGACCTCAGCGAAGGTCGTGTCGTCGGCGTCGGCGATCCAGGCCAGCGGCTCATGGCACTTGCCGCAGCGGGGTGTCCCCGCCGCCGCGGCCGGTACCCGGTTCGCCTGGCCGCAGTGCTCACACCGGACTGGCCCGCTTGTCATGGCTTCATTCTGCCTGCCCGGCCAGAGCGTCACCAAGCCCGGGTGCACCTGGCCGCGCGGGCGCGCCGGACGCCGCCGGCGGCGCTCAGGTACGCCGGATCGCGTCCCGGCCGAGATCGGCAATGGTCGGGTAGCCGTTGACCGCCATCAGCAGGTCGGCCTCGGCCAGGATCGTCCTGAGCACGTGGACGATGCCGTCGGTGCCCCCCAGCGCGGCGCCGTAGACGTAGGGGCGGCCGATCCCGACCGCCGTGGCGCCGAGCGCGAGCGCCTTCACCACGTCGGAGCCGGAGCGCACGCCGGAGTCGAAAAGGATGGGCACGTCCGGCACCGCGCCGGCCACGTCAGCGAGGCAGTCGATGGCGGCGAGGCCGCCGTTGGCTTGCCGGCCGCCGTGCGTGGAGACGTAGATGCCGTCGGCGCCTTCGTCCACGGCCCGGCGGGCGTCGGCGGGGTGGCAGATGCCCTTGAGCACGATGGGCAGCGTGGTCATAGAGCGCAGCCAGGCCAGGTCGTCCCAGGTCAGTGGCCGACCGAACATCAGCGCCCAGGTCAGGATGGCGGTGCCCGGGTCCTCCTCAGGCGAGGCTTGCAGCCGGCTCCGGAAGACGGGGTCGGAGAAGTACGTCGTCAGGCAGCGGCCCCGCAGTTGCGGGAAGTTGGAGGTAGCCAGATCACGCGGCCGCCAGCCGGTGACCCAGGTGTCGAGGGTGACCACGATCGCGCGGTAGCCGGCCGCCTCCGCCCGCTGCACGAGGCTGGCTGCCACCTCAGGATCGGTCGGGCAGTACAGCTGGAAGAACCCGGGAGTCCCGCCGAACTCCGAAGCCACGTCCTCGAGCGGGTCCTCGCTCAGCGTCGAGGCCACCATGGGCACGCCGGTAACGGCGGCCGCCCGGGCCGTGGCCAGGTCGCCGTGCCCGTCCTGGGTGCAGATCCCGATCACCCCGATCGGAGCCAGGAAGACCGGCGTCGGGAAGGTCGTGCCGAACAGCTCGACCGACAAGTCCCGGTCGGTGCTCGCGCGCAGCATCCGCGGTACGACACCCCAGTGGTCAAAGGCCGTCCGGTTGCTGCGCTGGGTGTGCTCGTCACCGGCTCCCCCCGCGACGTACGACCACGTGCCGGGCGGCAGCGCCAGCTCGGCCCGCCGCTCCAGCTCCGTGAACGACATCGGGAGCGAGGGCACCACCCCGGAGAGTCCTGCGAGGTAGATCTCGTTCTGCAGGTCCCCGAAGTTAGCCACCCAGCGATGCTAGTGGGTCATCTATCCGGCGCGCTGAGCCAGTTCCTCGCACACCCGGCGCGCCGGCACGCCGCCCCGGCTGGCAGCGGCGCGGATGTAAGCGACCGCCGCGTACAGCGCGTACTGCCAGAAGTCGTCGGTCTGCCACCAGGCGACCTCACCGAGCAAGTCAGGATCTGCCCCGCCGCGCAGCGCCGCCGCGACCAGGACAGCGAACTGGAGCTTCTTGTTCTCCCGGCCGCGGAAAGCACACTCCGGCAGGAACCGCTCCGCCATCCCTTCCAGGGCCAGCGGTTCCGCGCGGCTCGCTCCGCACCACTCCAGCGCGTCGGCGGCGACCTGGAGGAGGACCTCGCCGGGGAAGGTGTTGTGCCGCGGATGCAGCGGCGCGAGCTCGCCCGCCAGCTCAGCGACCCCGGTGTCCCGGGCCATCCCGTCGAGCAGGGTCCGGCGGGCGGTGGCCGCGTCCTGGGGAGTGGGCTGCTTCATGGCCGGCATATCCCGACTGTAGGGCACCGGTGACGTACCGGTCTGGCTAGCGAGCTGCGTCGGCCAGTACCTTCAGGACGCCGGTCTGCCGGGTCCCCAGCCGCCGGGTGGCCCGGCGGCCGAGGGAGCCGGCCAGGACCACGCCCGTCGCTACCCCCACCGGCACCGCCGCCCAGGCCAGCCACTCGAGGTGTCCGGCCGACGCCGTCACCAGGACCAGGACCGCCACCGTCGCGGTCAGCGCGACCACGACGAGCATCACGTGCACCTTCAGCGACCAGGCTGGGGTCGGGCTGCCGGTCTCGTCCAGGGGCTGAACGCTGATCAGCGACGAGAGCGGAGCCAGCCCGGCCGCCCCGCCCAGCAAGGCCGGCAATACGGCCAGCACCCACGGCCAGGCCGCGTTGTCCCCGCTCAGCGCGGTGAACGCGATGGTCACCGCGACCGTGTAGGGCGCGACGACCAGCAGCCAGGCCGCCTGGCGGCCGCGCACATCGGCTCGTGCGGCGCCCGGTGTCATGATCGTCAGCCACAAGCTGGTCCCGTCGGAGCCGTAGAGATTGCACGCGCACGCCCCGGCGATCAACGCGGTGCCGAGGCCGGCGTGCGGCAGCAGCAGGTTCGTCCCGGCGCTTACCCGCGGGATCGCACACGCGGCGGCTCCGACGATGACCGCGATCAGCAGGCAGGTGAGCCGGACCGGGTCCCATCCGGACGGCAGCACCCGCAGGGCCGCGGCCAGCCACCCTGCCGGGCCGCCTGGCCCGCGCCGCAGCGTCGCGACCAGCGTGGGCAGCAGCGTGGCGGCGACCGCGATCGCGCTGATACCCGGGTCGCGGACGTTACTCCTGGGCCGGGCTGGTGTAGGGCTCGCCTGCCGGACGCCCGGAGCCTGCGGCGAGCACGGCCCCATACCGGCGCCGGACGTCGTCGCGGTCCGCCGCCTCGGGCACCGAGCGCTCACTGGCCCGCTGGATCATGGCGGCCTGATCCAGCAGTACCCGGCGCTGCCCGGGGCTGGACGTGTCGGCCATGATCTTCGCGAGCGCCTCGAGCTGGCGGATCATCACCGCAGGCATGCCCAGGCTGGCCTGGCGGATCTTCTCGAACGCTCGCTGAACGAGGCGCTCGTGGCTCGGCTCGGCGGTGATGACCCGGATGAACCCCTGGCTGTCCCGGTGCACCCGGGCCGGATGCCATCTGGCCGTGATCTTGCAGAGGCTGTCGCCGAGCCAGTCGATGCAGGTCAACGCGGTAAAGGTGTCGTTGACGGCCGGTGACAGGGCCCGGATCGCGATCTCGACGAGCTGGTCGACGCCGAAGGAGATGTCCTGCGTGAGGGTCCGGTAGGGCCCGATGATGTGCGCGCTGCCCAGCGCCGCGCTCACCCGGCCGGCCGCCTCCGGCGGCCACACCGAGGCGAACGGATGCCCCTGGACGAGGAAATGACCCGGCCGGTAGTTCAAGGCGATGACGGCGTCCGACTCGGCGGCAAACCGCACCAGGCTCAGCTGCCGGATGTACTGCAGATAGCCGCTCGCGGGCGCTCGCACCACACCGCCGCTTTCCTGCATCCGGAGCAGCAGTTCCGCCGACGACGGGCCGTTCTCCTTGTCACCGGCCAGGCCTAGCTGGCTGTCCGGGCCGCCTTGCACGTCAATCGCCTCGGACAGGTCCCGGGCGATGCTCGCGATCACCTGCGGGAGCTGGATCGATGTCGCCGTGTGATTGATGAAGTAGATCAGCACGCCCAGGTCGGCGACCATCAGCCCGAGCGTCACCGTGACACCGATATGCGGCACGAAGTCCCCGTGGGACCCCGGGCCGATCGACACGAGGACCAGCACGGCGTACACGAACGTCGCCACGAAGGTGCCGAGGGTGAGCTGCGTGCCGCGGTCCCGGATGAAGTTCCGCAGCATCCGCGGCCCGAACTGGGTGGACGCGAGGGTCAGGGTGACCAGGATGATCGAGAAGACGACGCCGACCACCGTGATCACGGCGGCGGCGATCGCGGTCAGAATCTGCCGGGCGGCGTCCGCGGTACCGCTGATCACCCACGAGGGGACGCCGAACTCCCCGCGGTAGGCGGCGTGGTCCAGACCCGTCGTGAGGGCGAACAGCACGATGGCTGCGACGACCTCGATCCCCGGGACCAGCCACAAGTTGGTCCGGAGCACCTCCGCGCGCCAGTGCGCGCCCAGCTCCGACGAGTAACGACGATGCATGATGAGCCCTCACGCTCGATCACTGCCGACCAGGCTTCCCGGCTCACCGGGCCCGACTATACCGGTCCGGCCGGCTCCGCTCTCTAACGCCCGCAGGCCGGGGAGCCGCCGCCCCGGCCGGGCCCTACCGGCCGCGGCGCCTCCGGTCACTGGTGTTCCGGAGGCGCCGTCTCGCGGTCAGCTGCCGGCCAGGTCGGCGCGGCGGACGCGAATGGTCGCGATCGTGGTCACGAGGAGGAGTACCGCAACGCCGGCGGCGACCAGGAAGGCCCGGTCGAAGCCGGCCGCCAGCGCGTGCTGGTAGGCCGCCCGCCACGCCGCCGACGAGGCGGAGACGGCCCGGGAAGCCGCGGCCGCCCGGGCGTGGTCAGCGACCACTGTCCAGGCCACGGTGCCCAGCACCGCCAGGCCAATCGACCCGCCCACCTGCCGGCCGGCGTTGAGCAGGCTGGAGGCGGCCCCGGAGTCCGCGTCGGCTACGCGGGCCAGCGCGACCAGCGGCAGCGGGACGAACAGCAGGCCCAGTCCGGCCCCGATGATGAGGGTCGGGCCGAGCAGCCCGCCCGTGTACGTGCTGTGCTCGGTCACCCTCGACAGCCAGTACAGGCCCCCGGCGCAGGCGGCGGATCCAGTGAGCAGCAGCGGCCGGGCGCCGACCCGCTGTACGAGCGGGGTGGCAGTACCAGAAGCCGCCAGGACCGCGGCGGTGAGCGGCAGGAAGGCCACTCCCGTCCGGAGCGCCGAGTAACCCCATACGTCCTGCACGAACAGGGTGACGAAGAAGAACACGCCGAAGACGGCCGTGCCCACGCCCAGCATGATCAGGTACGCGCCGAGGCGGTTCCGGTTGCGCAGCAACCGCACCGGCAGCAGCGCGTGCCGGCTCCGTGTCTCGATGACCGTGAACGCGGTGAGCAGCACCGCGGCGGCTGACAGCGCCGACCAGCACCGTGCTGTCGCCCCAGTGGGACGTCTCGTCCGGGCCCGCGGTGGCGCTGGACAGGCCGTAGACGAGCGCCGCGACGCCGCCGGTTCCGGTGACAGCGCCGGGCACGTCGAACCGGCCAGGCTGGCGCGCGGCGCCGGGCAGTATCGCCAGGGCCGCGAGCGCGGCGGCGACGCCGATGGGTACGTTGACGAACAGCACCCACCGCCACGAGGCATACGTGACGAGCAGGCCTCCGGCGATCAGCCCGGCCGCGCCGCCGCCTACGCTCATCGCGGCGTACACGCCCATCGCCCGGCTGCGGGGCGGGCCTTGCGGGAACGTGGTCACGATGAGCGCCAGCGCGGCCGGCGCGACGATCGCCCCGCCCGCGCCCTGTACGGCCCGGGCTGCCAGCAGCCACGTCTGGGAGGTGGCGAACCCGCCGGCGAGGGAGGCGGCGGAGAAGAGCAGCAGGCCGGTGACGAACATCCGGCGGCGGCCGAGCAGGTCACCGGCCCGGCCGCCGAGCAGCAGCAGCCCGCCGAACGCCAGGGCGTATCCGTTGACCACCCATTCCAGGCCAGCACCGGAGAATCCGAGGGCCCGCTGGATGTGCGGGAGCGCCACGTTGACGACGGTCGAGTCCAGCACGACCATGAGCTGCGCGGTGGCGATGACCAGCAGCGCCACGCCCAGGTGGCGTCCGCCGCCGGTGGTGGCGGCCTCGGCGCGGCCGGCGTCGGTCACTGACTGCACGTGCGACATGGCGATCCTCTCAGGAGTGCGCGGGGGCGAGGCCGGCGTCCGCAGGACGGTGTGGTGGTTGCGCTGGAACACGCGGCCGGGGTCGTTCATGCGATCGATGGTGTCGGCCTGGCAGCGTCGCTGTCGTCGTGCACCGGAAGCGATTCCTGCCTGGCCGGCCGGGATGCTGCGGGGCGCCGGGATACTGCGTGCGAAGTAGCCGGCCATGGGTCCGGTGGGCGGATGTGCGGCGATCGTTCAGCCATTACGCTTCTTCGCGAGCCGCGGCAGCTATCCGAAACCAGGAGTATTCCCAGACAATCCGGGTTACTCAAGGCATATCACGATTGGCGCGCTGTCGTGTCAGGGCATAAGGCGCAGTTCTTTAGTACTGGGTTTAATGCAAGCCGGAGGACTAGTAAGAAAAATCGGGATCTATCGTGGATATCAAGAGGAACTCACCGCCCGGAATGGCCTATGATCACTCCGGCCGCTGGGCGAGAGACGGCCCCGGCCCGCTCCGCGTCCGGTGGTGGCGCCCGCGCACGACCAGGGCCAAGGCCGTCGTCGCGGCCGTCGTCGCGGCCGCGGCCGCCGGCCTGGTCCTGGCCGTGGCCCTGGGCGGCGGCCCGGCCAGGCCGGTCTGGATCATGACGGCCGGGAACGTCCAGTCGATGAGCCGGCAAGACGCCGGCCTGGCGGCCCACTTCTTCGACACGTCCGCGTCTTACGGTGCGGGAGCCAGCCTGGTGAAGACCCCCGTCCAGGCCAGGTACGACACCACGCCGGTCCTGTCGTACACGTCCTACGCCCGGTTCAGCTCCGACATCCGCAGCGGCGCTGTCCGCTACCGCTACAAGTGGGTGTTGTACGACCCGGAGAACTGGTCCGCGACCCCGCTCAGCGAGCGGCGGAACCCGGTCAGGTACATGACCTGGTTCGGCCAGCTGGCCCACGCCCACGGGCTGAAGGTCATCCAGGCTCCGTCCCTGGACCTGGCGACCGTCACCGGCTCGGTCCTCCCGCGCCAGCCCGGCGAGTCAGCCGACCAGTGGTTCGTGCGCGCTGACATCGCCGGGAAGGCCGCCGCCACCGGTGACATCTTCCAGCTCCAGGACGAGTCGAACACCACCGCCGGAGGGCAGTACGCGTACATGTTCAACACGGCCGAGAGGCAGGCCCGGGCCGCGAACCCGGACGTCCTGGTGTTCTCCGAGGTCTCGACCGATGACGCGACCGCGGCCCAGATGGCCACCGCGGCCAAGTCCATCACCCCGGACGGCTTCTACGTCGCGGCCGACGGGAAGGTAGCCCAGACGCTCCGGTTCTTTCAGCTGATGAAGGCCGCGGGCTACTGAATCCACGCCAGGCCTTGGTGGCCGGCCCTCCGGCCTGGGTCTTTCGGCCTGGGCCTTTCGGCCCCCCGCCGCGGATCCCGAGGCGAACAGATCGAGTAAAAGTCCTCTAGCAAGACAAGCCGCACTCCCCTAAGGCATGCGCTGAGATTTCCCAATACTGGTAATTAAGGCAAAAGAACCAGTAGTAAGAAATCTAGGAGCTATCGCGTGAATGCCCATGGGAACTCAACGCCCGGAATAGCCCAGGATCACCCCGGTGGCGCGGCGAGAGACGGTCCCGGCCGTCATCGGGTCCGTGGGTGGCGCCCGCGCACGACCCGGGCCAAGGCCGGCCTCGCGGTCGTCGCCGCGGTCGGGGCCACCGGCCTCGCGGTGGCCCTGGCCGCGGGCCCGGCCGGTGCGTCAACCAAGCCGGTCTGGAGCATGACCGCCGGGAACGTGCAGTCGATGAGCGCGCAGGATGCGGGCACGACGTCGTACTTCTTCAACACGTCCACGTCCTACGGCGCCGGGGCCAGCCTGGTGAAGACTCCGGTGCAGCGCAGGTACGCAACCACGCCCGTGCTGGCGTACACGTCCTACGCCCGGTTCAGCTCCGACATCCGCAGCGGCGCTATCCGCTACAGCTACAAGTGGGTCATGTACGACCCGGAGAACTGGTCCGCGACCCCGGCCGGCGAGCGGCAAAACCCGGTCAAGTACATGACCTTGTTCGGCCAGCTGGCCCGCGCCCACGGGCTGAAGGTCATCCAGGCTCCCGCGCTCGACCTGGGAACCGTCGCCGGCTCGGTCCTCCCGCGGCATCGAGGCGAGTCGGTCAACCAGTGGTACGTCCGGGTCAACATCGCCGGGGCGGCCGCGGCGTCTGGTGACATATTCCTGCTCCAGGACGAGTCGAACACCACCGTCAAAAACCAGTACGCGCCGCTGTTCAATACGACCGAGAGTCAGGCGCGGGCCGCGAACGCCAGCGTCAAGGTGTTCTCCGAGGTCTCGACCGTGAACGGGACCGCGGCGCAGATGGCCACCGCGGCCAAGTCCATCCGCCCGGACGGCTTCTACGTCGCGGCCGCCGGGAAGATAGCCCAGGCCCTCCAATTCTTCCGGCTGATGAGGACCGCAGGCTACTGAGGCAAGCGCCGGATTTGGTCAGCTCCAGGTCTTGCCGTTCCAGTGTGTGATCAAGGTCTGGGCGTAGTCGGTGGTGCCGACCGCCCAGACGTTGTGCGGGCAGATGGCGACCACGCCGAGCAGGGCGTTCAGGTAGCCGGGCGGGTTGGGGCTGGGCACCGGGGACCACGCCGTGCCGTTCCAGTGCTCGATCAGGGCCTGCTGGGCTGCTGCCGCCGGTCGACCCGGCCGCCCACACGTCGGTGGGGGAGGTCGCCGACACGGAAGTGAACTCGCCGCCGCTGGCTGGGACGGGGCACGGCACCTGCGTCCAGGCGGTGCCGTCCCAGTGCTCGATCAGCGGAGTCGTCGTGGCACCCGAGTTGCCAGGGCCGCCGGAGGCGATCAGGCCGACCGCCCAGGCGTCGGTACGGGAGATCGCCGTCACGCCGTTGAGGTAGCCGCCGCCGTCCGGGCTCGGGCTGGGCACGCGGGTCCAGCCCGAGCCGTTCCAGTGCTCGATCAGGGTGCTGGTGGGACTGAACCAGTTGGTTCCACCCACGGCCCATGCGTCGGTGCGGGAGTCGGTGGCCACGCCGATGAAACAGCCGAGTGAACTGGAGAATGACTGGGTCCAGGCCGTACCGTTCCAGTGCACGATCAGCGACGAATCGGGGTGGAGGCCGGCCGCCCAGACGTTGTTAGCGTCGGTGGCGGCCACGCTGTACAGGCGCCCGGGAAACGTCGTGAACTTCGCCGGGCCCCCGGCTTTAGGCTCCCCGGTTCTGGCCGCGCTGGCCGGGCTGGCCAGCCCGGCCATGAGCAGTCCAGCCGCCGTGACTGTGGTGCACAGGGCGAATGAGGTGTTTGCTGGTCAATGGTGGTCCTTCCCCTGGGGCTGGTGACCTGGCACCAGCCGGCCTCTCCGGCCAGTTAGCTACGGGGAAGGACAGCCAGGGTGCGAACCGGCCGGTAACTCACCTCAACGCGTGATGCCGTGCGTAGAGGTCAGGCCGGGAGCTGCTCGTCGAGCCAGTCGAAGATGCGCTCACCGCGTATACCGGAGCCGGCGGGCTCGCAGTGTGAGTCGGCTCCCTCGGCCTCGGTGAACGCGACGATCGCCTTCCTGCTGGTGAGCTTGCCGAACAGTTCCTGTGACTGTCCCGGCCAGAACTGCTCATTGTCGGGGCTGGTGACCAGGACCGGGGTGGTGATCTGGGCGATCAGCTCGTCGGTGAGCACGTAGTCGCGGGAAGCAGAGAAGAACTCATACGGCGTGGTGACGCCGTAGGGCCGCATCCGCAGCGCGAGCGTCGACCGCGTTGACCGCGAGATCTTCAGCGTCCACTCCATGTCCCGGTCGAACTTGTCCCGCTCACCTGTCTCGAGCAGCTTGATCATCATGTGCGGCAGATGCCCGAGCACTGTCGTCGAGACGTCCACGACGCCTGGGTCTGCCACTGCGGCCGCGACGCGGTGCTCAAAAGCGAGCGCCCGGGGCACCCAGTAACCGCCCTGGCTGACGCCGAGCAGCGCCAGCTTCCCGCCGTCGGCGTCCGGGCGGGCGCAGAGGAAATCGACGACCGGCGTGATGACCTTCTCCCAGTCCGGCCGGAACGCCAGGCCCTGCCGCACCAGCGCCGCGTTCTGCCCGGGCCCGTCGAACGTCATCGCGTTCCATCCCCGGGAGAGCGCGCAGGCGATCCCGTCGGTCCACGCGCCCACCACGGAGCCGTCACTGCCGTTATTGAAGATCAGCGTCCGCCGCGGCTCACCGGCCGCGCCGGACCGGAAGAAATATCCCGGCAGCGTCGTGCCCTCGTACGGGATGTCAATGCGCTCCGCGACAGCCCCGCCGAAGACACCCAGATCCACGAACTGGTCCCAGGCGGCCCGGTGCTGCTCCCACAGCGACGCGAACAGTGCCGGGTCCCCCGTCCCGTCGGCCGAATACGTCGCAACTGAGTAATACAGCGACGCACGCAGGTACTGGCCGGCGGCTGAGCGTCGGTGACCGGCTCCGGCGCTGGCCGCGGCCTCCTGCGCGAGACGATCAGCCGTGGCCGTCCACTCGTCCACCCACGACCGGGCCTTGCCGTCCTGGATCCGGTCAACCGTGGTGAGCACCTCACCGACGTCCGCTGCCTGCCGGTACACCGACCCAAGCGCGATCTCGGTCAGGAAGTTGAAACCGTCGTCCTTGAAGAACGGCCGCATACCAGTCTCCCCCTGCCACTGGTGGCCCAGGCCCCGGGCCGGTTGCTCTCACTCTCCCATGCCGGCAGCGGGTCTCCGCGACCTGGGATGCCACCGTGCACTCTCGGGCCGGCCAGCAGAAATTGGCGGGTGAAACGGGAGCCAGATGGCTCGCCCGGTCGTCCAAGCTGTCAGGCCAGGCAGCAGACGGGTGACCCGGCCGGCGGGTGACCCGGCCAGCCTCTGCTGCCAGCAGCAGACTTCCGGGAGGGCAGTGGCGATGACGGGGGCAGAGCAGGGCGCGCGGGCGACCCGCAGTGGCGGGCGGGCCGGGGCGATCGCAGTGGCGGCCGCAGCGATCGCTGCGGCGGCGGTGCTCGCGCTGGCTGGCGGCGCACTGGCGTCGCCCGGCCCGGTGTCCGCGCCGCCGCCAGCGGCGGGAGGGGCCAGCCACAGCGGGCCGGGTGGCGGGCTGCTAACCCGCGGGTCCGGTGTCCCGGACGGCTGGGCGCCGGTTCCGTACCGCCGTGCGCAGCTGTCGGTGCCGGGGTCGTGGCTGGTCCAGAGTCCGCGGCAGTTCTCGTGCGGACCGCGGTCCGGTGGCATGATCTTCGCCGGCGGCAGGCCGGTGGTCCCCGAAGGGGCGGGCTGTGGCCTTACGGCGAGCCTGGCCTGGATCCGGCCTGCCGGGCACATACCGCCGGGGATCAGCCACCGCAGGCCCGCGGCCGTGATTCGCGGCATTCCCGTCTACCGGCTGCCTGGCGGCCATGGATCGGTGGCGTACCTGGTGCCGGAGCTAGGAGTGCGCGCGGGAGCCCGCGGACCGCTGGCCCGGCGGGTGCTGGACACGCTGACCCGGTCGCCGCTGTCTGTCGTGCTGAGACGCGGTCCGGCCGGGCCGGTGCCCGCCAGCTGGGTCTG
Source organism: uncultured Actinomycetes bacterium (assembly GCA_963781085.1). Lineage (GTDB taxonomy): Bacteria > Actinomycetota > Actinomycetes > Streptosporangiales > Streptosporangiaceae > RYN-230. The sequence continues at coordinate 67,546 of CAWAES010000035.1, forward strand.
GCACCGCTCGCGCGGCGTCCGGTTCGCGACCCCGAGTTCGTGGAACCTGCGGCGCGAGCGTCAGTGGGCGACCTGCGGGACCGGGCTCGTGCCGCGCTGGCTGCTGCTGATCGACGCGACCCGCCCGCCGGCCCGCCTGCCGTGCCCGGCCCCGTTTCCTGCCGCCGCCGCTGAGCGGGCCCAGCCGGGCCTGACCGTGGTCACCGGGAAGTACGCGGCGGCGTCGGCCGGCGAGGACTTCGCCGGCTGCCGGGTCCGGCACGGCGTCAGGATCTGCCTGTCAACGGTCACCGGGCAGGGCGGCTTCTCCAGCGGTGTACTGGTCTTCTCAGCCTCCCGGCCGCACCGCTCCCCGGCGGCGTTCTTCCTGCTCGGGCTCTCCGGAACCGGGGCCCGCGCCCGGGCGGTCCTCGGCTCCGTCAGGGTGGCCCGACCCTGATCACCTCGCCGGGCAGACCGCTCAGGGCCGGCGGCGCGGCTGCCGGGCTGGCCAGGCGCGGGCTGGTGCCGGTGAGAGCGGGGGCGAGCCGCCAGGTGAGGCAGGCCAGGGCGCCGAGCGGGATGGGAGGCAGGTAGGTGACCGCCCGGTACAGCAGCACGGCGGCAGTCACCTGGACGCTGGCCGCGGTGCCGGCGCTGGTGACCAGGACGCCTACCAGGCCGAGTTCGGTGACCCCGAGCCCGCCCGGGGTGAGGGGAAGCGCGGTGAGCAGCCGGATGAAAGCGAACGCCGCGAGGGAGGTCTGCCAGGGCACCTGGGCCTGGGACAGGCCCGTGCCGCGCAGGCAGGCCAGCAGCACGAGCCACAAGATGAGGTAGTTGGCCACCGTGGCGGCGGTGATCCGCCAGCCTCGGGCCGCGATGAGGGCACCGGCCCGGTCGCGGAAGGTGGACAGCGACCCGGCGACGTTGGCGGGCGCTGGCCGGCGCGCCAGCCGGCTGACGACGGCCAGCAGGCGCTGCAGCGCCCGGCCAGCGCGGAGCGCGAAGGCCTGGCTGTGCAGCAGCAGGCCCAGCCCGGCGACCATGGCCACGAGCACGGCCAGGCCTGTCGCTGCGGCGGTGATGAGGACCGCGTCGGGCCGGGTGGCCGTGGCCATGACCAGCAGCGCGAGGACTGGCATGCCCAGCAGGGTGAAGACGTTCCAGATTCCAGTCACCAGGGTGTACAGGACGAAGTCGGCGGTGGACAGGCCCCAGCTGGAGAGCATCGCCCAGCTGACGCCCATGGCCAGGGCGCCGCCCGCGGGCAGCGTGTTCGCCACCGCGTTGGACCCGAGGTTGACCGTGGCGGCCTGGCGCCACTTCAGCTGGGGAAGGACTGCGCGGATGGTGACCCAGTACGAGATCATGCTGGCCGCGGCCGCGACGGCGACGATCAGCACGTGCGGCCAGGTCATCATGTGGATACTGGCCCACACGCTGCGGTAGGACGCGATCCGCGGGATCGCGAACCCGAAGGTGGCCGCGATGAGGATCGCCGACGCCGCGGTGCGGACTATCTTGCGGCCGCGCCGGGGCCGGCCTTCGACGGCCGGGCTAGGTTCCGTGCGGGTCGAAGACATCGCTCAGCCGGGTCATGGTGGAGACGAGCATGGCGGGCGCCTTCCTGCGTCAGCAGCAAGGCGGGGGCTCGACCCGGCGGCTAGTTCACCGATGTTTCACTAAGGACACTACGCCGGATGTCCGGCCGGAGGCGTTGCGGGCCCGGCTACGATGCGGCAGGGGGGCTGATGAACCAGGAGCATCTGGCGCTGTGCTCGAGCGCCGAGTGGGCCGAAGCCGTCCAGCGCTGGATCATTCCCTGGGTCCTCGACGAGGTCGACCTCGGTGACGACGTGCTGGAAGTGGGCCCCGGCCCCGGGCTCACCACCGACGTCCTGGCGACCAGGGTGACCAGGCTGACGGCGGTGGAGATCCACCCTGACCTCGCTGACGCGCTGGCCGCCCGGCTGGCGGGCACGAACGTCGAGGTGGTCTGCGCCGACGCCACGCGGACGCCGCTGGCTGCCGGGCGCTTCAGCGGTGCCGTGTGCCTGACGATGCTGCACCACGTTCCCTCCTCGCAGGCGCAAGACGCCGTGCTGGCCGAGATCTTCCGGCTCTTGCGTCCCGGTGGCGTGCTGGCCGGGCAAGACAGCCTCGACAGTCCCGAACTGCGCGCCCTGCACCACGACGACGTCTACGTCCCGGTCGATCCGCCCGGGCTGCGAGCCCGCCTGGAGGCGGCCGGTTTCACCGCCGTCGGTGTCGACACGAACGACTACGCCGTGCGGTTCCGGGCGGCCAGGGCGCCGGCCAGCACCGGCACCTGAGCAGCTACTGGAGCCCGGAACGGACCGACGTGATGCGCTGCGTGTTGAAGCCGAGCCAGTGCATCCGGCCCACGTAGCGCGCGTGCTCAACCTTGAGGCAACGGTCCATGATCACCGTTACGCCACCGTCCTCGGCGATCCGCGCCCCCTCCTCGTTGATCACGCCGAACTGGCACCAGAGGGCGCCGGCGTGGATCGCCACCGCCTCCCGCGCGATCCCCGGCAGCGCGTCCGGCGCGCGGAAGACGTTCACGATGTCCACCGGCACCGGTACGTCCAGCAGGCTCGGGTAGCACGTCTCGCCGAGGATCTCCGTCTCGCGGGGATTCACCGGGATCACCCGGTACCCGTGCCGCTTGAGGTAGTAGCCGACGAAGTTGCTGGCCCGCAGCTCGTTGCCGGACAGGCCCACGATCGCGATCGTCCTGGCGTTGTGCACCACCCGCTGGATGGTCAGTGAGTCCTGATATGGCGCGAGATCGGTCATGCCGTCGCTACCTTCTCCCCCGCTGTCGCGGCGACCCGCGCGAAACCCTGCTCCAGATCCCAGATCAGATCCTCGACGGACTCGGTCCCGACCGACAGCCGTACCGTCCCCGGCCCGACGCCGGCCGCCCGCAGTTCGTCGTCGCCCAGCTGGCGGTGCGTCGTGCTGGCCGGGTGGATGATGAGGCTCTTCGCGTCGCCGACGTTGGCCAGGTGGGACCAGAGCGTCACGCCGCGGATGAGGTCCTGCCCGCCGGCCCGGCCCCCGGCGCAGTCGAACGAGAACACCGCGCCGGCCCCGCGCGGCAGGTACTTCTCCACCAGCGGCCGGTACTTGCTCCCAGGCAGGCCGGGGTAGGTCACATTCGACGCCAGCTCGTGCGACTCGAGGAACGCCGCGACCGCCCGCGCGTTCTCGACGTGGCGTTCCATCCGCAGCGACAGCGTCTCGAGCCCCTGCAGGAACAGGAAAGCGTTGAGCGGGGCGAGCGCCCCGCCGAGATCGCGCAGGGTCTCGGCGCGGAGCTTCATCAGATAGCCGTACGTCCCGAACGTCTCGTGGAACTGCAGGCCGTGGTAGGCCGGCGACGGATCGGCGACCACGGGAAACCGGCCGTTGGACCAGTTGAACGTGCCAGCCTCGACGACCACGCCGCCGATGCTCGTGCCATGGCCGCCGATGAACTTGGTCGCCGAGTGGATCACGATGTCGGCGCCCCATTCGATCGGGCGGCACAGGTACGGCGTGGCGAACGTGCTGTCCACGATCAGCGGCAGCTCGTGCTCGTGCGCGATGGACGCCACCGTCTCGATGTCCAGCACGTTCCCGCCCGGGTTGCCGATCGTCTCGGCGAAGAACGCCTTGGTGTTGGCGCGGACCGCCAGCCGCCACGCGTCCGGGTCGTCGGGATCGACCCAGGTCAGCTCCACGTTCATCTTGCGCAGCACATGCTTGAACTGGTTCACCGTCCCGCCGTAGAGCGCCGAGGACGAGACCACGTGATCGCCCGGCTCCAGCAGCGTGAACAGCGCGGCCGCCTGCGCGGCGAGCCCGCTGGCGAACGCCACCGCGCCCGCGCCGCCCTCCAGGTTCGCCACCCGCTCCTCGAACACCGCGACCGTGGGGTTCATGATGCGCGAGTACGTGTTCCCGTACTCCTGCAGGTTGAAGTAGGCCGCTGCGGACTCCGGGTCCTCGAACACGTAGCTGGTCGTCTGGAAGATCGGCACCGCGCGGGCGCCCGTGTTCGGGTCGGGCCGTTGCCCGGCGTGCAGTTGCCGCGTCTCGAAGCCGAACGCACGGGGCTCCTCGGCCCACGAGGGCTGGTCGGTCACGAAGATCCCTTCCTCGGCGTCATCCGGCGGTCTGGCCTTCGGCCAGGGTGTGCTGGCTCAGGAACTGGCGGATTATGGGGGTCTGGCGGGCTTCCTCCAGCAGGAAGCAGTCGTGGCCGTACGGCGCCTCGATCACGTGGAACTCGGCCGGCTTGCCGAGAGCGCGGAGCGCGTCGGCGACCTCCGCCGACGCGGCCGGCGGGTAGAGCCAGTCGGAACTGAACGCGATCAGCAGGGTGCGCGCCGACATGCCTTCGAGCGCCCGGGTGAGCGATCCGCCGCCGTACTGCCGCGCGAGGTCGAAATACGTGAGCGCGCGCGACGTGTAGAGGTAGGTGTTGGCGTCGAAGCGCTTCACGAACGAGTCGGCCTGGTGCCGCAGGTAGCTCTCGACCTCGAACTCCGGCTCGGTGATCGTGTAGCGGATGTCGTCGGCGAACTGCAGCCGCAGGCCGAACTTGTCGTTCAGCGCCGGTGCGGACAGGTACGTGACGTGGCCGACCATCCGGGCCACACCCAGACCCGCGTCCGGTGCCGCGCCGGTGCCGTAGTAGCGGCCGCCCTGCCAGGCCGGGTCGCGCATGATCGCGGCCCGCGCGATCGCGTTCCAGGCCACGCCCTGCGGATGCAGGGCGTGCGTGCTGGCGATCGCCACGACGGCGTCGACCTGATCAGGGAACAGGATCGCCCACTCGAACGCCTGCATCCCGCCGAGCGAGCCCCCGGCCACCGCCGCCAGGCGCTCGATACCGAGTGTGTCCAGGAACGCGCGCTCGGTCCGCACCATGTCCGCGACGGTGATCACCGGGAAGTCCGGCCCGTACGGCTGGCCGGTCGCCGGGTCGGCCGACGAGGGCCCGGTCGTCCCGCGGCAGCCGCCGAGCAGGTTCGTGGAGACGACAAAGAAGCGGTCAGTATCAAACGCCTTGCCGGGGCCGATCATCCCGTCCCACCAGCCGAGCCCCCGGGGGGCGGCGCCGTCGCGGTCCTCGGCCCCGAACCCGTCGCGCGTGCTCTCTTCGGGTGGTGTCTTCGCGAAGCCCGCCGCATGGGCGTCGCCGCTGAGCGCATGGCAGACCAGGATGACGTTGTCGCGCCGGGGTGAGAGGGCGCCGTAGGTCTCGTACGCCACCCGAACCGGGTACAGTTCCCGCCCGCAGTCGAGCTGTACCGGCTCGGGCAGGTCAACGTACCGGGTTTCGACCGTGCCGGCCGAACCGGCTTCGGCCGGCCGAGCCGACCGAGCCGGCCGCGAGCGTCGAGGCTGGCTCCGCCATGGGGGCTATGGTAGCCCGGCCTGGGCAGTATATTGTCAACCAACGCCATAGGGAAATAAGAGTACGTAACAGCAAAGGGGGGTATCGCGACATGACTACCGTCACCAACGGTGTCAACGTGCAGGCGCTGCTCGACGCGCGCGAAGTGCTGAAGGGCGCGCCGGAGGCCGCTCAGTTCACCTGGCGGGCGACGGCCAAGTGGCAGGGCGGCGTGCACAGCACGATGAAGGTCCAGAGCTACTTCGGCCTCGGGGAAGAGCAGAACCACAAGGAAGAGTGGTCGTTCGAAGCCGACCACCCCGAGGTCTTCGCGGCGGAGGACCAGGGCATCACCCCGATCGAGTACCTCCTGGTCGGCCTGGCCAGCTGCCTGACCGGGGGCATCGCGTCCGTCGCGGAGAACCGCGGCATCCAGCTCCGTTCGGTCGAGTCCACGGTCGAGGGCGGGCACGACATCCGCGGGATCCTCGGTGCCGACAGCGACGTCCGTAACGGCTACAACGACATCAAGGTGACGTTCACCATCGACGCGGACGCGTCGCGGCAGGAGATCGAGGCGCTGGTCGCCCAGTCCCAGAAGCGCTCCGCCGTGTTCGACGCGCTTACCAACCCGACGAACGTCATCGTCGAAGTCGCTTGAGCGGCCACGGCGGCTGCGCGCTCCAGACAGCACTGAGGGGCCAGGCCATCGAGCGCACCACCACGGTCGTCATCGGCGGGGGTCACGCGGGCCTCGCCGCGAGCTGTTTCCTGCGCGACCGGTCGATCGACCACGTCGTTCTCGAGCGCGGGGAGGTGGCGAACTCCTGGCGTCGCGAGCGCTGGGACTCCCTGCGGCTGCTCACGCCCAACTGGCAGAGCCGCCTGCCGGGCCTTCGCTACGAAGGCCCGGACCCAGACGGCTACATGACCGTGGGCGAAGTGATCGAGTTCATCGAGCACTTCGCCAAGGTCTCAGGCGCTCCCGTCCGGACGGGCGTGAACGTTACAGAGGTGCGGCCAGGCTGACGACGGATACCACGTGGTGACGAGCGACGGCGAGATCCGCGCCCGGACCGTGGTCATCGCGAGCGGCGCCTGCAACCGGCCGGCGGTGCCGGCCCTGCGCGAGGGGGTCCCGGCCTCCGTCCGGCAACTGACGACGTTCGGCTATCGCCACCCCGGCCAGCTGCCCGACGGCGGCGTGCTCGTCGTGGGCGCCTCGGCCACCGGCGTGCAGCTGGCCGCGGAGCTGCGCCGGTCTGGGCGGCCGGTGACTCTCTCGGTGGGGGAGCATGTGCGGCTGCCGCGCACCTACCGCGGACGGGACGTGCTGTGGTGGATGGACCACTCAGGCGTGTGGGACCAGCGGTATGACGAGGTCGAGGACCTCACCCGGGCCCGGCGGCTGCCGTCGCCCCAGCTCGTCGGGACCCCGGAGCGGATGACGCTGGATCTCAACGCGCTCGCCTCGATGGGCGTCGAGCTGGTGGGCCGCTGGGCGGCGGTACGTGACGGCCGGGCGCTGCTGTCCGGCGGCCTGCGCAACGTGTTCTCGCTCGCGGACCTGAAGATGGAGCGCCTGCTGGACACGTTCGACGAGTGGGCCAAGGCGGAAGGGCGTGACGGCGAGGTCGGACCTCCCGAGCGCTTCGCGGCGACCCGCGTACCCGACTCGACCCGGTTGCAGCTGGACCTGGGCGGGGGCGAGATCGCCGCGATCGTGTGGGCGACCGGTTTCCGGCCCGACTACAGGTGGCTCGACGTGCCGGTGGTCGACGCGAAGGGCCAGCTGGACCACGAGGGCGGTGTGGTCGCCAGCCCGGGACTGTACGCCCTGGGGCTGCCGGTGCTCCGGCGGCGCAAGTCCACGTTCCTCTCCGGTATCGAGGACGACGCGCGCGAGGTGATCGGCCACCTCGCGGGCTACCTGTCCGGCGCGTCCAGTTCTTGACAAAGTCGAGCGACATTATAGACAATGACCTCGTCCTGCCCCGGCCCGGAGGCAGGTCCCGCCCGGCCTGGGAGGTCAGCAGTGTCGCTCAGCTCGCTCATCGCAGATACGCGTAAGGCCGTCGCCGACGACTCCGCGAACGCGCAGGCTCTGTTCACCGCCGAGGGGACGCTGGTCGGTGTGACCGAGGTGGATATCCGGACCGGAGAACACTCCTTCAAGGTCGATGAGCCGCCTGCGCTGGGCGGGGCCGACGTGGCCGCGAACCCGGTGCAGTACGCGCTGGCCTCACTGGGGTCATGCCAGGCCATCACCTACCAGTTCTGGGCTGAGCAGCTCGGCATCGGGTTCGACACGCTGAGCGTGCGCGTGGAAGGCGACCTCGACATCCGGGGGTTCCTGGGCTTCGACGACGGCGTGCGGCCGGGTTTGTCCGCCGTCCGGGTCGAGGTCACCGTGACCGGGCCGGAGAGTCCGGAGCGCTACCAGGACCTGGCCGCCGCGGTCGATCGGCACTGCCCCGTGCTTGACCTGTTCGCCAACCCCGTGCCGGTCACCCGCACGCTGGCCAGCTGACCACCGTTCAGCGCCGCTGCCACTCCTCGGCGAGGAGCTGGTAGGAGCGGACCCGGTCGGCATGGTCGTGGGTGATGGTGGTGACGATCAGCTCGTCGGCGCCGGTCGCCTCCTGGAGCTGCTCGAGCTGGTCGGCGACCTGTTTCGGGGAGCCGGTGAACTGGGTGTCCACCCGGTCGGCGACCAGGGCCTGGTCCGCGTCGGTCCAGTGCTGGGCCCGGGCCTGCTCCGGGGTCGGGAACGGGATCGCGCCCTCGCCGGAGCGGATGCTGCGCACCCACAGGCCGTAGCCAGCGGCGAGTTCCCGGGCCGCGGCCTCGTCGCTGGCCACCACGACGTCGGCGGAGACGCTCACGTAGGGCCGGTCAAGACCGGCGGAGGGCCGGAAGGCGGCCCGGTATCCCTCGGCCGCCTCCAGCACGGTCGCCGGGCTGACGTGGTAGTTGGCCGCGAAACGCAGCCCGTTCGCCCCCGCCACCTGGGCGCTCTCCCCGCCGCTGCTGCCCAGGACCCAGACCTGGAGGTCTGCGCCTTCCCCGGGGATGGCGTGCGCCTCGACCCCGTCGGCCGAGCGGTAGCTGCCCTGCAGCAGGGCGAGGACGTCGCCGACCTGCTCGGTGTAGTCCTGCGACTGCGCGCCGGGTAGCTGCAGCAGCGTCTTCTGCAGTGCGAAGCGCGGCGAGCCGAGCAGGTGCCCGACGGCGAACCGCTCGGGGATGAGCAGCCCGTTCGCGCTCCGGTGGCGCCCGGCCTGCGGGGTTTCGGCAGCCGGCGGTGTTGCGCCGGCCCCTGGCCCCTGGCCCTCGCTCTGCTTCGGCCGACCGGCCGACCGGCCCAGGCCCAGGTCGAGACGGCCCGGGTGCAGGGCGTCGATCAGGCCGAACTCCTCGACCACCGACAACGCGGTGCGGTGACCCATCTGCACCGCGCCCGACCCGATCCGGATGGCCGAGGTCGCGGCGGCGGTCAGGGCCAGCACGACAGCCGGGGAGGTACCGGCGACCCCGGGATTGAGGTGGTGCTCGGCGAACCAGTAGCGGGCGTAGCCGAACCGCTCCGCGGCCTGGGCCAGGTCGACGCTGTTGCGCAGCGCCTGCCCGGCGGTCGAGCCGGAACTGACCGGCACCAGGTCGAGCACGGCGAGCGGGGCGCGGGTCATGACGCGACCTCCCGGACGGCCTGGCCGGCCGGCAGCGGCGCGAGGCCCAGGTGCTCACGCAGCGTGCTGCCTTCGTAGTCGGACCGGAAGACGCCGCGTTCCTGCAGCAGCGGCACGACCGTGTCGGCGAACTCGTCGAGGCCGCCCGGGGTGATGTGCGGGACGAGGATGAACCCGTCACTCGCGTCGGACTGGACCAGGTGGTTGATGGACTCCGCCACGGTAGCCGGGGCGCCGACGAAGGTCTGCCTGCCGGTGACCTCGATGATCAGTTCCCGGATCGACAGGTTGCCCGCCTCCGCCTGGGCCCGCCACTGGGCCGCGGTGGCCAGCGGATCCCGGTACATCCGCACGCTGGCCCGGCCGCGGGCGATGGTGTTCTCGCCCGGGTCGGGATCGATGTCCGGCAGCGGGCCGTCCGGGTCGTAGCCAGACAGGTCCCGGTTCCACAGCTGCTCCGCGAAGGCGATCGCGGTCTGCCCGCTGACCTGCTGGAAGCGCACCTCCCGGGCCAGGTCCCGGGCCTCGGCGTCGGTGTCGCCGAGCACGAACGTCGCGGCCGGGAGGATCAGCAGCTGGTCCCGGCGGCGGCCGTGCCGGGCCAGGCGGCCCTTGACGTCGGCGTAGAAGGCCTGGCCGTCGGTGAGCGTGCCGTGGCGGCTGAAGATGGCGTCCGCGCTGGCCGCGGCGAACTCGCGGCCTTCGTCAGAGTCACCGGCCTGGAAGATGACTGGCCGTCCCTGCGGGCTGCGGGGCACGTTGAACCGCCCGCTGATGTCGAAGTGGGCGTCGGCGTGGGCGAACTGGCCTGCCTGCGGATCGGCGAGGAAGGCGCCGGACGCCTGGTCGGCGACGATCTCGTCACCGCGCCAGGAGTCGAACAGCTCCCAGGTCGTCTCGAGGAAGGTCCGGGCCCGGCTGTACCGGGCCTCCTGGGGCAGGAAGCCGCCGCGCCGGAAGTTCTCGCCGGTGAACGCGTCCCAGGACGTGACGACGTTCCAGGCCGCCCGGCCCGCCGGACAGATGGTCAAGGCTGGCGAACTGCCGGGCCACCTCGTAGGGCTCGTTGAAGGTGGAGTTGATCGTCCCGGCCAGGCCGAGCCGGCTGGTGACCGCCGCGAGCGCGGCGAGGACCGTGAACGTGTCGGGACGTCCCACCACGTCGAGGTCGTAGATCTCGCCGTTCTGCTCCCGCAGCCGCAGCCCTTCGGCGAGGAACAGGAAGTCGAACTTGGCCCGCTCCGCGGTCCGGGCCAGATGCGCGAAGGAACCGAACTCGATGTGGCTGCCGGACCGGGGATCGCTCCAGACCGTGGTGTTGTTCACGCCGGGGAAGTGCGCGGCGAGGTGAATCTGCTTCAGTGGCCTGGCCATGGTCAGCTCCTCCCGGAGGCGGCGTAGCGGCTCGCGGGCCGGCCGAGCCCCAGCCGCCCGCGCAGCGGGCCGGCGTCGTAGGACGTGCGGAACACGCCGCGGCGCTGCAGTTCGGGCACCAGGTCCCTGGTGATCGCCTGCAGATCGGCGGGGATGCCGCCAGGACGCAGCCGGAAGCCGGACAGCCCCGCCTGCTGCCACTCCTGGAGCAGGCTGGCGAGCTGAGCGGGGGTGCCGGTGAAGACGGCCGCGTCGCTCGTGTACTCGCGCCCGGCGAGCTCGTCCAGCCGGGCCTTCCGGTCCGCCGCCGCGTGAGCGTCCGGGGCGAGAAACACCACCAGGTCGGCGAAGACGTTGATCGTCTCCGGCCCGCGGCCGGCCTCCGCGTGGGCGGCCTGGATCTCCGCCACGACGGCGCGGGCCTGGGCGGGGTCGTGCGGGGTGACGAAGCCGACGTCGGCGGCCTGGCCGATCAGCCGGTACGCCGCGCCCGCGTGCCCCAGCGCGGCGACCACGCGGCTGGCCCTGGGGCGGCCGGGGCGTGATCGACGGCCCCTTGACGCTGAAGTAGTCCCCGGCGAACTTGACGTAGTGCAGCTTGCCGCGGTCAACGAACCGCCCGGTCGCGGTGTCCCGGATCTCGGCGTCATCCTCCCAGCTGTCCCACAGCCGCCGGATCACCTCGACGTAGTCCGCAGCCTCCGCGAACAGCCCGGTGATCAGCTGCTGGACCGCCGGGTCCGCGCGGTCACGCAGGTCCAGCGGCGGGATGGCCCGCCGCCCGAAGTGTGCGGCCTCGTCCGGGCTGGCCGACACCCGGACCTGGACTCCGGCCCGCCCGGAGCTGACGTAGTCGAGTGTCGCGATGGCCTTGGAGACGTGAAACGGCTCGGTGTGCGTGACGACGACGACCGGCACCAGCCCGATATGGCGGGTCACCGGCGCCACCCGGGCCGCGATGAGGACGGCGTCCAGCCGCCCGCGTACCTGGTCCGTCCGGGAGTCCGGCCTGCCGCGGTGCGAGGACTGCAGGCTGAGCCCGTCCTCGATGGTCACGAAGTCGAGCAGGCCGCGCTCGGCCTCGGCGACGACGTCGGTCCAGTAGGCGGCGGTGAACAGCTCGGCCGGGCGCGCCCCGGGCTCGCGCCACGCGGCGGGATGCCATCCAGCGCTGTCGAGCGCGACGGAAAGATGCATGGGGCCAGGCGCGGGGATAGTCAGGACGTGCCTCCAGCCGGTCTCGGGCGGCGATACGGGGACCTCATCGAAACTATGTTATCTCTATCGGAATAGTCGAGTATGTGGGGCTTGGCGGTTCGACGGCCCGGGCCAGTGATCGCCCGGCCCCGAGCGTCAAGCCGGGCACCAGGCGGTAAGGTCCAGGGACCTGGGCGGTCCGGTCCGCCAGCCTCTAGCGCGGGCCGGCCGGGCGGTCCGGCGATCGGTGCCGGGGCTGATCAGCCTGGACTCGTAGGCGAGCACGACGGCCTGGACGCGGTCACGCAAGCCGAGCTTGGCCAGGATCCGGCCGACGTGGATCTTCACGGTGCCCTCGGACAGGTGCAGGTCGGCCGCGATCTCGCCGTTGGACAGGCCGGCCGCGATGTGGGTGAAGACGTCTTGCTCGCGGACGGTGAGGGCCTCGCGGATCTGGGCGGCGTGCTGCCCGCCGGACGGCCCGGCCGGCTGGGCGCTCGCGAACTGGTGAATGAGCCGCCTGGTGGACGTCGGGGCGAGGACCGCGTCACCGGCGGCGATCGTGCGGATGGCGGCGGCCAGGGCGTCGGGCTGGGTGTCTTTGAGCAGGAAGCCGCTGGCGCCGGCCCGCAGGCTGGCGTAGACGTACTCGTCGAGGTCGAAGGTGGTCAGGATCAGCACCTTGGAGGGGCAGCCCGGCGGCCACGATGTCGCGGGTCGCCTCGATGCCGTCACTGCCGGGCATCCGGACGTCCATCAGCACCACGTCCGGCCGCAGGGCGGTGCACATGGAGACCGCGGTCCTCCCGTCGGCGGCCTCCCCGGCCACCTCGATGTCGGGCTCGGCGCTGAGGATCAGCCGGAAACCCTTCCTGATCAGGGCATGGTCGTCGACCAGGAGCACGCTGATCACGCCGCGGCCGCCGGGTCGGGGCGGAGGCGGGCCGCGACCCGCCATCCCCGCGGCTGGCGGGGACCGCAGTCCAGTTCGCCGCCGAAGGCGCTGACCCGCTCGCGCATGCCGGTCAGGCCGCCGCCGGGCAGCGCCGGCCTCCCCGGCGCTGCCCGGTGCCGTCGTCCTCGACTTCCACGCAGACCTCGGCCGGGGTGAGCTGGAGCCGGACCGTCGCGCTCGCACCCGGGCCGCCATGCTTCATGGTGTTGGTCAGGGCCTCCTGGACCAGCCGGAACACGGCCAGCTGCAGGCCGGCGGGCAGGTCCCCGGCGCTGCCGCCGCGCTCGTACCGGACGGGCAGGCCGGCCGCCCGGACCGTGCCGAGGAGGTCGTCGAGGTCCGCCAGGCCCGGCAGCGGCTTCCAGAGCTCCGGCCCGGCGCCGGCCCGCAGCACGCCGAACAGGCGCCGGGTCTCGGTCAGCGCCTCACGGGCGGTCCGCGACACGTCGCGGATCGCCTCGGACGCCTCGGCGGGCGCGCGGGCCACGGCGGCCAGGGCGCCGTCCGACAGGGCCACGATGACGGTGAGGTGATGGGCCACGCTGTCGTGCATCTCGCGGGCGATCCGCGCTCGTTCCAGCGCCGCCGCCAGCGCGTTGTTCTGGTCCCGTTCGCGCTCCATCCGGCCGGCCCGGTCGCGCAGCGCGGCGAGGTAGGCCCGGCGGGTATTCACGTACAGGCCCACGATGAGCACCGCGGCCGCGAAACCGGCCGCGTCCGACACCGCGAGCGCCCAGTCACGGGTGCCGTCGTGGCCGACCACGGCGACCACCAGGCCGGCCGTCAGCACCGCCGCGGCCAGCGCTTCCCTCCGCCTCATCGTGGCGGCCACCGTGTACAGGGCGATGGCCAGCGCGACCGGGAACAGCGCCCCGTGCGTCGGCCACACCGCCAGGACCGCCGCGGCCAGCAGCGTCCAGCCGAACACCGGGCCCGGCCAGACCCGGCGCAGCGGCAGCGCCAGGACGGTCAGGGCCGCGACGGCCAGGCTGGCCGCCACGGGCAGCGACGCCGGGTGGGCCGTCTGGCCGAACGAGAAATGCGCCAGGGACGCCGCGAAGGCGATCGCGGCGCAGCCGATGTCGAAGGCCCAGGAACGCAGGGTCCGCGTTCCCGGGTCCTCGGCCGGCTTCCAGAAGGACACACTTGCATCCTCGCACCCGGCGCGGTTCACGCGTCGCGGCGCCGCAGCTGCCAGGCGGCCAGGCCAGCCAGCACCACCGCATACCCGCAGAGCACCGCGAATCCCGTCCACGGGCTCAGCGGATGGGTGACCAGCGGCTGGCCCCACAGCGCCCCGCCGGCACTGGAGGGCAGGTAGGGCGCGACGCTCGCGATGGCGTGCGGGAGGTGCACCACGACGATCGGCGCGATGAGGAACAGCGCGGCGAACGCCGAGATACCGGCGGCGGTCTTCCGCAGCAAGGCGCCCAGGGTCAGGCCCACCACGGCGGCGACCGTCAGGTACAGCGCGGCGCCGACCAGGGTCCGCAGCACGCCCGGGTCGCCCAGCGTGATCCCCGACCCGCCCCGGGCCGACTGGATCGCCGTGGCCACGAAGAATTCGGCCAGCGCAGCCAGCAGGGTCACGGGCAGCACCAGCCCGGCCAGGACGAGCAGCTTGGCCCACAGCACCGGCAGCCGCGACGGGACCACCGCCAGCGTCGCGCGGATCATCCCGGTTCCGTACTCACCGCTGAACACCAGCACCCCGAGCACGCCGAGCACCAGCTGGGCCAGCAGGACGCCGAACAGGCTGGTCGACACCGCGGTCACGGCCGGGTTGGCCGCCGAGACCCGGTAGGGCTTTCCCCCGGCGGCCAGGGCGCCCACGCCGACGATCAGGACGACCGCGGTCAGGGCGCAGGCCCAGGTCGAGCGCAGCCCCCGCAGCTTCGTCGCTTCCGAGCGGATGACGCGGGCCTGGGTGACCGGCCGGGCGGCCGTGGGGACGGCCGGGGCCGGGGCCAGTGCGGCGCTCATCGCGTCGCTCCGGCGTGGTATTCGACGCTGTCCTGCGTGACCTGCATGAATGCCTCCTCCAGTGAAGCCCGGGCGGGCATGAGCTCGAAGACCGGCAGACGTGCCTGCCACGCGGCCGTCCCGATCTGCTCGGCGGTCAGGCCGGACACGCGCAGCACGTCCGTACCGTCCTCGCGTGACCGTCACCGCCGGCCCCGCGAGCGCCTCCGCCAGGCGCATGGTCTCCGGCGTGCGCACGTGCACGTCGCCGGTCGCCGCATGGCCGACGAAGTCCTCGACGCTCGTCTCGGCGATGAGCTTGCCGCGTCCGATAACGACCAGCCGGCTAGCCGTCTGCGCCATCTCACTCATCAGGTGCGAGGAGACGAGGACGGTCCGTCCCTCGTCGGCGAGCGACCGGAGCAGCAGCCTGATCCAGCGGACGCCGTCGGGGTCGAGGCCGTTGACCGGCTCGTCCAGGACCACGGTCTGCGGCCGGCCCAGCAGGGCGGCCGCCACTCCCAGGCGCTGTCCCATGCCGAGCGAGAAACCCCCGGCCCGGGTGCCCGCTACCCCGGCCAGCCCGGCCAGCTCGATCACTTCGTCCACCCGGCGGCGGCCGATGCCGGACGTCCGCGCGAGGGCCAGCAGATTGTTGCGCGCCGACAGCCCGGGATGGACCGACCTGGCGTCCAGCAGGATGCCCAGTTCGGACATCGGGGCGGCGCTGCGGCGGTACTGCTTCCCGTTGACCCGGACGGTGCCACTCGTCGGCCGGTCCAGGCCCGCGATGACCCGCATGGTCGTGGACTTGCCCGCCCCGTTCGGGCCGAGGAACCCGGTGACCACCCCGGGCTCCACCACGAAACTCAGCCCGTCGACGGCGGCCTTGTCCCCGTACCGTTTGGTCAAGCCATCTATCTCGATCACGGTGCACCCTCGTCCCGGTCGGTTGCTGACGACCTGAACGCTACGGACCCCGCCAGCGGCGCGGATCTGTCCCAGGGCCACACTTTCCGGGGGACATAGGCCACCGGGCATAGGCCTCGGGTCCGCGGAAGAAGCTCGCGGCCGCGAAAGTAGAAGGAGAGTCATGGAACAGATCAACGCCGGGCTGCTCATCCCGGGCCGCGGCGAGCCGGTCCGCGACGCCACGGTCCTGATCGATGGCGGGCGGATCAGCTACGCGGGCCCGGCGGCCGGCGCACCGGCCGCCCCGGGCGCGGTCATCAGTACCGCGGCGACCGTGCTGCCAGGCCTGTGGGACTGCCACGGGCACTTCATGGGCAGCCGGGTGCTGGACCTGGCGCGGCTGCCGCAGGAGCCCACCGCGCTGCGCGCGGCCCGGTCGGCCCGGGACCTGACCAACGCGCTGAACGCGGGTATCACCTCGGTCCGCGAGGTCGGCGGCCTCGGCGTCTACCTGGCGCAGGCGGTCCGCGAAGGCGTGCTCGACGGGCCCTCGATCTATGCCGCGGGTGCCGTCCTGTCCACCACGGGCGGTCATGGCGACCTGCACTCCTACCCGCTGTCGTGGGTGGAGGACTTCGGCCGCTACGACGGGACGTTCCGGCTGGCGGACGGCACGTCCGAGTGCATGCGCGCGGTCCGGGAGCAGTTGCGCCGGGGCGCGGCCGTGATCAAGGTCTGCGCGTCGGGTGGCGTGCTGTCCGAGGTGGACCATCCCGTCCACCAGCAGTTCACTGACGCCGAACTGCGGGCCATCGTCGAGGTGGCCGGGCTGGCCGACCGGGTGGTGGCGGCGCACTGCCACGGCAAGCCCGGAATCATGGCCGCGCTGCGAGCCGGGGTCGCGACCATCGAGCACGGGACGTACCTGGACGAGGAGGCCTGCGACGCGATGCGCGAGACCGGCACCATCCTGGTCCCCACCCGGACGATCATCGAGAACATCCTGGCCCACCTGGACCAGGTCCCGCCGTACGCGGCGGCCAAGCTGACGGCCGTCGCGGACACTCACGCCGACATGGTGCGGATGGCGATCGAGCTGGGGGTGACCATCGCGATGGGCACCGACCTCGGGCTGACCGGGCTGGACCTGCCGGGCGCCTGGGGCACTAACGGGACGGAGCTGGTGCACCTGGTGGCGCTGGGCATGACGCCCCGGCAGGCGATCGAAGCGGCCACCGCCACCGCGCCGCGCACCCTCGGGCCGCAGGCGCCGCGCAGCGGCCTGCTGGCGGAGGGCTACGACGCCGACGTCATCACCGTGGACGGGGACCCGCTGGCCGACATCTCCCTGCTCGCGGACCCGGACCGGGTCACCGCGGTGTGGGTGGGCGGACGCCTGGTCAAAGGCCGGTAAGCGACTCCAGCGGGCGTTCCGGGTCCGCCAGCGCGTCCCGGTCGACGGGCCGGCCGTCGCGGACCAGGCCCGCGATCGCGTCGTTGACGTCCCAGACGTTGACGTTCATGCCGGCCAGCACCTGCCCGCGGCTCAGCCAGAAGGCGATGAACTCACGCCCGGCGGGGTCACCACGGAAGACGACCTCGTCATAACCGTCTGGTTCCACGTAGCCGGAGTACTCCATGCCCAGGTCGTACTGGTCGGTGAAGAAGTAGGGCACCCGGTCGAAAGCCACGTCCTGGCCGAGCATGGCCCGGGCCGCGGCCTGAGGCTGGTGCAGCGCGTTAGCCCAGTGCTCGACCCGGATGTGCTTGCCCAGCCGGGGGTGGAAGGCGCTGGCCACGTCCCCGGCGGCGAAAATGTCCGGGTCGGAGGAGCGCAGCTGCGCGTCGACCCGGATGCCGTCGCTGACGTCCAGGCCCGCCGCCGCGGCGAGCTGGGTGTTGGGCGTGATCCCGACCCCGGTGATGATCACGTCCGCGTCGACGCGGGTTCCGTCGGCCAGGAGCACCCCGTCGGCCTGGCCGCCGTGGCCGGTGATCCCGGCGACTTGCACACCGCAGCGCAGGTCGACCCCGTGCTCCCGGTGCAGGGTGGCGAAGACCTGCGCGACCTGGCGGCCGAGCACCCGGAGCAGCGGCAGTTCCCCCCGTTCCAGCACGGTCACGCTAGCGCCAGCGGCCCGGGCCGCGGCCGCGACCTCCAGGCCGATCCAGCCCGCGCCGATCACCGCCACCCGGCCCGGGGACTGGAAGGCGGCCTTGATCGCGTCGCTGTCCCCGACGTTCCGCAGATAGAGCACGCCGTCGAGACCGGCGCCCGGCACGGAAAGACGGCGCGGCGCGGATCCGGTCGTCAGCAGCAGCTTGGAATAGCCGATCCTGGCCCCGTCGGCAAGGGTCACCTCGTGCGCGCTGGGCGCGATGGCCGTCACTTCGACGCCGAGGCGCAGATCGACCTGGTGCTCGGCGTACCAGTGCTCCGGATGGACGTACACCGTGTCCCGGTCGGCCTTGCCGAGCAGGTAGTCCTTGGACAGCGGCGGCCGCTCGTAGGGCCGCTCGCGCTCCGCGCCGACCAGGACCAGCGGGCCGTCGAAGCCCTCCCCGCGCAGCGTCTCGGCGGCTTTCGCGCCGGCCAGACTCGCCCCGACGATCAGGTGTGCCGCGTGGCTGGTCATGGTCAGCTCCCTGACTGTGCTGATCGCGTCCGCAGCGTGGCCGCCAGCTGTTCGCCGAGCCGGTCCCACGCGGTGTCGAACGTGCTGACGCCGTGCTCTTCGAGCTCCTGCGTGACGTCGTCGTAGTGGACGCCGAGCCGCTCCAGCCGGTCCAGCACCTGCTGCGACTCGTCGTAGTGACCGTGCACCGAGTCCGCGGGCACCTGGCCGTGCTCGGCGACCAGGTGCAGGGTGGCCTCGGGCATCGTGTTGACCACGCCCGGGGCGACGAGGTCGACCACGTAGCGGGTATCCGGGTAGGACGGATCCTTGACCGACGTCGAGGCCCACAACGGCCGCTGCGGCCGGGCTCCGGCCGCGCTCAGCGCGGTCCACCGCGGCGCGGAGAACACCCGCTCGTAGTGCTGGTACGCCAGCCGGGCGTTGGCGATCGCGGCGCGCCCGCGCAGTTCGGCCGCCTCGCTGGTTCCGATCTTGTCTAGCCGGGAGTCGATCTCGGTGTCAACCCGGGAGACGAAGAAGGAGGCGACCGACCCGATCAGCGACAGGTCGTGGCCGGCCTGCCGGGCGCGTTCCATTCCGTCGAGGAAGGCGCCGGTGACCGCGTCGTAGCGCTGCAGGGAGAAGATCAGCGTGACATTGATGCTGATCCCTTCGGCCAGGCACCCGGCGATCGCGGCCAGCCCCTGCTGGGCGGCCGGGATCTTGATGAACAGGTTGGGCCGGTCGACCAGCCACCACAGGGCCCGCGCCTCTGCGATCGTGGCCCCGGTGTCGTAGGCGAGCCGTGGATCCACCTCGATCGACACCCGGCCGTCCACCCCGTCCGTCGCGTCGTAGACCGGCCGCAGCACGTCACAAGCCCACCGGACGTCGAAGGTGGTCAGCGCCCGGAGCGCTTCCCGGACGTCGACGCCCCGGGTAGCCAGGTCGCGCAACTGCGAGTCGTACGCGTCACTGCCGGTAATCGCCTTGGCGAAGATGCTGGGGTTGGTCGTCACCCCCACCACATGGTCGTGGGCCGCCAGGTCGGCCAGGCTGCCGGACACCAGCCGTTCCCGGCTCAGATCATCCAGCCAGATCGAGACCCCGGCCGCGCTCAGTGTTCCCAGCGTGTCGTTCATGGTGATTCCCCCTGTGGGTGGTAGCGACGAAACGATCAGCGAGGCAGGCGGGCCGAGGCCAGGAACTCGGCCCGGGCCTGGGCGTCGGTGCTCAAGGTCCCGGTGAAGGCGGAGGTGACGGTGGTAGACCCGAGCGCCCGCACGCCGCGCACGGTCATGCACGAGTGCTCGGCCTCCAGCAGCACCCCAGTGCCATGCGGCTGAAGACGCGCGGCCAGGCTGTCGGCCACCTGTTTGGTCAGCCGTTCCTGGGTCTGCGGCCGGGCCGCGAAGTGCTCGACCAGGCGGGCCAGCTTGGACAGGCCGAGGATGCGGTCGCCAGGCAGGTAGCCGACGTGCGCGACCCCGGAGAACGGCAGCAGATGGTGCTCGCAGACCGTCCGGAACGGGATGTCGCGCGCCAGTACCAGCTCGCTGTAGCCCTCGTCGTTGGGGAACGTGGTGAGCTGCAGCGGCTGGGCGTCGAACAGTTCGGCGTAGGCCCGCGCCATCCTGGCCGGTGTCTCCCGCAACCCTGGACGGTCAACCTCAACCCCCAGGGCGGCCAGGAAGTCGGCGGCGGCCCGCTCCGCCGCCGGCAGGTCGGCGGCCACTGGCGCGCCAGCTATCCGCAGTTCTGGCCGGGGATGCAGCCCAGTGCCCGGCGCAGGCCGCGCCCCCGGCGCCGCCTCGGCGGGTTCGGCGGCCAGCTCTCGTGTCATGACAGTTCCGCCCTCGCCGCGTCCGCCTTCGCCGCGCCGCCTGACGGGGCGCAGCTACCGATCTCGACGCAGCAATGACCCGGCTGGGGACGAAGGACCGGCTGCAGCCCGGTGGCCCGCAGGCCCGCGACCAGTCCCTCGACCAGCGCCAGGTTCATCCCGCAGACGACGTCGCGATGCTGGACGGCGAGGTGGTGGAACGGGCAGTTGCGCAGCCGGACGGTGCCGTCTTCGTCCTGGAACGGCTCGAAGCCTTGCCCGCGCAGCGCGTCCTGCACGGCCTGCCGGGTGTCTTGCCCGGCCGGATGGCCGGCCCGGCTGTGCTCACCGAGACCAGCGCCGAACTGCTGAGCGGCGGTACGCAGCGCGGCCCTGCTCGAGCCGCCCGGGTCGGATTCGACCGCCACCGCGAGCAGGCGGGCCGCCAGTTCGTAGTCGCGCGGCGGGACGGTGGCCGAGAACTCGCTTCCGGAGCGGGCGTACACCTTGGCCGGGCGGCCGGCCCCGGGCCCTCCCCGGCCCGCGCGCCGCTGGTAGGAGGCGGTGAGCAAGCCGAGCCCGGCCAGCTTGTCCAGGTGATAGGCCGCCAGCGGCCGGCCGATGCCCAGGGCGGCGGCCGCCTCGTCCCGCCCGACCGGCTGGACGCTCCTGGATACGAACTCATACAGGCCGCGGCGCACCGGATCCTCGAGGCTGCTGAGCACCGCGAGACCTGATCCGTTGTCGTCCATGGGCCGGACTCTATCACTAATGAGGATTAGTTAAATTAGCGGGCCACCGGGCCGGGGCCTGCCGAGGGCTGACGCCGCCAGCCGGGCGCGGTGCTGCGCTTGCTGGCTTCTCCATACGTCCTCCACACGGTCTCCATACCGGCTTCAGGTGGGGCAGGTTCATTTCAAGGCGCACAGAGGGCAGCGTCCGGATGAACGGTGCGCCGCCCGCGGGGGGTGCAGGTGGTGCCCGCATTCGTGGTGGCCAGCGGCCGGGCGGCCGGTCGCCCGGGGGGAGTATCCGCGACTGGCGGGCACCGCCGACTCCCGGTGCGCCGCGCGTTACTGGCTCGCGGTGGCGACCCAGGCCGCTACCCGGCCGGCCAGCCCGGGCCGGAGCGCAGGTTCCAGTTCCGGGGCCGGGATGGCGACCACCGGGCAGACGGCGTGGGCCAGGCAGTAGCGGCTTACCGTGCCGTGCCACAGGCGGCTGGCCCGGCCCCGGCGGCCCATCCCGATGACCAGTACGTCGTCCGCCCGGGAGGCGGCGCTGACCAGGGTCCAGCCCGGGGTTCCCTGGGCGACTACGGGCTGGACCCGCAAACTGCCGGGTAGGCCGCCGAAGGCGGTGTCCAGGGCGTCCCAAAGCCGCTGCCAGGCGGCGTCCTCCCACTCCTGGTACAGGCGCTCGGAGGGAAACTGGTGGCTAGCCAGCTCCAGTGCGGGCGGAGCCCAGACATGGAGCGGGACCAAGGTGGCGTGGCAGGCGTCGGCGAGATCGGCCGCACGGCGCAGCGCTGGCAGGCTACGCGGGCTGCTGCTCACCCCCGCGATGATCCTCCGGGCCCCAGCAGGCATAAACCCTGGTCTAGGCTCCGGCCCAGCATCTGGTGTGTGCTGCCGGTGGAGACCAGATGGAGATCAGTGCGATGGACGGGTGGACTCAGGCGGACTGCCGCGGGCTAGACGCTCACGGTGCTGGCGCCACAGGTCGCGGACGATGATCTGGATCATGGCCGCGAGGGGAATGGCGAGCAGCGCGCCGAGGAGTCCCGCCAGCTCGACCGCGACCAGGATCGCGATCAGGACCGTGAGCGGGTTGAGCTGCACCGTGCGGGAGAAGATCAGCGGCTGCAGCAGATGGTTCTCCAGCTGCTGATACACCACGAAGAAGACCACCACGATGATCCCGGCCGGCACGGAATCGACGAAGGCGGCCAGCCCGGCGACGACCGCACCGAGCGTGGCCCCGACCAGCGGGATCAGGTCGGTGATCCCGACGAACAGCGCGATCAGCCCGCTGAACGGAACGCCGACGATGGACAGGACCGCGTAGGTCAGCCCGCCGCAGATCACGCTGATGAGCAGGTTGCCGGAGATGTAGCCGGTGATGGTCTTGGCGCAGTCGGCGCCCACCGACCGGATGTGCTCGGCGCGGTCGCCAGGGAACAGGGCGAGGGTGCCCTCGACCAGCCTCGGTCCCGTCACCACCATGAGGAACGAGAGCACGAAGATCGTCACCGTGGCGGCGATGCCGGTCGCCGCGCTCTTGAGGAACCCGAGCGCGGGAGCTCCGAGGCCGGTCACGAACGAGCGGATCCTGGCCTCGTTCTGCTGGATGTAACCCAGGACCCTGGTCCGCTCGAGCAGGTGCCCGACCGGGCCCCGCCCGGCGCGGGCGTCGTCGATGAGCTGCGGCAGCTGATGGGCCAGGGTGGCGCCTTCCCGCGCCAGCGGCAGGGCGAAGAGCGTCACCAGCCCGGCGATCGCCACCACCAGCAGCAGGTAGACCAGCAAGGTCGCGAGCGACCGGCGGCACCAGGGCAGGCGCCGCTCGATCCAGTTGACGACCGGGTAGACCGCGACCGCGAAGAAGCCCGCGATGAGGATCCAGATAAGCACCCGCTCCACCGCGCGAATCAGGAGCAGCAGCAGCACGGTGGCCAGCACCAGCCCGATCGTGGCCAGGATGGTGCGCACCGGAACCCGCTCCCGGGCGGCCGGGCGGGTGACGGTGCCCGCGTGAACGGGAGGCGGATCAGGCCGCTGCTCCGCTGAGATCAGGTCCATATCAGGCCAGGTTCAGCGACCCCCATGGAAAAGCCGCGGCCAGGCGATGGAGATCAGATGGAGTCAGCGCCCGGGCGCGGCCTGGACCGCGCGGCGCCGGCGCCGGCGTGCGGACATCAGCGAGAGCAGGAAGGACAACGGGACCAGGGCCAGGAAGATCACGCCGACGATCGTGTCGGCCCAGGCCGAACCGGTGTCACCCACGTCGCTGGCCAGGCCGACGACCTGCGGGTGGCCGGGATCGTAGACCACGGGCAGCGGTTCTCCCAGGTAGACGCTACTGGGATCGGCGCTCACCGTGCCCTGCACCGGGCGCCCGTCCACCCGGTACGTCACCTGGATAGAGGTCTTCCCGTAGCCGCTGGTCGCCGACACCCGGCCGACGGCCGGCACCCCGCGGGTGACCAGCGTGTGCACGTTCGCGAAGCCAGATATGCCGAGACCGAGCAGGACCGCGCCGTAGCCGACCACGCCGACCATGATGACGATGCCGACGACGTTCCTCGCCCGCCTGCTGCCGGGCCGCCGGCGGCTCACCTGACCACCGTCAGTACTTGTTCGCCACGAACAGCGTCTGCGCCGGGAACTTGGTCAGGATCTCGGTGCCGTAACCGGTCACGACAACCTCCTCCTCGATACGCGCGGCCGAGAAACCATCCGAGGCCGGGCAGTAGGTCTCCATCGCGAAGACCATGCCGGCCTGGAGCTCGAGCGGATTGTCCAGCGAGTTGAGCCGCGAGATGATCGGCCGCTCGTGCAGGCCGAGGCCCAGGCCGTGGGCGAACTGCAGGCCGAAGGCGGCGAGTTCGTTCTCGAAGCCGAAGTCCACCGCCCGGGGCAGCACGCGGGCCACCACGTCGGTGGAGACGCCGGGCTTGATCGCGGCGATCGCCGCGTCCATCCACTCCCGCGCCTGGGTGTACGCGTCATGCTGGCTCGCCGTCGCGCTGCCGACCCCGAAGGTGCGGTAGTAGCACGTCCGGTAACCGTTGAAGGAGTGGATGATGTCGAAGAAGGCCTGGTCGCCGGGCCGGATGATGCGGTCGGTGAAGTTGTGCGGATGCGGGTTGCAGCGCTCGCCCGAGATCGCGTTGACCGCCTCCACCTGGTCGCTGCCGAACTCATACAGCCGCTGGTTCGCCAGGGCGACGATTTCGTTTTCCCGCACGCCCGGCTTCAGCACGTCGACGATGTTCTGGTAGACGCCGTCGACCATGGCCGCGGCCTGGTTGAGCAGCATGATCTCGTCCGGGGACTTGATGACCCGCGCGTCCAGCATGGACTGCTGGGCGTCGCGCACCGTGATGCCCTGGCGCTCCAGCTCGAACAGGAACGGGGGCTCGACGATGTCGACGCCCAGCGGAGCGTCCGCGACCCCGGCCTCGGTGAGCAGTGACTTGATCTCGGTCACCGCGTCACGCATGAGACCGGCCTCGGGGGCGACCGCGCCGCGGAAGCCGAGGAACCCGGGCCGGTAGTTCTCGTCCGGCAGCCACGTCGAGTAGAGCTTGTGGTGCCGCACCGCCGAGCCGAAGTCCCACAGAATCGTGTCCCGGTCCCGGAACACCAGGGCGTAGCGGATCATCTTGTCGCCGAGCGCGCCGCCGATCCAGGTCTGCGTGGTGTAGCGGATGTTGTAGAAGTCGAAGAGCAGGAAGGCGCCGCACTCGCTCGCCTCCAGCGCCGCCCGGGCCCGTGCCATCCGGTAGGCGCGCAGCCGGGCGAAGTCAACGCGCTCCTCGTAGTCGACCCCCATCTGGCCGGGGGCACCGAGGGGCCGCACGCCCGCGGGACGCTCCGGTGGGGTCACGAAGTCCCCTGCGCCAGTAGTCAAAGCCGTCCTCCTTGGCGTCCCCGGTGGATAAATCGAACAGTACCGGCCATGGTCAGGCGAAGATCTCGGGATGCTGCTCAAGCTCCAGCCGGGTGCGGCGGATATGCATGGTGAGCACCCGCTCGGCGTCATCCGGATCCTGCCTGCGGATGCAGTCGAGCAGCAGGCGGTGTTCCAGGTGGGTGGCGGTCAGGCCGTCTTTGGCCGCCCGCCTGGTGAACTCGCGCCGGTAGTGCTGGGTCGTGTTCCACATCCGGTGGATGATCTGGCCCATCTCGGTCGCCGCCGCCCCCGCGTAGCTGGACAGGTGGAACTCCCGGTCGGCGCGCATGAAGGCGTCGAGTTCGGCCCCGCTTCCATCTGATCGGCCAGCTGGCCGAGGCGGCCGATCGCAGCCGGGTCGAGGGCCGGCATGCTGGTGCGGAGCAGCAGGGGTTCCAGCCGCTCGCGGATGAGGTAGGTCTCGACGCACTCGCTGAGGGTCAGCTTGGTGACCCAGGCACCGGAGTTGGCGACGAGGGTGACGAGCCCCTCGGAATCGAGCATCCGGAGCGCCTCGCGGACCGGGATCCGGCTCGCGCCGGACCACGCCGCGACGTCCTCCTGCCTGATCCGCTCGCCAGGCAGGTAGCTTCCGCCCAGGATCGCGGTGCGGAGGGTGTCCGCGATCCGGTGGCTCGCGACGTTCTCGCGGTAGCCGGGATCGTGACTGGTGATCATTGGGCCGGATGCCCCGGGTGCCAGAGCCTGACGGCGGCGTCCCGCTCATACGCCTTGCCCTCCGGGTAGCTCACCAGCTCGAACTGCATGCCCCACGGGCTGAGGAAGTACTGCCAGCGCTGCCCGGCCGAGGCGTTGCGGCTCGCGACCGGCCCGGCGAGCAGCCGCACGCCCTTCTCCCGCAGGTAGCCGATGGCCGCGTCCATGTCGTCCACGTACAGGGCGACATGGTGGCCGCCCAGGTCGCTGTTGCGCGGCTGCGGGCGCTGGTCCGGCCGGGGCTCGTACTCGAAGACCTCGAAGTTGAGCCCGAAGCCGCACCGGTAGAACCGGATCTGCCGCACCACCGCGCGCGGGTCCACGTTGATGTGGTCCAGCATCCAGTCGTCGTCGTGCCGCATCCCGGGCAGCGAGTAGACGTAGTCGCAGCCCAGCACGTCGACGAAGAAGGCGTGGGCCTGCTCCATATCGGGCACGGTGACGCCGATGTGGTCGCCGCCGCGCAGTCCGGGGATGCCCAGGCCCATAGGTCCTCCTCGACCAGTTATGTATCCACTATTGCGAGATTCGATGGGTCCCGCCAGGATTTTCGTTATATTAATCGTTGAAATGGATACATTCGCGCGATAACCTCCAGCCAGGCGGTCAGCACATCGAGGGAGATGCCGATGCCACGTGAAAAGCGCCTTCACCCCGCCGCGGAGTGGATCGAGCTGAGCACGACGGCGGCGGACTGGAAGGCGGCCGACCCCGGGTTGCTGGCCACCATGCTGGGCCAGCTGCACCTCATCCGGGCCTTCGAGGAGACGGTCCTCGAGCTGGCCGGCGAGGGCCTCGTGCACGGCCCGGCGCACTCCAGCATCGGCCAGGAGGGGGGCGCGGTCGGCTCGATCGTCTCGCTCCGGTCGGCGGACGCCGTCAACGGCTCCCATCGCGGTCACCATCAGTTCCTCGCCAAGGCCATCACCCACGTGACCAAGGGCGTGCTCGACCCGGCGGGACCTCGTGCCGCCGGAGGTCGCGACCGTGCTGCAGCGCACCCTCGCCGAGATCCTCGGGCTCGCCCAGGGTTTCTGCAGCGGGCGCGGCGGTTCCATGCACCTGCAGTGGTTCGAGGCCGGGGCGCTCGGCACCAACGCCATCGTCGGGGGCGGCGTGCCGATGGCGGCGGGCAACGCCTGGGCCCAGAAGCACTCCGGCACCGACGACCTCACGGTCACCTACTTCGGCGACGGTGCGGCCAACATCGGCTCGGTGCTGGAGAGCCTCAACCTGACCTCCGCGTGGGACCTGCCGCTCTGCTTCTTCATCGAGAACAACCTCTACGCCGTCTCGACCACCGTCGCGGAGGCCACCGGCGAGCCGCGGCTGTCGGGGCGCGCGCTCGGCTTCGGCATCCCGGCCTGGCGGGTCAACGGCATGGACCCGCTCGCCGTGCACCTGGCCATGGAGCGGGCGCAGCAGAGGTTGCGGGCGGGCGAGGGCCCGGTCGCGATCGAGGCGCTCGTCTACCGCTTCTTCCACCAGAACGGCCCGTTCCCCGGCAGCGCCTTCGGCTACCGCACCAAGGAGGAAGAGGCCGCGTGGCGGGCCCGCG
The DNA here is from genome assembly GCA_963781085.1 of uncultured Actinomycetes bacterium. Taxonomy (GTDB): domain Bacteria; phylum Actinomycetota; class Actinomycetes; order Streptosporangiales; family Streptosporangiaceae; genus RYN-230. The sequence goes on from CAWAES010000035.1 coordinate 94,419, forward strand.
ACCCGCTGGACCGCGTCGCAGCCGAGATGACCAAGCTCGGCCTCATCGACGAGGCAGGCGTCGCGTCCGTGCGCGAGCAGGCGCAGCCAGGCCATGCGGCTGGCCGTGGCCGCGCTGGTCGAGCCGGACCCCGACGGCAAGCCCGGCGCCCGCCGGATCCGGCCCGGCCTGTGGCCCGACCCCGCCTTCGTCGACGTCGGCATCCGCGGCGACCGGTCCGAACTGGCCGGCGCGCGCACCGTCGAGCAGCAGGACTTCACCGGCGAGCTCAAGCCCGGCAAGCTCATCGACGCCGTGGCCGGGGTCATGGACCGGCGGATGGGCGAGCGATCCGCGCATCGTCGTGCTCGGCGAGGACGTGCACCGGCTCAAGGGCGGCACCAACGGCGCCACCAAGGGCCTGGCCGCGAAGTATCCCGGCCGCGTGCTCGGCACGCCGATCAGCGAGAACGCCTTCGCCGGGCTGGGCGGTGGCCTCGCCCTCGACGGCCGGTTCCGCCCGGTCGTCGAGTTCATGTACCCCGACTTCATGTGGGTCGCGGCCGACCAGGTGTTCAACCAGATCGGCAAGGCCCGGCACATGTTCGGCGGCCGCAACCCGGTGCCGCTCGTGCTGCGGACGAAGGTCGCCATGGGCTCCGGCTACGGCTCCCAGCACCTGATGGACCCCACGGGCATCTTCGCCACCAGCCCCGGCTGGCGGATCATGGCCGCCTCGACGCCCTTTGACTACGTGGGCCTGATGAACGCGGCGCTCGCGATCGACGACCCGGTGGTCATGATCGAGCACGTCGATCTCTACGCCGCCGAGGGCGAGATCCCGGTCGATGACCTGGACTACCAGATTCCCTTCGGCACGGCCGCGGTGCGGCGCGAGGGGAACGACGTCACGGTGCTGACCTATCTCTCGATGGTCGAGCACGCCCGGCAGGCGATCGAGCAGACCGGCGTCGACGCCGAGCTCATCGACCTGCGCTTCCTCGACCGGGCCAGCCTGGACTGGCGGTGCGTCGGCGACAGCATCAAGAAGACCAACGCGGTGCTCATCGTCGAGCAGGGCGCGCAGGGCACGTCCTACGGCGGCTGGCTCGCCGACGAGATCCAGCGCCGCTTCTTCGACTGGCTCGACCAGCCCGTGCAGCGCGTGACGGGCTCCGAGGCGAGCCCGAGCATCTCGAAGGTGCTCGAGCGCGCGGCGATCGCCCGCACCGAGGAGGTCGCCGCCGGTCTCGAACGGGTGCGGGCCGGGTTCGGGAGGGCGGGCTGATGGCGTCGGTGGTGCGGATGCCGAGCGTGCTCGCGGGCGCGACGGAGGCGGCCATCGCCACCTGGCTGGTCGCCCCCGGGGACAGCGTCTCCGTCGGGACCCCGCTCGCGGAGATCGAGACCGAGAAGGCGGTCGTCGAGTACGGCGCGGAGGAGGCCGGGGTGGTCGGCCGGATCGTGCTCGCCGCGGGGGACTCCGGCGCGATCGGCGCGCCCATCGTGGTGCTGGTGAAGGACGGCGAGACGGACGCCGACATCGACGCCGCGCTGGGCGGCGAAGCGGCCCCGGCCGCCGCTCCCAGCGCTCCCGCCCCGGCCGCGCACCGGCCGTACGAGAGCCAGCCGGACCAAGCCCCGCCCCGCGCCCGCCTGCTGGCCAGCCCGATCGTGCGCAGGCTGGCTCCGAGCAGGGGATCGACCTGGCCACCGTCGAGGGGACCGGCCCGAACGGCCGGATCGTCCGCCGCGACCTCGAGCGGCTCGGGCCGTCCCGCCCGGCCGCGGGCGACGCTGACCGAGGCGCCCAGCCCGCCCAGCCCGCCGCGCCGCCCGGCCGCCGCCCAGGCCCCGGCCGGCGGCACGCTCATCCCGCACACGCGCATCCGCCGCGCGATCGCGCGCCGCCTCACCGAGAGCAAGGCGACGACGCCGCACTTCTACCTGACCACGGAGTGCGTCGTCGACGAGCTGCTCGCGCTGCGCGAGCGGATCAACGAGACCGCGCCGGTGAAGATCTCGGTCAACGACTTCGTCATCATGGCGGTCGCCGCCGCCTTCGGTGACGTGCCCGAGGCCAACGTCACCTGGAGCGACGAGGGGCTGGTGGCGCACGGCTCGGTGGACGTGTCGATCGCCGTCGCGACCGACGGCGGCCTGGTCACCCCGGTGCTGCGCGGCGTCGAGGCCAAGCGCCTGTCCGTGATCGCCGCCGAGGCTCAGTCTCTCGCGCGGCGCGCCCGCGACCGGCGGCTGCAGCAGCACGAGCTGGAAGGCGGCGCCTTCTCGGTCTCGAACCTCGGCATGTACGGGACGCTGGAGTTCTCCGCGATCATCAACCCGCCGCAGTCAGGCATCCTCGCCGTGGGCGCGGCCACGCCGCAGCCGGTCGTGGTCAACGGCGCGGTGGCCGTGGCGACCGTCATGCGCTGCACCCTGTCGGTGGACCATCGCGCCATCGACGGAGCCCTCGCGGCGCGCTGGCTCGCAGCCTTCACGGCCCGGATCCAGCATCCGCTGGGCCTGCTCGCCTGACCTGGTCGGCAAGCTGGCGGACCTGGCCGGCGATGACCGGCCAGAGCGGGGCGGGCAGGTCGTGCCCGACGCCGGGCAGGACCACCAGCCGGGCTCCGTCGATGGCTTTCGCGGTCGCCCGGGCCGCGCTGACCCGCAGGATGGGGTCCTGGTCGCCGTGCAGGACGAGGACGGGCTTGTGCAGCTCGCGCAGCTTCGGGCCGTGCCAGGGGGCGCCGACCTGCCGGCTCTGCGCCTTCGTGTCCCGGGGCCCGCTGTCAGCCTCGCGTTCGATCCACTCCCGGGCCGCGTGCTCGTCGAACGGGTAGGCGGGGGAGGCGATCTCGCGGGCGAGCGCCAGGGACAGCTGGATGTCGCCGTCCCGGCCTTCGGGGACCTTGATCCGGGACAGCTTGGCCAGCGTGCCGAAGCGGATATAGCGCCCGCCCTTGATGCCGACCGCGTCGCTGGGCATGGCCATGGCCGACACCACGCTGAGCACCCGGTCGGGGTGGCGGAGCGCGATGCGCTGGGCGATGATCCCGCCGAGCGACCCGCCGAAGATGTGCGCCCGTTCCCAGCCGAGCGCGTCCAGCACGGCCACCGCGTCGTCGGTCATGTCCTCGGAGGAGTAGGCCCCGCGCTTGCGGGCCAGCGCGGCGAACGGGTTGGTGCTCCCGGTGTCCGGCATCCGGGTGGACTCCCCGGCGTCCCGCTGGTCGTAGCGGGCCACCGCGAACCCGCGGTCGGCGAACGCCTGGGCCAGCCCGGCCGGCCACCAGAATCTGGACACGGCCAGGCCCATCACGAGCAGCAGCGGATCGCCTTCCGATCCGGCCAGCCGGTCGTAAGCGATCTGCACCGTGCCGTTGCGCGCGAATTGCGTCGGCGTCCACGTGCTGGCCCACTGGCCAGCCCCGGCTGTTCCTGTCATCGTGACTCCTCGGCCCGTCTGTCCGTCGGCTGCGAACCCGTCCGCCGGTCGGCAGCTAAACTGCGATCACTGTTCGCTATATGACGAGCCTAACTTACTGAATACAGTGTTCGCAATGACGAAGGAGCTGGAGACGGCCGGCCGTGGGCCGAGCATCTGGACCCGCCCGGAGCGGTCGGCCCGGGGGCCGGTCCCCGGAGCACAGCCGCGCGGAGATCGCGGCGGCGGCCGTCAGCCTGGCCGACGCCCGGGGCCTGGGCGCGGTGACCATGCGCTCGGCCGCGGCGGCCGTCGGGACCGCCCCCGCGTCCCTGTACCGCTACGTGGCCACCCGGGACGAGCTGGTGGAACTCATGGCCGACCAGGTGTACGGCGAGATCACCGGCCCCCGGCCCGGGCCGGGGGGCCCTGAACCGGGGCCAGGAGACTCCGGACCCGGGCCGGGCGACCCCGTCGCCGGTCTGCTCCGGCTCGGCCGCCAGAGCCGGGCCGTCTACCACCGGCATCCCTGGCTGCTCGACGTCCCGGCCACCGGGAACCTTCCCGGGCCGAACGCGGTGGCCTTCATCGAGCTCGCGCTGGCCGCGCTGGCCACCGTGGATCTGACCGGGCCCGAGAAGCTGGTGACGGTCGGCCTGTTCTCCGGCGTCGTGCGGCTGTTCGCGCAGACCGAGATCAGCCAGCGCCAGGCCGGGCAGGACACTGCCGAGTGGCAGAACTCGCTGGCTGGTTACCTCCTGCAGATCGCCGCCGCCGGCCAGCACCCGCACCTGGCGGCCGCGCTGGCGGGCGCGGCCCGCGGGCGGCGGCCCGGTCCAGGACGAGCCCCTGTTCGACCAGGCTATGACCCGCATCCTGACCGGCCTGCTCCCGTCCGGGTGACTTCTGTGCCCAGGGTGGCCTGCCTGCCCCGGGTGGCCCGCCAGGACAGCCCGAAGGTGCCGGCCAGCACGATGAGAATGAACAGCAGCGAGGCCCAGGTAGGGATCTGGTACACGTCGGTGCTCTCGATCAGGATGAGCACCGCGAGCAGCGGGGTGGCCAGCCACCGGCCGCCGTCGCAGGTGAAGAACTTGTGACCGTGCAGCTCGTCGGTGGCGGGAACGACCCGCCGGATCAAGCGCAGCACGGGGTTCTGGCCCGGATGGACCTGGGTGCCGCCGTGCCGGGGCACCCGGACCGCGGTGTAGATCAGCAGCGCGCCGAAGCCGAGCGCGAGCGCCACCCACATCGCGCTCCCAGGGCGGCTTCCCTCAGTGACACCTCCCGGGCGCCGCGGTGCAGCACGAACAGGTCCAGGGCCAGCATCGCCAGCACGAACACGACGAACGCGGCCCAGGCCCAGAGCGGAACACTCACCAGCGGTATCGCGCCTTCCCGTGGCTCGGCAGCTTCGGTCAGGTCCAGCACACCCGGGCGGCACGGACGGCCGGTGCAGCCACGGTGATGGTGGTGTGGAGGCGCCGCATAAAGTGGCAGGACATCTCCCGCCCGCGATCGAAGGGACGTGCGCCTGTGGGTCAAACGGCCACCGGACGGCCCGGCTCCAGCGACCTGACCGCGACCGAGCACCGTCTGGACAACGGTCTGCGCCTCGTGCTGTCCGAGGACCACCTCACGCCGGTCGCGGCCGTCTGCCTCTGGTACGACGTCGGGTCCCGGCAGGAGGTCGAGGGCCGTACCGGGCTGGCGCACCTGTTCGAGCACCTCATGTTCCAGGGCTCGGCGCAGGTCAAGGGCAACGGCCACTTCGAGCTGGTCCAGGGGGCCGGCGGCTCGCTGAACGGGTCGACCAGCTTCGAGCGCACGAACTACTTCGAGACCATGCCCGCGCACCAGCTGGAACTGGCCCTCTGGCTGGAGGCGGACCGGATGGGCTCGCTGCTCTCCGCGCTCGACCAGGAGTCGCTGGACAACCAGCGTGACGTGGTCAAGAACGAGCGGCGGCAGCGCTATGACAACGTGCCTTACGGCACCGCGTTCGAGCGGATGGCCGCGCTGGTCTACCCCGAGGGCCACCCGTACCACCACATCCCGATCGGCTCGATGGCCGACCTGGACGCGGCGACCCTCGACGACGCGCGCCTGTTCTTCCGCACGAACTACGCTCCCAATAACGCAGTTCTGTCCGTGGTCGGCGACATCGATCCGGAGCAGACGCTGGCCTGGGTCGAGAAGTACTTCGGCTCCATCCCCTCCTTCGAGGGCCGGGTGCCGCCCCGCGACGGGGCGCTGCCCGGCGTCATGGGCAAAGAGGTCCGGGTGGAGATCCGGGAGGACGTCCCGGCCCGGGCGCTGATGGCCGCCTACCGGATGCCGCAGGACGGCACGCGCGAATGCGACGCGGCCGAGGTGGCGCTCACCGTCCTCGGCGACGGCTTGTCGTCCCGGCTGTACAACCGCCTGGTCCGGCGCGACCGCACCGCCATCGCGGCGGGCTTCGGGCTGCTGCGCCTGGCGGGCGCGCCCTCGCTGGGCTGGCTGGACGTGAAGGCGTCCAGCGGCAGCGGGATCGCCGAGATCGACGCCGCCGTGGACGAGGAACTGGCGCGGCTCGGCGCCGAGCCGCCGGACGGCCCGGAGCTGGACCGGGCCCAGGCGCTGCTGGAACGTGAATGGCTGGACCGGCTCGGCACGGTCGCGAGCCGGGCCGACGAGCTGTGCCGGTTCGCGGTGCTGTTCGGTGACCCGCAGCTCGCGTTCACCGCGGCCGGCCGGCTCCTCGACATCACCGCCGAGGAGGTCCGGGCGGTGGCCGCCGCCCGGCTGCGCCCGGACAACCGGGCGGTGCTCATCTACGAGCCGGAAGGAACCGGGGCATGACCGACGTCGCCGTGACCATGGACCTGTACCCGCAGCCGGCTCCCGGGCAGCCGAAGCCCTGGGCGTTCCCCGCGCCGGACCGCGGCGTCCTGGCCAACGGGCTGACCGTGCTGCGCTGCCACCGGCCCCGGCAGCAGCTGGTGGCCGTGGAGATCGGCCTGGACGTGCCGCTCGACGCGGAACCCGCCGGGCTCGACGGCGTGGCCAGCATCATGGTGAACGCGCTGTCTCAGGGCGCGGGCGAGCTCAGCGCCGAGGAGTTCTCGGCCGAGCTGGAGCGCTGCGGTGCGACCCTCGACGCGCGGGCCGACTACGCCGGCGCGCGGCTGTCGCTGGAGGTGCCCCTCTCCCGCCTGCCCCGGGCGCTGGGGCTGCTGGCCGAGGCCCTGCGCGTGCCCACGTTCGCCCCCAGCGAAGTCGAGCGGCTGGTGCGCAACCGGCTGGACGGGATCCCGATCGAGCTGGCCGACCCCGGCCAGCGGGCGGCCCGGCAGCTCGCCCAGGAGCTGTTCCCGGCGTCCGCGCGGATGTCCCGGCCCCGCAGGGGTACCGAGGACACCGTCGCGCGGATCGACGCGGCGGCGGTGCGCGCCTTCTACGCCGCGCACGTGCGGCCCGCCACGGCCACCGCGGTCGTCGTGGGTGACCTCGCGGGCATCGACCTGGACGAGATGCTGGCCGGCACGCTCGGCGGATGGACTAGCGACCGCGCCGAGCCGCTGACCATGCCACCCGCGCCCGCCGACGACACCGGCCGGGTGGTGATCGTGGACCGGCCCGGCGCCGTCCAGACGCAGGTCCTCATCGGGCGGACCGGCCCGGACCGCCACGACCCGGTGTGGCCGGCCCTGGTGCTCGGCACGTACTGCCTGGGCGGCACGCTCACGTCCCGGCTGGACCGGGTGCTGCGCGAGGAGAAGGGCTATACCTACGGGATCCGGGCGTTTCAGCAGGTGCTGCGCTCGCCGGCGCCGCCCGCGCCGGACGGGGTGACGGGGGTGGCGGTCCTCGCCATCAGCGGTTCGGTGGACACGGCGTCCACCGGCCCGGCCCTGGACGACCTGCGCACGGTGCTGCGCACGCTGGCTGCGGACGGGCTGGCCGAGGCCGAGCGGGACACGGCCGTGCAGAACCTGGTGGGGGTCGCGCCGCTGCGGTACGAGACGGCCGCGTCGGTCGCGGGCACGCTGGCCAATCAGGTCGGCGAGCACCTGCCGGACGACTACCAGGCCCAGCTGTACGTGCGGCTGGGCGAGACCAGCGCGGCGGAGGCCACCGCCGCGGTGGTCGCGGCGTTCCCGGAGGACCACCTGGTCACGATCCTGGTCGGTGACGCGTCCCAGATCCAGGGCCCGGTGCAGGCCCTGGGCCTCGGCGAGGTCACGGTCGTCCCGGCTGAGTCCTAGCGTCCCGGCGGCGGGTCCCCGCGGCCGCGGGCCGGGTCAGTGCTAGCGGGCCGAGCCTGGGCGGGCTCGGCCCGCCGCCCGCGCAGGTACCGCCAGACGGCTATGGCCAGGACGACGACCACGAGGCCGGCGATGACGTAGGTCGGTCCGCGGAAGCCGTCCACGATCGAGTGCCAGTTGGCGCCGACCAGGTACCCGGCGTAGGCGAGCGCGGCCGTCCAGGGGATACAGCCGAGGGTGGTGTAGATCCCGAACCGCACCGGGTCCATGCCCGCGATACCGGCCGGCAGCGAGATGAAGGTCCGGACGACGGGCAGCAGGCGGCCGATCAGGACGGCTCTCGGGCCGTAGCGGTCGAACCACTGGGTGGCCCGCTCGAGGTCGTGATCGCGCACCCGCAGCCGCCGGCCCCACCGGTGCAGCGCGGCCTGGCCGCCGTACCGGCCCACGGCCCAGGCGACATAACTGCCGGCCACGTTCCCGGCCACGCCGGCGATGATCACCCCGGCCAGGTTGAGCTGGGTTCCGGGGACGGCCCCGGCGGCCAGCGCGCCGCCGAAGGTCATGATCAGTTCGGAGGGAATGGGGATGCACGCCGACTCCAGCAGCATGAGCAGGAAGATGGCGAGGTACCCGTAGCTGGCGATGAAGTGCTGCACTACTTCACCAGGCCCAGGTAGAGGACGCTGGCCAGGCCAGCGATCAGGCAGTAGATCCCGAACGGGATGAGGGTGCGGGTCCGCAGGTACCGGAGCAGGAAGCGGACCGACAGGTACGCTCCGACGCCGGACGCCACGCTGCCGAGGAGGATCTGGCCGCCGATCCCATGGCCGAGCGGGCCGAGCAGGTCAGGGATCTTCAGCGCGCCGGCGGCCAGGATGACCGGCGTGGCCAGCAGGAAAGCGAACCGGGCCGCGTCCTCGCGGGACAGGCCGCGGGCCATGCCCGGCCACCATGGTGACGCCGTCCCGGCTGATCCCGGCCAGCAGGGCCAGGACCTGCGCGGACCCCACCACGACCGCCTGGGGGTAGCTCATCGAGGCCAGCCGCCGGTCGGCCTGGATCATCGCGGCCTGTTCCCGCTGGCGCGGGGCGGCCGGGCTCCCGGGGGCGGCACGGACCGCGCCGACGAGTTCGGGCTCCCGCGCCGGGATGGCCGGCCCGGGTTCCCGTTCCGCGGCGATCGCCGCGTCGGCCGCCAGCGAGGCCCGGCTCCGGTAACGCTCACCGGCGATCAGGATGAGGCCGTTCACCGCGAGGAAGATCCCGGCGATGATCGGCCGGCCGAAGATCACCCGGAACGCGTGCTCGAACAGCAGGCCGGCCACCCCGACCGGGATGGTGGCCAGGACGATCATCCAGGCCAGTTTCTGGTCCTCGGTACGCACCCCCCGATCCCGGATCGAGGTGAAGAAGCCCCCGATGATCCTGATCCAGTCCCGCCAGAAATAGACGAGCAGGGCGATGGCGGTGGCGACGTGCAGCCCGACGATGAACGCCAGATAGGGCGACTCGGCTGTGGCTACGTTCAGGTCCTGAGCCCAGGACCCGCCGATGATGGCCGGGATCAGCACGCTGTGGCCCAGGCTGGAGACCGGGAACATCTCCGAGACGCCCTGGACGAGGCCGACCACGGCCGCCTCCAGGTAGGTCAGGTGGGTCATACCAGGCCTTTCGCTGGAGGGTCGAGGCGGCGCCGTGTGGCATACTCGACCGGTCGGGTTCTACAGCAGCTGTAGAACATCTACAGGATTTGTAGATGCTACCCCAGGGCGAGAGGTGGTCGGTGTGAGCAGCGCCGCGGGCGCCGAGCGGCGGGCCGCGGGCGCGCTCGAAGCCGAGATCCTGGCGATTGTGCGTGCGGCCGACGGTCCGCTCACCCCCGGTGAGGTCCGCCAGCGGCTGGCGCCCGCCACTCAGGCGGGCCGGGGGGACCTCTCCTACAGCACGGTGGTGACTATCGTGTCCCGGCTGCACGCCAAGGGCCTGCTGGCCCGCCAGCGGGCCGGGCGTGGTTTCACCTATACGCCGGTGGACGAGGCCAGCCTGGCGGCCAGCCGGATGAGCCAGGTGCTGGGCAGCGAGAGCGACCATGACGCCGTGCTCAGCCGGTTCGTGTCCGGGCTGTCCAGCCGGGACGCGAGGCTGCTCCGCGAGCTGCTGGCCAGCGGCGGGGGCCCGGGCGGCAGCGATCCCGGCCCGGCCGGTCCTGATCAGGGCCGGGCAGACCAGGGCCGGGGGGCGGGGTAGGCCCATGTGGCTGCTGTACCTGCCCCTGGTGATCCCCGCGCTGGCCGGGGCGGCCGCCCGCCCGCTGGCGGCCCGGCTCGAACCACGCCACGCGACCTGGCTGCTCACGACCGCCGCCGTGGCCCTGGCCGCGTGCAGCCTGGCCGCGCTGGCGCTGCTCGCCGCCTTCGCCGCCGCCCGGGCGCCGCTGCTGGCCGCGGTGGGGGACTACTCGCCGCAGGTCATGCGGCGCGGTGACCCGATTTCCGCGGCCGCCGGGGTGGCCGCCGCGCTCGCCCTCACCGGGGCCGCAGTGGCCGTCACGGTCATGTTCCGCAACCGGGCGCGGGCCCTGGCCGAGTCGTACCGGCGGGCGGCCGGGCTGCCCGCCGAGGGCGGCGTCGTCGTGGTGCCCGGGCCGGCCATCGAGGCGTACGCGCTACCTGGCTGGCCAGGCCGCGTCGTGGTCTCCGGCCGCCTGCTCGACTGCCTGGACGAGCGGCGGCGGACCGCGCTGATCGCCCACGAGCAGGCGCACCTGGACAGCCGGCATCATCTCTTCGCCACCGTCGCCCGCCTCGCGGCTGCGGCCAACCCACTGCTCATCCCGGTGGCCCGGGCGGTGGACTACACGGTGGAGCGGTGGGCGGACGAGTACGCAGCCGCCGTCACCCGCGACCGCAGGCTGGTGGCGGAGACCATCGGCCAGGTGGCCCTGCTGGCGGGCCCCGGCCCCAGCCCGCAGGCCGCGGGCGGGATGGCCCTGGGTGTCACCGGGCGCCGCCCCGGCCGGGTGTCCGTGGCCTGGGCCGGCCCGGTGCCCCGCCGCGTCGCCGCCCTGCTCACCGCGCCGCCACGGCGCCAGACCGTCCTGCTCGCCGCCTGCAGCGCGATCGTCCTGCTCGCCGGGGTGGCGGCCTTGCTGGCGGCCAGGGACCTGCACACTCTGGTCGAACTGGCCCAGGGCCCCCGGTAGTAAGCCCCGGCCGTCAGTATCCGACCGGCTGCCGGACCAGGACGATGTGGACCCGGCCAGGCAGTTCCTGATGGATCTCGAGCACCTTGCCGACGTAGCTGTGCTGCCCGTAGGCGGCCTGCGCGCGGGCGTCCTCGAGCTTCAGGCTGTGCTGGTAGACGCGCTGGTGAGCCGCGTCCAGGTCGGAGACGAGTTTCTGCGCGCCGACGACGAAGATGACGTTGGCTGCGCCCCAGGCGTAGGAGGCGAGCTGGCTGCCGGACGCCGAGGCGATGACCAGGGTTCCGTCCCGGGTGACCGCGTGCACGCTGCCCAGGGCGTAGTCGGGCTGGCCGCCGATCGCTTTCATCTGCTGCGCCTGGGTCTCGAAGTCGAGCGCGAACATCTTGTTGCGCGCTGACTCGTAAGGGCCCCCGTCGTTGATCGCGTCGGCAATGCCGGTCTCGGTCAACGTCACCGAGGTGTTGGTCATCACGGAGGATCCGGCTGGGATCCGGGTCAGGACGGCGGTCCGTGCGCCGTCGAGATCGTCGACGACCTCGACGCTGAAGCCGTGCTCTTCGAGCGCGACGACGGTCGCGGCCAGGTCCTGGGCGTCGGGCAGCGCGGTGAAACGGTCAGCTGCGTCGGTCATGCTCACGGCGAGTCCTCCTTGGTGCGGGCTGACGGCGTAAACGGACTTTACCCCGTTTAGACTCCCGCCAGTAGGCTGGCGCTCATGGACCGGCCCGTTCTGCCCGTCGGGGCACCGCACGCCGAGCGCGCCGACGCGGTGCGCAACCGGCAGCATCTGCTGGCCACGGCGCGCGACATGCTCGCCGGCGGGGGCGCGGACACGCTGACCATGGACGCCCTGGCCCAGCGGGCCGGCCTGGGCAAGGGGACCGTGTTCCGCCGCTTCGGCACTCGCGCGGGGATCTTCCAGGCCCTGCTGGACGACGACGAGCGCTTCTTCCAGGAGCAGGTCCTGTCGGGGGCACCACCACTCGGCCCGGGCGCGCCGCCGCTGGACCGGCTGGTCGCCTACGGCCAGGCCCGGATCGGCTTCCTCATCGAGCACCGTGAGGTCGCCCGGGCCGCCCTGGACGGCAGCCAGCCCATCCCGGCCGGGTCGCAGACGCCGCTGTCCCAGACCCACATCCGGGTCCTGCTCGGCCAGATCCCCCTCGGTCCTGCTGACCTCGACGTCCTGGCCATCCAGCTCACCGCGGCCCTGGACGGCCCGCTGCTGCTCTACCTGTCGGCGTCCGACCTGGCCGAGGCGGCCGCGCCGACCGGGGAGCGGATCGCCCAGGGCTGGCAGGACCTGGTGCGACGTGTCTGCCGGCCTGGTCCCTAACCCATAGTCGGAAACGAACATGTTCGTCACGAACTTGTTTCTAACGAACATGTTCGGTAGAGTGCAGTCATGGCCCCTGAACCACGTCCTGCCGCCAGCCGCCGTGAGCGGCCCGCCAAGCCAGCCCTGACCCGCGCCGGCATCGTCGCGGCCGCCCTGCGCATCATGCAGGCCGAAGGGCTGGACCGGGTCACCATGCGCCGCCTGGCGCAGGAACTGGACACCGGCCCGGCATCGCTCTACGTGTACCTGCGCAACACCGCCGAACTGCACGCGGCCATGCTCGAGGAACTGCTGAGCCGGGTCAACCTGACCCCGGTCACGGCGGCGGGCGACTGGCAGGAACGGCTGATCCAGGTCCTGTTCTCCTACACCTACATCCTGTTCGGGCAGCCCGGCCTGGCGCAGTCGGCGCTGGTGACCCGGCCGAACGGGCCCGCCTACCTCAGCCTGGCCGAGGGGATCCTGGCCCTGCTCAGCGCGGGCGGCGTGCCCCCGTCCCGGGCGGCCTGGGCGGTGGACCTCCTGCTCCACTTCGCCACCTCGACCGCCGCCGAGCAGGGCACCCGCCAGCGGGCCATCGACGCCGACGACGAAGAAGACGCGCTCGTGGCGGCCCTGCGCAACGCCCCGGCCGCCACCTTCCCGCACATCGCCGCGCTCGGCCCGGAGCTCATGTCCGGCGAAGGCCCGGACCGGCTCCGGTGGGGCTTCAGCGTCCTGATCAACGGAATCGTCGCGACGCCCCGGCCGGAAGAACCAGTGGCCTGACCCCCGGCACTACCTGGGCCGGCGATCCGCCGCACCCTGCCTTTGGCCACCCCGCGATCTCCTTGGCCACCCCGCGATCAGCTCTCCCGAGAAAGCGAGCCACCTCATGACCACTACCAGCGACCGCGCCCGCCCGGGCCAGGCCGAGTCTGATCCCGGCCGCCTGACGCTCCGCCTGCGCCTGATCCTGGCCGTCGTGCTGCTGGCCGACGTGCTGGACCTGATGGACTCGACCATCACCAACATCGCCGCGCCGACCGTCGTGCGTGACATCGGCGGCGGTGAGTCGCTGATCAAGTGGCTGGGAGCCAGCTACGCCCTGGCCATGGGCGTCCTGCTCGTCGTGGGCGGCCGGCTCGGCGACCGCTACGGCAAGCGGCGCATGTTCCTGATCGGCATGGCCGGGTTCACCGCCGCCTCCCTCTGGTGCGGCCTGTCCGTCGATCCGGTCATGCTGATCGCCGGGCGGCTGGTGCAGGGCGGCTTCGGGGCCCTGCTGATCCCGCAGGGCATCAGCATCCTCATCGCCGCGTTCTCCCGCGCGCAGCTGCGGGGCGCGTTCACCGCGTTCGGGCCGGTCATGGGGATCTCGGCCGTGCTGGGCCCGATCGTCGCGGGGTTGATCATCAGCGCCGACGTCGCGGGTCTCAGCTGGCGGCCGATATTCCTGATCAACATCGTCCTGGGCACCGCCGGCTTCGCCGCCGCAGTGCGGCTGCTGCCCCACGACCGCCCGGCCAGCGACGTCCCGATCGACGGCCTGGGCGCCGGCCTGCTCGGGGCCAGCGTCTTCGCGCTGATCTACGGGCTGATCGAGGGCTCGACCGCGGGCTGGACGGCGCTGCCCATCGGCTGCCTGGCCGCCGGTGTGGCGCTGCTCGCCGGGTTCGGGGTGCGCCAGCGCCTGGCCACCGCCCCGCTCATCCAGCCGTCGCTGCTGGCCAACCGGGGATTCACCGCCGGCCTGCTGCTGGGCCTGGCGTTCTTCGCCGCCGTCAACGGGCTGGCCTACGTCATCTCGCTGTTCTTCCAGGACGCGCTCGGGCTGACCGCCCGGGCGGCTTCGATCGCCCTGAGCCCGGTCATGATCGGCATCATCGTCGCCTCCTTCGCCTGCCGCCCGCTGCTCGAGAAGCTCGGCCGGACGCTGGTCGTCATCGGCCTGGGCGGCACGCTCGCGGGGGCCGCGGGGCTGTGGGCCACGGTTCTGGCCGCGGGAACCGCGGTGAGCGTGTGGGCCCTGGCCCCGTCACTCTTCGTCCTCGGGCTCGGCATGGGCGCCTGCTTTACCAGCATCTACGACGTCGCGATCGGCGACGTGGCCCCGGCCGAGGCCGGCAGCGCCAGCGGCTCGCTGAGTGCCGTCCAGCAGCTCGCCGCGGCCATCGGCTCGGCCGTCGTCACGACCGTCTACTTCAGCCAGCAGGCCCAGCCACGGCGCTGCGCACGCCATGACCGTCAGCGTCGTGGTCGTCGCCGCCATCGCCCTGGCGGACCTGGGCCTGGTCTGGCTGCTGCCGAAGTCGGCCCCGGCGGGCGAGCACTGAGCCCGGGCGGGGCTCAGCGGATCGCCTCGAGCAGCTGGCCCGGGGTCTCGACCTGCGGCATGTGGCCGGTGTCCTTGAGCAGCTCGAACCGGGCCCCGGGGATGGCGGCCGCGAAGGCCCGGCCGTACTCGGGGTCGACCATCCGGTCACTGTCACCCCAGACCACCAGGGTCGGTACGGCCACCTCGTGCAGGCGCCCCCCGAGAGTGGGATCGGTCATCGCCCGGCCGGCGTAAGCGGAGAGGGCGGCCCGGTTGCCCGCGGCGACGGCCTGCGCGGCGGGAGGCAGCGTGGCCGGGTCGATGCGGATACGGGCCGGGGTTGTGGAAGCTGAGCTCGAAGACCTGGTCCATGGTCAGGGAGAAGAAGTCGGCGACGGGGTGACCCGGGACCTCCAGGCCGGCGGCGTCGATCAGGATGGCCCGGCTGACGCGGGGTGAGTTCAGGATGGCGATCTCGGCGGCGATCCAGCCGCCGATCGAGTTCCCGACCACCGTCACGTCGTCGAGGCCGAGCTGGTCCAGCAGCGCGACGTAGAGCGCGGCGAGGTCCCGGACGGTGTGCAGCGCCTCGGGCCGCGCGGTGCCGCCGAAACCGGGATGGATCGGGACGAGGACGCGGACCTGCTCGTCGGCCGCGAGCGTCTCGCCGAACCTGGCCACCGTGTCGGGACCGCCGCCCCCGTGCAGCAGCAGGAACGGGCGGCCCGCGCCGTACTCGCTGACCGTCACGTCGACGGGGCCGACGCCGTCCAGGTGCACGCTGTAGGTGTTGGTGATCATGATGTCTCCCGGTGGTTGGGGAAGCTGGTGAGGTTGCTGGCTAGGCGAAGTCAGTAGCGGGAACGGTGGCGTACCGGCTCATCACTGCGACGGTCGCCGCGGGGGTCAGGTCCTGGCCGGCGGCGATCATGTCCCGCAGGTCCCTGAAGTACTGCACGTAGAGGTCGGGCGTGAAGGTGTTCAGCAGCACGGCGGGCTGGTCGCCCAGGTTGGCGAACGTGTGCGGAGCGCCCGGCGGGATCATCACCAGGGTTCCCGTCGCGGCCTGGTAGGTCTTTTCCGCGACGGTGAAAGCCACCGTGCCCGAGACCACGTAGAAGCCCTCGTCGTGCTGGGCGTGCCGGTGCTGCGGTGGTCCTTCGGTGTGCGGGGCGAGGGTGATCTCGCCGACACCGAGCCGGTGCCCGGTGGAGTGGCCGTCCTCCAGGATGCGCATCTGGGTCGTTCCGAGGTGGATCACCTCGCCGTCCTCCGGTCCGACTACTGAGACGTCAGTCATGTGGCTTCCCTTCGTGAGAGCTAACTCTCATAAATATAGGAGGCTGGCATCCGTAATGCAAGTCCACTATCATGAAGACGGTTAACTAGCATGTCAGTGGGGCGAGGGGCCGATGACGACCGAGGACGGCACCGGACGGGCCAACCAGAAGAAGCGCACCCGGACGGCCATCGTCGAGGCCTGCCGCGAGCTCATCCGCTCGGGCGCCCCGGTGACGATGCCGGACGTGGCGAGGGCCGCGCTCGTCTCGGAGGCGACGGCCTACCGTTATTTTCCCGATCTGGCCGCCCTGCTGAACGAGGCGCTGGCGGGCCTATGGCTCAGCCCGGCGCAGGCCCTCAGCCCGGTGGCTGGCTCCGACCGATCCGGTCGAGCGGATCGCCGTCGCCTGCGAGTTCCTGCTTCGCGGCGTGCTCGCCTACCAGGGCGCCGTCCGGGCCATGATCGCGGCCACCATCACCCGGCCCGAGCTGGCTGCCACCCGCCCGGGCCTCCGGTTCGGGCTGATCGACGAGGCCCTCGCGCCGCTGAGCGACCCGCGTGCTGGCGGCGGATCCTGCGGAGATCGCCCGGCTCAGAAACGACCTCGTCGCGGTGGTCAGCGCGGAAGCTCTCTTCGTGCTGACCGACCTAGCTGGGCTGGCCCCTGAGGAGGCGATCGCCAGCCTCGTCCGGACGGCGACGACCGTGACCGAGTCTGCCTTGACCTCGGCCCCCGCGACCCCGGCCGCGCTCAAGGAGGCGTGAACCCTGGCCCTCCGGTGCGGGCGCGTGGGAGCTACCGCCGCAGCTGGCCCACTGGCCGGCGGGGCAGGCCGGGCGCGGGGCCGGCGGGGCAGGCTCCGGGGCGCGCAGCAGGCGGCGCTGGCCCCGGGTCGGGTGGCCCCGGGCTCTGCTGAGCCATCGCCTGCTGAATCCGGGCTCGCTGAACCAGTGCGGCCGGCACTGGCACCGCCCGCGCGCCAAGGGCGGCGGCGATCAGCACCCCAGCGCCCATGACCACGAAAAACGCCGGATAGACGTACAGCAGCCGCGGGGCGTGGCTGCCCAGGGCCGGCAAGTCGAACAGGCCGGCCAGGATGAACGCCTGCCAGGTCAGCGGGGTCTCGCTGGCCGGATGCCGGTAGGCGCCGACCATGACCAGGACCATGGCCGCCCCCTCGACCGCGAGGACGAGGCACATCGCCGTCCCGGGCGCGTGAGCGAACGGCCATCCGGCCATCACGGCCACGGCGCCGCCGAGCAGGATCCAGCGGCCCGTCCCGAAGCGCCACCCGCCCCGGGCCGCCAGCACCGCGAGGACCGCGGCGGTGCCGGCGAGCTGCAGTGCGGCCAGGCTCAGCGCGGCCCAGGGAGGATGCTGGGCGGCCTGGGCGGCGAGCAGGACGCTGTACTCCACCGTCCAGATCAGCCAGGCCGCCGGGTCGGGGTCGCTGGTCCGCCGCCAGGCGTCATGGAGGTACGGGATGTAGCCGGCCAGGCCGGTCAGCCCGGCCAGCACTCCCCAACCCGACGGCGACAAGAGGTGACTCATCGGCCGACGCTCGCTCGCACCCGCATGAAAGGCGCCCTTCGTGAGGCTGGCCGCCTGCGATGTCCGCGGCCACTCACAGCGTGCGCTGCCCTCCCGGACGGGGAGCTTGCAGACGCCTTGACGCTCGCCTTGACACCCAGGTCAGAGCGGTGGGCGGGGACGTTCCGGTGGTGATCAAACAGGGGCGGAACCGGGGGTCAGGGAGTGCCGCTCAGGGAGTGCCGCTCAGGGCCGGCCCCATGGCCTCGATGCGGATCCGCGCCGACTCGGCCTCCGGCACGCCGAGGCGTTCGAAGATATCCAGCGCCTGCCTGAGCGCGATCCGCGCGGCGTCGGGGCGGCGCAGGCCAAGCGTGGTCTCCGCGATGCCCTCGAGGATCTTGGCTTCCTCGTAAGGGTCACCGATCTCCCGGGCCAGCCGGAGAGCGGTCTGGTAGAGATCGGCAGCCTCGCCGTACTGGCCGGATCCGCGGCGCACGCCGGCTATCCCGCGCAGGGCGGTGGCCTGCTGATTCAGATTTCCGATCTCCTCGGCGACCGATTGTGCTTTCTGGTGGCAGATCAGCGCCTCGTCGAAACGCTCCGCGCTCTGGTAGACCGCACCGATTTCGTTGAGGACGCCGGCCTCATTGAGGAGGTCGCCGATGTCATGGTAGATGGAGAGGCCGTGCCCGTAAGCGGTGAGCGCGTCGTCGTAGCTCCCCTTGTAATGATAGACAGCCCCGATATTGTGGTACAGGATCGCCTCGTTCTGCGGGCCGCCTATCTGGCGGAATATTTCCAGTGACTTCTGGTATCCCTCAAGCGCGTCCCGGTGATAACCGAGGTACAACTGCATTCTGCCCAGATTATTCAGCGTCTTGGCCTCGCCGCGCCGGTCGCCGACCTTTCGGTAGACCGAAAGCGCCTCATCCAGGTGCTCCAGCGCGTCGGGATATCGCCCGAGCTGCCAGGAAGCGATCCCGGAATGGCTGAGCGTGGTGGCCACCCCGTGCTGGTCGGCGATGTAGAGATAGAGAATGCGTGCTTCCTGGAAATAGGCGAGTGCCTCACGGGAACGTCCGGCCCGCTGGTGGGCCATGCCGATCTGCTCGAGGGCGTCGGCCTCGCCGCGCCGGTCGGCCAGCGACCGGTAGATCTCGGCGGCGTCCTCGGCCAGTGGAAGGGCCACCTCGTAGCGGCCCGTCTGCTGGCTCACCTCGCTCAGCTCCAGCGCGGCCCGGGCCGTCCTGGCTGGGTCGGCGAGGTCGCGGCCGGCCTGCAGGGCCAGCGTGTGGGCCGCGATCGCCTCGTCCCAGTACGCCCTGACCTCCATGAAGCCGGCCAGCGCGTGGGTGAGGTCCGCGCACTTCTTCTTCCATTCGTGCCGGCCCGCGTACTGGGCGGCCTGCAGGATGTTGTGCCACTCCGATTCCAGCCAGCCTGCGGCGTCCTGCTGGGTGCTCAGGGCGGAACTCGCGGCCGCCGGACGGGGCCGTGGTACCGGCGTCCGGTGCCGGAACGGATGGAGCAGCTGGTCAGCCTCGTCCGCGGTGCGCAGGTAGTAGTCGAGCAGTCTGCCGACGGCCTGCCTCTGCTCAGACCGGGGGTCCTCGTGCGCCGCGCGCAGGGCCGCGTAGCCGCGGATGAGGTCGTGGAACCGGAACTGCCCGGCCGGAGCCCGCGCCAGCAGGTGGTGGTCGAGCAGGGCGGCGAGAGCCTCTTCCGCTTCGGCGAGGGTGCCGCCCCCCAGCGCGGCCGCCGCCTGCGGGCTGATGTGGGCGCTGGGGCTCATCCCCAGCCGCCGGAAGAACCGCTGGTGGGCCGGCTCCAGCGAGCGGTAGGCAAGATCGAAGGCCGACATCACCTCCGGGCTGGCCGATCCCGGGTCCGCGGAGCGCGCGGCCGAGTGCGAGAGTTCCTCGACCAGGTCGCCGAGCCGGGGCGGGTCGTCCTGCGCGAGCCCGCCCGCGGCGAGCTGGATCGCGAGCGGCAGCCGCCCGCACAGCTCCACGGCCATAGCGGCCTCCCCGTCCTCCGGGGCCCTGTCGTGCCCCGCGACCCGCTGGAACAACGTGATCGCATCGTCGATGGACAGCGCGTCCAGGGTCAGCGCGCGGGCGCCTGCCAGGCCAGGCAGCTTGCGCCGGGTGGTGATGAGGATCAGGCACTGGCCCGCCTCAGGCAGCAGCGGGCGGATCTGGTCGTCGGCGTCGGCGTCGTCGAGGATGACGACGGCGCGACGGCGGCCCAGCTGGGCCCGCAGCAGTGCGGCGCGTTCCGCGGGGGTGTCGGGTATCTGGGTGGCCGGCGCGGTCAGCATCCGGAGCAGGCGATGCTGCGCCTCCGTCGCGTCGAGCGAGGGGTGCCCCGGATCGTGGGTGTGCAGGTTGAGGTAGAACGTCCCGTCGGGGTACTGCCCGGCCATCGTGCGGGCCGCCTGCAGCGCCAGCGCGGTCTTCCCGACCCCGGCCAGGCCCTCGATGACACTGACTCGCGGGGTCTCACCGTCCTCGCGGGTGAGTCGCTCGAGTTCCTCGCTGCGCCCCACGAACTCCGACGTCCCGGGCGGCAGCGTGTCCGGCCGCAGGATCCGGCCCTGGCCCGGGCTGGTGGGCCGCACCGCCAGCTGGGGGTCGTGGCGCAGGATGCGCTGATGAAGCTCGGCCAGCACCGGCCCCGGCTCGGTGCCCTCCTCCTCGATGAGGCGGCTGCGGAGATCCCGGTAGAGGCTGAGCGCCTCACCGGGCCTGCCGCTGCCGTACAGGGCCGTCATCTGGTGTGCGATGAACGCTTCGTCCAGCGGGTACTGGGCCAGCAGGTGGTGGAGCTCACCGACCAGGTCGGCGTGCCGGCCAAGTTCCAGCTCGCACTCGATGCGCTTCAGGATGGCCGCCCGGCGTTCCTCCTCGAGACTGTCCCGCATCCTGGCCATCCAGTCGCCGCGGATCCCCGCGAACGCCTGACCGCGCCACAGCCCGTCCGCCTCGCGCAGGGCCAGGGCCGCGTGGTCGGCGTCGCCGTTCGCGGCCAATGCGTCAGCTTGCCGGCGCAAGCGACGGAACTGGTGCAGGTCAATCGTTTCCGGGTCGACGTCAAGCTCATAGCCGCTGTCGCGCCCGGTAAGGCGGATGCTCTCGCCAATGGCCTGCCGTAGTGATCCCCGGAGCCGGGTCACGTAGACCGAAAGGCTCTCCCGGGCCTTTGCCGGAGGCTGGGTATCCCACAGCCGGTCAATGAGTACGTCCGTCGGCACTAATGTGCGCGGCGCGAGCGCGAGGATGGCCAGGACAGACCGCACTCTGGTCGGCCCAAGATCATATTGCTGCCCCGCCGACCACAGCTCTACTGGCCCGAGCACCCGAAATTCCATGATCGCGCCTTGCGTCTTCTGTAGTTGAAAACGTCCTGCTACGTAGATACCCGTGCTAAGCCGTCTTATGCAAATCGTAGATG
>CAWAES010000036.1:0-293902 GCA_963781085.1 uncultured Actinomycetes bacterium
ACAGCGCCCGGAACTCCGAGACCCCGAAGACCTGGCGGAAGGTCGAGGGCTGCGGCGCAGCGACCCTGCCGGGCGGGGTCTGGTCGTTCACGGGATCCTGGATTCCCCGCTTGCGATCTGCTCCTCCTTCAGGCCGTCCCCCCCCGCCGCTGCGCTGCGGCCGTCAGTCAGCTGGCGCCGGCGACCTCCGCCCCCCGATTACGATCCGTGATCGGCTACCGACCTCCAGTAGGAACGTTACCGACATACGATTCCGCAGCGCCGTTTTTGTCAAGAAAAGGGCGCGCCGACCGCGGCCCTCGCCCAGGGAGCGCCGAGCGCGGAAGGCCGGGCCGGGGCGGCTCAGGGGGCCCCGCGCAACTCCGCCCCCACCCGGCGGGCGGCCTCCGCCACGGCGGCGTCCCGCGCCGCGGTGGTCTCTTCCACCGTCAGGGTCCGGTCCGGCGCCCGGAAGCGCAGCGTGTAGGCCAGGGACTTACGCCCCGGCCCGGCCTGCTCCCCGGTGTAGACGTCGAACAAGTGAACGTCCTCCAGCAGCCCCGCGTAGTCACTGCCCTGGACACCGTCGACCAGGGCCGCCTGCACGTCCGCGGCGGGCACGCTCTCGGGCACCAGCAGCGCGACGTCCTGGGTGGCTACCGGGTACGGCGAGATCACCGGGGCCTCGACCGGCCCGAGCGCCGCCGCGGCGGTCTCGATCACCGACAGGTCCAGTTCCATGGCCGCGGTCCTGGGCGGCAGGCCGAACGCGGCGATGACCCGCGGGTGCAGTTCCCCCGCGTACCCGGCCAGCCAGTCTTGGCCCTCCTCGGCCTGGACGAACAGCGCGGCGCAGCGGCCCGGGTGCCAGGGCGCGGTCTGGTCGGCCCGGACCCGGAACGGGACCCGGTTGTCCCGCAGGACCTGCCGGGCGGCCTCCACGGCGTCCTCCCAGCACGCTGGGCGCCCCTCGCCCCACCAGCCGTCCAGGTCGCGCTGGCCGGTGACCACGGCCGCGATGTGCAGCGGCTGATCGGGCAGCGCTGCTTCCAGGGTGGCCACCTCCGCCACCGACGGCCCCCGGTCGACGCGCAGGATAGGAGCGGTGCGCGGGCCGCCCTGGTGCTGCAGGAAGACCCGCCCGGTCTCGAACAGCCCGATGTCGGCGAAGCCCCGCCCGATGTTGCGGACCGCCACCCGCAGCAGGCCCGGCAGCACCATGGTGCGCAGCAGCGGCTCGTCGTCGTTGAGCGGGTTGGCGATCCTCGGGGCCCGGCGCCGCGGGTCGTCCTCGGGCAGCAGCAGCCGGTCGAAGTCGGCCGCGGAACTGAACGGCTGGCTGAGCACTTCGACGTAGCCGGACCCGGCCAGGGAGCGGCCGGTGGTGCGGCGGAGCCGCTGACGCTCGGTGAGCCCGCGGCCGGCCGCGGCGCGCGGCGTGCGCACCGGGACGTTCTCGTAGCCCTCGAGCCGGATGACCTCCTCGGCCAGATCCCATGGGTACTGCAGGTCCGGCCGCCAGGACGGCGGCATGACCGCCAGCATCTGCTTGCTGCGGTCATGCTTGCCGTGGTCAGGGCGCTGGTAGCGGTTCGCGCCGGAGCTGGCGGAGCGGCGGGCCGGGGCGGTCGCGCTGTCCGCGTCGGGCTCCTGGGCCAGCTGGCCGGCTCGGCCACCGCGCAGCCCACGTCGTGCAGCCGGCGCAGCACGGCGTCGCGGCCGTACACCGTGCCGGCCACCTTGTCCGGGTAGTCCACGGCCATGGTGATCGAGACCTGCGGCACCTCCACCTGGGCGTGGGTGCAGCCGGGCACGGCCGTCCCGCCGCCCAGGCCGGCCAGCAGCATTACCGCCTTGGCCGACGCCCGCAGCGGCAGCTCACGGTCCACGCCCCGCTCGAACCGGTAGGACGCCTCGCTGAACAGCCGGTGCCGGCGGCTCTCCCGGGCGATCGCCCGGGCTTCGAAGTGCGCGGCCTCGATCACCAGGTTGGACGTAGGCCCGGAGATCTCGGTGAACAGGCCGCCCATGGTGCCGGCCATCGAGATGGGGCCGGAGGAGTCCGTGATCACCACGTCGTCGGGGTCGAGGTCGCGCAGCACGTGGTCGAGGGTCTCCAGCTTCTCCCCCGGCTCGGCCCGGCGGACCACGATGGGCCCGCTGAGCCGGTCGGCGTCGAACGCGTGCAACGGCTGGCCCAGCTCGAGCATCAGGTAGTTGGTGACGTCCACGGCCAGGGACACGGTGCGCAGGCCGGCCCGGGCCAGCCGGACCCGCATCCGCAGCGGCGTGGCCGCGGCCGGGTCGAAGCCGCGCACCTGGCGCAGCACGAACCGGTCGCACGCGGTGGGGTCGCCGATGCTGGCCGCGTGCACCTGGTCGGAGACGGCCGCGAAGTCGGCCGGCAGGTCAGCGTCGGCCGGGTCGGTGAACCGGACCCCGTAGGACGTGGCCAGCTCCCGGGACACGCCGCGGACCGAGAGCGCGTAGCCCCGGTCCGGGGTGACCGCGATGTCGAGCACGTGGTCGTCGAGCCCGGCGTACTGCACGAAGTCGGCACCCAGCGGGGCGTCCGGCGGCAGCACCAGGATGCCGGAATGGTCCTCACCGATGCCAAGCTCGGCGGCGGAGCAGATCATCCCCTCCGAGATGTGCCCGTAGGTCTTCCGGGCGCCGATCTCGAACCCGCCGGGCAGCCGGGCCCCGGGCAGGGCCAGCGGTACCCGGTCCCCGGCCGCGAAGTTGACCGCGCCGCAGACGACACCGCGCGGCTCGCCGCTGCCCGTGTCCACCTGGCAGTACCGGACCGGCTTCTTGAAGCCGGTGAGTTCCTCGATCTCGGTGACCTCGGCGACCACGACTTTCTCGATGTCGTGCCCGACCTGCTGGACCGACTCGACTTCCAGGCCCGCCGCGGTGAGGCGGCGGGCCGCTTCCGCCGGATCGGTGCCGGCGTCCACGCCGGCCACCTCGAGCACCCAGTTCAGTGAGACGCGCATCAGGCCTCCACCCCGAACGCCCGGCTGAACCGGACGTCACCTTCGAGGGTGTCCCTGATGTCGGTCACGCCGTGCCGGACCATCAGGGCCCGCTCGATGCCGAGGCCGAACGCGAAGCCGCTGTAGCGGTCCGGGTCGATGCCGCACGCGATGAGCACCTTCGGGTTGACCATGCCGCAGCCGGCCAGCTCGATCCAGCCCTGGGACCGGCACACCCGGCAGGGCGTCCCGCCGGGCCTGGTCGACGCGCCCCGGCAGACGTGGCATTCCATGGAGACGTCGGCGGACGGCTCGGTGAACGGGAAGTAGTCCGGCCGCAGCCGGGTGCGCAGTCCCTCGCCGAACAGGGCGTCCACGAAGGCCTGGACCGCGCCGCGCAGGTCGGCCATGGTCAGCCCCTCGTCAACCGCCAGGCACTCGATCTGGTGGAAGACCGGGCTGTGGGTGGCGTCCTGGGCCTCGTTGCGGTAGCACTGGCCCGGGCTGACCACGTACAACGGGAGTGGCCGGGTGAGCATGGCCCGGATCTGGACCGGCGAGGTGTGCGTCCGCAGCACCATGCCCGAGTGCTCGGTGCCGTCCGGACCCGCCACGAACAGCGTGTCCTGCATCTCCCGGGCCGGGTGGTCGGGCGGGAAGTTGAGCGCGTCGAAGTTGTACCACTCGTCTTCGACCTCAGGGCCTTCGGCGACCTCGTAGCCCATGGACACGAAGACGTCGGACAGCCGCTCGCTGACCGTGGTGACCGGGTGCCTGGCCCCCCGGGGCTGGTGGCCCCAGGGCAGCGTGACGTCCACGGCCTCCTCGATCAGGACCCGCTGGTCGCGCTCCTCCTCCAGGACCTGCTGCCGGGTCGTGAGCGCCTCGTTGACCTCACGCATCGTGGCGCCGACGCGCTTTCCGGCCTCGGCCCGCGCCCGCGGGGGAAGGGCGCCGATCTCGGCGTTGGCCAGGCGCAACGGCGAGCGGTCCCCGGCGTGCGCCAGCCGGGCGGCCTTGAGCTCGTCGAGCGTCGTCGCCGCGGCGACGGCGGCGAGCGCCTCGTCCCTCATGCGGGAGACCTCCCCCGGAGACAAGCTCGCCACCTCCACGGGGTCGTACTGCTTATTTGGTGCGGACATCGTCCTGCTTCCTGCGGCCGGGTTAGGAAAGGGAAAGTCGGTCTGGGCTGGCGCCCATCATCGTCGCGAACGGCTGGGCGCGGCGCGGCCGTCGCCTGGCCAGGGGCCCACCGGGGCGGGTCGCGGAGCAGCGGGCTCGCGGGCCACCCGGCCCGCCGGCCGGGGTCAGGCCCCGGGCCGCCGCATTCCGCCCCCCGCCTACCCGAAGTCGGGCAGCCCGGCGGGCATGATAAATCGGAACTCGGCGCCGCCACCGGGCGCGCGCTGCACGGTGATCGTCCCCCCATGCGCTTCGACCAGGCCCTTCACGATGTACAGGCCGAGCCCGGCACCGCCGCGGCGCTTCGCGCGCCAGAACTGCCGGAAGATCCGCGGCACCAGCTCAGGCGGCACCCCGTCACCCTCGTCGCGCACCGCGACCGCAACCGCGGGTGCCCCAGCGGAACCGCCAGCAGAACCATGACCAGTAACGGAACCGTTCACCGGGCCGGCACTGCCCGCGCGGCTCAGCGCCCGGGCAGGAGGGTCGTCCACCGGCTGTATCACAATCGTCACGGTACCAGCCCCGTGCCGGACGGCGTTCTCGACGAGGTTGCCGAGGATCTGGTCAACCTTGTCCGCGTCGAGCCAGGTCTCCGGCAACTCCTCGGAGGCCTCGATCCGGAACCGGTCCGGCGGGTCACCGGCGGCGACCCGGCCCGCGACGATCTTCTCCGCGCGCTGCCCGAGGTCCACCAGCTGGCGGTGCACCTCGATGCGGCCGGCCTCGATCCGGGATACGTCCAGCAGCTCGGTGATGAGCCGGGTCACCCGGTCCGCGTCGGCATTGACCGTCTCCAGCATCACCCGCTTCTGGTCGTCGGTGAACCGCGTCCATTTGGCCAGCAGCGTGGCGGTGAAACCCTTCACGCTGGTCAGCGGGGACCGCAGCTCGTGAGCGACGGTGGAGACCAGGTCGGCGCGGGTGCGCTCCAGGCGGATCCGCTGCTGCGTGCCGCGCAGGCTGAGGGCGATGCGCTGGACGTCACCCGGCTGGACCGGGCCGGGCCAGTCCTGCCCGGTGCCCGGGGCGCAGCGTGGCACCCGCACGTACCCCATGGTGACCAGGAACTCGGCGCCGTCGGGCAGGTAGAGCGGCAGTTCCGGATGACGGGTCCGGGTGGACAGCCCCCGGTACGGGTCGACGCACGCCCACCAGCTGCGATCCTCGGAGTCGCGCAGCGGGAGTACCTGCCGGACGTCCCGGCCCAGCGCGTTCAGCGCGGCGATCCCGGTCAGCCGGGTAGCGGCCTGGTTGAACACCACGATCCGGCCCAGGTGGTCGGCCACCACGAGCCCGTCGGGCAGGTCATCGGCACAGACCAGTCCGCCCGAGGCCACGACCTGGCCAGCGGGCACGCTCGCCAGGGCGGCGACCGCCGAGTCGGGCCTGAACCTGTCCACTTGACCGCCGCCTCCGTCCGGCTCCTGGGTGAGTTCCCGTGAATGACGCAACGTGATCAGACTCTAGCGCCTGCGCCGCGTGATGCGGCAGCCCCCAGGGCGGGCTGTTCGGGGGACGTCACAGCTCCGTCAGGTTTGCCGCGGCGCCGCCGGCCCGCGCCGAGTGGCACCTGCGCGCGGGCCGAGGCGTAGAGGCATACCGCCGCCGCGGCGGCCAGGTTCAGGCTCTCGGCCCGGCCGTAGATGGGCACGGCCACGGCGTCGTCGGCCAGGTCGAGGACGTCGCCGGGCAGCCCCCAGGCCTCGTTGCCGAACAGCCAGGCGGTGGGCTGGCTGAGCAGCCCGGCCGACTGCAGGTCGTCCAGCGTGGTGCCCGCCCCGCCGTCCGCGGCGAGCACCCGCAGGCCGCGCTCCCGCAAGGCGCGCACCGCGTCCGCCACCGGCGGGCCGGTCACCACCGGAAGGTGGAACAGGCTTCCGGCGGACGCGCGGACGCACTTGCTGTTGTACGGATCCACCGACGACCCGGCGAAGACGACCCCGCCCGCACCGGCCGCGTCAGCGGTGCGCAGGACGGTGCCGGCGTTGCCCGGGTCCCGGACGTTGGCCAGGACGACCGCGAGGGCCAGCCCGGGCGGGCCAGCGCTGAGCTGGTCGAGGCGGACGTCGACGAACCGGCAGACGGCCAGCACCCCCTGCGGGGTGATGGTCTGGGCCAGCTCGGTCATGACTTCGCCGCTCACCGCGTGCACGTCCGCACCCTGCCCGGCCGCGAGCCCGATGAGGTCTCGCGTAGCGGGCCTGCGCGGCGGCCGTCACGAACAGCTGGGTCACCACGCCGCCCGCCGCCAGCGCCTCGCCCACCGCCTGCGGCCCCTCGGCCAGGAACTGCCTGGCCCGCTGCCGGAGCGCCCGCTTGGCGAGCTGGCGGGCCGCCTTGACCCGCGGTGAGCGGATGCTGGTGAGCTCGGCGCCGACGGGCAGCATCACGCGGCGCAGGTCTCCAGCACGGCGCAGGCCGCTTCGACCCAGGCCACGAGGGCGTCAGGCCGCCGCGGTGTCGGCGTCCGGGCCGGCCTCGGCCAGCGCGGCCTTGGCCACCTCGACCAGCGCGGAGAACGCCGCCGGGTCACTGACCGCGAGCTCGGCGAGCATGCGGCGGTCCACTTCGACCTCCGCGAGCCGGAGCCCCTGGATGAAGCGGTTGTAGGTGATGCCGTCCGCGCGGGCGGCAGCGTTGATCCGCTGGATCCACAGCCGGCGGAAGTCGCCCTTCCGGTCCTTACGGTCCCGGTAGGCGTACGTCATCGAGTGGAGGACCTGCTCCTTGGCCTTGCGGTACAGCCGTGACCGCTGGCCACGGTAGCCGCTCGCCCGCTCAAGGACGACCCTGCGCTTCTTGTGGGCGTTGACCGCCCGCTTCACGCGTGCCATTTCATATCTCCCTGGAGGCGGGCTGGGCTACTTCCCCAGCATCTTCTTGATCTTCTTCGTGTCTGCGGCGTCGACCACCAGGTCTTTGCCCAGCCGCCGGGTCCGACGGCTCGACTTGTGCTCGAGCAGGTGGTTCATGTTGGCGCGGCGGCGTATCACCTTGCCGCGGCCGGTGATCCGGAACCGCTTGGCGGTACCGCTATGCGTCTTCATCTTCGGCATGGTGGCCGTCGTCTCCATCGTCGTGTGCCTGCGGGCACAGTTGTCCTACGCGGCCGGGGCACGCCGTCATGCGGCCGTGCCCGTGCCGCTCAAGGCTAGGCGAGCTACGCGGTGCCCTGGTCAGGCTCCTGCCTGGCCGGAGCCGTCGTCACTGGCCGCCGGGGCCGCGGGACGAGCCTGCGCGGAGGCCGGGGCGGCCGCGGGGCGGCGCTGCCGTGGCACCGGACGTGCTGCCACTGCCTCCGCCTCTTCCTCGGCCTCCCGTGACGAGCGTTCTGCCTTGGACTCGCTCTTCTTGCGGTGCGGTCCGATCACCATGATCATGTTGCGGCCGTCCTGCTTGGGCTGGGCTTCCACGAAGCCGAGCTCCTCCACATCGCCGGCCAGGCGCTGCAGCAGCCGGAACCCGAGTTCCGGCCGGGACTGCTCACGCCCCCTGAACATGATCGTTACCTTGACCTTGTCGCCCTGCTTGAGGAACCGCTCAACGTGACCCTTCTTGGTCCCGTAGTCGTGCGGGTCGATCTTCGGCCGGAGCTTGATCTCCTTGATGACCGTCTGCGCCTGATTCTTGCGCGATTCCCTGGCCTTGAGCGCGGACTCGTACTTGAACTTGCCGTAGTCCATGAGCTTGCAGACCGGCGGGCGCGCCGTGGGCGCGACTTCCACCAAGTCGAGGTCCGCTTCCTGGGCCAGCCGGAGCGCATCGTTCAGTGCAACGATCCCGACCTGCTCGCCGTTAGGGCCAACGAGCCGCACTTCGGGTACGCGGATCCGATCGTTGATACGGGGTTCGGCGCTGATGTGACCTCCATGGGTCTAAGTCCACCGCCTGGGCCGGGTGCCCGGGCGGGTGCGCTGCGACCATGTCCGCGGGGCCCGGGTGCGGCGGATCTGCCGCCGCACGAAAAAGGCTCCGCATCGAGTGCATGCGGAGCCCACCAAAGCCGCACCGCCCGGCGAGAACATAACCTCGTCAGGGACGCGACCGCCCGGACCGCGGCCCGCTCCAGTACAGGATCGGGGTCACTCGCCCGGCCTGGCTCGCCGGCCCGGAAGCCGGCAGCCTTACCCGCCAGCCAAAGGCCGGCCAGGTGGGAGGTGGTCCTCCGCTTACACGCCCGGCACGCGAGTGCCAGGCTGGTCGTCTGGTAAGAGTAACAGCAATCCAGGCCCGCTGGGTATTCCAGGCCGTGCTTGCCCCGCCGGGCCTACGGGCCCGGCTCCGCTTACCCGCCGGCGTGATTTCCCACTGAGACTACGGGCCCGGCTCCGTCTGTTTACCCGCCGAGACTGCGGGTGGCCGGGCGAGGGCGGCGAGCCCGGCGGCCCGCATCGCCTCAAGCGGCGCGGGCTTGCCCGTCATCAGCTCGAACTGCCGGGCGGCCTGGTGCAGCAGCAGCGCGAACCCGCCCGCCACGGGCGCCCCGGACCGCTCGGCCGCGACGGCCAGCCGGGTCGGCCACGGGTGGTACACCACGTCGAGGACGCAGCGCGGGGTGAGTACACCGGCCTCGATCCGTTGGGAATAGATATCGGCCGCCCCGGCCGGAGTGGTGGCGATGAGCAGACCGGGAGCGGTGACTCCCGGGTCGTCAAACGAGACGAGCCGGACGTCCATGCCGAGCCGGTCCGCGGCGGCCTGCAGGGTGGCGGCCCGCCGCGGGTCGCGGACGGCCACCGTGGCCTGCGTGAGGCCGAGCCCGCGCACCGCGGCCAGTGCGGAGCAGGCGGTCGCGCCTGCGCCCAGGATGAGCGCCGCCGGGTCACCGCCCCGGGCCAGCGACGCGAGGGACTCCGGGCCGCCGTCCGCCGCGGGCGGCAGGCTCTCGGCCAGCGCCGCGATCATGCCCGGGACGTCGGTGTTATGACCCTGGCGGCGGCCGGCGTCGAAGATCACCGTGTTGGCCGCGCCGACCTCGGCCACCAGCGGCCCGGCTTCGTCGAGCAGGGGCAGCACCGCGCGCTTGAGCGGCATGGTCAGGGACAGCCCGGCCCAGTCCGGCCCGCACCGCCCGATCAGCGCGGGCAGGCCGGCCTCGTCGCACTCGATCGCCTGATAGGCCCAGCCGTCCAGGCCCAGCGCCTGGTACCCCGCACGGTGCAGGACCGGCGACAGCGAGTGAGCGATCGGAGAGCCGAGAACCGCGGCTTTCATGATCCTGGCGTTCAGCCCGAACCGGTGCGGGAGCCGGTGCCGCCGCCGGTGCTGCCGTACTTGCGCGACCGCGGCGTTGAAGGCTGCGCGTTGGTGAAGAACAGCGTCTTGCCCGGACTTCGAGTCGATGGTCAGGAAGTACAGGTAGGCTGCCATGAGCCGGGTGCAGCGCGGCCTGGATGGCCAGGTTCCCCGGGTTGTCGATCGGCCCCGGGCGGCAGGCCCGCGTGCAGGTAGGTGTTGTACGGGGACGCGAAGTTGGTGCTGAACCCGCTCTTGTGCGCCAGCGACATCCCGTACAGGACGGTCGTGTCGAGCTGCAGCTTCATCGGTGCATGTTGAGCCGGTTGTAGATGACTTCGGCGATCTTGCGGAAGTCCTGCGGCGCTTGCCCTCGGCCTCGATGCAGGCTCGCCACGGTGATGACCGCAGCCTGCGACTCCTGGCCGCTGCGCCGCGGCGGCCGGCAGCCCGATGCTCTGCGCGTTCGCCTTGAACTGGGTCACCATGCCCTTGAGCACGGCGGCCGGCGGGGTCTTCGGCTGGACCTCGTAGGTGGCCGGGAACAGGTACCCCTCCGGCTTGCCGTTGGCGAAGGCGGGCAGGCCGAGATCGGCGGGATGCGCGATGGCCTGCTCGTACCCCTTGAGGTTCCCGGTCTCCTGGCCCAGCAGCGCGATGATCTGCGCGACCCGGAAGCCCTCTGGGACCGTGACCTTGGTCTGCACGCGTGAGGACGGCTTGAGCAGCAGGGCCAGGGCCAGCGAGGCCTTCATGTGCTTGTGCACCTGGTAGTAGCCCGGCTCGAGCGCGTTGCCCTGGGGGCTGTCCTTGGCCGCGTTGGAGAAGGCCCGCGCGCTGGCCACCACGCCGTCGCTGGCCAGGGTGAGGCCGATCTGGTCGGCGAACTGGCCCGGCTTGATCTGGACGACCACGCTGCCGGTGCCCGCGCCGGAGAAGTCCGGCGGGGCGATGTACGTCTTGTAGTAGTGGTAGCCGACTCCCCCGGCGGCCACGACGACCAGGACGAAGACGGTCAGGATGGCGAGCAGGATGATCCGGACGCGCCTGCGCCCCTTCTTGCGGGCTTTGCCGCCGGATCCCCCGCCGGTGCCTCCGCGGGATCCCTGCTCCGGGTCCAGCCCGGGCAGCAGGTCACTGCCTTCGCCGTCCCCGGCCCAGGCGTGCGGCTCTTCCTCGCCCGGGTACCAGCCCCCGGAGGGGGCGTAGTCCCGGGATTCCTGCCCCGGATCGGGGGCCATGTCCAGGTCACGCGGGTCATCCACGTAGCCCTCATACCCCGGATGACCCCGGCCGACATCTGGTTCGGCGCGGCGGCGGCGGCGCCCCCGGCCTGACCGGCCCGGGTGGTCCGCCGGTTCGTCCTGGTCCGGCGGGTAGGCAGCCGGATCGTCCCGGTAGCCAGCCGGGATCGCCGGGGTAGCCAGCCGGGTCGCCGGGGTAGCCAGCCGGGCCTTCGGATAACCGGCTGGACCGGTCTGGTAGCCGGCCGGGCAGGCCCGCGGCGGGCGGCGCTGCTGCGGCGGGGCTGGTCCTGGTCACGCCTGGACCGCCGGCCTGCGGGGGGCAGCGGGTCAGCCGCCGGCTCGCCCCACAGGTAGTCAGACTCCGGCAGCGGCGGGAGCGGGCCGGAAGGATGCCCGGAGCCCGGCATCGGGCCCGGGGGCAGCGGCGGGAGTTCCCCGGCCTGCAGGTCGTCGTCGTAGCTGCCTGGCGCCACGCCGCGCGGGTCACCGTGCTCCGACCAGTCGGGGGCGGACCCGGGCGGGTTGACCCAGCCGGCCGGGCCGGTCGACGCGGAGTCCCAGGACGCCCGGTCCCAGGACGGGGGCTCCCAGGACTGCGGGGCCCAGGGGTCGGGGGCCATGGGCTCGGGCTGGGGCGGGCGGTCAGCCCGGCCGCCGTTGCGCGGGTCGAAACCGCCGGACTGACCGAAGCCGCCGGACTGGTCGAAGCCACCGCCGCCCCGCTGGTCGAAACCGCCGGACTGGTCGTAGCCGCCGCGCTGACCGGAACCGCCGCGCTGACCGGAACCGCGCGAGTCGAGACCCAGCGGGTCGGGGCCCCAGTCGAACGCTTCGCCCGGCCGGCCGCCCGGCTCCCGCGGGTAGGAGGCGGGGGGCAGGCTTGAGTCCGTGACCGGGAAGTCTCCCGTGTCGGCGGTGGCGATGGGGTTGCGCGACCAGTCACGCCGGCCCTGGCCGTAGCCACCGGGGGCAAAGGACTCGTCGGCGTCTTGCGGGGGGTAGTCCCCCGGCCCCCACTGGTCGTCGTCTCCCTGGGTCCCGCCGGCGCCCGTGCCGGCTCACCCTTCCGTCCCGGGGCCGGGCGGAACGATCTCGCCGGGCGGCCGGCCGGCGGCCCGCTCGGCGTCCAGGGCGCCCTGCAGCAGCAGGGCGGCGGCCGCCTGGTCCACGACCTGCCGCCGGGCCCGTCCGCCCTTGCCTCCCTGGCGCAGCGCCTCGTGGGCCAGGACGGTGGTGAACCGCTCGTCCACCAGCCGCACCGGGATCGGCACCAGGCGGCCGGCCAGGGCGTCGGCGAACGTCCGGGCCGCGGCGGCCGCGGCGCCCTCACGTCCGGACAGGCCGGTCGGCAGGCCGACGATGACCTCGACCGCCTCGTGGTCCAGCGCGATCGCGACCAGGCGATCCAGGTCGCCGGGGCCGCGCGGGACGGTGGCCAGCGGACTGGCCAGCAGGCCGTCCGGGTCGCAGCGGGCCACGCCGATCCGGGCTGATCCAGGGTCGATGCCGAGTCGCACGCCAGTCCTCAAGCGCGAGCTCCGAAGCCCTGCGGTCTCGTTCGCGCAACGGGTTGGCGGCAGCACGGCTTAACCGTACGCCACCGGATCATGCCATGTCTCTGACAACCGCACGAACCGCCTCAAATGCGCTGGAGATGGCCTGGCTGGCCTGGTCGCCCTGCGGCGCGCCGCCGCCCTGGGCGATGTCGTCACGGCCGCCGCCGCCCCCGCCCAGGACCTGAGCCGCGCTGCGGACCAGCGCCCCGGCGGCCAGGCCCAGCGCCCGGGCGGCCTCGTTGACCGCGACGACGACCGCGGGCCGGTCCGCCGGGACGCCCGCGATCATCACCACGGCGGGCCGCTGCTGCGGGAACCGGCCCCGGACGTCCAGGGCGAGCTTGCGGATGTCGTCCGCGGTCGTGCCGTCCGGGACCTGGTAGGCGACCAGCGCGACCGGGCCCACCTCCTCGGCCTGCCCGGCCAGCTCGGCCGCGCCGCCCAGGATCTGCGCGCTGCGCAGCCGGTCCAGGTCACGCTCGGCCTCCCGGACGCCGGCTGACCAGCGAGGCGATCCGGTCCGGCAGGTCTTCACGGCGCGTCTTGAGCTGCTCGGTCAGCTGGCTGACCAGGACGCTCTCCCGGGCCAGGTAGCGGAAGGCGTCCGTGCCGACCAGCGCCTCCACGCGGCGCACGCCGGTGCCGATGGACGACTCGCCGAGGATCTTGATCAGCCCGAGCTGGCCGGAGTGCGCCACGTGGGTGCCCCCGCACAGTTCGCGGGAGTAGTCACCGACCTCGACCACGCGGACCTCGTCGCCGTACTTCTCCCCGAACAGGGCGATCGCGCCCATGGACCGCGCCTCGTCGATGGGCGTGACGAACGCCCGGACCGCGAGGTCGTCGATGAGGACCGTGTTGACCTCGTCCTCCACGTCGCGCAGCACGGCCGGCGGGACAGCGCCCGCGGCGGTGAAGTCGAAGCGGAGGCGGCCGGGTGAGTTCTCCGACCCGGCCTGGGCCGCGGCGTCGCCGAGGGCGCCGCGGATCGCGCGGTGCACCATGTGGGTGGCGGTGTGCGAGCGGGAGATGGCCCGGCGGCGCTCGGTGTCGATGCTCCGCCTCGGCGGCCGCGCCGACCACCACTTCCCCGGAGGTGACCACGCCCCGGTGCACGATCAGCCCGGGCACGGGGGTCTGCACGTCGCGGACCTCCACCTCGCCGCCGGCCGCGCCGGGGGCGCTGGCCACCCGGATCACCCCGCCGTCCGCGAGCTGGCCGCCGCCCTGGGCGTAGAACGGGGTCCGGTCCAGGATGACCTCGACCTCGGTGCCCACGCCCGCCGCGGGGACGCTCACCCCGCCGGCCAGCAGCCCGGTGACCGTGGCCTCGCCGGAGATCTCGTCGTACCCGGTGAAGACGACCGGCCCGGACTTGGCCAGCAGGCCGGCGAACACGGAGATGTCCGCGTTCCCGGTCTTCTTCTCCAGGGAGTCGGCCTTGGCCCGCTGGCGCTGCTCCGCCATCAGCCGCCGGAAGCCGTCCTCGTCCACCTGCGAGGCCCTGCTCGCTGGCCATCTCCAGGGTCAGGTCGATCGGGAAGCCGTAGGTGTCGTGCAGCTGGAAGGCCTGCTCACCCGACAGCGTGGCGGCCCCCCGCCGCTTGCTCTCGCCGACCGCGGCGTCGAAGATCGCCGAGCCGGTGCGCAGCGTGGACAGGAACGTGGACTCCTCGGCGTCGATCACCCCGAGTACCCGTGGCGCCGCCTCGACCAGCTCCGGGTACAGGTCGGCCATGGCTGCCGAGCGCGGTACCGGCCAGCTCGTGCAGGTAGCGGCCCTCGCTGCCGCCGCCGCGCTGGCCGCCGGCCAGCAGCCGGAGGTTGTAGACGCTGCGGCGCAGGATCCGGCGCAGCACGTAGCCGCGTCCCTCGTTGGAGGGCAGCACCCCGTCGGCCACCAGCATGGCCGCGGTCCGCACGTGGTCGGCGACCACCCGCAGGGCCACGTCGACCCGGTGGTCACGGCCGTACTTCTGCTCGGTCAGCTCCGCGGCCCGGTCGAGCACCTTCCACAGCGTGTCGATCTCGTAGATGTTGTCCACGCCCTGCAGGATGGCGGCCATCCGCTCCAGGCCCATGCCGGTGTCGATGTTGCGGGAGGGCAGGTCACCCAGGATGGGCCAGCCCTCCTTGCCCGCTCCCTCACCGCGCAGGAACTGCATGAAGACGAGGTTCCACACCTCCAGGTAGCGGTCCTCGTCGGCGACCGGGCCGCCCTCCCGCCCGTAGTCGGGTCCCCGGTCGTAGTAGATCTCCGAGCAGGGACCGCACGGGCCGGGCACGCCCATGGACCAGTAGTTGTCCGCCATCCCCCGGCGCTGGATGCGGCTCTCCGGCACGCCGACCACGTCCCGCCAGATGCGGGCCGCCTCGTCGTCGTCGTGGTACACGGTGGCCCACAGCCGGTCCTCGGGGAACCCGAAGCCGCCGTCGCGCTCCGGGGTGGTGAGCAGTTCCCAGGCGAACGGGATGGCCTGGTCCTTGAAGTAGTCACCGAAGGAGAAGTTGCCCAGCATCTGGAAGAAGGTGCCGTGCCTGGTGGTCTTGCCGACCTCTTCGATGTCCGGCGTGCGGACGCACTTCTGGCAGCTGGTGGCCCGCTTGAAGGGCGGTTCGACCTGGCCGAGGAAGTACGGCTTGAAGGGCTGCATCCCCGCGTTGACCAGGAGCAGGGTGGGGTCGTCGGCGATCAGCGACGCCGACGGGACCACGGTGTGCCCGCGCTCGGAGAAATAGGTAAGGAAACGGCGGGCGATCTCTGCCGACTCCATCAACGGCCATCCTCTTCATGGTCGGTGCGCCCCTCGAGGGCGGGACGTGACGTCTGTAGCTGGCGCTGGCGGTAGATGTCCATGCCCTCACGCACATCCCCGGCGAACCGGGCCAGCTCCCGGGCCCGCGGGGCGGGCATGATGACCCGGGCCGCGGCGGTCACCCGGCGGTAGCCGGAGATCCCGACCGCCGCGCCGAGAGAGAGCCAGAACAGCCTGCGGATCATGACCGGGCCCCCGAGCGTTCTGCGGAGCGTACCTGGCCCGCCGGGAGCTGCGCGGCGGGCGTCGGCGGCCGCCGCCCGCAACTCCGCGGCGTGCCGCACGCCGTACACGAAGGCCGAGACGCGGGCGAGCTTGGTGCCGGAGGTGGCCGCCGCGAGCCGGGCCAGCGGCGCGAGCGCGGTCACCCGGCCGGTGAGTTCGGCCATGCCCGAGGCGACCTGGTCCATGCTCGCGGTGATTTCGTCGGTCCGGTTCAGCTGCCCGGCGGTGGCGTCGATGGTGGCGTGCGCGCGCGCGATCACCGCGTCGCTGTCTTCCCGCAGCCCGGACACGGCCGCGGACGTCTGGGTGATCAGCCTGGCCAGCTTGATCAGCACGTAGACCGCGGCGGCCACCAGGACCGCCCAGCACGCGGCGGCGATGATGACCGCCACCCATACCGCGTTCAGCATGCCTGCTCCTTCATCTGCCTGACCTTATCTCCCAGGCGGCCTTCCCATCGCGCGACTGAACGGGCCGGCGCGCCGGGGTTCCGCCGGCCGCCGGGTCAGGGACCGTCGGCGCCTGGGCCGCCTCGGCCGTGCTCGCCCGGCCGCTGCGCCTCCGGGCCCGGGCCGTCTGGCCGTTGCGCCTCCAGCCCCTGGCCGTCCGGGGCCTGGCCGTCCGGTTGGCTCGGCCCGCCCGGCTGGGCGCGGCCCAGGATCGCCTTGATCCGCTCGGAGCGCTCCGCGTACCGCGCCTCGGCGCCGTGCCGTGACGGCTCGTAGTAGGTGCGGCTGGCCAGCGAGTCCGGTGCGTACTGCTGGGTGACCACGCCCTCGGCGTAGTCGTGCGGGTAGGCGTAGCCGTGGCCGTGGCCGAGCCGGGCCGCTCCCGGGTAGTGCGCGTCGCGCAGGTGCGCGGGCACCGGCCCGGCCATCCCGGCCCGGATGTCCGCGGCGGCCGCGCCGATCGCCTTGATCACGGAATTGGACTTCGGGGCCAGGGCCAGGTGGATGGTGGCCTGGGTCAGGTTGATCCGGGCCTCGGGCAGGCCGACGAACTCGACGGCCTGGGCCGCGGCGACCGCCACGCCCAGCGCGGACGGGTCGGCCATCCCCACGTCCTCGCTGGCGTGCACGATCAGCCGCCGGGCGATGAACCGGGCGTCCTCGCCGGCCTCGATCATCCGGGCCAGGTAGTGGACCGCGGCGTCGGCGTCACTGCCCCGGATGCTCTTGATGAACGCGCTGATCACGTCGTAGTGCTGGTCGCCGGCGCGGTCGTAGCGGACCACGGCGCGGTCCACCGCCCGCTCCAGCACGTCGACGTCGATGGTGGCGCCCTCGCGCAAGCCGAGCGCGGCGGACTCCAGGTAGGTGAGCGCCCGCCGGGCGTCGCCGCTGGCCAGCCGGATCAGGTGGTCCAGGGCCTGGTCGTCGAGGCTGACCGAGCCGCCCAGGCCGCGCTCGTCGGCCAGCGCGCGGCTGATCACCGCGCGCATGTCGTCGTCGCTGAGCGGTTCCAGGGTGAGCAGCAGCGACCGGGACAGCAGCGGCCCGACCACGGAGAACGACGGGTTCTCGGTGGTGGCGCCGATGAACGAGACCCACCGGTTCTCCACGGCCGGCAGCAGGGCGTCCTGCTGGGCCTTGTTGAAGCGGTGCACCTCGTCGATGAACAGCACCGTCTGGGTACCGGACAGGCCCAGCTCGCGCCGGGCGTTCTCGATCGCGGCGCGCACGTCCTTGACGCCCGCGGTGACCGCGGACAGCTCGACGAAACGCCTGCTGGTGACCTGGCTGATGACGTGGGCCAGGGTGGTCTTGCCGGTACCTGGCGGGCCCCAGAGCACCACGGACATGCCCGCGTCGTTCTCGGCCAGCTTGCGCAGCGGCGTCCCCGCACCGGTCAGGTGCCGCTGGCCGACCACCTCGTCCAGGGTGCGGGGGCGCATCCGCACCGCGAGCGGGGCCGCCGCCCGCGCCGCTTCTTCCCCGGCCGCGTCGAACAGGCTGTCCGCCTGGCCGCCGTCGGCGCTGCCTGCCCGTACCACACCCCGACACTATCCGTCAGCGCGGCATGGCCTGCACGGCGCGGGGACCAGGTGGCTGGGCGGGGCTTCAGGGCCGCGGCCTCAGGGCCGGGCGGCCAGGTTCCGCGGGCCGGGATCCGGGGTCTCGCCGCCCGGCGGCACGATGACGTCGATGCCCGCCTCCCGCCGCTGCTCGGGAGTGATCGGCGTGGGCGCCCCGGTGAGCGGGTCGGCGCCGGACGCCGCCTTGGGGAAGGCGATCACGTCGCGGATCGTGTCCCGCATGGCCAGCAGCATGATCAGGCGGTCCCAGCCGAACGCGATACCGCCGTGCGGCGGCGGCCCGTAGCGCAGCGCGTCGAGCAGGAAACCGAACTGCGACCTGGCCTCCTCCCGGGACAGCCCGATGACGTCGAACACCTTCTGCTGCATGGCGGGCCGGTGGATACGGATCGAGCCGCCGCCGATCTCGTTGCCGTTGCAGACCAGGTCGTAGGCGTCCGCGAGGGCGCCCCCTGGCTCGTCGGCGAACTTGTCCGCCCACTCCGGCAGCGGCGCGGTGAACGGGTGGTGCACCGCGGTCCAGCCGCCCGACCCGTCCTCCTCGAACATCGGCGCGTCGACCACCCAGGTGAAGGCCCAGGCGTCCGGGTCGATGAGGGCCAGCCGGTGGCCGATCTCCAGCCGGGCCGCGCCGAGCAGGGACCGGGCCTGCTGCGGCGGCCCGGCCGCGAAGAACACCGCGTCGCCGGGCCCGGCGGCCACGGCGGCGGGCAGCCCGGCGCGCTCCTCCGCCGACAGGTGCTTGGCCACGGGGCCGGAGTCGGAGACCTCGCC
This sequence comes from uncultured Actinomycetes bacterium, assembly GCA_963781085.1. Lineage (GTDB taxonomy): Bacteria > Actinomycetota > Actinomycetes > Streptosporangiales > Streptosporangiaceae > RYN-230. Next base: position 18,031 of record CAWAES010000036.1, read on the forward strand.
CGAGGCGCCGATGAGCACGTAGGCGAGCCCGCGCGCTCCCCGGGCCTTGGCCCAGTCCTGCCAGTTGTCCAGTTCCCGGCGGGTCTGGCTGGCGCCGCCGGGCATCACGACCGCCCCCACGTACGGGGCCTGGAAGACCCGGAACGAGGACTGCGCGAAGTAACTGGTCAGGTCGGTGAGTTCCAGGCCGAAGCGCAGGTCGGGCTTGTCGGAGCCGAACCGCGCCATCGCGTCCGCGTAGGTCATCTGCGGGATGGGGCGCGGGATCTGGTAGCCCACGACCTCCGACCACAGCCGGGCGACCAGGTCCTCGGCGACCTCGACGACGTCTTCCCGGGTGATGAAGCTCATCTCGATGTCGATCTGGGTGAACTCGGGCTGCCGGTCGGCCCGGAAGTCCTCGTCCCGGAAACAGCGGGCCAGCTGCCAGTACCGCTCCATGCCGCCGACCATCAGCAGCTGCTTGAACAGCTGCGGCGACTGGGGCAGCGCGTACCAGTGGCCGGGACGCAGCCGTACCGGCACCAGGAAGTCCCGGGCCCCTTCCGGCGTGGACCGGGTCAGGTCGGGCGTCTCCACGTACACGAACCGGTGGCGGCGCAGCACGTCGGTCACGAAGTAGGTGGCCTCGGAGCGGACCCGCAGCGCCGCGGCGGTCTCCGGGCGGCGCATGTCCAGGTAGCGGTAGCGCAGCCGGGTCTCCTCGTTCAGGTCGCCGGCGCCGTCGATCGGGAAGGGCAGCGGGTCGGACTCGCCGAGCACCTCCAGCTCGTCCGCGGCCACCTCGACGTCGCCGGTGGGCAGCTCGGGGTTCTCGTTGCCCTCCGGCCTGCGGCGTACCTGGCCGGTGACCTTCACGCAGAACTCGGCCCGCAGCGCGTGCGCGGGCCCGTCCTCGCCCTCGTCCCGGAACACGACCTGGACGATCCCGCTGGCGTCGCGCAGGTCGATGAAGGTGACCCCGCCGTGGTCACGGCGGCGGGCCACCCAGCCCGCCAGGGTCACCGTCTGGCCGTCCTGCTCGGCGCGCAGCGTGCCCGCCTCATGGGTTCGGATCATTTCCTGCTCAGCCTCTCCGTCACAGCCCCGTCGATCGTCCCGGCTCGCCCAGCCCGGTATTCCGTTCCAGCGCGACCAGGAACTGATTGCTGGCCCGCTCGACGCCGATGGTCGTCTGCGGGCCGTGGCCGGGCAGCACCCGCGTCTCGTCCGGCAGGGTCAGGCAGACCCGGGCCAGGCTGTCCATCATGGCGGCGGTGTCGCCGCCAGGCAGGTCGGTCCGCCCGATCGACCCGGCGAACAGCAGGTCCCCGGAGAACATGACGGCCGGGTCGGAGCGGAACACCACCGACCCCGGGGTGTGCCCGGGCGCGTGGCCGACCGTGATCTCCAGGCCGGCCAGGTTCAGCACGGTCCCGTCGGTCAGCTCCCGGACGTCGTCCGGCTCGGTGAACTCCAGGCCCCCGAACAGCTGCTGGCCCGCGCCCAGCGGCAGGCCCCGGGCCGGGTCGGAGAGCAGCGCCCGGTCGTCGGGGTGGATGTAGGCCGGAATGCCGCGCGCCCCGCACACCGGCGCCACCGACCACACGTGGTCGATATGCCCATGGGTGAGCAGCACCGCGACCGGCTTCAGCCGGTGGTCGGCGACGACTTCCGCGATCGTGTCGCCCGCGCCTTCCCCGGGGTCGATGATCACGCACTCCGCGCCGGGTTCCGGGGCCACCAGGTAGCAATTGGCGGCGAAGGAACCAGCCGGAAACCCGGTAATCAGCACGGGGTGACCTCCTTCGGGCGTTCGGGACAGAGGGCGGGCTCACGGGTCAACTTCCCCGCTACAGGCTACCGATCTGCTCAGCCCAGCCGCGAACCGATAACAGCGACGTCACGACCTCACGGGTGCCGGTACCATTCGCGAAGTTTCGCTGGTAAGCAGGCAACAGGCAGCCAGGAGGAAACGGATCGGTGAGCGGTAAGAAGGAGCGGCAGCGCAAGCTGGCCCGGGAACGCATGCTGCGCCAGCAGGCGCGGCGCGCCGAACGGGACAGGAAGACACGCCAGATCACGATAGTGGCCGTGATCTGCTGCGTGGTTGTCGGGCTGGGCGTGGGTGGCTACTTCCTGTTCGCCGGCCCGGGCAGCAGCAAGGCCGCGGCCGTGTCCGCGACGTCGTCGGCCACACCGTCCGCCTCCGCCTCAGCCTCCGCGTCCGCGTCCGCCTCCACCCAGGCGGAACCCGCGACCAGTTGCAGCTACCAGCCCAGCGGGACCGCCGCCCGGAAGGTGGGCCTGCCGCCGGCCAAGCCCGACGGCAAGGCGAGCTACCAGGCCACGATCCACACCAACCGGGGCGACGTGGTCATCGACCTGCTGAACAGCAAGGCCACCTGCACGGTCAACTCCTTCGTGTACCTGGCGGCGAAGAAGTACTTCAACAACACGCACTGCCACCGGCTGACCACCATCGATCCGTTCGTGTTGCAGTGCGGTGATCCGACCGGGACCGGCAGCGGCGGCCCCGGCTACAAGTTCGCTAACGAGAACCTGGCCGGGGCCAAGTACACGCAGGGCACGGTGGCGATGGCGAACTCCGGCCCCAATACCAACGGCAGCCAGTTCTTCATCGTGTACAAGAACTCGACGCTGGCGCCCAGCTACACACCGTTCGGCGAGGTCGTCAAAGGACTCGGGATCGTCCAGAATGTGGCCAAGGCGGGTAGTGACAACGCCAATGCGGCCGGGGATGGGCACCCGAAGGAGAAAGTCGTCATCGAAAGCGTCACCATCAAGAAGACCTGAGCCTGGCAACGCCGCCAGGATCCAGGGCTGAGCAGGAGGTTAGCGGTGACTACCGCCAACGATCCGTGGGGCAGGGTAGCTGACGACGGCACGGTCTACGTGCGTGCCGGCGGGAGCGAGCGGGTGGTTGGCTCATGGCAGGCGGGCAGCCCGGACGAGGCGCTCGCCTTCTACCGCCGCAAGTACGAGGGCCTGGAGACCGAGGTCACGCTGCTGGAGCAGCGCATCTCCACCACCGACCTGTCCCCCGGCAGCGCCCGGGCGACGATCGACCGGCTGCTGGAGGCGGTGGCCACGGCCAACGCTGTCGGTGACCTCGACTCGCTGCACGCCCGGCTCGAGGCCCTGACCGGCCAGGTGGACAGCCGCCGCGAGGAGGTCAAGGCCGCCCGTGAGCAGGCCCGGGTCGAGGCCCGGACCTACAAGGAGCGCCTCGTCGCCGAGGCCGAGCAGATCGCGGCCGAGGCCACCCACTGGAAGATCAGCGGGGAGCGGATGCGCCAGCTCCTCGAGGAGTGGAAGGCCGCGCCGCGGGCCGACCGGGCGGTGGAGACCGCGCTGTGGAAGCGGCTGTCGGCCGCGCGGAACGCGTTCGCCAAGCGGCGCAAGGCCTATTTCGCCGGGCTGGAAGAAGAACGCGAGGAAGCCAAGTCCGCCAAGGAGAAGCTGGTCGTGGAGGCCGAGGCGCTGGCCGGGTCCACCGACTGGGGGCCCACCGCCGCGGCGTACCGGGACCTGATGCGCTCCTGGAAGGCGGCGGGCCGGGCGGGACGCACCGACGAGGAGGAGCTCTGGGGCCGGTTCAAGGCCGCCCAGGATCAGTTCTTCGCCGAGCGGTCCAACGTGTTCTCGGCCAAGGAGAACGAGCTGCGCGAGCACGCCGCGGTGAAGTCCGCGCTGCTGGAGGAGGCTGGCCAGCTGGTCCCGGTGACCAACGTGCGGGCCGCCCGGGTCGCGCTGCGCTCCATCCAGGAACGCTGGGAGCAGGCCGGCTCGGTCCCCCGTGAGGCGCACGACCGCCTGGAGCAGGGCCTGCGCCGGATCGAGGACGCGGTCCGCAAGGCCGAGGACGCGCAGTGGCGCCGGTCCAACCCCGAGGCGCTGGCCCGGGCCCAGGGCACCGTGGAGCAGATCCGTACCGCGCTGGCCAGCCTGGAAGAGCGGCGGGCCAAGGCGGAGCAGCGCGGCGACACCCGCGCCGCCACCGAGGCCACCGAAGCCATCGCCGCCCGCCAGTCCTGGCTGGAAGAAGCCGAACGCACCCTCGCCGAACTGTCGAATTAGTCCCGGGCCCCCTGGACCCCTGATCGCCGCTTCGCGCCGGACGCCGGCTCGCCGAGCGCCCGCCTGCGACGGGCCCCGCCTGGCCGGCGACAGAGAGCAGCTGGTGTTAACTGCTACCCTTCCAGAGGCCGTGCCACAGAACGAGGAGGTGATACCCATGAACGTATCGACATGGGTGCTCCTCTCTGGGGTCACGGTCGGGCGGTAGGTCGTCCGGGAGCGCCGTTCAGGAGCACTCCCGAAAGGCACGACCATGCACTTCACTTCCGAACAGCGCCTCGACGACGGCGTCGTCGAACGCAAGTTCACCATCAACGAAGTTCCGGGCATTCTGTGGACGCCCGGAACCGCATCCGCACTGGTCCCGCTGATCCTGCTCGGCCACCCCGGCGGACTGGACAAGATGTATCCCCGGCTGGCGGACCGGGCCCGGCGCTCCGCGTTGAACGGCTTCGCCGCGGCCACCATCGAGCTCCCCGGGAGCGGTGACCGGCCCCGATCGGTCAACACCGAGCAGGCCCGCGCCGATCTGCACCGGGCGCTGTCGGCCGGAGAGCCGGTCGACGAGATCGTTAACCGGCTGGTCCTTCCGCTGGTCGAGAAGGCGGTCCCGGAATGGCAGGCCACCCTGGACGCACTCCTTTCACTGCCCGAGATCGGCGGCCCGATCGGGTACTCGGGGGGAGTGATCGCCATCGGCATCCGGCTGGCGCGGGTCGAGCCGCGCATCGCGGCCGCCGGTCTCTTCGCCGGGAGCTTCGTCCCCCGCGCCATGTTCGACGAGGCCCGTCAGGTCACGACTCCGCTGCATGTCCTGCTGCAGTGGGACGACGAAGGGAACGACCGGCAGCTGGCACTGGACCTGTTCGATGCCTTCGGCTCCCGGGAGAAGACGCTGCAAGCCAATATGGGCGGGCACACGGGCGTGCCCCAGTTCGCAGGGGAGGATGCGGCCCGATTCTTCGCCCGGCATCTGACCTAGCCGCCGTCTGGCCCGCCGCCAGGCCAATAGATGGTGGTCGGTGCCGGCCAGGATGCGAGCAGATGCGCAACCGCTCCGGTATCGCCGGCACCGGCCATCGGCGATACCGGCCGGCCGTGGCGGGGCTTGGCCACGAGCGCCTTCCAACCGTACGAACGCCGGGCCGCGGCTTGCCGCACGTGCCCGGGCTCTCCGGTAAATGATCTAGGACGTTATGCGGTAGACGTCGTAGACGCCATCGATGGCTCTTACGGCGCGAAGGACGTGACCCAGGTGCTTCGGGTCGCCCATCTCGAACGTGAACCGGCTGACCGCGACCCGGTCGCGGGTCGTGGTGACCGAGGCGGACAGGATGTTCACGTGCTGGTCGGAGATGGTCCGGGTCACGTCGGAGAGCAGGCCGGTCCGGTCCAGCGCCTCGACCTGGATGGCTACCAGGAACAGCGAGTCCTCCGTCGGCGACCAGCGCACCGCCACCAGCCGCTCGGGCTGTGAGTCGAGCAGGTGGCGCAGGTTCAGGCAGTCGGCCCGGTGCACCGACACCCCGTGGCCCCGGGTGATGAACCCGGTGATCTCGTCGCCGGGCACCGGGGTACAGCACTTGGACAGCCGGGCCCACACGTCGGAGGAGCCTTCCACCACGACCCCGGAGTCACCGAGCGGCCGGGTGGATATCGGGCGGGTGGGCAGGGTCGCCTCGGCCAGATCCTCCTGGGCGCCCGCCATCCCGCCCGCCGACTGGACCAGCTTGGCGGCCACCGACTGCGCGCTGACGTGCCCTTCCCCCACCGCGGCGTACAGCGCGGACAGGTCCGGGTAGTGCAGCTCGGTCGCGATGGCCACCAGCGCGTCGCCGGTGGCCAGGCGCTGCAGCGGCAGGCCGTGCTTGCGCATGGCCCGGGCGATGGCGGTCTTGCCGGTCTCGGTCGCGGCTTCCCGGCGCTCCTTGGAGAACCAGTGCCGGATCTTGTTGCGGGCCCGCGCGCTCTTGACGAACTGCAGCCAGTCGCGGCTCGGCCCGGCGTCCTGGGCCTTGGAGGTGAAGATCTCGACGGTGTCGCCGTTGTCCAGGGCGCTCTCCAGCGCCACCAGGCGGCCGTTGACCCGGGCGCCGATGGTGCGGTGTCCCACCTCGGTGTGGATCGCGTAGGCGAAGTCCACCGGCGTGGCCCCCTGCGGCAGCGCGATGACCTCGCCCCGCGGGGTGAACACGTAGACCTCGGCGGCGCCGAGGTCGAACCGGAGCGACTCCAGGAACTCAGCCGGGTCCGCCGTCTCGCGCTGCCAGTCCACCAGCTGGCGCAGCCAGGCCATGTCGCCGGCGCCGTCCCTGCCTCCCCGGCCGCTGCCGGCCACCTCTTCCTTGTACTTCCAGTGCGCGGCCACGCCGTACTCCGCGCGCCGGTGCATGCCCCACGTCCTGATCTGCAGCTCGACCGGCTTGCCGCCGGGGCCGATCACGGTCGTGTGCAGCGACTGGTACATGTTGAACTTGGGCATCGCGATGTAGTCCTTGAACCGCCCGGGAACGGGGTTCCACCGGGCGTGCACGGTGCCGAGCGCGGCGTAGCAGTCGCGGACGGAGTCCACCAGGACGCGGATGCCCACCAGGTCGTAGATGTCGTCGAAGCCCACGTTGCGGGCGATCATCTTCTGGTAGACGGAGTAGTAGTGCTTGGGACGGCCGGTCACCCGCGCCTTGACCTTGGCTTCCCGCAGGTCGGTGGAGACGTCCTCGATGACTTCCTGGAGGAAGACGTCGCGGCGCGGGGCGCGCTCGGAGACCAGCCGGGCGATCTCGTCGTACCGCTTGGGGTACAGCGTCGCGAAGGCCAGGTCCTCCAGCTCCCACTTGATGGTGTTCATGCCCAGCCGGTGGGCGAGCGGGCGCGAAGATCTCCAGCACCTCACGCGACTTGCGCTCCTGCTTGGCCCGGGGGAGATAGCGCAGCGTGCGCATGTTGTGCAGCCGGTCGGCGAGCTTGATGACCAGGACCCGGATGTCCCGGGACATCGCGACGACCATCTTGCGCACGGTCTCGGCCTCGGCGACCTCGCCGTACTTGACCTTGTCCAGCTTGGTGACCCCGTCCACCAGGGCCGCGATCTCGTCCCCGAAGTCGGCGCGCAGCTGGTCGAGGGCGTAGTCGGTGTCCTCCACCGTGTCGTGCAGCAGGGCTGCGCACAGGGTCTCGTGGTTCATCCCCAGCTCGGCCAGGATGGTGGCCACGGCGAGCGGGTGGGTGATGTACGGGTCGCCGCTCTTGCGCTTCTGCCCGGTGTGCCAGTGCGCGGCCACGTCGTAGGCGTGCTCGATCAGCCGGACATCCGCCTTGGGGTGGGTCGCGCGCACCGTTTTGATCATCGGTTCGAGCACGGGGTTGATCCCGCCGCCCCGCGTCGCCCCGAGCCGGGCCAGCCGGCGTGCGGCCCGTCCCGACCCCGCGCCGCGCCCGGCTCCCGCGCCCCGGCCGGGGGCCGGGCTCCGGCCGTTGGCCGACCGGGCCCCGGAGGCCGGGGCGGTCTCGTCGGCCGCGCTCTCCTGGCCCGCGCTGTCCTGGCCGGTGTCCAGCTCAGCCGGGCCTGTCTCGGCAGCGGGCAGCGCTGCTGTGCCCTCCGCCGCCGCGCCGGGCGGGTCCGGGAGGGCATGGGTGGCTCCGGCTCCGGCACCGCCGGTCGTTGCCACGTCCCCGGCCACAGCACTCCTCACGTCCACCTAGAACAACATTCTATCGGCGGAAGTTCCGCAAGGTGCCGAGCTCAGCCCTTGTCACACCACCAGCAGTGACCGGATGGCAGCGTCCGGCAGCCGGGACCGCCCGTTGAGGAAGCTCAATTCCATGATCACCGCTATCGCGGCGATCTCGCCGCCCGCCTTGCGGACCAGTTCCGCGGTGGCCGAGCCGGTGCCCCCGGTGGCCAGCACGTCGTCCACGACGAGCACCCGCTCCCCCGGGGCGAACGCGTCCTGGTGCACCTCGACGGTGGCGCTGCCGTACTCCAGGTCGTAGCTCTGCGCGTAGGTAGGCCCGGGCAGCTTGCCCGCCTTGCGCACCGGCACGAAACCCGCCCCGAGCGCGATCGCGACCGGCGCGGCCAGGATGAACCCGCGGGCCTCGATCCCGGCCACCTTGTCCACCCCGTCGTAGCCGCTGGCCAGCGCGCTCACCACCGCGGCGAACGCGGCCCCGTCGGCCAGCAGCGGGGTGATGTCCTTGAACGTCACCCCGGGCTGCGGGTAGTCGGCGACGTCCCGGATCCGGGACCTGATCAGCTCCGCGATGTCCATGCCGCCGGCCGCCGGCACCATCTAACGCCGCTTCTTCTTGCCGCCGGGGCGGCGTTTGGCGGAGGACGTCCGGCGGGGCTGCTGCCGCGGGCCGGGACGGCTGCCGGGAGCCGGGCGCGCCGCCCGCCCCGCGGGCACCCGGTCCTCGCCCGCCCCCGCGTCCACGGCGTCCGTGTCCGGGCCCGGGACGTCCGCGTCCTGGATGTCCCCGTCGGGGGCCTCCGTGTCGTCGTCGAGCACGGTGGCCGACCCGGCCACCATGGCCGCGCCCGCCGCGGCGCCCGCGCCCGCCACGGAGGGACGGGACGCCTTCGCTTCGGCCCGCTTGGCGGCCCGGCTGCCGGAGGCCCGCTGCGCCACCCGCTTGGCCAGCGCCTTGTACTGGGGGTCGCGCTCCTTCAGGTCCGCCAGCACCGGGGTGGCGATGAAGATGGAGGAGTAGGTACCGGACAGCATGCCGACGAACAGCACCAGGGCCAGGTCGTTCAGCTCGCCGGCGCCCAGCAGCCCGCCGCCGATGAACAGGATCGCCGCGACCGGCAGCAGCGCGATGATCGAGGTGTTGATGGACCGCACGAGGGTCTGGTTGAGGGCCAGGTTGGCGGCCTGGCTGTAGGTGCTGCGGGCCGACCCGAGCAGGCCGGCGGTATTCTCCCGGACCTTGTCGAAGACGACCACCGTGTCGTAGAGCGAGTAGCCCAGGATCGTCAGCAGCCCGATCACGGTGGCCGGGGCGACCTGGAACCCGGCCAGCGCGTAGATGCCGATGGTGATCACGATGTCGTGCACCAGCGCGATCAGGGCGGCCAGCGCCATCCGCCACTCGAACGCGATGGACAGGTAGATGACGATCACGATGAGGAAGGCGATCAGCGCCTGCAGGGCCTTCTGCGAGATCTGCCCGCCCCAGCTGGCCCCCACGAAGTTGACGCTGATCTGGCTCTGCGGGACGCCCAGCTCGCGGGACAGCGTGGACTGGACCTCCTGTCCCTGGGCGTAGTCCAGCTTGCCCGTCTGGACCTGCCAGGTGGCGCTGGTCCCGCTCCCGACGTGCTGGACGATGGCGCCCTGGCCGTCGCCGGTGTCGCCGACCGCGTTCTGCACCTGCATCAGCGAGGTGGCCGAGGTGGCCGGGAACTGGATGACCGACCCGCCCTTGAAGTCCACGCTGAAGTTCAGCCCGCGGGCGAACAGCCCGACCAGGCTGAGCACCAGGATCAGCCCGGAGATGGAGTACCAGAGCTTCTGGCGGCCGACGAAGTCGAAGGAGACCTCGCCGCGGTACAGGCGGCCGCCGACGTTGCCGAGCCGCGACATCATGCCTCCTTCGACGGGGCGCCGGCGCGGACCCGGACGGTCCTGGTGGATCGCCACGGTGTCCGCGCGCCCAGCCGGGCGGGGTCGAGACCGGACCATCGGTGGCCCTGGCCGAAGAACTTGGTCCGGGCCAGCAGGGTGATCATCGGCTTGGTGAACAGGAACACCACCACGACGTCGATGATCGTGGTCAGGCCGAGGGTGAAGGCGAAGCCCTTGACCTCACCGATGGAGAAGTACCACAGCAGCGCCGCGGCCAGGAACGACACGGTGTCGGAGACCAGCACCGTGCGCCGGGCCCGTTTCCAGCCGCGTTCCACCGCGGTGCGCAGCGTCCGGCCGTCGCGGACCTCGTCACGCAGGCGTTCGAAGAACACCACGAACGAGTCCGCGGTGATGCCGATGGCCACGATCAGGCCAGCTACGCCGGACAGCTCCAGCGCGAAGTTCTGGTACTTGCCGAGCAGGACGATCGCCTCGAAGACCAGGACCGCCGCGATGATCAGGCTGGAGACCGCGACGATGGCCAGGCCCCGGTAGTACAGGAAGCAGTAGAGCACGACCAGCAGCAGGCCGATGGCGCCCGCGAGCAGGCCGGCGTGGAGCTGGTCGCTGCCCAGCGAGGGCGAGATCGAGTTGACGGACTCCTTGGTGAACGTCAGCGGCAGCGCGCCGTAGTTCAGCACGTTGGCCAGGTAGGTGGCCTGACCCTGGCTGAAGCTGCCGGTGATCTGCGCCGACCCGCCGGTGATCGCGCCCTGGATCACCGGGAACGAGATCACCTTGCCGTCCAGCACCACGGCCAGCTGGTCCAGCGCCGAGTTCGCCCCGTACTTGCTGAACATCTGCTCGGTGATATCCCCGAACGCCTTGCCGCCCGCGGAGTCGAAGTTCAGGTTGGTCTGCCAGTCCACGGACGTGGTGGACTGGGTGGCGCTGGCCGACTTGATGTCCTTGCCGAGGACGTGGGCCTTGTCCAGGACGAACTTGTAGGTGACCCCATTCAGGGAGCCGCACGAGACGGTCTGGATGTTGGGGTTGTTGTACTGCTCGGAGGTATAGCCGACCTGCTGCTTCCAGTTCGGGTCGGCGCAGTTGAGCTTGTTGAACTGCGCCTTCACCGGCGCGCTGACCAGGGCGGCGTCACCGCTGGCTCCGGCCACGGTGGACAGGCCGGAGCTGCTGGCCGGCGGCGGGGTGGCGGACGCGCTGGCCGACGGGCTCGCGCTGCCCGAGGCGCTCGCCGAGGCGCGACGGGGTGGCGGACGCCTTGGCGCGGGCTGCGGTCAGGTGACGAGATCGGCTCGCCATCTCCTTCGCCGCTGCCCCGCCGGCCGCCGAGCTGCCCAGGGCCCCGGTCTTGGCGGACGAACTGGCCGACGCGGACGCCGTCGGCGACGCGCTGGCCTTGGATGAGGCACCCGTGGACGGGGTAGCCGACGGCGACCCGCTGGCCGACGGGGCCGGCGTGGGCGTGGTCGCGGGCGCGGTGGTGGCGCCCTTGTTCGGCGCCTCCAGGAGCACCTCGCGGAACAGCAGCTGGGCGGTCGTCCCGACCAGGTTCACGACCTTCTGGCTGCCCGCCCCGGGCACGGCGACGTTGATGATGTCGCTGCCCTGCTGCTGGACCTGCGCTTCGGTGAAGCCCGCGCCGTTGACCCGGTTGGCCATGATGTTCTTGGCCTGGGTCATGTCCGCCGCGAACTGCGCGCTGGACACCCCCTTGGGCGCCTGGGCCTTGAGCGCCACCGTGGTGCCGCTGGTCAGGTCCAGGCCCAGGTGGACCTTGAAGTCCTTGCCCCACTGCCCGGGCGAGCCGATGTTGCCGCCGACGATGGCCAGGAACATCACCACGATCACCGCGGCCAGGACGGCCAGCGCCCGGCCGGGCCGGGAAACGTTACCGCTAGGGGGAGCCAATTCTCGTCTGTCCTTCGCTTCGCGTGTCCCCCGGCCCGACGCTGGGCGCGGGGCAGGCGGTTATTCCGCGGTGCGCTCGTCCTGAGCCGTGTGGTCAGCGGTGCTGGCCGGGCTGGAGCCGTTCTGGTGCTCGGTGCCGTTCGGGTGCTCGGTGGTGGTCACCGGGCCGTCCGCAGGTACCTCGCTGGACACATCCTCCGGAGCGTCCTGCTCATGGAACGTCGGGTCCGCCGCATCAGTTCCGACCATGCCGTCATCGTCGGGCAGGACGTCCAGCACGGCGCGGCGCAGGAACCGGATCTGCACGCCGGGTGCCACTTCCAGCAGCACGTCGTCAGCGTCGGACTCGACGACGGTGGCGTACATGCCCGCCGTGGTGCGAACCCGCTGGCCCGGCTGGACCTGGTTCTGCATCTGCTGAGCCGCGCGCTGCTTGTTCCGCTGTGGCCTGATCATGACGAAGTAGAGCAGCCCGAACAGCACCACGATGACGATCAGGAACGTGTACGAGCCGCCACCGCTGCTGCCTGCTGCAAGATGCATGTGCCCCATCGCGGGGTTTCCTTCCAGTTGATGTACTGTGCCTGGCCGCGCGCCAGGCCTTTCGGCCGGCTGGGCCGGAAATCTGTGGCCATCCGGGCAGCGGTTGACCAACTGCCGAAGTGTAGCGGCGCGCGGGCAGCGCACCAACAGGCTACGGCTTCTGGCGACTGATCGTGACATCCCCGCGACCATTTCGGGCCGCACCGGGCGGCACCGGGCCCGGCCTGGGGCAGGTCACTCGAACAGGCTGCCCGGCAGGGCCAGGCCAGGCGGCTCCGGCGGGTCCAGCCCCAGGTGCTGCCAGGCCGCCGGGGTGGCCACCCGCCCGCGCGGGGTCCGGCTCATCAGGCCCCGCCGGACCAGGAACGGCTCGGCGACCACCTCCACCGTCTCGGCCTCCTCGCCCACCGCCACGGCGAGGGTGGACAAGCCGACCGGGCCGCCGCCGAACGTGGCGACCAGGGCGCTGAGCACCGCGCGGTCCAGCCGGTCCAGGCCCTCCTCGTCCACCTCGTACAGCTCCAGGGCGGCGCGGGCCAGGTCACGGGTCACCACACCGTCGGCGCGTACCTCGGCGTAGTCGCGGACCCGGCGCAGCAGCCGGTTGGCGATCCGCGGGGTGCCCCGGGACCGCCCGGCGATCTCGTCCGCCCCGTCGTCGCGCAGCGTGACGCCGAGCAGGTCGGCCGACCGGCGGACGATGATCTCCAGCTCGGCCGGCTCGTAGAAGTCGAGGCGCGCGGTGAAGCCGAACCGGTCGCGCAGCGGCGCGGGCAGCAGCCCGGCCCGGGTGGTGGCGCCGACCAGGGTGAACGGGGCGATCTCCAGCGGGATCGCGGTCGCGCCTGGTCCCTTGCCGACCACGACGTCGACCCGGAAGTCCTCCATGGCCAGGTAGAGCATCTCCTCGGCGGGACGGGCCAGCCGGTGGATCTCGTCGATGAACACCACGTCCCGCTCCCCCAGCGTGGACAAGATGGCGGCCAGGTCCCCGGCCCGCTCGATGGCCGGCCCGCTGGTGATCCGCAACGGCGCGCCCAGCTCCGCCGCGATGATCATCGCGAACGTGGTCTTGCCCAGGCCCGGCGGCCCGGACAGCAGCACGTGGTCGGGGGCCCGGCCCCGCCGCAGCGCGCCCTCCAGCACCAGGGACAGCTGCTCGCGGACCCGGTTCTGGCCGATGACCTCGGCGAGCCGTTTGGGCCGCAGCGCTCCCTCAATAGCCCGTTCGTCGGCGTCGGCCAGCGGCGAGACCAGGCGTTCCCGCTCCGCGGCGGCGGCCAGGGCCTGCTCTTCCGCGGCGGCCAGCGCTCGCTCCGCGGCGGAGGGCTGCGGCTGCTCCTGCTCGTCCCCGGCGGCGGAATGGGCGCCCCGGCCCGGCCCCGGGCCCGGGCTGGTCATGTGCGGCTCAGCTTGCGCAGCGCGGCCCGCAGCGCGACGGACACGTCCACGGCCGCCGCGTCCGGCCCGCCGGTCCCGTCCGTCCCGGCGGCCAGGTCGGCGGCGACCGCGGCGATGGCCTCCTCGGCGTCCCGGGCGGACCAGCCCAGGTTGACCAGTCCAGCGCGGACCTGATCACGCCAGAGCGCGGCGCCGCCGGCGGCATGGCCAGCCCCGGGCGGCGGGCCCATCACCCCGGCCGGGGCGGCGGGCGAGCCCAGCCGCCCGGCCAGTTCCAGCACGATCCGCTGCGCGCCCTTGCGGCCGATGCCCGGCACCCGGGTCAGCGAGGTCACGTCCTCCGCGGCGATGGCCTGGCGCAGGCCGTCCGGGCTGAACGAGGCCAGCATGGCCAGCGCGAGCCGCGGTCCTACCCCGCTGGCCGTCTGCACCAGCTCGAAGACGTCCCGCTCGTCGTCGCTGGCGAACCCGTACAAGGTCAGCGCGTCCTCGCGGACCACCAGGGAGGTGGCGACCCGGGCCCGCTCGCCGGTGCGCAGCCGGGCCAGCGTGCCGGGCGTGCGCCTGGACCAGCAGCCCCACCCCGCCGACCTCGATCACCGCCCCCTCCGGGGCGATGGCACACACCAGTCCGTCCAGATGGGCAATCACCGGAGGCCTCCTGCGGGCGTGCGGCGCGGAGCAGGGCCCGCCTGGCGGGCGGCGAGCGCGGCGGATACCAGCCGGGTCTGCGGGCCGCGCCACAGATGGCAGATGGCCAGGGCCAGGGCGTCGGCGGTGTCGGCGGGCCTGGGCGGGCTGTCCAGCCGGAGCAGCCGCATCACCATCGTCGTCACCTGGGCCTTGTCCGCCCGCCCGCTCCCGGTCACTGCGGCCTTCACCTCGCTCGGCGTGTGCAGCGCGACCGGCAGGCCGCGGCGCGCCGCGCACAGGACGGCCACCGCGCCCGCCTGCGCGGTACCCATCACCGTCCGCACGTTGTGCTGGCTGAACACGCGCTCCACGGCCACCGCGTCCGGGCGGTGCTCGGCCAGCCAGGACTCGATCTCCACTTCCAGGGCCAGCAGCCGGGCGGCGATGTCCGCGGCAGGCGGGGTCCGCGCGACGCCCGCGGCGACCAGGGCAGGCGGCCGGCCGGCGGCGCCTTCCACCACGCCAAGCCCGCACCGGGTCAGTCCCGGATCGACGCCGAGCACCCGCATTTGCGCTCCATCCCGGCCGACCCGGCCGATCCGGGCTCTCACGAACACGTGTTCGGTCGGGTCCGACCCTACCGGCCCGGGCCGCCCGGCGCGCTCAGCAGGCCCGGCGTGTCGGCATTCCCGGCGGCCCATAAGACCGGCGGCCCAGAAGACCGGCGGCTCAGAAGAACTCGAGCATGAACGGGTCAGCCCCGAACGCGGCGTCCAGCGCGGCGTCGCCGCCGCCGGGGTCACCACCGGCCGCCAGCCCGGCCCGGCGCAGGGTGGCCAGCGGCGTCCCCCCGTACAGCGCGGCGAACCCGCGCGGTCCCAGGCTCAGCGCGGCGGGCGGCTGCCCCGGCCCGGGGCCAGCTGGTGCCGGCCCGTCCGGTCCCGGCTCGGCCGGGGTGAGGACGCCCTTGCTGCCGCCCACGTCCAGCGTCCACCAGCCGTCGTGGGCCGGCCGGTCCGGGTCGGCCAGCCGGAGCACCGCGGTGAGCTCGACCCCAGGCGGGAAACCCCGCCCGGCCACGGCCGCGGCCGCGTCCACCACGCGGAGCATCCAGGCCGTCCGCCCGGCCTGGGTCACGTCCGGGTCGGTGGTCAGCCAGTGCACCGGGTCGGCCGGGCCGACGGTGGCCTGGACCGTGCTGGCGATGGAGGAATGCGAGGCCACGACGCCCCAGATGGCCCGGGTGGCCGCGGCCGAGCCGGCGACGGCCCGTTCCACCAGGAGCTCGTCGTTGCCGTGCTGCCAGCGGTAGGCCAGGAACCCGTCGGGCGCCAGGTAGGCGAAGCGCTGCTCGTCGCCGAGCCAGCGGGCTATGGCCGCCTCGTCCCTGGTGTTCGGGCCGCAGTCACGCAGGGCCTGGTGCACCCGGCCGACGGTGGCCAGCACGTCGGCGGCGTCGGCGGCCCCGCACCGGCGCATCGCGAGTGCGCGGGGCGGCAGCCGGCGGGGCGCTTCCCGGGGCCGGCCGGGGCAAGGACGCGTCCGGGGCGACCAGCGAGCGCAGCGAGCGGGCCGGGATCTTCACCTGGCTCAGCCCGCCCGCGATCTCCCAGCCCAGGGACCGGTACAGCGCGAGGGTGGCGGGGTACAGCGTGGAGATCTGGAAACCGCGCTCCCCGATCAGCGCGAGCAGGGCGCGCATCAGGGCCCGCCCGGTGCCGCGCCCGCGTTCCTCAGGCGCGACCGCGACGCTGGCCACCCCGGCCATCGGTACCGGCTGGCCGTGCCACCACTGGACCATGTCGTGATACCGGGCGGCGGCCACCAGCTGCCCGCCGTCAAACACCCCCAGGCACTGCCGGGCCGCGATGGCGGACTCAGCGTTCTCCTGCCAGCGCGCCCGGTCCGGCCGGGCGATCGGCCCGAAGGCCCGGACGCTCAGGTCCAGCAGCGCGCCGGAGTCGTCAGCGGGGCCCAGTTCCCTGATGTCCACGCGTCAGCCGAGCTTCTCCATGATGTCGTCAGGGACGGAGTAGTTCGCGTAGACGTCCTGGACGTCGTCGGAGTCCTCCACCGCCTCGATCAGCCGGAAGACCCGCCGGGCCTGCTCTTCGTCCAGCTCCACCTCGACGGTGGGCAGGAACGCCGCCTCGGCGGAGTCGTACTCGATCCCGGCCTCCTGCAGCGCGCTGCGGACCGCGATCAGGTCGGTCGGCTCGCTGATGACCTCGAACGACTCGCCCAGGTCGTTGACCTCCTCGGCGCCCGCGTCGAGCACCGCGACGAGCACGTCGTCCTCGCTGGCCCCGTCGGCCTTGGGCACGATCACCACGCCCTTGCGGTGGAACAGGTAGGACACCGAGCCGGGGTCGGCCATGGACCCGCCGTTGCGGGTGAGCGCGGTCCGCACGTCGGCGGCGGCCCGGTTCCGGTTGTCGGTCAGGCACTCCACGAGCACCGCGACCCCGCCGGGGGCGTACCCCTCGTAGGCGATGTTCTCGTAGGCGGCGCCGCCCGCTTCCAGGCCGGCGCCGCGGCGGATAGCCCGGTCGATGTTCTCGTTCGGCACCGAGCTCTTCTTGGCCTTCTGCACCGCGTCGAACAAGGTGGGGTTGCCGGCCGGGTCCGCGCCCCCGGTCCGGGCCGCCACCTCGACGTTCTTGATCAGCTTGGCGAAGAGCTTGCCCCGCCTGGCGTCGATGACCGCCTTCTTGTGCTTGGTCGTGGCCCACTTGGAGTGGCCGCTCATATCCGATCCCTCACCATGTCAACAAACAGCTTGTGCACCCGCGGGTCGCCGGTCAGCTCGGGGTGGAAGGCGGTAGCCAGCGCCGGGCCCTGGCGGACCGCGACGATCCTACCGGTGCCCGGGTCAGCCCCGAGTATCTCGACGTCCGGGCCGGTGTCCTCGACCCACGGCGCCCGGATGAACACGGCCCGCAGCGCCGGGCCGGGCACCCCGGTCACCGGGATGTCCGCCTCGAACGAGTCGACCTGGCGCCCGAACGCGTTGCGCCGCACGGTCATGTCGATGCCGCCCAGCGTCTCCTGCCCGGCGACGCCGTCCAGCAGCCGGTCGGCCAGCATGATCATGCCAGCGCACGACCCGAAGACGGGCATCCCTCCGCTGATCCGCTTGCGCAGCGGCTCCATCATCTCGAAGATCACCGCGAGCTTCCACATCGTGGTGGACTCCCCGCCCGGGATGATCAGCCCGTCGACCTGGTCGAGCTCGTGCGGCCGGCGGACCCGCAGCGGCCGGGCCCCGGCCGCCTCCAGCGCCCGGAAATGCTCGACCACGTCACCCTGCAGGGAGAGCACACCCACGGCCGGCCCGGCCGCGGCGGGCTCCCCTGAGCCGGGGATGTGGTCGGGCATGGCGGGTCCTTCCGGGCAGCGTGGGGCTGCTTCGAGCGTAGCGGTCTGGATGCAACACCCAGAACGCGGCGGATCTTCCCCGCCGTCTCCCCCGTGCGGGGTCGCCCCGGTGCGGGGTCGCCCCGGTGCGGGGTCTCCGCTGCGCGGTCTGCGCTGTGTGGTCAGCCGGCCTGGGGACCAGCCTCCGCGGCCGGGCCCTCGTCCTCCGGCGGGGCGGCGGGTCCGGACCCCCGGGGCGGGCTCCTCTGCGGTGGCCGCCCCGGGCTCTCGCGTCCCCAGGCCGAGGTGCCGCTCCACGGCGGCCAGCCTGGTGTCCATCGAGCGCAGCCGCGTGAGGATCTCCGCTATCTGGGCGGGCGAGCCCACGATACGCATCCCGGGCTCGTTCCCGGCCAGGCGGCCCGCCGCCTCCGGCGGGCCGCCGGCCTCGCTCAGGCTCACGGGCCGCCCGCCCGCCGACGCAGCTCGAGGACCTGCTGGCGGACCCGGTTCAGGTCCGCGCCCAGCTTGACCAGCACCTGGGCCGCCACACCCTCACCCTCGCGGATGAGGCCGAGCAGGATGTGCTCGGTGCCGATGTAGTCGTGCCCGAGCTGCTGGGACTCGCGCAGGGAGAGCTCGAGCACCTTCTTGGCCCGCGGCGTGAACGGGATATGCCCGGACAGCGCCTGCTGGCCCCGGCCGATCATCTCCTCGACGTTCCGCCGTACGTCTTCCAGGCTGACTCCGAGGGATTCCAGCGCCCGGGCCGCCACGCCCCGCCCCTCGTGGATCAGGCCGAGCAGCAGGTGCTCGGTGCCGATGTAGTTGTGGTCGAGCATCCGGGCCTCTTCCTGGGCCAGGACGATGACCCGGCGAGCCCGGTCAGTGAACTTCTCGAACATCTCCCGCTCCCCTCCCAGTGGGTGGGTGAAGACGGTGCGTAAAAGCCGGGAGCGAAGGTGCCCCGTCAGCGCGGGCCGGACGCCGGCGCCGGACGGGGCAGGCCGCTCAGTCACCAGCCGCGGCTGGCGTAACGGTCAGCGGGGGGCAGGGTGTCGGTGCTGATCCCGACCATGGGCTCACCGAGCCCGCGGGACACCTTGGCCACGACGTCGGGGTCGTCGTGGAAGGTGGTGGCCTTCACGATCGCGGCCGCGCGGGCGGCCGGGTCACCGGACTTGAAGATCCCCGAGCCGACGAAGACCCCTTCGGCGCCCAGCTGCATCATCATCGCGGCGTCCGCGGGGGTGGCGATGCCGCCCGCGGTGAACAGCACGACGGGCAGCTTGCCCAGCCGGGCGACCTCGGCGACCAGGTCGTAAGGCGCCTGCAGGTCCTTGGCGGCCGCGTAGAGTTCCTCGTCCCGCAGCGTGCCCAGGCCGCGGATGGCGCCGGAGATGGAGCGCATGTGCCGGGTGGCCTCGACCACGTTGCCGGTGCCCGCCTCGCCCTTCGACCTGATCATGGCCGCGCCCTCGGCCAGCCGCCGGAGCGCCTCGCCCAGGTTGGTGGCGCCGCACACGAACGGCACGGTGAAGTCCCACTTGTCCACGTGGTGGGCTTCGTCGGCCGGGGTCAGCACCTCGGACTCGTCGATGTAGTCCACCCCGATGGCCTGGAGGACCTGAGCCTCGGCGAAGTGCCCGATCCGGCACTTGGCCATGACCGGGATGGACACCGCCGCGATGATCCCGTCGATCATGTCGGGGTCGCTCATCCGGGCCACGCCGCCCTGCGCGCGGATGTCGGCCGGGACCCGTTCCAGCGCCATCACCGCGACGGCCCCGGCGTCCTCGGCGATCTTGGCCTGGTCCGGCGTCACCACGTCCATGATCACGCCGCCCTTGAGCATGTCCGCCATGCCGCGCTTGACCCGGGCGGTGCCCGTCTGCGTGGCTGCGGCCTCCGTCCCGGCGGGGCTTGCGGAGCTGGATGCGGTACTGCGTGACACGGTGGACCTCATTCGGATCGGGAGAGTTGAGTTACGTCCATGGTAGGCGCTCGGTCAGCTGGTCAAATGGGGCATGTCGGAGCCGCCGGCCTCGGCCGGTCGCGACGACCAGCGAGTCGTCCATCTCGAAGAAGGCCGGCAGCGGCGCTCCCCCGGCCAGCCCCAGCACCCGGGCCAGCCAGCGGCGCCGCGCCGCCTGGGTCGCGGCGACCGCGTCGTTGTAGAACTTGCGGGCCAGGAACACCTGGTTCGCGGCGGACTCCAGCTCGTCGAGCAGCTCGTCGACGCTGCCCTGGCCGTCCATGCAGGACCGGAAGTCGGGCTGGCTGAGCACGGCCCGCAGAGCCCGGGTCAGGTCGCTCTCGGCGAGCTCGTTCGGCTCGCCGGCGGCCCGCGCGTCGTGCGCCGCCCCGGCCAGCAGCAGGCTGGTGGCCGGGTCGAGCAGGCCGCAGGCGGCTAGTTCCAGCGCGACCGAGCTGCGCCGGACCAGCGCCGCGTCGAGCGCCGCCCGGGCCCCGTCCACCCGCGCGTGCAGCCGGTCGAGGCGGCCCGCACGCCAGGACACGTACACCCCCACGAGCACCGCCGCCACGGCGATGAGGATGACGTCGATCAGCATGGGTCACTCACCCCCCGGGTCCCGGTCACGTGGCCACCCCGACCTGGCCGGACGCCGCCCGGACCGCCTCGTAGACGCGGATCACGTCGCGGGCCACGACCGGCCAGTCGTAGGCCCGGACCGCCTCCGAGGCCGCCGCGGACAGCGCGGCCCGCCGGGCCGGGTCGTCCAGCAGCCGCCCGCCGCCTCAGCCAGCGCCGCCGGGTCACCGGTCTCGAACAGCTCGCCCGCCCGGCCGCCCCGCAGCACCTTGCGGAAGGCGTCGAGGTCGCTGGCCGCGATGGGCGCCCCGGCCGCCATGGCCTCGGCGAGCACGATGCCGAAGCTCTCCCCGCCGGTGTTCGGGGCGCAGAAGACGTTGACCGAGTGGTAGACGCGGGCCTTGTCCTCCTCGCTGACCTGGCCGGGCAGGACCACCCGCGGGCGCAGCGGCGCGGGAACCTTGGCCAGGACGTCGGCGGTGTCGCCGGGCCCGGCGATGAGCAGCCGCAGGCCCGGCCGCTGCGCGCCCAGCTCGGCGAACGCTTTCAGCAGCACGTCCAGGCCCTTGCGCGGTTCGTCCATCCGGCCCAGGAAGCCGAGCGCGCCGCCTTCCCCGGGCCAGCCCGGCAGCGGGCTGGCCTTCTCGTACCGGCTGACGGTCACCCCGTTCGGGATCAGCACCGCGTCGCCGCCGATGTGCTCGACCAGGGTGGTGCGCGCGGCCTCGGAGACCGCGATCCACCCGTTGACCTTCTCCAGCGCGGTCCGCAGGGCCGGCCCGGAGGCGTGCATGACCCGGGACCGCGTGGTGGCGGTGTGCACCGTGGCCACGATCGGCCCGTCCGCCACCCAGCAGGCCAGCAGGGACAGGCTGGGCGCGGCCGGCTCGTGCACGTGCAGCACGTCGAACCCGCCTTCCTTGACCCACCGGCGGACCCGGCTGGCGGACAGGAACCCGAACGCGAGCCGGGCCACCGACCCGTTGTAGGGCACCGGGACGGCCCGGCCGGCGGGCACCACGTAGGCGGGCAGCGGGGTGTCGTCGTCGGCGGGCGAGATCACCGAGACGTCGTGGCCCAGGCCGATCAGCGCCTCGGCCAGGTCCCGGATGTGCTGCTGTACCCCGCCGGGCACCGCCCAGGTGTAGGGGCAGACGATGCCGACTCTCACGGTCCGCCGCCAGCGGGAGCGGCGCTGGCGCGCTCGCCGTCGCCGCGTTCCGCGCGGTCCGCGGCGGCCAGCCGCTCCGGGTCGAGGTCGGCGACGAAGACCTTCTGCAGCATGTGCCAGTCCTGCGGGTGCGCGCGGATGCCGTCCTCGTAGTCCCGGGCGACCTCCTGGGTCATCGCCGCGATCTTCTCCCGCCGGGTTCCGGACTCCGGCACCGGGACCTCGTTATAGATACGAGCTTTCCAGCCGGGCCCGTCGAACCACAGCGTGGTGGGGAGCAGGGCCGCGCCGGTCTGCACCGCGAGCGCGGCGGGACCCGCCATCATCCGCGCTTTCTCGCCGAAGAACTCCACGTCGATGCCGCGGCCGGTGACGTCGCGGTCGGAGACCAGGCAGACCAGGCCGCCGGCCCGGAGCCGCTGGGCGAGCACGCCGAACCGGCTGTCCCCGCCGCTGGCCGGGAGGACCTCCATGCCGAGCCCTTCGCGGAACTCCAGGAACCGCCGGAACAGGGACTCGGGCCTGAGCCGCTCGGCGACCGTGGTGAACGTGCCCACCCCGCGGCCGATGATCCAGGCCCCGGCCAGCTCGTAGTTGCCGGTGTGCGGCAGGGCGACGATCACCCCGCGTCCCGCGGCCAGGTTGTCCTGGAGGTTCTCCTCGCCGGTCACGTGCATGTCGGCCTGGATCCGCTGCTGGCTGATCACCGGCAGCCGGAACGCCTCCAGCCAGTAGCGGGCGTAGGAGCGCATGGTCTGCCGGGACAGCGCGCGCAGTTCCTTGCCGGTCACCGACGGGCCGGTGACCCGGAGCAGGTTCGCCTCGAGCACCCGCACCCCGGGCCCCTGGCGGCGCCAGGCGATGTCCGCGCCGAACTGCGAAGGCGCCGCGGGCCCACGATTCCGGCACCCGGCAGACCAGGGCCCAGCCGAGGGCGTACCCGGCGTCAGTCAGCCGGTCCCGTACCGAGGTCACGCCTTATCCTTTCGCGCGCCGCTGTCTCCAGGGTCGCGAACCGCTGCGGCCGGGCCGGCACTGGGTAGGCCGTTGTCCGTCCCGCCGCTGCCCGCGGCGTTGTCACCCGGCCCGTGAGGGCTCGTCCCGGCGCCCGCCCCGGCGGGCTGGGCCCCGGCGGGCTGCGTCCGGCGGGCTGGGGCGTGGCGCCCGGGCCGACCGCCTTGCGTACCACCAGGACGCGCTGCACGAACGTGACCGTGCTGCCCACCGCCAGCACCCACAGCCCGACGGCCAGCACGAACGGCACGCCCAGCCCGGTCAGGCCGATCACGACCAGGACCAGGACCAGCCGCTCCGAGCGCTCGGCCACGCCCACGTCGGCGCGCACGCCTATCCCCTCGGCCCGGGCCCGGGCGTAGGACACCATCGACCCCGCGACCAGGCAGAACAGGGCCACGCAGGCCAGCACCGGCTGATGGTCGCGGGCCAGGTAGATGGCCAGCCCGCCGAAGACCGCCGAGTCCCCGATCCGGTCCAGGGTCGAGTCCAGGAACGCGCCCCAGGCCCCCGACGTCCCCTTGATCCGGGCCAGCAGGCCGTCCAGCATGTCGAACATGGCGAAGCCCCAGCACACCAGGGTCCCGGCGAACAGGTGCCCGGTGGGGAACAGCCAGAGCGCCCCCACGGCCACGCCGACCGTCCCGATCGCCGTGATCATGTTCGGCGTGATGGGGGTGCGCGCCAGCGCCTCGCCGACCGGCCGCAGCAGGCGGGCGAAGAAGGGTCTCAGGGCGTTCAGCATGGCCGTCCGATCCTACTGGCGGAGTGGACAGGAGGGACGATTCCGGCTGGGGGCTTGTGGTCGGGTGTCCAGCAGGTAAAGGCTGGCTGTGAGGCAGCCGAACAGCGTCGTAGGAGGCGAGCTCATGACCGACAGGAGAGGATCGACAGCTACAGGCGGTACAGCAGGGGCCGATCAGCCCGGCAGCGTGCGGAATGTCGCGCTGGTCGGCCACTCTGGGTCAGGCAAGACAACTCTGGTTGAGGCTCTTCTGGCGGGTACGGGCGCCATTCCGCGGACCGGCCGGGTCGAAGACGGCACCACCGTGAGCGACTTCGACGAGGTGGAAGTCCGGCAGCAGCGCTCGGTGAACCTGACCCTGGCCCCGGTGACGCACGCCGGGATCAAGATCAACCTCGTCGACACACCAGGCTACGCCGACTTCACCGGCGACCTGCGGGCGGGCCTGCGGGCCGCCGACGCCGCACTGTTCACCGTGCCGGCCACCGACGGGGTGGACGGGCTGACCCGGATGCTGTGGGAGGAGTGCGCCAGCGTCGGGATGCCCCGGGCCGTGGTCATCACCAAGCTGGACCACCAGCGGGCCGACTTCGACCAGGCCCTGGCGGCCTGCCAGGACGCGTTCGGCGACTCCGTCGCGCCGCTCTACCTGCCGGTGACCTCGGGTTCGGGGGCCGTGGCCGGGCTGATCGGCCTGCTGTCCGGGCGCTTTTACGACTACAGCAGCGGCACCCGCACCGAACGCGACCCCGACGCGGACCAGGCCGACCGGGTCGAGGAGATGCGCAGCGCGCTGATCGAGGGCGTCATCCAGGAGAGCGAAGACGAGACCCTCATGGACCGGTACCTGTCCGGGGAGACCATCGATCCCAAGGTGCTGATCGAGGACCTGGAGAAGGCCGTCGCCCAGGGCAGCTTCTACCCGGTGCTGGCCACCTCCAGCCTGCAGGGCATCGGGCTGGCCGAACTGCTGGAGATCATGACCCAGGCCTTTCCCGCCCCCGCCGAGCATCCGCTGCCCGGCGTGACCACCCTGGACGGCAAGGCGGTCACCGGGCTGTCCTGTGACCCGGACGGGCCGTTGCTGGCCGAGGTGGTCAAGACCACGTCCGACCCCTACGTGGGGCGGATCAGCCTGGTCCGGGTGTTCTCCGGGACGCTGCGGCCCGACGCGCCGGTGCACGTGTCCGGGCACGGCCTGGCCGAGCGTGGTCACGCTGACCACGACATGGACGAGCGGATCGGCGCCCTCACCTCCCCGCTGGGCAAGCAGCAGCGCCCGGTGCCGCAGTGCGTGGCCGGGGACATCTGCGCCGTGGCCAAGCTGTCCAGCGCCGAGACCGGCGACACCCTGTCGGACAAGGAGCGCCCGCTGCTGATGGAGCCGTGGTCAATACCCGACCCGCTGCTCCCGGTGGCCATCGCGGCCAAGTCCAAGGCCGACGAGGACAAGATGTCGCAGGCGATCTACCGCCTGGTGGCCGAGGACCCGACGCTGCGGATGGAGAACAACTCCGAGACCCGCCAGCTGGTCCTGTGGTGCATGGGCGAGGCCCACTCCGACCTGCTGCTGGACCGGCTGGGCCTCGCGGTACGGGGTGGGCGTGGAGACCAAGGGCCTGCGCGTCCCGCTGCGCGAGACGGTGGCCGGGAAGGCCCGGGGGCTGGGCCGCAACGTCAAGCAGACCGGCGGGCACGGCGAGTTCGGGGTGTGCCACATCGAGGTGGAGCCGACCACGTCGGGCACCGGCTTCGAGTTCGTGGACAAGGTCGTCGGGGGCGTGGTGCCCCGCCAGTTCATCCCCTCGGTGGAAAAGGGGGTGCGGGCCCAGCTGGAGCAAGGGGTGATGGCCGGCTACCCGATGGTTGACGTCAGGGTCACCTTGTTCGACGGCAAGGCGCACCCGGTGGACTCCTCGGACATGGCCTTCCAGAAGGCCGGCCGGGCGGCCCTGCGGGACGCCGCGGACAAGGCCAAGGTGCTGCTGCTCGAGCCGGTGGACGAGCTGTCCGTGCTGGTCGCGGACGACTACGTGGGGGCGGTCATGTCCGACCTGTCCTCGCGGCGCGGCCGGGTGCTCGGCACCGAGCCGGTGGCCGGCGGGCGGACTCTGGTCAAGGCCGAGGTGCCGCAGCTGGAACTGACCCGGTACGCGATCGACCTGCGCTCGATGTCGCACGGCACCGGCTCGTTCAGCCGCAGCTACCTGCGCTACGAGCCGCTCCCGTCGCATCTGGCCGACAAGGTGGCGGCCAGCGCGGCCGGGGCAGCTAGCCGACGGAGCCAGCGCACCGCGCTGGGGAGGCGAGGCCCGCCGCAGGCGGGTGCTCGCCGACCCGGCGTCGGCGCGAAGCGGCGAGCGGGGTCCAGGGGTCGACTACCGGCCAGGCGTCGGCGATCAGCTTGCGGGTGTCCCGCAGCAGCTGCGGGAGGACCCGGGTATGCCCGACGACGGGCATGAAGTTGGTGTCCCCGCCCCACCGGGGCACCACGTGCTGGTGCAGGTGCGCCGCGATGCCCGCGCCCGCCACCGACCCCATGTTCATGCCGATGTTGAAGCCCTGCGCGGCCGAGGCGGTGCGCAGCGCGGTCATGGCCCGCTTGGTGAAGGCGGCCAGTTCCGCGGTCTCCGCCTCGTCCAGGTCGGTGTAGTCGGCCACGTGCCGGTAGGGCAGCACCATCAGGTGCCCCGCGTTGTAGGGGTACAGGTTGAGGATGCTGTAGACCAGCGCGCCGCGGGCCACGATCAGGCCGTCCTCGTCGCTGAGCGTGGGGATCCGGCAGAACGGGCAGCCGTCGCCCTCCTGGCCGGCCTGTTCTCGCCCTTGATGTAGGCCATCCGGTGCGGCATCCAGAGCCGGGCGAAGCCGTCGGGTATCCCGGCCCCGTCCTGCACCTCAGGCACCGGCACCTCAGGCGCCGACGTCCCCGGCGCGGCTGGTTCGGTCATGGAGCTGCTCAGACCTGGACGCGCTGCTCGACGGCACTGACGATCTCGGCGACGGCGTCGGCGACCGGGACGCCGTTGCGCTGCCCGCCGTCGCGGAAGCGGAACGAGACCGCGCCCTTGGCCACGTCCTCGTCCCCGGCCAGCAGCATGTACGGCACCTTCTGCCGCTGCGCGTTCCTGATCTTCTTCTGCATCCGGTCGTCACTCGTGTCCACCTCGACCCGGACTCCCCGCTCACGCAGCTGGGCCGCGACCTGCTCCAGGTAGGCCACGTGCCCGTCGGTGATCGGGATACCGACCACCTGGACCGGCGCGAGCCACGGCGGGAACGCCCCGGCGTAGTGCTCGAGCAGGATGCCGAAGAACCGCTCGATCGACCCGAACAGGGCCCGGTGGATCATGTACGGGCGCTGCCGGGAACCGTCGGAAGCCTGGTACTCGATGCCGAACCGGCCCGGCTCCTGGAAGTCCACCTGCAGGGTGGACAGCTGCCAGCGGCGCCCGATCGCGTCCTTGACGTGCACGTCGATCTTCGGGGCGTAGAACGCGCCCTCACCCTCGGCGACGGTGTACCGCAGGCCCGAGGCGTCCAGGGCGTCCTTCAGCGCCGCCTCGGCCACGTCCCACTCGGCGGGGTCGCCG
Source organism: uncultured Actinomycetes bacterium (assembly GCA_963781085.1). GTDB lineage: Bacteria > Actinomycetota > Actinomycetes > Streptosporangiales > Streptosporangiaceae > RYN-230. The sequence continues at coordinate 44,630 of CAWAES010000036.1, forward strand.
ACGAACTTCTCCGGCCGGGTGGACAGCTCGGCCTCGAACTCCGTCAGCCCGAAGTCCCGCAGCAGGCCGACCACGAAGTCCAGCAGCGAGGCCAGCTCGGGGCCCAGCTGGTCGGGGGTGCAGAAGATGTGCGAGTCGTCCTGGGTGAAGCCCCGGGCCCGGGTCAGCCCGTGCACGACGCCGGACTTCTCGTAGCGGTACACGGTGCCGAACTCGAACAGCCGCAGCGGCAGCTCCCGGTAGGACCGCCCGCGCGAGGAGTAGATGAGCACGTGCATCGGGCAGTTCATCGGCTTCATGTAGTACCGGGCGCCGTCCAGTTCCATGGGCGGGAACATGCTCTCGGCGTAGAAGCCGAGGTGCCCGGAGGTCTGGAACAGCTCTTCCTTGGTCAGGTGCGGGGTGTTGACGTACTGGTAACCCGCTTCCTCGTGGCGGCGGCGGGCGTAGTCCTCCATCACCCGGCGGATGATCGCGCCCTTGGGGTGGAAGACCGGCAGCCCGGAGCCGATCTCGGTCGGGAAGGAGAACAGGTCCAGCTCCGCGCCCAGCCGCCGGTGGTCGCGGCGCTCGGCCTCGGCCAGCAGCTTCAGGTACGCGTCCTGGGCCTCGCGCGACTCCCAGGCGGTGCCGTAGATCCGCTGCAGCTGCGGGTTCTTCTCGCTGCCCCGCCAGTACGCGCCGCTGGAACGCATCAGCTTGAACGCCGGGATCTGCCGGGTGGTCGGCACGTGCGGCCCGCGGCACAGGTCCTTCCAGCACTCCTCGCCGGTGGCCGGGTTCAGGTTGTCGTAGATGGTCAGCTGGGTGCCGCCGACCTCGACGGCCTCCTCGACGCTGACCTCCGACGGCGCGGTCGCGGAGCCGGCGTCGGCCGGGGTCGCGCCGCCCTTGAGCCCGATCAGCTCGAGCTTGTAGGGCTCACCGGCCAGTTCCTTGCGGGCCTGCTCGTCGCTGACCTCGCGGCGGGAAAAGCGCTGGCCCTGCTTCACGATCTGGCGCATCCGCTGCTCAATGGCCTTGAGGTCCTCGGGGCTGAACGGGGCCGCCACGTCGAAGTCGTAGTAGAAGCCGTTCTCCACCGGCGGCCCGATACCCAGCTTGGCCTCGGGGAACAGCTCCTGGACGGCCTGGGCCATCACGTGCGCGGTGGAGTGCCGCATGATCGCCCGGCCGTCGTCGCTGCCCACCTCGACCGGCTCGACGGCGTCACCGTCGGCCAGCGCGGCGGCCAGGTCGCGCAGTTCGCCGTTGACCCGGGCCGCGATCACCGCGGACCTGGGGCCGGCCGCGGGCCCGGCGGGCAGGAGCGCGTCGCCGGCCGTAGTGCCCGCGTCCACCACGTGCTCGCGTCCGGCGAGGGTGATGTGAAGCTGCTGGGCCGACACGGCGGGCTCCCTGGTTAGAGATCGGGTGAATGGGGCCACTAGCCCCAGCCACCGATGCTATCGAGCCGCAGACGTGGGCGCGTCTGGATATGCCCTCAGGACGCCCGCGGCTGAGGACGCGCCGCGAGTGCCTCGCCGGGGACGCCAGGATCTCGCGCGGGATGCCAGGATGGCCTGCAGAGTCAGCCGGTGCCGGGGACGGTCCGGCTGGCGCAGGACCCAGGGGGGTTATGAGCGAGCACGCGCGCCGGCCGCTGGCGGAGCCGGTGATCGTGGCGCGCGACGCCGAGCGCGGCCTGCTGTCGGGGTTCCTGGACCCGGCGGCCCGGGCGGTGGCGGCGGTCCTCACCGGGCCGGCCGGGATCGGGAAGACCGCCTTGTGGGAGTGGGTGGTGCAGCAGGCGTCCAGGGCCGGCGACCTGGTGCTGGCCTCCCGGGCCGGGGTCGCCGAGGCCCGGCTTCCGTGGGTGGGACTCACCGACCTGCTGCGCACCGCGCCGGCGGCGGCGGTGCTGTCTGCCCTGCCGTCTCCGCAGCGCCAGGCCCTGCAGGTCGTGATGCTGCAGTCCGACGGCGGCGAGGTGGCCGACGAGCGGGCCGTCGGGACCGCGCTGTGGTCGGTGCTGGCTGCGCTGGCGCGGTCCAGCCCGGTGCTGGTCGCCCTGGACGACCTGCCCTATCTGGACGCGGCGAGCGCGGGCGCGCTGCGGTTCGCGCTGCGGCGGACCGAGCCGGCCTGCCGGGTGCGGCTGGTGGCCACCGCGCGCGGTGACGGATCGCAGTGGCCTCCCGTGGACGGGCTGCCCGGCGACCGGGTCCTGTCGCTGCGGGTGGGCCCGGTCACCGTGGGCGCGTTGTTCGAGCTGCTCGCGGCCCGGCTGGAGGCCCGGCTGGCCCGGCCGGTCCTGCTCCGGGTGCACGCGGCGTCCGGCGGGAACCCGCTGTACGCGCTGGAACTGGCCCGCGCCCTGGCCCGGCTGGAGATAGTTCCCCGGCCGGGCGTTCCGCTGCCGGTCCCGACCAGCCTGGACGGGCTGGTGGCCGAGCGGGTCGCGAGCGTGCCGCCGGAGATTCTCCAGATCGCGGCGAGCACGGCGGCGTCATGGCGGTTCACCGACGCGGGACTGGACCCGGGCGCGCTGGAGCGGGCGGTGCTCGCCGGGCTCGTCGCCGTCGACGAGCCGCCGGTGCTCGGTGACCCTGCGATCGTGCGGGCCGCCCACCCGCTGGTGAGTGCCGCCGCCTACGCCGCCCTGCCGGCCGCCGCGCGGCGCGCGCTGCATCAGCGCCTGGCGGCGGCCGCGGACGACCCGCTGGAACGGGCCCGCCACGCGGCTCTGGCGGCCGTCAGCACGGATCCCCAGGTCGCCACGGCACTCGACGCCGGCGTGGCGGCCGCGCTGGCCGCGGCGCGCCTGACATCGCGGTGGAACTGTCGCGGCTGGCCCTGCAGCACACCGAGGCCGACGCCGACCGCGCCGCGCGGCTCGACCTGCTGGCCGACGCGCTGGTCCGGGCGGGCGACAGCCCGGGAGCGGTGGCGGCCCAGCGGCAGGCGGTCGCGCTGACCCCCGCCGGGCCGCGGCGGGCCCGCCGGCGGATCCGGCTCGCCGAGATGGCGACGGAAGTGATCGGCTGGGGCGGCGCGGCCGCTGAGCTCCAGGTCGCGGTGGCCGAAGCCGCGGCGGACCCGGAGGTCCGCTCGGAGGCCCTGCTGACCCTGGCCGCGGTGACCGACGACATCGCGCTGGCCGACGCGTCCGCGACCGAGGCGGTGGGGTTGCTGGAGCAGACCGGGCAGCCCGATCCCGCCGTGCTGTCCGGTGCGCTGTGCCAGGCCGCGGGGGCCCGGTTCCGGGCCGGCCGGGGCCTGGACCATGACATGTTCGGCCGCGCCATCGACCTCGAGCGCAGCCATCCCAGCCGCCGGCTGTCCGACCGGGCCGACGCCAGCTACGCGGCCTTGCTGAAGTACGCCGACGACCTGGAGGAGGCGCAGACGCCGGCTGCTGGCCCTGCTGGCCGAGGCCCGCGCGTCGGCGGACCTGTCCTCGATCGCCTACACCCTCGCGCACCTGCCGCACATCGCGCTGTGGCAGGGGCAGCTCGCCCGGGCCCGGCAGTTCGCCGAGGAGCATCTGGACGTGGCCGAGCAGGGCAGCCTGGCCGCGCTGGCCGGGCAGGCCCGCTTCAACCTCGGCCACGTCATGGCCCACGAAGGGCGTCTGGACGAGGCGGAAGACATGCTGGTCACAGCGCGTGACGGGGTCACGACGACCAACTGGGACCGGCTGCGAACCGCTGAGGCGCTCGGCTTCGTCGCGCTGTCCCGGGGCGACCCGGTCACCGCCGCCCGCCATCTCGACCGCTGGTACGCCGTGCTGACCGCGATGCGTCTCGGTGAGCCCGGCTACAGCCGCTCGTACCTGGACTACCTGGAGGCCCTCGTGGCGACCGGGCGGCTGGACGACGCCGTGGCTTTCCTCGACTACCTCGACGGCCAGGTGGCCAGCTCCGGGCGGGGCTCGGCCGGGGCGATCGCGACGACCGGGCGGGCGATGGTGGCGGCCGCGCGCGGCCAGATGCCGCAGGCCGTGGCCGCCGTCGAGCAGGCCTGCCGCTGGTATGACCGCTCGCCGCTGCGTTTCGACCGGGCCCGGACGCTGCTGGTCGCAGGCCAGATTCAGCGCCGCGCCAAGGCCAAGCGGCTGGCCCGGGACGCGCTCGCCGAGGCACACCGTGAGTTCACCGCGTTCGGCGCCGCGGCCTGGGCGGCGCAGGCCGGGGCGGAGCTGGCCCGGGTGAACCTGCGGCCGGCCGCCCCGGGCACGCTGACCGAGACCGAGCGGCGGGTCGCGGAACTGGCCGCGGCCGGGCAGACCAACCGCGAAGTGGCGCAGCAGTTGTTCCTCGCGGTCAAGACGGTCGAGGCCAACCTGGCCCGGGTGTACCGCAAGCTCGGGATCACGTCCCGGGCGGAACTGGGCGCCCGGATGGGGCGGCGGGAGCCGGGCCTGCCCTAGGCCCAGGGTGGCTCCGGATCGAGGAAGACGGCCGGGACCACGCGGTCGCAGCGCAGCCGCGCCTGCTCGCTGACCGCCGCGACCTGCTGGGCGCTGGCGGCGTCGAACCGGAACAGGACCACCTCGTCCCCCGGCATCAGGACGCCGCCCAGGTAGCGGACGTCGTCCCGGCCGGCCGCCCGCAGCGCGGTCCCCGCCCGGCGCACGTCGGTCTCGGTCACGCCTGGCCAGTACCGCTCCATGATGAACCCGCCCATGACCGCGACGGTAGAGTCCCCCGCTGCCCGGGCGCCAGATCAGGCTCCCAAGCCGAGGGTTATCCCCGATTACTCCGGCCGGCGGCGCTCCTAACGTCGGTCAGGACAGCAGCGGGAACACCACGGGGGTGCGTTCTGCCTGCGTCCCACCAGCGCAAACCCAACCTGGAGCAGCCATGAAAGTCCCCCCTGTGTTCGGAAGAGCCGAGCCCGGAAAGAGCGGGCCCGGCAGGGCCCTGCTCGCCGGGGCCGGGCTGGTCCTGCTCACCGCCGCGGCGGCGGCGTGCTCGGGGGGTGCTCCGGCTTCGACGGCCAGCATCGCGTCTTCGGGCACCACCTCGGCGGGTAACAGCACCTCGACGGATACCACCACCGGCGGCGGCGCGGTCAAGGACTTTGACGTGTGCGCGGCGCTGCCGGCCGCGGCGGCGTCACAGATCACCGGCACCACCTTCACCAAGACGAAGTCCAGCAGCGTTCAGGGCGTGGTCTTCGGCTGCGACTACGACGGCCCGGACAGCGCCCTGCTGCAGATCTCGGTCGAGACCCAGTTCGGGAAGTCGGCGCTCGCCAACGACGTCTCCGCGCTGAAGACGGTCGGTCACCCGCCCAGGCCCATCTCTGGCGTGGGTGACGAGGCGTTCTCCGAGCCCGACCCCAAGGGAAACGCGGGAGCGATCGGGGCGAGCGCGGACGCCAGCTACGGCGCCGTCTTCGGCAGCACCTACATCAAGGTCGGCGGCCTCACCTATGTGACCGCTGCCCAGGGGAAGCAGATCGTCGAGCAGCTGCACGCCAAGATGTGAGCCTGGGCACCGTCAGGTGCCCAGGCAGGCGGGCGTCAGCGGACGGTGACCAGGGAGCCGTAGGTCAGGTAGGGCCACACGTAGTGAGCCTGGGCGTACGGGAGCTCGACACAGCCGAGGCTCTGCGGGGCGCCGTAGAAGCCGCGCGGGAAGTAGTGCACCGCGTCGCCGCCGTTGAAGTAGGCCACCCAGGCGACCGGGTCGGCGTAGTGCGACCCGTCCGGGTTGGTGCCCTTCATGATCTGGAACGCGTAGCGCAGGTAGACCGGGAACGTGCCGTCCGCGGTGGGCGCGGCCGGGATGCCGGTGTTGGCCAGCGTGTGCAGGACGACATGCCCGTCGTGCCACACGGTCAGCGTCTCCGGGCTGGCCTTGCTGGCCAGCGCGTAGGTGTAGCCGCTGGGGTTGGCCTTGTCCGCCGCGGCGGCCTGGACCACGTCCCGCCAGAGGGCGGGCGTCATGACGCCGGTCATGGTCAGGCCGTGGTTGGACTGGAAGGCCCGGATCGCCCCCTGCATGATCAGGCTGGACTGGCCGCCCCAGAAGCTGGTCAGGATGGACGGGTAGCCCTTCTTCCAGGTGAAGGTCCCGGCCTGCGGCGAGTACATGGCGGACAGCTCGGTCGCCACGTTGTCCGGCTGCAGCGCGTTGGGGTTCTGCGGCTTCCACTTCAGCGGCAGGTAGCCCGAGCTGGGCCAGCATCTGCTTGAGCCGCAGGGCTGGACCAGTGCTTGGTGGTGAACCGCTCGGTCGTGGTCGTGGCCAGGACCCCGCCCGCGGCGGACCGGAGGCCGCCGCCGCCGCCGGCCAGGGTGACGTGCACCCGGGTGCCCGGCCAGAACGGCGTGGCGGGGGTGAACGTCAGCGTGCTGCCCGCCTTCGTCCAGGTGCCGGGGGTGGCGGGATGCAGGACCGGCATCGGGGAGTTGCCGGCCAGCGGCGCGGACAGCGTCACCCGGACCGGGCTAGCACCGTTGGTGCCGGTCACCGCGCCGCCCTGGGTCACGGACTCGACCTGCAGCGGCGCGGCTGGCGCGGCCTGGCGCCGCTGGAATGACCGGTCCGAGACGTTGGTCGTGTGCCCGGCGGGGCTGGCCGCGCTCAGCGTGCCGATGGTCACGCCCGCGATCACGAGGACGCCCACGCCCGCCGCGCCAGCAGGGCCACCTTGGTCCGCCGTGAGCCGCCGGCTCCGGCCCCCCGGCCGCCGTGCCCGCGGCGTCCCCCGGCGGGACGCTTCCGGCCTGGGTCTCACTGGCCTGGGCCGGACCGGCCGAGGTCTCGCTGGCCGAGGTCTCGCTGGCCTGGGTCTCGCCGGCCTGGGCGGCCGTGCCGTCGCTGGTCGTGTCCGGCGCAGGCCCGTCCTCGGCCGCCCCGCCCGAAGCCGCCCCATCCGCTGGAGTCTGCAAGTTCCGCTCCCTTGTTACCTATGCCCGCCGAAGGCCCGCAGGGCGCCCACTCGCCCCGCGGCCTCCCCGCTGTAACGGATTTCCGACATACCCGGTTCCCGCGGGCCGGCGTGTCCTGCCCCTGCGCCTGTCCTACGCGACACAGGCGGGCATCCCGAACCGTCCCCAGCGGGTGATATCCGCACCGCGAACATGCCTCTCTAGCTGCGCAAACACTGGCTTATAGCCAGTCTTTGCGGCGAAAGATGACATACAGGCCGAAGGAGATACCAAGCATGATCACAGTGGAGGTCCAGAAGCCCTCCGCCTTGCCGAAACCGGGATATGGCACATTCTGCCCGTAAAACCCGGTCACCGCAGTCGGCACCGCGATGATCGCGGCCCAGCTGGTGACTTGCTTCATGATCACGTTGAGCCGGTTGCCGCGGACCGTGAGATGCGTCTCCAGGATGGTCGTGACCAGGTCGCGGAGGGACTCGGTCCATTCGGTGGCCCGGAGCACGTGGTCATAGATGTCGTGGAAGTAGGGCAGGATCTCCCCGTCCACGACGTGCAGGTCGCGGCGCAGCAGCGAGTTGAGCACCTCGCGCATGGGCAGCACCACGCGCCGCAGCAGAACCAGGGACTTGCGCAGCTCAAAGGTGCGCCGCTGCATGTCCTTGTCCCGCGGGTCGTCGTCGAACAGCTGGTCCTCGAGCGTCTCGATCTCGGTGTCCAGCGACTGGACCGCCTCGAAATGGGTGTCCACCACGTAGTCGAGCAGCCCGTAGAGCAGGAAGCCCACCCCGCAGGGGGCCAGGTCGGGCGAGTCGTCCCAGCGGCGGACGACCGCGTCGATGTCAAAGCCCTTGCTGCGCCGGACGGTGACCAGCGCGCGGTCGGTGACGAACGCGTCGATCTCGTCGGTCTCCAGCTCACCGGTGTTCTGGTTCAGCTTCACGCCGTAGGAGGTGACGAAGATGTGGGACTGGTAGCGGTCCAGCTTGGCGCGCTGGTGCTCGGCCACCGCGTCCTCGACGGCCAGCGGGTGCAGCCCCAGTTCCTCGCTGATCGACGACAGGTCGTCCGCGGTCGGCTCGCACAGGTCGAACCAGACGACCGCGGTCGGGTCGGCGAGGTAGTCGGACACTTTGGCGACGGGAAACCCCTCGTCTTCCAGGGTCCCATTGCGGTACATGCGGGTACGCCCCATGGTGGCCAAGATACGGCCCCCGGGTGTCCTCCCGGCCGCGGGACGACCCGCGCCACCCCGGCACCCGCCCGCGCCCGCACCGGGCCCGGCGCGGGCTGGCATGATCGGGCCTATGACGGTTATCAAGATCAATGCGATCACCGTGCCGGCGGACAGCGGCGACGAACTGGCCCGCCGCTTCGCGGCCCGGGCGGGCGCCGTGGACAACCAGGACGGGTTCGAGGGATTCGAGCTGCTCAAGCCCACCGACGAGCGGACCACGTGGCTGGTGCGTGACCCGGTGGCGGGACGAGGAGTCTTTCCGGGCCTGGCTGAACTCGCCGGCCTTCGGGCACGGGCACCGCTCGCAGGCCGAGCGCGAAGGCGGCCAGGCCCCGCCGCCGGTCGGGGTGTCCAGCGAGCTGTGGTCCTACGAGCCCGCGGGTGGTTCCGCCGGGCCGCGCGGCTGAGCCGGATGAGCAGCTGGGCGCCGCCCGGCGGGGTGCCGGCGACCCCCGCCGTCCTGGTCGACGAGGCCCGCCTGGACCAGAACCTGCGGGCGATGGCCGGCCGCGCCGCCGGCCGCGGCCTCGCGCTGCGGCCGCACGCGAAGACGCACAAGTCCGTCGAGATCGCCCGGCGCCAGCTCGGGCACGGCGCGGCCGGGATCTCCGTCGCCACCCTGGGTGAAGCCGAGACGTTCGCCGACGCCGGCCTGGCCGAGGTCTTCGTCGCCTATCCGCTGTGGGTCGACCGGGAGCGGGCGCCCCGGCTGCGGGCGCTCGCGGGCCGGATCCGGCTGATGGCCGGGGTGGACTCGCTGGCCTCGGTACATCAGCTGGCCGAGGCCGTCCGCGGGCACGCCGAGCTGCGTGTCCTGGTCGAGGTGGACTGCGGGCTGCGGCGCAGCGGGGTCGCTCCGGCCGGCGCGGGCCAGATCGCGACCGCGGCGGCCCGGGCGGGCCTGGCGGTGGAGGGCGTGTTCACCTTCCCCGGGCACAGCTACGCGCCCGGGCATGCCCGCCCGGGCCGCGGCCGACGAGGCGGCCGCGCTGTCCGCCGCGGCGGACAGCCTGGCCGCCGCGGGGCTGCCGTGCCCGGTGCGCAGCGGCGGGTCCACGCCCAGCGCCGGCCCGGCCATCAGCGCGGCCGGGGGGCAGGGCGGCGGCGCGGTCACCGAGCTGCGGCCCGGGGTGTACGCGTTCAACGACGCCCAGCAGGTCGTCCTGGGTAGCTGCACGCTGGACGAGGTGGCGCTGTCCGTGCTGGCCACCGTGGTCAGCACCCCGGCGCCGGACCGGTTCGTCCTCGACGCGGGGGCCAAGGTGCTCGGCTACGACCGCCCGGCGTGGACTGCGGGGCACGGGCTGCTGCCCGCGTTCCCGGAGGCCACGGTCACCGGGCTGTGGGAGCATCACGCCGTGGCCGCCACCGGGCCCGGCCCGCGGCCGGCGGTGGGCGACCGGGTCGTCGTGATCCCCAACCACGTCTGCACCACGGTCAACCTGGTCGACGAACTGCACGTGGTCGCGGGACGGGCAGGTCACCGGGCGCTGGCCGGTGGACGCCCGGGGCCGCAACAGCTAGCCCGGGGCGCGAAACGGCTAGATCGTTGACCGGGAAATGCAGGCAGCGGCTGGCTAGGGTGAGCCCATGGTCACCATCGAGGAGCTGGAGCACCGCGTCGAGCAGCTAGAAGAGCAGGTCGAGCACGCGCTTCCAGCGAAGATCGACGCCGTGGCCTACCTGCTCAGCGTCGTGCACGAAGAGACCCGGGCCATCCGGCAGACCCTGGACGGCCACGGCCAGATGCTGCAGGAGATCCTCCGCCGGCTGCCCGCCGCCGGGGACTGACCCTGTCCTGCGATCCGGGCGTCTGGCCGGGTCGGGGCACCCGGCCAGATCCGCGACCTGGCCGGAGCTAGGAACCCTGCCGGGACAGCCGGTCCGGCTCGGGGTCGGCGGTCCCGGACAGCCCTTCGGCCTGGGTCAGCAGCTCCCCTGCCCGCTGGGTCGCGGCGGGCCGGGCCAGCACCCAGGCGATCCCGACCACGAACCAGGCGATGGCCACCGACGGGCCCCACCAGGCCACCCCGGTCGGCAGCGGCCAGACGTTCCGGAACAGGGTGTAGCCCAGCACGACGATGCCCAGCACCGGGATTATCAGCTCCCAGCGCCGGATGCGGGTGTCGCCGGAGAAGAACACCAGCCGGACCATCCCGATCGTGGCCAGGATGTAGACGACCAGCAGGATCAGCGTGCCGATCGTGCCGCTCTCCAGGAACAGCGTGAACGGGTCGCCGCCGAGCACGAACCAGGTGAAGGCGATGATCACGTAGACGGCCAGCACCACGGCCGCGGCCGCGACGATGGGGGTCCGGCGCCGGGGTGAGACGTGGCTGAACCGGGCGGGCAGCATGCCGTCCCGGCTCATCGCGAACGTCAGCCGGGACGCGCCGACGGTGGACGCGAGCGCGCAGCCGAACGCCGAGATCATCGCGCCGAGCGTGATGACCGTGCCCAGCCAGGACGAGACGTAGGTGGTGCCCAGGTCACCGATCAGCGAGGTGGAGTTGATGAACGCGCTGACGCCCTTGGCCGAGGTGCCGAAGCCCATCACCTCGACCGCGGTGACCACGACGAAGTAGATGCCGCCGAAGATGGCCACGCCGAGGATGGCCCGCGGGATGTCCCGCCGGGGCCGCCGGGTCTCCTCGCCGAGCGTGGACGCGGCCTCGAACCCGGCGAAGGACAGGAAGCCGAACACCACGCCGAGGAAGATCGTGGACAGCGGCACGCCGGACGGGAGGCTGAACACCGCCCAGTCCACGCCGAGCCCGTGCGGGGCACTGTGCCCGGCCAGCTTGGCGAACACGATCACGATCACGATGAGGATCAGCAGCACGGTGATGCCCTCGGCGGCCAGGAGGATCCGCGTGCCGCCCCGGGCGGGCGTGATGGCCAGCCACCAGACCAGCACCATCCCGATGGCCCCGAGCAGGAACCCCGACCAGGTCGGCGGGTTCTTCCAGACGCCGATCGCGTTCAGGAAGTTGGCCGCGAACCGGCCGCCCGCCATCGAGGTGACCACCGCGTAGAACGTGTAGGTGCCGGTCAGCGCCCAGCCGGAGATCACCCCGGCCCGCGGGCCGAGGGTCGCGCCCACGAACCCGTACACCGACCCGGAGTGGTGGAAGCGCTGGGTCAGCCGGACGAACGTGTAGGCGACCAGCAGCACCCCGACGAACGCGAGCGCGAACGCGATCGGCACCGCCCGGCCGACGGTCGTCGCCGTGCCCTGCGGGTTGATGCTGGCCGCCATGGAGGGCGCCATCAGGGCCAGCGAGATGCCGATGGCCTCCCAGACGCTCAGGTTGCGGGCCAGCTTCAGCGGCCCGGTGCCCGGCTGGCTCGCTCACTGATCCGGTCTCGTCGCTCGGGGCCTCGTTGCTGGCAGCCATGCTCAGCACCTCCCATGGGTGGCCGCCTTGCGGCCTGGCTCGTTAGGGCTCGCCGTGCGGCCCACGCATGGGCTCGTGTGCTGATGATGCTCCAGGCCCGGGTACGCGCACAAGATCCCATTAACGGCTTTCCTCCCGGCCGCCTCCCGAGGCCAGTCCCCCGCGGCGCCGGCGGCGGCCCCCCGGCGCCACGGCCGCCCGTCCCGCGCGTCCCCGCCGCCACTCCCGGCGGCCGCGCCGCCACCCCCGGCGGCGCCGGCCAGGCCCGGCTACCCGGGGGCCGTCCCGGCTGATATTGTTCTAGAACTCTAGAAGTAAGATGCGGCCAGCCCGCGTCTGGTGAAGGCGGTGCGGCGATGAATCTCGCGGGCGAGGCGAAGGCCCCGGACGAGGCGAAGACCGCGGAACGGGTGGTCATGGGCGACCCGGGGCCGGCCGGCCGGTTCGGGCCGTTCGGCGGGCGGTTCGTGCCCGAGGCCCTGGTGCCCGCGTGCGAGGAACTGGAGCGGGAGTTCCGCGCCGCCTGGGCCGACGAGGGCTTCCGGGCCGGGCTGGACGGCCTGCTCCGCGAGTACGCGGGACGGCCCACGCCGGTCAGCGGCGCGCCGCGGCTGTCGGCCGAACTGGGCGTCCGGGTGCTGTTCAAGCGCGAGGACCTGGCCCACACCGGCAGCCACAAGATCAACAACGTGGCCGGCCAGGCCCTGCTGGCCCGGCGGCTCGGCAAGACCGCGCTGGTCGCGGAGACCGGCGCGGGCCAGCACGGGGTGGCCACCGCCACCGTCGCCGCGCACCTGGGCCTGGACTGCACCGTGTACATGGGCGAACGGGACATGGCCCGGCAGGAGCTGAACGTGTTCCGGATGGAGCTGCTGGGCGCCACGGTCCGGCCGGTGTCGGCCGGGTCCCGGACGCTCAAGGACGCCACCACCGAGGCGCTGCGGCACTGGGTGACCACCGTGGACTCCACCCACTACTGCATCGGGTCGATAGTGGGACCGCACCCGTATCCGTGGCTGGTGCGCGAGTTCCAGCGGGTCATCGGCGAGGAGGCCCGCGCCCAGTGCGCCGGGCGGCCGGACCTGCTGCCGTCCGGCCGCCCGGACGTGGTGGTGGCCTGCGTGGGCGGCGGGTCGAACGCGGCCGGGACGTTCGCGGGGTTCGCGGACACCCCGGCCCGGCTGGTCGGCGTGGAGGCCGCGGGCGGGGCGGCGGTCAGCCACGGGCGGCGCGGCGTGCTGCACGGCTTCCTGTCCTCGTTCCTGCAAGACGAGCACGGCCAGGTCCTCGAGGCTGAGTCGGTCTCGGCCGGGCTGGACTACCCGGGCGTCGGGCCCGAGCATGCCTACCTGGCCGCCCGCGGCCGCGCCGAGTACCACACCGTGACCGACGAGGAGGCGATCGCGGCGGCGGTACTGTGCGCCCGCACCGAGGGCATCCTGGCCGCGCTGGAGTCCGCCCACGCGGTGGCCTGGGTGGCCCGGGCCGCGCGGGCCGGCGACCTGCCCGCCGGGACGAGCGTGCTGATCACCATGTCCGGCCGCGGCGACAAAGACGCGGCCACCCTGAAGGAGCTCACCCGCGGAGCCAGCGCATGAGCGGCGTGCAGGCCGTCCTGGAGCGGGCCCGGGCCGCCGGGCGGCCGAGCCTGGTCAGCTACGTGACCGCCGGGGTCCGGCCGGACTGGACCGACCTGCTCGCCGCGATGATCGGGGCGGGCGCGGACGCGGTCGAGATCGGGCTGCCGTTCTCGGACCCGATGCTCGACGGGCCGGTCATCCAGCAGGCGTCAGCCGCCGCGATCAGCCGCGGCGCGAACCCCACCGCGATCCTGGCCGAGCTGCGCCAGGCCCGGCTCCCGGCTGGCCGCGACGGTGCGGTGCCGCTGATCGCGATGAGCTACGCCAACCACGCCTACCACCGGGGCGTCACGCGCTACTGCGGCGAGCTCGCCCGGGCGGGCTTCAGCGGGACGATCATCCCCGACCTCCCGGCCGGGGAGGCCGGCGAGTACCTCGCCGCCGCGGCCGGGGCCGGCCTGGACGCCACCTTGATGGTCACGCCCGCCACGCCGCCGGGGCAGATGCGCGCCATCGCCCGGCGTTCGCGTGGTTTCCTCTACGTGATGAGCGTGATGGCCACCACGGGAAGCACGAACGAGCGCGACGACGAGCGCCGGTGGGCGCTGGCGGCGCGGGCCCTGGGCGTCGCGGACGCCCAGCAGGACGGCCCGCCGGTCCTGATCGGCTTCGGCATCGACACCCCGGCCCGGGCCGCGGCGGCGGCCCGGCACGCCGACGGGGTCATCGTGGCCTCCGCCTTGATGCGGCGGGTCCTGGACGGCGCGGGGGCCAGCGACATCGCCCGCGCCGTCGGCGACCTGCGGACCGCGATCGACGCCCGGTGAACGGCATGCCTGGGGACCGGAGCGCGGTGAACGGCGCGCCGTGGACCGGGGCGCGCCGTGAGGACTGCGCGGCGGAGCGCCGAGGACCGGCAGCCGAAGTACCTCCGGATCCACGCCGAGCTGCGGGACCGGATCACCAGCGGCCAGTGGCCGGCCGGCACCCCCCTGCCCGCCCAGCGGGACCTGGCCGCCGAGTTCGGGGTCAGCATCATGACGCTGCGCCAGGCGCTCCAGCTGCTGGCCGACGACGGGCTGATCGCCGCCCGGCACGGCAGCGGGACCTACGTGGCGGCCCGGTACGACTACGACCTCGGCCACCTGCGCAGCTTCGCCGCCGACCTGGCCGCCCAGGGCGCCGAGATCGCGCACCCGGCTGCTGGCCGCGGAGATCATCACCCCGGCCGGGGAGGTCAGCGCCCGGCTGGGCGGCGCCGACCAGGTGCTGCGGCTGCGCCGGCTCAGGCTGGCCGGCGGCCGGCCCCTCATCCTGCAGACGTCCTACCTGCCGCTGCCCCTGGCCGGCGGCCTCGACCCGGCTGACCTGGCCGGGCGCGGCCTGTACACGGTGCTGGCCGAGCACGCGCTGGCCGACCACAGGCTGGCCGTCACCCGGGCCGCGGAGACCATCACCCCGTGCGTGCTGGGAACGCTCGAGGCGGGTTACCTCGAACGCCCGGCGGGGAGCCCGGCGCTGCTCAGCCACCGGGTCAGCTTCACCGCGGACGGCCTGGCCGTGGTGGACGACCATGCGGTGCTTCCCGGCGACAGTGTCGCGATCACCGTCAACCGGTCCGCCGACCGCCTGGACGTCCACTACTCCCTGCGCCCGGGCACCCCCGCCGTCCCGGCCGGTGAGCCGCCCGCCGCCGCGGCCGGGTCACCCGCCGGGGCCCGGGGGCCTAAGGCCGCCGCGACGTCACCCGCCGGGCCACCTCGGCGAGGACGTCCGGCCACGCGCCCGCGAAGTCGTCGCGGGCCTGGGCCGTGGGAAACCCTGCTGCTCGAGACGGATACGTTGGCCGCCGTCCGGCACCTGGAAGGCCACCGACCAGCGGCCGCCGGGCCGCAGGTCGAGCTGGGAGCTGGTGACCCAGTCCGGCCGTTCGCTGTCGTACAGCGCCACGAAGGCGTCGAAGATCGCTTCCGGCGGGGCGTCAGCCGGCCCGCAGCCGCCGCGCGCGGCGGGCCGCGTAGGCACCAAGCCCGACCGCCAGGCCCGCCCCGACGACCAGGGCGCGGACGAGCGGCGCCGGAGCCCGCCGAGCCGAGCGCGCTGGAGTACCAGCACGGTCATCGGCAGCACGGCGAGCACGGTGCCCCACGCGTACCAGAACACGATGCTCAGCGCGGCCGTGTTGCCGACCGGGGTGTCGGCCCCCACGAACAGGGCCGGGGAGAAGCTGCCCCGGAACACGTTGACCAGCGCCCCGGTGACCAGCACCGGGATGGTCACCACGAGCAGGACGAGGGGGCGCAGGTCGCCGGAGACAAGGCCGGCCACGAGCGGCGGGCACCCCCACCGCCACGAGCAGCACCAGGCAGGGCACCGCCGCGTGCCACCAGGCCAGCGACTCATACCGGAAGGGCAGCTGGGCTGACCGGCGCGGGTCGTCCGCGTCCAGCCTGGCTCCCTCGCACAGCCACGCGGCGGCCAGGTAGCCGAGGCTGAGCGCGCAGCCGACCAGCACGAGTGACACCGGCCGCCCGTGGCTGGCCACGGCCGCGAGCGCGGCGGCCAGCAGGGCCAGCAGCACCGCGGACACCAGCCGGGCCGGCGACCGGAGCAGCGCGAGCAGGTCGCGCCAGAGCAGCACGAGTTCGCGCCGCTGCGGCGGCGGGAGGCGGAACCGGGCCCGGCGTGCGCCGGCCGCCCCGGTGTACGCGGTCGCGACGCCGCGGGTGTTCATGCTCAGCGCGGCCGCGGACATCGCGCCGAGGGTGCGGGCCCGGGCGCGCAGCGCGGCGGCGGGCACCCCGGCCACGGCCCGGTCCGCGAAGATCAGCGCGGCCAGCGCGGCGCCGGCGAGCAGCCCCAGGGCCACCGGCCACCAGGGGGCCGGGTTCCCGGCGGCGGCCGGGCCGGCGTGCGACGGCCGCGGCCATCACCGGCTGGGCGGCCCATCCCCACGGGCCGGACCACAGCAGCACGCTGGCCACCACAGCGGGCAGCCGCGCCGAGCCCGGCCCACGCGGCCAGGCCGGCCAGCACGACCGCGGCCGCCAGCACCACCGGGGTGGCCACGCGGACCTGCCGCCAGGTCCCCGGGTAGCGCTCGATCAGCCCGCCCAGGCCGGTGGCCAGCGCGAACAGCAGGGCCATCGACAGCGCCGCCGCCCCGGCCAGCCGGAGCACGTCGCCGCCCGAGCGGCCGCCCAGGCCGAGGGCGACCAGGGCCGCGGCGGGCACGACCCCGGCCACCGCGCCGACCAGCAGCGCGCCGGCCGCCGCCCAGCGGAACCGGGGCCGCAGCAGCCGCCGCCGGGACACCGGCGTCCCGAGCAGCCAGTCCGCGGTGGCCTGCGGGACCGTGACCGGGCCGCGCCACAGCGCGTCCCGGAGCAGGATCAGGAACACCAGCAGGGCCAGCGCGGTCAGCGCGGCCGGGCCCGCGTGCAGCAGCCGGGGGGCCGCCGCGGTCGCGGGCGGCGGGTGGCGCAGCGCCCGGTAGGTGGTGACGATCAGCGAGCCGCCGTAGCTGATCACGATGACCGCGATCAGGTAGGCCCAGTAGGCCGCGCTGGCCGCCTGCTTGCGGCCTCGTCCCCGGCGCAGCTCGCGCAGCAGCGAGAAGGTCGCCGCGGTGCTGTCCGGGACGGCGATCGGGTCGCGGGTCACGGTCACCGGAGCGCCCTCACCACCGGACCTCACCGCTGACCCTCACCACGGGCCGTCAGCACGGGGCCGTCACGACTGGGCCGCCAGCGTCACGTCCGGCGGGCCCTCGGCGGTGACCGCGCCGTCGCTGAGCACGATGACGTGGTCGGCCACCGCCGCGGCGAGCTCGGTGTGGTGGGTGGCCAGCAACACCGCGGCGCCGGCCTCCTTCTCCGCGCGCAGCAGGCCGCCCAGCCAGCGCCGGGCGGCGGGGTCGAGGCGCTGCTCGGGCTCGTCGAGGACCATCAGCCGCAGCGGCCGGACCAGCACCGTGGCCAGCTGCAGGGCCTGCAGCTGGCCGCTGGACAGCGAACCGGGCAGGGCCCCGGCGTGGTCCGCCAGGCGGCATTCGGCCAGCGCCCGGTCCACCAGGCCCGCCGCCAGGTGGCCCTCGCCGTGCGCCACCGAGACGAGCTGGAGGTGCTCCCGGACGGTCAGGTCGGGGTAGGCGCTGACCATGTCGCCGACCACCGCGATCTCGGTCCGGACCACCGGGTCGTCCTCGGACATCACCCGGCCGCCGTAGCTCACCTGGCCGCTGCTCGGCGTGTCCCGCCCGGCCGCGATACGCAGCAGCGTCGACTTGCCGGACCCGTTCGCGCCGAGCACGGCGACGCACTCACCAGCGGCCAGGGTGAGGTCGAGGGGCGCCAGCGCGACGCGGTCCCCGTAACGGCGGCTCACCCGCGACACCCTGAGCAGCGGCGTCCGGGCCGGGCGCGGCCCGGGGCCGTTCGCGGGCGGGACGGGCGGGGTCGGCAGCGACACGGTCAGAGTCCACCACAGTGCGCCGGCCGCGCGGCCGGCGCCCCCCACGCCGCCGGGCCTGGCACGGTTAGAACTCCGCTGAGCGGGAAAGTGGCGGCCATGGCTGTACTCAGAGCTCTCGCCCGTCCCATGCTGGCCTCGATCTTCATCGTCCAGGGTTACGACACCCTGCGTCATCCCGAGAAGGTCGCCGCGCGCGCCGACAAGGTGGTGGGCCCGCTCAAGCAGCGCGTCTCGGCCCTCCCGGACGACACCGAGCAGCTGGTGCGGATCAACGGCGCGGTGCAGCTGGTGGCCGGCTCGCTGCTGGCGATCGGCCGCTTCCCGCGGCTGTCCGCCCTGGCCCTGGCGGCCACGATGGTTCCGACCACGCTGGCCGGGCACCCGTACTGGGAGACCAAGGACGAGAAGGAGCGCGCCCAGCAGCGCGTCCACTTCCTCAAGAACCTCACCATGCTCGGCGGCCTGCTGATCGCCGCGGCCGACACCGAGGGGAACCCGTCGCTGGCCTGGCGGAGCCGCCACGCGGTGCAGGCCGCGCGGCACGACGTCTCGCTGGCCACGCAGACGGCCAAGGCGTCGGGGAAGGCGGGCGTGGCGGTCGGCGCCACCCTCGGCAAGGCCCAGGGCACGGCCGACCTGGCCCAGGCCAAGGCCGATCTGGCCCTGGCCAGGGCGGGCCAGATCCGCGCCGAGAGGACCGGCGAGGTGCGCGCCCGGGCCGGGAAGGCCGCCCACAAGGCGAGCTTCAAAGCGGCCAAGACCGCGGGCAAGGCGAGCGCCAAGGCCGCGAAGGCCGCCACCAAGGCGAGCGCCAAGGCCGCGAAGACCACGGGCAAGGTGGGGGTCAAGGCCGGGCGGACCCAGGCGAAGGCGTCCCAGCTCGCTTCCCGCCTGCCCGTCGGCTGACTTCCCGCCCCCGGGGCCGCTGCCGGATTATGTCGTCATGACCTGGTCTTCCCCGGAGAGCCCGGGCGAGCCCGACGAGGTCGGGTTCGGCTCGGCCCGGCCGCCGCGCGTTCGCTGGCCGGGCAGCCGCTGGCCGCGGCGGTCCGGCTGGGCGCGCTGGCCGCTGATCCTGGCCGGGGCCGCCGTGATCGCGGTGGCGGCCGTGCTCACCCTGGGCCGGCACCCGGTGAAGCTGGCCGCGGCGCAGTCTCAGGTCACGGTCACCGAGGCCGGTCACCGGCTGCTCGGCGTGCGGGCAGGCTGGGAACTGCTCGGCTACGGCCCCAACCGCGCGGTGCGGGTCCAGCTGGCCCGGGGCCGCGTCACCCAGACCGTCGTGCCCGCGCTGGGCAGCACCGGGCCGGTCTCGTTCGTGGCCGGCCCCAGCCAGATGATCATCCGGCCGTGGGACGTGGTGCCGGGCTACCTGGTGCCGGACGGGAAACCCGCCCGGCCGCTGCCCGGGGTGCTCGGCCAGGGCGGGGAGGTGCTGCCCGGGCCCCGGCCCGGCGAGGTGTGGGTGCAGGACCCACCCCGGTCCCTGGCCCTGGTCCGGCTGGACGGCAGCAGGACGGGCGTATCCATCCGGCTGCCTGCCGGCGAATGGTGGCTGGCCAGCCCGAACGGGCGCGGCGACGTGCTGCTGTCCGGCGTGGGCGAGATCTTCGACGTCTGGCCGGGCGGCTCCCGACGTCGGCGGGATGCTCGCGGCGGTCGGCCCGACCCGCTGGCTGACCGTGAACTGCGACCGCCCGCACCTTGCGCGGATGTGGTCATCGACCCGGCCACCGGGGCGCAGCGGCAGCTGGGCGGCCGCCGGTCGCGTCGGTCCGGCTGCGTCCCCCGGCGTCATCGCGCCGGACGGCGCCACGGCCGCGATGTTCCGGGTCACGGCCGGCGGCCAGGTCACGCTGCACCTGGTCAACCTGGTCACCGGGGCGGATCAGCAGATCGCGGTCCCGCTCAGCCCGAACGCGGTGGGCCCCGGGACGCTGGCCTGGTCCCCGGACAGCCGGTGGCTGTTCGTGATCACCGCGCACGGCGGCCTGGCCGCGGTGAACGCCGGCACCCGGCAGGTCGAGGGCCTCGGCGTCCGGCTCCCCTGGCTCAGCCAGATCGCCGACCCGGCCCGGCTGACTTCACGCCCGGCTGACTTCACGCCCGGTTCACTCCGGGACGCCCCAGGTGACCACGACCCCGCCCCACACCAGGCCGGCCCCGAACGCGGCGAGCAGCACCCGGTCGCCGTCGTGCAGCCGGCCCGTCGCTGGGCCGCGGCCAGCGCGATCGGCAGGACGCGGCCGAGGTGTTGGCGAACGAGCCGACCACGTCGACCACCCGGGCCGGGTCGAGGTGCAGGCGCTGCCCGACCGCGTCGATGATCCGGCTGTTCGCCTGGTGGTAGACGAACAGGTCGATGTCGGCCAGGGTCAGCCCGGCCGCGCCGACGACCTGCCCGGTCACCTCGCTCATCAGCTGGACCGCGTGCCGGTACACGGTCGGGCCGTCCATCCGGATCAGCAGCTCGTCGCGGGCCAGCCGGATCAGCCCGCGGCGGCTCCCCGTCCGAGGACAGCACGGCCGGGCCGAGCTGGGAGGCGCCGCTCGATGGCGGTGAGCAGGACCGCGCCCGCCCCGTCGCCGAACAGCATGGCCGAGGACGGGTCATCCCGGTCGAGGTAGCGGGTCAGCAGGTCGGCGCCGATGGCGAGCACGGTCCGGGCCCGGCCCGACTCGATCATCGCCGGCCCCCATCACCAGGCAGGACAAGAAGCCCGTGCAGGCCGCGCTGACGTCGATGGCCGCCGCGCCGTGCGCGCCGATGTCCGCGGCCACCAGCGGCGCGGCGTGCGGGCTCATGTCCTCGGCGCTGGTGGTGCCGACCAGGACGGCGTCGACGTCCGCCGGGTCGACGCCCGCCTGGGCCAGGGCGGCCCGGGCGGCCGGCGGCCGCGAACTCGTCGAGCCGCTGGCCGGGCGCGGCGACGTGCCGCTCGCTGGTGCCGGTGCGCCGGGTGATCCACTCCTCGGCCACGCCGAGCCGGTCCGCGATGGCCGCGTTGGTCATGATCTGCTCCGGCACCGCCATGCCCGGCGGCGAGCGCGCCGGTCCGGCCCGCCGCGCCCCGGCCGCGACGCCGGGGGTCCGGCGCACGGCCGCAGCCCGAGGGCTGCCAGGGCGGAATCCGGTGCCGCCACAACCCGGCAGCCTAACTCCACCGGGCCCGGCCGGGCGTCCCTACGATGGGGCATGCCGCCGGTGACCGATGCCCCGCAGCGGCAGGCTCGGGGACCGGCGCGGCGGCGCCGCGGTCGTGGCGGGTGCGCCAGCTCGGCACCCCGCGCGAGGCCCTGCGCCTGGAGCCAGGCCCGGCCGCGGCCGCCCGGGCCCGGTGAGGCCCGGGTCGAGGTCGGCGCCGTCGGCCTGAACTTCCCCGACCTGCTGCTGTGCGCGGGCCGGTACCAGGAGCGCCCGCCGCTGCCGTTCTCGCCGGGCTTCGAGGCGGCCGGGGTGGTCGCGGAGGCCGGGCGAGGGGTGCGGCGCTCCCCCGGCGAGCAGGTCGTGGTGGTGCCCGAGCTGCCGAACGGCGCCCTGCAGCAGTCGATCACCGTGCCGGCCGCCGCAGCTGTACCCGGTGCCGGAGACGATGCCGGTGAGCGCCGCGGCGGCGCTGCACATCGCCTACCAGACCGCGCACGTGGCGCTGCACCACCGTGCCGGGCTGCGGGCCGGGGAGACGGTGCTGGTCACCGGCGCGGCCGGCGGGGTGGGCTCGGCCGCGGTGCAGCTGGGCCGGGCCGCGGGCGCCCGTGCATCGCGGCGGTCACCGGGCCGGGCAAGGCGGCGGCGTGCCGCCGGATGGGCGCGGACCTCGTGATCGACCTGGCCAGCGAGCCGGACCCGGTCGGCGCGGGTCACGGGCCGAGACCGGCGGGCAGGGCGCCGACGTCATCGTCGACGTGGTCGGCGGGCGACACGTTCGGGTGGGCCCGGCGGTGCGTGGCGTTCGAGGGGCGGATCGTGCTGGTCGGCTTCACCGGCGGCGCGATCGGCCAGGTGCCCGCCAACCACGTGCTGCTGCGGAACTACTCCGTGGTCGGCCTGCACCTGGCGGCGCTACCGGCGGGAGAACCCGGCGCTGCTGCGCGAGGTGCACGACGCGCTGGTCGCGCTGTGGTCGGGCGGGGCCGATCAGCCCGGAGATCTACCGCGAGCTGCCGTTCGGCCAGGCCCCGGCCGGGCTGGACCTGCTGGCCGGGCGGGAGGTCGATCGGCCGGGTCGTGCTGCGCTGCGCGAGCCCGCTACGGCGTGCGGCTAGGCCAGCGCGGCGACGCTCGGCCAGCCGGAACTTCTGCACCTTGCCGGACACGGTGAGCGGCAGCTGGGCGGCCGTGGTGACCATCACGTATGCGGGCACCTTGAACCGGGCCAGCTGGGCGCGGCAGAAGCTGATCACCTCTTCGGGACCGAGCTTGGCGTCCTCGGCCGGGACCACCCAGGCGCAGCCGACCTCACCCATCCGGGCGATCCGGGACGCCGACCACGTAGGCCTGCGCGATGTCGGGCCGCCCGGTCAGGCACCGCCTCCACCTCGGTCGGCATGACCAGCTCACCGCCGCACTTGTAGACCTCCTTGGCCCGGCCGGTGAGCACCAGCGCGCCGTCCTCGCGCAGGTAGCCCGAGGTCGCCGGAGCGCAGCCAGCCGCCGGGCAGCGTCGCGGCCGCGGTGGCCTCGGGCTGCGCGGAAGTAGCCCGGAGCAGACGATGGGCCCGCGCGCGGCCAGCTCGCCTGCCTGGCCGCGCGGCAGGTCCGCCCCGGTGACCTGGTCGACGGCCTTGTACTCGGCCAGCGCGCCGCCCAGGCCGGGGTCCCCGGCGACGCCGCCCGCCTTGGGCCAGCCGACGGTGTGCTCCAGATCCTCGACCGGGCCGCCGAGCCGGGTGAACGTGGCCGCGGCCGAGGTCTCGCTCATCCCGTACGCGGTGACCAGCTGCCCGGCCGCCGAGCACGTCCTGCAGGTCGCGCCACAGGCTGGCGGGCGCCGACGAGGCCGCCGACATGACCGAGTGCAGGGAGGAGAGGTCGATGGCCCGACCGGCGCGCGGCCGCCACCACGGCCAGGCTCATCGTGGGCACGAACAGCGCCTCACCGACCTGGTGCCGCTCGATCGCGGCCAGCGAGGCCCGGCGGGGTCGAACACCGGCTGCACCACCACGCTGCCGGCCACGAACATCGACGCCAGCAGCCCCTCGACGTAGGCGAACACGTGGTTGAGCGGCAGCGCGAACATGATGCGCCGCCCGTCCTCGAACGCCCGGGCGTAGGCCGAGCCGTACGCGCTGCGCAGCTCCATGTCGTGGGTGGACAGCACGCCCTTCGGCAGCCCGGTCGTGCCCGACGTGTAGAAGATCGTGGTGACGTCCTGGGCGTTCGCGGCGGCCGCCCGGGCCGCGAGCTCGCCGTCCAGCGCGGCGTCCGGGCCGGTGGCCAGCGCGCCAGGAGTCAGCAGCCCGGGCGCGGGCCGCCGGGCGCGGTCGCCGCCGCCGCCCGGGCACCGGCTGACCGACTCAGCCGCAGCTGCGGGCACCGGGCTGGCCGCACCGGGCTGGCCGGCCGCGGCCGGGCTGAGCCGTTCCCAGCCCGGCGCTATCTGGTCCAGCCCTTCCAGCGGCGTTGATCTCGCGGAACTCCTCCATCGTGATCAGCGCGCTGGCCTCGGACTGCCGCGAGCACCTGCGCGAGCTCTGCGGCGTGCAGCCGGAAGCTGACCGGGACGGCCACCGCGCCGGCCCGCGCCACCGCGAACCGCGCCGCGATCATGTCCGGGCCGTTGGGCATGACCAGCGCGACCCGCTCGCCAGCCCGCACCCCGCGGGCGATCAGGCCGCGGGCCAGCCCGGCCGAGCGGTCCGCCAGGCTCGGCGTAGCTGAGGGTCTCCTCCTCGCCGATCACGAACGGCCGGTCGGGGAACTGCGCCGCCACCGCGTCGAGCAGGCCGGGCAGGGTCTGCGGCCGCCAGGGCCGGTGCCGGGCCTCCAGGTCGCTGCGCCGGCCGCCGGCCTGCTCGACGAAGGACTCCACGGGCACCCCCAGGATCAGCACGGCACGGTCATGTCCCGGAATATCAAGAAATGACCCTCGCTGACCAGCCGGGTCTGAGTTCCGGGCGCACGCCCGCGGCCATGTGACGGCAGTGGCTGACATCGCGTGCTAAAGTGATGACAGTAGCTGACATCGATCGGCCCCGGCGCATCCTGCGCTGCGGGCCGTCGACCACCTGGAGGTTGTCACATGCGCGTATTCGTTACCGGCGCGTCCGGCTGGATCGGCTCCGCCGTCGTCCCCGAACTCCTCGGCGCGGGCCATCAGGTCACCGGGCTCGCCCGCTCAGACGCCTCGGCCCAGGCCCTGACCGCGGCCGGGGCGCAGGTGCAGCGCGGCACCCTTGACGACCTCGACGTCCTGCGGGACGCGGCGGCCGCCTCGGACGGCGTGATCCACCTCGCCTTCAAGCACGACATCGCCTTCACCGGCGACTTCCAGGGCGCTGCCGACGCGGACCGCCGCGCCGTCGAGGTCTTCGGCGAGGTGCTGGCGGGTTCTGGCCGGCCGTTGGTCATCGCCTCCGGGACCCTCGGGCGTCGCCCCGGGGCGGGTGGCGACCGAACGGGACGGGCATGACCCCGACCCGGCGCTGGCCGCCGCGCACGGCAGCGGCCCGCCGACCCGGATGGCCACCGCCGAGTTCGTGCTCTCCCTGGCTTCCCGCGGCGTGCGCTCGTCGGTCATGCGGCTCCCTCCGACGAACCACGGCGACGGGGACAACGGCTTCATGGCGACCCTGGTCGCCATCGCCCGCGACAAGGGCGCCTCCGGCTACGTCGGCGATGGGTCCAACCGCTGGCCTGCCGTGCACCGGCTCGACTCCGCGCACCTCTTCCGCCTGGCGGTGGAGCAGGCCCCGGCCGGGTCGACGCTGCACGCGGTCGCCGACGAGGGCGTGCCGATCCGCGACGTCGCCGAGGTGATCGGCCGCCATCTGGACGTGCCGGTGGTCTCGGTCCCGGCCGAGCAGGCCGCCGAGCACTTCACCTGGCTGGGGGGCTTCATCGGGCTCGACGCCCCGGCGTCAAGCGCGCTGACCCGCGAGCTGATGGGGTGGCAGCCGACGCAGCCCGGGCTCATCGAGGACCTCGACAAGGGTCACTACTTCGAGAACCCGTCCGCCTGACCAGCCGGGCACGACGCCGGCCCTGAAGGACCTCCCGGCTCGGTGCAGATCGCGGCGATCTGCGCCAGAGCGGGAGGTCCTCAGCTACTGCGATCAGTCGCCGGTGTACGCGGGGCCGAACACGACCAGCAGCGCCAGGTCTTCGGTGATGTCGATGAAGCGGTGCTCCTCGCCCGCGGGCACGAAGATCACCGAGCCGGGGCCCACCTCGGCCGCGCCTTGTGGCGTCGTGATCCGGGCCTGGCCGGCGGTAACCACGTAGATCTCGTCCTCGGTATGCGGGGTCTGGTCGTCCACCCCGCCCGCCGGTATGCAGTAGGTCCCCACGGACAGGGCCGGCACCATGAAGTGCTCGGCCCAGTCGTTGGCCGCGCCGGCCGCCGGTGCCGCCCACTGCCCCGCACCCTCGATGATCTGCATGGCCGAAGCGTAGGCCCCCAAGGCGGCGGCAGTCATGGCCGGTCAGTGCGATCAGCCCGTGCGCGGCCACGGCCTGCGTGGTCTTCCGGGGGTGCGCCCAGGTCACCAGATGTGCGCTGACGGCTGACTGCCTGAAACTGGCCGCCGGCCGTGCCCGTTGGCTGGTGGGCGATGCTGGGTTCGAACCAGCGGCCTCTCCGGTGTGAGCGGAGCGCTCTCCCACTGAGCTAATCGCCCTGGCGCCCCCAAACGGCCCGGCTCCTGACGGCCGGAACGCTCGCGGGCCAACACAGACTAGCGTATCCGGACGCTGGTGGCGCCGCCGCGCGCGTCCGATTTCCGGCCCGGCGGCGCGGGCCGCACCCGGGCCGTCGCGCCGCCAGCCGGGCCGCCCGGCCCGCCAGCTGGTCCTGGACGTCCGCCAGACGGCCCTCAGCGGCCCCGGCAGGCAGGCGGCGACCTGGGGCTTCAGAAGATCACCCGGGTGGCGCAGAACGGCTCTGGCGCCCTTGCCGGGCCCCGGCCGGAAACCCGGCCAGGCGGATCAGCGGGCCGTTGTCCCGTTGAATACGAATAACCGCTGCACGGGAATTAAGTCGTGGAATGTGGTGGTTCCGGACAAGCCTGCGCGAAAGTCGGGGCATCGGGTAGTGCGCCCTACCTGGAAGGCTGTATGCTTCGGCGTCGGACAAAGCACGACTGTTCGCTATCTGAACGCAAACCCGGAGGTGCGCACGGGATGCGAAGCGAAAATTTGGCCCCATCGCTACTGAGAGCTAGATCACAGCGTGTTGTTCCTGGTCACAGGAACAGTGCTGGGTCATGATTACGTTGAGACGCGAGAAGCGTTTGCCCAGGTCACGACTGATTTGGTGCGTGGTGACCGAGGTTAGTAGAGGCAGCGTTCGCGGAATCCTCATACTGAAGGCTTTCGTGCCTGCGTGGCTCGTCACCCCGTGAGACGGCATCGCTGGATGGATGAAGCCCGGCGTTCCGGGATGAGACAAGGCAAAGGTTTGGCGAGGCAATGAACAGCAGCAACACCGTCGCAGCCGAGCTCGGCCTCAGACTCGTGGTTCCAGAGCATGATGGCGTTCCCCTCACGGCGAGTCTTCACTACCGGGCCGAGGATCCGTACGCCATCCGCATGGCGTTTCATGTCGGCATGGACGAGCCGGTTGAGTGGATCTTCGCCCGTGACCTGCTGGCGGGCGGGATGACCGAGCCCGCGGGCGACGGTGACGTCCGGGTGTGGCCCGCGGACACGCCGACCGGGCAGCGGGTGCTGAACATCTCCTTGTCCTCGCCGTTCGGCCAGGCCCACTTCGAGGCCCCGCTGACCGCGCTGGCCGGGTTCCTGCTCCGCACGTTCCAGGTGATCCCGGCCGGGCGGGAAGGTGAGTACATCAACCTCGACGGCGAGCTGAACCAGCTGCTGCGCCGCAGCTGAGGCACGAAGGCCCGGCACGCAAGCACCTCGCCACGGACTGCCGGACTGGCCCTAACGGATTTTTCGCCAGGCTGACACGCCCAGGGACCCGGATACCCGGGCGGGTCGCTGGACAGCAGATCCAGCATCGCACCGTTCATCGTCTCCCGGAGCTGGGGCAGGTCCGGGCCGGGGCAGCACCCGTTCTGTCTCAGGCGTTACCGGCGTGACGATCAGCACATCCAGGCTGGCCAGGGCGGAGCGCAGGACGGACGGGTCAGCCTCGTCCTCGACGCTGGCGCCCAGCGCAGCCAGGTAGGCCAGGAAATCCAGCGGGGTGCGGTCGAAGACGACCCGGGGAGCCGCAGAACGCAGCAGCCGCAGCGAACACCTGAGCTGGGCCCGGTAGTCGTCGAGCGACGGCGGGAACCCGAACTCGTAGCCTTCTTCCTCCAGCAGGAAGTACGGCTCGTCGACCGGCAGGTGACCGGCGAGGCGGCCGCACAGCTCCTGCACCAGCGTCGTCTTCCCGGTCCCGTGCGCGCCGGACACGCCAACCCGCATCGGCGTCCTACGGGTCGAGGTCTTGGGCGGAGCGCTCGGCGAAGATGTCGGCGGCCTTGCGGGTCACCGGGCCGGGCGCCGCGGGCAGCAGGACCCCGTCCACGCTGCGGATCGGCTGGACATCCCGGGTCGTCCCGGTCAGGAAGGCCTCCCGGGCCTCGGCCAGCGCGGTCAGCGGCAGGTCTTCCTCCACGGCGCCGGCCCACTCGATGACCAGGCCCCGGGTCACCCCGGCCAGGCAGCCCGCCGACAGCGGCGGGGTGACCAGCCGCCCGCCGGCCACCACGAACACGTTGGTCCCCGAGCCCTCGCACAGGTTCCCGGCCAGGTTCCCGAAGATCGCCTCGGCGCCGCCCTGCTGCTGCGCGTAGGACAGCGCGAACACGTTCTCGGCGTAGGAGGTCGTCTTGACCCCGGCCAGGGCGCCCCGCTCGTTCCGGGGCCAGGGGAACATGATCACGTCGCAGGTGGGCGTGGCGTCGTGCAGCTCGCCGAGCTGGATGATCGTGGCCGGCGCCGCTGCGTCCGCAGGGAGCCCAGCGCGGACTCCCCCGCCGTGACCGTGATCCGGATCCGGGCCCGGTCCGGGCGGCCCGCCCCGTCCAGCACCGCGTCCACCCCGGCCCGGATCTGGTCCAGGTCCGGCTCAGGCAGGCCCAGCCCCCCGGCGGAGGCGCAGAGCCGGGCCAGGTGCCGGGTCAGCGCGAACGGCGCGCCCCCGGTGACCTTGAGCGCCTCGAACACCCCGTCCCCGGTGGTCAGCCCGTGATCGGTCACCGGTACCCGGGCCTGGTCGTCCGGCACGAGGGTGCCGTTCATCCACACCGTCACACGAAAACGCTAGCGCAGGGCACCGGCGTGCGCGCCAGCCGTTGCGGCAAGAGAAGGCAGCAAGGCGTCGACGGCCGTGATCTGCTCGGCGACCTCACGGTCGACGGGCATCATCGGCACCCGGGCCCGGATCGCCGCGTGCACGGCCCGGAGGGGCTCGCTGGGCGCGGCGACGTCGGCCCGCAGGTCGATGCCCTGGGCGGCGCAGCAGACCTCGACGGCCAGGCAGGTCCGGACGTTCGCCACCACCTCGCGGAGCTTGCGGACCGAGTTCCAGCCCATGGACACATGATCTTCCTGCTTGCCCGAGGTCGGGATGGTGTCCACGCTGGCCGGGTGGGCCAGCACCTTGTTCTCGCTGACCAGGGACGCGGCGGTGTACTGGGCGAGCATGAAGCCGGAGTTGGTGCCCGCGTCCGGGGCCAGGAACGGCGGCAGGCCGCGGGAGAACGCCGGGTCCAGCATCCGGTCCACCCGGCGCTCGCTGATGCTGGCCAGCTCGGACAGGGCCATGGCCAGCATGTCCGCCGCGAAGGCCAGCGGCTCGCCGTGGAAGTTCCCGGACGTCATCACCTCGCCGTCGGCGGCCACGATCGGGTTGTCCACCACCGCG
Source organism: uncultured Actinomycetes bacterium (assembly GCA_963781085.1). GTDB lineage: Bacteria > Actinomycetota > Actinomycetes > Streptosporangiales > Streptosporangiaceae > RYN-230. The sequence goes on from CAWAES010000036.1 coordinate 73,238, forward strand.
CCCAGCTCGATGTCGATGACCCGGCTGGCGTGGGCCAGCACGTCCCGGACCGCGCCGTGCACCTGCGGCGCGCAGCGCAGGCAGTACGCGTCCTGCACCGCGTGCCGGCTGTGCCGGTGGCTGGCCAGCAGCGGCGAGCCGGCCAGCAGGGCGCGCAGGTTGGCCGCGCTGTCCAGCTGGCCCGGGTGCGGCCGCAGGGCCTGCACCCGCTCGTCGTAGGGCCGGTCGGTGCCCAGCAGCGCCTCGATCGACAGGGCGCAGGCGATGTCGGCCACCTGGACCAGCATCAGCGCGTCGTGGACGGAGAACGCCAGCAGGGCCTGCATCGGCTCGGTCCCGTTGACCAGGGACAGGCCTTCCTTGGGGGCCAGCTCCAGCGGGACGAGCCCGTGCTCGGCGAGCACCTCGGCGCTGGGCCGGCCCTCCGGCGGGTCGCCGGGGCCGCGCAGCCTGCCCTCGCCGATCAGCGGCTGGGCCAGGTGGGCGAGCTGGGCCAGGTCCCCGGAGGCGCCGACCGAGCCCTTGCAGGGGACGACCGGGAGCAGGCCGAGGCCGAGCAGCTCCAGGAGGCGGCGCGGCAGGTCGGGGCGGACGCCCGAGTACCCGGCGGCCAGGGTGCGGGCGCGCAGCAGGAGGATCGCGCGGACGGTTGCGTCGTCGAGCGGGGCCCCGGTGCCCGCGGCGTGCGAGCGGACGATGGCGCCCTGCAGCCGGGCCAGGTCCTGGATGGGGACCGGCGTGTCGGCCAGCGCGCCGAAGCCGGTGTTCACCCCGTAGACGGGGGTGTCCCCCTGGGTCGCGGCGGCCACGACCGAGCGGCTGAACTCCATGGTGGCGGGCACGTCGGGGCTGAGTTCGGCGGGGGCCTCGCCGCGGGCCACGTCGATAACATCCTGGACGGTGAGGCCGTCGCCGGTGACGATCACAGTTCGCATGGCTGACAGCCTGCCATCTGCGGCGCACCCGCCATCGGCCAGATGCCGCTGCCGGACGCCCGGGCCGGCGCCCCCGCGGCGAAGCAGCCGGGGGTATGACGCGGGACACCACCGAGTTGGCCCCGACTACCGAGCCGTCACCGATGCTCACCCCGGGCAGGACGGCCACGTTGCGGCCCAGCCACACGTGGCTGCCGACGACGACCGGGCCCTTGAAGCGGGGGGCGCCTGGCTCCGCCGCGTGCAGGGCGTCGTAGACGATGGACGAGTACGGGGCCAGCAGGACGTGGCTGCCGATCCGGACCTCGTGGTACACCTCGATGCTGACCCCGCCGTTGAGCTAGACGTCATCGCCGATGCTCAGCGTCGCGCCGCGGGCCACCTTGATGCTGACCTGAGCGTCGTATCCCTCGATAACCAGGAGGTCGCCGACGGTGGCGGTGCCGTCCACCCGGATCCGCACTGTCCCGTAGATGGCCGAGCGCTCGCCGGAGCTGGTGAACCAGCGCCGCAGGCCGGTCCGGGTCCGGGTGCGCTGCCCGAAGCACGTGAGCCGGTGCCAGGCCCGGCGGGGTATCGCACGTTCGTCCACGCAGGGACAGTAGTTGCGACGGAGCACGGCCGGCGGGGGAAATCCAGGACTTCGACAGCACATGGACCAGCTCAGCCGCGAATTCCTCGATCGTGTCCGCGACGAGTTCAGGAACCCGCAACGGCAGCAGGTGGTCGCCGCCGGGGACGTCGATCTTGCGGCACCCGGGGATGCGGGCCGCGATCGCTTCATCGCATTCGATGAGCGGCGGGTGATCCTGGTCCCCGATAAGCAGCACGGCCGGCGCCGTGATGCTGCCGAGACGGTCGAACGCCGGCGGCGACTGGCTTTTCGTACTCGCCGTTGGCCAGCCACGCCTTCGCCGCGCTGCGCAGCTGGGCCAGGACCGTGTCATCAGGCTCCCCGGTGGTCCAGATGCCCAGGGCCAGCCGGGCGATGCCCTCGACGTCGCCCGCGCTCAGCGAGCGCGTCGAACTGGGCGTCCAGCTCCGGGTTGCCAGGCAACGGATAGCCGCTCACGCCCGGCGAGACCAGCACCAGCGCGCTGACCCGCTCCGGCTGGGCCAGGGCGAGGTCGATGGAGGTCGCGCCGCCCTGGCTGCAGCCGACGAGCGTCGCCTGGGCCACCTCCAGGTGGTCGAGCACCATGATCAGGTCATCCAGCAGCGTGTACGGCGCGGTCGCCGGCGGGGACATGCCATGCCCGCGCGCGTCGTAGCGGATCACCCGGTACCGGGCCGCCAGCCGCGGCACGATCAGGTCCCAGACCCGCGAGTCGCCGATCCCGGGGTGCAGCAGCACCACCGGGGCTCCGGGACCACCGGTGTCGTCCGCCCAGACCGTGCCCCCGGCGACCTGGATCATCTGTTCCATGCCGCCGATTCTGCCCCGCTGGCTTCCGGGCGGGAAATGGATTTCGGGCCGCCCGCGCCGCCGGCCTCAGCGCTGCCGGGCTTCAGGGTCGTCCCGCTGGGCTGAGGAGCCCGGCCAGGACCGCGACCGCCTCGTCCACCAGCGAATCGTTCAGGTTGCCGTAGCCGAGGATCAGCCCGGGCGCGCCGGGCTCGGGCTGGAATCGCAGGTCATCCACGCTGCACAGCCACATGTCCTGGCGCCGGGCGCTCGCGACGATCGCGGCGGCGTCTGAGCCCGGGGGCAGTTCGAGCAGCAGGTCCAGCCCGGCGTCCGCCCCGCGCACCGGGTAGCCGGGAAGCTGGCGCTGCAGGGCTGCCGACCAGCGCGCCACGGCGGGCCCGGAACCGGCGGCGGGACGCGCGAAGATGCCGGTCGTAGGCCCCCGACTCCATGAAGAGCGCCAGGGCCAGCTGGTTCAGCGCCGGCGGGCTGACCGGAATCTCGCGGTCCGCCCGGACGGCCCCGACCCACCGGCGCGGGGCGACCACCCAGCCGATGCCGACGGTCGGATTCAGCGTCCGGTTCACCGACCCGAGCAGCGCCACCCGCTGCCGGTCGGTCCCCTGCATGACCGCGGGCGCGGGCCCGCCGTAGCTGAACTCGGAGTCGAAGTCGTCCTCGACGACCAGGCCGTCCACGCGCCGGGCCCAGTCCAGCAACGCCGACCGCCGGTGCGGCGCGAGCACGCAGCCGGTCGCCACCTGCCGCGCCGCGCCGACGCACACCGCGCGCAGGCCCGGGTGCTTCTCCAGCTCATCGACCACGAGGCCGTCGTCGTCCACCGGCAGCCCCACCAGTTCCAGGCCCGCGGTCCGCGCGGCCTGCCAGAGCCGCGAGGAGCCGGGATCCTCCACGCCGATCGCCACATGGCCGTCCGCGAGCAGGGCGTGCGAGACCTGGGACATGCTCTGGCCGGCGCCGGAGAACACCGAGATCGTGGCGGGCTCCGCGGCCGCGCCCCGGCTCCGGTTCAGGTGCTCGGCGAGCACGGCCCGCAGCCGCGGATGCCCGCCCGACTGGGCGTAGTCCAGCTGATCGAACGGCGCGGTCTCGGCGGCGGCCCTGATCGCCTCGACCCATTTGCGGCGCGGGAAAGCCCGCAGGTCGGGGCGGGCGGAGGACAGATCGAACCGCGCCGGCCGGTCAGGGACGGCTTCGGGCGGCCGCGCGGGAAGCCCGGCGGCCTCGTCGAGGCCGGGACGGGGCGTCCAGCTCACCCGGGTCGCGGAGCCGGTCCGCGCGGTCAGGTACCCCTCGGTGACGAGCTGGGCGTACGCCTGGGTGACGGTCCAGCGGGAGACGCCGAGATCGGCGGCGAGCGTCCGGCTGGGCGGCAGGGCGGCCTCCCGCGGGATGCGCCCGTCCCGGATGGCCGTGCGGATCGCGGCCGCCAGCCGCATGTGCAGCGGCCCGGCCCGGTGGCGGGCAGGTCGAGCAGAGTCTCCCAGGCCAGATTGGTCTGCATTCCTGCCACGTCATTGGATCGGAGGGACCAGCGGATCGCTCCTAGCGTCATGAAAAAGCCCGCCCACGTCTAGGGGATTGCTCATGACCGACTGGCTGGCCTGCCTGTTCGCCCGGCTCACGCGGGGCCGCGAGGTGGCCCGGATCCGGCGCGACCCGTTCCTGGACGACCCCGCCGCGGTCGAGGACGACTACCGGCGGCTGAGGCAGGCGCACCCGGCTGACGGTCCCCGCGCAGGCATGCTTCGGCGCTGGCCGAAGCATTAGCCGGCCAGAGTTGAAGCATGACTGACGACGCAGACCCGAACCCGGGACAAGCGGACCCGAACCCGGGACAACTGGTGGTGGCGGCCGTGGACCGGTGCCTGGAACTGGCCCGGACCTGGCACGCGTGGGACGGCCGGCCCATAGCGCGGACGATGGACGACGGCACTGCCCAACACGTGGACGCCGCACAAGGCGCTGCGCCGGATCGCCGATCATCTGGTGGATCACCTGCATCAGGTGGAGGCGTTGCTGGCCGGAGCCACCCCGGTGCCCGATGAGTGGCTCGGGCGGACGGTGACGCTCGACGCGGACTGGTCCCGCTTCACCGAGCCGGACTACGCCGAGGCCTGCTCCCGGCTGCGCCGGCTCGGCCGCTGGTACGTGCTGCGCTACGAGACCGCCGGGGCGGACGCCTGGGATCAGCCGCGGCCGGACGCCTGGACGCTGCGCGAGATCGCCGAGCACGTGGCGGGCGTCACCTACTACGCCGACCAGGTCGGTTCCCTGGATGGCTCGGTCGATGACGGCCGGCAGGCCGCACCGCACGGCGACCGCCGGATCGCGGTAGGACACCAATGCGGTGATCAGCAGCTCCCCGTTCACGTCACTGAGCTGGACGATCTGCAGGCCGGTCACGACCAGGCGGGTGGCCCCGCCTGGTTCAGCGGCCTGTCTGGTTCATACGTCGCGAAGGCTGGCTGCCCGTTGCACGAGCCAGCCCGGAGCGTCACCCCGTGCGGCCGGGCGGCCGCGAAGACGACGTCGTCGATGAACTGCGCCGCCGCCTCCCGGCCATCGAACCAGGCACTGAGCGGCGGCATCGAGAACCGGACGTCCTCGGTGACCAGCTGGACGAAGGCCTCGATATCGGCGAGCTGCCAGGCGCGGACGTAGCGTTCGCGGAACTGCTGGACGCGCGGGTCCGTGGGGTCAGGTACCGGCGCTCCGAGGCTGGCCTGCACGGTCTCGCGGGCCCGGGAGAGCAGGCTGTTGACCGCTGATGCGCTCACGGCGAGCACCTCGGCGGTCTCGGCATGGCTGAACCCGAGCACGTCATGCAGCAGCAGGGCCGCGCGCTGGCGCGGAGCCAGGCGCTGCAGCGCCGCCACGAACGCGAGGCTGATCTCCTCCCGGCGGAGCAGTGTCTCCTGCGGGTCCCCGGCTCCGGTCGAGTTCGGCGTCGCTGACCGGCTCGACCCAGACCGCCTCCGGGTCGGGCGAGCGACAGCAAGGAGCCAGGCGCCGCCGCTGGCCCGGAGCCAGCCGGGGCCAGGCGCGCCCGCCGGGTCCGCAGCGTGTCGAGGCACACGTTGGTCGCGATGCGATGCAGCCATCCGCCGAACGATCCGGAGCCGTCATAGGTCGCGAGCTTGCGCCAGGCGCGCTCCAGCGTGTCCTGGACGGCGTCCTCGGCGTCCGGGCCCGATCCCAGCATCCGGTAGCAGTGCCGGAACACCGGCCGTTCGTGCGCGGTGACGAGCGCCGCGAACGCCGCGTCCTCTCCCGCCCGGGCGCGCGCGAGCAGACCATCCAGGTCAGAGAAGCAGCCATCGCAGACCCCCCGGTGTCGGATGTCCTGCCCGCGCGCGGCCGGCCGGTCAGGAGTCCGCGCTCGCCAGGCCGACGACCTGGCCCTGCGGGTCGGCCAGCAACCCGAAGGTCACGCCGGGGACTGACGTGGCTGGCTGGACGACGCGCCCCCCGTGGGCGACCGCAGCGTCCAGGGTAGCGGCGACGTCGGCCACGCCGACGAAGAAGGTCACCAGCGGGCCGCCGTCCTGCAACGGGCTGATGCCGCCCGGCACGGCGCCTTCGACCCCGGTGTCCACGTAGGTGTATCCGGGCATGCCGCCGTCCGGGTAGGTCCAGCCGAACAGCTTCCCGTAGAACTCGCGGGTGGCGTCGGGGTCAGCCGACCGGATCTCGAAATGAACCACTGGGCTGGCCATCGTGGGTGCTCCTCTTCGTCGGTACGGGCTTACGTCAGGTACGACGAGAGGAAGCACGCGGATCTCTCGGTCGGGAGCACGCGGATCTCTGCGTCCAGCTCGGGGTTACTCCCTGGGGGCGCTTACAACCCCCCGAACCGGGCGATCAGCCGCCAGGTCTCCGCGGGCGCTTCCTCCTGGGTGAAATGGCCGGCGCCCGGCACCAGAGCGCTCTGGACGTTGGTCACCCCGGCGTCCCGCAGCCCTTGCACGTAGGGGCCGATGTCGCCGCCCCGTTCCCGCTCGCCGCGCAGGTACAGCAGGGGCGTGCTGACCGGCGGCCCCGCGCTGGCCCGCTGGCTGTCCTCGACGTCCCGGGGGAAGGCCCGGTACCAGTTGAACGACGCGGTCAGCGCACTGTCGCTGGCGTAGGCGGCCTCTTGAGCACGCCGCGCGTCGGCAGTGATCTTCGACGGGTCGGCGGACAGTGCGTCGTAGAAGTAGCCGAAGTAGTCCTCCTGCCGGCCCTGCACCAGCCGCTCGGGCAGGTCCGGCACCGCGTGCAGGGCGAAGTGGAACAAGAAGGGCGAGCGCACGAACTCCTCCCACGGCGCCACCCCGGGCAGCGGCACGTCCATGATCACGGCCCGGTCGATGCCCTGGTAGGCCCGCAGGTAGGCGTAGGTGACCATGCCGCCGATGTCGTGACCCACCAGCGTCACCCCGGTCAGCCCCAGGACGGACAGGAACTGGTCCACGACCCCGGCGATCTGGCGTTTCGAGCCGTCGGTGGCGGCGCCGGCCGACTCCCCCACGCCCGGCAGGTCGATGGCGATGGCCCGGACCGACCCGGCCGCCAGCGTCATGATCTGGGCCCAGGTCCGCGAGGACTCGGGCCAGCCGTGCAGGAACACGAACGGCGGGGCGCCAGGGTCCCCGGCCTCCACGACGTGGAGGTCCGCGTCGCCCACCGTGACCTGCTGATGGCGGAATCCGTCCTCGGGAACGATCATGGCTGGGGTAACCCCGGGGCGGGCCGGGCTGTTCCGGCTCCGCCCGGCAGGCCTGGAGAGCCCGGCGGGGCGGCGGAGCGGGGTCAGGCGGATCTGCCGTCCCGGAGGAGCCAGCCGTCCGGGCGGTCTGGGCAGCCTCCCCGGCTGCCTTCGTGCTGGCCTACTCCCGCGAGGCGGCCAGGTGCGGGTTAATGGCCTTAAAGGATCACCCGCAGGCAGCGCGGGTAGGACGGAGCGGGCGAGACCGGGGGGCGGATGAACGCGATCGGGACGTGGCTGCGCGTCAACGTGCGCCACCGCTGGCGGTCCCTGGTCATCCTCGCGCTGCTGGTCGCGTTCGCGGGCGGCACGATCATCGCCGCGGTGGCCGGGGCCCGGCGGGGTGACACCGCGCTGCGGCGGCTGGACGCCGTGACCCTTCCCGCGACCGCCGTGGTGCTGCCGAACCAGCCCGGGTTCGACTGGGGCCGCGTCGAGCGGCTGCCCGAAGTGGCCTCGGTGTCCACGTTCGCGGTGGACTACACGCTGACCTACCAGGGACTGCCCGCCGACGTCGGCGGGTTCCCGCCCGCCAACGACACCGTTCTGCGGTCGATCGAGAAGCCCGTGGTCTTCCAGGGCCGGGTGTTCGATCCCCGCCGCGTCGGTGAGGCCGTGGTCACGCCGATGTTCGTGGCCGATCATCACCGGGGCGTGGGTGACTCGGTCATCCTCCAACTGCCCACCCCCCGGGAGCGGGAGACGGAACGGGGATCCGGGCCAGGCGGTGCCTTCACTGGGCCGCGACTGCGGCTGCGGATCGTCGGTGTCATCCGTTCCCCGTGGTTCTCTGATTCGCCGGGTTCGGACGGCGCGATCCTCATGTCGCCCGCCGTGGCGGCCCGGTATCCGCTCAGCGTGGTCGGCAACCCGCACAACCAGTTCAGTTTCGTCAACGCGCTCGTCCGGCTGCGCGGCGGGGAGGCGGCCATCCCCCGGCTGCGGCGCGACATCGCGCGGCTGACCGGGCGCTCGGACATCGACATCTGGGACCTGCCCCAGCAGTACGCCGACGCACAGCGGCAGATCGCCTTCGAAGCCCGGTGCCTGGTCGCGCTGGCGGCCGCCGCGTTCCTGGCCTCGCTGTTCCTGATCGGGCAGACCCTGGCCCGCTTCGCTGCGGCCAGCGGGGCGGAGCTGCAGATCATGCGGGCCCTCGGGATGACGTCCGCCGAGGTCACCGGCGCGGTCGCGGCGGCTCCGGCCCTCGCCGGGCTGGCCGGGGCTGGCCTGGCGGCCGGATTCGCGGTGGCCGTGTCGCCCTGGTTCCCGATCGGGGACGCGGCGCTGATTGAACCGTCGCCCGGCCTGTCTGCCAACTGGGCGATCATGGCCCGGCCGTGGCGCTGATCATCCTGCTGGTGGCCGGGGGCGCGGCGCTGGCCGGGCGGGCCACGCTCGCCGCGGGCCGCCGGCAGGTCCCGGTCCGGGGGTCGGCGACCGCGGCCGCAGCAGCCCGGGCCGGGTTCCCGGTCCCGGTCGTGGTCGGGGCCCGGTTCGCGCTGGAGCCGGGCCGCGGCCCGTCGGCCGTGCCGGTGCGGCCCGCCCAGATCGGGGCGGTGGCCGGGGTGCTCGGCATCGTGGCCGCGTTCACGTTCTCCTACGGCGTGTCCGACACCGTGGCGCACCCGGCCCGCTTCGGCCAGACCTTCCAGCTGATCTCCGAGACCGGCGTGAACGGCACCGATTTCGGGCCCGTCCAGCCGTTCGTGCGGGCCCTGGACCGGTTGCCCGCGGTGACCGGGGTGGACGACTCCCGGGTCGCGGTGGCCACCAGCGGGAACGACGCCGGGTCGATCAGCCTGTACGAGTACCACGCCGGCGGCCCCAAGGCCATCCCCGTCGTGGTGTTCCACGGCCGCATGCCGCGTAGCGCGCACGAGGTGCTGCTGGCGCCCCGGACCCTGGCCGCCCTGCACGCCGGGGTGGGCAGCCGGGTCCGGCTGGACGGGAACCGGGCCAGCGAGGTCCTGACCGTGACCGGCAGCGGCCTGGTGCCGGAGGGCTCGCACAACACCTACGCGGACGGCGGCTGGCTGACCCCCGCCGGCTTCAGCGGCCTGTTCACGGGTTTCAAATACCACCTCGTGCTGATCAGGACCGGGCCCGGCGTACCCGCCGCGCGGGCGGGTCAGATCGTGCATGACCAGCTCAGGCGGGTGTCGCCGCAGCTGGCCAGCGCGGACCTGGAGCCGGCGCAGTACCCGATGGAGATGGCCGAACTGGGTCAGGTGAAGGTGCTGCCGGTGGTCCTCGGCGTATTCCTGGCCCTGCTCGCCATCGGCGCCGTCGGTCACGCCCTGGTCACCGTGGTCCAGCGCCGTATCCAGGACGTGGCCGTGCTGCGGGTCATGGGCATGACGCCGCGCCAGTGCCGCCTGATCGTGTTCACCCAGGGGTCTGTGCTCGCCCTGGCCGGGCTGCTGATCGGTGTCCCGGCGGGCCTGGTGGTGGGGCGTCTGCTGTGGCGGACGGTGGCGGGGTACACGCCTGTGCAGTACGTGCCGCCGATCGCGACCGTCGTGATGGTGGTCGTCGTCCCGGCGGCGCTGGTGCTGACCAGCCTGCTCGGGCTGTGGCCAGGTCACCGCGCGGCCCGCCTGAGAGTGGCGAACGCCCTGCGCGCGGAGTAGCGATCGGCCCGCATTACCTGACGGCGCGCCACGGGCCCGAGTTTGCTCGACGGCCAGGATCGGCTACAGTTCTGAACGCACACCTGACCTGGCGGACACGCCCGGATGGGCGTGCACCAGCATGCGGACGTGGCTCAGTTGGTAGAGCATCACCTTGCCAAGGTGAGGGTCGCGGGTTCGAATCCCGTCGTCCGCTCGGAGGCGCCGGATTCCGTCCCGCAGGCCCAGGCCCGCACGGTTCTTCGGATGTCCAAAGCCATGATTCCCCCAGCAGGGAACGTTGGCGCTGGCGGAGTGGCCGAGTGGCTTAGGCAAGGGCCTGCAAAGCCCTGTACGCGGGTTCGATTCCCGCCTCCGCCTCGAGGGCCGTTAGCGCAGTGGGAGCGCGCCGCCTTGACACGGCGGAGGTCGCTGGTTCGAATCCCAGCACGACCCACAACAGCAGGCGAGCCCGCAGGGTGTTGACGCACCCTACGGGCCCTCGCTAACACGGTGGGTGAACACCATGTCAGTTGGCGATCAGCCTACGGGCGATCGGTGTGGCAAGTGGATGCCCGGGCCAAGGACTACTGCGGGCGCAGGCCCGGCCACAAATCAGATTGCCGGACTGCGGCAGCCCTGGTCGAGTACAGGGCGCGGCTAACGGAGCGGCGGGTCGGGCAGACTCGCGTCACCCCGGAGGCCAGATCTCGCTGGAACAAGGCGTACAGGCTCAAGCGCTACGGCCTGTCACCGGAGCAGTTCGGCCAGATGCTGGAGGCCCAGGGGAACGCCTGCGCGATGTGCCATGAGGTGTTCGGGGAAGACCAGTTCATCTACATCGACCACGATCACACCTGCTGCCCGGTCACGCCCGGCATGCAGACCAGGTGCTGTGGTAAGTGCGTGCGCGGCCTGCTGTGCCTCACGTGCAACATCGCCCTCGGCTACATCGAGTCCTACTCCGAGCTGGCGATGACCTACCTGGAGACGGCACAACGCCCGGCCAGTCCCCAACCGGCCGGGCGTAGCGGGCTTGCGGCGTTATTGGGTGAGTGAGCTGACCTCGTTGACACCGAAGAGGTCACTGGTTCAATCCCAGTATCGCCCACCAGTTTGCGCAGGTCAGAGGCCGGTTCCGGGGGCGGGAACCGGCTTTCTTGATCATTTGTCAACGGTTTGTCAACAGGACGCGCCACGGTCAGGCGGCATGTATTGAACCAGGGCGGCACTGAGCGACCCTGATTTCGGTCCGCCGGAATCTGGTGCTGGCCACCCGCGCGGCCGACTACAGCCTGTGGCAGAGCCCGCCGGGCAGCGAGCCGAAGAGCTACGCTCCCGGTTGATGAGTGTGCGCGATAGATCGCCGGGCGTTCTGTATGTGATCGTGTGCGGCGCCCCGGCCGCGTCGAGCGTGGACGAGTTCATCCGGCTCGCCCAGGACGCGGGATGGCTGGTCCGGGTCATCGCCACGCCGATGGGCGAGCGGTTCATCGACGCCGCCCAGCTGGCCGCGCTCACCGGGGACCGGGTGCGGACCGGGTTCCGGATGCCGGATGAGCCGGACGAACTCCCTGCTGCCGATGCGGTCGTGGTGGCCCCGGCCACCTTCAACACCGTGAACAAGTGGGCGGCCGGGATCACGGACACGTTCGCGACCGGCCTGCTGTGTGAGCTGACCGGCCTGGGCGTGCCGATCCTCGCGGTCCCGCTGGTCAAGGATGCGCTCGCCCGGCACGTGGCGTTCGGCGCGGAGCCTGGAGGTGCTGCGCGGGATGGGGGTGCGTGTCATGTTCGACCCGCAGGCGCCACCGCAGTCGCGTATGCCAGGCTGGCCTAGGGTGCTGGAAGAACTGCACACTGTTACCAGGGATGGCCCGGGCGGGAGGGACTGACGGTGGATGCTTCGGCACGCGGGCAGCGGATCGCGCGGGCACGCCGCCGCCGCGGCCTGTCCCAGGCGGCGCTGGCCGGGATTAGCTGGCCGGTCGGAAAGCTGGCTGTCCCAGGTCGAGCGCGGTCTGCGCCAGGTGGACAGTCACAGCGTCCTGGTGTCCCTGGCGGAGATTCTCCGCGTTGATGTCGGCGAGCTGACCGGGGACGAGCCGGGCGATCCGCGGGCGTCCCAGTACGCGGCGGCCCGGGAGATCGAGCGGGCGATGATGGCCTATGACGCCCTGGAATCGGTGATCGGGGCCGACAGCGCCGTTCATGCCCCGGATCTGGCGCGGCTGCGGCTGGACGTGGAGCGGGTGAACCGCAGCTACCAGGCGGCCCGCTACGAGGAGGCGGGCCGGATCCTGCCGGGCCTGATCCGGCGGGTGGAAACCGCCGCGCGGACCTGCCCCCAGACGGATGCCGTCGCGGTCAGCGCGCTGCGGGCGCAGGTCTATCAGGCCACCACGATGGTGCTCAGCCGGGTCGGTGAAACCGCGCTGGCGTGGACCGCCGGGGACCGGGCGGTCACCGCCGCCGAGCACGCCGAGGCCGGGCTGCTCGCCGCGATGTCGGCGTTCCGGCTGGCGCATGTGTTCATCCGCCGCAAGCACACCTCCCAGGCGCGCGACCTGGTGACCGGCGCGGCCAGCGCCATCGAGCGCTCCGCCCCGCACGGCGACCCGGAGCGGCTGTCCGTTCTGGGCGGCCTCTACCTCGCGGACGCGCTCGCCGCCGCGGCCAGCTTCGACCGTGCCGCCGCTGACCGGTCCCTCACCGCAGCGCGGCGGGTCGCTGAACGGCTCGGTGAGGACCGCAACGACCACTGGACCGCGTTCGGGCCCACGAACGTCCGCATCCACGAGGTCTCCGCAGCCGTCGCGTTCGGTGACGCCAGCACCGCCGTGGAGACCGGCGAGACGCTGGACCTGCAGCACCTTCCGGCGGGGCTCGGTGGCCGCCGCAGCCAGGTCAGCCTGGACCTGGCCCGCGCGTATGCCCAGCAACGCCACGACGCCGCCGCCGTCAACATGATCCTGTCCGCCGAGCAGACCGCCCCCCAGCTGGTCCGCTACGACACCGCCACGCACGACCTGCTCGCCCTGCTGCTGCGCCGGGAGCATCGCGCCAGCACCCCGCAACTGCGCCCGCTGGCCCATCGCGCTGGCGTGATCTGACCCGCCGGCCCGCACAATTGTGCGGGTTCGGCGTGCGCTGACCCGCACGGCGGGAACGCCGCACGCCTGGCCCAGGTGACGCACCGGCCGCGCCTACCGTGCGGGCCATGACGGAGCCGCGGGTGCTGACCGCCCGCCCCATGCAGCGCACCTTTCCCGGCCGCGCCGACCAGATCGCCCGCGCCCGCGAGTTCACCAAGCGGGTGCTCGGGCCGTGCCCGGTGACCGACGAGGCCGTGCTGCTCGTCAGCGAACTGGCCACCAACGCCCTGGAGCACACGTCAACCGGGGACGGTGGCCAGTTCCAGGTCACGATCTGCCGCAACGCGACCTCGCTGCTGATCGGCGTCAGCGACAACGGATCGGCCAAGACTCCCGAACCCGGGCCACTCGATCCGGAGTCGGAGACCGGGCGGGGCCTCGGGCTGGTCGAATTAATCGCGGAGCGGTGGGGGTACTGCGGCGACCAGCACGGCCGCACCGTCTGGTTCGAGCTGCGGACGGCTCGTCATGAACGCCGTCGCTGCCTGGGTTCCCGGCCTGGGGCCGCTGGAGTCGGCGATCATGACGATGATCTGGGATGCCGACCAGTCGCTGAGCGTCGGGTGGTGCGCGAGCGCTTGGACTACGAGGGCCGCCGAAATCCGCCGAGCGCTGAACCGCTACCTGACCCTGCGGCCGTCCTACGCCACGCTGCTTCGTAACACGGACATGCTCCAGGCATGCGTGGCAACTGTGCTCCGGCGCTTCATAGCGCTACAGAGACTCCAGGCCATAGCAAGATCGCATTACGGACGTCTCAACACTCCCAGGGGGATCCCTGGTGAAACTGTTCTCGATAGAGTCGGCGAGGTGGACACCGCGCTAGTTGTCGCTTGCATCGCCGGCGGGGTCGCGCTCGTGAGCGCGACCTTTTCGGGGTGGACCCAGCTTCAGGTGACGAAAAGAGAAAGGGAGGGACGGGCGGAAGAGCGTCGCTCGCAGGCCAAGGTGGTACTCGACCGCTACCGCGGTCCCCTACTAGATGCCGCTTGGCAGCTGGGCAGTCGAGTGGACAACATCCGCAACCGTGATTTTTTTGCATATCTGTCCGAAGGCAGCGGTCGGGAGAAGGACGCGAAGCTCACGACACTCTTCCGCTTCGCCCACTACCTCGGCTGGCGTGAGTTTATCCGTACTGAAGTCCAGCTGCTTCGCTTCGAGAACGAGGAGGACACTAGGTCCGCCGCTGAGTTCCTCAACGAGGTGACATGGGTACTCGCCAGTGACAAGCTGGACGGGATTTGGGCAATGCTGTGGGGTGACGAGCAGCGGGGCATCGGAGAATTGATGGCCGATCGAACGTCCGGCACATCCCCAATCGTTCGCGGTCACGCCGCATTCCACGACGAATACGACAAGGTGTTCGCTCCCTGGATGGAGCGCTTTGCCGACGACCTGTTCTCCGCCCTCGCCATTAACAGCTGCCGTCTGCGACTCCTGCAGTGGGCGCTATACGGGCTCGTACGGCAATTGGACGATGAGGATGCCTACAGCAGAGGCTGGATTGACCGGAGTGCCGCCGAAATCCGCCAACCAGCACTGGAGGGAAGTATCACGGAACATGAGGAAGAATTGAGGAGACGTCTCGCCGCAATCAGTAACTGCTGACCCCTACGCTGCTAGATCGCTCTCCTGCATCACTGGCCGTTCCGTGTTGGCAGGTGTCCGGTGGATTTTCAGAACGCCACCGTGTAAGTTCCCCTCGCACGCGGTCACGAACTCGGCCTGAATGCTTCCATCTGCCGCAACATGCTTGCTGCACCGACACTAGCCGCCGAGAAGTGCTCGGGTTTCTCCTTCACCTAGTTCAAGAACCCGAAAACTTATGACCGATCAAGCCGTCATCCCGACGTTGCTCAATGTGCCGCCTTCAGTCTCCGCCGTGTGCCTCTGGCGAGAACTCGGCGCTATCTTGGCCATCGAATCTATCCATCATTTCGTCCGCTACCTCCGACCGACCATGCTTTGTGACAAGGTCGGCTACTCGCCGTGCAAACAGTGCCCGTTCTGGATTGTCCTCGCTAAGGCCCATAGCTTGGAGAAAAGAGCCGAAATGATCGGCGGCAGAATTCCGGGTTTCCGTGGGGTGAGGCACGTTCGAGCCGTTCAGTCCTGCAGAGGTTGGATTTGGCGAGTGCGTGAAGGATAGCCCTGTCATGAATTGTTGAAAAGACTCAGGTATGTCGCTGTTGTTCGCAGCAGCAGAGAGTTGGGCAAGGAGCACGATGTCCTGCACCGTCTTCTCCACCTGATCGTCATTTCTCGTCAGCCACCAAACCACGGCACTGCCCGGATCCTTCAGCACATCTCCGCCGAGATATTCACGCTTGCTCTGCTCGTATTTTCGCTCGTGTCCCAGATTGCTTCCTCCTTGCGCACCGCCGCGAGCTTGTCCAGCCGTTCCTGGTCGTGGTCTGGCAGTACCAACTGGACTGACTCTGCCATCGCCCGAAGGCATCCCGTGGCGTCTGCTTCATCCCGGCTAACGCAGCGCCCAGTTCATGGCGGACGAGTGAGGCATTGCCCGGGTCCCGTTGCTGGGTAATGTCGCGGGCGCGCCTCAAAACTGCGTTGACTGCGAGGGCAGCCATGTTGATTAGGGACTCATCCAGGACGGTCGCCTTCGGTGACCAACGGACAGCCGCAGAGAAAAGGAAGTAGTAGTCCTCATGGTTACTTGGCAGGAGGACGTCCGTGACGCGCTCTTTCCTGTGTGCTGGGGGTGGCATGGCTACATACGTCGATCCCAGGTTCCGGCGGCGGTAGGTTCCGCCGACGATGCCAGACATGCACTAGCGCAATGACCATAGTCGCGGCCACCAGAGTCAGGACGAGCGCTGCCCATGCTGGCCAGTGGGCGAACACAATCAGACCGATGGTGAGAGCCACGGCTGTGATCGTGCCGGTCATCCTCGCGGTCTTGCGGCCTGCATTCATCGCATCCTCCGTTCCTATCTGGTGAGTCATGCAAACTCGACGTCCTGCGCCGCATTGATCTTCTGCAGAAGAAGGCCCTCCGATGGTTGGGCGCAACTCTGGTCCGCGTGTCATGGCGTAGAGCTGAGCAAGCACAGCAGTGGACGACACGCATCCATCGACAAGCACATCTAGGAGCACGTGCCGATGCGGCGCATCCTCGGCGGCGCGGGAGAGCCACCGCGCGGCCAACGGCTGCCAGGCAGCGCGCGAAGGGTTGTGAAGGCGAGACTCCAGCCCTCAGCAAGCTGACGGACAATGCCACTGTCGTCGATGATAGCGTGGTTGCGCGGACCGACATCGGTGAAGCGCGATCGGATCGGCCAGTTCGAGGAAGAGGCTGACATCGACAGGCCACTTTGTTCTTTCCGGGCTCATGTCAGTGAGCCGGTTCAGCATCTGGGTAAGGAACCGACGATCGCCGCGGGCAAGTTCGACGAGTGCTTCCCCGGCGCGGTTCCCGCGCTCTCGTCGAGCCACATGGTGAAGGCGTACTAGGGCCTCGTCCGGGTGGCTGACCGTCATCTCATCCCGGCACGCCACAATGATCACTTCGGCGAGCTGGTCCGATAGATCGTAAAGACGTGACCACTGGTAGATCTGCTGCCGGAAGATCCGGCCATACTCTGCGTTGCGGAGGCCACGCTGCAAGACGAGTGCAGCCGCCTTCATCCCACCGGGGTGTGCTTAGCGGTGCACTGCTTCACTAGCGACACCCATGTTGCCTGGTACCTGTCAATGAGGCATTGATCAGTGAATCGCCTGACCAGGCCTCTCTCGTTCGGCATCAGTGAGTCAGCGGAGCTAGCTAGCACGCCTACCCAGTCCCGTATGTGATCATGAAGGTCTGGCAAATGGATCCCAGAAGTACGTACGGACTGCCCGGGCATAGCCGAGTGTGGTGAACCGCACGTTCCGGAAGCATCTAGTTCGGCTTTGATCTCACTGATCCGCTCTCCGAAGGTGGCGCGCTCGAGAACCGGGGATTCGTCGCGTGGGTGCTCCACCGTTCCCAGGAACGACGCAGCGGCATGATGGACATTGTCCGCGTGGGATCCATGCAGCATGGCCGTAGCCAGCAAGAGCGCGCGTTGCGGGCCCTTGGTCAAAGTCGTCATCAGTACTGGCCACCTCGGGTCTTGGCCGCGCCAGGCCGAGTAAGCAACTGTGCACCAGGCGACGAAGTCACCCTGACCGAAGGTCCTTTCCTTCGCGTCGGTGAGGAGTCGGACGTATCTGGCGATCTCCCGAAGCGGCTGATTGTCACCCGGCAACTGGCCCGAAAGAAGCTGATCAGGCTGTGGAATACCTGCTAGGCGCAAATAGCGTCGCAGCACCTCCTGAGAGGCCGGCCGCTCGATCCTTACCCGGTACTGGTCGGATTCCGGTCCGAGATCCTTCGGCTCATACGGCAGTACCACGACTAAATAGGCGGCCCGTTCGTGTACCGCTGCGCGTAGGGAGGACAGTTCGGGGTTGAGGTCGGCCCAAAGGGACTCGCCTGCCTCGGAGAGATCCAACCACACACGGTCACCCTCGGCGATATGGGTGAGATCCAGCCACGACCCGCTTTCCCGTTCTTGCGGCAACAATTCATGGAGATCCTCGGGATCGGATCCGAGCTCCCACAACAACATTTTTGCGGTCGCGGTCCGCCCGCACCCCTGTGGCCGTCCAGGAAGACGGTGCGGTGCGATTCCAGGACGTCTCGTGCCGGGCCGAATCCAACTGGATGCACGAAACGCTGCCCCAGCCAGAGCAGGTCGTCTGCGGCCTGCCTTCGGGGGGTCCTGCCCTTGGAATCGGCAAGCGAAATGACGTAGTTGATTTGGTCGCCACTACCCGCATGAACGCTCCCGCGCGCGCCGGAGACTTGAGGATTTACTGAGTCCGCCATCACTCGTCCTCATCCGTGGTCCGGCCACCAAAACGGTGACTAATTCCACCGTGGTTGTCACCCTTGATGTAGGCTGCTCCGGCTCCGGAGAAGTGCTGGGATTCCTGATATATGTCTCCTTTTCCAGCGTGTACTGGACCATGGCTTCCCTAACGACGGTGCCGACATCGCCAGCGCTGCCATAACCTGTACCACCGTCCCGTCAATATTGTTACCGAATTGGGAACGGTGGCTAAGAGCAGGTGATTGGATGCCACGCGATCCGCCGCCTTGAGTGACGGCACCAAGGCGGCGAGTTCATTGCCGATCCGAAGGAGGTCCGCCTCATTATCGCGCATGTCCAGCCGCAGAGACTGCAGTTCAGCGAGCCGCGCCAACTCAGTTGGCAGCTCCGCGACCTTCAGGCGGTCGGTCTTCCGCCCTTTAAGGACAGGTACAATTCGGACGCCGTAGGCGTACGCTTCCAAGATTTCTCGCCGGACCCAGTCGTTTTCGTCATGCAACTGAGGGTAACGGGGCCATTCCCCGCCTATAACGGCGACTAGGACTGCGCTGGTCGCGCACAGCATCGAGAAGCGTTTCGGGATAGGGACTACCGGGTGGAATAGATCTGGCGGCGCGGAAGATTCGTTGCTTCCCGAAGCGTTCCGAAAGGACCCTTTCAATCATTGCGGCGGCTTCGTCGCCGTCTCCCGTGCGGTAGTTGATGAACACATCGTGCATGACCCGACTCCTTCTCTACGGGATAATGAGCCGCAATGCCGTGTCGAGTTTTGGCGCCACGTCGCGAACCGACGCGTTCCTTGGATAGCGTCAGCGTCCACGCGAGTTTGCGGAGGTCTGTGGCAACGGTGGCCGATCTGAGCGTTATGGCGCTGTCCAGAAGTTCACTGTGAGGTGACACGCACGGTCCACGTCGCCTGCCGCCGCGTACGCGAGCGCTCGGCGAGCACCGAAACGGACCCGTGTACGCAGAGCCTGCTGTGGCACCTGGCTCATCTGCCTGTCGATTACTTCAGCGGCGAGGTGCGGCTGTCCCAGGTCATATAGGCACCAGCCCTTAACCATCTCGGCTGGATCGGCAAGGTTCGTGGTGCCGAGAATTGGTATGTCCGAGCCCGTCTCCTGCGAGCGAGCAGGATACGTGCGCAGTCCAGGCTCCTCATACAGGCGCCGTAATCACCCGCCAGCGCATGGCCTTGGGCTTCCCGCTGGGCGGCCAGGCCGCGGACTCGCGTTGGCATCTTGGTGGTCTGCGCTCGCCGGGCGAGTGCAATCGTCTGCTCGGCATCGTCACGGTAGAGAGCGACAAGCGCATGACGGACAAGGCCGTACGTGGCGAGGTGGTGATCGCCGCCCTCAGTAGCGAGATCGACCGCGCGTCGTGTCCACCACAAGGCACCCCGCTCGACTCCTGTCTCTTGTACCAGCCATCCCACGTATTCCGCGTAACGGGACCCGAGGATCAGTAGGCCTTGCGCACGCTGTGGTGCGGCGCCCATGGACAATCCCTGAAGCGCGTGGGTTTCCGCGATGAGAACCGGCAACAAAACCCCGGGAGCGGTGACCTGACCGAGTTGCCGATACTGATCGAATAAAGATCGAAGGACGCCCAGAAACGTCGACCTCCTAGGTTCGGGAACCCCCAGGTGTACCGAGCTCATACCCGGGATGAGGGACACCGGGAGCCATCAGCTGCCGGCGGTTCACGGGCTGAAAAACAGCTCTGGCCTCGCTCCGCACAACTGCATCAGCCACACCTCCCCCCTGTCACTATCCCCTGTGACCGTGACTCTTGGGTCAGGAGGCTTCTCCCGGACCAGATGGTCGAGCGCTCCTCCCGTGTCAAGCGCAGCGTCACAGAGGCGGACCAGTTCGCGGCTCGGCATTTTGATGCCTCGTTCGACCTTGCTCAGCTGACCTTTGCTGTAGTGAATCCGCTGAGCTAGGCACGTGAGTGTCAGACCCGCTGCCAGACGCCTCCTTCGAAGTTCTTCTCCGAACCGACTGGGCTGCTGGACCACATGAGCCTCCATCACTATCCGTCCGAACAGCCGGTGGTCATCCTCTGTAAGACTCTGCCACTCGACGGGCAAGGACGGACAAGGTGGCAGTCTGGGGTTTCCCGTTTCCTTCTTTGAAGGCAACAGGAAATCTTCGCGCTTGTCGACGGGGCAGAAGGACCGATCGCCGTGTCAGCGGCGGTGGTCGGCGCCCGGCGCCTCTGATCAACCAGATCAGCCAAGCGGATTTACAGCGACACAGGGGGCCGCGCAGCGACTGGTCGCATCCGCCGCGATGGATCGCACGGCCCTTGACCTCCCCAGGCCTCCCTGGGACCCATCGTCAAGATGCTTGTAGGACTTACGACTTGGAGCCGGGCACGCCAGGAGCAGGGACCTCGATTGCGGGAGAGTTAGTTCTACGGGCGGGGCCGGCACGGCGAGGTGGGCGGTGTGTACGTCTCGAGGCAGAGCCCGACGCTGGCTGCGCGGGGCGCTCACCGGACGGGAGCGGCGGCCTGCCCGCAGTTGAGCTGCGACGTCTGGAGCGGCCGCTTCCTCCGGCTGCCGAGCGGCTCCGGACCGGCAGCCAGCCCGGAAGGCCTGGCGCGATGGCGCGAGCCCTCGACTGGCTAAGGCTGGCGTAGAGGCGCTCCGCTGCCTGTCGTGCCGCCGCGGCCTGCGCGGCGTGCTGCTGCGGCCTGGCGCAGCTCGCCTACCGCCCGGCCAGGCGGACCAGGCCCGCGGTCAGGTGGACCGCTCCCGGCGTGCTGCCGTCGCTGGGCCGCCCGCCATGGCCAGGAGCCTGGCAGCTGCGCGCAGTCTGTCGCCCTCGGCGGTCCGCTGCGGGATCTTCCCGTAGGCCATCCGGGCCGCGCGGTCGTAGGCGTCGGCCACGTCCCGCAGCGCCGGGTTTCCGATCGCTCGGGCTGTCGCGTGGAAGGTTGCGGCCGCCGCCCAAGCCGTATCGGCGGCCGCGGCCGGGTCGCTCCCGGCGCTGCGCCGGATCTGCTCCGCGGCGGCAGCGGCCTGCTGGGCGGCGTGGAGGTAGAACGGCTCGCGTTCCGGCCCGGTGAGCCGGAACGATCCGGCGCGCGGATCAGCGTCGGTGCAGTCCTGGTCCCAGTTGCGGCGCAACCGAGGCAGGGTCAGCCCGTCGGCCAGCCGCCCTCCCCCGTACCACTTCGGTGATCCGTCCCGTTCCGTGTAGCCGGGATGCGCGACCGCGTACCCGGTGACCTCGCCCGGGTTGATCTCGCTGTACCGCAGCCGCACCAGCACGCCGCTCTCTCGCAGCTGCGCGAAGAACCCGGCCTCGTCCCGGGCCTGCTCCGCCGCCGCGGTGACCCGGCCCCGAAGCACCGCGCGGGCCATCACGCCGTGGACCGGCTGCCCGAGGCCTTCGCTCGGCTGGCCCGGCCCAGCGAGCGCGCAGCTTCGGCAAGGTCAGATCGGGGGCCAGCTTCCCGCCGCCGTACCAGACGATCCCGCCGTCCTTGGTGGTGTGGTCCGCCAGGCCGACGGCGTAGCCGGTGACCTCACCCGGGTTGATCGTGCTGTGCCGCTTCCGGACCAGCACCCCGGCCTGCTCCAGCCGGGCGAAGAACTCCCGCTCCGAACCCGCCCCGGCCGCCGCCGCGCACACTTCCCGGCGCAGGGACACCCGGGGTGCCTCGTCCCACCCGCGCCGGAGCGCCTGCTCCGTTTCGGCGCGGCTGGGCTGCTTGGCAGCGGTGCGGTCCGCCGGAGCCGTGGCCCGCAGCCCCAGCCGCCGCTCAGCGTCCCGGCAGGCCTCCCGCACCCGGAAGAAGTCATTCCAGGTTCTCGCCCGCCCGCCATCCTGACGGGCCAGCGTCGCCACGATATGGATGTGATCCGGAGCATGCCGGACCGCGACCCACCGCACCCCGGACTCGTCGTCATGACGGCGCGAACCCGGTCCGGTCCATGACCTCGGCTGCGACCTGGCCCCACTCCTCGTCGGACAGCATCCGGTCCCCCGGCGCAGCCCGGACCGAGCAGTGCCACACCGGCTTCTCACACCCGCCGAACGGATCGAGCGCCAACGGCTGAAGAGCAACCCAGTCAGCCGCCGCAGATCTGGTGCCCCGTCCGCCCGCCGGTCCGGCTCAAGCTCATGCGGATCCCCGAACCCGGCCACCAGATGCGGGTCGGTATGCTCATTCGCCCGGCCTGGCCCATACAAATACCGCAGCAGTCCCCCGACGTTTGATCCGCGAACCACTTTCCCGATCATCAGGAACGCTCACCCACGATCGCCAGAGGCTCGCCCGGCTCCGACGCGGCCAATCCCCCATCGGCTCCCACGGCTTATTCCCTCCTCATCCGGCCCGTACAGCGTGGGCACCACATCCAGTCCTACCTGCGTGACCGCGCCCGGTCACGCCGCTGCGAACCCGGCCAACAGCTTCCATAATGCAACTCTGGACCGCGCCGGTCCAGAGTTATCCATAGGTTATGTATATCTCGCTCGTCCTATTCCGGCCTTCACCGGACGCAAGGGCTCTGATCACATGGATGCCATCCCCGAAAACCCGGACCCGAGAGTGTTACATGGTAATGAGCAATAGCATCCGCTGCCATTCTCTGCCGCAGATTGCCGCACTCCTGTATCGGGAACGCCGGGTCGTGGGTCTAGCGCGGCAAGGACATGAGAGCGGTGGGGTGCGTACCGAGCGCGGCGGCGAGCCGGGCCAGAGTGCGACCCCGGCATACGGGGCGGGCCTGGCGCTCCAACTGGCCAACGGTGCCGACGCTGATCCCGGCCCGGCTCGCCAGCGCCTCCTGCGATAGCCGGTGCTGGCGGCGCAACTGACGGAGCCGAAGCCCGTCCACCGCCACAAACCACCGCTGCGCCGGACTGTCTGTCCCGGCCGGGACCCGCAGGGGGTTGGCTCACGGCGTTGTGAGGAGCGCCCAGACCGTCTTGCCGCCTGCGGGGCTGGCGCTGGTGCCCCACTGAGAGCTGGTCGCCCCGACCAGCAGGAGCCCCCTGCCGCTCTCTGCCTCCACGCTGACGTCCGCGTGGATCGGCGTATGTGGGCTGGCATCCCAGACGATGATCAGCACCTGCTCGGCATCGCCCAGCAGCCACAGCCGTACAGAAGTCGCTAGTCCGAGTCCTCGGGACGCGTGCACGGCGTTGGTGACCAGCTCGGAGACAACGAGTTCGACGTTGTCAGCCAGGGCCGTGAGACCCCATTCGTGGACCACGAGCCTGGCGTGCAGCCGCGCGCAGGGCACAGCGCTGGGCAGCGCCCCGAGTTCAAGGAAGTCCCGCAACGGCCATCGATCAGCCCCGGCCGCTGCATGCGCGTGGGGAGGCAGAACCGGCACCGGAGCACGGCTCTTGACCGGACCGCGCCGAGTGGGCGCGGTCCCAGGGACAGTGCCGGTTCCGCCTCCAGCGGCACGAGAAGCGCCCGCGGGGGTCGTGGCGCATATCCACTCGTGCCGCCGCTCCATGGGGAAACCACCCTTCATCGGACCTGAATTGGCTTCGTCCTGCTGAATGGCGAGCGCCTGCACCGCAGCGGCGGCGTCACGAAACTGCTTCGCTGGCCGTGGGCCACCCAGCTCACCACCGCGATCACCCGGCTGCAGGCCCTGGCCCCAACTGACCAGGCAGAACCGAGCCGACCATCAGGAAAGGAGACCCGCAGACCCGTGGAACCCCGCCCACCTGGCGCGACAGCCGGGCCGCCAGGCACGGCGGGACGCTGAAATCAGCGGCCAGCCATAGCCTCAGCCGACCACACCAAGATCGCGAGACTTCCAGGCTAAGCGAGACTTCCCTTCTGCTGCTCCATATCGTGGTGGGCGACAGCTTGGAGGAGGACCTCGGCGGCTCCACCGTCGTCTTCGTTCACAAAGATGCGGACCTCGCGCTGCGCACGGCTGATCGCGAGGTAGAGGAGCGACAGGAGCCGCGTTCGTTCGCTAGCGGTCGGAGCAGCGTTCAGTCGGGGATCCCAGCAACAAGCACAGAGTCGAACTGCAGTCCGGCGAGATACTCCGCAGGGCCAACGACGAGCCCACGACGCCGATAACCGAGACCTTCAATGTCGGACCGGCCGGAGACGGTGGATACGTGGAATTTGGCGGAAGTGCCGATCCGAGAGGCGAACTCGCTGAACCTTGGCCATTGACGGGTGTCAACCACCGCAAGAGCCAATCTGCCTGACTGGTACAGATCCTGAACCGCGCGGAAGATATCCGTCTCCTCCGCCGCGCGGGAAGCGGCTGAAATCAAGCGCGGTAGAGGGCCGTCAGCTTGTGCCGACTCCACGCGGTTGAAGTCGATGTCCCAGTCGTGCCCGAGATCTAGGGTCGGGAACCAATGGTGCACATGCTTGATGAGGTCAAGGATCTGCGGTGTGAATCTGTGGATAGTCGCGAGTTCGAAGTTTGCGACGTCGCCGAGCCCGTCGTCCCCCGCCGCTGAGCTTGACGACCGGGTCTCATCGGCGGCCAGCCCGATGAAGGCCTCAGACGGCGATTGCCTCGGGTCTACGGCCATGAATACGCGCGGGTAGCGCGAGGTGTCGCGGGTGAGGTAGTGGAGCACTTGGCGCTCCAGCGGGCTGAACAGATGAAACTCATCCACAAACACCAAATCGTAGCCCTGCGTTCTACGAGCACGATTCCATGAAAGCGTCTCCAGATGGCTCAAAAAGTCCGCGAGCACCTGATCCGACGTGACGAGTGAACGGGCGTCAAGGCTCGCCATATATCGCGAGTACAGCTCGAATACGACCCGCGTATCATCGCGGGTGTTGAGGGAAGCATCCATGATGCGCGCGGCAGCTGAAAATAATGCAGGTCCGATCCGACACCCGGGAAGATAGCTGCGGCACCGATGACGGATCCGAACTCGATCAGCAAATCCCATGCGAGCGCAAGTCGTTCACCTATCTCTGCTCAGTGAACCTCAACCGCAAACTTTCGCTGACAAGCCCCTTATATGTGATCCAGTCCCCCGTGATGAAATCGTCCAACACTTCTGTGATCTGATCCAATTGAGCTTGTTTACCGCTGAAGCTGTCTTCTCCGATCAAGTTGAATCCAGAAGCGTCTTGGATGTAGTGCGGGGACACCGTCTTCCGCAATTTCAAGCAGCGGGAAGACATCAATCTCCTTCAGCAGGCCAAGGCCCATCGAGTAATGGAGTCAAATCTGCGCAGCCAGCGCCCAACTGTGTGTTACGACGAGAACGCGTACGTCGCGTCCGGCTTCGCGAGCGTTAAGACCTCCCGGATTGCCTTCAGCGTCAAAGCGAGAGTCTTGCCGGAGCCTGCGGGACCGCGGAGACGTATCGACTTGTCGGTACTTGCCTCGATAAACGCGCGCTGATCATTACTTATGGCCCCTAGCCATTGCTCGTAAGTCCAGCCTTTGGTCGCCGACTGTTCAAGAGCCGGAAGGCTCATCTCAACGTCAGGTGGCTCCGACCGCACCTGTGCAAAGTGTTGAGTGGCGGCTACGATGGCCTGCGCCCAACCGCCCTCCAACTTGGGGATCGCTGAGCGGCTGGACTTTGCGAAAACCTCAA
Organism: uncultured Actinomycetes bacterium; assembly: GCA_963781085.1. Lineage (GTDB taxonomy): Bacteria > Actinomycetota > Actinomycetes > Streptosporangiales > Streptosporangiaceae > RYN-230. Next base: position 98,567 of record CAWAES010000036.1, read on the forward strand.
GATCCCATCTATCAGCCGACGTAGTTGTCTTCCAGAATATGATATCTGTGCGATCTCCCGGCGAGATTTCAGTGATCCAGCGGCTCGTATGAATGTCATGCTTTGCCGCCACGAAAAAAGCCATGTAATTATGATACTTGTACTGGTGCCATTGCCGTGGCAAGAATAGCGAGCCCGGCGTCCTTGCTCTCTCAGCAAAACTAGCTATTCGGCTCAGAACATCTCTTCTGATTGGAACGAGATGCTGGGGAACATATGGATCCTTGACGTTCTGCTCGCGCATCATGATGATACGCTGGACTCCTTCATCGTCATGTGCGGCGAGGAGGAAGTCAACGTCCGGAGTGCTGAATTTGAAGAGCACCGCCGAGTCTGACCGTCGGGGGACAGCCCAGTGGCAGCTCAACGCCGCGCGGACGGTCGTTACCAACGGCTTCATTTGAAGTTATCTCCAAGCATTTCTGAATATAGGTCACGTAGGTCTTCATACTGCGGGGGAAGGCCTATCGACATGAAAACCATCGCGAATCTCTGAAATAGCGCGTGTGCGAACCTGTCTCGCATACGAGAGATCCGCCGGTATTTGACATCTCTCCGCGATGGTCCCAACGAAATCTCCGGCTCCCAGACCTGCTCGATTTGCCGGAGATAAGCGAAGTAGCCGCCGTCCTGCCCTGGGGCGATGGCCGTTAGGAAGAGCGCATCGCCCGGTGGCCGCGCGTAGGCCTCCCGCAGGCCGCTCACTACCCTCTTCACCGCGATCTCTCGCTTCGGATGGATCGCGCCGAGAAATGGGCCTCCACTAGGGAGTCAACGCCCTCCTTGAGGTTGAGTGCCGGCGCATCGATCATGCGGATGGCCTCCAGAGCGGCCATCGCCTCCTGAACAGCCGCTTGCTTCAGCTCAAGCCTCATGACGATATCCGCGGTGCCTCTCGCTCGCCCAGTCCCAAGCCGTCGATCACTGATGTTGGGTCTTCCGGACGCCGTAAGGATTCGACGCATCTCCTTCAGCGGCTCCTTGACCTGCCGCTCACGAATCTTGGGAGTCCATCTCCCAGAGGTATTCCTCGCCGCCAAGAGAGGAACGCAGGTGACACTCCCCCTGATGCTTGGCGTAAGCGAGATCGCAGTCAGCAGTGAGGACGAGGAGGTGGCGCTGCCACATCGACGCCTACATCGACGGACTCCAGAACATCACCCTGCCGGAGCGGATCGGCCACGCCTACCTCACGGTACTCAGCGAATGGCTCTTCCACCTCGCGTCCCTCCGTACCTGACCGGTTACATCTCGCGCCCCACAGATACTGGCACAACGCCCACTCCCCGCGCGAACTACAGTCCAGCGTCATGGGGAGGGCGGGGATAAGGCTGCCAGGACATCCCTCTGGACGAGGTCCCGGGGATGCACGCCAGCTGAGCCTAGACCGATCTGTGTTGCGCTGCCAGTAGGCCGACGCGGCCCGGCCGAGCTTCCAACGCTGAGGCCAAGCGCTGGTGTCGACCCGCGCCGCGCGGCGGCGTCGCCTGGCGATGCGTAGCCGGATACAGCAATGAATATGGCTGGACCGACCCTTGAGTACTCGCCAGCCGCTATAGGGTCACCGAGCTACCGATTCCGCATCTTGGAGAGGGCGTCGAGGGCGGTTTCGTCGGCGTCGGGGAGGGTGTGGAGGTACTTCTCGGTGGTGCGGAGGCTGCCGTGGCCGAGGCGCTGCTTGACGACCTGGAGGTCGGCGCCGCCGGCGAGGAGCCAGGAGGCGTGCGCGTGGCGGAGGTCGTGGATCCGCACCCGGCCCACCAAGTCCGCCGACTTCACGGCCGGGTACCAGATGGTGTTGCGGAACCAGTTCGCCGGGATGTGCCCGTCCGTGTCACGCGCCCGCACGCCGCGTGGGTCGTCCTTGCCGTCCGCGCGGCGGGCGGCCCGGTAGCGGCAGTAGGCGTCCCGGCAGTAATCGCAGCGGCAGCGGCCGAGGGAGTAGCCGGTCAGCGTGCCGTGCCGGTAGCGGTGCCCGGCCGCGTTCGGCTTAGTGCGGCCCAGGGGGGCGTCGGGGTCGGCTGAGAGGCGCGGCACCCGCTCCCGCGGCGCTTCCTCCTCTGGTGCCTGGAACAGCAGATCGTCGCGGTCCAGGCCGCGCTCCTCGGCGTGCGCCTTCAGCTTGGCGGTGATCTGGGCGCTGAGCTTGAAGCGCCGGTACTCCTTGTCCTTGGGGTAGGGCTTCACCAGGAAACGGCCGCCATCGGGGTGGAATCTGGGATGGACCTGCACGACCGCCCGGCTGACCGTCAGCATCCGGGTCGCGAAGTCCAGGTCACGCACCCGCAGCTCGGTCAGCTCGCCCCAGCGCAGGCCGCTCTCGACCGCGGTCTCCACCAGCAGCTTGGACTGCGCATCCGGCAGGCACTCATACAGGGCGGCGAACTGCTCCGGCGTGATGATCGTGCGCGGCTGGGCCGGGACCGGCGGGGTCTTGACGCCCTTGCACGGGTGCAGGAACGTGACCTGGTCGTTGAGCGCCGTGGTGAAGACCGCGCTCAGCAGGACGAAGCATTGCCGGATCGTCGGTGGCTTCACTCCCCCGGCCTTGAGACCGGCGACCCACTCCCGCACATGCTCGGGCAGGATGTCGATCATCCGCATCGGCCCGAACTCCGGCAGGATGTGCCGGCGCAGGATGTAGCTGTAGGACTGCCGCGTGGTCGCCTCGACCTCGTGGTTCGGCAGCCACGTCTTCTCGACGTAGTCGCGGAACGTCTGCCGCCCGCGGCCGGGCTCCCCCAACTGGCCCTGGGCGACCCTGGACTCGGCCCGCTGCCAGGCGCGGTCGGCCTGCCGCTGCGTGGTGAAGGTCCCGGCAGACCGCTGGCGGCCTTTCAGGTCACGGTAGAGCGCCGTATAACGGACACTCCCGTCAGACCCAATCCGCTCCCGCGTCGACCCCACGGCAACCTCCTGCCAAGATCGTTTGTCAGCCATTTGTCAACAAGCCCGCCCGATATCCTCCGGCACACGCCGATGAGCGAGCAACCCAGAATGGCACGTCTACCTGGCCTTATATCGCCGAGCCTACCTCTGGCCAGGAAGGAATTCGAACACAGTTGCGGGTTGACACCGAAGAGGTCACTGGTTCAATCCCAGTATCGCCCACCAGTTTGCGCAGGTCAGAGGCCGGTTCCCAGGGACGGGGACCGGCCTCAAGATCATTTGCCATCAGTTTGCCATCAAGACACGCCGGTGTTTTGCGGCAGGAATTGAACAAGCCCGGCACTCAGCGGCCCTTTGCGGACGGTCATAGGCTTGAGTCGCTCCTGTACTCGCCCCGGAGCGCCCGATGCCTGATCCAAGCCCTGACGCGCTCGACCAGAGACTAGACGCCATCGCGCGGCACCCGTTCCGCGCGAAGTTCCACCTGCGCGGCCGGGACCGGGCCACGGCTGAGCTGAGCGGCCCGGCCACCATCCGGCGGCACGCCGGCGAGCTCATCGCCAAGCGGCTCGCCCCGGCCGAGCCGTACAAGGACGGCAAGCAGACCCCCTATCGCGGGCACCCGGTCTTCGTGGCCCAGCACGCCACGGCCACGTGCTGCCGGACCTGCCTGCTGCGCTGGCACCAGATCCCCAGGGGACGCGAACTGACCCCCGAGGAACGCGCCTACGTGGTCGACGTGATCTTCCGTTGGATCCAGCGCGAGATGACGAGCTCGCCGGACGCCGGCTGAGAACCGGTCCCGCCGGAGCCGAGACCTGCACTTCACCGCCACTTACCGCTGACGTCACAGCCAGGTCGCCCCTCCCCGCGGCTGGCCCGACATCCTCGAAGCCGTCGGGAAGATCGCCGTCCGGGTCGCCAAGGAGCTCGCGCGTTGGCGTCAGGAACGAAGGGTGCGCAGGCCGGTGCGGATTTCGCTGACCAGGATCTCGGGCTGTTCCAAGGCCGCGAAGTGCCCGCCCTTGTCGGCCTCGCCGTAGTGGATCAGATTGCTGTAGGTGTCTTCGATCCAGCTTCGTGGCAGGCGTGGGATGTCCTTCGGGAAGACGGTCACCGCGACCGGAAGCGTCAGCTTCGGGCCGGCGAAGGTGCCCGATTTGTTCTCCCAGTAGATGCGGGCGGACGACGCTGCGCTGTTGGTGAACCAGTAGAGGGATATCGCGTCGAGCATGTCGTCCCTGCTGAGGGCGTCCTCGGCGAGCCCGTGGTTGTCGGTCTTGGACTGGAACTTGTCGTAGATCCAGGCTGCCTGACCAGCGGGAGAGTCCGCCAGGGCGAATCCGACAGTCTCCGGCTTCGTGCCCTGAAGGTGGTTCGCCCCACCGAGATCGCCGGTGTAGAAGGCGAGGGTCTCCACAGCGTGGCGCTGTTCGGGCGACAAGGTGTCGGGTATCTGTGCGGGAAAGGCGTACTGGGTGTTCAGATGAATTCCGAGAAGCCCCTCAGGCTGCATGGCCCCGAGGGCGGTGGTGACGACGGCACCCCAATCGCCGCCTTGCGCGGCCCATCTCGTGTAGCCGAGACGCTTCATCAGCTCTGCCCACGCGCTTGCGATGCGCGATACAGTCCACCCGGTCTCCGAGGGCTTCTGGGAGAACCCGAACCCGGGGAGCGACGGGACGACGACGTCGAATGAATCGGCGGCGTCTCCTCCGAACGAAACCGGATCGGTCAGCGGGCCGATCAGCTTCAGGAACTCGACGATCGAGCCCGGCCATCCGTGCGTGAGTATCAGCGGCATCGCGCCGGGATTCTTGGACCTGACGTGGATGAAGTGGATGTCCAGCCCATCAATCTCGGTCAGGAACTGGGGGAAGCGATTGAGCCCGGACTCGAAGCGCCGCCAGTCATAGCCGCGCTCCCAGTAGCCGACCAGAGATCTGGCGTTCTCCACGCGAACCCCTTGCGACCAGTCGCCCACCGTTTCCGGATCCGGCCACCGGGTTCTGGCCAGTCGCTGCTTGAGGTCGTCGATCTCCGAATCCGAGATCGAGACGGTGAACGGGCGGACGAGGGTCGAGGTCGGCGGCGTCGCTGCGGTCATTGCTTCTTCTCTTCTCCTGAGCTTCGAAGCACAGCGCCACCCCCGCTGCACACTGGTGTGCAGTCTACTTCATTGCACACTGGTGTGCAACAATGGTGCCGTGCCTGCCGAGTCCTCCCGTGTGCGCTCGATGAACGAGACACGCGATCGCATCCTCGATGTCGCCCTCGATGTGCTGGGAGAGAACCCCGACGCCGGAATGGGCGACATCGCCTCCGCTGCTGGCGTCGTCCGCCGCACGGTCTATGACCATTTCCCCTCGCGCCTCGACCTGGTGCGGACACTCACGGAACGGGCCGTCACCGAGATGACAGCCGTGCTCACCGAAGTCAACGCCTCCGGTGCAGAAGCGGACGCGGCGTGGGCCGGATTCATCGCCCGCCTCTGGCCGGTGGCGCACCGGTACCGAGTGCTGCTGGCGCTGCGCCGTGGCGAGTACGGTGAGGCGATCCACGGCCTGCTCGGGCCAGTCGATGAGCTCCTCGCCGACCTCGTGAAACGGGGCCAGGACAGCGACGTGTTCGCACAGCACCTGCCGGCCGGCATTCTGAGCCAGGTTGCCTACGGCGTCGTGTTCGCCATCGCGGACAGCGATCTGTCGAACGGGACCTCCGGCGCCCGGGCAGCGACGATCACGAGCCTGCTGATGCTGGGAGTTCCCGAGACGCGCGCAATCGGTCTCGCAGGCGACCAGCCCTGACCCGCAGCACCCGGGCGGAGCCGACGCCTTCATCGTGTTGGTGTGGCGCGGCTGAGCGTGGCTAACGACGGGTGAACGTGACGTGGGTGACGCCGCTGGGAGAGCTCACCGACTCGATGGCGAAGCCCTCCTCCAGGCCCTCCAGGCCGTCCCAGACGGACTCGCCGCGGCCCAGCAGGATCGGCACCAGCGCGATGTGCATGTGGTCGATCAGGCCGGCGGCGAGGAACTGGCGGACGGTGGCCGGGCCGCCGCCGATGCGGACGTCGAGACCACCCGCGGCCTCCCTGGCCGCCGCGAGTGCCTGCGCCGGGCCGGCGTCGATGAAGTGGAAAGTGGTGCCGCCCTTCATCTCGACCGGGGGCCTGGCGTGATGGGTGAGCACGAAGACGGGGGTATGGAACGGCGGCTCCTCACCCCACCAGCCCTGCCACTCCTCATCACTCCACGGCCCTCGCTGCGGTCCGAACTTGTTACGCCCCATGATCTCCGCGCCGACGCCCGGACCCCAGCTGCTCGCGAAAGCGTCGTCGACGCCGGTGCTCCCGCCTGGCTGGCCCGCCATGACGTGAAACGAACGGGTGCCGGTGAACCATCGCACCAGCCGCTGGCCGGCATGCCCGAAGGGTGCCTCCAGGCTCTGGTCAGCACCGGCGCCGAAACCATCGAGCGAGACGGATGACGGCGGCCACGAGAAACTGCCCGGAGATGGCCATGAAGCTGCCCGCTGGCGGTCATGAGAACTGCCTGGCGGCGGCCATGAGATCTGCCCGACACGTCTGACCGTTCCCTGCCGGTGTCCCCGGCGGGGGTCCCCTTCCCGGCTTGGCTGAGCGGTGCCATCCGTACTCAGCCGGGCCCGGGAAGGGGACACGTGAAGTCTGCCGAGGAAGTCATGGAAATTCTTGCTGCATTCGACCTGACCGGGTCGCTGCGGGACGCCGCCGAGCTGACGGGCTGCTCGCATCACACGGTCGCACGGTATGTCGCGGCTCGCGAGAAGGGGCGGGTCCCGGGTGGCCCGCCGGAGCGCCGGGCGGGGGTGATTGACCCGTTCCTGGCGAAGCTGGAGGAGCTGGTCGAGCGGTCGCATGGGAAGGTCCGTGCGGACGTGGCGCACGAGAAGATCACCGCGATGGGTTATGCGGGATCGGAGCGGACTACGCGCCGGGCTGTGGCCCGGCTGAAGGCGAACCGGGCTGCGGGGCGGCGGCGGGTGTTCCGGCCGTGGATCCCCGAGCCGGGGATGTGGGCGCAGTACGACTTCGGCGACGGCCCGCGGGTCGGCGGGAGGGCCACGATCTTGTTCTGCCTGTGGCTGGCCTGGTCCCGGTTCCGGGTCGTGCTGCCGCTGCTGGACAAGTCCCAGCCGTCGGTGCTCGCCGCGATCGACGTCGCGCTGCGCCGGATCGGCGGGTGCCCTACTTACCTGCTGACCGACAACGAGAAGACCGTCACCGTGGAGCACGTGGCCGGGATCCCGGTCCGCAATCCCGGTGCCGTGGCGTTCGCCCGGCACTACGGGCTGACCATAGCGACGTGCGTGCCCGCCGACCCGGCGACCAAGGGCGGCAGCGAGGCCACTGTCCGGATCGCGAAGGCGGACCTGGTGCCGACGGCGGCGAACCTGCTGCCGGACTATGTCTCGTTCGCCGGGCTGGAGGCCGCCTGCGGGGAGTTCTGCGGCCAGGTGAACACCCGGCCGCACCGGGCGACCCGCCGGATCCCCGCCGAGATGCTGGCCGGGGAGCGGTCCCGGCTGCACCCGGTCCCCCCGGCGCCGTTCACCACGGCCCTGGGAGTCACCCGGAAGGTGGATGACCTGTCGATGGTGTCGTTTGAGGGTGCCCGGTACTCGGTCCCGCACCGGCTCGCGGGGCAGGCCGTCTGGGTCCGCCGGGATGGTGAGCAGGCCGTGATCGTGCACGCCGGGCCAGATGGGCCTGCCGAGGTCGCCCGCCATCACCTCACCGCCCCGGGCAGCCCCAGCGTCCAGGAAGGCCATTACCCGCCGCCCCCGCCCGGCTCGCTGGAGCGCAGGCCCCGGGCCCGCACGCAGGCTGAGGCCGAGTTCCTGGCCATCGGGGACGGCGCCGGGCTGTGGCTGGCCGAGGCTGCCGCCTCCGGTGCCAGCCGGGTCCGGGCCAAGATGGCCCGCACCGTCCAGCTGGCCCGCCTGCACCCGGCCGCCGACGTGGACCGGGCGCTGGGGAAGGCCGCGTCCGCCGGCCGGTTCGGTGAGGGTGACCTGGAAGCGATCCTCGCCCACCAGGCCCGGGCCGCGGCCGGCCCGCTGGCCAGAGCCGGCGAGACCACCACCCTGGCCCAGGGCACCACCGGCTGGGCCGCGCTCGGCACGGCAGGAGGTAATGACCGGTGACTACCCGCGCTCCCGCACCCCCGCCGCTGGACGGCGACCTGGAAGGGCTGCTGCGCCGGATGCGGCTGCCGCACATCCGCCGCGCCGCCCCTGAGGTCCTGGCCACCGCCAAGGCCCAGCGGTGGGACCCCGCCGAGGTCCTGCGGATCCTGCTCACCGAGGAAGTCGCCGGCCGGGACCGCTCCGCTCTGGCCACCAGGAGAGCGCGGGCCGCGTTCCCCACCGGCAAGACCTTCGCCGCCTGGGACGACGCGCTGTCCTCGATCCCGCCGCCGACCCAGGCGGCGCTGCGGACCCTGGAATGGATCGGCCGCCACGAGAACCTCGTCGTCTGCGGCCCGTCCGGCACCGGCAAGACATTCCTGCTCGAAGCCCTCGGCCAGGCCGCCGTCGAAACCGGGAAGCACGTCGCCTGGTTCACCCTCGAATCCCTCGGCGTCCTCATCCGCCGCCACCGCGCTGATGACTCCCTCACCAAGGCGATCACCCGGATCCTGCGCGCTGACCTTGTCATCGTTGACGACATCGGCCTGCTGCCCGTCAGCCCCGACGCCGCCGAGGGCCTCTACCGCCTGGTGGACGCCGCCTACGAAAAACGCAGCGTCGCGATCTCGAGCAACCTCCACCCATCCGGGTTCGACGAGCTCATGCCCAAGACCCTGGCCACCGCCACCGTTGACCGGCTCCTGCACCACGCCCACCTCTGCCAGACCACCGGCGACAGCGTCCGCCTGTCTCAGGCCCTCGCCGGCAAAGGAGTCAAGCCACTGGAGTAAAACCACCCAGGCACATCTGATGGCCGCCACCGGGCAGAACTCATGGCCATCAGCGGGCACAACTCACGGCCGCCACCGGGCAGATCCCGATGTCCCTTGACAGACGGACAGGTTGTGCACACGAACAAGTGACATAACGGGCAGACCCCTCTGGTCGAAGCTGAGTTCATCGGTGCTCATGGTGTGGTCGGAGCCAGGACTGCTTCCTCGACATCTGAGCACCCTTCAAACCTGAGCACCGGCGAACGGCTGGCTAGCTAGCTAGCGATCCTTGGTCGCTAGGTTGTGGACGTTTGTGTCAAGTTTTCACGCAGCTGAGCTGAGCCGGGCGCAGGTTATGTAGCTGCTGATGTGCTGGTCGATGGCGCGCAGGGCAGCGCGGAGCTCGGGTGGTGCCTGGGGCTGGTCGGCGGCGAGGAGGGGTCGCAGCAGCCGGTTATGCAGCTTGGTGTAGAAGACGGCGATCTTGATCCCGTCGGGCGTAAGGACGTAACGGTTGGTGTGCTCGATCCGGCGGATGAGCCCGGTGAGACGGAGCCGGCGCAGGTCGTAGGTCATCTGGCCGGGGGTGTAGGGGGTGTGCAGCAGTCCGGTCATCAAGGCGCGCAGGCTCTTGTTGGTGATACCGGTCGCGGCGAGCAGGGTGGTGCAGAGGGCGCCGGCCAGGGCCATGACCCGAGGATCGCCAAATCTGAGAGCCGGGGTCCTCCGCCCGTCCGCATCAGCGGAGGGGTGCGCGATCCGCTCAAAGGCTGGGCTCGCGAGGACGGTGCCCTGGCCGGCACGTTCAGCTTCCAGTATGCGGCGGTTGCAGGCACGCGCCCTGTCCTGGAGTTCGGCCAGGTTGGGGAGCCGGGCGTTGCAGCCGAGGTCGCGGGGGGCGTTGACGACGGTCTCGATCCGCATCGCCCGGCCGTCTTTGAGGTACTGCTTGACCCGCGAGTGCTTGTAAAAGACATTGAGCACGACCCCGCCGGTGTCGGGCCCGACCGCAGGGCGGTCGATCGCAGTGCGGAAGACACCGGGGGTGTCACGGCGGATGTGGCGCTTGAAGATGATCTCGACGTTCGCGGGGCGGCCGATGCCGGGGTTGTCGGCGATCAGGGCCTCGAAGAACGCCCGGGCCCGGCGGGGCGCATCAAGCACCAGCGTGCGGGACACCTCGACCTGTCGCATGGAGATCTCCCACCAGTACCCGGCCCGCTGATCGGCTGGGCCGAAGGGCAGCGGGAGGTGGTGCAGCCACCGCTGGGCGAACACCTCGATGGTGCCGGGCTGCAGCCGATCGCAGATCTCCTGCAAAGCGGCCGGGTCCTCACACGACGCGAACCCATTGGACAGCTCAGTGAACGCGATCCCGGCCTGGGCGGCCTGCTGCTTGGCCCACTCATGGCCGTTGACCCAGATCTTGGCGGGATAGGGGAAGTAGGCGCAGACCTTAATGAACGCCGGGCCGAAATCGGCGTCCCACAGGTAGAAGTAGTAGCAGGTCACCCGCCGGTCAGCCTTGGCGAAGGTGAACTGCGGTGCCGCCGTACTGGTCTCCCGCCGGTAAGCGGTCCAGACCCGCTGGAACTCCTGCGCCACCCCGATCGCCGCCACTTGCGGCCGGCCCGTGGCTGCCGCCCGCTTGAAGTACGGGGCCATCACCTCAGCCTTGCGGTCGTCCTTGGCGAACCTGACCCAGGGAATCCCGTTGGCCTCGGCGAAAGAGGCCACCGCGCGGCGGAACCTCTGCCCGATCTTGTCGAAGATCGCCGGGGAGGGAATCGGCAGGCCCAGGTGCTGGGTCATGAACGCGACCACCTGCCCGCTGGACTGCAGGATCGGCACGTAGGCGTTGAGGTAGACCCGGTCCAGGCACTCGATGTCCAGCTGCACATGGCCGCCGAGGACCTCATTCACCGTCACCACGCGTGCGCCCATGACACCCTCCGCAACCACCCCTATGCACGCGAGGATGAACCAAGACACGCGATCTGACCAGCAGCAACCACCCAGCTAGGCGGTCAGAGGCGGAGCCTCACTGGTACTACAGCCGCACTCAGTGATCTAGGAGTTGTTGTCGCTGGCAGTGGCTTTGTCGTGCACGTTCTTGGTGGTGATGGCGCCAGCGTGACCAGCGGCGGGCGTGCTGCTGGTCACGGGCCGGGGCGCAGAGGACGGTGAGCATGCGGCGGATCTCGTTCGCTGAGCTGGGCAAGACAGGCAGCTTCCGGTGAAAGCTTGGCCCTTACCGGGCAGAGCTGTCCTTGGCCGCGCGGTTCACGGTCTGGATGCCGGCGAGGATGAGATCGATGCCGGCCAGGAACTGCTCGCGGTCGTCATGTCCGGGCAGTTGTATCCCGGCTTTGTGCACGGATGGGTATCTGGCGGGGTCGAGCTGCGCCCACCGTGCGGCGACGGTGGCGAGGAAAGCTGACCGGTCCATCATGCTGCTCGCGAGCGCCCGGGCGTTGGCGGCGTTCTGCCCGGCGACGCCGAGGATGTAGTTCACGAGCACGCCCGCGGAGTCGGACAGCGCTCGCTGGGGCACGCCGAGCGCCTGCAGTTGCTGGCTGATGCTCTCGTAGATGTCCAGCAGCGCCGGCCGCAACGGATCCCGGTTGAGCTGGGCACCGGCCCAGGGGTGGGCGACGATCGCATCGAACAGGCCAACCGCGACGCCGCGCAGCGCTGGCCGGGGCCCGGCGTCGGCGGCGAGGTCGGTCACGATGCGGGCGATGACGTGGTCGGTGGCCGCCGCGAGCAGGTCATCCCTGTCCGCGACGTGGTGATATATCGCCCCGTACCCGGTGGCCAGGCGCACAGTGAGCGCCCGCAGGGTCAGGGCGTCCTCGCCCTCAGCGTCAAGAATCTCGGTAGCGGCCTGGACGATCACGTCCCTGGACAGCGCCTCCGTACGCCGGGGGGCCCGCCGGGCCTTGGTCGCCATGAGCTCCATTCTGCCACACATGGATCGCCGCTCCAAACTTGTGCTAGCGTCATTGGAGTAGCAATCCAACGAGTTCCGGGGGAGCACGATGACGACACCGATCACAGTTGTGGGGGCTGGCCTCGGCGGTCTGGTCCTGGCCCGCGTCCTGCACGTGCATGGCATCCCGGTCACGGTCTATGAAGCGGAGGCCTCGGCGGCCGCGCGGACCCAGGGCGGGCTGCTCGACATCCACCCTTCGAATGGCCAGCTAGCGCTCGAGGCGGCCGGCCTGGCCGGGCAGTTCCAGGGACTCGTCCTGCCCGGCCGCGAGTCCTACCGGGTTCTGGACCAGGCCGGGACCGTCCTGCTCGACCTGCCCGACGACGGCACGGGCGAGCGTCCCGAGGTTTCGCGCGGCGAGCTGCGGCAGCTGCTGCTGGACTCGCTCCCGGACGGCGTGGTGCACTGGGGGCGGAAGGTCAGCAAGGTGCAGGCCCTGGGCGAGGGCCGCCACGAGGTGCGCTTCACCGACGGCGCCACCGCCCTTACGGGCGTGCTGATCGGGGCGGACGGGGCCTGGTCACGGGTCCGCCCGCTGCTGTCCGGCGCCACCCCGCGGTACATCGGCTTCACCTCCGTCGAGACCTTCTTGTTCGGCGCCGACACCCGTCACCGCGCCACGGCGCAGGCGGTCGGCGCCGGGTCGATGTTCGCGCTCGCACCAGGCCGGGGCTTCCTGGCCTACCGGGAACGGGGCGGCACCGTGCACGCCTACGCCGAGCTCAAGAAGCCAGAGGACTGGCTCGCGGGCGCCGATGGCGCAGCGGTACCGGCGCGGGTCGCGGCCGAATTTGGCGGGTGGGCACCCGAGCTCACCGCGCTGATCACCGACACCGGCACCGCACCGGTCGCGCGCCCCCTCTACACACTCCCGGTCGGGCACCGCTGGGCCCGGGTGCCCGGGGTGACCCTGCTCGGCGACGCCGCCCACCTCGCGCCCCCGAACGGCGAAGGCGCGAACCTGGCCATGCTGGACGGAGCCCAACTCGGCCAGGCCATCGCCACGCACCCCGGCGACGTCGAGGCCGCGCTGGGCGCTTACGAGCAGGCCATGTTCCCGCGCGCCGCCGAAGCAGCCGGAGCCGAAGACATCTTCGACCTCATGCTCGGCGACGACGCGCCCCACAGCTGGATCGCCATGATGAACGCCGGCGAGCAGGCATCGTGAGTCCTGCCGCTGCCGACGCGCCCTCGCGCCGGCCTGGACTCCAGCCGCTTCAGGGTGTGTCAGAATCTGCTGGTCGATGTCGAGCGGGTCCATGGCTACTTCGACATGGCCGGGTTCGCCCTGGGCGTGGAGGACGAGCTTGGCGTCATGACCCAGGTGGCGACCCCCCGTGGCCTGAAACTCCCGATCCGGCGACCGGGCCGCGTGACTGGCCGGTAAGGGTATGCCGCTCGCGGGATAGCTATCCGGACCCCCCGGATGGGTGATTTGCCCTTGTATGTTTCCGCATGACCGGTTAGGAAGGGGACATCTGGTCTGCGCGGGAATCGCGGGCCGACCTGCGGGTACTTCGGGGGGAGTTCGCATGTTTGCGCCATCTCGCCGCTTCTGGACGTATGCCTGCTGTGTCGCAGCCACCCTGTCACTGGCCGGTTTCAGGGCCGCCCCGGCGACCACCGGTCACGCCGCCGGGACACCTGATCACTTCAATGTGGGCGCTGCCCACTCGCCGCAGCTGCTGAAGCAGCTCGCTCGCCCGACCGCACGGGCAGGCCCGGGGCGGCAGTTGCCCGGCCTGACTCCGCCGGCCGCCGCCAAGGGCGCCGAGCGGGGCGTGGACGTCGCTTCCTATCAGCACCCGAACGGGGCCGCTATCAACTGGCCGCGGGTCCGCGCGTCTGGAATACGCTTCGCCGCCGTGAAGGCCACCGAGGGGGCCTACTACCGCAACCCGCACGCCCTGGCCGATCTGGCCCACGCGCGCGCCGCCGGGCTGTCTGCGGTCGCCTATGCCTTCGCCATCCCGAACGGCAACGGCGCCAGCCGCAGCCCGGTCACCCAGGCCGACCACCTGCTGAGATACCTGGGACCCATGAGCCGTCGTGTTCCGGTCATGCTGGACATCGAGTACAACCCCTATGGGCGAGAGTGTTACGGGCTCACCGCCCGGGCCATGGTGTCGTGGATCTCCTCGTTCAATTCCGAGGTCAAGGCTAAGACCGGCCGGAAGCCGATACTGTACGTCCCCGCGTCCTGGTGGGCGGCTTGCACCGGCAGCAACACAGGATTCGGCCAGAGACACCTGTGGGTGCCTGACTACACCACTGCACCCCGCCCGCGGCTCCCTGCTGGCTGGAGGACTTGGTCGTTCTGGCAGTACACGAGCATCGGAACCGTTCCCGGGATCCAGGATCGCGGCCACACCGACCTCGACCGGGCCAATCCGGCCACCCCTCCAGTACTCAGCAACCCGTAACAGACCGGCCGCGACCCGCCCTCAGAGCCCAGCCGAGGAACATCCGCGGCCTAGCGACCCTTTGCCGCTAGGCCTAAAGATCATTTGCCATCAAGACACGCCGGTGTTTTGCGGCAGGAATTGAACAAGCCCGGCTTTGAGCGGCCGAGGTTTCGGCCGCCGCAACCGGCTAGGTCCAAGCCCACCTCTAACGGCGGGTGAACGTGACGTGGGTGACGCCGCTGGGGGAGCTCACCGACTCGATGGCGAAGCCCTCTTCCAGGCCCTCCAGCCCGTCCCAGACGGACTCGCCGCGACCGAGGAGGATCGGCACGACCGCGATGTGCATGTGGTCGATCAGGCCGGCGGCGAGGAACTGCCGCACGGTGGCCGGGCCGCCGCCGATGCGGACGTCGAGGCCACCCGCGGCTTCTTTGGCGGCCGCGAGCGCCTGCGCCGGGCTGGCGTCGATGAAGTGGAAGGTGGTGCCGCCCTTCATCTCGATCGAGGGCCGGACGTGATGGGTGAGCACGAAGACGGGGGTATGGAACGGCGGCTCCTCGCCCCACCAGCCCTTCCACTCCTCGTCGGTCCACGGTCCGCGTTGCGGGCCGAACTTGTTGCGCCCCATGATCTCTGCGCCGATGCCCGGCCCCCAGTTGCTCGCGAACGCGTCGTCGACGCCGGTGCTTCCGCCTTCCTGGCCCTGCATCACGTGAAACGAACGGGTGCCGGTGAACCAGCCCACCAGCCTGCCGCTGGGATGCCCGAAGGGTGCCTCCAGGCTCTGGTCAGCACCGGCGCCGAAGCCGTCGAGCGAGACGGAAAAGTTGTGAACACGAACTAGTGACATGACGGGCAGACCTCTCTGATCGAAGCTGAGTTCATCGGTCCTCATGGTGTGGTCGTAGCCAGGATCGCCTTCTCGACATCTGAGCACCCTAGACAACTGCCCCAGCTGAGTTGACTCCCTGCCCGTGAGGATTCGTCTTCTCTGGAAGGATGATCAGCGCGCCGCCCGCTGCCAGGCCCGGTCCGCCTGCCGCTGCGTAGTGAAGGTTCCCGCCGACCGCCGGAGATCCTTCTGACCCAGGGCAAGATCAAGGCCGTCCAGCGAAGGCCACGGTTGCCCGAAGGACCTGCTCCCCAGGTCGCTGGACTGGTCGGTTCCGGCTGTATCCAGGCTTGTCCAGGGTAGAGGCATGACCGTGATGAGCGACAACCTCGAGACCGCGATCCTCGCCGGGGGCTGTTTCTGGCCCGCGCAGGAACTGCTGCGCCACCGCGACGGAATCATCTCCACCCGAGTCGGCTACACCGGCGGGGAGAACGTCAACCCGACCGCCGACAACCATCCGGGGCACGCCGAGGCGGTCGAGGTCATCTTCGATCCCGGGCGGACCTCGTATCGTGACATCCTCGAGTTTTTCTTCCAGATCCACCGGCCCGACCTTGGCGAAGGGCTTGTCGGCTCCGACTACCGCTCCGAGATCTTCTATACGAGCGACGAGCAGCGCCAAGTCGCCGAGGACACGACCGCCGCCGCTGACGCCTCAGGCCTGTGGCCTGGCAAGGTCGTGACCAAGATCAGCGAGGCCTGCATCTTCTGGGAGGCCGAGGCCGAGGACCAGGAGTACCTCCAGCACTACCCCGACGGCAGGAATCAGTTCAGGCCGTAGCCGTCCGTGTCGGTAACCGGCATCGAGCGCGCTGGCTCGGCTGTGGCTGACCCGGGCCAGGCTTGCAACGCATCGAAGTGGACTGGGCCTGGCCGACCGCCTCGACGTCAGGATGGTGTGGATCAACCAGCCTGGCGGCGGCGGCCCAGAGCTGCCGTTTAGGACGGGAACTGGGTGGATGCCGCGGTGAACAGCGTGTACCGGTTGCCGTAGGCGGGGTACTTCGCGAGCATGACGTCGATGACCTCAGCCGGCGTGCTGGACTTGGCCACCGTCTGGTCGAAGTCCTCGATGTAGCGGCGTGACTGGTCGAGCACGCGGATGGCGTTGTCGTCGGGCGCGTCGGGATCCTTGTGCCCGGTGATGATCGTGGACGGTTTCAGGGCGGCCACCGCGTCCAGGGACCCGAGCCACGTCTTGCGTGTGTCCGGCGTGGAGGCCCGGAGCCACATGTGGATGTTGTTGTAGGCGATGTCCCCGGAGCAGATGGTCTGCGTGTCCGGCACGTGCGCGATCGTGGCGAGCACGCCGTCGGCCCCGCCGATCGTGTGGAACACGACGGGGTGACCTTCCAGGTCGAACTCCTGCGAACTGGTCAAGGCGGGCACCGTGTGGGACTGCGAGATCTGCCCGGGGAACCGGGAGTTCCAGTTCGCCATGACTTTGGGAGTGGTCTGCGCGCGGGCGTCGTTGACGACCTGCTGGTCGCAGGCCACCAGCTGGGCGCCGGGAAGGCGTCCAGCACTGGCCCGGCCCCGAAGAAGTGGTCGGCGTGACCGTGGGTTACGAAGATCAGGCTGGGTTGCTTACCGGTGTTCTGCACCCACGCCGCCAGCCGCTGCCCTTCGCTCGTGGTGAGCAGCGCGTCGACGAGGACGGCGTCGTGGTCGCCAGAGATGAGCGTCGAGGTGCTGGCTGGCCACGTGGCCTGGATGCTGTCATCCCACCCCGGGCCACCTGGTATCGGTTTGTACCCGCTGTTGAAAACGTCGATGGACAGTGAGCTGGCCATGCTGACTCCTTCGCTCAATGGACAGTGGTCCCGCGCGGCGCGATGTGCCCGCCCCATGAGCCGGCGCCGACGACGTCGTGGTCGCTCACGTCGGCAGTTCCGTCCCGGCCTGCTCCGCCACCATGTACCGGGCGTACCAGTCGGGCCAGTTCGCGTCGGCCTGGCCGATGCGCTTCTCGTGCTCACCGTGAGCGACCGACGCGCGCCGCATCGCGCTCGCCAGATCGCTGGCGGACCCGAACGACGTCGACGCAGGGTCGACCCGCCCGGGCAGGCGGGTGCTGATCTCCTGGAGCAGCCAGCCGTTGCCGTCGGGGTCGCTGAACGTGGCGAACGAGCCGTAGCTGGCGTGATCGGGCGCGGGGCCGCTGACCTGGCCGGGCGCGCCGGCGGGCTGGAACTGAGCGCCCGGCGTCCCGGCGTGAAAGACCTCACTGATCTTCGCCCCGAGCGCGGCGAGCTCTTTGCGCGCGGCTTCGATGTCGGAGACGACCAGGTACAGGCCCTCCGCCGAGCCCGGCGCGGCCGACGTGATGTTGGTGCCGAACTGGATCGAGCACCCTGAGCCGGGCGGCGTGAACTGAACGACCCGGAAGCCGTTGTCGAAGGGGAAGTCAGCGTCGAGCCTCCACCCCAGCCCCTGGTAGAAGTCCTTAGCCCGGTCCACGTCGGCGACGGGAACGACCACGACCTCCAGTTTCATGTCCACGACCCGAACTCCTTTCCGTTAGATGAATAGCCCGTGTGCGTGCCACCAATGAGGTTCACGCTGTCAGCTACAAGGGCCGGCCGTACCCGTGGAGACCCTGGCCTGGGCCCTGGTCCGGTCTCACGCAGACCTGGAACGTGGTCACGCCCGGACCCGGACGGTGCCGTCGGCCACCTGCACTTCGTGCACGTTGAGCGGCCGGGCGGCCGGACCGCTGACCACAGCCCCTGTGGTGACGTCGAATTCCGAGCCGTGGCACTGGCACATGATCATCGTCCCGGTGAGCAGGCCGCCGGAGAGCGGGCACGGGTGGCCGGGGCAGGTGCAGAGATCGTCGAACGCGTAAAGACGGTCGCCGACGTGCGCGACAGAGATCCGCAGTTTGCGGTCGCTCAGGTAGAACGGGACGACGAAGCCGTCGGGGATCGCGTCGTCTGGCCCGACTTCGCGGAAGGCGTCAGCGGTGAGCTCGGTCATCGAATCGCTCCTTGTCCGGGCGCTGGTTCAGTAGGGGTATTCGGGGATGACGTCGGACTGCCTGGCGTCGAGCCGCAGCTCGCCCGGAGCGCCGGCGGGCACGGCGGGGCGGTGCGGCCTGATCGGGTTGACGCGTTCGTAGCCGGAACCCAGCGGCGGCCTGGTGTCTGGCTCGGTCTTGTTCGGCCACAGCGACATCGCCCGCTCGACCAGGGCCGTGATGGTCAGTGACGGGTTCACTCCCGGGTTGGCCGGCATGACGCTTCCGTCCATGACGTGCAGCCCCGGCTGGCCGAACACCCGCAGGTAAGGGTTGACGGCGCCGCTGTCGCCGCTCTCACCGATCGGGATCCCGCCGACGAAGTGCGCCGAGGCGCCGCGGTTGATGATCTCGAAGAGCAGCGCGCCTTCGCGGCTGCCCATCTTCTCGGCCAGCCGGCTGACGAACTTCTCGACGACCGGGATGTGCACCGCAGGCGCCGCGCCGGCGCCGGGCCGGCTCCGCAGCCGGTCGTCGTCCCAGTACAGCTCGATGGAGGTGTCCGTGGTCTGCGAGCACAGCATGATGACGGTCCGCTCGGACCAGTGGCGTGCGTCGTCGAAACCCAGGACCCGGCCCGGGTGCTCGACCAGGTCCTTGATAAACGAGGTCGTCGGGTGCTTCTGCGCGCCGTCGCGGTGCTCGTTCACCAGATAGGCGAACAGGTCACTGCCCACCCCCCAGTAGACCGGCTCGATACTGGTCACGGGGTCGGGCCAGACGCCGGAGGTGATCGACACCGATCCCGGCGTGAGCCGGATCTTCTCCGGGTCCCGCTCCCACTCCTCATGGGTCCTGGTGACCGCCAGAAGCTGCTCGGAGTTCGTCCGGGCCCGCTGCCCGAGCTGGCCGGACAGGCCGGTCAGGCGGCCGGTGTGCTGCATGTGGTGCAGGAGCTTGGCTGAGCCGTACGCGTGCGCGGCGACGATGACCTGTTCAGCGGTGTAGGTGTGGTGGTGGAGGTGCTCCGCCCGCTGGGTCCAGCCGGGATGGCGGGCACGGACCTCGAACCCGCCTCCGGCGAGCGGTGCGAGGTCATACACCTCGTGCAGCTCGCGGACCTCGGCGCCGAGTCTCTCCGCCAGGTAGAGGTAGTTGGTCGTCAGCTTGTTCTTGGCGTTGTGCCCGCAGCCGTTGTTGCAGTTGCCGCACGATATGCATCCGGTCCGCCGGGGTCCGGCGCCGCCGAAGTACGGGTCCTCAGCCTCGGCGCCCGGGCGGCCGAAGTAGACACCCACCGGGGTTTTGTTGAACGTCTCCCCCCGGCCCATCTCGGTCGCGACGTCCTTCATGTAGCGGTCCACGTCGGTGGGCAGGTACGGGTAGCGGACGGCGCCGAGCATCCGGCTGGCCTGGTCGATGTACGGGGCCAGCTCGCCAGCCCAGTCCGTGATGCCCGCCCACTCCGGCGCGTCGAAGAACTTCCGCGGCGGGACATACAACGTGTTGCCGTAGACATGCGAGCCGCCGCCCACGCCCGCACCGCACAGGACGAGCACGTCGTCGAGGTACTCGATCCTCTGGATTCCGTACAGCTCGGCGGCGGGGAACCACAAGAATCCCGGCAGGTCCCACTGGGTCTTCGGGATGTTTTCGTCCTTCCAACGCCTGCCGGACTCCAGGACACCGACCCGGTAGCCCTTTTCCGCGGCCCGCAGCGCGGCGACGCTTCCGCCGAACCCCGAGCCGATGATCAGCACGTCGTAGTCGAAGCCCGTCATGAGCTCTGTCCTCTCTGGTCGTTGCCGCTGGCCGGGTTACTGTCGCGTTCCGGGTGGTCAGGAGGCCGGCGAGGCGCTGGGCTCCGCCGAGCGAAGGGGACGATGATGGTCAGCCCGGAGACCTTGCCCCGCCGGCTCCCGACCCGGCCGGCGCTCTGCACCGGCGGTTGCAGTCCGCTGGCCCAGCCGGTTATCCGGCGGCCCAGAACCCGCAGTGGTGCGCGGCGGCGAAGTTCGTCTCGACCGTGGACTGCATCGGTACGAGCGACAGCACCCTGGTCCCGTTGAACCCCGGCCAGGGCAGCGCGGCCGACGACGGGTTGCCGGTCCCGGCGAAGCTGGCCCAGTCCGTCCGCATACTGGCCGCGAGCGCCTGCTGGCCGGGGTTAAGCACGACCGGCATGTTCGGCAGGTCGAACAGATACGGGAGTTCTGCCCCGTGCGTCGCCTGGCCCAGACCGAATCCCGGCGCGGCGTCGTCGTTGAACTGGTAGGCGTAGGTCGGGACGCCGCGCGCGGCGGTCCAGCGGTCCACCTGCAGGGCCGGGCACGCGAAGCTCGCGTCCGAGACGGCGAGGCCGAAGACCTCGTCCGGCCTCGTCGGGTCGGCGCTGAGCGGGTACACGGCCGCGATCGCCGCGGCCCGAGCGGGTGACACGCCCAGGGCCTGGGCAATGTCAGCCTCGTAGGTTGCCTCGCTGCCGTCCAGCGGCGCGGCCAGCGGTATGTTCGTCCCCTGGCTCACGGTCAGCTTCAGGCCGTCGACGAAGAGCAGTTCCTCGTCGTGGGTGATGCCGTTGATGACCGGCACCCGGGCGAACTGCCCGCGGGCCAGCGCCGCCCCGATCGGCTGGGGCAGCACCGCGCCGTCGACGACACCGGGAATCTCGACGCCGAACTTGTTGACCAGGTCACTGACCGGCACGTTGCGCAGGCACGCCGCGCTCTGGCCCGGGCAGCCGACGGCCGTGGCGAACGTCTCGCCGGCCGTCTCGGCCGTGGCCAGCGGCCGCTGGTTCAGCGCGAACGTGCCGCTTTGCACGATCGCCCGCTGGAACAGCCCGCGGGCGCCGGGCGAAACCATCTGGGCCAGGACCGACAGGCCCCCGGCTGACTGGCCCGCGATGGTCACGTTGCGCGGATCGCCGCCGAATCGCGCGATGTTGCGCTGGACCCAGCGCAGCGCCGCCTGCTGGTCCATCAGCCCGTAGTTGCCGGCCGCGCCGTGGGAGGCGAGCGCCGGGTGCGCGAGGAACCCGAGCGCGCCGAGCCGGTAGTTGATCGTGACGACGACCGTGCCGTCCGCCGCGAGCTTGGTGCCGTCGTAGTTGCGGGCGCCGTCCTGGACCAGGCCGCCGCCGTGGATCCACACCAGCACCGGCCTGCCACCGCCACTGTGGTCGTGCAGCGCCGGGGTGTAGACGTTCAGGTACAGGCAGTTCTCGCTGATCGTCCCGGGCGGGAGGAGCGGGTTGCCGGTCAGTGCCTGCGGGCAGCTCGGCCCGAACTGTGTCGCGTCCCGGACTCCCGACCAGGCCGCCGGCGGCCGCGGTGGCCGCCACCGCAGGTTCCCCGTCGGCGGTGCCGCGTAGGGCAGCCCCAGGAAGGAATCCACCCCCGCGACGTCGGCGCCACGGACAAGACCGCCGGTACTACGCACGATCGGGCTGGCGCTGCCTGACCCGGAAGACGCGAGCGCGCCACCGGCACTGGCTCCCAGGACGGTGGCCGCGACGCTGACCGCCGAGACTGCGAACAACGCAGCCCGGCGCAGACGCCGCGAACGGGTTGCCTTCATGCTCGTTCACTCCTTCGGTCCCGTTCCGAAGCCGTTCCGGCCATTCCTTCCGGTTCTTCGGCCCGGTCGCCGTCAACGATCGCGGTCTGCGCGACGGATGGAACCCGTCTGAACCCTGGGCTTCCCACGGGCCCAGGGCCCTGGCTCTCCTCAGGTGGTCCCTGGGCCCGGGCAGCCAGGAACCGCACACCAGGGCATCCGCCAGGGTTTCCCCGGGTGTGATCCGCCGCCCCGGAGACCGACCCTCTTACCAGGTCCAGCGCGAGTGCCGAGGAGGCCAGTGATGACTGAGGTGTACCGGACACTGCGGGTCAGCCCGACCGACCCGGGTGTGCTGAGCGTGGTGATCGACGCACCGCCGATGAACCTGATCGGGCCGGAGCTGGTGCGCGACCTGGTTGGGCTGTTCGGCGTGCTGGAATCTGGTCGAGACATCCAGGTCGTGGTGCTGGAGAGCGCCGACCCGGAGTACTTCGTCCCGCACGTCGACCTGACCAAGGTCGCGGAGTACACCGCCGAGGCGGCCAAGGCGGGCGGCGCCGGCGACGCGTCGCTGGGCATGCTGTGGCACAAGCTCAGCGAGCTGCCGGTGGTGACGATCGCCAAGCTCCGCGGCCGGGCCCGCGGCGCGGGCAGCGAGCTGGCGCTGGCGTGCGACATGCGGTTCGCGGCCCGGGAGAACGCCATCCTGGGGCAGATCGAGGCCGGTACTGGCGCGCTCCCGGGCGCTGGGGCGATGCAGCACCTGGCCCGGCTGCTGGGGCGGGGCCGGGCCATGGAGGCGATCCTGGGCGCGGACGACTTCGACGCCGAGACGGCCGAACGGTACGGCTGGGTCAACCGCGCCTTGCCCGACGCCGACCTGGACGCGTTCGTGGCCCGGCTGGCCCGGCGCATCGCCTCGTTCCCTGCCGACGGGGTGCTCACCGCCAAGCAGGTACTCAACGCGGTGACCATGCCCGCCGCGGACGCGATCCGCGCCGACGCCGTCCGGTTCCGCCAGCTCGTCGCCGCCGACGCCGCCCAGGCTCGCACGGCTGCCCTGTTCGCCCAGGGCCTGCAGACCCGCGGCCCGCTCGAACTCGACCTCGGCGACCGCCTCGGATCCCTGTGAGCGGCGAGCAGACCCGCGGGCGGACCACGACAGGAGACCTGCCATGCGCATCAGGAAGAACCCGTTGACCCCGCTCGCGGCGGTCGCAGCTGGCCTGCTGGCCGGGGCCGTGGGTACCGTCGGCCTGGATACCGTCCAGTACCTCAAGTACCGTCACGCAGGTGGGACGGATGGCCCGCTGGCCTGGGAGTTCGCGCCGGTCGAGAGCTGGGAGACAGCCCCTGACCCGGGGCTGGTGGCCAAGCGCGTGCTCGAGGGCTTCACCCAGCGCAAGATCCCAGACCGTCTGGCCTGGCTGACCAGCACCATCGCTCACTGGGCTTACGGATCGGCGGCGGGTGCGGCCTACGGCATCGTGGCCGGGTCACAGCGCACGCCGTATCCCTGGTACGGCGTGCCCTTCGGCGCTGCGGTGTTCGCCAACGACTACGTCGCCCTGCCGGCCGCCGGGCTCTACAAGCCGATCTGGGAGTACGACGCCACGACCCTGGCCTGGGATCTCAGCGCCCACCTGGCCTACGGCGCGGGCGCCGGAACCACGTTCTGGCTGCTGACCAGGGCCGGGTAGGCCGGTGCAGGGTCCGCGGGGTTCCCCAGGATCAGCCACCCATATACGCTCTGCTCAGGGCGGCTCGGCGTGCAGCCGTTGAACGAGGGGGGAGGCCGCCGACGAGCCAGGATCCCCGCCCACCCCCGGAGCTCCTCGGACGCCGAAAAGAGTGTGAGGAGCTCGACCGGCTTCTGGCCGACGCGCTCGGCGGCCGGAGCCGCGTCACCGTGCTGCGGGGCGAGGCGGGCGTAGGCAAGAGCGCGCTCCTGGACTACCTGGCCGGCCGGACCGCCGGCTGGAACGTCGCGAGGGCGGCCGGGGTGGAGTCGGAGATGGAGCTGGCCTACGCCGGCCTGCACCAGCTCTGCGCGCCCATGCTGGACCACCTCGGCCTGCTGCCCGATCCGCAGCGAGACGCGCTCGCGACGGTGTTCGGCCGCAGCGCTGGCCCGGCGCCGGACCGGTTCCTGGTGGGGCTAGCCACGCTGACGCTGTTCGCTGAGGCCGCCGAGCAGCAGCAGCTGGTCTGCATCGTCGACGACGGGCAGTGGCTCGACCAGGCTTCGGCGCAGATCCTCGGGTTCGTCGCGCGCCGCCTGCTCGCCGAGCGGGTCGTGTTCGTGTGCGCCGCGCGGGCGGGGGCCGGCGATGACGTTCTCGCGGGGCTTCCCGAGTTGCCGGTCCGCGGGCTCAGCGACAAGGACGCTCGTGCGCTGCTGCTGGCGAACGTGGCTGGCCCGCTGGACGCCGCGGCTTGCGATCAGATCGTCATGGAAAGTCACGGCAACCCGCTCGCCTTGCTCGAGTTGCCGCGCACGTGGGACGTCTCCGGTCTCGCCGGCGGGTTCGGCCTTCCCGGAAGTCAGCCCGTCGCTGGCCGGATCGAGCAGAGCTACGTCCAGCGCCTCCAGCTGCTCCCCGCCGACACGCGACTGCTCGTCCTCATGGCGGCCGCAGAGCCCCTCGGCGATCGGTTCCTGCTGCACCGGGCCGCGGGGACGCTCGGGATCGCCCTGGAGGCAGCGGGCCCGGCCCAAGACGGCGGGCTGCTCGAGCTGGGCGGGCGGGTCGAGTTCACCCACCCGCTCGTCCGGTCCGCCGCCTATCGCTCGGCGGCCGCGGAAGACCGGCGCCGCGTGCATCGGGCGCTTGCCGACGCCACCGTGGCCGAAACCGACCCGGACCGGCGGGCCTGGCATCGCGCCCGCGCCATTTCGCTGCCCGACGAGGAGGTCGCCGGCGAGCTCGAACGCTCGGCCGGCCGCGCGCAGGCTCGCGGCGGCGTCGCCGCCGCGGCGGCCTTCCTGAACCGGGCTGCCGAGCTCACCGGCGACCCGGCGCGGCGAACCCAGCGGGCGCTGGCCGCGGCCCAGGCGAGTTCCCAGGCCGGCGCGTTCGAGGCGGCGCTCGGACTCCTGGCCAGCGCGGAGGCCGGCCAGCTGGACGATCGGCAAAGCGCTCAGGTAGATCTGCTGCGCGGGCAGATCGCCTTCGCTTCCGGTATGGGCCGCGACGCGGCCCCGCTGCTGCTGAAGGCGGCCCGGAGGTTCGAGTCGTTCGACCTCGACCAGGCCCGTGAGACCTACCTGGACGCCTACCAGGCAGCGCAGATCGCCGGGCACCTGGCGCGCGACGGCACCCTGGACGAGGTCGCCCGCGCCGCCCGGGCCCTGCCTCCCCCGCCGCACCCGCCGCGGCCGGCCGATCTGCTGCTGGACGGCCTTACGCTGCTGGTCACCGACGGGCCCACCGCCGCCGCCCCCGTGCTGCGCCAGGCGACAAGTGCCTTCGCCGGCCCAGACGTCCCGGTCGCGCAGCGGCTGCGGTGGAGCTGGATGGCGCCGATGGCGGGTGCGTCCTTGTGGGACTACCAGGGCTACAGCCTGGTCGAAGGGCCGGTCCAGCTGGCCCGCGAGGTCGGCGCGCTGGACCGGCTCCCGATGCTGCTGAACCAGATGGCCGACGCCGCGGTGTGGCGGGGCGACCTCGCCGTCGCCGCGGCGCTGATCGCGGAGGCCGACGCGGTCTGTGAGGCGACCGGGGCGCGCATCCCGCCCTACGCCGCCCTCATGCTGGCCGCGTTCCGCGGCCGCGAGGCCGAGGCGACCCAGCTGATCCGGGCCACCATCGAGCTGGCCACCACCGCGGGGCAGGGGGCCGCGGTGACCTGGGCCCACTGGGCGGCCATGAGGCTGTACAACGGCCTGGGCCGCTACGCCGACGCCGTGGCAGCGTTCCGGCAGGTGAGTGACCGGGCACCCGTTCATTCCGTCATCCGGCCGCTGCCCGAACTAGTCGAGGCCGCCGTGCGCGCCGGGGACCTGGACCTGGCCCGCGACGCCCTCGGCCGGCTGGCGGAATGGACCCGGGTCGGCGGGACCGACTGGGCGCTGGCGATCGAAGCGCGGTGCCGCGCGCTGCTGGCCGACGGCAACGCCGCCGAAGACCTGTACCAGGAGGCGATCGGGCGGTTCAGCGAGACCCGGCTGCGTCCGTCGCTGGCCCGGGCCCGCCTGCTGTACGGGGAGTGGCTGCGCCGCGAGGGCCGGCGTCTCGACGCGCGCGAGCAGTTGCGCACGGCACATGACATGTTCGAGGTGACCGGCATGGAGGCGTTCGCCGAACGCGCCCACCGCGAACTGCTCGCGACGGGCGAGAACGCGCGCAAGCGCAGCCCCGACACGCGTGTGGAACTCACGCCGCAAGAAGAGCAGATCGCCCGGCTCGCCCGCGACGGCCTGTCGAACCCGGAGATCGGCGCGCAGCTGTTCGTCAGCGCGCGCACCGTCGAGTGGCACCTGCGCAACGTGTTCACGAAGCTCGGTATTACCTCACGCAGGCAGCTCCAGGCCGCGCTGTCCGAGGACGGCCGGCTCGCCGCCACACGCACCTAGCCGGCCGGCGGTGGCGCCGGCGGCCGCGAGGGTCAGCGCGCGGCCGCAGACCACGGCCCATTCCGCATCTGCGAGCGCACTCGGCAGATCCTGACCAGGGAGTTGGCCAGGGTGCCTACGGGTGTGAAGGGCGGCCGGGATGTGGAGGATGCGTTACATGACGACAACGATGCCGCAAGCCTGCTTCCGCGCCGTCACGACGATCACGGGTGCTGGCCCTGGTCCGGCAGCGCGAGCGTAAACCACATCACCTACGGAGACCGCTTCACCCAGAGCAGGGGGCACGCCATGGCCACCGTCCACTTCAAGGAGACGACAACCTCGACGCCCGAGCAGTTCGTCGCGGCGCTCACCGACTTCGGGCCGGGCCGCTCGGAGATCTGGGGCAACAGCGCCGACAGCTACCTCAAGGTGCACCATCAGGGCTCCCGTGAGGCTGACGTCACGGAAGGCTCGGCCGGCGTCTGGGAACGGCTGCACTACGACTGGTCCGATCCCGGACGCGTCACCATGACGACGACCGACTCCAACGTGTGGGGAGGCCGTTCCGGCCACACCTACACCTTCACCCGCCGGCCCGACGGCCGGACTGACGTGGACGTGGTCATCGTGCGCGAGGGCAAGAACTTCAAAGGGCGGATGCTCGCGGTCCTGCTCGGGACCGGCGGCAAGCGTGTTCTGGAAAAGAGGTTCGGAAAGACGGTCAAGGCCATCGAGGCCCGTAACGACGCTACGAGAACGGCGGAGCTCCCGTGACTGGGGTCGGCCCGGGCCAGGGAGATGGCCGGGCAGCCATGGCCCAGGGATACTCCGGGCTTCCCAACGAGCGGGTCAGTGCCGCCAACGGAGTCGAGTACGCCTACCGCGACACCGGCGGGCAGGATGGGCTGCCGCTGGTGCTGCTCCAGCATTTCCGCGGCAATCTCGACAACTGGGACCCGGCGCTGATCGAGGCGCTGGCGCAGTCCCGGCGAGTCGTGACGTTCGACAACGCCGGAGTCGGCGGCTCTACCGGCACCACACCCGACACCATCGAGCAGATGGCCCGCGATGCCATCGCATTCCTGGCCGCGATGGGGATCAGCCAAGCCGACCTCCTCGGTTTCTCCATCGGCAGCTTCGTGGCGCAGCAGATCGCGCTGATCAGGCCGGCCATCGTCCGGAGGCTCGTCCTGGCCTCCTCAGCGCCGCAGGGCGCGGCCGGCATGCACGGCTGGGCGCCCGAGGTGATCGGCGCGGTCGGCACGCCGAACACCAGCCCGGAGGCATACCTGGACGTGTTCTTCAGTCCTTCTGCCGCCAGCCGGCAAGCAGGTCAGCACGCACTGCAGCGCATGTACGCCAGGACTGAAGACCGGGATAAGGCAACGACGTGGGCGACCCGCGAGGCGCAGTATGACGCGGTCTGCACCTGGGGGATCCCGGATCACGCCATGCTGCAGCGGCTCAGCGCCATCGGCATGCCGGTGTTCGTGGCCAACGGCGACAGCGACCCGATGATCCTGCCCCGCTTCTCCTACCTGCTCGCCGGGCTTATCCCGCACGCCGAAGTCAAGATCTACCCCGACTCGGCGCACGGGTTCCTGTTCCAGCACCACGCCGAGTTCGCTACCGACGTCGACGCATTTCTTGCCTGAGGCTAGCTACTTAGTCCTCCTGGTCAGGTCAGTTTGAGCGTGAGGCTGCCGACGTTGGCCTCATAGGGGACCAGTTCGACTGACCAGGTGCCTGCCACTGGGGTCGTGAGGGGGCAGGTGGTCGTGCCGCCGACGTCGTACGTAGCGTAGGCCGTGCTGCTGCCAGGCTTGTAGAAGACCAGGAAGACCTCACGCGGCCCCTCGGGCTGGGTGAAACTGAAATGCGTCACGTTGAACGTGACATTCTTCTTCGCTGTCGCAGCGAAGAGGAACGTACGCGACTGGCGGGAACTGTGCCCTTGGTGCTTTTGATCCGGTTCCTAACCATGACGAAGGTCAACTCGATGGGGCTGGATCTTCCATAAACGCCGCGGCGTGATCGGCGACCGACTGGCGAAACGATCGCGGCGCCGATCCGAGGACGTCGGACACCGTCGAGGTGACGAACGCGGGCCTTCCGATCGTTGCGGCCCACGCGGTGAGCAGCATGTTCACGACCGGGCGCGGCCAGCTTCCCGCCGTCTCGCTCCGGAACTCCTCCGGCGACAGCTCCTCAAATCTGATCCGCCGCCCCAGGACGTCACCGATGACGCTCACCTGCTCGGCCTGGCTCAGGGACTCCGGGCCGGTGAGGACGTAGTCGCCTCCCGCATGCCCGTCCTGGTACAGGGTCCGCGCCGCGACGGCGGCCACGTCGCGCTCATCGACAGGTGCTGTCTCGGCCGCGCCGTAGGGCCACCGGACGACGTCGCCGGCCCGGATCGCGGGCGCCCACCAGAACAACGCGTTCGACGCGAACATCCCCGGCCGGATGATCGTCGACTCCAGCCCAGCGGCCGCGATAAGCCGCTCAATGTCGGCGTGGAGTACCGCCATGGGATTTGGCTGCTGGAAGAAAGGGTGCGCCGTCTGGTGCGGTGACGAGAGAAAGACGACCCGCCGCGCGTGGGTGGCGAGACGCTCGACAACTGCCGCAGCAGTCGCCGGCGGGGCGGTCCAGACGAGGAAGACGGCCCTGACCCCCCGCAGCGCTGCGTCGAGCAACTCGGGCACGGTGAGGTCGCCGGTGACGACCTCGACGTTCGCCGGCAGCGCCGCCGCCTCGGGGCGACGTGTGAGGGCGCGGACCGGCACCCCCGCGTCTATGAGCAGGTCGACGACGACGCGGCCAACCCGGCCGGTCGCTCCGGTGACGAGCACCGGAGGCACTGGCGTCTGTGTCATGAGGATCTCAACGTCGTCCGAGGCAGGCGCACGGAGTGAATCATGCCATCCCTGGAAGCGGATAAGGATCACGCTGAGAGGAGACTGCTTCCCAGCACGACGTTGACCAACGAAACCACCGGGACACACCTTGCCGAACGCATGGACAGAGACAGGCTTGCCAGGCGGAACCACGCCGGAAAGGCCGCGGATCGGCGTCGTCGTTCCTCCCACTATTCCGGCCGGGGACTTCGTCGCCTTCGTGCGGGAGGCGGAGCGGCTGGGTTTCCACGAGGTGTGGCTGGTGGAAGACTGCTTCCTCCGCGGAGCGTTCGCTCAGGCGGCCACCGTCCTGGCGACGACCAGTTCCCTGGGCGTGGGACTCGGCATCGTCCCCGCCGCAGCCCGGAACGTGGCGTTTGCGGCGATGGAGATATCCACCCTGGCGGAGTTGTACCCGGGCCGGCTGACCGTCGGGATCGGGCATGGGATCCCGGCCTGGCTGGACCAGGCAGGTGCCCGGCCGTCAAGCCCGCTCACGCTGCTGGATGAGTACGTCCACGTGCTGAGACGGCTGCTCACCGGCGACGAGGTGGACTTCGGCGGCCGCTATGTCCAGCTGCGCGACGTGCGGCTGGCGCACCCGCCGTCCGTGGTGCCGCCGGTGTTCGCCGGCGTGCGGGGCGTCAAGTCACTCCAGTTGTCCGGCCGAGTCGCCCAGGGGACCGTCCTCGCCGAGCCGGTCACCCCCGAGTACCTGGCCTTCGCCCGCGCCGAGATCGGTGCCGCGGATCATCAGATCGTGGCCTACAACCTCGCGTCTGTCGACGACGATCCGCAGGTCGCAAGGGACCGGGTGCGTGGTCTGCTGGGCGTGGTCAGCGAGCCCGACTGGGCACCGCACGTGGAGGTGCTGGATATCGCGGCCGAGCTGGCCGAGTTGCGGCAGCGTACAGGGTCCGCGGCGGCCTTCGCGGCCGCCCTGCCCGACGCCTGGGTGGATCGCCTGGCGATCGTGGGAGACGCGGACATGGCGCGCAGGCAACTGCGCTCCCTCGGCAGTGGCGGCGCTGACCGGGTAGCGCTTATCCCGGCCTACCCCGATCTCATGTCCTCGCTCAGCTCGCTGGCCCGGCTGCTGTAAATATCTGGAACGCGGACTCGATCCGCTCGGCGGTCTCACTGATGTCGTCCATCGTGTGGGCGGCGGACACGTACCAGATTCCGCGGCGGGCCACCCAGACCCCCTGGCCGATGAGGGTGTCCGCGAGCCGCCCGTACCGGCCGGCGTCGGCGTCCTGAAGCTGGCGGTACCTCGTGACCGGCTCGCTGGACGCGGTGAAGCTAGCGTGAAAGGCCATGGGCAGTCCCTGCAGGTGCAGGTTCAGCTGGCTGGCCGCGGCCCGGTCGCGGATCAGCTCCATGAGCGCCGTTCCGGTCTTTTCGACGTGCTCGTGCACTTCCCCGCTGGCGAGCTCGTCGATGGACGCGAGTACCGCGGCGGTGGCGATGGTGTTGCCGTTGAACGTCCCGGCATGGGTCACCGCGCCCGTGGCCACGTCAGCGAAGAGGTCACGCCGCCCGGCGATCGCCGCGCAAGGCCATCCGGCGGCCATGGCTTTGCCGTAGATGGCGAGGTCGGGGTACACGCCGTAGCGTTCCGCGGCGCCGCCCAGCGCGACCCGGAAGCCGCTGATCGTCTCGTCGAAGACGAGCACAGCGCCCCGCTGCTGGCAGATCCGGCGGACGGTCTCGAGATAGCCGGGCTCGGGGGCTATCACGCCGGCGTTGAGCATGATGGGCTCCATGATCACCGCGGCGATCTGGTCGCCCTCGGTCGGCCATGACCCGCTCGAACGCGGCGGCGTCGTTCCACTCGATGGTGATGACGTCGCTGAGCGCGGACGCGAGCTGGCCTTTGCTGGCCGGGACGGCCTGCGTGCCCTCGTTCCGGCTGTAGATGTTGTCCACCCAGCCGTGATAGTGGCCGTCGAACCTCAGGACGAGGGTGCGACCGGTCGCGGCCCGCGCCATGCGCAGGGCGGCCTGCACCATCTCCGTGCTGGAACTGCCGAAGCGCATGGTCTCGGCCCAGCCGAGGACGGACAGCACCCGTTCGGCGGCCTCGATCTCCTGGGTGTGCGTCGCGGCGAAGATGACCCCGTGGCGCTGCGCGGCGACGACCTTCTCGAGGACCCGCGGCGGCGCGTAGCCGAGGAAGTTGGGGCCCTGGCCGAGCAGGTAGTCGATGTACTCGGTGCCGTCGGCGTCCCAGATGCGGCACCCCGAGGCCCGCTCCACGATCAGGTGCGGGTTGAGCAGGCGGGTGTTGCTGCTCACCCCGCCGGCCAGTGCCTGCCGGGCGCGGCGCTGCCATATCTGCTGCCGGCCGGTGGTGCCCACGCTGGTCATAGATGCCTCCTTGGCTGATACGCCGGACTCACCTCGATGGGAGCTGCTGAGAGGCCGCCCGGCCAACCGGCAGCCGGTACACCGCAAGGGCGTTAGGGCCGAAGATCTGGCTTGTTTCTGTCAGGTCCAGAGCGGTCAGGGCCTGCCGGGCGGCGTTCAGGACCTGCCCGTAGCTGGCGGCCAGTTCGCAGACCGGCCAGTCGGAGCCGAACAGCAGCCGCGAGACGCCGAACCGGTCAACCGCTTCCCTGACGTAGGGCACCAGGTCGGCGACGGTCCAGGCGGCCCAGTCGGCCTCGGTGACCAGGCCCGAGAGCTTGCACCACACGTTGCCGCAGGCCGCGACGTCGCGCGAAACCCCGCCGCCACTCCCCCGGCCCGCCCGCCGCGATCGGTGGTTTGCCCAGGTGGTCCAGGACGAACCGGAGGTCAGGGTGGCTGGCCGCGACCCGCGCGGCGGCGGCGAGTTCCCGCGGCCCGACCTCCAGGTCGAAGGCCAGGCCGGCCTCGGCGACGGCGTCCAGGCCGCGCCGCACGTCGGCGCGCAGCAGCCACTGCGGGTCCGGTTCGTCCTGGACGTTATGCCTGATCCCGACCAGGTGCGGGCCGCCCGGGCTGGCGCGCAGCGCCGCCAGCTGCTCCGCGACGCGGGGCGAGGTGAGGTCGGCCCAGCCGACCACCCCGGCGACGAAGCGATGGCGCGTGGCCAGCTCGAGCAGGTCCCTCGTCTCGCTGACGTCGGCCCGCACCTGGACCACGACCGTGGCCTGCACCTGGTGCGCGGCGAGTTCCGGCGCGAGATGCCGGGGCGCGTAGGTGCGCCGGAGCGGCGCGAAGTCGCCGCTCATCCAGGGGTATTCGCCCCGGCTGGGGTCCCACAGGTGATGGTGCGCGTCAACGGTGAGCCCGGTGACCGGAAGCGTCATGAGGGGACCGGCGCGCGCTCGTCGAGCAGCCCGGCCGCCCGCAGGTCGTCCCACAGTTCCGCCGGGATCGGCAGGTCGAACAGGGCGATGTTCTCGCTGAGCTCGGTGTCCCGCCGGGACCCGGTCAGGACGGCAGCCACCACAGGATGCGCGGCGGGGAACTGGATCGCGGCGGCCTTCAGCGGCACGCCATGCCGCGCGCAGACCGCCCGGAGCTGCTGGGCGCGGTCGATGAGCGGCCGGGGCGCGGGCAGGTAGTTGTAGTGCGTGCCGGGGTTCGGGTCGGCCAGCAGCCCGCTGTTGTAGGCGCCTCCGGCGACCACCGCGATGCCGCGCTCCGCGCACAGCGGCAGGAACGTGTCCGAGTGCGCCCTGCTCGAGCAGGGTGTACCGGCCGGCCAGGAGGAACAGGTCGGGGTCGGTCTCCCGGGCGAATGTCTCCAGCGCCGCGGTCTGGTTCATGCCCGCCCCCACCGCGCTGATGACGCCTTGCTCGCGGAGCTCGATCAGGGCGGGGAAGGCGCCGGCCAGCGCTTCGGCCACGTAGTTGTCGGGGTCGTGCACGTAGACGATGTCCAGCCGGTCTTTCCCGAGCCGGGCCAGGCTCTCCTCGATCGAGGTCAGCACGCCGTCGCGGCTGTAGTCGTAGACCGTGGCGACGTCGGGCGTCCCCTTGTCGAAAGGCAGGCCGTCGGGACCGAAGTCGTCCGGGTTGGGCGGGGCGTCGGCCCGCAGCAGCCGGCCGACCTTGGTGGACAGCACGTACTCGTCGCGGGGCCGCCCGGCCAGGCCCGCACCGAGCCGCATCTCGCCGAGCCCGAGCCCGTATTGCGGTGCTGCGTCGTAGTAGCCGGATGCCCTGGTCCCAGGCCGCGTCCACGACGGCGCTGGCCTGGGCGTCGGAGACCTCTTCGTACATGCCGCCGATCGCGGTCGCGCCGAATCCCAGCGCCGTCACGTTCAGGCCGGTCCGGCCGAGTTTGACGATCGCGCTGTGATCCATGCTGGTTTCTCCTTCGGGGTCCGGGCGGCTGCTCAGCTGACTGTCCCGTCTGGGTTCAGCTTGGTGACGTGGTCGACGCCTTCGTAGAGGACCGCGGTTACCTCGGTGTGCTGCGTCTGGCCGGGCTCGAGGACGCGGGCCCGGCCGGCCCGCACGGCTTCGTCGAGCGGGCTCGGGTAGCCGGTCCACGGTTCGACCAGCGCCTGGTAGTAGCCGCGCCAGCCGCCGTAGACGAGGCAGAACCACACCACCGGGAACAGGTCGGGGTCGAAGCACAGCCCGAAGCCGCGGCGGTCAGCGGTGTCGGTGGCCGCGATCCATCCGGCGGTGAGCCCGGTCAGGTAGTGCAGGGCGAAGGCGCCGCGGTCCGGCTTCATGGCCTGCCGGAGGTCGACGCCGCCGATCACCGGCCAGGGGTACTCGTCGCCGGGCTGGCCGAGCAGGCCGCCGCCGGCCTCGTCGACCAGGCCCCGGGTCGCCGGGATGTCGAACCGCCAGGTCGGCCGGACCGCCAGGCAGGGATGAATCCCCCAGTTGTAGTCGAACGGAAGGTAGCCCACGTTGCGAAGTTCGTAGCTGAGGGTGAACGTCGGCTGGCCGGCCCGCAGGGTGAGCGTGCGGGACAGGGTCGCGGGGGTGATCGGCGTGGTCACCGTGGTGCGCAGGCTCACCACGTCCGGGGCCGGCCGGCCGATCGAGTACTCGGCCTGCTGCGTCCACACCTCCCCCATGTAGGGCAGCAGGTCCCCGTAGCGGTTGCGGCTGCTGCGCCCGCCCGGGAAGGCGTCGTCCCAGCCGCCCGCCCAGTGGTCGTCGAAGTCGGCGTGGAGGGCGGCGAGGTGCGGGACGACGCGTGGTGACTTCCAGAGCAGGTCGAGGTCACGCGGCTTGTCGATGAGCCGGAAGATGTTCCCGCCGCGCTCCGGGAGGACGTCGAGCGCGAGGAGCTCGTTCTCCAGGCGGATGACTTTCAGCCCGTGGTAGGACCAGGCGTCGTCGATTCGTACCGGCATCCGCTCAGGCCGGCCGTGAGTGGGGGTCGTCCATCTCGATTTCGGCCACCGTCTGCGCGATCTTCCCGGTGCTGAAGACCAGCCCTTCGTCGTGGGACAGCCGGTCACCGATTCTCCCGGCCCACCGGGGCGCGGCGAGGATGGTCGCGATGGCGGCGGCCACCCAGATGAGGGCGAGGATGGCGATGACCCGGCCGGATGTCGTGCTGGGCCAGGGCAGGACGTTGCGGTAGAGCGTGTAGCCGAGCACCAGCAGCCCGAGGACCGGCACGACGAAGTCGAGCCGGTTGGCGGCCTGGCCGTGGCGCGGGCCGCGGACGCACAGGTAGTACCACGCTCCGGCGGTGAAGATCCCGTAGGCGACGAGCAGGACCAGCGTGCCCACGGTGCCGGACCAGGCGAACAGGTTGAACGCGACCGAGGTGCCCACGGCCAGGATGAGCAGGATCACGGCGGCGGCGGCCACGGCGATGGCCGCGGCGGCGACGGCCGGCACCCCGGACTTCGCCGACACCTGGCTGAGGCGGCTGGCGCCGACGCCACCGCGGCTCATCGCGAAGAGCAGCCGGGCCGCGGCGACGAGGGTGGCCAGGCAGCAGCCGATCGCGGCGATCGTCGTGCCCAGCGTCACGATGTCACCGACGGCGGGGGTGACGTACTCCGAGCCGAGGGTGCCGAACAGCGACGAGGAACTGGCGAAGGCCGCGACGCCTTTGGTGGTGGTGCCGAAGCCGAGCATCTCGATCGCGGTGCCGATGGTGTAGAACACCCCGCCGAACAGCGCCACGCCGAAGATCGCGCGCGGGATGGCGCGCCGCGGGTTGGCCGCTTCCTCGCCGAGGGTGGCGGCGGCCTCGAAGCCGGCGAAGGACAGGAAGCCGAACACGATGCCGAGGAACAGGGTGCTGGTGCCGACGCCGGGCGGGACGGTGAACATGTTCAGGGTGAACGGCTGATGATGAGGCGCGTGCCCGGAGGCGACCCGGACGAACACCACGACGCCGATGATGACGATGAGGGAAGCGGTCAGCACCTCCACCCACAGCAGCGTCCGCATGGACCGCTTGACCGGCGAGATCGCGAGCACGAGGCAGACCGCCACGGACGCGAGGGCGATCAGCCAGGGCGCGATGGTGGGGGTGGTGTTCCACAGGCCGATGGCTTGCAGGAAGTTCGCGCCGAAGATGCCGGCCGTCATCGACGTGGTGATCGTGAAGGCGAAGTACGCGCCGAGCAGGGCCCAGCCCGCGACCACCCCGGCGCGCGGGCCGATGGTCACCCCGGTGAGCCCGAACACCGATCCGGCGTGACTCAGCCGGCCGCAGACCCGGGCGAAACCGTAGGCGACCAGGACGACCCCGATCGTGGCGAGGATGAAGGTCAGCGGGACCGCGCGGCCGACGGTGGCCCCGGCGCCCTGCGGATTGATGTTGACGGCCAGGCTGGCGCCCATCGCGGCGATGGAGAGCGAGATCGCGCCCCAGGTGGTCAGCGTCCGCCGCAGCGCCGGCGCCTGCGTGTCCGTCGAGGGACCTCTCGTTGCGGTCATGTGCTTCGCCCCTCCCAGGGTGTGCGGCCTGCCCGGCGCTGCCGGGTCACGACGGCTGTTCTCCGGCGTCAGGACCGGAGATCTGCCGGCCTGCGGGCGACATGTCGGCACTCGTCGCTCGCTTGACTGAAACCTAGGGATCTTGGGAGGTTCAGACAATGACGAAGGGCTCACACCGTTATTCGGCGAAACCGAATAATTCTCCGCAAACGCCTGGCTGGCGGCGGGGTTGACGGGCTGGCCGCGGGTTAGGCGGCGCTCCCGGCCCTTCCCGCGGCCTGGGCGACCGCCCGCGCGGTTTCGACCAGGTCGGCGACCGCGGCAGAGTCCTCGGGCCACCAGGCCAGGGCTACCGAGCAGTGTGAGACGTCAGAAATCGGGACGAAAACGACACCAGGGCGGGCGTAGTAGCGGCTCGCTCCCGCGGAGGTGATGCTGACGCCGTCGCCGCGGGCCACCATGTGCAACTCGGCGTCGCGGGTGCGGGCCTCAGCCACGATCGGCGGCGGCCCCGTCCGGTAGTCGGTGAGCAGCCAGTAGTCCCGCCACGGGCCCGGCGACGGCGGCGCGGCGATGATCGGCTCCTGGAGCAGGTCGTTGACGGTGACCGACTCCCGCCTGGCCAGCCGGTGCCCCTCGGGCAGGCAGGCCACCCGCGGCTCGGTGGTCAGCTCGAGGGTGGCGATCCCGGCCAGGCCCAGCGGCGGCCGCACGATGGCCGCGTCGACCTGGTGGTCGCGCAGCCCGGCGGTGGGGTCGGCGAAGTCGTATTCCACGCTGTTCAGCGGCTGGTCCGGCCGCCGCTCCAGGTAGGTGCGGACCAGGCGGGGCAGGAACTCCAGGCCCGCGCCGATCACGTAGCCGAGGGTCAGCGCGCGGCCCGAGCGGGCCGCCATCCGCTGGGCCACCCGGACCGCGTCGTCGAGGTCGTCCAGGACGTGGGCGAGCAGCCCCGAGAAGACCCGGCCGACGTCGGTGAGCTCCACCGAACGCGTGGTCCGCAGGAACAGCGTCAGCTTCAGCTGGCGCTCGAGTTCCTTGATGGTCTCGCTGATCCACGGCGTGGACACCATGAGGCGCTCGGCGGCCCGGGAGAAGCTGAGCTCTTCCGCGACCGTGAGGAACGCTCGCAGCTGCCGCAGGGTGATGTTGGCGTTGCTGATGGACGTCCCCGTCGCTCACGGGCCGATTGTTCGGCCGTGGCTAAAAGTCTGCTCACTCGTTCGTCATTGTTCAAGGGCCCGGCCGCCTCCTAGCGTGGCAGGCACCGGAGTACGCCGGGTTCTCGATCATTTCGCCGCGACACGAGGAGACCACCACTCATGCCACCCGCGAGCTGGGACCCGGTGGACGCCAACATATCCATGCTGTTCACCGAGCTTCCGCTGGCGGCCCGGCCGGCTGCGGCCCGCGCGGCGGGGTTCGCCGCGGTCGAGGTCTGGTGGCCGTTCGGCTCGGCGGTCCCGGGCGACGCGGAGGTGGACGGGTTTGAGCGCGCGGTGCGTGACGCTGGCGTGCAGCTCGTCGCGCTGAACGGCTTCGCCGGGAACATGCGCGCCGGTGACCGGGGCATCGTCTCGTGGCCGGGCCGCCAGCAGGAGTTCCTGGACAACCTGGACGTCGTGGCCGGCCTGGGTGCCCGGCTGGGCTGCCGCCGGTTCAACCTGCTGTACGGCAACCGGATCGACGGAACCGCCGCCGCCGCCCAGGACGAGCTGGCGGTGCAGAACCTCGCTGCGGCTACCCAGGCGGCCCAGCGCGCCGGGGCGGTCGTGCTGCTGGAGCCGCTCAGCGGGGCCCCGCAGTACCCGCTGCGGACGGCCGGCGACGTCCTCGGCGTGCTCGACCGCCTGCCAGCCGAAGGCGCCGGCGCCGCGCTGCTGCTCGCTGACCTGTATCACCTGCGGGTGAACGGCGAGGACGTCCCCGCGGTGCTGGACCGCGTGCACTCGCGGATCGGCCACGTCCAGGTCGCTGACGTGCCCGGCCGGCACGAACCAGGAACGGGGACTGCCGACCTGGACGGGTGGGTGGGGCAGCTGCGCCGGCTGGGCTACCAGGGGTGGGTCGGCCTGGAGTACGCGCCGCTGGACACCACGGCCGCGGGGCTGGCCCGCCTGGGACTGAGCGGCCTGGCCGCGTCCTCGCCGCGGCGGGCCTGACGGGATGGACGGTCAGCCGGTGCAGCCAGTGCGGACGGTGGCGTTCGTCGGCCTGGGCGTCATGGGCCGCCCCATGGCCGCCAACCTGGTCAAGGCGGGGTTCGACGTCGCCGGTCACTCGCGGCGGCGGGAGTCCGCGGCGGACCTGCTCGCCGCGGGTGGCCGGTGGGCGCCCAGCGTGGCCGCCGCCGTGCGGGACGCCGACGCGGTCATCACCATGCTCCCGGACTCCCCGGACGTCGAGGCCGTCGCGCTCGGGCCGGACGGCGTCGTGGCCAACGCGCCTTCCGGCGCGCTCTACATCGACATGAGCTCGATCCGGCCGGACGTCGCCCGCCGGGTGGCGGGCGCGGGCGCGGCGCGCGGGCTGCGCTGCCTGGACGCACCGGTGAGCGGCGGCGAGCGGGGCGCCATCGACGGGACACTGTCGATCATGGTCGGCGGGGCGGCCGCCGACGCCGACGCCGCCCGGCCCCTGCTGGAAGCCATGGGGGCCACCATCCTGCACGTCGGCCCGGCCGGCGCCGGGCAGACCGTCAAAGCCGCGAACCAGCTCGTCGTGGCGGGCAACATCGCGCTGGTCGCCGAGGCCCTCGTGTTCCTGCAGGCCCAGGGCGTGGACGTCGCGGCGGCCGTCGCGGCCCTGGCCGCGGGCCTGGCGGGCAGCACGGTGCTGACCCGCAAGGCCGCCTCGATGCTGGCGGGCGACTTCACGGCCGGCTTCCGCGTCGAGCTGCACGACAAGGACCTGGCCATCTTCACCGCGGCGGCCCGCGAGGTCCGCGTGGTCACGCCGGTGGGCGCGATCCTGGCCCAGCTGACCGGCGCGGCGTGTGCCCAGGGCGACGGCGGTCTTGACCACTCGGCGCTGATGCGGGTCATCCAGCGGCTGTCGGGCCTGCTGCCGTGAACGACCCCCGGACCCGGCGAGGAGCCGACATGCCCGCACCTGACCCCGCTGCTGGCGACGACCGGCTGGCCGTCAACACGATCCGCACCCTCACCATCGACGCGGTCCAGGCCGCGCAGTCCGGGCATCCTGGCGCCGCGATGGCGCTGGCGCCGGTCGGCTACACGCTGTGGAACGACGCGCTGCGTTACGACGTTCACGACCCGGCGTGGCTGAACCGGGACCGGTTCGTCCTGTCGGCGGGACACGCCTCGATGCTCTTGTACTCCTTGCTGCATCTGGCCCAGGTGCAGCGGTCCGCCAGCGACACCACGCCAGCGGTGCCGCTGGAGGACATCAGGCGCTTCCGCCAGCTGGGCAGTGTCTGCGCCGGTCACCCCGAGCACGGGCTGACTCCGGGCGTGGAGTGCACCACCGGGCCGCTCAGCACCGGCGCGGGCGCCAGCGTGGGGATGGCGATCGCGGGCCAGTGGCTCGCGCAGCACTACAACCGCCCAGGGTTCCCGCTGTTCGACTACACCGTCTACGCCGTGCTCGGCGACGGCTGCATGATGGAGGGTCTCGGCCAGGAAGCCGCGTCGCTGGCTGGGCATCTGCGGCTCGGCAACCTGTGCTGGATCTACGACAGCAACCGCGTCACCATCGAAGGCCCGACCAGCCTGGCTTTCTCAGAGGACGTCCAGGCCAGGTTCACGGCCTACGGCTGGCAGGTCGTTCACCTCGGCGACGTCGAGGACCTGGACGCACTGCGCGCCGCGTACGCGCTGGCCCGCGAGACGCCCGACCGGCCCACGCTCATCGTGGTGGAGACGGTCATCGGAGTCGGCGCGCCCACCAAGGAGGGAACGTCAGCGGCGCACAGTGAGCCGCTCGGTGCCGCAGAGGCGCGGGCCGCCAAGCGCTCCTACGGCTGGCCGGAGGACGCGGACTTCCTGGTGCCGGACGAGGCGTACGCCCGGTTCGCCGCTGGGGTCGGGGCGCGCGGCCGCCGCCTGCGTGGGCGGTGGGACACGATGGCTGAGCAGTACCGCCACGCGCACCCGTCGCTCGCTGCCGAACTAGACCTGATGACCGCCGGAGCGCTGCCTGTGGGCTGGGACGACGGGCTGCCGGACTTCTCCCCTTCGGGTGGTGTGCTGGCCGGGCGCACGGCGAGCCAGGAGGTGATGAACGCTATCGCCTCGCGGGTGCCATGGTTGCTGGGCGGGGCGAGTGATCTGGCCCCCTCCACCAAGACCCGGCTGGCGTTCCCGGGGGCCGGCGACTTTCAGGCCGGGGGCTACGGCGGACGGAACCTGCACTTCGGCGCCCGCGAGGCGGCCGCCGCCGCCGCCGCGAACGGGATGGCGCTGTGCGGAGTCCGTCCGTTCCAGGCCGGGTTCCTGGTCTTCTCCGACTTCCAGCGCGGCCCGCTGAGGCTCTCGGCGCTGATGGGACTTCCAGTCGTGCACGTCTACACCCACGACTCGATCTCGATGGGCGAGGACGGCCCGACCCATCAGCCGGTCGAGCAACTGGCCTCGCTGCGCGCCATGCCGGGCGTGG
The DNA here is from genome assembly GCA_963781085.1 of uncultured Actinomycetes bacterium. Lineage (GTDB taxonomy): Bacteria > Actinomycetota > Actinomycetes > Streptosporangiales > Streptosporangiaceae > RYN-230. The sequence continues at coordinate 139,191 of CAWAES010000036.1, forward strand.
TGGACCTGCGTCCCGCGGACGCCCACGAGGTCCGGGAAGCATGGCGCGTCCTGCTGCCCATCACCGACCGGCCGGTGGCGCTCGTGCTCAGCAAGCAGGAGGTGCCGGTCATCGACCGGGCCCGGTACGCACGAGCCAGCGGCCTCGCGCGGGGCGGCTACGTCCTGGCCGACCCGCCGGGCGGGCAGCACCCGGAGGCCATCATCATCGCGAGCGGCAGCGAGGTCGCTCTCGCGATCGAGGCCTATGAGGACCTGCTGGCCGAAGGAACCGGCGTGCGCGTGGTGAGCCTGCCCTCGTGGGCGCTGTTCGGTGAACAAGACCGGGCCTACCGCGACCTGGTGCTGCCCCCGGCGCTGACGGCCCGGGTGGCCGTGGAACAGGCGGCGACCCTGGGCTGGGAGCGCTGGACCGGTGACCGGGGGACGATCATCGGCCTGCACTCGTTCGGCGTGTCGGGTCCCGGGCCAGACGTGCGGCGGCACTTCGGTTTCACCGCCGGGGCCGTGGCCGCGGCGGTACGGGCGTGCCTCGTTACGGCAGGCACGAAGGCTGGCCAGCCACCACCCCGTCGCCGCCAGCGTGGTTACGCTGGCCAGCCTGGGCGATCCTCGCCGTCGCCGCCCCGTGCGCCGGATACGGACGAGCGACCGCCCCGGGCGGCAGCAGCTGCGATTCCTGCCCGGGAGCGATGAGCCCGCGTGGCACCAAGGTCTGGGCAAGCGGCGGGATGGTGGCCTGAAGTTCGCCCGTCGGGGCCACGCGTTGCTCGTGCACGGGCGCGGCTAGCGACTCGCGCCTTCTGGTGGCGCGGGGCTCGCTCGCTGAGGTGTACCAGGTCAACGTCGGCTTGCCCTTGACGGTCAGCGATCTGAGCGCCTCTTCCCGGGACAACTGTGATGGCCGCCGTATCTTCTGCATGTGGCGGTGCCACCGATCTTGGTCGGCGGCCAGTGCCTTCATGTAGTCCGCGCACAGTTGCGGGGGTATCACCGCGCAACGGCCGAGTGCCGCCCTCAGTGCCTCCCCCATTCGGGCCCGTGTCGTGGCGTCGATGCTTGTCTTACTTTCGACCATGTTCTGGACCTGTGCGATGAACTGCCGCCGGTGAGCCAGGAAGTCCCGCCAATGGGAAAGGTCGCCATCCGAAGCAGGCTTCCCCTGATCAAGCAGCCAGAACGTGCCTTCGGCGAGGACATCACCGAACTCTTCACCGCGGGCCCGTTCGACCCGGTAAGGGTCATACGGATATTGGAGCACCTGCCCTACGGTGGCCACCGACTGCAGGCCCTTTCCCGCGTCCAGGACGAAGAACCAGTCCTCGTTGTAGACGTTGGGAAAGAACGAGCGATTTCCCTTGACCCCGACGGCCAGCGCCCCGCCCCCGATGAACGTGTCTTGCCGGCCGCCAGCATCGCGGAAGGCGTGGCACACCATCGAGTTGTCCGGGAAGTCCCCGATGCCCAGCCCTACGGCGCTATAGCTGTCCAGCAAGCCGGCGGCCCGGCTCAGATCGGCTGGGTTGGGCACCCGGATGTCGTCGTCGAGGAACACCACACGTTCCCAGCGCAGCGCGTAGCTCAGCATCAAGCCGAGGTTGCGCTTGGTACTGACGTCCGTCCGCCGCTCGAACATCGTCCCAGCTAGCAGGCTGGAGGTGGCCAGATTGGGAAACCAGAGATCGGCTATCTCGAGGCACGTCGATCGCGATCAGATCGACCGCAGGATCAAGGTGGGCGGCGGCCGCGAAGGCACTCGTCCATCGCCCGCTGTGCAAGGTGACCAGCGGACAGCCCAGCGCCAGCGCCGCGGTGGCTGCTTCCTTCAGGTAGGCCACCTTGCGCGCCGTGGGCACGATGATCGCGTCGACCTTCAGCGTTGGTGTTGACTCATCGCCCTGCCAGATGAGGTCGCGGTGCGACCCATGGTGGTTGGCCGTCTCGACGCCGGCCGTCATCGCGAGCTAGACCACTCGAAGAGCCGGGTCTCGGGTAGCGTCCAGTCAGGAGTGAGCGCCTTTCCGTTCTCCATCGTCACCCGGCTAAGTATGCAGAACGCATCACTGTCGCCGTAGGTCTCACGCAGATATTCTGCGTTTCGATCGCGAAACAGAGCGTCAGTCAGTGCCCGGACAGCACCATACGTGCCACTACCAAACATCCCGTTGCAGATCGTCACGTAACGCTTGCGGTTGAATGGGCTGGGCGCGCGGGCGAAAAGCGCGACGTCCTCCCGCAGAATTGAACGCCCGGATGACTCGTCCAGCCGTGGCCGGTGGATGACCGGGCGGCCGTCCCTACCTATCACCTCGAAGTAGGCAGTTCCAGGTTCGTCTTCGTCCAGCCTGCTGACCTGCTTGACCGGAAGCTGGAGACGCTCGAGGACCCTGCTCGTCGCCTGATTCCAGTCCACGCCACCGAGCGCGACCATGTGTGCCCCGGTGTAGTCATCCGGCTGGAGTTCGTGCGCCAGCCGGAGGTTGACCTGGGTGGTGGGATTGGCAGCCCGGAGGTGACCGTGCAACTCGAAGAGCGCGTCCAGATCGGTGTAGCGATATATAGCGACTGAAGTCCGGATCCGACGGATCCGAGTAGGGCTTCATTCGGTCCAGCTGCTCGCGGGGCAGCTGAGCGCAGATGATGTTGACGGGGTAGCCATCTGGGAAGCGGTAGGGCCCTGCATCCAGCGATTGAGCGATCCCCAGGTCGGCGCTGGGGATGCTCACCGGAGGCCGCGGTAGGGCTGCCGCGTTCAGCGCCTCGCTGCGCAGGCTGGTGAGTTCCTGGAGGAGTTCGTCCCTGGCCGCCTGCTCTTGCACAGTCATCTCGTCCGGGCTCAGCAGGCGGGCGACTTGCCCGTCGAAGGACCGAGAGCTGGCGAAGAACGTGGCGATGTCCTGAAGCCTGCGCGGCCGGCGGCACCTTCGGGTTGTTCTGCGACTCCCATGACGAGACGAGCGGCACGCTGACAGACCGGTTCCCGTTCCCGCCAGTGCCTCAGCGAGCTGGGCCTGATTTACTTTCCGCCCCCAGCGCACTTCCCTGAGCGCGCGTAGGCGACGCGCGAGGACCTGGCGCGGATCTTGATCGTTCACCGCAGACCTCAGTTCATCTGAAGTTCAGTAGTTCAGCAAAACGTACCACGGTTTGGTATGAGTCCGACAACCCCATCGAGCCAGCTCATCGTGATAATCTCGGGGCAGCCCTCGGAATGTTCACGTTTTTGATGGCCGTCTAGGGCTTGCGCTGGCCATAGGCTGAAGCACACTCTGAAATAAGCAGATAATCTGCAGTACAAGTAAAGAGCTGAAGTTCAGTGCTGAAGAAGCTGTTGCCACGTAGCTTAGCGCAGTCTGGCCGCGTCTTTCAGCGGCCGGCGCACCACGTGAGCCGGCTAAGTGCGGGACTCCCCGTTCGCCGGGAGACGCCCGCGGCAGAACACCCTGGCCCCCTCACAGAGGGAGATCTCCATGGCCACCACAGTCTCTTACCGGCGGAAGGGCACCAAGCCGGTCCCGGCAGCCCGGCTCGTCACGGGAGTCGCCGTCGCGGCGCTCATTTCCGGGACCGTCCTGCTCACGGGGTGCCAGCCACCTCCGGACGACCCCAAGGTCATCGTCGTAGCGGCCAGCGCCACGGCCAACGAGCCCGCACCAGTGCTGTCAGGCACCGACCGCGCGATGCTGCGCACTGCGGGCAGCACCAGTACCCGCGCGGCCGCGTACGTGGTGGACCCGAACACGGGCCAGGCGCGTGAAGTGTCACTCACCCCGCGCCGGCCTGACGGCCAGGTCGACTACGGGCCGGACCGGAACAGCGAACTGGGCGCGAACGTGAACCGGGTCCAGCAGTTGCTGAACACCCTGGCGGCCAGCAAGCCGTTCGACCTGCTGGCCATGATCGCCCAGGCGGTCCGGGTGACCACCCGCCCCGGCACGCTGCTTGTCCTGTCCTCGGGCCTGTCCACGGCGGGTGGCTTTGACCTGAGGCAGGTGGGCTGGGGCGCCGATCCGCGGACCGCCGCGGTCTCCGTCAGCCGCCAGGGACTGCTGCCCCGCCTGACTGGCTGGAAGGTCGTGTTCTCCGGTCTCGCGGACACCAGCGGGAGGCAGCCTGCCCCGCCGGTTCCCCAGCGCAGCACACTCACCCGCTACTGGCTGGCTCTGTGCCACGCGGCCGGCGCGGTCTCCTGCTCGGTCAACGCGGTCACCCGGCCGGACCCGCCTTCGCGGAGCACCACGCCGGTCCCCGTCGTCCGGTTCCCCCAGGTGACCTCCTACCGCGGGCCGCATGGCGGCCAGACGACGAACGTCCCGGCCGACGCGTTCTTCGCGTTCAGCAGCGCACGGCTGCTGCCGGGCGCAGACATCATCCTCGGGCCGATCGCCACCAGGGCCCGGGACCAGCACCGGGAGGTGACGATCCTCGGATACGCCTCGCCCGACGGCGGCTCGGGCCGCTACAACCTCGCCCTGTCAGCCAAGCGGGCCCGGGCGGTCCGGGCGCGCCTCATCTCGCTGGGGGTTCCGGCCGGCCTGATCGGCCAGGCCGCCGGCCGGGGCACCGCCGGTCAGCCCCGCTCCGCCTGCTACCGCCACGGCCACCTGGACGAAACCGTCTGCGCGCGGCTGCGCCACGTACTGATCACCCTTCACCCAGCCCGGGCGGCCACTTCCTGACCGGCCAGGCCTGCCCATAACCGCCGCTGACCGCCTCATCCCAACCGCTGCGACCCGACAAGGAGCCTCCCGTGACCACCGAAGCCAATGGCAACACCAGCTCCGTCCCGAACCTCCCCGCAACCCCCGAGCCGAGTCCGGTTCCGAGGCCCCGGCGGCCGGAGGCGGACCGCCGCGCCCCCGCGCCGGATGTCTCGGGCCAGCCCAACCTCGCCTATCACGACCAGCACCGGCGCTGGGAGTGGCGGACGCGCCGTCTGCTCGCCCAGGCCGACCACTGGATGCTGACCCGGGTGAAGCATCCCGACGGCGGCGAACGCACGGTGACCGAGACGCGAGCCGACGAGGAAGAGCAGCGGCAGCAGATCAACCGCGAGACTGACCTGGGATCGCGCAAGCACCGCCGCCTGCCGCGCTGGCAGGGCTGGATCCCTAAGTTCGTGCTGGCCTTCGACTTTGCCCTGCTCTTGTACTTCTTCGCCGGGATCACCAACGTGGACTGGCCGAGCCCGGTGTCGATGAACCTGGCCTTCGCCATCGCCCTCGCCGGCATGGTCACCGTGCTGGCCTACGGCTTCCTGTCCTTCGCCGGCCACCGGATGCGCTCGTACAGGAACCATGCGGGCACGGTGCACCTCGACGAACTGGACGGATTCACCAAGGCCGCGTTCGGAACCGCCGTCGTGGTCATCGCCGTGCTCGCGGCGCTGATGTACCTCCGGATCCACAGCGAAGTCATCGACGCGTTCCGGTACCAGGCCGGAGTGACTGCTCTGGTGATCCCGCTGGCGGTGGCGGTGGTCAGCGCGGTCGCGAACTACCTCGTCGTCCTCATTCACGCGCTGGACGGCTCAGACGAGGTCGCCAGGCTGGACAAGCTCGCGGCGGCCACCCGCCGGCCCACCCGCAAGGCGCACCGGCTGCGCGGGCGGGCCGCGCAGCAGGCTCACCAGTGAGCTCAGCGCGTGTCGTCCTCGGCGGCCCGGTGTTCCTGGCTGGCCTCGTGCTCAGCCAGGGCCGCCCCACGCTCGTCCGCCGCGGCACCGATATCCCACGCCGAGCCATCGACGGCGGGCAGGCCACCGATGATCGGCACGACCGATCCGTCCTCCCCCACCGCCTCGCCCGTCTCGGTCAGGTATCCCGGATCCTCGGCAGGCTCGGGGGCCAGCGGCTCCTCCTCGCCAGGCACCGGCTGCCCCGACTCGGGCGGCGTTGATCCGGGCGGGTAGTTCTCGGTCATTTCGGCCCTCTCCCTCGGCAGACAGAGTCATAGTTGGCCCGCCGTCCGCAGCTTAGGCGGTAAGCCCGTCTGGTACACGTTGGCTCATGACCGATCTCATTGACCTGGCCGGCAAGTCGGTGATCGTCACCGGTGCCTCCTCCGGTATCGGCGCGTCCACCGCACGCCTGCTGCACGCCGCCGGGGCCTATCCGGTGCTCGCCGCCCGCCGGGCCGACCGGCTGGCCGCGCTGAGCGAGGAACTCGGCGGGGCGCTGGCCGTGCCCACCGACGTGACCGACCCGGCGCAGGTGCGCCACCTGGTGGCCGCCACCCTGGACCGGTACCAGCGGATCGACGGACTGGTGAACAACGCCGGCGCCAGCCTGCACGGGCCACTGGACCAGGTGGACCTGGCCGAGTTCAGCCAGGTCCTGCGGCTGAACGTGGTCGGCCCGCTGGCGATGACCCAGGCGGTGCTGCCCGCCATGCGGGAGCGGGGTTTCGGGCGGATCGTGAACATCAGCTCCGGCACCACCCGGCGGACCGCGGTCGGCGTCGGCGCCTACGCGTCGACCAAGTCGGCGGTCAACATGCTCACCGCCGTGCTGCGCCAGGAACTGGCGCGCCGACGGTATCGCGGTGTCGCTGCTGCTGCCCTCGATCACCGCGACCGAGTTCGGCGACGGCATGTTCACCCTCGGCGCCTCGCCCCGGCCGGGCATGGTGGCGCACAGCCCGGACTACGTGGCCGGCGTGGTGCTGCGGCTGCTGCGCACCGGCGAGGAGTCGTTCGACATCCCGCACGGCCCGGAGCAGCCCGGCCTGGCCCAGGTGTCCGGGTCCGCCTGACCCGCAGCAATCCCGGCACCCGGGGGGTGCGTGAGTCCTGGGACCGGGTTTGGTCTTGCGGACGTCGTGGTGACCGGCGGGGCTGGGATCTGGCTGTTACTTCTGGTCAGATTGGCTCTTCAGGTCTTGTGGCGGCTTGTTGTCCAGGCAGCAGCGGACGAAGTCTTGGACGACGGGGTCGGTGTCGTTGGCGGGCGGCCAGGCGACCCCGGCCTGGCTAGGGCTGACGCCGGTGACGGGCCGGTAGGTGATGCCGGGGCGCGCGTAGTAGCGGGCGGCGGATTCGGGGGCCAGGGCGATGCCGTAGCCGTTGGCGATCGCGGCCAGCCAGGCGTCGGGCTGGTCGGTGACGTATCCGATGCGGACCGGGTGGCCCTGGCGTTCGCCGGTGGCCAGCCAGTAGTCGCGCCACCAGCCGGTTTCCGCGGGGGCAGCGACGAACGGCTCGTCCCACAGATCGCGGAAGGAGATCTGATCACGGGCGGCGAGCGGATGGGTGGCGGGGAGCGCGACCCAGCGGGGCTCGGTGAGCAGCACCTCGATCCGCACGTCGTCCTGGCCAGGGAACGGCAGCCGCAGCAAGGCGGCGTCGACGTCGCCGCTGGCGAGCCCCGCGGTGGGGTCCGACCAGGCGGCCTGCTGCAGGTCCACCCGCCAGCCCGGCCGGCGGCGGGCGAACGCCGCGATGATCTGCTGGGTGGCCTCGTTGGCGGCGCTGGACATGAATCCGACCCGCAGCACCCGGGCCGCGCGGCTGGCGGCGGCCTTGGTCTCCCGCAGCGCCTGGTCCCAGCTGGCCAGCACGGCGGGGGTTCTGTCGGCCAGCGCCTGGCCGGCCAGGGTAAGGGTCATCCCGGCCCGCGACCGGGTGAACAGCCGCACTCCCAGCTGGCTCTCCAGCTGCTTGATCTGCTTGGTCAGCGCCGGCTGTGACACAAACAGCCGTTCCGCCGCGCGAGTGAGGTTTCCTTCGGCAGCGACGGCGGCAAAGTAGCGCAGCAGCCGGGTGTCGACATCCATGCCCTCAGGTTATGACCGCATGTATTGGACGCGGGGCTGGCAGCCGAGCGAGGCTCGACCTTCTGGCCGGGCGGGTGGAACACCGGGCCCGGACTGGGTCACGGAAGCTGCCGCGTCAGGCTGCCTGAAGACGAGAAAACCATGAAAACGTCCATGAAGGAGTCCTGATGAGGCGCGTGGTCTTGCAGATGGGTGTCACGCTGGACGGATACGTCGCGGGGCCCGGCGGCGAAGGTGACTGGGGGCTCCCGGCCGAGCATCCGGACGTGCGCGCCTGGAAGGTCGCGTCCCTGCAGCAGGTCGGAACCCACATCATGGGGCGCGTCACCTACGAGCAGATGGCCGCGCACTGGCCGACCGCGACGGGCGAGTACGCGGACGTCCATGAACAAGCTTCCCAAGGTCGTCTTCTCCAAGACGTTGCCAGCCGCCGATGGGCCGACTCCCGGATTGCCCGCGGCGACCTCGCCGAGGAGATAGCCGCCCTCAAGAACGAATCCGGCGGGGAGATCATGGCCCACGGTGGCGCCGCGTTCGTTCAGGCACTATCCAGGCTCGGCCTGATCGACGAGTACCGCCTGGTCATCCTCCCCGTCGCCCTGGGCAGCGGGCTGCCGCTGTTCAAGGACCTGGCCAAGCCGCTGCGAGTGGATCTCACCGAGGCCAGGAGTTTTCCTGACGGGACCGTTATCCACGTCTATCGGCCGATCACGACCACCGGGTAAGAGCTGACCAACCACCGCCGCTGGGTCACGGGGCGCTGCCTGGACCCCGTCCTCTCCCGTGGGCCCGGCCTGGATCGGATGACCTGGGCCAGGCCGGGCCAGGATCCGGCTGCCGGTCAGCCCGTCATAGCTGGCGAACATGCCGGGCTCGTAGGAACCGCCCTTCTGGTGCACGATCACGGCGAGCCGGTTGGTCGCGTTGATCAGGGCGACCAGGGCGACCAGCGCGGTGATCTGGTCGTCGTCGTAGTGCTTGCGCACCTGGGCCCAGGTCTCGTCGGACACGCCGTGGCTGGCGTCGGCGAGCCGGGTGCCCTCCTCGGTGAGGGCCAGCGCGGCCTGCTCGGCCTCGGTGAACACGGTGGACTCGCGCCAGGCGGCGACCAGGTTGAGCCGGACCGGGGTCTCACCGGCGGCCGCGGCCTCCTTGGTGTGGATGTCGACGCACCAGCCGCAGCCGTTGATCTGGCTGGCGCGCAGGCTCGCCAGCTCCTGGGTGGCCTTGGGCAGCGGCGACTGGTCGATCACCAGGCTGACGTTGTAGATCCGCTTGGCGATCTTGGCGCCGATCTCGTTGGCCATCAGGTCGATACGGGGTTCCATGACGTCGTCCTCACTCGTGGAGTCGCGTGCCGCGCGGATCGTTCGCGCGGCGTCCTTACGAACATGGAGATGCCGGCGACCCGGTCCCTGTGACGTCGCGGCGATGTGACGTGCGGCACCGGCCGTGGCTGTCACAAAGCGGCTGGGGCCGGCGTCTTGTGGGTGTGGCACAGTCGAGAGCGGACGGGCAGGAGCCAGCTATGAGCGAGCACAGCGAGCCAACCACGGGCCCAGCCGGGCCACTTGCTCATGACGGCCGCATGGACTCCGCCACCGAGGCGTTCGTCGCCCACCGCAACCTGCTGTTCACCGTCGCCTACGAGATGCTCGGCTCGGCCGCCGACGCCGAGGACGTCCTGCAGGAGACCTGGTTGCGGTGGGCGGGCGTCGAGCTCGGGACGCGTGCGGGATCAGCGTGCCTACCTGGTCCGGATCACCACCCGCCAGGCGCTGAGCCGGCTGCGCACGCTGCGCCGGCGCAAGGAGTCCTACGTCGGCCCCTGGCTGCCCGAGCCGCTGCTGACCGCGCCCGACGTGGCTGAGGACGTCGAGCTGGCCGACAGCGTCTCGATGGCGATGCTGCTGGTGCTGGAGACGCTCACGCCGACCGAGCGGGCGGTGTTCGTGCTGCGCGACGTGTTCGGCCTGGAGTATGACGAGATCGGCGAAGCCGTCGCCAAGAGCCCCGCTGCGGTCCGCCAGATCGCCCACCGGGCCCGGGCCCACGTCGCGGCGCGACGGCCGCGCGGGGTCGTTTCCGCAGCCGAGACCCGCGGCGCGCTCGAAGCGTTCCAGCGGGCGATCGAAACGGGTGATCTGCAGAGCCTGCTCGACATGCTCGCGCCGGACATCGTCCTCCTGACTGACGGCGGCGGAGTCAAGCGGGCCGCGGTGCGTCCCATCGTGGGGGCCGGCCGGGTGGCTCGCTTCCTGGCTATCGGCGTGCCCCGGATCGGCGGCGAGGTGTCGGTCGAACCGGTGCAGATCAACGGCCGTCCGGCCCTGATCATCCGGCTCAGCGGGGAGATCGAAAGCCTCGTGGCGATGCAGATCGACGACGGCCTGATCACCGGCCTCTACGTCGTGCGCAATCCTGAGAAGCTGTCGCGGGTCGAGCGGGAGACCGCGGTGAGCCGCTGAGTGTTTCCGGTCAGTCCGGCAGGGTCCGGGGCAGCCCGAAGTGGCGGAACAGGCCGTTGTCGCCGAACCGGGTGATGGCGCAGATCTTGTCGCCGGCCAGCGTGAGCACGATGAGGCTATGGGCGTGCGCGACCGGCGCGTGCGGCTCGGTGCGGTAGTAGCAGAACGCGGGCTGGTTGCTGGCGCGGGTGGGGACCAGCCGGGGCACCCGGGCCCCCCAGAAGGGCCGGGTCTGGAAGAACTCGGCGATCGCGGCGTGGCCCTGGTATTCCAGCGGCTCGGGCGGCATCGTCAGCCAGGCGTCCTCGGTGAGCAGGGCCACCAGGCGGTCGGTGTCGGCGGCCTCGAACGCGTCCGCGAACCGGCTGGTGAGCTCGCGCTCCCGGGCCGACCGCGGCGCGGGCGCGCTGTCGCGGCCCGCGGCGGGAAGCTGGGCGGCGAGCGTGGCCCGGGCCCGCTGCAGGGCGCTGTTCACCGACACCTCGCTGACTTCGAGCAGGCCGGCGGCCTGCGCCGCCGGGTAGCCGAGCACGTCGCGCAGCACCAGGACGGCGCGCTGGCGGGGCGGCAGGCGCTGCAGCCCGGCCACGAACGCCAGCGCCACCGCTTCCCTGGTCTCGTAGCGTGCTTCGGGACCGGGGGCGTTATCGGGCAGGTCGTCGAGCAGCGCATCGGGGTAGGGCTGCAGCCACAGCGGCTCGGTCCGGCGGGTGGGTTCTGGCGGGGGGGCAGCCACTGGTACCTGGCCGCGGCAGCCGGGCGGCGGCCGGTGTCGCGCAGCGCGTTCAGGCACCGGTTGGTCGCGATCTTGTACAGCCAGGTGCGCACCGAGGCGCGTTCCTCAAACTGGCCGAGCCCGCGCCAGGCGGCCAGCAGCGTTTCCTGCAGGGTGTCCTCGGCGTCCTGGACTGAGCCGAGGATCCGGTAGCAGTGCAGCTGCAGCTCGCGCCGGTGGGGGTCGGTGAGCTCGCGGAACGCCTCCCCGTCGCCCGCCCGGGCGCGGGCCAGCGCTGTCGTGGTCACGATCACATCCTCGCCCCTTCGCCGGGTCCTCTAACGAAACGACACCAGCCAGGCCGGAAACTCATCGGCCAATTCGCGGCGCCCGCGGTGTCTTAATCAGCAGCAAGCATCACAACGCCAACATCTGGAGGACACGTGAACACCGCGAGCAGGCAGGACGCCATGACCCGCGCCCAGGGCTGGGCCCTGGCGCTGGCGTCGGTGGCGTCGTTCATGGTCGTGCTGGACCTGCTGGTCGTCGCGACGGCGCTGAACACGATCCGCAGCGACCTGGGCGCCTCGATCGGGCAGCTGGAGTGGACGGTCAACGCCTACACCCTGGCCTTCGCGGTGCTGCTGATGACCGCGGCCGCCGTGGGCGACCGGTTCGGCAGGCGGCGGGTCTTCACCACCGGCCTGGGCGTGTTCGCCGCGGGCTCGGCGGCGTGCGCGCTCGCCCCCGGGGTCGGCGCGCTGATCGCGGCGCGCACGGTGCAGGGCGTCGGCGCGGCGATGGTCTTGCCGCTGGCCCTGGCGCTGCTGAACGCGGCCGTCCCGCCGCAGCGCCGGGGCTGGGCGATGGGCATCTTCGGCTCGGTGACCGCCCTGGCGGTCGTGGTGGGGCCGGTGCTGGGCGGCGCGATCACCCAGGGCCTCGCCTGGCAGTGGATCTTCTGGCTGAACGTGCCGGTCGCCCTGCTCACCATCCCGCTGGCCCTGCGCCACCTGGAGGAGAGCTACGGGCCGCGCGCCGCGCTGGACCTGCCCGGCGTGGCGCTGTGCACCGGTGCGGCGCTCGGGCTGGTGTGGGGCCTGGTGCGCGGCAGCTCGGCGGGCTGGGCCAGCCCCGAGGTCGCCGGGGCGCTCGCGGCGGGCGTGCTGCTGGCCGTGGCGTTCACCGGCTGGGAACTGCGGGCCCGCGCGCCGATGCTGCCGATGCGCCTGTTCGCCATCCGGGGCTTCTCGGCAGGCAACGTCGTGGTCTTCCTCATGAACGCGTCGATCACCGGGGCGGTCTTCTTCATGGCCCAGTTCCTGCAGGTCGGCCTCGGCCAGGATCCGCTCGGCGCCGGGCTGCGGCTGCTGCCCTGGGGCGTGGCGCCGTTCCTGATCGCACCGAGGGCGGGGAAGCTGGCCGACCGGATCGGCGAGCGGCCGCTGGTCGTCTCCGGGCTGCTGCTGCAGGGCGCCGGGTTCGCGTGGATCGCCGTCGTCGCCTCCCCGGGGCTGGCCTACCCGGCGCTGCTCGCGCCGATGGTGATCTCCGGCGCCGGGCTCGGCCTGGCCGTGCCCGCGGTCACCAAGGCCGTGGTCGGCTCGGTCCCGCGCGGCGACATCGGCAAGGCGTCGGGCAGCTTCAGCATGATGCGCCAGCTGGGCGGCGCGTTCGGCGTCGCGATCCTGGCCGCCGTGTTCGCCACGGCTGGTGGCTACACCTCGGCCGCCGCGTTCAGCGACGGCTTCGCGCCCGCCGTCGCGGCGGCGGCCGGCCTGGCCCTGGCCGGGGCGCTCGCCGGGCTGGCCCTGCCCGGCCCGGCCCGGTCCGGCCCCGGGCACGCCGGCCGAGCGGGTGGCCAGCGAACAGCATGCCTGAGCCGGGGCCACCTCGCGGCTCGCCGCCGGCGGCTTCAGGCGCCCGGGCCGTAGGCCGCGGCGACGTCCTGCGAGCTGCCCCACCCGCTGTAGGTGGGCGACTTCGGCCAGCCCTCGGGCGAGTCCTGCCACTCCTCCTGCCGCCCGTAGGGCAGCAGGTCGATCAGGGCGAAGGTGTAGCTGAGCTGCTCGGTGCCACGGCCGTTGGTGTGCCAGGTGCGGTAGACGGTGTCGCCGTCGCGCAGGAACACGTTGACCGCGAACCCGCCGCCCTGGCGGCGCGCCGACGTCGGCACCGAAGGGGCTGTTCGCCGTGGAGTACCAGGTCATTGTGTTCCCCACGCGCTTCTTGTAAGCGAGCGCCTCGTCGATCGGGCCCTGGGTGACGATGACGAACCGGGCGTCGTAGCTGTCCAGGAACTCCAGCCTGGTGAAGTGCGAGGTGAACCCGGTGCAGCCCGGGCACTGCCACTCCTCGCCGGGAAACCACATGTGGTTGTAGACGATCAGCTGGGACTTGCCGTCGAAGATGTCCGCCAGCCGGACCGGCCCTTCCTCGCCGTCCAGGGTGTAGTCGGGCATCTCCACCATCGGCATCCGGCGCCGCTGCGCGGCGATCGCGTCGAGTTCCCGGGTCGCGGCCTTCTCCCGGGCGCGCAGTGCGTCGAGCTGGCTCTGCCAGGTGCCGGCGTCGACGATGGGTGGCAGTGCGCTGGTGGGCATCGGTTTCCTCCAAGGTGCGGTCCGGCTGCGGTTTGCCAGTAGAGACGCTGCCCGGCCGGCGGACTCATCGGTGCCGGGCGGAACCGGCCGCCAGGCCGCCGCCTGGCCGGTCCCGCCGCCAGCGGGAGATGCACTTAGAGTGAGTCTCCCCGGCCGTCTTCGAGCCGGGATGGGCCCGGATCACGATCGGAGGTTTTGCGGTGCCTGACGTGGCGATGCTTGAGGAGTTCCTGGCCGGCGGCCAGGTCAGCGCGGCGGTGTTCGCGCTGCGGCCCGACTACCGCGCCATGCTGCTGGCCGTCGACGGGATCGTCCCGGGCCCGGGCGACCAGGAAAGCGACGCGCTGCTCCAGGCGGCGGAGGCCGCCGCCACCGAGGCGCTCCGCGACCAGCCGCCAGAGCAGCTCCCGCACGTGGCGGCGTGGCGCGAGGCGTACCGGGCGTTCGGCGCCAAGCCGCAGCGCACCCGCAACAGCCTGGAGGCGCTGCTGCGCCGGGCGGCGTCCGGGCTGCCCCGGGTCAACCGGCTCACCGACCTCTACAACGCGGTCTCGGTGCTGCACCAGCTCCCGCTCGGCGGGGAGGACCTGCTCCGCTACACCGGTGCGCCGCGGCTGGTCCGCGCCACCGGCGAGGAGCCCTTCGACACCGTGGCCGACGGCGTCGCGGTGACCGAGCATCCCGACCCCGGCGAGGTGGTGTGGTGCGACGAGGCCGGCGTGACCTGCCGGCGCTGGAACTGGCGCCAGGCCCGCCGCACCCAGCTGCGCGACGACACCACCGCCGCGCTGTTCATCCTCGACGCGCTCAGCCCCATGACCGACGAGGCACTCCACGCCGCCGCCGGCGACCTGGCCGCCCGCCTGGCCCGGCTCGGACCCGGCGTCCAGGTCGCCCGCCGCCTGATCGGCCAGGCGTCCGCCTGACCAGATCCCCCCAGGGTCGTGAGGTAATTTGGGACCCGGCGCGGGAGGACGCCACCGGGTCCGCGGGAAGGACTGAGTCCGCCTCCGCAGGTGAAGGCACGTGTCGTGGACAGCACCGGATCGTCTTCAGGCCAGCCGGACACGCGGACCTCAGGCTCTGCGAGGAGACGCGCCATGTCCCAGCTTCCCGCCCGCCCCGACCTGGATCAGCTCCGCCGCCAGGCCCGCGAGTTGCACCGTGCCGCCCAGGGCGGCGACGCCCGCGCAACCCGGAGGCTCCAGCAGGTCTCCGGAACAGCGACCCTGTCGGCCGCCCAGCTGGCCGTCGCCCGGGAGTACGGCTTCGCCAGCTGGCCCCGGCTCAAGGCTGAGGCGGAGCGGCGGCGCGCCGAAGCCAGCCCGCCCGGGCCGGCCGCCCGGGGCCAGGCCGGGCAGGCCGCCCGCGAGGCCCGGCTGCCCCCCCGCCGCCGGCTTCGCGGGAAGAGATGCGCGAGCCCGGCCCGCCTGCCCGCCGGGGCCGAGCGACCTGATCGCGGGCCAGTACGCGGACCGTCCCGGCCTGCGGGCCGTTCTCGACACGTTGCTGGCGGCGGCGCCGGCGCTGGGCCCGGTGACGGTGCAGCCCCGCAAGACCTTCGTCAGCCTGGTCACCCCCGCCGCACCTTCGCCGTGGTGCAGGCGACGACCAGGCGGCGGGTCGACCTCGGCCTGCGACTGGACCACGCGCGGCCCGGCGGCCGCCTGCTGGCCGCCAACGGCGGTGTCGGCGCGGCCACCCTGCGGATCCCCCTGGCCACCCCGGGAGACGTTGACGCTGAGGTGCTGCGCTGGCTCCAGCGCGCCTACGACGAGAGCTCAGGCCCGCCGCCGGCCCGGCGCCCGGCCCGCCGGCCGGCGCGCTAAGCTCGGCCCGCTCACCGTAGTCATCGAGGGCTTCGACCTGCCCGGGCTCACCTGCCAGCCGGAGCCTGACGAGCCAGATCACCAGAACGTTCACGTCGCCCTGTACACCCGGAGGACGGAGCGGCCGACGCTCGTGGTGCCCGGCAATCCCTGGCTGGCGACCGAGCCTGTGCCCGGGGACTCCCCGTCGGCCCGCTGGGAAGTACCGGTCACCATGCGGCGCGGCGAGGACGGCTTCGACTTCAGCGGCCCCTTCGTGCGAGGCGACCGCACCGACCGTCACCTCGGCCTGGCCTGGGGCGACCTGCCCGGTGACGGGACGCTGCGGATGTTCCGCGGCGCCAAGCTCCGGTTCGCCGAGGTAGCCCCGCAACGATCGAGGACGCCATGCGCCCCGGGTGCCGGCTGGTCGCCCGGGTCCGGCTGACAGACGCCAGGGGAAACCCGGTCTGCGCGCGAGTCCGGCCTCCAGCCATCACCTGGACGGCCGGACCAGGCTAGGGCGTCCCACGTCGCCCATGCCACGACGACGGCACAGCGGTCCGGCGGGCAGGCGGTCCTGGCCGCGATTACTTCGGACGGCGGCGCAAGTCTTCATGTTCGACCGCAGACCCGGGAGCCAGCCCGGCTGCAGCTATGGGAGGCGACATGCGCGACCTGATCGTGAGCAGCCTGGTCTCACTCGACGGTGTCCATGGTGACCCGCAGTCGTGGGTCGGGGACTACTTCGACCAGCAGGCCGCCGAGGAGTCGCTCGCGGCGCTGCTCGACAGCGACGCGATGCTGATGGGCAGGAACACCTACGACTACTTCGCTCCCGCCTGGTCGTCGCCTTCCGGGCCGTACCTGGAGCGGATCAACGAGATGCGCAAGTACGTCTTCTCCTCCACCTTGACGGCGGCGGACTGGAACAACACGAGGATCATCCCCGGCGACCCAGTCGCCGCTGTGCGGGAGCTCAAGGAGCAAGGGGACAGGCATCTCATGATCTATGGCTACGGCCAGCTCGCGCAGACGCTGCTCGAGCACGGCCTCGTCGACAGGCTGAACTTCGTCGTCAACCCGGTCGTGGTGGGCAGCGGGACCACGCTGCTGCGCCCCGGCCAGCGCACGGACCTGCGCCTGGTCTCGGTCACTGAGCGCCGCAACGGCGCGGTCACCCTGTCCTACGCAAACGCCTGACGGACGGCTCCGCCGCGTCGTCAGCCGGGCAGCCGTAACCTGACAGGGTCTAAGGCAGTGCGGTAACACCGCCCTGGGTGACGCGGACCAGGACCAGCCGGCGCCGGATGAGCACGGTCACGCCGGGCATCGGCCGCCCGGCGAACAGGTACCGCGGCCCCAGATACCGTGCGGCCCGGTGGTCTACCGCGGGCTCATATCCGTCGGCGTGCAGCGCCCACGCCACGCCGAGAGTGACATCCCGCTCGTACACTCCGTCCCGCAGGACGGTCAGCTCCAGCCGCTGGCGGAGGCAGCATCCGCTCGATGCGCGAGCGGCGAAGCGGGTGGCGCTCACTTCCCGGGCCGTGGTCGCGTCTGCCGACGCCCGGGCCTGCTGGGCCACCGCCAGCCACGACGCCCAGCCCGATCAGGGCGACGGCCGCGAGGCCGGGACGCGGACGCCCCAGCGCGCTGCGGATCCGCCTGCGGCGCCCGGGCCGCCGCGCGGCCGCCGGCGCAGCGCGGCCAGCGCGCGGGCCCGGCCGGCCACCCGCCGGGCGGCGAGCACGGCGGCTGCGCCCACGGTCAGCCAGATGAGCAGGCCCGCCGGGAGCAAGACGATCAGGAGGTAGTTCTGGGTCATGGCGGCCGATGTTGTGCACCGGGATATTGGAGTAGGTGGCCAGGACGGCGCCGCTGGTCAGCAGGCTTACCGCGGCCAGCGCGGCCAGCCGGCGGGATCGCAGCGGGCCGACCGCCAGCACCAGCACGGCGGCGGTGAGGACCAGCGCCGCCACTCCGAACGCCGGCGTACGCCCGCCGATCTCCCGCGCGATGCCTTCATAGCGGGTTGACGTCGACGGCTGCCACCACACCGGGGGCGGCAGGGCTGACGCGGTCAGGCTTTCAGGCCGAACGAGGTGCCGCGGACTGCCGGGTGCCCAGGCTCGCGATCAGCACGCTGAGGTTGCCGTGGCGGCTGGTGAACTGCTGGACGAACGGGGGGACCCAGCAGGCCGCGCCGCTATCAGCCCGAGCAAGCGCCCACCAGTACCCGGCCCGGGCCCGGACGGTGTCGGCCAGCCCGGCCACCAGGGCCAGCAGCACCAGCCCGGCCGAGGCGAGCGCGAACATCAGGTGCGCCTGGGCGGCCACCGACGCGGTGAGGACGAGGACCGGCCACCAGCGGCGCTGCCGGAGACGACGGCCAGGCCCGCGGCGAGCGTGGCCAGGAAGAAGAGCACGCCGAACCAGGGATTCCAGTACGGCTCCGCCGCGACCAGGGGCTGCCACGCCACGGTGCCGACGACGATCCCGCTCGCCGCCAGGCCGCCGAACGCGCCGAACGCCGACCAGGCGGCCTCGATCGCGAGCGAGGCCGCGACCATGCACCACAGCGCCGCGCCCCACACCACCCCGGCCTGGGGGTCGATATGACCGGGACCGCCAGCAGCCAGTACTGCAGGGGCCCCGGGTCGAACGCGCCCTTGCGCAACTGGGTGGCCTGGCCGACCAGCGGCCCGTAGGGCGTCAGGACGTCCCAGGAGCGGAGCGCGATGGCGGCGCCGTCGGCGACGACCGGGGGCGCCTCGCTGCACGGCACGTATCGCGCCGATCGCGAACGGTACCCAGGCGGCCAGGTGCGCGGCCAGCCGCAGAGTGATGGCCAGGCTGCGCGGCAGGACCGGCTGGCGCGGAACCGGAAGCGCAGCCCGGTCCACCGCTAAGGTGGCGGGCGCCCCGGCGTCTGCGGTCATTTTTGCCTGGTCTCCGGTAGCCGCGTCTTCAGCCTCCGCCGCCGGGCACATCGTCACCGTCCGGCCCGCGGCCGGGCCGGTGCACGCTGAGATCTGAACTGGCGTCAGTACTGGGTCACATCTACGAGACGTCACCGGCCCCCGAAACGTTCCCCGGGACACGCGCGCCGCCGCCGGCACCTTCGGGATCATCCTCCCGGCCGGCGCCGCCGTCGGCGCGCTCCTGGGCTGGGCGGAGTACCAGCGCCGCACCGGCTCCCAGCACCGCTTGCTCGTCCTGGCCCCGCTGCTGCTGGGCGTCGTCCCGCTGGTCCAGCCGGGAGCGGTCCAGGCCCTCGTCACGACCGGCGACGGTAGCGGCCCGGTTGGCCTCGCCCTGCTCGCGATGATCGGCGGCTACTCCGTGTCCGGCCGGGGCCCACGGTGGGCGCGGACCGCGGCGGGCGTCGTCACCCTCGCCGCGGTAGCCGCGACCTTCCTCGCCCCCAAGCCCTCCCCGGACCTGAGCGTCACCACCGCGCAGGGCGCCTGGTTCGCCACTTTGGGATCGTCCCTGTTCGTGGTCCTCGCCCTGGCCTGCTCGATCCCGATGCGCCAGACCGTCAGCCCGGTCCGCGACGGATCCGTTCCCTAACGCGCTCAGTCAGCGATCAGCACGCCGTCGCGCGGCACCCGTTCCGCGCGAAGTTCCGCCTGCGCAGCCCGGCCACGCGACCGTGAGTGACGGAGGTCACTCCGGCGGTCCAATCTCTCCCGGCGTCCCGCCCGTACTCGGTTCCGGCAAGCAAGTGACGAAGAGGCGGCGCTTGACGCGCGAGCGTCCACCGCCCGGAAGAGGAGACGAGCAAGATGAGCATGCCCCTGATGAAACGGCTGCCGATGGCGGTCAAGCTGGGCGTTCCGGTGGCCGCAGGACTGCTGGCCGCGGCGTGCGGCACCGCGGCCGGGTCAACGACCGGGTCAACGGCCGCCGGGACGCCGGCAAGCAGCGGGTCGACGGCGGCGACGGTGATCGAGTCTCACGCTGGTTCGGCGGCATCGTTCCTGACCAATTCGTCCGGACGGGCCGTGTACCTGTGGGCCGCGGACAGCATGAACAAGTCCATGTGCTCGGGTGCGTGCGCCCAGGCGTGGCCTCCGGTGACGAGCATGGGCCAGGTGACCGCAGCCCACGGCGCGAAGGCCGCTGACCTGGGCACGATCACCCGGTCGGACGGAACCAAGCAGGTGACCTACCTCGGTCACCCGCTGTACTACTTCGCCGGCGACTCCGGCCCGGGCCAGACCAACGGCCAGGGCAGCGACAGCTTCGGCGCGAAGTGGTGGCTGGTCACCCCGGCCGGCGCGAAGATCACGGCCGCCGACACGGCGGCCAGCACGGGCAGCTCCTCCTCGACGGCGCCGGCCGCGTCCAGCGGCTCCAGCGCCGGTGGCAGCTGGGGCTGACCCCTCCGGTGACCACGTTCCTGACCCGCCTCGCGGGCCCTGACGCCGGCCGGCCACCTCGCTCCCCGGGGCGGCCGGTCAGCGGGTGGGCCTTCACCGGCTTCGCGGTGACGGCTTTCGGCGGCCCGCTGGCCCTGGCCGCGCTGTACGCGCCGGCCGCAGTGGCCGGGGCCAGCGCCGGGGCGGGGCTGGCCATGGCGGGCGCGGTGGCCTTGTTCGCTGTCCCGCTGGTCATCTGGCTCCGCTACGCGCGGCGGGTCAACGGGGCGGGCGGGCTGTACTCCTTTGTCGAGGCGGCGGCCGGGCGGCGGGTCGCGCTGGTCCAGGCCGGGCTGTGGGTCGTCAGCTACCTGCTGTACCTGCTGTACACCACGGCGCAGATCGTCTACGACACGCTGCCCGCCGTGCTGCCCGCCGAGCGGCGCTACCAGCCGGTTCTGGAGATCGCCATCCCGGTGGCGCTGGCGGGGGTGATGATCGCCGGGCGGCGTGCCGCGCTGCTGGTCACCGGCGTGCTGGCGGCCGGCCAGATCGTCGTCGCGGCCGCCCTGGACGGGGTGACCCTGATCCACGTGCCCGTCCCGGCGAGCAGCTTCGCGGCCCCGGCGCCTGCCGGTTCCCTGGCCAGCGCGGCGGCGCAGACGTCGCTGCTGTACGTCTGCGGCAGCCTGCCGTTGTTCCTCGGCGGCGAGCTGGCCCGCCCGGCGCGCACGATCCGGCGTGGCCTGACCGCCGCCTGGCTGGTGACCGCCGTCCTCGTTATCGCCGCTGTCGCCCCGCTGGCCGCCGCACCGGCGTTCACCCGGGCCGCCATTCCGGGGATGGCCGTGGCTGCGCGCTTCGCCGGGCACGGGTTCGCCGTCGCGGTCGGGCTCGGGGTAGCCGTCAGCGTCGCCGGGGTCATGCTCGCCGAGTACTTCGCCCTGAGCCGGCTGATCAGCACCGTCACCTCCTGGCGGCTGCGGCCGGTCATCATCGCCCTCGGCGCCGCCCTGGTCTTGTCCGCGCCGGTCACGCTTATCGACCCGGACCGGATCTACAGCTTCCTGATCAAGCCGTCGCTGGTCGCGCTGTGGCTCAGCCAGCTGATCGTCTTCGCGGTCTACCCCCGGTTCGCCGCGCGGCAGCACGACCGCCGTCTGCCCGCCTGGGCGCTGGCCGTGGTCGCCACCGCGTTCGCCCTCTACGGCCTCTTGGTCACCGTCCAGCATTCGGTGACCTGACCCCAGAACAGCCGGCCGTGACACCTCACCAGCCGGAAGCACTACCCATAAGGAGACAGACCGATGAATTCCAGTCACACGAGCACCATGCTCCGGGAGCACGACTCCGGCCGCAGGGACAGTGTCCCGGGCCGGGCTGGCCGGCTGCTGGCCCGGGGCCCAGCCAGGATGAAGTCACCCGGCGCGCGCTGGGCGGTCGGCGTCCTGGCCGTCGGCCGGGGCCGCCCTGATGGTGTGGTCCGGCGTGATCCATCTTCAGCTGTGGTCTGACGGTTACCGGAGCATCTCCGTGATCGGGCCGCTGTTCCTGATCCAGGGCGTGGTGAGCGTCGTGCTGGCCGTGGTGCTGGCCGTCTTCCGCCGCGTGGTCCTGCTGGCTGCCGGCGCGGTCACGATGGCCGCCACGGCCGCCGGGCTGCTGCTCAGTGTCAACGTCAGCCTGTTCGGCTTCCGGGAAAGCCTGGCCGTCCCCTACGCCACGAGCTCACTGGTGGTGGAGTTCGCCAGCGCGGCCGTGCTGGCTGCCGCCGCGGCTCTGGTCCTGGCCGCCCGCCCCGGCCCCCGGCCAGTACGGCGCTAGCGCCTGCAGGCTCCTTCAGGCCAGCGGGACGCTGTCCCGCTGGCCTGGACCGCTGCCCCGGGATCGCGGCCGGAAGATTGGCCCAGTTCATGCGCTGAGATCCAATCTCTTTCCGGCCGTCACCCGTATGTAGTGTGTGCGCATAGTGGGAACCTCGACCGACCAGCTACCAGACGAGACGCTGCTCGCAGGCCTGGGCGCCGGCGACGCTGAGCTGTCGCTCGCGTTCGTGCGCCGCTTCCAGGCACTCGTCTACGGCGCAGCGGTGACCGTGGTCGGGGACACCAAGACGGCGGAGGACGTGGCCCAGCAGGCCTTCGAGCAGGCCTGGCGGCACGCTCAGGTGTTTGACTCACGCCGCGGCTCGGTCCGGGCCTGGCTGAGGACCATCACCCACAACCTCGCCGTTAACGTGGTGCGCGCGCGGACCTCGACCCCCATGGACCCGGACGACCTTCCCGCTATCCTCACCGCGGTGACCGACACACCGGAGCGGGTCGCCGAAGCCCACGACAACGCCGCGGAACTGCGCCGCACGCTGGCCAGGCTGCCAGAGCCGCAGGCCCGGGCCGTGGCCATGGCCGGTATCTACGGCATGACGGCGCGGCAGATCGCTGACAGCGAGCACATCCCCCTGGGTACCGCGAAGACCCGGATCAGGGACGGGATGCAGAAACTGCGGGCCGCCTACCTCCCGGAGGAGGCCGGTAATGAATGAGCTGAACGAGATGGGATGCCACGAGTTCTCAGACGTGGCCGCCGAACTGGCGCTCGGTGTCCTGACCGGGCGCGAGCGTGCCCAAGCGCTCGCGCACCTGGACCACTGTGCGTCGTGCCGTGAGGAAGTTCGCCAGCTGACGGTCACCGGCGAGGGGCTGCTCGGGCTGCTGCCCAACGTGGAGCCTCCCGCGGGATTCGAGGCCCGGGTGATGGACCGGCTCGGCCTCTCCGCGCCGGCGGCCCCGAGCCCGGCCAGCCGGACTAGCCGGCTGCGGCTGGCCTTCCTGGGCCGCAAACCTGCTCATCCCGCCCCGGCCGGCCAGGCCAGGCCGGCCGGGCGAACCCGGCGGGCGCTCGCCCTGGCGGCCGTCACGCTGGCGGTCGTCGCGGCGGGCCTGGGCGGGTGGGGCCTTCGGCCCGGCACCCCGGCGCCAGCCGGGGCCCCGCTGAGCTCTGCCACCCTGCTCTCCGTCAGCCATCAGGCCGCGGGAAAGGTCTTTCTCTACGAGGGCAGCTCACCGTGGATGTACATGTCCGTGTACATACCCACCGGGAGCGGCACCGTGATCTGCCAGGTGGAAAGCGGGGACGGCCACGTCACCACCGTCGGCTCGTTCCGGCTGACCGACGGCCGTGGCTACTGGGGCAATCCGGTCCCTACGACCCAGGGACCACTCACCGGCGCGCGACTGGTCGGGCCAGACGGCACTGTCCTGGCCACGGCCAGCTTCCACAGCGCCTAGCCATCATCCAGGGTGCGCCCTTGCGCCACGGACTCTTAGAGGGTTCGCCCTCACTTTGGAATTACTGTCAGCACACGTCGGCTGCGGTAATGGCGTCGAACGTGGCCACGTGCTGCGGCAGGATGCCGCCTGCTTCCAGGACCGTCTGGTCCGTCACAGCCACCGGAACGCCATCGGTGTTCCAGTCCTGGCACAGCGTGTTGCCGGTCGTGGTGATCCACGCGGCCGGAGCCACGATGCCAGCGGCCAGGATGTCGTTGACGTACTGGGAGTTGCCAGCGGCGGCGGGTGCGGGCTGGACCACCACGGGCGCCGGCGCAGGCTTGCTCGCGGCACGCCGAGCGGCCCTGATCGCATTCTCAGCCTTACGGCTGGCGGCAGCGATGGCCTTGTCCTGCGCCCGGGCGCTGGCGCTGGCCACGGCGCGGTTATGGCTGGCCGTGGCCGCCGCGCGCTGGGCGGCGAGGTTGTGCGCGTTGACGTGGTTGGTCACCAGCAGGGTGACCCCGGCACTCAGGGCCAGCAGCACGACGACACCGACGATCACCGCCGCCACCTTGTTAATCCTGATATTCATCGTCAACCTCCTGATCACGGCACCCAGTTGTGTGCGTGCCAGGACCAGTGCCAGTTCTGCACTGAGCCACCGTTATCCGGACGGATTCCGGTGATCCGGATGTCCCCGAGAACGATTCGTATGACCAGCCTATGGAATATCCGCAGGCCCACTCCAGAGGCGATATCCTTATTCATGCGGGCTGCAAGGCCCATGCTTAAAGACTCTTCTGCCAGGGCCTTCTGGCTCTGGAACAGGGTTTTCGAAAGTGATAATCGCCGCCATCAGCCTGCTCTACCTTGCCGGTGTCAAGGAGATCACCCGCACGTGCGCGCATCGCACAGGAGCAGCCGAATTTCAACGCCGGCCCTACCGCCGCCGAGGCAGATATCCCGGTAACCGGAACTGCAGGCGCGCTTATTCGTGGAGGCGTTCACCACGGCGGAGCATGCCGAGGTAGTCCGCCAGCCGCCGGGCCCGGGTCTCTGGCCGTTTGGCGTCGTTGAGACGCCAGATAATTGCGTAGCGGTTGCGCGAGTCCAAGCCGGCGAACGCAGCAGCGGCTGTCGGGTCGGTGTCCAGCTCGCGCTGGAGGTCGCCGGGAATGGCCGCGGTGCGCGCCCCCTCGTAGGCGTTGTCCCAGCGGCCGTCGGCTCGGGCGCGCTCGACCTCGGCCAGCCCTGGCGGGCGCAGCTGACGGTCCGGCGGGACGCCCCCTTCTTGGCGATCGCGAGCCAGACGCCGGGGCTTCGCCCGTGGTTTCCGCTGAGCCACGCTTCAAGATCCGCCTGCGTCGCGAACCAGAGAACCTCCCCCGCGCGGCGCCGCGCGTCACTCATGACGCAGGCCAATCGCTGACCATCTCGCCATCGCCTGGGACATGCGACCCGAAGGCGAGCACTTCGAGCTCGTCCCGGCCGGCCAGCGTCGCGCCGGGCCGCTCGCGGACGTAGCGCGCCTCCCCGACCTGGCCGAGCCCGTAGCGGCCGGGCAGCTCGGTGCCCGGCGACAGGTCGGGCGCGTCCGGGATCGAGAACACGGTCGCGCCGGTTTCGCCGCGGGCCATGCGGGCGCCCCCCAGCGGATGCCCCTCCACAACCTCGGGGGCTCAGCGACCAGCCGCATGACTTCGGCGGCGTTCTCACCCGCCCCCAGAAGACCGAGCGCGTCGGCGCACTGCTTCCGGCCTGCCCACATCTCGCTCACGCGGATGATGTCCGCATCGTCTTGATCGCGGTGCACGAGCCACACCTCGCAACCGGGTACCTCCGCGACGAGCGCAGCGGCATGCAGCAGCCGCTCAGCCAGCGCCTGACCGTGCCCGGCGCGGGCCCGGAAGGTCGCAGTGCGGATCACAGGTGAAGCCTGAGCCATGAGATCGACCGTAAGCTTGCCGACGCGGCCCGTCTTGGAATAATCCGCCTATGCCCGCAACCCCGCCCGCCGGCAACCACGGTCTCGTGCGCCCCTGGGAGCGCGACCGCTCCTTCATCCTCGAAAGCCGCCCGCCCTCGCCGTCGCTTGAGCGACTTGTTGACCGGCACTGGATCGTGCAGTGGGACCTTCGCGGGCGGCCGCCCTTCCGGCAGGAGATCCTCCCGTATCCCTCGGTCAACCTCGTCGTCGAACCCCAGGGCGCCAGCGTGTGGGGAGTCCCGACCTGCCGCGACGTCCGGCTGCTGCACGGCCGGGGATGGGCGGTGGGCACAAAGTTCAAGCCGGGGGCCTTCACCGCCATCACCGGCATCAGCGCCGCCACGATCACCGACCGCTCAGCACCGGTACCCGCCTGCCTCGGCGGCATGCTGGACCCCAGTGCTATCGACAGCACTGACGAGCACCGCCTAGACGCAGCGGTCACCGAGATAGAGGGACGACTGGCCCCGAGCGCTGACGTGCGGGACCCCGCGCTCGATCTTGTCGGCGACGTGATCCGCAGCATGCAGGACCTGGACCCGAACGCCCGCGTCGCGCAGATCGCGGCCAGGCACCACGTCGCTCCGCGGACACTGCAGCGAGTCTTCCGACGGTATGTCGGCGTGAACCCGAAATGGGTACTCAAGCGGCTGCGCATCCACCAGGCGGTCGAGCGCATCGCCGGGGCACGCCCCGTGCCCTGGACCAGCCTCGCCCTCGAGCTCGGCTACTACGACCACGCCCACTTCACCCGCGACTTCCGTCTCGTCGTCGGGCTCTCACCCGCCGAATACGCCTCAGAAGCAGAGTCCGCCTGAAGGACGTCGCCACACCGCTCATTGCCCCAGCAGACAAGACGACGCGTTTCCTCGCGTCACCGGCCTGGTCTGCACTGCGGCGTCTCGTTTGCCCAGCGTGTTGCCCGCCGGGTCCCGGGACCGCCTAATCTTTGCCCAAGGCTCGCCCTGCAGGAGGTCAAGGGTATGAAAAGACTGCTCACGGCCGCTGCGCTGGTGTTCACCGGGATCGGGTTGTTTGCCGCCCCGGCCAGCGCCAGCACGCTCGCGCAGTGCCTCGCCCAGCAGCACGTCTGCGTGAGCGGCAGCGCCCGGTCGCTGATCTCCCCCGGCCAGGAGGCGCAGCTGGAACGTCAGATCGGCGCGGACGACATCTGGGTGGTCGCCGCCCCGTCCGGATCCTCCGGCTACAACAGCGCGATGCGCCAGATCATCAGCGACCTCAACGGGAACGCGCAGTTCACGGTGGGGTTCCTGGACAGCCGGCTCCGGCACTTTGGCGCCTACAACAAGGGCATGCTGCCCGATCACGGCGCCGCTGCTATCGCGACCGAGGTGGTCAGGCAGCACCAGGCGGACGGGAACATTGACGCGGCCCTGACGGGGTTCGTGAAGGACGTGCAGCAGCAGGCCGCTTCGGGCCCGGACTCCGGCTCGGCGGGCAGCACGGCCAGCGGGTCGTCACACGCGCTGACCACCACCCTGATCGTCGTGGGAGTCATCGCCGTACTGGCCGTGCTGGGTGGTCTGCTGATCTGGCGCCCCATCCGCAGGCGCCGTCAGCAGGAACTGAAGGACGCCAAGGCAGCCGCGCAGGACGACCTGATCGCGCTAAGCACCAGCCTGACCGACCATGACGCCGACGTCTCGATCCGCACCACCCCCGAGGCGGCCGCCGAGCAGGCCGCGGCGCTGAACGCGTACGAGCGGGGAACCGCGGCCCTCGACGCGGCCCGCAGCGTGAAAGACATGGGCACAGTCAGCCAGGCCATCGCCGAGGGCCAGTACCACCTGGCCAGCGCCCAGGCCCTGGCCGCCGGGGAGCCGAAGCCCGACCCGCGTCCCCTGTGCTTCTTCGATCCCCGGCACGGCCTGTCCGTGCGTGACGTGCTGTGGACGCCCCCCGACGGGGGCCCGCCGCGGCCAGTGCCTGCCTGCGCTGACGACGCGCGCAAGGTGGAGCAGGGAATTGAGCCCGCGATAAGGACGGTGGAGGTCCGCGGGGCACCGGTCAGCTACGTGAACGCGGGCTTCGCCCCGGCGTACTGGGGCGGCTTCGGGTTCCTCCCCGGCATGTTCACCGGGTTCCTGCTCGGCGAGGCGCTCTCCTCCGGCTTCGGGTACCCCGGCTATTTCGGCGACTACGGCAACGGTGGCTACGACGCGAACTTCGCAGACGGGAGTTCCGGCAACGGCGGGGACTTCGGCGGCGGGAACTTCGGAGACGGGGATTCGGGCAACGGCGGCGACTTCGGTGGCGGGGACTTCGGCGGGGGCGACTTCGGGGGCGGCGACTTCGGCGGAGGCGGCGACTTCGGCGGAGGCGGCGACTTCGGCGGAGGCGGCGGCTTCTCCTAAGGGAGCGCGCCTGCAACCCGCATGACGCGGGAATCCACGACTACTGGATAGGCCAGACGCTCCCCTAGAACCAGGCCACCCCGGCCTCGTCAGTGACACAGCTGTCCACCGGCGGCAAGCCGCTCCCGGCAGACTTCACGTTTTCCATGAGGTGGATGTCGGCGTATTCGTGATCGACCGGGTTCCCCAGCTCGTCATAGAGCCGCCACCGGCGGCCGAACTGGATCCCCGGGCGATCCGCGGCGTGGAACAGGGCCACGACGACCCGATCGGGGAACTCGCCCCGCAGGTCGATGGAGTCGAAGGTGACACCCTCGATGAACGGCTCCGTGCCCCCCTCCGAGGTTTGCCATCCGCCCAGGAACGCTCCGCGGAGGGAGTCCAGCTGGTCGTGCTCGTACTGCTGTGAGTCCAAGCCAGGAGGGAGCTGCGGCCGTGGCATCCAGGGGCGGCAGTCGAGGCCGATCCGCAGCTCGCGCACTCCGGAGCGGCCGGGAGCCGCGATGACCAGGGTGCTGCCCCTGGGATCAGCGAGCCAGATCTCCCCACCCCGGGACCGGGCCAGCACGTGCCGGCCGAGCTCCGCTGGGCCCGCCGTCCAGGGCTCCCCGCCGTCAGCCGGCAGGAACCGGACGACCGCAGACCCGCGGGATGGATCTGCCTCCGCGTCGTCTGCGTCGTCTGGCGCCGCCAGGTCGACGACGAACCGGCCGACGACGGCCACGGGCCGGTGTGGCCGCAATCCAGGAACCTCCCCGACCCGGCCTTCGGCGACCCGGACCTCACGCACCTCCGGGGCCGGCTCGTCGTCAGCCTCCTCCTCGAACCCGAGCAGCCACACGGTCCCGTCATCCGCCCAGACAGCGCCGCCGCTCCCGGGCACCCGGCCCAGGACATCCAGCGTCCCCGTGTCGTCGATCACCACGACTGTGCCCGGATAACGCCAGGAGACCGAACCGGCGCCGGGGCTCAGGTGCTTGACAATCGGGTCGCTGGGGAGCCGGGCAGACCCCCGCGAGCTTGTCACCGGCCGCCGCGAGAGCCGGCTGCTCCAGATCGAGCTCGGCCCGGCGGACCGTACCCGCGGACACCCGCCAGATCGGCGTCGGCGGCATCAGAACCTCGAAGTCGCCCTCTGCGTCCCGCCAGTCGGCGACGGTCGTGCGCCTGCCCTCCTCGTCATCGAGGGCGTCAGTCCCAGGGAAGTGCAGGTGCCGCATCATGTCCTGATGACGGGCCATCTCTTCCTCGGTCGGCTCTTCCCAGACGACCGGGCGCTTCCCGCCCGGACGTCCGGCTGGCGGCTCGTCCCAGTCGGGCCGGGCCACGGCCCAGATCGCGTCCCTGGTGGCGAGCAAGGTGCCGGCGTCGTCGTCGAGCGGAATGATCGTGACCTGCCCTGATCTGCGATCGATCTCGACGATTCCGCCAGCGGCAGGTGACGCGATCAGTACGGAGTCGTCGCGGGCGAGGATGTCGAGCGCGGCTGGACGGCCCCGGTGCTTCCCGGACAAGGGCCAGCTGAACACCCGCACGGCCTCCCCCGTGGCGGCGTCGACTTCGGCCGCGATCGGCAGCGAGTCGTCCGCCGCGAAGACCCTGCCGTTCTGGACGTCGAAACAACCGAGTCGGATAGGCCGGGGCGCCGCGCTGTCCATGGGCGGCATCCTAGGCCCCGGGCGTTCACCCCTGATGGGTGATGCCCGCGCCTGGGCCCGGCGGTTGAGTCGGCAGAGCAGACCGCCGCCCGCGTGCTCAGCACACCCCTGAGGCTGCGCCATCGCCGAGGCGGACGCGTCAGCCGGGCGGAACACGCACCACCCGAGTTCCGGGAGCCGACCTCGCGTGAGGGGGGTGGAAGGTGAGCACAGGTGCTCTCGCGAGCCCGCTGCGCCAATTCCTGGCTCAGCTCGACGAACTGCGTTCGCGCGACGTCCTCGACATGGATGAGGTAGGCCGGCTCTTGGTGGGGCTGGCCGCTGACGAGGAGTATCTCGGTCCGCTGATCGCGGAGATCCCGCCTGAGACGGCCGGAGGGAAGTGGCTGGTCCAGCCCGAACGGGGTCCCCGAATGGTGTTGTTCCACCGGCCGGAGGGGGTGATGGCCTACACCCACTCCCATCATTGCTGGGTGGCGGTAGCCCCGGTCCGCGGCATCGAGACCCACCAGCGGTGGGAGGCAGTTGGCGACGAGGCCGGGCAGCCTACTCTGCGCCTGGCTGAGGACCGCGCCATGCGCCGCGGTGACGTCGCGACACTGACCCCGCCCGGCGACATCCACAATCATGGCCATGTCCTCGGCACCGGTCCCAGCCCCTACTCACTGATCCTCCTCGGCGACGACATGTACCGCTTCCAGCGGGAAGAGTACGACCCCGCCCAGGGGACTCGGCGGACGCTCGCACCTGGTGATCCAGGCCGGTCGCACCGCTGATCGCCCGGCCGGACTTCACCGCCGGGACACTCGCCCGGGTCCACCTGCCCGCCGATCCGGCCCGGCCTTCACGGCCGCCGGATCCGGGGCCGGCCGAGCCCGGACGGGACCAGGCTTCCCGGAGGCCAGGCGTAAGTTCTGAGTATGGAGTGGACCGGGGCACGCTACGCCGACAAGCCGACGGTCGAGGTGTCAACCTGGATCGAGGCGCCAGCCGAACACGTCTGGCGGCTGGTGTCCGACATCGGGCTGATGCCAGGCCTGAGCCGGGAACTCCAGTCCGTCGAATGGCTCGACGGGGTCTCCCAGCCCGCCGTGGGCGCCCGGTTCCTCGGGCGCAGCAAGCACGACGCGCTGGGAGAGTGGTCCACCACGTCCTACGTCGTCCAGTACGACCCGTGCCGGGTGTTCGCGTGGGCGGTGCACGATCCGGAGCAGCCGAGCGCGACGTGGCGGTTCACCCTCCGTCCCGGGCCCGGCGGAACGACGCTGAGTCAGTGGGTGCGGCTCGGGCCAGGCCGCTCCGGCCTCAGCTTCGCCATCGACCAGATGCCGGACAAGGAGCAGAAGATCGTCTTCGTCCGGATGCGGGAGTTCGAGGAGTCGATGACCCGTGTCCTCGCCGCCATCAAGACCCTCGCCGAGCAGGCCTGATGCGCACCGCAACCACGATCGAGGCCAGCCAGCACGGCAAGTGGGGCGAGACCCTCGACTTCGTCCTGGAGGCCGAGAAGCTCGGCCTGGACATCTGCTGGGTCGCCGAGGCCTGGGGGTCAGACGCGCCGTCACCGCTGGGATACCTCGCCGCGCGGACCGACCGCCTGCTGCTCGGCTCGGGCGTCATCCAGCTCGGCACTCGGACTCCCCCGCTGATCGCGATGACCGCGATGACCCTGGCCCAGCTGTCGGGCGGCCGGTTCCTGCTCGGCCTCGGACCGTCTGGACCGCAGGTGATCGAAGGCCTGCACGGGGTGCCGTTCGCCCGGCCGCTGGCCCGGATGCGGGAGACCATCGAGGTAGTCCGTCAGGCCTTCTCCGGGGAGAAGATCACCTACTCCGGGACCCAGTTCCAGATCCCCGCCGCCGGGGAGGCGCGGCCCATGCGGCTGTCGCTGGCGGCGAACCCCGACATCCCCATCTACGTCGCCTCGATGTCGCCCAGGATGCTCGAACTCACTGGTGCGGTGGCCGACGGCTGGCTGGGGACCAGCTTCGTCCCGGAAGGCTCGGCGGCCTACTTCGAGCACCTGGACCGCGGGCTCGCCGCCTCGGGGCGCGCCCGCGGCGACCTGGACGTGTGCCAGGGGGCTGAGGTCGCGTTCCTGGACGACGAAGAGGCGGTCACGGCGCACGTCGCCGGGCGCAAGAAAGAACTGGCGTTCAGCCTCGGCGGGATGGGATCGGCCCGGACGAACTTCTACAACCAGGCCTACAGCCGGCAGGGCTGGGCGCAGGCCGCGGCCCAGATTCACGAGCGGTGGCAGGGCGGCGACCACGACGGCGCCGCCAGCCTGGTCACCGACGAGATGGTCCTGGGCACCACGCTGATCGGCACCGAGCAGATGGTGCGCGAACGCCTCCGCGTCTGGCGCGACAGCGGCGTCGACACGGTCCGGCTCTACCCGGCCGGTGACACTCTGGACCGCCGCCTCGCCACCCTCGCCCGCGCCATCGAGCTCGTCAAGACCGTCGGCTGACCCCGGCCGGCCGTCGCGGCCCCACCCTGAGCTTTGACGCAACCAACCGGTTGCCATAGTATGGCAACCGATCGATTGCTATTGCTTCGGAGGCCGTCATGAGTTTTCCTGATCGCGCCGGGGCCAGCGGCGTCCGCGCGGGGACCGCCGCGACGGCGTCCGCGCTGGCCCTGACCCTCGGCCTGGCCGCGGCGTCCTGGGTGCTCGCGGTCCGGCAGATGAACGGGATGGACATGGGGGTGGCGACCCGGCTCGGCTCGTTCGCGTTCTTCGCCGTCGTGTGGGTGACGATGATGGCGGCGATGATGCTGCCGGGCGCGGTCCCGGCCGTCGTGCGGCGGGTCCAGGCCAGCGGCCGGGTCCGCGGCGTGCCGCTCTTCCTCGGGTCCTACCTGGCCGTCTGGGCGCTGGCAGGCGTCGCGGTGTACGTGCTGTACCGGCCGCACGGGTTCGCCGTGGCCGGCGCGGTGGTGATCGCGGCCGGCGCCTACGAGCTCACCCCGCTCAAGCGGCACTTCCGGCGGCGCTGCCAGGAGAGCACCGGCTCCGGGCTCGGCTACGGGCTGTGCTGCCTCGGGTCCAGCGCCGGGCTGACGGTGATCCTGGTGGCGGTGAGCGTGATGAGCGCCGCCTGGATGGCGGTCATCACCGTCCTCGCGCTCGGCCAGAAGCTCCTGCCCGCGAAGGCCGCCGTGGACGTGCCGCTGGCCCTGGCGATCGCCGGACTCGGGGTCCTGATCGTCCTCGCCCCCGCGTCGGTCCCCGGGCTGATGCCGCCGATGTGAGGCGTCATCGCGTGGCCCTCTGGTACCGCGTGAGCACGGCGGCGCCGACCTGCTCGGCCGACAGGCACTCCAGGTACACCGGCGGGCCCCCGGCCGGGAACAGCCGCTCGCCGGTGCCGAGGACGGTGGGGAAGGTCAGCAGCCGGTACTCGTCGATCAGGTCCCGGGCCATCAGCGCGTGCACGACGCTCAGGCTGCCGGTGATGATCACGTCGCGCTGCTCGCGCTTGACGGCGTCGACGGCGTCGCCGTCGACGACCCGGGAGTTCTGCCACGCCGACGCGTCGGTCAGGGTGCGGGAGGCGACCAGCTTCGCCGCGGCGTTCATCCGCGCGGAGAACGGGTCGTCGCGCGGCGGCCACAGCCGGGAGAACAGCTGCCAGGTCCGGCGCCCCAGCAGCATGACGCCGTCGTCCAGGACGCTGCCGAGCCGGAACTTGTCGCCGGCGACGCTCTCGGGGCCGTGCCGGAACGCCCAGCCGCCGGCCGGCGTGCCGTCGGACCCGTCGGGGTCGGACACGATCCCGTCCAGGGTGATGAAGTGAATGGCGATGACGCTCACGATGGATCCCTTCGGTCGATGCTCACTGGTACATACCGGCGGCACCGGCCCGGCTCATCGCGGCGGCCGGGACTGTCTGGAGGAGATCTGCGTGGGCAGGTCAAACGCCTCGAACACGTGCGGGTCGGCGAACACGACGTTGCGCGCGACCCGGCCGCCGGTGACCGTGAAGACCTGGAGCGTGTGCAGCCGGTGCCCGCCGCCGGGCTCCGGCGCGTATGCGGCGAGTGCGGGCTGCCCGTTGGCGGTGAGCTGCCTGACGCCCCAGCCCGTCCCGCGCGTCTCGAACACGCGGCGCATGAACAGGCCGTAGTCACGGCTGCCCTGGTACCACAGCGGCACCGGCGGCATCTCCAGGACCGCCTCGTCGGTGAGCAGCCGGACGAGCGCGGGGACGTCGGCGGCCTCGAACGCCCGCACGTACTGCCCGATCACCGCGCGCACCCCGGGGTCGTCCGGCTCGGTGACCTCGCCTGCGCCGCCCGCCTCCGCGAGGGCGGCGCGGGCCCGCTGCAGGGCGCTGTTGACGGCGGCGACCGTGGTCCCGAGCTGCTCGGCGACCTCGGCGGCGCTGAACTGCAGGACCTCGCGGAGCACCAGTACGGACCGCTGCCGCGGGGACAGCACCTGCATCGCCGCCACCAGCGCGAGCCGCATGTCCGCCCGCACCTCCAGGTCGTACCGCGCGTCGGGAAACGGCTGCAGCCAGGGGACGTCGAACGCCGGCGTCAGCGGCACCCCGGGATCGCTGCCCGGCGCGCCCAGCCCGGACGGCAGCGGCCGTCGCGCCCGGCCCTGCAGCGCGGTCAGGCAGACGTTGGCCGCGATCCGGTACAGCCAGGTCCGGACAGACGCCCGCGTGCGGTCGTAGCGGTCGCGGGCCTTCCACGCCCGCAGCATCGTCTCCTGCACCAGGTCCTCGGCCTCGTGGAAGGAGCCCAGCATCCGGTAGCAGTACGCCACCAGCTCGCCCCGGTACGGCTCGAACTCCGCCCACGGCTGCTGACGGGACGCGGTCTGGCTCATCCCGCGCCGCCAGCGCGCCTCATGCCTGCTCACCCTGGGCCGCGACCGACCCGATGATGCGGTCCAGGACGGCGCCCACCTGCTCGCGGGCGGCCGCGGGGTCGTCCGCGCGGGCCAGGAACACCGCAGCCTCGCGGAGCGCGCCGACCAGAATGCGGGCCAGGGGCATCACGGGCTGCGGAGCGATCTGGCCGAGCTCGACGCCGCGGCTGAGCAGCTGCACGACCAGGGCTAGGTCGGTCTCGCTGGCCTCGCTCCCGGCCTGGGCGCCGAGGACGGCCGGAGCGTCGATGAGCATGATCCGGGCCATCCCGGGTTCGGTGCAGACGTCCAGGAAGACCGCCGTGGCCAGGCGCATGGCCGCGATCGGGTCGTCCGGGCCGGCGGCGGCGACCGCCGCCCCGACGCGCGCGTTGGTCGTCTCCTCCACCGACCGCAGGACCGCGGCGAATAGCTCGGCCTTGTCGGCGAACTGGTGGTACAGCGCACCACGGCTGACGCCAGCCGCGCGGACGACTTCCTCGGTTCCGACGCCGGCGTAGCCGCGCGCCCCGAACAACTCGCGTCCGGCCGTGACCAGGGCGTCACGGGTGGCGGCCGACCGCTCGGCCTGGGTTCGCCTGTTGCTATTCATACAGACTGTTTGTATGTTACTAGGGACATGGTCATACCGTACCGCAGAGGAGATCCGACATGCCGACGGTCGACCTTCCCCAAGGCCGCGTCAACTACCGGGTGGCTGGCCCGGCCGACAGCCCGCTCCCGCCCGTGGTCTTCGTCCACGGCATCCTGGTCAACGGTGAGATATGGGCCGGCGCCGCCGACGCCCTGGCCGAGCGCGGAATCCGCTCGTACGCACCGGACCTGCCGCTGGGCGCCCACCCGACGGCACTGAGACCAGGCACCGACGTCAGCCCGCGTGGCGTGGCCCGGCTGGTCCTGTCGTTCCTGGAGGCCCTCGGCCTGACCGGCGTGACCCTGGTCGGCAACGACACCGGCGGCGCACTGTGCCAGTTCGTCCTCGACACCGACTCCTCGCGGATCGGGCGGATGGTGCTGACCAACTGCGACGCCTTCGACCAGTTCCCGCCCCCGCCCGGCGGCCTGATGCTGAAGCTGGTCAGCGGCCGGGCCCGGCTGTGGCTGATCTCCCGTCCGCTGCGCTGGGCAGCGGTCCGGCACTCGCGGGTCGGCTACGGCCCGTTCGTCACGCGGCCGCTGGACGCCGCGCTCACCCAGCGCTGGGTCACCCCGCTGCTCACCGACGCCGGCGTGCGCGCGGACACGGCCAGGTTCATGCGCGGCGTCCGCCCGGCCGGCCTGCTGGACGTGTCGGCGCGGCTGGGCCGCTTCACCCGGCCCGTGCTGCTGCTGTGGGGTACCGGCGACCGGTTCTTCCCGCTGCCGCTCGCCCGCCGCCTGGCGGCGGCTTTCCCCGACGCCCGCCTGGTCGAGGTCGAAGGCGGCCACACCTTCCTCCCGCTCGACGAGCCGGACCGCGTCGCCCGCGAGATCAGCACCTTCCTGGTCCCGGCCTGACCCTCCGCGCTTGGGTAGGGCGGCGCCTGCTGGCCGGGGTAGACCTAGATCCACCCGGATGTGGGGGCCAGCCCCCTGGCGCGCCCTCGCGCCGCCGGGCAGGATGAGGCCAGGAGCCATAGATCCACCCGCAGGCTGACGCCGACGCGCTGGGCCTGCCCTACGATTGGCCACCTGCGTAAGTGGAAGTTCGCAATATCTAACGGGAGCGCGAACGGTAGATGGAGAACAAGAGTGAGTTCTGGGAGAACGTCAGCGCGGTTGCCGTAACCCCAGTTGCGATCGCTGCCGGGCTGGCCAAGGGTACCTACGACGCTTCGACTGACCACGGGGCTTTCATCGAAGGGTTCACCGGGGCCGCTACCCCCATCATCAGGGCCGGGAAGAACTTCGGTGCGGAGCACGGCTCCACCATCACCAAAGGCGTGGTGACCGGCGCGGCCGGAGCGCTCGGCGCCCGTCTCCTGCACGTAGGCCTGCGGACCCTTAGGTTCTAGCCCCGGGCTTCACGCCGGGCGCTCTGGCGGCTCGGCCTCCACCCGCCGCTTCAGGGCTTGCACGTTGGCTGGCATCTCCTTTTCGGCCTGGCGGCGGACGATGAGCGGGACGAGCAGCCTGCCGATGCCGTGCCCGGCGAAGTCGACCGCGATGGTCAGCCGGGAACTGGTCTCGGTCAGGGCTTCCACGGTGACGTCGACCGTGGCGCGGACGGGTCCGTCGACGCCCCGCACGCCCCATGTCCTGGGCGGGTCAACGTGGGTCAGCTCGGAGGTGACGACCCGGTTGGCTCCGCCGATGCGCCTGGTGGTCAGGCACTTCGAGCCCACCTGCGCGGGGCCGGGCTGCTCCAGGTGACCCTCGACGACACCCTGCTGCCATTCGCGGAAGCGGGCCGGGTCGGTGGTGTAGGCGAACACCTGCGCCGCGGGCCGGTCCACCACGGTGCTGGCGACGGTCGGTGCCATGTCAGCTGCTCCCGAGCAGGGCCGCGTACCGGGCCAGGTAGAGCGGCCATCCCTGGTCGCCGTCGACGCCGTCGCTGACCGACTGCCAGCCGGGACCGTGCCGGTCGAGGTGGCGGTGCTCCAGCTCGACCCGGGTGCGGTCCGGTCCCTCGGCCACGAACCGGACCTCGACCTCGCTGGTCAGCTCCGGGTCGGTCTCGACCTGCCATTGCGGGCCGATGTCCCAGCTGAACACCACGCGGGACGGTGGCTCGTAGGCCAGGATCCGGGCCCACCGGCATTCGCTGCCGTCCACGGCGCGGTCGTAGATGTGCCCGCCGACGCGGGGCTCGAAGACCGTCTCGGCGATCGCGGCCCCGAGCAGGTTGTGCTCGGGCGGCTTGAAGTCGCCGAACCTCTCGGTGAACGCCGTGAAGGCCTGCGCGGCCGGCGCGTTGACCACCACCTGCTTGCGGACCACGGGGACCTCGGTTCGGGTCATGGACTCTCCTCCGTCGCTTGTTCGGCAACGTCCACGTAGCTGGCCAGGGCCCGCTGCCAGAAGGTGTCGAGCTGGTCGCGCAACGCGGCCACCGCCGCCGGGTTGAGCCGGTAGAGGCGCCTGGTGCCGACCGCGCGCTCGCTGACCAGGCCGGCGTCCTTGAGGACCTTCAGGTGCTGGGAGACCGCCGACCGGCTGACCGGCAGCCCCGCGGCCAGTTGCCCCACCGCCTGCGGCCCGTCGGCCAGGCGGCTGACGATGGCGCGCCGGGTGCCGTCGGCCAGCGCGCCCCATCCGTCACCTGCTCGGTTAGGATCCACTAACGGTTAGATTTCCCTAACGGAGCCTCCGATGTCAAGGCCGGGCACCGGGCAGCCGCGGGAAAGGACCCCCGCCCGCCTCGTCCCCGGGCGGCGGGCGGCCGGTCCGGGCCGCTTTTGGCCAGTTCCCACAACACAGCGGCTCCGGCGTGGGACATCCGCGACATTGGTGTACCCGCCCGAAAGAGGGCAGGGTGTAGGCGACACTCCAGGGTCAGACGTCGCCCTGGTGTGCGCGCAGGTACATGGGAGGCTCAGTCCTTGTTCAGTCGTGTCGCCATCGTGAACCGCGGAGAGGCCGCGATGCGGCTGATCCATGCCGTCCGGGACCTGTCCGCGGAGACCGGGACCCGGGTCGAGACCGTCGCCCTCTACACCGACGCGGACCGCTCGGCGACGTTCGTCCGGGAGGCCGACCTGGCCTACCCGCTGGGCCCGGCCTCGGCCCGCCCCTACCTCGACCTCGCCGTGCTGGAGCAGGCCCTGCTCGAAACGGGGGCCGACGCCGCCTGGGTCGGCTGGGGCTTCGTGGCCGAGGACCCGGCGTTCGCCGAACTGTGCGAGAAGCTGGGCGTCACGTTCGTCGGGCCGGGCCCGGAGGCGATGCGCAAGCTCGGCGACAAGATCGGCGCCAAGCTGATCGCCGAGGAGGCCGGGGTCCCGGTCGCGCCGTGGAGCCACGGTGAGGTCGCGAGCCTGGACGACGCGCTGCGCGCGGGTGAGGAGATCGGCTACCCCCTGATGCTCAAGGCCACCGCGGGCGGCGGCGGGCGCGGCATCCGCATGGTCGCCTCGGCCGGCGACCTGGCCGACGCCTACGAGCGCACCAGCCAGGAGGCGCTGCGCGCGTTCGGCAGCGGGGTCGTCTTCCTGGAACGCCTGATCACGGGCGCGCGTCACGTCGAGGTCCAGGTGATCGCCGACGGCCACGGCACGGCGTGGGCGCTCGGCGTCCGTGACTGCTCGGTGCAGCGGCGCAACCAGAAGATCATCGAGGAGTCCTCCTCGCCGGTGCTGTCCCCCGGGCAGGCCGCCGAGCTGAAGGCGTCGGCCGAGCGGCTCGCGCTGGCCGTGGGCTACCGCGGCGCGTGCACCGTCGAGTTCCTCTACCACCCTGGGGAGAAGCTGTTCGCCTTCCTCGAGGTGAACACGCGGCTCCAGGTGGAGCACCCGATCACCGAGATCACCACCGGCACCGACCTGGTGCGGCTGCAACTGCACGTCGCCGCGGGCGGCAGGCTGGAAGGGCCGCTGCCCGCGGAGTCCGGGCACGCCGTCGAGGCCCGGCTCAACGCCGAGGACCCGGACCGCGACTTCGCCCCCTCCCCCGGCCGTATCGCGCGCCTGCTGCTGCCCGCGGGCCCGGGCGTCCGCGTCGACACCGGGGTGAGCGAGGGCGACACCATTCCGGCCGACTTCGACTCGATGATCGCCAAGATCATCGCCTACGGCAGCGACCGCGACCAGGCGCTCGCCCGGCTGCGCCGGGCCATGGGCGAGACCACCGTGATCATCGAGGGCGGCGTCACCAACAAGAGCTTCGTGCTCGACCTGCTCGACCAGCCCGAAGTCGTCGACGCCAGCGCGGACACCGGCTGGATCGACCGGGTCCGCGCCGAGGGCAGGCTGGTGAGCAGCAGGCACTCGGCCATCGCGCTCGCCGCGGCGGCCATCGAGGCCTACGAGGACGAGGAGGAGGTCGCCCGGCAGCGGCTGCTCGCCACCGCGCACGGCGGCCGCCCGCAGGTCCAGCACGAGACCAGCCGCCCGCTGGACCTCAAGCTCCGCGGGGTCGGCTACCGGGTGAGCGTGGCCCGCATCGGGCACCTGCGCTTCCGCGTCGGCATCAGCGGCGGCGGCGACGTGCACCCGGCCGACGTGGACATCGAGCGTTTCGACTCCTACAGCGCCCAGATTACGGTGAACGGCCAGCGCCACCGCCTGGTCACGAGTACCTACGGCCCGACCCACCTGGTGGAGGTGGACGGGGTCACGCACCGCGTCAGCCGCGACGAGGGCGGCGTCGTCCGCTCCCCCGCGCCCGCGCTGGTGGTCGCGACGCCGGTGTCCGTCGGCGACGAGGTCGAGGCGAACGCGCCGATCCTCGTGCTGGAGAGCATGAAGATGGAGACGGTGCTCCGCTCGCCGTTCCGGGCCCGGGTACGGGAGCTGCCGGTCTCGGTCGGCAGCCAGGTGGAGACCGGCGCGGGGCTGCTGCGGCTGGAGCCGCTCGCCGACGAGGGCGAGGAGGCGGAGGCCGCTGGCCCGGGCGGGACCGCCGGGACCGAGCTGATCGAGCTGCCGGCCGAGCCCGCCGCCGCGTCGGCCGCCAGCCGCGCCGAGCGCGGGATGCAGGACCTGCGCAGCCTGCTGCTCGGCTTCGACGTCGACCCGCACGACCAGCGCCGCACGCTGGCTGGCTACCTCACCGCCCGCGCCGAGCTG
Organism: uncultured Actinomycetes bacterium; assembly: GCA_963781085.1. Lineage (GTDB taxonomy): Bacteria > Actinomycetota > Actinomycetes > Streptosporangiales > Streptosporangiaceae > RYN-230. Next base: position 178,812 of record CAWAES010000036.1, read on the forward strand.
GGCGAAGTCCGGCCGTCCGCTGAGCGCGGAGGTCGAGCTGCTGCAGATGTTCGCGGACCTGTCCGAGCTGAGCCGCAACAAGCCAGCCGGTGAGGACGTCAGCGGTGAGGGCACCGGTGCACAGCGCCCGCGAGTACTTCCACACCTACCTGCAGAGCCTCGACGTGGAGCGGGCCGGGCTGCCGGAGACGTTCCAGGGCCGGCTGCGGCGCGTGCTGGGCCACTACGGTGTCACCGGCCTGGAGCGCACGCCCGAGCTGGAGGAGGCGGTCTTCCGCATCTTCCTGGCCCAGCAGCGCGCCCCGGCCGACGTCGCCATCGTCTCGGCGCTGCTCGGCCAGTGGCTCACCGAGGCGCCGCCCGCGGGGCCGCTGCGCGAGGAAGCCGGCCTGGCCCTGGAGCACCTCGTGGCCGCCACCCAGGTGCGCTACCCGTCGGTGAGTGACCTGGCCCGCGGCGTGGTGTTCCGCTGGTTCGCGCAGCCGCTGCTGCGCCGGGCCCGCGCCGAGGCCTACGCCCAGGTGCGCCAGAACCTGCGTCACCTCGACCGGAACCCGGACTCGCCGGACCGCGCCGAGCGGATCGCCGCGATGGTGGCCGTCTCCGAGCCACTCGTGCGGCTGCTCGGCCAGCGCATCGGCCGCCCGGGCGCCGACCCGGCGCCGCTGCTGGAGGTGATGACCCGCCGCTACTACGGCAACAAGGACCTGTGGGGCATCCGCTCGCGCGACGTCGCGGGCTGCCTGTTCGTCGTCGCCGAGCACGTGGAGCCGGCCCGGGTGGTCACCACCGCCGTTGACTTCGCGCAGCTGGCCGACGCCGTGCGGGCCGTCGGCCAGCTGGCCGCGGACGCCCCGGCCGGCGCGCACGTCGTCGCCGACATCTACGTGCGGTGGGCCGGCCAGCCCGACGCGGACGCGATGGCCGCCCGTCTCGGTGAGGTGATCAGGGAGCAGCCGCTGCCCGGGTGCGTCGACCGGATCACCACCACCGTGGCCGGGGTCGGCCGCGCCCTCATGCACCACCACTTCACCTTCCGCCGCGGCGCGGCCGGGGCTGGACCGGCCGGGGCTGTACCGGCCGGGGCTGGGCCGGCCGGGTTCAGCGAGGACCGGCTGATCCGCGGCCTGCACCCGCGGATCGCCGAGCGGATGCAGCTGGAACGGCTGCGGGAGTTCGACCTGACCCGGCTGCCGTCGGCCGACGAAGAGGTGTACCTGTTCCAGTGCGTCGCGCAGGCCAACCCGGCCGACGAGCGGCTGGTCGCGATGGCGCAGGTCCGTGACCTCACTCCGCTGCGCGAGGCGGACGGGCGGCTCGCCGCGCTGCCCGCGGTCGAGGACGCGCTCGCCACGTGCCTGGACGCGATCCGCATCGTCCAGGCCCAGCGGCCGGCCCACAAACGCTTCGACACCAACCGGATCGTCATCTACGTCTGGCCGCCGAGCGACCTGACCACCGACGAGCTGACCATGGACGAGCTGGACCTGATCGCCCAGCGCGTGCTGCCGACCACGGCCGGCGCGGGCCTGGAGGAAGTCCTCTTCCTGGCCCGGCGGCCCAACCCGGAGACGGGCGAGCTGACCGACCTGGCCGTGACGATCCGCGACGACGTCGGCGCCGGTGTCCACCTCTCGGTGGGCCTGCCGTCGGCCGAGCCGGTGCGGCCGCTGGACGACTACCGGCAGAAGGTGCTGCGTGCCGCGCGCCGCGGCACCGTGTACCCCTACGAGCTCACCGCGATGCTGGCCGGCGAGGGCAGCTTCGTCGAGCACGACCTCGACGACGCGGGCACGCTGGTGCCGGTGGACCGGCCCCGGGGCAGGAACACCGCCGCGATCGTCGCCGGGGTGGTGAGCACGCCGACCAGGCTGGTGCCCGAGGGCGTCGAGCGGGTGGTGCTGCTGGGCGACCCGACGAAGGCGCTGGGCGCGCTGTCGGAGCCCGAATGCGCCCGGGTGATCGCCGCGCTCGACCTGGCCGAGCGTAAGGGCGTGCCGCTCGAGTGGTTCGCGCTCTCGGCGGGCGCGCGGATCTCGATGGGGTCCGGTACCGAGAACATGGACTGGGTGGCGGCCGCGCTCAAGCGGATCGTCGGGTTCACCCAGGCGGGCGGCGAGATCAACATCGTCGTCGCCGGTATCAACGTGGGCGCCCAGCCGTACTGGAACGCCGAGGCCACGATGCTCATGCACACCCGGGGCATCCTGGTGATGACACCGGAGTCGGCGATGGTGCTCACCGGCAAGCAGTCGCTGGACTTCTCTGGTGGCGTGTCGGCCGAGGACAACTTCGGGATCGGCGGCTATGACCGGGTGATGGGCCCGAACGGGCAGGCGCAGTACTGGGCGCCGAACCTGGCCGGGGCGCGCGACATCCTGATGGCGCACTACGACCACAGCTACGTGGTGCCGGGTGAGTCCGGGCCGCGGCAGGCGGCCACCACCGACCCGGCCGGCCGCGACGTGTCCGGCTACCCGCACGACGTGGCCGGCAGCGACTTCACCACGGTGGGGCAGATCTTCTCCGCCGGGCACAACCCGGACCGGAAGAAGCCGTTCGACATCCGCACGGTGATGCGCGCGCTGTCCGACCAGGACCATCCGGTGCTGGAACGCTGGGCGGGGATGGCGGACGCGGACACGGCGGTCGTGCAGGACGTGCATATCGGCGGGCGCCCGGTGTGCCTGCTCGGCATCGAGTCCCGCTCGGTGCCGCGCCGCGGCTTCCCGCCCACCGACGGCCCGGACACCTACACGGCCGGCACGCTGTTCCCGCGCTCGTCGAAGAAGGCGGCCCGCGCGATCAACGCGGCCAGCGGGAACCGCCCGCTGGTGGTGCTGGCCAACCTGTCGGGCTTCGACGGCTCGCCGGAGTCGATGCGCGCGCTGCAGCTGGAGTACGGCGCGGAGATCGGCCGGGCCATCGTCAACTTCGACGGCCCGATCGTGTTCACCGTGATCTCCCGGTACCACGGCGGCGCGTTCGTGGTCTTCTCCAAGGCGCTGAACCCGCGCATGACCGTGCTCGCCCTGGAGGGCTCGTTCGCCTCCGTGCTCGGCGGCGCCCCCGCCGCGGCGGTCGTGTTCGCCGGCGAGGTCAACACCCGCACCGCGAACGACCCGCGGGTGACGTCGCTGCAGGCCCGCCTGGGCGAGGTCAGCGGCGCCGAGCGGGCGGCGCTGACGGCCGAACTGGCCGAGACGCAGGCGTCGGTGCGGGCCGAGAAGCTGGGCGAGACGGCGGCGGAGTTCGACCGCGTGCACAGCATCCAGCGCGCCGTCGAGGTCGGCTCGGTGGACTCGATCATCAGCCCGGCCGAGCTGCGGCCGCGCATCATCGAGGCGATCGAGCACGGCCTGAAGCAATGACGGCCGCCAGGCCCCTCCCGTTGACCAGCGTCGTTGCCGGGCGGACTGACTAATCCCTGACCGCCGCCGTAAGGTTCTGCTGCGCGTGCCATTTCGCCCGCTAAGGAGGCAGCCTGCGATGCCTGGTGTCACCATCTCGGCCGGCTACGGCGCAGGCGGCAGTGTCGTCGCCCCGCGCGTGGCCACGCTGCTGGGCCTGCCCCTGCTGGACCGGGCGATCAGCTCACGCGTCGCGGCGCAGCTGCAGGTGTCGGCCAAGGAGGCGGAAGGCGGTGCGGCCCGCCGCTCCCTGCCCGATCGCTTCATCAGTGCGCTGGTCCCGCTGGCCGCCGGGGTCATCGCCACGCACACCGACACGCTGCCGCGTGACCTGATCGCCCCGCCTGGTGACGGGGCGCTGTTCCGTGAGCAGGCCGACGCCATCATGCGGGCCGCCCTCGTCTCCGGCGCGGTCATCCTCGGGCGCGCTGGCGCGGCAGCGTTCCGCAACGAGCCAGGCGTCCTGCGGGTCCGGCTGTTCGGCCCGCCCGAGGCGCGTATCGCCCAGGCCGCCCGGATCGAGAACACCGACGAGGCGACCGCGCAGCAGCGGCTGCCTGAGGTGGACCGGGCCCGGGCGCACTACGTCCGCCGGCTCTACAAGGCCGACATCGACGACCCGGACCTGTTCCACCTGCACATCGACAGCACGGCCCTGCCGCTGGACGCTGTCGCCGACCTGATCGTGTCCGCCTACCGCTCACGAGGCGGGACGGCCACCGCGCAGCCGGACGACGCAGGCCGGCCGGACGACGCGCCGGCCGGGTGACGGCGCCGCGGCCTGGTCTCAGTCCGCGGACCGGCGGGCGGCGCTCGCCTCGCGGAGGACAGCCCAGGCGTCCGCCACCGGGCCCACGTGCCTGAGCTTGTCGGGGTTGATCACCGAGCGGATCGTCTGGACCCGCCCGCCGAGTATGTCCAGCGCCATGGTGTTGACCACCTTGCCGTCCCGGTCGCGGAAGATCGCGCCCGGCTGGCCGTTCACCTCGTGCGGCTCCATCACGCCGCCGACCAGGACCAGCGGCGAGACGATCGCGGCGAGCACCCGGGCCACCTTCTCGGCGCCGTTGATGGGCCTGGCCCATTGCGGGGCCTTGCCGCCGCCGTCCCCGACCATCTGCACGTCGGCGGCGAGGAGCTCGCGCAGCCCCTCGACGTCCCCGTCCCGGAAGGCGCCGAAGAACCGCCCGGCCAGTTCGTCGCGCTCCTTGCGGTCGGCCTCGAACCGGGGGCGCCCGGCGTCCATATGACCCCGGGCCCGCACCGCGAGCTGGCGGCACGCCGCCTCCGACCGCCCCACGGCCGAGGCGATCTCCGGGAAGCTGAACCCGAACACGTCCCGCAGCACGAACACCGCGCGCTCGAGCGGGGTCAGCCGCTCCAGCAGGAGCAGCGCCGCCATCGACACCGAGTCGGCCAGCTCCGCCGACCGCTGCGGGTCCGCGTAGGGGTCGGTCAGCAGCGGCTCGGGGAACCACGGCCCGACGTACGCCTCCCGCCGGACGCGGGCTGAGCGCAGCACGTCGATCGAGACCCGGGTCACCACCGCCGAGAGGAACGCCTTGGCCGACCTGGGCTCGGCCGGGGTGGCCTCGTAGCGCAGCCAGGTCTCCTGGACCGCGTCCTCGGCCTCGCTGACGCTGCCGAGGATCCGGTAGGCGATCGCGAACAGCAGCGGCCGCAGCTCCTCGAACTCCGCGGTCCGGGTCATCCGAGGCCCTCCCGGAAGCCCTGCCGCCACGACGGATAGCGCAGCTGCCAGCCGAGCTCCCGCTTGGCCTTGGCGTTGGAGAAGCCGCGCCCCTCGGTCATCATCGTCACCGCCGCCTCCCCGGCCAGCAGCCGGGCCAGCCACCTGGGGACCCGCATCGGCGGCTTCGCCCCCGCGCACGCGGCCAGATAAGGCAGCCATTCGCTGGCCGGGGCCGGCTCGTCGTCGACGACGTCGAACACGCCTCTGGCCTTCTGCTCGACAGCCAGGACGGTCGCGCTCGCCGCGTCGTCGAGATGCACCCACGAGCTGTAGCCGGTGCCGCGCCCGACGAGCGGGAACTGCCGCTTGCGGATCAGCTCGACCTGGTCGTCGGTGGCGCCCGGCCCGTAGAACCCGCCGTATCGCAGGACTACGCCGCCCGCCCCGAGCACCGCGTCCTCGACGTGGCGGATCGCCACCGCCCCCGCGTGCATGATCGTCCCCTCCCCCGGGTCCAGCGGATCCTCCTCGGTCTTCACCCATCCGCCCGTGCGGATTCCGTTCCAGCTGGCGTAGCTCTGCGCGGCGAAATGGGGCACGCCCGTCGCCTCGGCGGCGGCCAGCAGGTGGTCCGTGCCCTCGGTGCGCAGCCGGTTGGTGCCGGCGAACCACCGGTCGATGTGCTTGATGTCGGGCTGGCCCGCGTGGGCGGGACTGATGGCGGTCATCTCGTGCACGATCGTGTCCGGCTGGGCGGCCGCCACCGCTTCACCGACCGACGCCGCGTCCAGCCCGTCCATCACGACGCCCGCCGCGCCCAGCTGGGCCAGCAGGTCCAGCTTGGCCGCGCTGGTCGTGGTGGCCGTCACCTGGTGGCCCCGGGCCACGAGCTGGGGCACCAGCCGCCGCCCCAAGACCCCGGTCCCGCCCGCCACGAACACCCGCATGACCATCACCTTCCTGATCCGGACCCTGTCTCTGAGATCTAAGACGAGACAGCCCGGCCGTCTGTGACATGGGCGCGGCCAGCCCAGCACCTGGGGGGTGGTGGCGACGCGGGCACAGGGCTGGACGGTGCGCGGCAGTTTTCCGGCCCGCAGCATGTGTCGAGCTTCGCGTGGCGGGCACTTCCTAGGCTCTTACTAGCTTCGCTCACAGTGCAGTGAGCGTCGAGGGGGAACGATGAGGCCTTCGATCTGGACCGCGCTCGGACTGTCAGCCACCGGCCTCCTCGCGTCAACGGTGCTCGTGCCCGGACCGATCGCCGCGGCCGCGCCGGCCAGTTCCGCCGCTCACAGTTCTGCGGTGTCAGTACCCAGCGGCAGCGCGCCTGGACGGCCCGGTACCCAGGCGTACCTGGATAGCTCCCGTAAGGACTGCTTCGGCACCGCCCAGGGCACCGGGTCGAAGGTGTGGTTCACGGTGGCCGGCGGGGTGCTCTCGGACGTGTACAGCCCGACGATCGAGAACACCGACAACGGCACGCTGCAGTACATCGTCACCAACGGCTCGACCTTCTCCGACCTGCAGCAACGGGACATGACCTACTCGGTGAGCTCCCCTGATCCCAGTGGCATGGTCTGCCAGGTGACCAGCACCGACACCCGCCACAGTTTTCAGCTGGTCACCGACTACATCACCGACCCGGCCCGGGACAGCGTCGTCATGCGGACCCGGCTGCTGCCGCTGCACGGGAACTGGGCCTCGGTGGCTGGGCTGAAGGTCTACGCCCGGTGGGACGCGACCATCGACAACACCGGAGGAGGGGGCTCTTCCAACGCGGGCGCCAACAGCGCCACGATCGCGCCGCGCACGACCGCGTTGATCTCCTCTGACACCCACGCGCCCAGTGGCCCGTTCGCGGCCCGGGTCACCGGGGCGCTGGTCGCCAGCAAGCCGTTCGCGCGCTGAGTCCAGCGGTTTCGTGGGCACGCCCAGTGACGGGCTTAGGCAGCTCGACGCCCACTACCGGCTGGTCAACCAGTACCGCGCCGCCACCGACGGCAACGTCGTGCAGACCGCCGAGATCGACGCGACCCCCGGCCGGCCGTTCTCGCTCGCTCTTGGCTTCGGCCCCGGCGCGCGGGCGGCGAGCAGAGCGGCGCTCGCCAGCGCCAGGGCCCCGTTCGGCCGCACCCTGGCCGGGTACGTAGACGGGCTGGCGCCGGTACGACCGCACGCTCCGCCCCCCGCCAGCCTCGCTGCCCGGACTGTCACCCGGCGCCGGCGCCCGGATGCGGGCCATGTACTGGCTGTCCGCGAACGTGCTGAAGGCCGACGAGGACAAGACCTACTCAGGCGCGTTCGTCGCCTCGCCCACCGACCCGTGGGGCCAGTCAGTTCCGGCCACGACGACCCATCCGGGGTGGACTTACCGCGAGGTGTTCGCCCGCGACAGCTATGAGACGTTCACCGGGCTGCTCGCCGACGGGGACACCGGGAGCGCCCGGGCGATGGTGCGGTTCCTCTTCGACAGGACTCAGCAGCCCGACGGCAGCTTCCCCCGCAATTCCCTGATCAACGGGGCGGTCGCCCCGGACACCTTCGGGTTGTTCGAAATCGACGAGGACGCCTACCCGGTACTCATGGCCTGGGAGGGTGGCTTCGCCGGGGACGTGCGGTTCTACCGCGAACCACGTCCGGCCCGCGGCCGACTTCATCGTCGATCACGGACCTGCGTACGGGGTAGAGCGGTGGGAGGAGCATCCGGGCTACTCACCGTCAACCATCGCGGCTGAGATCGCCGGCCTGGTCGCCGCCTCGCACCTGGCCGAGGCGGCGGGCGACCGGGCGCGGGCCGCCCTGTACCTGGCCACGGCCGACCACTACCAGCGCAACGTCAAGAGATGGACGGTGACCAGCACCGGGCCCTACGGCGACGGCCGCTACTTCATCCGGCTGTCCCCGAAGGGGCACCCCAACACGGCCGAGAGCTACGCCCTCGGCAACGGGAGCCTGCCCAAGGTGGACCAGCGTTCCGTCATCGACGCCGGATTCCTGGAGCTGACCCGCCTGGGCGAGCTCCCGGCCACCGATCCCGACGTCCAGGCGTCGCTGAAGGTGGTCGACTCCGTCATCGGGACCCAGACCGCCTCCGGGCCCGGCTGGCACCGCTACGGCGTGAAGGCCAAGGGCAGCACCGATGGCTACGGTGACTGCTACGTCCCGGACCCGACCAGTTGCTCCCCCGCCGGAGCGCCCTGGTTCCCCACCGCCGCCGGGTCCGGGCATCTCTGGCCGCTGCTCGACGGTGAGCGGGCCGAGCAGGACCTCCAGACCGGGCAGACCGCCAGCGCGGTCCAGCTCCTGCAGACGATGGAGAACATGACCTCGGGGCTGGGACTCGTCCCCGAGCAGGCCTGGGAAGACCCTGACCTGCCCGCATCCCGCTACGGCTCGGCGCCCAAGACCGCGTCCATCGGCTTCGTCAACGGCAAGCCAGCCGGCTCCGCCGGGCCGCTCATCTGGGCTCAGGCCCAGTACCTCCGGCTCGTCACGGACCTTCAGGCTGGAACGCTGGCTGACCAGCCGGCCATCACTGCGGACCGCTACGTCCGGCACTCTCTCCCGGCTGCCCTCCAGGTCTCGATCACTTCTCCCCGGGCCGGGACGGCCGTCGCTACTGCTCGCACCGTGGTCACTGGCACCACGGCCCCGGGAGCGACCGTCGTGATCTCGGCCGGGCGGCCGGGGCGGTCCAACCCGACGTCAGTCACCCGCACGGTCGCGGACGCCCATGGCCACTTCCGGGCCACCATTCACACGCCTGGTGGGTCGACGGTCATCACGGCCGCCGCTGCGCTAGGTCCCGGAGCGACAGGATGGGCCCAGGAGACCGTGAAGTCGCCGAGCTGATCGCCTCCGCCTGGGTCAGTCAGCGGTCACCCGGGTCAGTCCGTGCCGACCTCCATCGCGGCGCGGTCGAGGAGTTCCTCGTCCTGGTCGACTTCGCCGCGCGAGGCGATGGCCTCGGCTCCCCCTGAACCATGTCGCCCACCAGCTCGGTGTCGGCGGCCGCGCCGATCAGCTCGGCGTGCGCGGTGCCGACCATGCCCAGGCCGACGTACTGCTCGAGCTTGGCGCGCGAGTCGGCGATGTCGAGGTTGCGCATGGTGAGCTGGCCGATCCGGTCCAGCGGGCCGAACGCGGAGTCCTCGGTGCGTTCCATCGACAGCTTGTCGGGGTGGTAGCTGAACGCCGGGCCGGTGGTGTCGAGGATGGAGTAGTCCTCACCGCGGCGCAGCCGCAGGGTGACCTCGCCGGTGACCGCGGCGCCCACCCAGCGCTGCAGCGACTCGCGCAGCATCAGCGCCTGCGGGTCGAGCCAGCGGCCCTCGTACATCAGCCGCCCGAGCCGGCGCCCCTCCGTGTGGTAGTTCGCGATCGTGTCCTCGTTGTGGATCGCGTTGACCAGCCGCTCGTAGGCGGCGTGCAGCAGCGCCATGCCCGGCGCCTCGTAGATTCCCCTGCTCTTGGCCTCGATGATCCGGTTCTCGATCTGGTCGGACATGCCCATGCCGTGCCGGCCCGCGATCGTGTTGGCCGCCATGACCAGGTCGGCCGGGGCGGCGAACTCCGATCCGTCGATCCGTCACCGGCCGGCCCCGCTCGAAGCCGATCGTGACGTCCTCCGGCGTGATCTCGACCGCCGGGTCCCAGAACCGCGCGCCCATGATCGGCTGGACCGTCTCGATCCCGTTGCGGAGGTGCTCGAGGGTCTTGGCCTCGTGGGTGGCGCCCCAGAGGTTCGCGTCGGTGGAGTAGGCCTTCTCGGCGCTGTCGCGATACGGCAGGCCGTGGTCGGTCAGCCAGAGGCTCATCTCGTGGCGGCCGCCGAGCTCGCTGACGAAGGCCGCGTCGAGCCACGGCTTGTAGACCCGCAGGCTCGGGTTGGCCAGCAGCCCGTAGCGGTAGAAGCGCTCGATGTCGTTGCCCTTGAAGGTCGAGCCGTCTCCCCAGATCTGCACGTCGTCCTCGAGCATCGCCCGGACCAGCAGCGTGCCCGCGACGGCCCGGCCCAGCGGGGTGGTGTTGAAGTAGGACCGGCCACCCGAGCGGATGTGGAACGCCCCGCAGGTCAGCGCGGCCAGCCCTTCTTCCGCGAGCGCCGCGCGGCAGTCGACCAGCCGGGCGATCTCGGCGCCGTAGGACCTGGCCCGGCCGGGGACCGAGGCGATGTCGGGCTCGTCGTACTGCCCGAGGTCAGCGGTGTACGTGCACGGCACGGCACCCTTGTTGCGCATCCACGCGACCGCGACCGACGTGTCGAGCCCGCCAGAGAAGGCGATCCCGACGCGCTCACCGATGGGCAGGGAGGTTATGACCTTCGACATACGCAAAAGTATGCCGTGCTCTGCATGAATATTCCAGTCGAAGCGCGGGTTCCCTGGCCAGCCTGGCGGTCAGGCTCGTCGCGGGTCGCTCTTCATAGAGGTCTGGAAGCGGTCACAGCCAGGCGGGGCCGGGCCTGGCCACCGGGGAGCCGGGGCGGGTGCGGAGCGCGTGCAGCCGGGCCAGCCAGCGGCGATTCCGGCCGCGCCCTGCATGAACCCCGGTTCCGGCGCGAGCTCGGGCGGGGTCTTGGTGTGCTCGGTGTTGGACCAGCTGACGCCCTGCGCGGTGGTCAGGGCCCGGGCGGCGACGTCGGCGGCCAGGACGGCGGTCCAGTCGAGCAGCGCGGTGTCGCCGGTGGCCTGGTAGCGGTCGAGCAGGAACTGCCCGACTCCCGCGGTGCCGCAGCACCGGGCGAGGTTGTCCCAGTAGCCCGGATAGAGCCGGGCGGGCAGCCGGCTGTCGCGCAGCGCCTCCAGGCAGGCGTCGATGGCGTGCTGCCAGCGCGGTTGCGGGTCGATCTCGTTCAAGATCACGAATAGCCGCGCCGTGCCCGCAGCGCCGTGGCACCAGCCGTACATGACGTCAGGGCGGTCCGGCCGCGGTGGTATCTGGAGCGGCACCGCCCAGCCGCCGGGATGGTCTCCGGCGGCGAGGATCGCCTCGGCGCCCCGGGTGGCGACATCCACCAGGTCGGGGCGGTGCAGGGCGCAACCGGCGGCGGCCAGGGCGTAGGCGGCCCCGGCGGTGCCGTGGGAGAACCCCGGCATGATGGACTTCGTGGTCGCTTCCATCCGCCAGTGGAGCCCGCCGGGGGCCGGTTCAGCCGCGTCGGCCAGCGGCCGGCCAGGATCTGCGCGGCCTGGACCGACGTGTCCGAGTCGTCGGCGATCAGGACCAGCAGGAGGCCAGCGTCGCCGGCGATGATGTCGGTGTACTGGCCTCGGGCCCGGCACCTGCCTGACGCGCCCGGCGATCTGCCGCGTCACCTGGGCGGCGGTTTCCGCGGCGGCGGGGTCCCCGGTCGCGTCCGACCAGGCGCGCAGCGCCACCGCGGCGCCCGCCCACCCGGAGAACACGCCGTCGTCGGGCATCGTGGCCACGCCCGGGCCCTGCCGGGCCAGGGACAGCAGCCGGCCCGGGCGCCGGCCGCGACGTGCGACGTGCCGAGGCCGGCCGCCTCGGCTTCGGCGCAGCCCAGCAGCACCCCCGCCGTGCCGGAGTAGAGGTCGTCGAACAGCACCCCGTCCTCGAGCCACGCCAGGCCGCCGTCGGCCGCGACCGCCACCGACGCGATCCAGTCGAACGCACGGCCGGCCAGGTCCACGTCACTCAGTCCTGTTCCACCCGCGGTTCTGTTCCGCCCGCAGCACGTACGCGTTAGGCCTTCACCAGCTCGCGGGCGGCGGCCGCGATGTGCTCGGCGTCGATGCCGGCCGCGGCCAGCAGTTCAGTGCTGCTCCCGGAACCAGGCAGCTCCCGGACACACAGATGAGCCAGGTGCAGTGGCTGTGGTCCCGCCGCCAGCAGGGCATCGCTCACCGCGCTGCCGAGCCCTCCCGCGGGGTAGTGGTCCTCGGCCACGACCAGGCGGCCGCTCGTGGCGGCTACGGCGGCCACGAGCGTTTCGGTGTCGATGGGCGCGACGGAGTACAGGTCGATCACCCGGGCCTGGATGCCGTCCCCGGCCAGGCAGGTCCGCGGCGGCCAGGCAGGCATGCAGGGTGACCCCGGCACCGATGAGGGTCACGGCGTCGTCCGGGCCCGACCGCAAGACCTTCGAGCCGCCGACCGGGAAGGCCTCCGCGCTGTCGTACAGCACCGGATACGCGCCGCGGGTGGTCCGCAGGTAGCTGATGCCGGGGCGGTCCGCCATCTCCCGCACGAGCGCGGCCGTGCTGGTGGCGTCGCTCGGGTACAGCACCGTTGATCCGTGCACCGCGCGCATCATGGCCAGGTCTTCCAGAGCCATCTGGGAGGGCCCGTCCGCGCCGATCTCCACGCCGGCGTGCGATCCGGACAGCCGGATATTGGCCTGCGAGATGGCGGCCATCCGGATGAAGTCGTACGCGCGGGTGAAGAAGGCAGCGAACGTCGAGGCGAACGGGACGTAGTGGCGGGCGCTGAGCCCCACGGCGGCCGCGACCATCTGCTGCTCGGCGATGAACATCTCGAAGTAGCGCCCGGGATAGGCCTTGGCGAACTCGTCGGCGTGGGTGGAGTTGCTCACCTCACCGTCCAGCGCCACCACCTCGGGCCGGTCGGTGCCGAGCGCGGCCAGCGCGTCGCCGTACGCCTTGCGGGTGGCGACCTTGTCCCCCACTGAGTAGGCCGGCGCCTGTGGTGCCGGAGTCGTCGGGGCGCCGTGGGCCTGGTCGGCCGCGCTGGGCATGGCCGGCGCGGGACCGGGGGCAGCGTCGGCAGGCAGCGGGCCGCGGACCAGCAGGCTGCGCTCGCCGCCCAGTTCCGCGATGGCCCGGGCGGCCATGTCGGGCGGGAAGGGCTTGCCGTGCCAGCCCTCATGGTCCTCGACCTCGGAGAACCCCTTCCCCTTGATGGTGCGGGCCAGTATCACCGTGGGCTGGCCGGAGCTGTCCTCCGCGGCGGAGCGGAAGGCCTCGTCGATCTCGCTGAGGTCGTGACCGTCGATGGTCAGCACCCGCGCGCCGAACGCCTCGGCGCGCTGCTGGTAGCGGGCGAGGTCCCACTGGATCTCGGTGGGGCCGCGCTGTCCCAGGCGGTTGACGTCCACCATCGCGGTCAGGTTGGACAGCTGGTAGTACCCGGCCTTGTCCAGGGCCTCCCAGATGGAGCCCTCAGCCATCTCGCTGTCCCCGCACAGCACCCAGACCCGGTACGGGAGCCGGTCGAGATACCGGCCCGCCAGCGCTACCCCCACCCCGTCAGGCAGTCCCTGGCCGAGCGATCCGGTCGCGACGTCAACCCAGGGCAGTATCGGGGTGGGATGGCCTTCCAGGCGGGACCCGAACCGCCGGTACCCGGTCATCAGCTCCTCGTCGGACACCACCCCCACCGCCTTGTAGACGGAGTACAGCAGCGGGGACGCGTGCCCCTTCGAGAAGATCAGGTGGTCGTTGTGGTCGGCGCGCGGGTTGTCCCAGTCGTAGTGCAGGTGACGGCCGACCAGCACGGCCAGCAGGTCCGCGGCGGACATGCTGGAGGTGGGATGCCCGGATCCGGCGCTCGTGCTGGACCGGATGGAGTCCACCCGGAGCTGTGCGGCGAGGTCACCGGCGACCGCGAGGTCGATTCCGGTGAGCGGCTGAGTCTGGCTGCTCATGTCAGGCCCTTCCTTCTGCTGGCGGTGCGGGCGCTACGGGACGTGGAGCGAACGGTGGCGTACGGGATGGATCGCCCAGCCGCTGCCCATATGAAGCCCGGGTAATCAACCAGGCCGCGCTGCCGAGCCGTTAGGGCCAGGTTATCGAACCGGGTTTGCCGGCCACTTCCGGGGCGTAAGCGCGCGGTCCGGCGTTTCACCGGGCCGTGACCTGGCCGCCGTGCAGGTCACGGCCCGGTGCGCCTCATGGCTTGATCGCGATAGGAAGGGATACCCGAGGGGGAGGCGGATCGGCTGACGGGAGTGTTGGTGTCCGTGCTGATCGGGATGACCGCGCCCTCGCAGGCGACGTAGAGCGGTCTTCCCATCGGGCGTGAACGCGATACTGAGCTCGGGCGTGGCGAGCAGCTGGGTACGGCAGGCCGGATCTCAGCTGGATCGGCTGGCCCGCGGTGTTGGTGGCCGTGCTGATCGGGATGACCTCGTGCGGGCCTGATGACGACGTAGGCGGTCTTCCCGTCCGGGGTGATCACGATCTGGCTGCCGCTGCCGTTGTTGTGGCCGATCTGGATCGGCTTCCCGGCCCGGTTGGTGGCCGTGCTGATCGGGATGACCGCGCGCGGGTAGCCGGTGGTGACGTAGGCGGTCTTCCCGTCCGGGGTAATCGCGATGAAGCCGTAGCCGCCCAGCGCCAGGGAGGTAGATCGGCTGGCCCGGGGTGTTGGTGGCCGTGTTGATGGGCGTCACCACGGCCCTGGTGTGCTTGCTACTCGAACGGCTGAGGACGTAGGCGGTCCTCCCGTCCGGGGTAATCGCGATATCGAACGGGTCGTGGCTGACGTGGATCGGCAGGCCAGCGGTGTTGGTCGCCGTGTCGATCGGGGTGACCGTGCCCGGCTGGCTCTGCGTCTGGCGACGTAGGCCGTCTTCCCGTCCGGGGTGATCGCGATCCAGACCGGGCCGGAGCCCGACGCGGATCGGCTGGCCGGGGGTATTGGTGGCCGTGTTGATCGGGGTGACCGTGTTAAAGGCCAGGCTGGCGACGTAGGCGGTTTTCCCGTCCGGGGTGATCGCGATGAAGTCAGGGCCATACCGTACGGTTGTGGCCGAGGTTGATCGGCTGGCCCGCCCGGTTGGTGGCTGTGCTGATGGGGATGACCGTGCCGGTGGCGTTGGTGGGCACGTAGGCGGTCTTCCCGTCCGGCGTGATCGCGATCTGGCCGCCGTCGACGTCAATCGCCCCATCGCCGACCTTGATCGGGTTTCCGGCCTGGCTGGCGGCTGTGCTGATGGGGATGACCACAGGGGTGTCCCTGTTCGATCCCATGGGCGATGTCGTAGGCCACGTAGACGGTCCGGCCGGCCGGTGACCGGTGCCGTCCGGCTGGCCCAGGGGCATGGCCGGCTGCCCCGATGCCCAGGGGGACACCGGCGGCGATCACGGCGACGGCCGCGGCCCCGGCCAGGTACTCCCGGGCCCGGCGCCGGGAAACCCGGCGGCGCACCGCCTCGGCGCTCACCTGGTGCGGTGGCTCCCCCGTGGCGGCATCCAGGAGGTCCCGCAGCCGCCTGTCTATCCCGGTCACCGGGCCTCCCGCTCCATGAACTCGGCCATCTGGGGGTCCTCGCGCAGCCGGGCCACGGCCCGGGCCATGGTGCTCTTGACCGTCCCGATCGCGCAGTTCAGCACCTGCGCGACCTGCGCCTCCGAGAGGTCATCGAACACGCGCAGCACCAGCACCGCCCGCTGCCGGTCGGTCAGCCTGGCCAGGGCACCGCGCACCGCCACCCGCGCCGCGGCCTCGGCGGCCAGGTCCCCGGCCGCCGGGCCGTCGGGCACCGCCCCCGAGGGGTGCTCGGACCGCCATTTGCGGCGGCGCCAGCTCGACCAGGTGTTCACCATGGCCCGGCGCACGTAGATCTCCGGGTCGTCGCGCCGCCTGATCCGCTCCCACCGCGGCCACGACCGCACCAGCGCGGTCTGCACCAGGTCCTCGGCCAGCGCCCAGTCACCGGTCAGCAGCCACGCCGTTCGCTGCAGCGAACGCTGACGCGCCGCAACGAACTGCACGAATCCTTCGACCTCGGCGTCCACCGCACCTCCGGCCAGCTCGACCCAACAGTCAATACGACTACCTGGGTGCGGCCAAAGGTTCA
Organism: uncultured Actinomycetes bacterium; assembly: GCA_963781085.1. Taxonomy (GTDB): domain Bacteria; phylum Actinomycetota; class Actinomycetes; order Streptosporangiales; family Streptosporangiaceae; genus RYN-230. The sequence goes on from CAWAES010000036.1 coordinate 194,704, forward strand.
TCCTGGCCCGGCACCAAAACAGGCCGCGCCCGGCTGGGATGCCCGGCCGGGTATCAAATGCCTCACGAAGGTGCTTAGTTACCCTGCTCGCCGTGCCGGCCGGCTAGCTTTTAATCTCTGCGCCGCCTCCCCGAGGGGCAAGGCATGTACCTATTCGAAGCTGAAGCAACGTTCGAAGCTGACCCAGCCACGGTCTGGAAGGTGTGGACCGACGTAGACCGCTGGCCAGAATGGGACGTCAGCAAGGAGATCGCCCGGCTGGACGGCCCGTTCGAGCCGGCGTGTCCGGCTGGGCCAAGCAGCGTGGCAACCTCGGCGGCGCCTTCACCATCACCATGGTGGACGCCGGCCACCGCTACGTCACCGAATGCCCGACGCCCATCGGGAAGCTGGTCTTCGACCATGTGGTCGATCCGGTCGCCGGGGGACGGGTCCGGGTGGTCAAGAAGGTCAACGTCCAGGGCGCGCTCAGCGCGGTGATCCGGCTGCTCGTCCCTAAAATGCGCCGTGACATCGCGGAGTCCCTGGCCAACCTGGGAAAGCAGGTCTCCTAGTATCCGGCGGCGCGCCCGGACGGCCGCCGCCGCTAGCGCCAGATCTTGGTGATCAGCCAGAAGGTGACGCCCGTGCCCGTGCCGTACCCGAGATGGGCACTCAGGTCACCGGCCAGCGTCTTGGCGTCGTACTCCCAGATCGGCTTGTAGAGCCCGGCCTCGGGCAGCAGGACGTACCCCGAGATCCAGGCCGTCGCGCCCAGCGGCAGGCCATAGAGGGGGTTCGGCCTGCGCAAGGACCCGGCCAGGACCCCGTAGAGCGCCCCCCATCCCGACCCGTAGGACCAGTGCATGACGGTGCTGACCGGACCCGCCCACCGATCGGACAGCTCGCGCTGCGTGAAGCCCTCGATCAGGCGCTTGCCGACCTGCCCGGGGGCAGGCGCCTGGTCCCAGCGGTCGACCTTCGGGAACTCCCACGTGAGCGGGCTGTCCTTACCGCCCGTGCTGCGGTACTTCAGGTAGTTCACCGCGTCCAGGCAGACCGTCCCCACGACCCCGGCCAGGACGCCGCTCACCACGGCGGCGAGCGGGGTAATGCCGCGCTTTCCAGTGCCCATCCCAGGTCCAATCGCCGTCTCGGTGCTTTATTTGCGCGCCAGCCAGGCTAGCGCGGCGGTGGTCAGGGCCTCGGTGCCGGTCCGCAGGCAGGGCTGCAGCGGCGGCAGGAACTTCGGTGAGTGGTTGGAGGTCAGATCCTGCAGCCGCCCGGCCTTCTCCGCGGCGCGGTAGGTCTTCTCCTCGGTGTAGCCGAGCGCCCAGTAGGTGTAGGGCACCCCGGCCGCGTTGGGAATGTTGCTGAAGTCCTCGCTGACGGTCTGCCGGTCGATCTCGCCGGCGCGGTCGCCGAAGTGGGCGGCGAAGGCAGCCGCGGCCTGCTCCGTGGTGGCCGGATCGTTGACCGTGAGCGGGAAGCTGCCGATGGTGTCGAACTCCGGGTCCTGGGGTGAGCCGGAGGCCTGGCTCTCGGCCCGCACGATCCGCTGGACGGACGCGAGCATGCGCTGGTGGGTCTCGTCTGAGTAGCTGCGCAGGTTCAGTTCCAGCAGGGCGTGGTCGGGAATGAGGTTGCTCCTGGTCCCGGCCTGGACACTGCCGACCGTCACCACCGCGATCTCGCCCGGCGCGACCTCGCGGGACACGATGGTCTGCAGCCGGATCACGGCCATGGCCGCCAGCACCACCGGGTCGATGGTGTTCTGCGGTTTGGCGCCGTGGCCGCCCTTCCCGTACACGGTCACGTTGATGCTGTCTTCGGTGGCCATGAACGGGCCGGAACGGGTCAGGACCGTTCCGGCCATCCCGCCCAGCAGATGCTGGGTCAGGGCCACGTCGGGCACGGGAACGCGCTTCCACAAGCCGTCGTCAACCATCCCCTGCGCCCCGTCGCCGGTCTCCTCGGCCGGCTGGAAGAGCGGCAGCAGGGTCCCGCTCCACTGGTCACGGTGATCGGACATGAGCTTGACCATGCCCAGCAGGCAGGACATGTGCATGTCATGGCCGCAGGCGTGGGCGACCGGGACCTCATGGCCCTGGGCGTCCTTCGCGGTCGCGGTGCTGGCGTAGTCCGCGCCGGTGTCCTCCTTGACCGGCAGCGCGTCCAGTTCGGCCCGCAGCAGCACCGTGGGCCCGGCGCCGTTGGCCAGGACGCCGACGACTCCTGTCCCGCCGATGCCCGTCTGGACCGCGGCGCCATACTCCTGCAGCTTCCCGGCGACGCGCTCGGCCGTGCGGTGCTCCTGGTGCGACAACTCCGGATGGCTGTGCAGGTCTTTGTAGAACGCTTCCTGCCCGGCCTGGAGGCCGCCGTAGCCAGCCAGGATCTCCTCGAGACTGCCCATAACCGCCGCCCGCCTTACTCGACGTCCAGTTCCCGCAGGTTTGTCTTGGCCAGCTCCACCAGTTCCTTGCCCTCGCCGGACAAGACGGTCCTGGTCGCGTACAGCGTGAAGCCCTTGACCTCGCCGTAGGTCAGCTTGGGCGGCAGCGAGAGTTCGTAGCGGTCGGTGCGGACCTCGACCAGGGCCGGGCCGTCATGACTGAACGCCGCGCGCAGCGCGTCCTCCAGTTCGCCCGCCTTCTCCACCCGGGCCCCGAACAGCCCGGTGGCCTGGGCGATCCCGGCGAAGTCCGGGTTGTCCAGGTCGGTGCCGTAGGTGACGATCCCGGCCGCCTTCATCTCCAGCTCCACGAAGGACAGCGCGCCGTTGTTGAACACCACGACCTTCACCGGAAGGTGCTGCTGGCGCAGCGTGATGAGCTCGCCGAGCAGCATGGCCAGCCCGCCGTCGCCGGACATCGAGATCACCTGGCGGCCCGGCTGGGCCGCCTGCGCCCCGATGGCCTGCGGGAGCGCGTTGGCCATCGACCCGTGGTTGAACGAGCCGATCAGGCGGCGCGTACCGTTCATCCGCACGTACCGGGCCATCCAGATGCACGCCGTCCCCACGTCCGCGGTGAAGACCGCGTCGGCCGCGGCGAGCCGGTTGATCGTGGCCGCCACGTACTGCGGGTGCACCGGCGAGTTGCCCGGCCGCGCTTCGGCGAGCTTGTCCAGCTTGGCCCGGGCGCGCCGGTAGTGGGCGGTCATCCGGTCCAGGTGCTTGCTGTCGGACTTGGCCTCCAGCAGCGGCAGCAGCGCCTCGATGGTGTCCTTGACCGTGCCCACGAGCGGGTGGGTCACCGCCACCCGGCGGCCGATGTTCTCCCCCCGCACGTCAACCTGGATGACGGGGACACCCTGGGGAAGGAACTGCCGGTACGGGAAGTCGGTGCCGAGCATGACCAGCGCGTCGCAGTGCTCCATGGCCCGGTAACCCGAGCCGAACCCGATCAGCCCGGTCATCCCGACGTCAAAGCGGTTGTCGTACTCCACCCATTCCTTGCCGCGCATGGCGTGCACGATCGGGGCCTGCAGGGCGCCGGCGAACTGCATGAGCTGGTCGTGCGCGCCCGCGCATCCGGCTCCGGCCAGGATGCTCACCCGGCTCGCGCCGTTCAGCACCTGCGCCGCGGCCGCGAGCGGAGCGTCGGCCGGCCTGGTCACCGAGGCCGTCTTGAGCACCGGGGGCACCGGGGCGCCGGACGGGGCGTCGGCGAAGAACACTCCGCCCGGGATGACGACGACGGCGACCCCGCCGCGCTCCAGCGCCGCGCGCATCGCGCTCTCCATCACGTGCGGGATCTGCTCGGGGATGCTGACCAGCTCGCAGTACACGCTGCACCCGCGGAACAGCTCCTGCGGACGCGTCTCCTGGAAGTACTGCAGGCCGATCTCGACCTCCGGGATGTGCGCCGCGATCGCCAGCACCGGCACCCGGCTCCGGTTGGCGTCGTACAGGCCGTTGATCAGGTGCAGGTTGCCCGGCCCGCAACTGCCCGCGCACACCGCGAGCCCGCCGGTCAGCGCCGCCTCCGCGCCGGCCGCGAACGCGGCCGCCTCCTCGTGCCGCACGTGCTCCCAGGTGATACCGCCATCCCGGCGCATCGCATCGGTGAACCCGTTGAGGGAGTCACCGGGAACCCCGTAGACCCGGCGCACCCCCGAGCTTTTCAGCAACGCCACCATCGCGTCAGCCACGCTGGAAGCCACGGCCTGCTCCTTTCAGGTCCAGCATGTGACAGCCAATAACCGGTTGATCACACTGGCCGGGAGGCATGCATCTACTTAAGTCAGGCTAACAACGGCAGGAAAGAATCAGAAGCCGGCCCGGACGCCTGTCCTGTCCTGCCCCTTTGCCGGCAGGCCGGAGTTGGCGAGGCAGCGTGCGCCGGCCGGGGGGCGTTAGGGGATATTCAGGCAAAATTAAGGTAATTGCGGAGTAATGCGTTTGATGGTTCTGCGCAGCCCATCCCGGCCTGCCGTGGTGGTCCCGGAAAAGCCCCGCCCCGCGCGCTCGGCCCATTCGGCCTCGGGGATCGCGTCCGGCTCCGCCGGGAGATAGTGGCTAAGGACGAGCTCGCCGACCCCGGCGCGTTCGGCGACGCTGCCGACCTCGGAGACGTCGGTGTGCAGCCCGGCCATCCGCCGGAGCGCCTCACCGGTGACCCCGTGCCGCTCTAGGTAGTCCAGGTCGGCGACCTGGTGGACCAGGACGTCGGCCCCTTGGGCGAGGGCGATCAGGCCGTCGTTCGCGGTGGTGTCGCCGGAGAACACGACGGAGCCGTCCGCGGTGTCGAACCGGTAGGCGAGCGCCGGGATCGCATGGCCGTGCGTCACGGGGACGGTGGTGACCCGGACCGTGTCGTCCTCGACGACGGTGACCGGATCCGGAAGCTGGTCCGGAGTCCGGGCCGGGACCGCGATGTCGAAGGCCCGGACCAGGGCTTCCGGGTCTGGCATCCGGGCGTCCAGCGGCATGACGTTCAGGTGGTAGGCGTAGCCCGCGAGGAGGCTGTCGACCAGGTCAGTCGTGCCGGGAGCGGGCCGTTCGGGGTGGATCGTCGTCTCGCGATGGAAGGCGGCGTCACCCTCGGGCATCATGTCGGGCCGCGACGGCCCGTAGACCCGGATCGGCGGCAGCGGGCCGTCACGGCCTTCGCGGACACCCCACCCGTACAGGAGCATGCCGGGCAGGTCACCGACGTGATCGGCGTGCAGGTGAGTGAGGAACACCGCCTCCAGGCCGGAGAAGCGCAGGCCCGCGTCCGCGAACGCGGACGGCGACCCCCGGCCACAGTCGACGACGAAGACCCGGTCGCCCACGACGAGCGCCGACGAGATCCCGCCGCGTCCCGCGACGGGCAGGGGCGCACCCGCCGTGCCCAGCAGTACCAGTTCGGTCATGCCTGCCCCTTCTGCCCGGCCTGCTCTTTGGAGCTACCCGGGTACAGGCGGAAACCCACGTCGAAGCCGGGGCCAACTGGCGGAGAAACGGAAATGGAACCGCAGCCAGCTGCGGCCCGTCCAAGCGGGATAGAGGGAGGCGGCGGAATGTGCGGGCAGATCACGACGCGGCGGCTGGCCGGGCTGGGCGTGTCGGTCGCCGCGCTGGGACTGGCCGCCTGTGGCAGCGCGACCAGCGGCCCTGCCGGGGCCGGGCCGGGTCACCCGCAGCCGAGCGCCGCAGCCCCGTCGGCCAGTGCGCCACTTTGCGCCGGCCCTCCGAAGGTCGATCAGGTCGTGATGCGGCTGACCGACGCCCAGCCCGTCGAGATCCTTCCGCGAACGATGACTATCACGGCTCGGACCCGGGCTGCGGCCCTGGCCGCCGCACTCTGCGCGCTCCCCCGGATGCCGGGCGGGATGCGCTGCCCGGCCGCCCTGGGCGGGGCGCTCCGGCTGGAGTTCACCGCCGGGGGCCGCAGCTACCAGCCGGTTCTCATCCGGGACTCCGGCTGTGCCAGCGTCACCGGGGTAGGCCCGGTCCGGCAGTGGGCCTGGTCATCGTCGGCCCGGACGGCTGCTGGCCGAGGCGGCCGGCAGCTACGGCCGGCTGGTGGCCGGGACGCATCCGAGCAGCGTGCCCACGCCTTAGTCTGGCCGCGGGCCGCTGCCCTGAGCGAGGCGCGGACCGCGACGGTGTACCCTCTCCCGCCGCGGTCCGTGCCGCTAACTGATGGATGACCGGCTGCTCCTAGGCGCGGGCCTTGCAGGGGTTGCGCATGTTCCCGCTGTTGAAGTTGTTGATGAGCACCTCCGTCGTGAATCCGGTCGTGGGGTAGACGGTCTTCAGCAGCGGGCCGTATTCAGTGGTGGAACTGCCGCCGAAGTCGTTCGTGGTCCTGGGCAGGAACTTGCCGCCCTCCTGCCAGGTGCACGACCCGTGCCTCACGGTGGTCGAGTAGAACGGGTAGAACTGCGCGCCGAGCGGCGGGTTCACGCAGTTCGCGCCGGTCGTCCGGTCGCAGAACGGCGGGTTGGCCTGCGAGTCGGATGCCTCGATCCGCGGCAGGTCGGTCTCGAACGCGATCGTCGGGTAGTTCCTTCCGTGGCTGACCGGACTGGTGAACAGGACCGGCGAGGGGTGCAGGGCCCGGTCCCGGGCGACGTTCGGGTTCGTGCCCGGCCAGTCCAGCCGGTATGACTGCCCGTCAAAGTCTTCGTCAGAGCCGGTGCAGCCGTCGATTTTCACCAGTAGCGAGTCGGTTCCCGGCACGCAGCCGACGTCGTCGGAGTCGATAACGGGGTCCTGGCCGCCGGCCTTGGTGCAGTTACCCTCGTCGTCGATGGCCAGGCAGTTCTCGAAGTGCCCGATCTCGTCGGACATGGCCACGTTGTACGTGTGCGCCGACCAGGTGTTGCCACGCGGGTTGGCCGTCGAGTACTCCGGGTGGAACGCGTACGGCTTCTCCTGGCACGTCTTGGACTTCGGCGTGTACAGGATGTGGCCGAAGCCGTTGGCCACGGACGCGGTCATCGAGCCGTGCTGGCCGGTGGTCAGGTCGGCCATGTCGATCCGGAGCCCGGCCCGGGTGTCATGGATACGGAACCGGACGACATCGCCGGGGCGCATGAGCAGGTCCTTGGGGTAGTCCGGGTTCACCGCGGCGAAGTTCGGGTTGGTCAGCGTCCCGGTGAACAACGGGTTCGCCGGCGCCTGGGACTTCCCGCTCTTGGTGATGTACGCCCAATTGATCGGCTCAGGGCCGCCGAGGACGAAGTTGTTGCAGGCACTGGTGTTCGCGACGCCGGTGTTCTGGTTCTGCACGAAACTGTCGATGGTCATCGCCGCGCAGTACTGCGTCTTGGCACAGCCGAATCCCTCGAACTGCGGAACATATCCCGGGCCGTAGAACTGAAGCTCCATAAACGCGTTACCGGGATGCTTCCCGATGTAGTCCCGCGCCTTCGGATTGGTGCCCACCAGGTTGTTGGCGTCAGTGTCGGGCCTGCACTTGTGAGTGAACTCGGGTGCGGACTGGGTGTCGCACAGCGTGAGGCCGAACCAGAACGTGGGCCGCAACTGGAAATTCCAGGTCGTCCCGCCCACGCCGGTCTTGTTGGGTTGCTTCTTCGGATCCCTCGGCAGCGTGACCGTGTACGTCATGTCGTTGCCCGAGCCGGGCCGGCCGGACTTGAACAGGACCGACGGCTCGTCATGCCCGACGTATCCGCCCGGGGGGTGACTCGACGTGTCCACGCAGAGCGAGTTGTAGCTCTGGCAGATGGGATGCTCGAAGTAGGTCTCGGCGGCGGCCCTCATGACCCGGGCCTGTGTGTCAGCGTGGCTCGCGGCGCTCGCCGGAAGCGAGGCGGCCGCGAGGACGAGGAAGCTCAGGAGACTGATCGCAGCCATGACGTATCGCTTCAACGTCTGTCCTTTCGTCCATAAGCGGGACCTGGAGCGCGGGGATTACCCGCAGTGCGACCGGTCCTTTCGGAGCCTGTCTCCGCATTGGTCTCAGCCCACGGCCGGGCGACGCCCCCTCCGAACCCCTTCCCATGGCTACTCGTCACGGAGCGTGTGCCACGACAAGCTGACCCCGACGGTATATCTGACAAATCAGACAAACACTGACAGACACAACCGGCCACTGTAGGAGTACTAAGAGCAGATACTCCCGTAACACCCAGGAAATGACAATAAAATCTTCAAGGAAAATGGAGCCTACCGGCGCATCGTCGCGCGGCAGCGGGCAGCGGCTCCCGGACCCGGGCGGTCCAGTGCGCACAGGGCCAGCGCCGGGCATCTAGGCGACCAGCGACGGCTCGTCGGGCGCGGACAGGCTCAGCACGGCGCCGGCCACGGCGGGTGAGGCGCTGATCTTCGCCTCCAGCGCCCGCAGCCGGACGGCCACGTGCGACTCGGTGTCGTCGCCGGTGAGATCGACGTCGCCGATCACCGAGACCATCCGCGGCCCGACGATCTCCAGCCGCAGATAAGTGACCCGGGCGACTTCCGGCGCGGCCAGCAGGGCCGCGATGGTGGCCGACCGCACCCGGGGGTCGGCTTCCTGCCCGACCAGGAAGCGCAGGTTCCGGTTGATCAGGAGGATCGCGACCACCCCGAGCAGCACGCCGACCAGGATCGATCCGGCGGCGTCCGGCACCGGGGAACCGGTCAGCTGGTGGGCGCCCAGGCCGGCGGCCGCGATCACCAGGCCCACCAGCGCGGCGGCGTCTTCCGCGAACACCGCCCGCAGGGTGGGATCGGAGGTGGCCAGGACGTGCTCGAGGAGGTCGCGCTGCAGCGACTCGGCCTCGCCTCTGGCCTGCCGGGCCGACCGCAGGAAGGAGACACCCTCGAGGACGAACGAGAGGGCCAGGACCACGTACCCGACCAGGAAGTACCCGGCCGCCTCCGGTCTGATGAGTTCCTGGATCCCGCGGGTGACGGAGACCGCGGCTCCCGCCACGAACAGCCCGATCGCGGCGAACAGCGACCAGACGTAGGCCTCCCGGCCGTGACCGAACGGGTGGGCGACGTCCGGCGGGCGGCGGGACCGCCGGTCGGCGATCAGCAGGAAGATCTCGTTGCCCGTGTCGGCCCAGGAGTGCGCGGCCTCAGCCAGCAGGGACGCCGAGCCGGTCAATGCGGCGGCGGCCGACTTCGCCACGGCGATGAGCACGTTGACGGCGAACGCGACCAGGACCGTGATCAGGCTCTCTGACCCGCCGGTGTCCTTCGGCACTGGCACTGAGCTGAGCAGGTCGTGATGACCGCTGGGCGCCCCCTCAGCCGCAGCGGAACCGGGAGCCTGCTCGTCGTCCTGCTCGTGCGCCATCAGCCAGTGTTAACACCCGTCGGAGGTTGCGGTCAGGAGTTGCGGAGCGAAATCCCGTCCGATCCGGCGATGTTGTCGGCCCCGACGGCCCGCAGCCCCTCACCCAGCCGTTCGCGGGCCTGCCGCAGCAGCTTGAAGGAGTTGGTGAACGAGTTCTGCGCGACCGCCCGGTCGGGGTCGGCCCCATGCTCCTCGATGAGATGAGTCTGCAGCGCCGCAGCGACTTCGTCGGCGGCCTTCAGCGCGTGATAGATGGCCCGGTCCCGTGCGTTGTCGTCAACCATAAGCTCAGTATCCCCGCTGCCCGCCGGACCGGGGAGGCGATCTCCTGCCGCAACCCGACGGCCTTGCTCCCGCGTGGCGGACTGCATGTTCCAGGGTGAATGAGCCGCAGCGTCCTGGGCGACACCCTTCTGTTTCCGAAGGACACAGCGGGGCCACCACAGCGCCAGCGAATATCCCGGTCTCGGCGGGGACCGCGCGTAGCTCGTGGAACCAGACCGACTCCAACGCCGCCTGAGGCGGGCGAATCTCCTTGAGCACATCCTCACCCGCGCCATCGTGGGCCAGGTGCGTTATCTCCGTGGCATCACCGCCCCGGCCTATCCACCCGACGCCGCTTGCGGTGGCTGCCTCAGCTGGGGGTGTCCTCTACCTCGGCCAAGGGCTGGCGGTGAACACTGGGACAGGCAAGACCATGGCCATCTTGTGGGCGCTGTAGGTCCCAGGTCGGCCCAGCCGCCAGGTCACGCCTGCGACCGGTTGAGGTCGATGAGCGCGACCCCCAGGTCAGGATGCATCACCCTGCGCAGCTCGGCTGGGTTCTCGGTCACGACCAGCTCCAGCGTCGGGAACACCTGCCCCTCGAGCAGGTGGCCGCCGCGGGTCGTCCCGTCCGACAAGCCCAGGACCACGTGGACGTTCAGGCCCGGGCCGTCCTGGGCCTCGGCCACGTCACCGATCAAGGAGAGTACCTCGCTGGGCTCGTCCACCGGGATGCGCCGGAACTGCCTGGCCGAACGGTCGAACCAGCCGACCGTGGCCCGCTCGAAACCCCCGACGCCAGTGATCTGCGCCGCTTCCAGTCGCTCGGAGCGCGCGAACCGCTTCAGCGAGGCCATCGCCTCGTCGCCCGCGTCGCACACCACCACATAGGTGACGACGTCCGCGTCCTCGACAATCTTGGACTTCATGAGGTCCCCCTTCGTCAGTGCATCCTTACCACCGGGCCGCATCCGGGAACCCCGCCGCGATCTCGCGGAACTTGACGCGGTCCGCTACGGTCGGAGCGTGCCACCTCCGGTCCTCATCAGCTCGGGACGCAGCGCGGACGTGTTCGCCCTTGACGAGCAGCGAGTCCTCCGCCGGTACCGCGACGGTAACGAGGTGTCCGCCGAGGTTCCCGTCATGACCTATGTGGGGTCGCTCGGCTTCCCGGTGCCGAAGATCTACGAGGCCGGGGGCACCGACCTGGTGATGGAACGCTTCGCCGCCCCCACGATGCTGCAGGCACTGCTGTCCCGCCGCGTCCGCCCCGAGATCGGCGCCGCGCTGCTGCTCAGCCTGCATCGCCAGCTGCACGGGCTGCCACCCCGGCTGAGCAGCGATCCCGTCACCCGGGTCCTGCACTTAGACCTGCACCCGGGCAACGTCATCCTCAGTCCTGGCGGGCCCGTGGTCATCGACTGGCGCAACAGCGCGGAAGGCCCGCCGGACCTGGACCTGGCGGTCTCGGCGCTGATCCTGGCCCAGGTCGCCGCCGGCCAGGCGGACGAGGCGGCCGGCGAGGCGCAGGACATGGCCGCGCTCGCGAGCGTCGTGCTGACGGCCTTCCTGCGGTTCGCCGGCGGGGGCCCGCTGCGGATGCTGGACCGCGCCATGGCCATGCGCCGCTCCGACCCGGCCCTGACCGCCGACGAGACCCGCCGCCTGCCGTCCGCGGGAGCCCTCATCCGCGAATGCCGCGAGGGGCGCGAAGCCCGGACGTAGCTCCCCGGCGACGGAGCCGCACCCCCGGCTAGGCCCGGCGGCGCCGTTTACTTCGGTTGCTCACCGCCTAGCCGGTGCGCGGGTTCGCGGCCCGGCGGCTGGCTGGGCCGGGGCCGGGCCGGCAGCGACGGGATGGGGCGGGTCTGCGCCTTGTCCGGCAGAAGATTCAGTTCCTGGTCGTAGTGGATGATCGTGAGCGGCTCGCCGTCGTCAAGCTCGTACCGGGCCTGGGGGTGGGTCACCTCGACGTGCAGCCGCCGGCCCCGGATGAGGACGCTGAACTTGAGACTGGCGATGCCCTCGGGGAGCCGGGGCGTGAAGCTGACCCGGCTGTCTTTATGACGCAGGCCGCCGAAGCCGGAGACCAGGGCCACCCAGGCTCCGGCCAGCGACGCGATGTGCACCCCGTCGCGGGTGTTGTTCTCCAGGTCCCGCAGGTCCATCAGGGCGGCCTCGCCGAGGTAGTCGAAGGCCAGGTCGAGATGCCCCACCTCGGCGGCCATGACCGCCTGGGTGCACGCGGACAGCGACGAGTCCCGCACCGTGAGCGGCTCGTAGTAGTCGAAGTTACGGACCTTCTGCTCGGCGGTGAAGGCGTCCCCGCACAGGTGCATGGCCAGGACCAGGTCGGCCTGCTTGACGACCTGCTTGCGGTAAAGGTCGAAGTAGGTGAAGTGCAGCAGCAGCGGATACTGATCCGGGGTGGTGTGGGCGAAGTCCCAGACCTGGTGACGGGTGAACCCCTCGGCCTGGGGGTGGACCCCGCGGGCGTCGTCGTAGGGGATGAACATCGCCTGGGCCGCGTCCCGCCAGCCGGCCGACTCCTCCGGGTCGACCCCGAGTTCGCGGGCCCGGTCGGGATAGCGTTTGGCCGCGTCCGCGGCCGCGATCAGGTTCTCCTTGGCCATCAGGTTGGTGTAGATGTTGTTGTCGGCCAGGGCGCTGTACTCGTCGGGGCCGGTGACTCCGTCGATGTGGAACCGCCCGTGGTCGTCGTGGTGGCCGAGGGAGCGCCACAGCCGCGCGGTGTGGGTCAGCAGGTCCATCCCGGGTCCCTTGGCGAACTCCTCGTCCCCGGACAGGTCGACGTAGCGGACTACCGCGTCGGCGATGTCCGCGTTGACGTGGAAGGCGGCCATTCCGGCGGGCCAGTAGGCCGAGCACTCCTCGCCGGCGATGGTCCGCCAGGGGAAGGCCGCGCCCTGCAGCCCGAGCTGGGACGCCCGCTCGATAGCCAGCGGAAGGGTGCTGTGCCGCCACCGCAGGGCGTTGGCCGCCGCGGCCGGGCTGGTCAGGGTCAGCACCGGCAGCACGAACGTCTCGGTGTCCCAGAAGGCGTGCCCGTCGTACCCGGGCCCGGTCAGGCCCTTCGCCGGAATCGCCCGGGTCTCCGCCCGGGCGCCCGCCTGCAGCACGTGGAACAGCGCGAAGCGCACCGCCTGCTGGACCTCGGTGTCGCCGTCCACTTCCACGTCGGCGCGGTCCCAGAAGTCGTCCAGGTACTCACGCTGCTCGGCGAGCAGGCCGTCCCAGCCGCTCTGCTTGGCCGCGCTCAGCGCCGCCCACACCTGGTCACGGACGGCAGGCAGCGTCCGCGAGCCCGACCAGCCGTAGGCCACGTACTTGACCATGTGCAGCCGCTGGCCCGGCTTGAGCAGCGCGGTGGCGGTGACCACCCCGCCGTCGGTGTAGGCCTGGGAGTCCACCTGCACCTTGACGTCGGACGAGCCGTCGATCTCATGATCCATCGCCGCGCCGACCCGCAGCCCGCTCGCGCCCGTCGTGTGCACCACCACGACCCGCTCGCCGTGGTCGGCGTGAAACTCGCAGTGCAGGGGGTTGTCCAGCATCGCGGCCACCCGGGGATCACCGCCGGACGCCGGCAACTGCTCGTTAGCGAGAAGTTCGGACTGGACCGAGATCCGCGCCGGGCCGTCGAGCGGCTCCACCATGTAGCTGATCGCCCCGATCGCCCGCTGGGTGAGCGACACCAGCCGGGTCGAGGTGATCCGGACCGATCGCCCGGCCGGCGAGACCCATTCGGCGGTGCGGGTCAGCACGCCCTTGCGGAAGTCGAGCACGCGTTCGTGGGAGCGCAGCTGCCCGTAGCGGATGTCGAAGGGCTCGTCGTCGACGTACAGCCGGATCAGCTTGCCGTTCGTCACGTTGATGACGGTCTGCCCGGACTCCGGGAACCCGTAGCCCGCCTCGGCGTAAGGCAGTGGGCGCAGCGCGAAGACCCCGTTGAGGTAGGTCCCCGGCAGGCCGTGCGGCTCCCCCTCGTCCAGGTTGCCGCGCCAGCCCAGGTGCCCGTTCGACAGCGCGAACACCGACTCCGTCTGGGCCAGCAGGTCCGGGTCCAGCTTGCTCTCCCGCAGGGACCACGGCTCGACCGTGAAGGTCGACTGCCGGATCATGAACGGTCCAGGAGCTCAGCGAGGTCCTCGACGACGACGTCCGCGCCGTGCGCCTTCAGCGCCTCCGCCTGCCCCACGCGGTCCACCCCCACGACGTAGCCGAACCGGCCCGCCCGGCCGGCCTCCACCCCGGCCAGGGCGTCCTCGTACACCGCCGCCTCGGCGGGCGCCAGGCCCAGGGCCTTGGCCCCGGCCAGGAAGGTGTCCGGGGCGGGTTTTCCGCGCAGGTGCTCGCGCGCCGCCACGACGCCGTCGATCCGGGCCTCGAACAGGTCGTCGATGCCCGCCGCGACCAGGACGTCGTGGCAGTTGGCGCTGGACGAGACGACGGCCCGGCGCAGCCCGGCGTCCCGGGCGGCCCGGACGTAGCGGACCGAGCCCTCGTAGGGCTCCACCCCCTGGGTGCGGATCATCTCCAGCAGCAGCACGTTCTTGCGGTTGCCCAGGCCGTTGACGGTCTGGGCGTCCGGGAGATCGTCCGGGTCACCCTCGGGCAGCGTGATGTCCCGGGAGGCCAGGAACGACCGGGTGCCGTCGGCCCGCGGCTTCCCGTCCACGTACTCGTCGTAGTCCTTGCCCGGGTCGAAGGGCACGAACGGCTGGCCGGCCTGGTCAGCCCGCTCGCGCAGGAACTCGTCGAACATCTGCTTCCACGCGGCGTCGTGGACCTTCGCGGTCTGGGTGAGCACACCGTCGAGGTCGAAGAGACAGCCGCGGATACCTTCTGGGAGACCAAGCACGGCATAAGCGTAAGAGATCACGGCCCCGGCGTCCCGCCAGCGGTCCATGCGCCCGTGCGATTCATGAAGTCTTTGCCCGGGGGCCACCCGCACCCGCTGCCACCGCAGTACGAAACGGCCTCCGGGTCAGGTCCGGCCTCCCGCCGGGCCTGACGCTACAGTCGGGCGATGACCACCGGGGAACCGCCGCCCCAGCCGCCACGGCGCGGGCTCTCGACCGGACGCCTGGAGGCGCTCAGCGACGGGGTGTTCGCGATCGCCATCACGCTGCTGGTCCTCGACATCGCGGTCCCCGCGCACGCGGGGAAAGATCTGCTGGGCGCGGTAGCCCAGCAGTGGCCGGCGTACCTGGCCTACGCGGTCAGCTTCTCGACCATCGGGGCGTTGTGGCTCGGTCACAACGTGATCACTGAGTACCTCGACCGCGCCGACGCCGCGTTCGTCCGGCTGAACCTCCTGCTGCTGTTCCTGGTGGCGCTGCTGCCGTTCCCCACCCGGCTGTTCGCGGACTACCTCAACGACGAGCAGCCTGAACGCGTCGCGTCCACGATCTACGGCGTCAGCCTGCTGGTGGCCTCGACCCTGCTGTGGGTGCTCTGGCGCTATGCGGTGCACGCCCATCTGGTCCGGCCGGACATGGCGGACGAGGAGGTCGAACTGCTGACCCAGCGCCTCACCCCCGGCCTGGGCGGCTACGTCCTGCTGATCGTCCTCGGGCTGTTCGTCCCGGTCATCGCCGTGGCCGGCTACCTGGCCATCGCGTTGTTCTACGTCATCCCGTTCCGCCGCTGGACCCGCGTCAACCCCTTCGCCCACCTGCGGGAGGAGGAAGAGGAGGAGGCACGGGTCAGCCCAGCCGTAACCGGCCGGGTCACAGGCCCGGCGCCCGCCGGGGGCTCGCCTCGCGGAGGTCACCGGCCAGCGCGTCCGGGGCCCGCATCCGCCACGCGTCGGTGACCAGCTCGGCGAGGCGCCCGGCGTCCACCTCGGTGAGCCGCAGCATCACCAGCGGCCAGCCGTCGTAGGAGGACGTGGTGAAGAAGACCTCAGGCTCACCGAGCAGGAGGGCCTGCTTCTCGGCCTCGTCACCGACGAACAGCACCGCGACGTCGGTCCGGATCACCCGGGCCGGCCGGGCCTGCGCTCGGGATAGGACCAGACGAAGCCCTTGCCCGCCACCCGGAAGTCGAAGCCGTCGCTGTCGATCTCCTCCACGTGCGGCAGGGCCAGCGCCAGGCGCCGCACGTCCTCAGCGTCTGCCATCAAGATCCCTCCCCGGATCGTGCCACCCGCACGGTACCGCCTGGGCCCGACAGAACAGCCCAGCCCGGCCCGGCCGGCGTGGTCTCCGGCGCGGGACGGGTCAGGCCGAGGCGGTAGCCATGACCCGGCGGAGCAGGGCGAAAGTCTCCAGGGACCGGACGCCCTCGGCGTGAAAGGACTGCAGCGCGGGGTCGTCCCCGGGGTCCAGGGCAGCGGCTTCGGTCCACATCGACCGCTCGGCGGCGCGCCAGCCCGGGCGCTCACTGACCTCGACGCCGCTGAAGCCGGCCGCGGCCAGGCCGCTGCCGAGGCTGACCCGCCGCAGCCGGGCAGGCACCCGGTCGTCGCCGGGGTCCAGCGGTTCCCAGCAGGTCAGGACCACCCGCCCGCCGGGAGCCAGGACGCGGCGCAGTTCGCGGTACGCGGCCTCAGGCTCCGGGGCGAACTGGATGGCGTCCACGCACAGCACCGCGCTGGCCACGCCCGGGCCCAGCCCCGTCGCGGCCAGGTCAGCGACGGCGAAGCCGGCCGTCCGGTCCAGCCGCCCCGCCTGCTGGCGGGCCTGGCGCAGCGCCTCGGCGGAGAAGTCCGCCCCGACCAGCCGGGCCCCGGTGCGGGCGGCGATCTCCAGGCCGTAGCCACCGCGGCCGCACGCCAGGTCCAGCAGGGTCCCGCCCGGAGACAACCGCAGCGCCCCGGTGACCTCGGCAATCCCCGCCCAGGTCAGCAGGCTGGTGGACAGCAGGTACGCGGGCAGGCCCAGATGCCGTTGCTGGATCTCGTCCTTGACCGGCGACTCCGGCATCCCGGCGTACCAGTCGTCGAAGTACTGCGCCAGCGCTGGCCGCGAACTTTCCACCCGCCCATTATCGCGGCCGGCGAGCTTCCAGGCTTCCGGGCGGCGCTGGCCCGGCGCCGGCGCGCCGGCGCCGGGTACTGTCGGTGGATGCTTGTCCGCCAGGTCAGCGGGGTGGCCGCCAGCGGCGCGCTGTTCGCTCTCGCGGGGCTGCACGCCGCGTGGGGCGCTGGCTCGGCGTGGCCGCTCCCCAGCCGCAGTGAGCTGGCCGACGCAGTGATCGGGACGTCCGAGGTACCTGCCCCAGCCGCCTGCTTCGCGGTGAGCGGCGCCCTGGCGGCGGCCGGGGCACTGGTCGCGGGCTGGCCGCGCGGCCAGCCCGCGCTGCGCCGGATCGGCGTCGCCGGTGTCGTCGGCGTGCTCGCCGGGCGGGGTGGCCTGGGGCTGTCGGGCCAGACCCGGCTAGTCTCGCCCGCAGCGCTCTCGGAGCGGTTCTCGCGGCTCGACCGCCGGGTGTACTCCCCGTTGTGCCTCGCACTGGCCGGCGCGTCTGCCCTGTCGGCATGGCCTGCGAAACGCGCCCCCGCTGGCGCGTGAGCAGACGCCGCCCGGCGGCCTCACCTCAGGCGCGGGACTTCACCGCGAAGTCGGCCTCGGCGGTGCTGACCGTGCCCGCGGTCCGGCCGGGAGCCCGCTGGAACTGCCAGTACAGGTTCGTGTGGTCGATGACCTTGTCAGGCGGCGGCGCGCCGTATGGCGTCAGGTCCTCCGTCGTGTGCGCGTCGGTGACCAGCGTCGTGTCGTAGCCGCGGGTGAACGCGCCGTGCAGGGTCGAGCGGACGCACGCGTCGGTCTGCGCGCCGGAGACCAGGAGCGCGCCGACGCCCCGCTCGGCCAGCACCGGTTCCAGGTCGGTCTCCTCGAAGGCGTCACCGTACGCCTTCTGCACCAGCGGCTCGGACTCGCGCCGCACCAGCTCGGGCACGAACTGCCAGGTCTCGCTGCCGGTGGGCAGCTCGTCGCTGTTGTGCTGAATCCAGATGACCTCGACGCCGGCGGCGCGCGCCTTGTCGATCAGGGTGGCGACGTTCGCGATGACGTTGTCCCGGTCGTAGGCCTCCCCCATGACGCCGTTCTGCACGTCGATGACGAGCAGAGCGGTGTTGGGCCGGTTCTCGAGCGTGGTCATAGTGCCTCCCGTCACGGGTGGATCCGTGGTCGCGTCCACGTTATGCCGGGCCTACGACACTCTTGCGCGGCCGGGGCGCCCGGGGCGGGGGGGGGGGGGGGGGGGGGGGGGGGGGGGGGGTGGGTTGAGTGTGCGGGGGGGGGGGGGGGGGGGGGGGGGGGGGGGGGGGGGGGGGGGGGGGGGGGGGGGGGGGGGGGGGGGGGGGGGGGGGGGGGGGGGGGGGGGGGGGGGGGGTGGGGGGGGGGGGGGGGGGGGGGGCGCGTAGGGGTGGGGGGGGGGTGTGGCGGTGGGGGTGGTAGAGGTGGTTGGGTGGGGGGGGTGGGGGGGTTCCTACTGCCCGGGCCGGGACGGAGCTGGCGGATGTGCTCAGCGCGCGGCGGGGGTGGGCAGAGCTGGGGGGGAGCGGGTCGAGTGGAGGTAGCTGGGGGCGGGTGCGGGGGGGGTTCTCACGCGGTGGGTGAAGGAGGGGTGCTGCGGGTGTGGCGGTGTGCGCGGGGGGTCGGTCTCGCGGTGGTATGGGCGCGGGCGTGACGGCGATGTGCGTGGCAGCGGTGCGGGCGGCGGGAGGGGGCCTGCCGGGAGCAGAGGAGCCGCGCGGTGATGGCTGCGCGGATGCGGGCCGAGGGCGGACCGCCGATCCGCTGGTGGTTAAAGCGATCCCGGCCAGTCGGCGAGCAGGCCGCGGCCGGCGAACGGGACCGCCGCGCGGCGCGGGCGTAGTCCGCGCCCGGCGACATCGAGGCCGCCGACGCGAGCGGCGTCCCGGGCGCGACCCGTGCCGCCTGTCCGCAGTGAACCAGGCCCGGCGCGCGTGACCGGCCCGCCGGTGTCGAGGGCGGCCCGGTGGAGACGCCCGCCGGGGCCGCCCCGCCCCCCGGGCGCCGCGGGGCCGGGGCGGCGGCCGCGGGCCCGCCGCGGCGCCGGCCGGCCGGCGCCGCGGGCCGCCGGCGCCCCGGGCCGCCCCGCCAGCGGCCAGCGACCGGCCGCCGCGCGGCCAGGCCACCCGCGGGCCCCGCCGCGCGCGCCGGAGCCCCCTCCCCGGCGGCCCGGCCGGGGATCGCCAGCGACCGGCCGGCGGCGGCCCGCAACGCCGCACCACGACGCCGCCACCGCAGGAACCCCGGTAGTCGCCACCCCCCGCGACCCGCCAGGCCCCCCGAGCGGCGGCGCGGCGCCACCCGCGACCGGGCCACAGATACCGCGCCCGTGCGGGATGGCCTCCGGGCGCAGCGCAGTCGGTCCCGCAGCGCCGGTAGGGGGACGCGCGGGGAAATCGGACAGCAGCGCAAACAACGGCGCCAGTGAGGAGAGGGAGGGAAAGGGGGGCGCACCCGCCGCTGCGCGGCCGGCCGCGCTCACCGCTGCGGGCCGGCCCTAGTAGGCGCGGCCGAAGATGAGCCGTTTGCCGTAGGCGGACGGCCGGCCGCACCGGACGCAGGTCCCCTGCTCCGGCTCGCCGTCCGCGGGGATGACCCGCGGCGTGGCGGACGTGGCGGCCTTGATCTCGTCCTCGCACTCGGGCTGGCCGCAGTGCAACGCCCGGGCCCAGCCGGCCGCGACCGCCGCCACGAACTCGTCCCAGGTGTCCACCGTGACGGTCCGCTGATCGCGGAACTCGGTCGCCCGGCGCAGCAGCAGGTCCTGGAAGGCGGTCAGCTCAGCGCCGAGCCGGGCCGGGGCGGAGTCCAGCGGGACTGGCGTCTTCTCGTGGCCGAGCCGGGTGGCCATCAGCGCGCTGCCCGCCGCCAGGTCCCGCGGCCCGAGCTCCAGCCGGATCGGGACGCCGCGCATCTCCCAGTCGTTGAACTTGAACCCCGGGGACAGGTGCTGCCGGTCGTCCACGTGCGCGCGGACGCCGGCGTCATGCAGCCGGGCGGCCAGCTCGCGGGCGGGCGCCAGCACCTGGCCGGCCTGCTCGCCGCGGCCGATCGGCACGATCACCACCTGGTAGGGGGCGAGCAGCGGCGGCAGGACGAGGCCCTTGTCGTCCCCGTGAGTCATGATCACTCCGCCGATCATCCGGGCGCTCATGCCCCACGAGGTGGTGTGGCACAGTTCCAGCTCGCCGCTCTCCGCGGCGTACTGGATGCTGAAGGCCTGGGCGAAGTTCGTGCCCATGTAGTGCGACGTGCCGGACTGCAGCGCCCGCCCGTCGCGCATCATCGCCTCGACCGTGTAGGTCCGCCTGGCGCCGGGGAAGCGCTCGCCTGCCGTCTTCTCGCCCGCGACCACCGGCATGGCGGCCACGTTCCTGGACACCTGCTCGTACAGGTCGAGCGCGAGCAGGGTCTCCCGCATGGCGTCCGCCTCATCGGCGTGCGCGGTGTGACCCTCCTGCCACAGGAACTCGGTGGTGCGCAGGAACATCCGCGGCCGCAGCTCCCAGCGGACCACGTTCGCCCACTGGTTGAGCAGCAGCGGCAGGTCGCGGTACGAGCTGATCCACTTGGCCATCATCTCGCCGATGATCGTCTCGGAGGTCGGCCGGACGATCAGCGGCTCCTCGAGCTCCTTGCCGCCGGCGTGGGTGACGACCGCCAGCTCCGGCGCGAAACCCTCGACGTGCTCGGCCTCGCGCTGCAGGTAGCTCTCCGGGATCAGCAGCGGGAAGTAGGCGTTGACGTGGCCGGTCTCCTTGATCCGCCGGTCGATGTCGGCCTGCAGCAGCTCCCACATCCGGTATCCGTAGGGGCGGATCACCATCGTGCCCCGGACCGGGCCGCGTTCCACCAGCTCGGCCTTGAAGACGACCTCGTTGTACCAGGCGGAGAAGTCTTCGCTCTGCGGGGTTACTCCGCGTTCATCGTGCGCCACACCCGGAGGATAGGGGATCACGGCGGCCGGCACACCCGGGTTTCCGCCTGGGCGGGGCCACCCTCAGGCGCTGGCGGTGAGCACGTCGGTGGCCCGGTGCCCGGCGCCGACTCCCTCGGCCACGATGACGTCGCTTCGGGAGTTGCCGGTGCGCAGGGCCACGATCTCGCGGTAAGCCTCCGAGTCGTACCAGGCCCGTACCTGGCCACGGTCGGGGAACTCGATGACGATCAGGGCGCCAGGCCAGCTGCCTTCCAGCACCTCGACGTCGCCGCCGTGCACGAGGAACCGGCCACCGAACGGAGCCAGCGTGGCGTCGATCCGTTCCAGGTACTCCACGATCGGCGGGCCCATCGTGACCTGGCGCATGTGGGCGACGGCATAGGCAGGCATGGTTCTCCAGTCTGTTGGGAGGCAGTCGTTCGGCGGGCTACGTACCGCACCACGATGGGCGGCCTCGAACAGACCCGCAATTACCTCCCAGGTCAAGCGGGCACGTCACGCCTCATCACGCCCCGAGTGGAAGCTCCGCGGCCACCGGCCGCGGAGCCGGCCCACTGCCGGATTGGCGTTATGCCGATGTCTTGGTCAGGTGGGCGAGGGCCTGCCGGACGAACTGCTGGACGGCACTTCGGTCTAGCTCGGCGGCGGGAATGCAGCGTTGCTTGTCCAGGGCGATCTTGATCAGCTCGCGATCGGGGCCGTGGGCGCGTCCAAGAGCCCACCGGCCGCCGTCGATCTTGGACACGAGCGCGCCATCTGCCGCAAACCGCCACGCGCGGCACGCGTTGAGCACCGCGTATTCACCGGGGGCGTGCTCGGCGCCCCAGCGAAGTTCGGTCGCCAGCCGGGCCACGACAAGGTCACCGGCTACCGGGCCGAAGGCCTCGGCTGCGGGGAGCCCTGGACCGATCAGGCGCCCGGCCGTCCGGCACACGGCAAGGTGCAGCACCAAGTCGGGATCTCCGCCGCGTTGGTGGGCATCGATGACCTTGGTGTCTTCAGGTGCGGTGGTCAGGTGCAGCTCGAACGCCGGCTCAGCGACGGGGTGCTGAGCGACCTGGAGAGTGACAATGCTCAACTCCAGCCCGCGACCAGGGCAGGGCAGGCGTTGTTCGCTCAGCGCTTCAGCGACCGCCGACTGCTGCGCTGGCGTCATCGGGCCGTCGCATACGACCAGGACGTCGACATCGCTGCGACATGCGTCGAACCCGCCCGGCACGGCAGAGCCCTGCAGATAGACACCCGCTAGCTGCCCGCCGGATGCCGCCGCCGTGGCTGATGCGACCTTCATCGCGTAGCGTTCCGGCTCCGTTTCCATGATCTGGGACCGTTCTCAGCCAGGCTGGACCTACGCCAGCGGCTTGAGCACGCAGAACTCGTTGCCGTCCGGGTCAGCCATCACGATCCAGCTGACGTCTGTGCCCTGCCCGACGTCAGCCCGGCCCGCGCCGAGTCCCTCCAGCCGCGCGACCTCGGCGGCCTGGTCCCGGGGCCGGAGGTCGAGATGGAGGCGGTTCTTGCCCGCCTTACCCTCGGGGACCCGCAAGAACAGCAGGTCCGGAGCAACGCCGTCTTCCGCGCTGCCCTCCGGCGGCTCCAGCACTACCCGGCCGTCCTGCTCGAACGTACGGCGCCAGCCCAGCGCCGACTGCCAGAAGGAGGCCAGCCGGGCCGGATCGGCCGTATCGACGCAGACGCACTGGATACGCAAGGGCATGAGGGTGATCCTCAGGGCCCGCGCCTGACGGTGTCTATCGGTTTTCCCGTCTGACGCCAGCCGCGGAGCCCGCCGACAGCGCCTCGACCCGGTAACGGCCCGGCGTGCTGCCCACGGCGCTGCGGAAGGTCTCGATGAACGCGCTTGGGCTGCTGAAGCCGCAGGCCATGGCGACGGAGGTGACCGGCTCCCCGGCGGCCAGCAGGGCCAGCGCGTGCTGCAGGCGCAGCCGGGCCCGCCACTGCGGGAGGGTCATGCCGGTCTCGGCGCGGAACAGCCGACTCAACGTGCGCTCGCTTGCGCCCGCGCAAGCGCCTAGCTCGGCCGCAGTGCGCGGATCAGCAGGGTTTTCCAGCAGTATGCCCGCCACGGTGCGCAGCCGGTCGTCGACCGGTTGAGGTAGGTCCAGCGGCAGTTCCTCGGCCCGGCGCAGCCGATCCAGTGCGACCCGTTCCAGGTTGCGCCGCTGCCGTCGCGCAAGCGTCGGCGAACTGCCGGGTGCCGGGAGCCCGTCCTCGCCGCTGCCTTCGCTCAGGGCCGCGATCACCTCACGCAGCAGCGCATCGATGGTCAGCACGGCCGGCCGGTCTAGGCGCAGCGGGTTGATCGGCTCGGCGAACACGAGGGTGCGCATCTCGGTCGGACCGTTCGCCCGATGCGCGTGCGGCACGCCCGCCGGCACCCACACGGCGCGATGCGGCGGGACCAGCCACATCCCGGAAGGCGTCGAGACCTGGAGTGCCCCTCGAAGCGGATAGCACAGCTGATTCAGCACGTGCCGGTGCCAGTCGATGCGCTGCCCGTGTATCAGGCTCCGGCGGGTAGGGCCGGCGAGTTGGCGGTTCTCCGACATAACTCGGCAGAATATCGGAAGCAGGCCTGGTAGCCGGAGCGCCATGGTTATGGGCATGACCACCGCCGCCTTCGATACGGCGCCCGCGCCCGCCGACCGCCCCGGAGCCGTTCCGGCCTGGCGACGGATGCGGCTGTGGGGTGCCGCCCACGCCGTCGATGACCTCTATCAGGGCCTCGTGCGGGCCAGCGTCCCGTACTTCGTGCTGGACCGCCACTACACCTTCCTGGCCGGCCTCCGGCCTGACTCCTGGCCGCCACTCTCGGCAGTTCGCTGTGCCGCAGCCGCTGATCGGGCTGGCTCGTGGACCGCTGGCGTCTTGGCCTCGCTGGGCCGCTCGCCGGGGTGGCCGTGGCCGGGGATCGGCGGCGGGGCTATCTCGGCGTGTCCCTCCGGCCTTATGCCGTGGTCTGGCTGTTGATCCTGGTCTTCCGGTCTCGGCGTGGCGATGTTCCATCCGGCGGCCGCGTCGGCTCGCGCGTGAGTGTCGCAGGCGAGAGCGCCGCGGAGCGATGAGATCTTCGCCGCCGGCGGCAGCGTCGGCTTCTTCCTGGCCCCGGTTCTGGCTCACCCCGGCCCTGGCCGCGCTGGGGGGTCGGCGCCACCTATGCTGGTTCCTCATCCCGCCGGCACTCTGATCGCTCTCCTCCCTGCTGCGCGACCACGCGCGCCGGTTCCCGCCTCGGCCGTCTTGTCGGGCGCGGTGGCGCCGGCGGGGACGCGATCGGTGGGCGTCCGTTCGCGTGCGCTGACCGCGGTCGAAGTGGCCGCGCTCGTGCGGCATTCTTCGGCATCAAATACCTTCATCGAGCTTTACTGGCTCCTACCATCTGCATCGCCTCGCGCCCGCTGGCGGGTGCCGCGCTGGCGTGCTTCCTGGTCGGCGGCGTGGCCTGCACGCTGCTCGGCGGACGGATCGCGGACCGGATCGGGCTGGTGCGCACGGTGCAGCTGGGGGCACGGTTCTGGCGGGTGCCGATGCTGGCCGGACTGAGGCTGTGCCTCGGGATGCGGTCGCCTCCGCTCCCGGGTTCGCGGTGGCTGACTGGGATCGCGCTCAACATCCCGTTCGCCGTGCTGGTCAAGCTGGGCCAGGATTACCTGCCCAACCGGCCGGGCACCGCTGCGGGCGTGACCCTCGGGCTCGGGGTGAGCATCGGCGGCCTCACTGCGCCGTTGTTCGGGCTGATCGCGAAGACATACGGGCCGCAAGGCGTGCTGACGGCGCTGTGCTGTGTCCCGGTTCCGGCGCTGTTGTTCGGGTTGCTGCTGACGGCGCCGCAGCGGGAGGGGTGAGGGGATGACCGGGAACGGTCAGGTCCCGTCCCTGGCCCCGCCGCGGGAGCGCACGATCGCGTTTACCAGCCGGACCTGGGTGCCGACCCGCAGCGAGTTGGGAATCTCCGCGATCTCGTTGACGTGCCGGACCAGCGCACCCAGCTCCTCTTCCGTGGCCAGGCCCTCGACCTCGACCGAGTAGGAGATGCCGGCCGATACCGCAGGCTCGCCGCCGTACCCGCCGTCGGCGGTGATCACGACCCGGGTGAGCTCGATACCGCGCTTGGCCGCCTCCCGGAACAGGTCGTTGGACACGCAGCCTGCCACGGCCAGGTGCAGCAGCTGCCCGCCGTTGAAGCCGCGGCCGCCACCCCCCGCGCTGGCCGGCCTGTCCACCACCAGGGTGTGCGGCCCGGCCGCGCCCAGCGCCGTCACGGCACCGTCAACGTTCCTGACCTCGACCTCGAAACCCATGCCCGTGCCTCTCCATCCGTGGCTGGCAACTGGAGCCGTGGGCCCCCGGCGTTGACCGACGTACCCGGTCTTCGGGGACACTAGATGATCACCGGACCCTCCGCCAGGTCGCGGGTCCCAGCCAGGAGGACACCCATGAAGATCGCCGGATCGGTGGCCCTGGTCACCGGGGCCAACCGCGGACTCGGCCAGGCGTACGCGCGGGGGCTGGTCAGCGCGGGTGCGGCCAAGGTGTACGGGGCCGCGCGGAACCCAGCCCAGGTCACCGAGCCGGGTGTGACGCCCGTCGCCCTCGACATCACCGACCCGGAGCGGGTGGCACCAGGTCGCCGCGGAGTGCGCGGACGTCAGCCTGCTGGTCAACAACGCGGGAGTGCTGAAGTACAGCACGTTCATCGGCGCGCCCAGCCTGGACGGCGCCCGGCAGGAGATGGAGACCAACTACTTCGGCACGCTGAGTATGTGCCGGGCCTTCGCGCCGGTCCTGGCCGCCAACGGCGGCGGGGCGATCGTCAACATGCTGTCGGTGACCAGCTTCTACACCAACCCGTTCAACGCGTCCTACGGCGCGTCGAAGGCCGCGGGCTGGTCGCTGACCAACGGCGTCCGCCTGGAACTGCACCACCAGGGCACCCTCGTCGTCGCGGTGCACGCCGGCTTCATCGACACCGACATGGCCGCCCTGGTCAACGCGCCCAAGGACAGCCCGGAGTCGGTCGTCGAGCAGGTCCTCGCGGCCGTCGAGGCCGGCCAGGTGGAGGTCCTCGCCGACGAGCGGACCCGGACCGTCAAAGCCGAGCTGTCCCGCGACCAGGAGCTGATCTACCCGGCCGTCCAGGAGTTCTGGGACTCGGCCCTGAAAGGCACCAGCTGAGGCGGGCCTTCGCCGTCACAAGGTCAGCAATCGCTCCATAACGGCCCGATCGGCGCCGGCTACGTCCAGGATCTTGGTCCGGCTCGTGGCGCCCGCGACGAGGGTGGCGTACGCACCTCGCGGCCAGTCTGCCTTCCCGGCGTGAGCGAAGGCGCCTCAGGTCGTGGCCACCAGCAGATCTTCCCCGCTTGACGGGCGGAGGCCGTCGGCCCGGCCGGCGAAGTAGCGCTCGGCGAGCAAGGTCCCCGGCACGTGCCGGGCGTCGCCGAAGCCGGCTTCGCGGGCCAGGGCCAGCATGTCGGCCGGGGTGTAGAAGCTGACGAACGGCGTCCCGGAGGTGCGCGCGCCTCGCTCAGCCGTCTGGAGTCCGGAGCGGTCGGCGTCACCGAGAAGCTCGGGCGGCAGCAGGAACGTCATGGCCAGCGTCGAACCGCGGGCCAGCCCGGCGAGCTGGTGCAAGGTGGCCGCGGTGGCCTCTTTGGTGAGGTACATGGTCACGCCCGTGGAGACGACGACCGCGGGCTGACCGGGGTCGAAACCGGCCGCGGACACCTGCTCCCACCAGTGCCCGCTGGCCTCGAAGTTGACCGGCACGAACCGCAGCCAGTCGGGGACGCCGTAGCCGAGGTCCATCAGGCGCTGGCGTTTCCAGGCCTGGGGACCGGGCTGATCGACCTCGAACACCGTCAGGCCGGCGGCGACCTCCGGCCTGCGCTGGGCGAAGGTGTCCAGGCCGGCCCCCAGGATGACGTACTGGGCGACGCCGTGGCCGGCCTGCCCGGCCACCAGGTCCTCGATGAACCGGGCCCGGGCCACGATGGCGGCCCGGAACCCGCTGGTACCGGCCGGGTCCATGTCCGGGCGGTCGCGCCAGCCATCGTCGGGGTCGGCGAGCTGCAGGCTGATCTCGTCCTCGAGCACGTGCGGCGGCGGGTTAACCAGGACGTGCATCGCCCGCCAGAGGGCGACCCGCACCGCGGTGCTGTCCGGCGCCCCGGTCTGCTCGCCGGCCGGGGCGTGGTCTCTGCCCGCCGCGGTAGTCGCCGATCCCTTCATGCCGCTCACTCCTTGGCCGGGGCCTGGAGGCTCCACAGACGCCCGTCAGGGTCCCGGACGGTCATCTCCCTGGTCCCGTAGTGGGTGTCCTCGAACGGGGTGACCACCTCGATGGCCGGGCCGGGACGGAACGCGTCCTCGTCGGCCACCTTCAGCACGACCTGGACCTGGGGCTCCCGGTCCTCGGGCACCTCAGCGATGAACACGTAGGGACCGTCGCCGTTGCGGAGCTGGCCCGAGCTGTGGTCGGTCGAGAACTCCAGGTCGAAGCCCAGGGCCTGGAAGAACTTGGCTGCCTTCCCCCAGTTGCGGGTCTCCAGGAACACAGCCTCGATTCCTTCGGTCGCCATGTCAGGTTTCCTTTCCGGTCGATTGCTGTCGTGGCCCGCGGACGTCGTCGAGGTAGGCCCGCAGCGCGTCAGCGACCAGCGCCGACAGGGACAGGCCCGACTCGATGGAATGGTGCTTGACCTGCTTGATCAGCCCGATCGGCAGATACACGTTGAACTGCTTGACCTCATCATCACCCACAGGCCCGATACTAGCATGCTAGCAACCTAGTGCTGGCAGCCTAGTGCTGGCGCAGGTCACCGGCGCGGGCCAGCCGGAGGACGACGGCCACGCCCAGCGCCCCGGCCGGCACCAGCGTGACCAGCGCGGGCAGCTGGTACCGCCAGGAGAACTCGAACAGGTCAGACACCAGCAGGACGGCCGCAGCCGAGGCGAAGCAGAGCAGGCAGGCCAGGCCGAGTGACCGGGTAGCCGGGTCAGACCGCCAGCGCCTGCGGACCAGCACCAGCGACCCGGCCAGCCCGGTGACCACGCACAGGGCCAGCAACGGCCCGGGAGTGAATCCGCCGCCCAGCTGGTAGGAGCGCAGGAACACGGCCCCGGGCCGCCAGACCGCCGGGGCGCCCCCGCCGTACTGGGCGATCTCGGCCATGACCTCGGGCCTGGTCGAGTGCGAGGAGAAGTACGGGAACGTCGTCTGGAACTGCCAGCGGCTGATCGGCGTGTCCCCCGGGCTGGTGTCGCGGGTCAGCGCGAACAGCTTCACCACGTCCCGGGTGTACGCGCCGAGCAGCCGCTGCGGCTGCTGGGCCAGCACCCGGTGGTTGAAGTCGGAGATCATGCTGTCGGTCTCGGCCCGGGGCAGGTTGGCGTAGTAGGGCCGGATCGGGGAGCCTGGCTGGTACTCCAGCCAGTCCGGGCCCCTGGCCTGCTCGGCGGGGGTGGGGCACATCGCCCGCTCGGCCGCCGGGAGCCTGATCGTGGCGCAGTCCACCGCGGCCGCGGCCCTCCCGTAGAAGGAGGTGACGCCGGTGTGGGACAAGAAGAAGTCCCCGGCCACCAGGTAGGACACCGTGCAGTAGGCCGCGATCGGCAGGGCGAAGGCGGCACAGAACGCGGCGGCCTGGCCGACCGCCCGCCGCCAGCCACCGCCCGCCGCCAGCAGGTAGATCACCCCAGGCAGGATCAGGGCCTCGCCGACCTGGGCGAACGTGGCCGAGGTGCCCAGCACCAGGCCGGCCGCCACGACCGCCCGCCACCCGGCCCTGGGCCGCCAGAGCAAGATGGCCAGGCCGGCCACGATCAGGGCCTCGAACCAGGTGCCCGGCATGATCGCCTGCTCGTTCTGGACCTGATAGGCGTCCAGCAAGACCGGCGCGATGGCCAGCGCGGCGAGCCACCGGGACACCCCGCGGCGCAGCAGCAGCACGTAGATGACCACGGCCATGGCCAGGCCGAGCAGGTGCTGGACGGCGGCGACCGCGCCGAAGTTGGCCACGAACAAGATCGCCCGCAGCGGTCCCTTGTAGCCGACCGGGTCCATCCCCTCGGCGTTGTACAGGTACCGGGCGGTGTCGATATAGAACAGCGCGGGCCGGTAGCTGACCTGGGCCAGCACCCGGAGCGCCAGTCCGGCGGCCAGCAGGACGACGGCCAGCCAGTGCCGCCGGGCGAGCCCGGCCCACGAGGCGCGCCAGCCGGCCCTGCGGTGCTCCTCGGCTGGTGTGCGGGACAGAAGCGCCGTCACGTCGTCGGGACCGCGTGGCCACCGCTGGATAGGCAGAGGGCGAGCAGGACCGTGACGATGGTCAGCCACCGGGTCATCCGGTTGCGCGGCACCTGGGTCAGCGCGGCCCAGGCCACCGCGGTGTACCAGGCGAAGACCCAGGGGGCGACGAGGATCCAGGCGAACGTCAGCGCGAACGGCGCGACCACCTCGGCCGGCTGGTCGGAGGAGATCCGCCGGTAGATGAGCCAGGCCACGATGAACAGCGCGAACGGCCACAGGCAGCTGATGATCGTGGCCATGGTGTTCTGCGGGACCCCGAGCGCCTGCCCGGTGAGCTCGAACACCCGCCAGGGTGAGGGCAGGGTGACGAGCTTGAGCCCGCCGAACACCGGTCTTATCGCGCCGAGGCCGTAGTAGCTGTAGCTGAGCACGAGCGTGGCCACGGCGACCACGGTCATCCGGGTGATGCGTTTCCAGTCGCGGTCACGCAGCAGCGGGAAGGCCAGGCCCAGCCCGATCAGCACCGCGTAGATCTTCACGCCGCAGGCCAGCCCGATCAGCACGCCGACCACGACGTCGCCCCAGATCCCGGTGAACCGGCGGGCGACCTGGATAGCCCCGATCGCCGCGGCCGCCACCAGCGTGTCGAGGTGACCGCCGCTGACCAGTTCGAGGATGAGGACCGGGTTAGCGGTCCAGAACAGCGTGGCCCGCACCGGGTCGTCTGAGGTCAGCAGGAGCAGCAGGCCCACGCCGATGAAGGCGATCCCGTTCAGGATCATCAGGACCCAGATGGTGGTCGCGACGTTCCCGAGGCCGATCGAGGCCGCGAACGACTGGATGATGGTGGCGAACGGGCCATAGACCGACGGCTGCGCCTTCCACATGGTCCCCACGACCATGGTGTAGGGCGAGTGGGCGCCGAGGAACGCGAGCGGGTTGCTGGTGTACGGGTTGCCGCCCAGGGCCGACATCCGGCCGTAGGCCGCGTAGCTCGCGGTGTCCGAGGAGCCCACCGGGGTCAGGCAGACCATGATCGCCACGATGCCGGTGCTGATCAGCAGCAGCACCCGCGGGTTGGGGCGCCAGCCCTGGCTGTGCGCCCACAGCATGCCGGCCAGCCCGAGGCAGGCCAGGCTGATGCTGGTGTAGAGCATGAGGCTGGCCAGCACGTGCTGCGAGGCGAGCGACGGCAGCAGCCGGGACAGCGGCAGCAGGACGGGCAGCGTCTCGGCGTTCGGGGCGGTCGCCCCCAGCAGCATGCCCAGCAGCAGCCCGGCGGCCGACAGGCTGACGGCGACCTTGGGGTTGGACAGCCTGCTCCACGCGAGCTTGCGGATGAGCGTGCTCATCAGCCGCTCGACCGGCCCGTTGCCGCCGTCCAGGGGACCAGGCTCAGCCGGACGCTCGGCCGGCCGGGTCAGCCCGGGCGCGTCGGCAGAGTGACTGGACACCTGAGTCACCCTGCGCCACACCTCCGTAGGCGGTCTTGCGCGGCCACTGCTGTGCTAACCGTCGCGGTGCCGGCAGAAGGCACTGTCCTGGCCAGCACCACGGGCGCAGGTATCACCGCGCTGTCAATCAGCACCGCTAGCTTGCGCCGCACTGCCGGGCGCCCCGCGTGCCCCTCGATACTGCCTGGCCGGCCCCGCATAGCTAACCCTGCTTACATGTCTACTCTGAGCGTAGGCTGAGGACCGAATGCACCACGCCACATTTACTGAATCCTTCCGGCGAATTCATTGACCTTGCGGCGGTTGCGGAACTACCCGTGCCACCACAGGTTACCCGTGCCGGAGCGGCCAGCTTGAGCCGACTTCCCGGCCGCGGCCGGCGCCCGCCGGTGCCGCTACCGCCTTCCGCCCGGCTTCCGCGAGGTCTAACATTTGGTTGTACCAAATAACGAACCTCAGGCTGGGCGCGACTGGCCCGGCCGGCGGGAGGCGACCGGGACCGTGGCACACCCCCGTGATGCCCAGATCACTGTCATCGGCGGAGGCGCGGTCGGCGCCGCAGCCGCCTACTTCCTGGCCCGGGCCGGGTACCGGGACATCCAGCTGCTGGACAAGCAGGGCCTGTGCGAGGCCACCAGCAGCCAGGCCGCGGGCATGGTGGGCCAGGCCCGGCCCACGGTGGACCGGGCCCGGCTGACCATGGCGGCCGCCGAGCTGTACCGCGGCTTCGAGCGGGAGACCGGCTACTCGATGGACTACCGCGAGTCGGGGGCCGTCCGGATCGCGCTGTCGGACACGTCCGTCGCGGAGCTGGAGCAGATCGCCGCGACCGCCGCGGTGACCGGCCTGCCGGTCGAGTTCCTGTCCGGGGCGCAGCTGCGGGAGACCTTCCCCCCGCTCCAGCGCACGGACGGCATCCGGGCCGCTCTGTGGTCCCCGACCTGCGGATACGTCCAGCCGAACAGCCTGGTCGCCGGGTACGCCAGCGCGGCCCGGGACCTGGGCGTCACGATCGCCCCGCACGCGGCCGTGACCGGGATCGGGACCAGGCGCGGCCAGGTCTGCTCGGTGTCCACCCGGGACGGCGAGTTCGCCACCGAGCAGGTGATCATCGCGGCCGGGCCCTGGTCGGTCGCGCTGGCCGCGCTGGCCGGGGTGGAGCTGCCGATCGTCCCGGTGCTGCACGAGTACTTCGTGACCGAGCCGGTCCCGGGCTGGCACGCGGGCCTGCCGTGCCTGCGCATCCCGGAGATGCAGGTCTACGCGCGGGGCGAGGGCGAGCGGGTGCTGTGCGGCGGGTTCGAGAACCAGGGGACCAGCCTGGACCCGCGCGGGGTGACCGTGGACGACCCGCTGCCCGCGTCTCCCGACTGGGACGTCCTGGGCGGCTTCGCCGAGAGCCTGGGCCGGTTCGTGCCGGGGCTTTCCGAGGCGGGGGTGAGCACCACGTTCCGCGGCTGGCCGGCCTTCACCCCCGACGGCCGGTTCCTGGTCGGCCCGGTCAGCGCGGTCCGGGGCCTGGCCTTCGCGGCCGGCTGCAACGCGCACGGGGTCTCCGGCTCGGCGGGCCTGGCCATGTACCTGGTGGAGAGCCTGGGCCCGGATCCCTCGCCGTACGTCCAGTCCCTCAGCCCAGACCGCTACCTGCCCCGCACCTGGACCTGGGAGGACGCGGAGCGCCAGGCTCGCGCGGTGTACGAGACCTACTACCCGATGCCCGCCTCCCCGGGGCCCGCCGTCCCGGCGTGACCGGCGCCGGCGGAAGGCCGGCTGCCTCGAGGCGGTGACTTTCGGCACGGCCGCGGGTCAGTACCTATATGACCGCCAGCGAGGACTTCGCCAGCCTGACCGGCCAGTTCCGGCGTGAGCTGCTGGCCCACTGCTACCGGATGCTGGGCTCGGCCGACGAGGCCGAGGACCTGGTGCAGGAGACGTATCTGCGGGCGTGGCGTGCCTACCAGGGGTTCGAAGGGCGGTCGTCGGTCCGCACCTGGCTGTACCGGATCGCCACGAACGCGTGCCTGACCGCGATCGAGCGCCGTGGCCGCCGGCCGCTGCCCTCCGGGCTGGGCGGGCCGGGCGAGGACCCGGGCGCCCCCGTCGTCGCGGCGCCCGAGGTGCCGTGGCTGCAGCCCATTCCCGACGCCCTGCTCGCCGCGCCCCATGACGACCCGGCCGAGGTCGCCGCGTCACGGGCGGGCGTCCGGCTGGCGATGGTCGCGGCTTTGCAGTACCTGTCGGCCCGGCAGCGGGCGATGCTGATCCTGCGGGACGTGCTGGACTGGCCGGCCGCCGAGGTGGCCACGATGCTGGACACCACGACCACCGCGGTCAACAGCGGCCTGCGGCGTGCCCGGGCCCAGCTCGCGCGAGCCCTGCCGGAGGAAGACGACGTCGCCGAGCCCGCCGAGCCGGAACTCCGCGCGCTGCTCGACCGCTTCGCGGTGGCGTTCGAGAACGGTGACGTGACCACGCTGACGGCGCTGCTGCGCGAGGACGTGGCGCTGGAGATGCCGCCCATCCTGACCTGGTTCGCCGGCCGGGAAGACGTGCGGCGCTTCCTGGCCTCGAAGCTGTTCGGCACGCCCGGGCAGTTCCGGCTGGTCCCCACCATGGCGAACGGGCAGCCGGCCTTCGCGGCCTACGAGCGCGAGCACGACGGGGTCTACCGCGCGCACGCGGCGCTGGTGCTGACGGTCACCACGACCGGGGTCGCCCGGATCGTCATCTTCCTCAGCCCGGGCCTGCTCGGGACGTTCGGCCTGCCGCAGGAGCACGGCGCGGGGCCGGCCCGCCCCGCGCCTGCTCTGGCCGCCACGCCCGGGCCCGCGGCCGCGGCCGAGCTGGCGGTCCTGTCGTGGCCCCGCTGAGAAAGGGCCTTGAGCTCCTCGGCTGGGCGATCAGCTACGCGCTCGGCAGCGCCAGGCTGGCCAGCCCGCAAGACCTCCCGTGCCCTACCCCGTGCCCAGGCTGGGACCTGGAACTGCTGCTGCACCATCTCAGTGACTCGGTCGGGGTGCTGCACGAGGCGATCACCACCGGATGTGTCGGCGCCGGCCCGGCGGCAGATGACGACGACGGACCCGATCCTGACGTGGTCAGCGGCCTGTACCGGCGGGCCGGCCAGCTGCTGGCCGCGTGCGCCCTGGCCGCGCCGGCCGCCCCGGCCGGGCGTCTGGTCACCATCGGTGACCGGGAACTGCCCGTGAGGATGGCCATAGCCACCGGGGCCATCGAGATCACCGTCCATGGCTGGGACATCTCGGTCGCGTGCGGCAGCCGCCGGCCGGTCCCGCCGGATCTGGCCGCTCTCTTGCTGCCGATCGCCCCGCTGTTCGTCACTCCCGGCAGCCGGGCGGGACTGTTCGCCGACCCGGTCCCGGTGCCTGCGCGGGCCTGCCCCGGCGACCAGCTGGTGGCCTTCCTCGGCCGTCAGCCAGACCTCCCGCCCGCGCCCGGCCGCTCCTGACCCAGTACCGGCCCACCCGGATCCCGGCGCAGGCCGGGTCTCACCACAGCCTGGTCCGCGCCGCTGGCCGGCCCCGCGGCGATTCCGCCGGGCGCACCTGGTCTACCCCTATGGGCCACCTGACCGCCTGGGCGGCCCGCCAACCAGAGAACCAGAACGGAGTAACTGACATGTCGGAGCTCTCTGCCGCCCGGCCGGCCGGCCGCGCCAGTGGCCGCATCGGGGGCGGCTCACCCAGCGGGACCAGGGGCGCCGCGCCGGGACGACCCCGCAACGGCTGGACACTCGTGCTGGCCGGACTCGGAGCGTTCATGGCCGCCCTGGACGTGGTGGTGGTCGCGACGGCGCTGCCGACCCTGCAGACGCAGCTGGGGGCCAGCCTGGCCGACCTGGAGTGGACGATCAACGCCTACAACCTGGTCTTCGGCGGCCTGATGCTGACCGGCGCGGCCCTGGGCGACCGGTTCGGCCGCCGCCGGATCTACGTCCTCGGCCTGCTCGTGTTCGTCGCCGGCTCGGCGATGGCGGCGCTGTCCCCCGGTACCGGGACGCTCATCACGGCCCGGGTGGTGCAGGGCGCCGGGGCGGCCCTGCTCGTGCCGCTGACCCTGACCCTGATCAGCGACGCGTTCCCGGCGGAGAAGCGGGGGGCCGCCATCGGGATCTGGGGTGGTATCACCGGCCTGGGCGTGGCCGCCGGCCCGGTCGTCGGCGGTGCCATCGTGCAGGGCATCTCCTGGCAGTGGATCTTCTGGCTCAACGTCCCGGTGGGCCTGGCCGTCGCGGCGCTGTCCGCGCTGCGGCTGCGCGAGAGCCGCGGCCCCCGGCCGCAGCTGGACTTCGCCGGCATGGCCCTGGCCGGGATCGCGCTGTTCGCGCTGACCTGGGCGCCGGTGCGGGCGCCCTCGGCGGGCTGGGGCAGCGCCGAGGTGATCGGCTCGTTCGCGGCGGGCGCGGTGTTCCTGGCCGGGTTCCTGGCCTGGGAGCGGCGCGCGGTGTACCCGATGCTGCCGCTGGCCTACTTCCGGCGCCGCGGCTTCGCCACCGCGAACGCGGTGATCTTCTTCCAGTTCGTCTCGCTGATCGGGTCCCTGTTCTTCATCACCCAGCTGTTCCAGATCGGGCTCGGCTACTCGCCGTTGCAGGCCGGCCTGCGGATCCTGGTCTGGATGGCCACGCCCATGCTGGTCGCGCCGGTCGCCGGCGCGCTCGCCGACAAGCTCGGCAACCGGCCGTTCATGGTCGCCGGCCTGGTCATGCAGGCCGCCGGACTGGGCTGGCTGGCGGCGGTCGTCACACCGGGGGTGGGTTACGCCACCCTGGTCGCGCCGCTGATCGTCGCGGGGGTGGGCGTCTCGATGTGCTTCCCCACCGTGGCCAACGCGGTCACCAGCTCGGTCCCGCCCGCTGACGTCGGCGTGGCGGCCGGCACCAACAACGCACTGAACGCGCTGGGAGGCGTGTTCGGGGTCGCGATCCTGGCCGCGGTCTTCGCCGCTCACGGCAGCTACGCCTCCCCGGTCACGTTCATCCAGGGGTTCCGGCCCGCCGAGTGGACCGCGGCCGCGGTGGCGGCCGCCGGGGTCGTCGCGGCCGTGCTCGCCCCGCCCAAGCAGCCGCTGGCGGGCGCTTAGACGGCGGGGTGCATGGCGGTCAGGCCGCCGTCCACGCTGAGCGTGATCCCGGTGACGTACGTGGCGTCGGGGCCGCAGAGGAACCAGACCGCGCCGGCCACCTCTGCGGCCTCGCCGACCCGGCGCAGCGGGCTGATCGGGCCCAGCGCGTCGGCGTCGAGGCCGGCCACGAACGGCTCGCGGAGCGGGGTCAGCACCCAGCCCGGGGCGACCGCAGGCTCGCCTGGCCGTCGCCGGTGC
This sequence comes from uncultured Actinomycetes bacterium, assembly GCA_963781085.1. Classification (GTDB taxonomy): domain Bacteria; phylum Actinomycetota; class Actinomycetes; order Streptosporangiales; family Streptosporangiaceae; genus RYN-230. The sequence goes on from CAWAES010000036.1 coordinate 230,205, forward strand.
CCGCGTCGGCGCCGTACGCCCAGGCGATGACCCGGGTCCGGTCCCCGCGGAACAGGTCGGTGGAGTACTCCAGCGGCTGGTCGGCGGCGTCGTAGGCGATCCGCTCGATCGCCATCAGCGGGTCGCCGACCTCGACGCCGAGCAGGGCGGCCTGGTCGGCGTCGGCCAGCACCGCGACCAGGCGCTCCACGGCCTTGACCGCCCGCAGGCCGTAGCGGTGCGCCATCAGCTCGTAGATGCTGTCGTCGAGCCGCTCGCCCAGCAGGTCGGGGAACAGGGCGACCGGGAGCCGGGCGTGCTCCAGGGAGATCCGGGCCTCGTCGGCCAGCCGGACCCGGATCACGTCGTGCACCAGGGCTCCCAGCGGAACCCGCAGCGCGTCCGCCGCCGCCGCGTCGGCCGGGACCATCCGCGCGGACACCACGTGGGCGCCGGCCCGGAACCCCTGGGCGCGCAGGTAGGAAGGGATGCCGGCCAGGTAGCCGAAGTCGATGTCCACCCGGCCCCGGGTGGCGAACGTGCCGCCGGTCCGGCCCCGCCTGCGGCGGATCAGGCCGGCGTGCTCCAGCCCGTCCAGCACCTGCCGGACCGTGGTCCGGCTGACCCCGTACATCTCGGCCAGCTCCCGCTCGGTGGGCAGGCGGCCGTCACTGCCGAGCGTGTCGGAGGCGAGCAGCGCGCGGAGCCGCTCTTCGACCAGGCCGCGCGTGCTCTTGCCGCGGGCCAGCAGGGTGACGCGGTCCGGCTCGTCCAGATGGGCGCCCATAAGGTAACCATAGACCGCCAGGCTGGCGGCTCCGCCGGGAGGAGACAGCGTGCGTGTCCTGCTGACCAGCGACGACGGCGTCCGCTCCGCGGGGATCAGCGCGATCCAGGCCGCCCTCACCAGCGTGTGCACCTCGGTAGTCACCGTCGCACCGGCCGCCGACTGCAGCGGGTTCGCGCGCAAGGGCACGTTCGACCGGCCCGTGGTCGTCCAGCGGCTGGAGGGCGGCCCGCGTCCGGTGTACGAGTGTGACGGCACCCCCACCGACTGCGTCCGGGCCGGGCTGCTCGGCGGCCTGGCCGCCGGGACCGACCTCGTGGTCAGCGGGATCAACCACGGGGCGAACGTGGCCGACGACGTGGTCTAATCGGGCACGGTCGGCGCCGCCCTGGAGGCGGCGGCGATCGCGCAGGCCCGGCCGCGGTGCTCACCCGCCCGGGCCAGCGGGTCTACCCCCGCGCCCCGGTCAAGGACTGGGACACCGACCCCGGCCCGCAATCGCTCTACCTGTTCGGTGAGCCGGACGAGGTCATCCCGGAGGCCGGCGGCCAGGCGGACACCGACCTGGCGGCGCTGCGCCGGGGCCTCATCTCGGTCACCCCGCTGTCGGTGGCCATCGGGCTGGACGAGGTCTCCCCCGCGATGACCTCGTTCCTGGCCCAGCTCCCGGTCAGCGCGCGATGGCCGGAACGTCCTCTCTGACGGCCGCGGCCGGGGCCGCTGAGCCGGCCTGGCGGGCCGCGGTGTAGCGGTTCTCCGGGATCGGGAGGCCCAGGTTGCCGCGCAGCGTGCTGGACTCGTACTCGGCGCGGACCAGCCCCCGCTCACGCAGGATGGGCACGACCTCGCTGGTGAACCGGCGGAACTGGGCCGGGTGCCCGATGTGGATGTTGTAGCCGTCCAGCGCGCGGCCCTCGAACCAGCGCTGCATCTCGTCCGCCACGGTCTGCGGGGAGCCCGCGAACGGGGTCGGCCTGGGAGCGGAGATCGCCTGGACGGTCTCCCGCAGCGTGTAGTCGTGGTCGCGGGCCAGCTTCACGATCTTCTCAGCCTGGGTCCGGAAGCCCCGCTCGGCCACGTGCAGCACGTCCGGGAACGGGGCGTCCAGGTCGTACTGGCGGAAGTCGTGCCAGGCGAACGGGCGGCCCAGCTCGCCGAGCGCCTTGTCGAAGTCCTGGTCGGCAAGCTGCAGGTCGTGCTCGATCTCGCGGGCTTCGGTGTCGGTGTCGCCGACGAACACCCGGACACCGGGCATCACGATGACGTGGTCGGGGTTGCGGCCCTTGGCGGCCGCGCGGGCCTTGATGTCGGCGTAGAACGCCTGGCCCTGCTCGATCGACGCCGCGTGGGTGAAGATGCCCTCGCCGATGGTGGCCCCCAGGTCGCGGCCCTGCTCGGAGTCGCCGGCCTGGAAGATGACCGGCTGCCCCTGCGGCGAGCGGGAGATGTTGAGCGGGCCGACGACCTGGAAATGGTCTCCCTTGTGGTTCAGGGCGTGCTGCCGGGACGGGTCCAGGAACCGCCGGGCCTGGCGGTCGCGCGGGAACGCGTCCGCTTCGTAGGAGTCCCACAGGCCCTGGGCGACCTGGACGAACTCCAGGCCGCGGGCGTAGCGGGTGTCGTAGTCGTAGTGCTCGTCCCGGCTGAAGTTGCCCGCCGCGCCCGCGTCGCCGCTGGTCACCACGTTCCAGCCGGACCGGCCGCCGCTGATCAGCTCCAGCGAGGCGAGCCGGCGGGCCAGGTTGAACGGGTCGTTGTAGGACGTGGTCATGGTGGCGACCAGGCCGATGTTCCTGGTGACCACGGCGAGCGCGGACAGCAGCGTCATCGGCTCCAGCCGGTTGAGGTAGTGCGGCGGGGAGTCGGGGGTGATGAACTGGCTGTCCACGATGAAGACCAGGTCGAACTTGGCCGCCTCGGCCTGCTGGACCTGCTCCATGTACCAGCCGATGTTCACGCTGGCGTCGCCGGGGATCTCCGGGTCCAGCCACTGGAAGTGCTGGCCCGGGCCGCCGGCTCCATGGTCACCGCGCCGAGCTTGATCTGCCGGTTGCTCACCGGATTGCTCATGAGAGCTGTCCTTCCGTAGTCCGGCCGTCCGCCGTGCGGGCGCGGGCCAGGGTCATCCATTCGGTGTGCCGGTGGCAGGCGACGCTGCGGCGCTCACCGGCCGGGACGAGGGGCGGCTGGGCCGCGCAGGCGGCGGCGGCGAACGCGCACCGCGTGGCGAACACGCAGGCGTCCGGGTCGTCGAGGCTGGACAGCAGTTCCTCCGGCAGCGCACCCGCCTCGGCGACGGTGCGGGTGACCTGCTGCGGGGACAGTTCGCGGTCGTGCCGGACGCTCGGCGCGGACGCCATCAGCAAGGCCGTGTAGGGGTGCTGCGGGGCGGCGAACACCTGGTCCACCGGGCCGTCCTCGACGATGCGGCCCCGGTAGAGCACCGCCACCCGGTCGGCGATGCCCGCCAGCGAGCTGAGGTCATGCGAGATGATCACGATGGACAGCCCCAGGGCGGTCCGGAGCTGGGCCAGCAGCCGCAGGATGTAGTTGCGGTTGCTGGCGTCCAGCGCGCTCACCGGCTCGTCGCAGATGAGCAGCCTCGGCTCGGTGGCCAGCGCCCGGGCGATCGACACGCGCTGACGCTGGCCGCCGGAGATCTGGCCCGGGGTGCGCGGCAGCACGGAGGCGTCCAGGCCCACCTTGTCCAGCGCCCCGAGGACCCGCTGGCGGATCACGCCCCGGTCGGTCTCCCCCTGCAGCCTGATCCCCTCGGCGACGATGTCGATCACGGTCATGTCCGGATCGAGGGAGCGGAGCGGGTCCTGGAAGACCAGCTGCAGGTGCCCGCGGCGCCGCTCGGCGCGGCGCGCTCCGCCGCGCAGGGCCGAGAGCGTGGTGCCCTCGAACACGACCTGGCCCCCCGCCGGGCTGACCAGGCCGAGGACGGACCGGGCCAGGGTCGTCTTGCCCGAGCCGGTCTCACCGACCAGGCCGACGATCTCACCCGGCTCGATGACCAGGTCGACGCCCCGCAGGACCCGGGTCGCCCGCCAGCCACGGCCGAGGACCACGTCGAGCGACTTCACCGCGAGCAGCGGCGTCGCGGGCGGGGCCTCGGCTGGCGCGGCGCTCACCGGGCCGCCAGTTCGCCGGCCACCTGCGGTTCGTGGACCCGGACGCAGCGCACCTGATGCTGGGCGCCGACGCTGACCGGGGCGATAGCGCCGGCCCGGCACGCCCCGGTCGCGGCGGGGCAGCGCTCCGCGAACCGGCAGCCGGTGATCTCCGCGCCCACCTGGGGCGGCTGGCCCGCGATGACCTGCAGCTCCCGGCGGCGGAAGTCACCGACCGAGGCCACCCGGAGCAGCGCCTGGGTGTAGGGGTGCCGGGGCCGCTCGATGATCTCCTCGGCCGGGCCGGACTCCACCATCTCCCCCGCGTAGAACACCACGACCCGGTCACACAGCTCGCTGATGACGGCCAGGTCGTGGGACACGAACAGGACGGCCAGGCCGCGCTGCTCGCGCAGCTGCCGGATCAGCTCGATGACCTCGGCCTGGATCGTGACGTCCAGCGCGGTGGTGGCCTCGTCCGCCACCAGGAGCTGCGGGTCGCAGCAGATCGCGATGGCGATCATCACCCGCTGCAGCATGCCCCCGGACAGTTCGGCCGGGATCTGGTGGAACACCTGCTCCGGGTGGCGCAGGCCGACCGAGGTGAACAGCTCGATGGAGCGCTGCCGCGCCGCCCGGCGGGACAGGCCCAGCTTCACCCGCAGCACCTCGGCCAGCTGGTGGCCCACGGTGATCGACGGGTTGAGGTAGGAGGCCGGGTCCTGGAACACCGCACCGATGTGGCTGCCGTGCAGGCTCTCCCAGCCGCGCCGGGACAGGGAGGTCAGGTCGTGCCCGGCGAACGACAGCGAGCCCTGCTCGATGGTGACCCCGGCGGGCAGCACTCCGAGCGCGGCCCGGCAGGTCAGCGTCTTGCCGCTGCCCGACTCCCCGACCAGGCCGACGATCTCCCCGGCCCGGATGCTCAGCGAGATACCGCGGACGGCCATGGCCGCCCCGTCGTGCACGCTGATGTGCAGGTCGTCAAGGCGCAGCACGTCGGCTGCGTCCGGGCTGGACACCGCGGCGGGCCTGGACGCCGCGGCGAAGGCGGTGGCGGCGAGGTCAGGCGACTTGAGATTGTCGATCGTCATCGGCAGGCTCCAGAGTCGAGTGGGTTCGGATGACCGGGTCCGGGACGGCGGCCAGGATTCCCGGGGTGCGGCGGTCGCGGAAGGCGTCGGCCAGGGCGTTCAGCGCGCCGACGGTGACGGCGATGAGCAGTCCGGGGATGAACGGCGCCCACGGCGCCTGGTTCAGGTAGTCGAGGTCGGAGGAAAGCACACCGCCCCAGGTGGGCGCGGGTGGCTGCACGCCGATGCCGAGGAAGGTCAGGAACGAGACCGCCAGCAGCGCCGCGGCCGTCATCGACGCCGTGGTCACCGCGATGGTGGGCAGCACCTTCCGCAGCACGTGCGCGCGGACCACGTGCAGCTTCGAGGCCCCCATCAGCTCGGCGGCCTCCACGTACTGGGCCCGGGCGTGCTCCAGGGTGGCGGCCCGGGTGATCCGGAAGAAGAACGGCGCCAGCAGGATCCCCACCGGGACCATGGCCTGGACCAGGCCGTTACCGAGCGCGGCGGTGACGGCGACCGCGAAGAAGATGTACGGCAGGGTCATCAGCGCGTCGGTGACGCGGTTCGCGGCGAAGTCAAACCCCCGGCCGAGGAACACGGTCGCCACGCCGGGGATCGTGCCGAGCAGCAGGCCGATCCCGACCGCCTCGAGCGCGGTGAGCACCGACAGCCTGGTCCCGACCATGAGCCGGCTCAGCACGTCCCGGCCGAGGTAGTCGGTGCCGAGCAGGTGGTGCGCGCCCGGTCCCTGGAACAGCGCGTTGGCGTTGACCGTGAGCGGGTTCTGCGGCGCCAGGGTGCTCCCGAACACGGTCAGGACGGCCACGCCGAGCAGGACGGCGATCGCGATCCAGGCCGAGGGGGTCCGGAGCAGGGTCCTGGCCTTGCGCCTGCCGGGCTTGCGCTCCGGGGACTTGCGCTCCGGGGACTTGTGCTCCCTGGGGCTGGTGCTCCTGACGGTTGCTCTCCCGGAGCTCCGTCCCGCTCATGTCCCGATCCCGTCGTCCGTGCGGTACAGCCAGTTGAGGGTGACGTTCACGATCAGGTTGACCACGATCACGAAGGAGCTGACCACCAGCAGCAGGCCCTGGACGACCGGGATGTCGCGCGTCTGCGCGCTCTCCAGGAGCAGCTGCCCCAGGCCCGGCAGGGAGAAGACCGCCTCGGCCGCCACCGCCCCGGCCAGCATGAGCGGGAAGTCGTTGCCCAGGATGGTGAGGGCCGGTCCGGCCGCGTTGCGCAGCGCGTGCCGGACCAGGATGCGCCGGTAGGGCAGCCCGCGGACCTTGGCCCCGACGATGTAGTTCTGCTCGAGCACCTCGACCAGGGAGGTGCGCAGCTGCCGGGCGACGTCCGCGGACACCGCGAGGCTGAGCGCCAGGGCCGGCAGGATGATGTGCGCCAGCCACTGCGGGACGCTGGTGCTGGGCCCGACGTAGCCGTTGGCTGGCAGCAGGTGGGCCGTGACCGCGAACAGGACCACCAGGATGATGCCGACCACGAAGGCCGGCAGGGTGGACGCCGCCGAGCACGCCAGGGTGACTCCCCGGTCGAACCAGCTGCCGCGGTAGACGGCCGCGAGGGTTCCGGCGCCACCGCCGATGATGACGGCCAGGATGATGGCCAGCACCGCGATGGACAGGTTGACGGGGAGCCGCTGGCCGATGCTCTGGGCCACCGGAATCTGGCTGAAGTAGGACCGGCCGAGGTTGCCGTGCAGCGCCTGGGTCAGCCAGTTCCAGTACTGGACGATCAGCGGGTGGTTCAGGCCCAGGGCCCGGTTCAGCCGCGCGACGGCGGCCGGGGTGGCCGCGTCCTGGCCCAGGATCGTGGCCGCCGGGTCGCTGTTGGACAGCGCACCGAGGCTGTAGCTGATGAACGTGCTGATGAGCACGATCGGCAGCAGAACGGCGAGGCCGCCGCCGAGCCGGGCCAGCACGATCCGGCTCCGGCGCCGCCGGGGCGCGGTGGCCCCGGCGGCGCGCGGCATGCTGATCACTGTCATCTGGTCAGCTCCCCACCCGGACGCCTTCCCAGCGCTGCTGGACCAGGTCGTACGGGATGCCGGTGACCTTGCTGCTGTAGGCGAAGATGCGCGGGTTGGTGTAGAGCCAGATGTGGATCGGGTCGTTCATCACCGCGGTACTCACCGCGTGCTGCAGGGCGGTCGGGTACTTGGCCGAGGTGAGCGGCACCGTGAGGGCCTGGTTCAGCGCCTGGGTCACGGTGGGCGACGTGGTCGACTTCTTGCCGTCCACGTTCATCAGGCCCTGCTGGCTGTAGAGCACGTCCAGCATCTCCACCGGCGAGTTACGGCCCGCGGTGCCGTCGATGGCCAGCGGGATCGTCTTGTCCAGGTAGAGGTACTGGGTCTCGGTGGCGGCCGGGATGTCCTTGATGGTCACCGAGATACCGACCTGCTTGAGCTGGCTCTGCAGCTGCTCGGCCAGCGAGTCGCTGGTGCTGACGGTGCTCAGGGTGATCTTCAGGCCGTGCGGGTACCCGGCCTGGGCCAGCAGCTGCTTCGCCTTGGCCGGGCTGTAGGGGTACAGGTTGGCCAGCGTGGGGTTGTAGCCGACGAAGCCCTTGGGGAACGGCTGGTAGGACACCGCGCCGTAGCCCGAGGCCTGGACCTGCAGGATGGCCTGGCGGTTGATCGCGTAGTTGATGGCCTTGACCACGGCCGGCTTGTTGAACGGCGCGGTGGTGGTCTGGATGTCGAGCTCGTTGACCACCTCGGAGGGGATCACGGCGATCTTGAACCCGGCGGCCTTGGCCGACGCGACCTGGTTTCCGGCGATGTAGGCCACGTTGACCTGGCCGGACTCCAGCGCGGCCAGGATCTGCTCCGGCTGGGTGATGGACTGCACCGTGAAGTTGGCCAGGTGGATCTGGCTGGCGTCCCAGTAGCCGGGGTTGCGCACCAGGTTCGCGTGGGAGTCCGGGACGTAGCTGGTCATCTTGAACGGCCCGGCACCGACCGGGTGGGTGGCCAGGCTGCCCGCGTTCTTGGTGAACGCGGCCGGGCTGACCATCATCCCGTCCTTGCCGGCCAGCAGGTCCGGCACCTGGTAGTCGACCTGGGCCAGGTCGAGGGTGAAGCTCGTCGGGCTGTTCACCACGACCTTGGAGATGACCGCCAGCTCCGAGGCGATGTTGGAGGTGGGCTGCTTCAGGCCGCGCTCGATGTTCTCCTTGACCGCCGCGGCGTTGAGCGCGCGTGCCGTCGGTGAACTTCAGGCCCGGCCGCAGCGTGAACGTCACGCTCTTGCCGTTGGCGGCGTACTTCCAGGACGTCGCCAGGCCGGGCCCGACCGTGCCGGACGGGTCGAGGGTGGTGATCGAGGCGTAGACCAGGCCGAGCGCGTGCACGTCCCACCCGGCGCTCGAGGTCACCGGGTCCCAGGAGGTGGGCAGTTCCCACTCCCAGTTCAGGGTGCCGCTCGCCCCGGCGGAAGCGGACGAGGCCGAGCCTACGGACGAACTGGGTGCTGCTGCCGCAGGCGGCCGCGAGCAGCGAGAGAGCGAGAACCGCCGCGCCCGCAAGGGCACCGCGGCGGACCGCATGCCGGGGGGCGCGGCGAACCGCGCGCCGGAGGAATGGCATCGAGTACTCCTGTCGAGGTGACGGGCCCAGCCACGCCCTCGTGGCTCGGTGCATCCAGCGGCGTCACTGTAAATCAGATAAAATCGATTGGTCAAGTAGGTAATTGATCAGAAGGCCCGGTGAGCACGTGCATCTCGCATGGTCAGACCCCCTTTGGAGGCGCCCGTGGCGACACTGACATCAGGCGCGGACGGTCCGCCTCGCGCTGCGCCAGCGGACCGAGATCGGGCTGCTCGACGTGCGCCCTGAGGGGCCCTTCGCCGAGGGGCATCCCGTTGTTCGCGGCGTCGTTCCCGCTTGGCCGCCTGGAGGCCGAGGTGCTCGACCGGCTGCCGCGGCGGTCGGTCCCGCTGGTGGTCTACGGGGAGGGCGCCGAGGACGCCACGGCCGCGGCGGGCCGGCTCCGGAGCCTGGGGTACCGCGACGTGTCGCTGCTGGAGGGCGGGCTGGCCGGCTGGGCGGCCGGGGGCGGGGAGCTCTTCCGCGACGTCAACGCGCCCAGCAAGGCGTTCGGGGAACTGGTCGAGGCCACGGCGGGCACCCCGGCCGTGGCCGCCAGCCAGCTTCGCGCCCTGCTGCGCAGCGGCGCCGACGTGGTGGTCCTCGACGCCCGGCGGTTCGAGGAGTACCACACGATGAGCATCCCGACCGCGACCAGCGTGCCCGGCGCCGAACTGGTCATGCGGGCCGGCGCGCTCGCCCCGGACCCGGCCACCCTGGTCGTGGTGAACTGCGCCGGGCGCACCCGGAGCATCATCGGGACGCAGTCACTGATCAACGCCGGGCTGCCGAACCGGGTGGTGGCGCTGCGCAACGGGACCATCGGCTGGAGCCTGGCCGGGCTGGAGCTGGAACACGGCCAGCAGCGCCGGGCCCCGGGGGTGCCGCCGGCCATGGCCCGGCGCGCGGAGGCGGCGGCCTGGGCCGTCGCCCGCAAGGCCGGGGTGGGCCGGATCGGCGCCAGCCGCGCTGGGGGCGTTGCTGGACCGCGGGACGCGGACCGTCTACCGGTTCGACGTCCGCTCCCCCGAGGACTACGCCGCAGGCCACCTGGCCGGGTTCCGGTCTGCTCCCGGGGGCCAGCTGGTGCAGGAGACCGACCGGTTCGCCCCGGTCCGGGGAGCCCTGGTGGTGCTGGCCGGCGATGGCGGCGGCCGGGCCGCGATGACCGCGTCCTGGCTGGCCCAGATGGGCTGGGAGGTTGCGGTCCTGGGCGCGGGCGGGCAGCCGCCGGTCTCGCGATCGAGACGGGACCGTGGGCTCCAGCGTGGCCGCCCCCGCCGGAGCCGCCGCAGGCCGATCCGGCCCAGGTGGAAAGCTGGCTGCGGGAGGGCGCGGCGGCGGTCGTCGACGTGGATTCCAGCCGCCAGTTCGAAGCCGGGCACGTGCCCGGCGCGGCCTGGGCCCTGCGGACCGACCTCGGCGGCCCCGGGCTGGCCGATCGCCTGGGCCGCCCGGGCCGGCTGGTCTTGACCAGCGCGGACGGGACGCTGGCCCGGTTCGCCGCTGCCGACGCGCCCGCCGGGACGCAGGTGCTCGTCCTGGCGGGCGGAACCACCGGCTGGGAACGGTCGGGCCGGCCCCTGGAGAGCGGCCCGGCCACGATGCTGTCGCCGGTCATCGACGTGTACCGGCGGCCCTACGAGGGAACCGGCGTGCACCCGGACGCCATGCAGGCCTACCTGGACTGGGAGTACGGGCTCGTGGGACAGCTGGAACGGGACGGCACCCACGGCTTCCGGGTGCTGCGGTGAGCTTCGGCGGGCTGCGGTGAGCTTCGGGTGCGACGGCGAGCTTCGGGGTGGCGGCCTGGCGAGCCCGGGGAACCACCCCGTCCCGGTCCGGCGCAGCTCTTGCCCGGATCGCCGCGGGGACCGTACTCTAGTTTTCCGATAGGCAAACTAGCTAATCTCCGCGCCGCAGAGCAGGAGTCCCCTCATGACCGACCAACCCGGACCATCCGTCTGCCAGCTGCTCGCCGATCTGCACGCCTACCGGGTACGGACGATGCCGCCCGCTGACCTTCAGGTCAACATCGACCAGCGGCAGCTCCTGGAGGACACCGCGGACCGGGCCGCGTTCGTGAAGGCGGGCGACGTCGTCGAGCCGTTCACCCGGCCCGAGGTCCAGGGGGGCACCATCGAGCTGGACCGGCTGCTGACGGCCGGGCCGGTGGTCTTGCTGTTCTTCCGCTACGAGGGCTGCCCGGCCTGCAACATCGCGCTGCGCTACTACCAGACCGAGCTCTACCCCGCGCTCACCGCGCTGGGGGTCACGCTGGTCGCGCTCAGCCCGCAGGTGCCGCACCGGCTGGCCGCGATCAAGAACCGGTTCGGATTCGGCTTCCCGGTGGTGTCGGACACCGACAACGGGCTGGGCCGCCGTTTCGGCATCACGTTCACCGCCAGCCCGGCGTCCCAGGCCCACGCGCGGGCCCACGGCAGCGACCTGGGGGAGGTTCTGGGCACCGGCCAGTGGGAGCTGCCCATGCCCACCATCGTCGTGATCGGCCAGGACCGGGTCGTCCGGTTCGCGGACGTCCATCCCGACTGGCTGGTGCGGACCGAAGCAGAAGCCGTCATCGACGCGGTGCGCCCGCTGGTCGCCGTACCGGCCTGACCGCAAGGCGGGAGTCATGTGCCCGGCAGCTCTGACGGCATTACCGGAAAGGGGGCCTCGTGCCCGCGCCATTTCGTCTCGGATTCCTCTCGCACCTGCATGGGACCGCGCCGCCGCACCAGCTCTACCGCGACTACGTGGAGCTCTTCGTCGCCGCAGAGGAACTGGGCTTCGACTCCGCCTGGGTCGCCCAGCACCACTTCGACGCGGCGTCCGGGCGGCTCCCGTCCCCGTTCACCTTCCTGGCCGCCGTCGCGGAACGGACCCGCCGGATTCACCTGGGCACGGCCGTGGTGACACTCCCCCTGGAAGACCCGGTCCGGGTGGCTGAGGATGCGGCCGTGCTGGACGCCCTGAGCGGAGGCCGGGTGGAACTCGGCGTGGGCAGCGGCGCAGACCCGGCCGTCTTCACCGCGTTCGGCAAGGACCTGGGCCGCCGCCGCGAGGACAACTCGGCGGGCGTGGCGGCACTGGCCGCCGCGTTCGCGGGCGAGCCGGTCGGGGGCACGGACTTCCGGCTGCTGCCCGAGGCGCCCGGCCTGGGTGAGCGACTCTGGCAGGCCGCGTTCAGCCTGGAGGGTGCGCGGTACGTGGGGGCGGCCGGCTCCCGGCTGCTGCTGAACCGGGCCACCTTCGGCAGCGACGGGCGCACCGACGAGGTGCAGGCTCCGTGGGCCGAGGCCTACCTCGCCGCCAGCCCGCGGCCGGCGGACGAGATCCGGGTCGGGCTTTCCCGGGGCGTGTACCCGGCCGCCACCAGGCGGGCGGCCAGGGCGGCGATCGAGGCGCCCGTGCTGCGGATGGCCGAACGGATGATCAAGAGCGGCCGGTTTCCGGCGGGCCTGACCGCTGAGGAGTACTTCGAGCGGATGCACATCTCCTACGGCAGCCCCGACGAGGTAGCCGAGCGGCTGGCCAGCGACCGGGTGCTGCCGCTGGCGACCGATCTCATCGTCCAGTTCAGTCCGGCCGCGCCCGCGCTCGACGAGGCCATCACCGCCCTGGAACTGCTGGCCACCCGGGTCGCCCCCGTGCTGGGCTGGAAGCCCCAGCCCCATTGACATCCGGCCCGGGAGGCCTAATCTATATTTTGTCGATCGAATTTATAGGTTTAGGGCACCGAGCCGGTGCCGCGCAGGAAGGACCCCACGATGTCCGCAGTCATCGAGTCAGACCTCCAGCAGGGCACCCTCGCTATCCGCCCGCTTCAGCCGACGATCGGCGCCGAGATCGAGGGCGTGGATCTCCGGTACCCACTCGGCGACGCCACCCGGGACCAGATCAAGGCCGCCATCCTGGAGTACAAGGTCGTGTTCTTCCGCGACCAGGAACTGGACCGCGACCAGCACGGCGCGTTCGCGCGGCAGTTCGGCCCGCTGTACACGCATCCGAGTGTCAGCAAGTCCTACGCCGACAAGGTGCCGGCCATCCACCAGATCTCCGCGGTGGACGCGAAGACTCACGAGAAGTCCGCGAAGGATCAGGCCGTCAGCGAACCCCAGGCCGAGAACTGGGACCCGTATCACAGCGACACGAGCTGGCGGCTCGTCCCTACCTGGGGCGCGGTGCTCCGTGCGGTCACGCTGCCGGAGGTCGGCGGCGACACGATCTGGGTCAACGCCGGGCTGGCCTACGACGCGCTGCCCGACGACGCGAAGCAGCGCCTCGAAGGCCGGTACGTGACCCATGACTACCGCTCGGCGCTGCTCAGCTCGGGTCACGACTACCCGATCGTGGCCCACCCGGTCGTGCGCACCCATCGCGAGACGGGCCGGAAGATCCTCTGGGTGAACTTCTCGCAGCACCCCTGGATCGTCGGGCTGGACCGGGACGAGAGCCGGGCCCTCCTGTCCGTGGTGCACGACCAGTACCGCAAGCCGGAGTTCCAGGTGCGCTTCAGCTGGCGGCCCGGCTCGGTCGCGTTCTGGGACAACCGCGCCGCCGTGCACTACGCCGTGCGCAACTACGGCGGCTTCCCCCGCCTGCTGGAGCGGATCCTCATCGCCGACGAACCGCAGTACGCCGACCTGTAGACCGCCCGCCCCCGCTGGCTCCCGGTTCCGCCGAACCGGGGGCCAGCGGCATGCAGGCGCCCGCTGGCGCCGGAACGGAATCAGCATGGATCTGCAGTTGACCGGCAAGCGTGCGGGGGCCGGGCGGCACCTGGCGGCAGCACGCGGCTCGAGCGCGGGACCGCCGTCGCCGATCCCCGGCCGGCGTCACTGGCTGAGCGGCCCGTCGCGACCTGGGGCAGCCACGCTCTTGCTCCGGCGCGGACCCCGTCGGCGTATCCCGCCGGTATGTCGCCTGACGTCCGCTGCAGGAACCGACGTTCCTGATCCTCACCGCGCTCGCGGCCGGCACCCAGCACGGCTACGGGATCATGACCGACGTCGCCAGCATCTCCGGCGGCCGGGTGAAGCTCCGCGCCGGGACGCTGTACGCGGCCCTGGACCGGCTGGCCGACGAGAAACTGATCGAGGTGGACCGGGAGGAGGTCGTGGACGCCCGGCTGCGCCGCTACTACCGGCTCACCCCGCCCGGCGCGCAGCGGCTGGCGGCCGAGGTGGAACGGATACGGGCGCACAGCGCCGTGGCGGCCCAGCGGCTCGACCTGCTCGGGCGGCCTGACGTGAGCGCGGCCCCGGTCCTGGAGGGCCGTTACCGCGGGCTGCTGCGCATGTATCCGGCGGCTCACCGGCACAAGCACCAGGACGAGATGCTCGGCGTGCTGATGACAGGGGCGCGCGCCGGGCAGCGCCGGCCGGGACTCGCGGACAGCGCGAACCTGATCTGGGGCGCGCTGCTGATCAGGCTCCGCCCGGCCCGCCCGGGTACCGCGTGGCCGTTCTGGCGTGACGCGCTGGCCGTGGTCAGCGTCCTCCTGCCGCTGGTCGTGCTGGCCACTCAGGTCTTCTGGGCGTGGCCACGCTGGCCACGCTGCCTGTGGCAAGCCCGATCTTTATCGCGTTCGCGGGCAGGAGGTCGACTCGTCAGCGCCGGGGGCTGGGTCATCGTGACCGTCCTGCGTCCTGCTGCGGCTGCGGCGGATCGCTGTCCTGGCCGCCGCGGCCCTGCTGATCTGGCCTGGTCGTACTCGTTGCTGACGCACCCTACTGGTGGTAATCAGTCCTGTCTCATGCTGGTCCGCCGCGCGCTCGGGCTGGAGCTAGCCGCGCTGCTGGCCTCGCCGGGTCCGCGGCCGGGCGATGCCGCTGATGAACTGGCGGTATTACGTGCTCGCCTGGCTGGTCCCGGTCGCCGTGGCCGCCGTCTACAACTGGGTGTGGCTGCGCCCATCCGGGTCCTGGCAACTGCGAGCGTGATCACGCTTGTGGTGGTCACCCTGGCCGGGATGACGGTGGCGATGCCCCGCTGGCCAGGCGGGTGGCAGCTCGCGCTGGCCATCCCCGTCTACTACCTGGTCGTGAGCTCCTCGTGCTGCCGTCGATGATCGGCAGTCCCTGGCGTAGGCCACAGGCGGGATGGGAGGGACCGCTGCGGGTCTCGGCTGACCGTCGCTGCCGTTCGCGGTGCTGCTGTGCGTGGCCCTCGTGGTGGCGCTGCGCACCGTCCGGCACGCCCCAGGCGGTAGCCGGGAAGCCTGACCCGTACCGCGTAGACCTGAGCCCTTTACTCAGCCCCGGGCAAGATGCTGGAAAAAGGACAGGATACCGGAAATCCACGAATGCACGTCATTACCGGCCCCGCCTGGTGTGGATACAACCCACACCACGATCAGGATGCCTACTATCCAGCCTATTATCTTCATTAGCACGCGTTTCTCCTCCGCTCAAACGCTGCAACGCTGCTGGTGCCTGGACGCGCCCCTACCCAAATGGAGCGCGTAGCAGTAGCGACCGTGAGCGCCCGCAAACATGCAGGTCAGCGCCCCGTGCTAGATCCCAAGTTGATCACGCATAGTAACGGAGCGCAAGGATCAACCAGGTAATGCCGCCGGGGAGTTTTATCGCATTAGGGGCACACCCACGCAATATCCGGCCGGCCTATAGCGAGGCCGCCTGCAGAAAGAGGCGCCCAGTCGGCCGAGGCCCGGCCGCAGGTCCCTTCCGGATCAGGCGTCCCGCCATAACCGGTTCCATGACGTGTCACCTTAAAGTGCGTTCTGCGCTAATGCGTGGCCAGCTGATGGCCGGCCGCGGCCCGGGTAGTCGCGGTGGCCAGGGCAGCTGGCCGCGCGGGCGCACTGACCCGCGGCGCCCGCGCACGCTGACTGCGGCTGCCCTGGCCCGGCCCGGGCAGGCATCCGGGCCAGACTTCATGTTTTCCTCCCTCATCCGAGGTATGATTTCGTGAAGTGGAGGCTTTCCGCCGGGGGCAGGAGGATGCGATGACGCCACGGGTCCTCATGGCCGACGAGGCGGTCGACCGGCTGGCCGAACTCGGCCTGAGCATCGACCTCGTCGAGCGGGTGGTACGCCAGGCCGACGCCGAGGCCAGCTTCTGCACCCCGCTCGACCCGCCGATCATGGAGGGGCTGACCCGCTGGGCCCGGACCAACCGCTTCCTGCGCGAGGAGCTCATCCCGCTCGGCTGGGGGTTCGACAACCCCCGGAACCTGCCGCGCACGATCCATCCCGGCGGCCAGTTCGCGATCGTGGCCACCACCGGGGACGACGTCACCGGCCTGGCGGGCCTGCTGCCCGCCCCCAAGTACGCGAAGGGATACGCCACCACCCGCGCGGTCGAGGTGAACGAGCAGCTCACCCTGGACTTCGGGGACTTCGACCTGGCCGGCCTGCCGGCCCGGGACCACCTGCTGACCTGGCTGCTGCTGTTCCGCAGCGCCGACGACGGGTTCCACGTCGAGCTCTCGCTCCCGGACCAGCATCGACGACGGCCGCATCACGAGCTGGGCGGAGCGGATCATCCTGCCCGTCTTCCCCCGGGGCGAGATCCACCTCGCGGACGTGCTGGCCTCACCCGACTCCGCCGGGGACCGGGGCATCGTCGTCGAGGTCAGCCGGCTGTGATGCCGGGCGGACCAGCGGCGGCCCTGACCCCGTCCCGGCTGGTGATCGCGCGCAAGCGGCGCGGCCTCACCCTGACCCAGCTGGCCGCGGCTGACCGGCCTGAGCACGCGCAGCATCTCCCTGTACGAGAACGGCCACCAGGAACCGTCCGCGGACACGCTCCGGCAGCTGGCCGAGGCGCTGGACGTGTCCCCCGCCTTCCTCGGCGCGCCGGACGTGGAGGAGATCCCCGAGGACGCGGTGAGCTTCCGGGCGCTGAGCAAGATGACCGCCCGGCAGCGGGACCGGGCGCTGAGCGCGGGCCGGGTCGCGTTGCTGATCAGCGACTGGATCGACGCGCGGTTCCGGCTGCCGGACACCGACATCCCGCGCCTGCCCGGCCATGAGCCTGAGTCCGCCGCGCAGATGGTCCGGGCCCACTGGGGGCTGGGCGAGCGCCCGGTCAGCAACGTGCTGCATCTCCTCGAGTCCCGCGGGGCCCGGATCTACTCGCTGACCGCCGAGAACACCGAGCTCGACGCGTTCTCGCTGTACTGGCAGGGGCGGCCCTTCATCTTCCTGGCCACCGGCAAGACCGGCGAGCGCGGCCGCTTCGACGCCGCGCACGAGCTGGGCCATCTCGTCCTGCACGGCGAGCACCAGGTGCCCAGCCGCCCGGCCGCCGAGGCCGAGGCCAACCGCTTCGCCGCCGCGTTCCTGATGCCCCGGGCCAGGCGTCCTGGCCCAGGGCCTGCCCGACGCCACCCCGGCCCGGATCCTGGAGGCCAAGCGGATCTGGAAGGTGTCGGCCATGGCCCTGACCCACCGGCTGCACGAGCTGGACCTGCTGACCGAGTGGGGCTACCGGACCGCGTGCGTGCAGCTGTCCCGGCTCGGCTACCGCTACGGCGAGCCGCGCGGCATCGAACGCGAGTCCTCGCAGCTGCTGGCCAAGGTCTTCCGCGCGATCCGGGACGCCGGCGAGACCCCGGCCACGATCGCGTCCTCGATCGGGATCAGCACCAGCGAGCTCCAGTCGCACGTGTTCGGGCTCACCCTGACCGCGGTACCCGGCGACGGCCAGGCCGTGACGACCCCGCCCCGGCACGGTCTGCGCCTGGTCCCGCCCCCCAGCTGACGCTGACTTGCAAAAGACTTAGCCAGAGGTCTAGAGTCCTGACTATGCATTTGCTTAGCCAGCCCTCTCCCTCTGGAGCCTGACATGGACATCTCAGCCAGCACCGCCCTGGTCACCGGGGCCAACCGCGGATTCGGGAAGGCCCTGGCCGCGGAACTGATCAGCCGCGGCGCCCGGGTGTACGCCGGTGCCCGCGACCCCGGTTCGGTCAGCCTGCCCGGCGCGATCCCCGTCGCGCTGGACATCACCGACCCGGCGTCGGTGGCCGCGGCCGCGTCGGCCGCGGCCGACGTCACGCTCCTGGTCAACAACGCGGGCGTCGGCACCGGGGCGTCACTGCTGGACGGCGACCTGGAGAAGATCCGGCTGGAAATGGACACCCATTTCTTCGGCACGCTCGTGGTGACCCGGGCCTTCGCACCGAAGATCGCCGCGAACGGCGGCGGCTCCATCCTGAACGTCCTGTCCGCCCTGTCCTGGGTCAGTTTCCCGGGCGTCGGCGGGTACTGCGCGGCCAAGTCCGCCGAGTGGTCGCTGACCAACGCGCTGCGCCAGGAACTCGCCCCGCAGGGCATCCGGGTCAGCGGGCTGCACGTCGGTTACATGGACACCGACCTGACCGCGGGGGTCACCGCGCCCAAGCTGGACGTCCGGGACGTCGCGGTGACCGCGGTGGACGGGATCGCCGCGGGCGCCTACGAGATCCTGGCCGACGAGACCAGCGAGAAGATCCAGGCTGGCCTGGCCGGCGGGGTCACCGCCCTGTACCCGAGCCTTCCCTGAACCAGGTGGGTGACATGGAGTCTGCGACTGTCCGGCTGACCGGCCCGCTGGACTCGCCGGAGAACCGGGACAACGCCCACTGCCCGATCGCGGGCAGCCATCGACGTGGTCGGGGCGAGGTCGGCCTTCCTGCTGCTGCGCGAGGCCTTCTACGGGACCTCCCGGTTCGACGACTTCGCCGAGCGGGTGGGGATCAGCCAGCCGGTCGCCGCGGCCCGGCTCCGCGAACTGGTCGAGGACGGGCTGCTGGCCCGGGAGCCGTACCAGGAGCCGGGCCAGCGCACCCGGATGCAGTACCGGCTGACCGAGAAGGGCGCGGAGTTCTTCCCGGTCCTGGCCGCGCTGATGGAATGGGGCAACCGCTGGGTCCGCCCGGCGCCGCTGGAGTTCCGGCACCGGGACTGCGGCGAGGCCGTGCACGCCGAACTCCGCTGCGCCCGGGGTCACCAGGTCGCGGCCGGCGACCTCGACCTGGTCCTCACCGAGACCCCGGGACCAGCGGAGCACCGACTCCTAGCGCTCGGGTGGCGTCCGGCGTCCGTCAGCTAACACCGGCGCTGGGCGCAGTCCTTCCGGGCAGGCTGTCCCGGCAGTCCTCGTCCCCGCAGTCCTCACCCGGACAGGGCTGGACGACGCGACCCACCCCCGGAACGAACCGGGCCCCGGCCAGCACCGCCGCGGCCGCCTGCTCCGCGTTCTCGCCGGTCCGCGACATCCGGTCGGCGATCCGCCCGGTCACGATCGGGGTCGAGAACGACGTGCCGCTGCACCTGGCCATGCCGTGGAAGTGGCGGTCCTGGCCGTCATGCGGCGGGACATAGCAGTGCGTAGTGCCCGGTCCCCCAGGCGTTGACCAGGCCGCGGCCGCGAGCGTACACGTCCACCCAGCTGCCGTAGTTGCTGAACGAGGCGCGGCTGCGCCCGTCGGCGGCCAGCGCGCCCACCGCGATCATGCCGGGGAAGGCGGCTGGCCAGAATGGCCGCTGCAAGCCGTTGTTCCCGGCCGCCACCACGCAAGCCACGCCCTTACGCTCGCGGAGCCGCCGGCGCCAGGCGTTGAACGCCGCGAGCGGGAGGAGCTTGCGGGTCGACGCAGAGATGGTCAGGTTGAACACCTGGTAGCCCTGGTCCAAGGCCGCGTCCAGCTTGGGCACCGCGTCCGCCTCCAGCGCGCTGCCGGCCAGGTTGAACACGTTCGCGCAGTAGATCTCGGCCGCCGGGTGCGGCGCACCGCGAGCACCCCGGTCACGAACGTGCCGTGCCCGACGTAGGGCAGGAGGTCATCGCGGGTCATGCCCGGGCGGGATGGCGGCCGGGTCCGGGTCCGGGTCACCCCGCACCCCCGCCATCCAGGCGTGGTCGGCCGCCGCGCCGGCCACCAGCCCGGTGTCGGCCACGAAGATCCGCACCCCCGCGCCGCCGTGACCCGGGCAGGGCCCAGGCTCCGGCTCGATGCCCAGCGGGACCTCCTCCGGCTCGGTGGCCATGCACGGCATCACCGGGGACACGGTCACCACATGATTAGGGGTCGCCACGTCCGCGCCGAGCTGCCGGTCGATCTCCTCCAGGGCCAGGAGCACGCCGGACGGGCCTTGTTCGTCCTCAGGCTCCGCGTCATCGTCGCGGTGGTCGTCGTTCTCGAAGCGGCTGCCGAGCAGCGCGAGCGCGACCAGCCCGCGGGTGACGCGCCGCAACTGCGGCTGCCAGGCCGACGGCTCCGCCGGTTTCGCCGGGCGGCTCCCGCCCGGATTCCTCGCTCCCGCTCCGTCCGGCACGGGGCGCTCCGGGGGGAACTCGGCCTTCCGGGTACACGGGGTCCAGGATCTCCGTCTCCGGGCGGCGCCACGATCGCCAGCACGCGGTCCAGGTTCTCGTCCCGGACCAGGAGGACGCCTTTCTGGTACATGAACGCGATTCCGCCGTCCGGCTCGGGCTCCGTTTTCACGTGAATGCCGGCGTGACGGAAGGCATTTTTTATCACCCTGGCCTCGGCCATCGCGGCGGGGTCGAGGTCGGGCCTGCGCTCGGTGGTCATAATGTGCCTCCCTGTGCTCCGTAATGCGATAGACGTCTGAATAGCCCCGATCTAGCATCGGCGCCGTGGGGGCTAAAAGCCAGGTAAAAACGCAGGGCCGGCCGAGGCGCCGGAATTGCTGACCCTCGCCACCTCCCGCCCCCGCGAGGACTGGCGCGGGCCCGGGCGGTACTGGCCAGCCGGCCCGAGCCGCTGGAGGCGTCCGTCGCACACCATGCCGCCGGGGTGGTGCTGCGCGAGTTCGGTGATGTCGATGCGGCCGGTCGTGAACTGCGGGCCGCGCTGCGCTGGCCCGCCGGGCCGGGTCGCCGGACCGCGAGGCGGACGTGCTCGCCTCCCTCGGTGTCGCGCTGGTCTACGCGGGCCGGACCAGCGCCGGGCTGGCCGCGTTCGACCTGGCCGGGCAGCTGGCCAGCGGCGTCCGGCGGCCCGGATCCTGCACCGCCGGGCCATCGTGCTCTGGACCCTGGGCCGGCTACCCGGAGGCGCTCGGCGACCTGCACCGGGCGGTCGGCCACGCTGCGCCGGGCCGGGGATGTCGTCTGGGCGGGCCGCGCGCTGACCGCCCGGGCCCTGGTCTACCTGGCTCAGGGCCGTACCCGGCGGGCGGCCGACGATCTCACTGCGGCCGAGCAGCTGTTCGCCCGTGACCGACCAGGAGATCGAATCCGCCTACCTGGTGCACAACCGGGCCATCGTCGCGTTCCGGTCCGGGGATCTGCCCACGGCGCTGAGCTGCCTGGACGAGGCAGCCCGGCGCTACGCGGCGCTGGACGTGCCGCTGCCCGACCTCAGCCTCGACCGGTGCGCGGTACTGCTCGCGGCGGGCTTGCCCCGTGACGCCCTGGCCGAGGCGGAGCTGGCCATCGCAGGATTTCGAGCGGGTCCGCGGCCAGTCCACCAAGAAGGCGGAACTGCTGCTGGCCGCGGCCAGCGCCGCGCTGGCCGCGGAGGAACCCAGGTGGCTCTGGCCCGGGCTCAGGCGGCCCGCCGCCTGTTCCGGGCCCAGCACCGGGACCGGTGGCGGGCGCACGCCGGGCTGCTGATGCTCAGCGCCCGCTTCGCTGGCCGGGCGGGCTCCGCGCCGCTGCTCCGCGCCGGCCAGCCAGCTGGCTGCCCGGCTCGACGGGCTGGGCGCGGTCGAGGCGCCCAGGCGCACCTGCTGGCCGGGCGGATCGCGCTGCGGCTCGGCCGCGCGGACGAGGCCCGACCGTCATCTGACGGCGGCCGCCCGCAGCCGCCACCGCGGCCCGCGCCTACTCGCGCGCGGCTGGCTGGCTGGCCGAGGCACTGCTGGCCGAGGCCGGCGGCCGATCCGCGCCGCCTGCCTGCACGCGTGCCGCCGCGGCCTGGACCTGCTGGACGCGTACCGGCTCACCCTGGGCGCCTCGGAGCTGCGCGCCCAGGCCACCGCGGCCGGCGCCGAGCTGGCCGAGCTGGCGCAGCGCGGCGGCGCTGCGCTCCGGCCGGCCCCGGCGCTGCTGCGCTGGAGCGAGCGCTGGCGGGCCACCGCCCTGGCCGTGCCCCCGGTCCGGCCCGGCGACGACCGGGAACTCGCCGCCGACCTCGCCGCCGCCCGCGACGTGGCCAGCCGCCTGGCCCAGGCGCAGGACCGGGGCCGGCCGGTCGCCGTACTCCGCCAGCAGCAGCGGCGGCTGGAGGAAGCGGTCCGCGCCCGGGCGATGCGCGCCCCTGGCACCCCGGGCTCCGGCCGCGGCTGCTCAGGACCTCGATCCCGCGCCCTGCTGGCCGAGCTGGACGGGACCCGGCTGGTCCAGATCGTCGGCATCGGGGACGCGTCCTGCACGTGCTGGTCTGCGGAGACGGGCGGGTCCGGCACGTCGCGGCGGGCCAGACCGCCCAGGCGCATCCGGGCGACCGAACTGGCCCGGTCTGGCCTGCGCCGGCTGGCGCCAGCGGTCCGGGCCGCGGGCCAACGCGGACAGCGCGTTCGCCGCTGCTGGCCGCCACCGGCCGCCAGCTGGAGCAGACGCTGCTCGGCCCGCCGTCCGGCCTGCTCGGGGACGGGCCAGTGGTGATCGTCCCGCCGGGCCGGTTCCACACCATCCCCTGGGCGCTGCTGCCCTCGCTCCGGTACCGGGCGGTCAGCGTGGCCCCGTCGGCGCGTGCCTGGCTGCGGGCCCATGCGGCCCGGCCGCCGGACCGCCGGCATGTGGTCCTGGCCCGCGGACCCGGCCTGGGCACTGAAGGCGCCGAGGTACCCGACGCTGGCTCCGCTGTACGACGACGTCACTGTCCTCGGCGGCGCCGACGCCACCAGCGGGCGGTGCTGGCCGCCCTGGACGGAGCCTGGCTGGGGCATATCGCGGCGCACGGCACGTTCCGGGCCGACAGCCCGCTGTTTTCTTCGCTGCGGATGGCCGACGGGCCGCTGACCGTCTACGACTTCGAGCAACTGCGCCGCGCGCCATACCGGCTCATCTTGCCCTCGCTGCGACTCCGGGCGGCTCGCCCCGGCGGCGCTGACGAACTGCTCGGCCTGGCCAGCAGCTGCTGCCGCTGGGCACGGCCGGGATGGTCGCCAGCGTTGCGCCGCTCAACGACCACGCCGCGTGCCGCTGATGCTGAGCCTGCATCAGCACCTGCGCTCCGGCCAGACGCTCGCCGGAGCTTGTGCACGATCAGGCGCCAGGTCAGCGATGATCCAGTCTTCCTCGGCGCGGCCTGGTCACTCATGGCTCTGGGCGCGGGCTAGGCAACCACGCCGCGCGGCGCGGCCCGGCCCGGCCGCACCTCGCTCGCGCGGACGCAGCCGGGCCGGGCCGTTCCCCGCCCCCGCCCCGGTTCCCCCGCTCTGGTCTCCCGCTCCGGCGCGGGGGCTTCTACTCGGGCGGAGCGCGCCGGTGCCCGCCTGATACAGGCCGGGCCGGAAACTTTCTGCCCGCGGGCTGTATCACGCCCGCGACGGCGGCCTCTGTCTGAGGTGAACGCGCGGTCAAGCCAGGCGCGGCCCGCGGCCAGGAACCGCTCCGCGGCTGACGCCGGAGGGTCAGGTGGGATGGAGATAGCCCCCGGACTAGGCCGTGCCTCTACAATTCACGGCAGCTACGGGCCGCCGACGTCACGGCGGCCCGCGCGGCGAGAGGACGGGCCCGCGATGCGCGATGACTCGCCGGTCGCCGCGCTGGTCAGCCCGGGCCCGGGACGGGGACAAGGGCGCCTGGGACGCGATCGTGGACCGGTACGCACCGCTGATCTGGTCGATCTGCCGCCGCTACCGGCTGGACCGGGCCGACACCGACGACGTGGGCCAGAGCGTCTGGCTGCGGCTGGTGGATCAGCTGCGCCAGCTGCGCGAGCCCGAGGCGCTGCCCGGCTGGCTGGCCACCACGACCCGCCGCGAGTGCGGGCGGCTGCTGACCGGGTCCCGCAGGCGGGAGGCGCTGGGCTCCGCGGTGGACCCGGCGGACATCCCGGACCAGGGCCCGGCGGCGGCCGAGGAAGAAGTGCTCGCCGCCGAGCGCCACGCCGCGCTCCGGGAGGCGTTCGCGGAGCTGCCGCCGCGCTGCCAGGAACTGGTGGGCCTGCTCATCACGGACCCGCCGGTCCCTTACGCTGAGATCAGCGCCAAGCTGGGCATCCCGGTCGGCAGCATCGGGCCGAACCGGGCCCGATGCCTGGACCGGCTGCGCCGGCATCCGGCGGTCGCCGCCCTGATCAGCAACGAAATCCCGGCCGGAGGTGATCCCAGTGACGAACCAGCAGTGGGCTGATGATGACGCGCCTCCTGGCGGCGCTGGGCGAGGCCGTCCGGGCCGCGCGGGCCGTCCCGCCCGAGTTCACCGCGGCGGGCCAGGCGGCCTTCACCTGGCGGACGATCGACGCCGAACTGGCCGCGCTCACCTTCGACTCGGCCGCCGACGGAAGCGGCGGTGTCGGCCGTGCGGGCCGAGGAAGCCAGCCCCCGGTTTCTCACCTTCGCCGGGTCGGAGCTCACCATCGAGCTGGAGATCGGCTCGGACTCGATCGTCGGCCAGATCGTCCCGGCCGAGTCCGGGCACGTGGACGCCTGCCCGGCCAGCGGCCCGGCCATGACCGCGGAGATCGACGAGATCGGCTGCTTCATCATCCGGCCGCTGCCGCCCTCGCCGTTCCGGCTGCACTGCCACCTGGCTTCCGGCGGCAGCGTGCTGACCACCTGGATCACGCTGTAGCCGCCAGAACCCCGGCCTGGCCGGGGTTCAGCGGCGACGGATGGGTCGTGCTCCGGCGTGATCGCGATCGGCCCAGGGTCGTCAACCGGGATCGGTGTACGAGTGGTGTCAGTGGCGGTCGAGATCGGTCACTGTGTCCCGGCATAGTTCGTGACGTAGGCGGTGTCGCCGTTTGGCGTTGATCGCACGCCAATGCGGATCTGTGCCGAGGTGATCGGTGTGCCTGGGGTGTTGGTCGCGGTCGCGATTGGGGTCACTGTCCCGAGAGATAGTTGGTGACATAGGCAGTCACCGTGCCTCGTAGAAGCTGGAGACGTAGGCGGTGACCGGGAAGGTGGGCCTTCGACGGCGCTGAAGCGCGTACCGGCAAGGGGGTGAGTGCGGACTGGCGCCGGCAGGTCGGCCAGCGCCCCGCTCCCGATGGGGCACCGGACGCAGTGATGGCCAGACCGACCCGCAGCGCCCCCGGCGGCTCAGGCTCGCGAGGATAGGCCGCGATGACTCTCTCCAGCGCACCTGATTGATGAGCCGGACTTCGCATCGATCTCATTTGGTTGTGCCTGCAACAGACACTGCAAGATCGCCAAGCCCACGTCGTCAACCAGTAACTGCCCGGTTGGCGGGTTCATCAATCACTCAGCGTGAGATTCGGGTACTCACGTGGCGTGCGGTGGGAGTTCCTCGGTACGGAAAGGCCACACCGGCAGAGCAAAGAGGAAAAGGATCATGCGCGTGACGCCAGGCACTCACCTCGTCCACGTACCGCCGGCCGTCACCGAGGAGCCACAGCCCGGTGGCGCCGCACCAGTGCGGCGGCGCGGCTCTGGCCTTGCCACTGGCCGCGATCACGCTCACCGCGGCGCCCGCCTCGGCGGCCGTCGCTACATGGTGACCAATACCATCCCCGTGCCCGACGGCCCGGAGGCGATCGCCGTGGATTCCGCAGCCCGGTACCGCCTGACGTGACAAAGATGACGACACCGTGTCGGTGATCAACGAGGTCACCAGCAAAGTAACCGACACCATCCACGAACGTGACGCTCCGCGGGCCGTGGCGGTGGACCCGGCGGACCGCACCGTCAACGTGGCCAATGGCGAGTCTGACACGGTGTCGGTCATCGACGAGGCCACCGGCGACGTGCCACGCCATCCCCGTGGGCGGCCCGACTCTGGACTGTTCGATCTGGCGGTCGATCCCGCAGCCCGCATCGCGTATGTGACCGACTACGACACTGGCACGGGTGGGTGATCTGCCTGGCCACAACTCGGTGATCGCAGGGTCCACGCGGCCAGCGCGCTCAGTGTGGCAGTGATCCCGGCCGGCACGCCGCTACGTGACCGGCTATCGAGGAATCGTGTCGGTGATCAGCCTGGGCATCCGTAGCAACGGTCCGGCTGACTGGCGCGGAACAGTGCTGTGCGCGGGCGGCCGCGTGAGGCTGCTCGAAGCCGGCCGATTCCGCTTGTCGCCGCAACGAAAACCAGGGCCCCGGGCGCTCAGCGCCCGGGGCCCAGTCAGTGCTGAAGCGGAGTGCCTACAGCAGGATGAACGGGTCGCTCTGGATGATCGAGGCGACCTGGCCGTTGGCGTTGAACAGGGAGGCCGTGTACT
The DNA here is from genome assembly GCA_963781085.1 of uncultured Actinomycetes bacterium. GTDB lineage: Bacteria > Actinomycetota > Actinomycetes > Streptosporangiales > Streptosporangiaceae > RYN-230. Next base: position 256,105 of record CAWAES010000036.1, read on the forward strand.
GGTAGACGTGGCCGGCGGTGCCGCCAGCTCACCTGCACTGACTGGTTGAACGTCAGGTAGGGAGGAACCGACTTCCAGACGCCAGCCTCCCCGAACGTCTCGGTGGCAGTGTTGAGGTGTCCCCCGGGCACGAGCGTCGCCGGCGCGGCCTGAGTGGTCGAGATCGGTGCACGGTGGTGGTCACGGTATAGCCGCGAGGTGAGCAGGCCGTTACCGGCCACCATCTCCAGGGTCACGTCGAAGGGCCCCCCGGGAGTGGCCGCGTTCGGTGCGTCATCCTGGATGTCGACCGCTGCGCCTACGGCGTTCACGTACAGGCTGGTGATCTTGGCGTCGTTGAAGTTAGGCATGTGCATTGCCCCCTGGCAGATGCGGTGCCGCCGCCCCCCGGGCGGCGCGGAAGGACGTTCCTCCACCCTGCGGAGCACGGTCCGCCGGTGAGATACACCCGCCCGTAACACCGGGGCATGTCTTCACGAACCGGGCAGCAGATTCACGGGGTCATGTACTCACCGCACCACGGGCGGCCACAGGTCGTGCTGGCCGGCGATGGGGTCCCCGGCCCACTCGTGCATGGAGTCCAGGTTGTCGTGCGCCGGGTACTTCGCCGCGGCCGGGCCGTCGGCGAACCCGTGCAGCAGGTTGGTGGTGACCTGGCGGGTGAACTGGGCCGCGTGCTTGGTCAGCCCGAACAGGCGCAGCCCGTTGCTGCAGGCCACCCAGCGCATGGTGCCGGTGTTGAACACGCCCGCGCCGCCGCGGTGGGTGTAGTAGGCCGAGTCCGAGTAGCTGTTCACGCCGCGGCAGTGCAGCGGCGAGTGGGACAGCACCTGCATCGGCCGCTGCACCGGGTAGACCGGGTTGACCCGGTCGTACTCGATGCCGACCAGGCCGGTGAGCCTGCTGCCCTTGCGCACCCCGGTCCGGGCCAGGACCCAGCTGTCCGGCGACGCGACGACGAAGTCGGCGGTCACCGGGTTCGACTCGTACAGCGTGCCGGTCAGCGACGACTCCGGATCCGGCACCGGCGGCTCCCGCCAGTCGCTGGTCACCAGGGCGTTGTTCTTGCCGTACATCGGGTCCTGCAGGTAGCTCGTCTTGTAGCAGATGACCAGCCGCCGCGCCCCCAGCCTGGTGCTGGCCATCCGGGTCCGCCGGAACATGGTGTTCGCGCCCATGAAGGCGATGTTCGTGCCCGCGTTGCGGGCCGCCGTGACGTGCGCCCGCTCCTGCGGGGTCCAGTACTCGTCGTGGCCCGCCGGTGAACAGCGCGTGCGCCCCGTCCAGCAGGTGCGGGTCGGCGTCGATGTCCATGCTGGTGACGTAGGCCAGCGGCCGCCCGGACCGCTCGGCCAGCTCGATCAGCTTCCGCTCGTGGTAGAGGAACATGTAGGCGCCGTTGGCGTCGTAGGGCCGGTCCAGGCTGACGGCGAGCGAGCGGTTGTCGTAGTCGCCTATCCCGCCGGGCCCGTTGTACAGGTCGTAGCCGCCCCAGGTGTTGTAGGCCTGCCAGGTCTCCACGCCGTTCTTGATCACGGTCTTGCCGGCCGTGCTGGCCGACCGGACGGTGACCGGCACGAAACGCTGGGCGCCGTGCTCCGCGTCCAGCCGGAGCAGGTAGGAGCCCTCCGGCCAGTCGTGGGTGGGCACGGTCAGCGATGGGCCCCACTTTGCTTCCACGGTGTTGGTCGGCCTGATCAGCTCCGGCTGGCGCTGCCGGTGCCCCTTCACCGTGGCCGACTTCCAGACCAGCCGCGCCTCGTCGCCCTGGTACCAGCCCATCCGGAAGGCACTCACCCGGAACGAGCGGGCCGTGGTGGACACGTACAGCGTGACCGGCTCACCCGGCAGCACGCTGGACTGCCCGGCGTAGCCGACGATGGCGTCCGGGGCGCCCAGGTGCCTGACGTTCCAGTGCGGGTCGCCCGGCCGGTCGTTCTCGCTGACCGGGCCTTTCGCGACGGTCCGCGCCGCCGGCCCCTGCTGGCGCTGGCCCCCGCCCCGGCCGGCGGCCTTGACGGCCGCGTCGCACGCGGCCGCGGCCACGGCCGTGGCCGCGGCGGCGACACCGAAGAACGCCCGCCGCGAAAAGTGCGCGTATCCAGAGGGCAGCCCCATGCGATCCATCATGAACCCGCCCTCGCCGCCACGCCGATGGCGGGGCCGATACGGATCAGCTGTATGACTTTTCTTGACCATTCCCATACCAGGCCGGAAGTGCCGCCAAACGGGCCGCCCGCCGCATCACGCGGCGCACCCGGTGCCGTGATTGCGTCCTGCGCAGGCGCCCGGGGATGCCACAATCCGGACATGCTCCCAGGTGCTACCGATTCGGCTGACGACCCCCTCGAACAGGACGCCCCCGACCACCCGATGGACGACCCGGCCATCGGGTACTGGTTCCTGGGCGACGGCGACCGGGCTAACCCCGCTACCGACCTGCGCACTTTCACCATCGGGAACCTGGTCCAGCCGCTGGTGGACGGGAGCAGCTACTTCGCCCGGCTGCACGCCGAGCTGAACGCGACCGAGCCCGGCGACCAGGTCTACTTCCTGGACTTCCGCGGCGACCTGGACGAACTGCTCGACGGTCCCGGCTCGGCCATCGGTGACGTGCTCGGCCGCGCGGCGCGCCGGGGGGTGAAGGTCTTCGGCCTGCTCTGGCGCTCCCAGCCCAAGGCGCTGCGGCAGTCCGAGCAAGCCAACGCCGAGTTCGTCCGGCAGATCGACGAGGACGGCGGCCAGGTGCTGCTCGACGCACGGACCCGCCGGGCCGGCAGCCATCACCAGAAGCTGGTGGTGATCCGGCACCCGGGCGCCCCCGGCCGCGACGTCGCGTTCGTGGGCGGGATCGACCTGGGCTACAGCCGGGGCGACACGTCGCGCCACGAGGGCGACCCGCAGGTGATGGACTTCCCGGACAGCTACGGCCCGCGGCCGCCGTGGCACGACATCCAGGCCGAGGTGCGCGGGGCGGCCGTGCACGACCTGGAGCACACCTTCCGGGAGCGCTGGTACGGCAGCAGCGTCCTGGACGTGCCCAGCGCGGCCCGGCAGCTCTACGACCGCGCGTACCACATGGGCTCGACGACCAGCCGCCCGCTGCCCGAGCCGGTGCCGGACCAGAGCCTGCCGCGCGGGCCGCACGCCGTGCAGGTGCTGCGGACCTACCCGGCCCGGCTGCGCCGCTACCCGTTCGCGCCGCACGGTGAGCGGAGCATCGCGCACGCCTACCGCAAGGCGTTCGCGCGCGCCCGCGCCCTGGTCTACCTGGAGGACCAGTACTTCTGGTCGCGGCCGGTGGCCGACCTCATCTCCTCGGCGCTGCGGACCCATCCCGGCCTGCACGTCATCGCGGTCGTCCCCCGCTACCCGGACAACGACGGCCCGGTGACCCGGATGCCCGGCCTGATCGCCCGGCACGACGTGGTGCGCGCCTGCGCCGCGGCGGGCGGTGACCGCTTCGCCATCTACGACCTGGAGAACCATCAGGGAACCCCCGTCTACGTGCACGCCAAGATCGTGGTGGTGGACGACGTCTGGGCGATGGTCGGGTCGGACAACCTGAACCGGCGGTCCTGGAGCCACGACAGCGAGCTGTCCATCGGCGTGCTGGACGCCGAGCCGGACCCCCGGGAGCCCCGCGACCCGGCCGGGCTGGGTGACGGGGCCCGGGTGTTCGCCCGCGACCTGCGGCTGCGGCTCAGCCGGGAGCATCTGGACCGCGATCCCGGCGACGTAGCCGACCTGCTGGCTCCCCTGGACGTCTTCGCGGCGTTCCGGCGGCAAGCCCAGCAGCTGGCCGCCTGGCATGCCGGTGGCGAGGCAGGCGAACGGCCGCCCGGGCGTGTGCTGCCGCATCGGACCTACCGGCCCACGACCGCCCAGCGGTACTGGTCGAGCCCGCTTTACCACCTGGTGTACGACCCGGACGGGCGGGCGCTGCGGGACAAGTTCCGTGGCCGCGTCTGACCACCCCCATCCCGAGGCAACCTCCGGCCCCCGCCGGACGTCTGGTGAGGTACCGGCGTCAGATCCGCGATCAGAGGGATGGTGGGACATGAGACGGTGCCGCTTCCTGCGGCCGGGCCGGGCCAGCCTGGCCGCGGGCGTCGCCACCGCGGCCGTGCTCTGCGCCGGGGTCACCGGGGCCGCCGCGCCGGTCCCGGCGACGTTCCCGGCCCGGGCGGGGTCCCTGGCCCGGCCCGCGTCCCTGGCCGGCCGGCGCGCCGAGGCCGCCTCGATCGCGGTGAGCTGCCGCTCCGCGGCGCATCCCCGGCTGGCCGCCCGGCTGGCCGGGGGTATCCGCGCGGCGCTGGCGGGGCGGGTGTCCACGGTGGCGCTGCGGGTGGAGGACCGGAGTAAGGACCTGGGCTGCTTCCTCAACACCACTGCCCACTTCGACGCGGCCAGCGTGGTCAAGGTGGAAATCCTCGCCACCCTGCTGCGGGAAGCCGAGACCCAGCACCGGCGCCTCACCGGGTCCGAGACCCGGCTGGCCCGGCTGATGATCACCCAGTCCGACAACGACGCCGCCTCCGCCCTGTGGGCCCACGTGGGACGCGCCCGGCTGCGTTACTTCCTGAGCCGGGCCGCGATGACGCAGACCCGCCTCGGGCCGGGCGGCTACTGGGGCCTGACCCAGATCACCGCGCGCGACGAGCGGCTGCTGCTCGACCTGATCATGTACCCGAACCGGGTGCTGGACGGCGCCTCGCGGAACGTCGCGCTCAGCCTGATGGCGCACGTCGTCGCGGCCCAGCGCTGGGGAGTCCCGGCGGGCGCTCCGGCCGGGCTGACCGTGCACGTGAAGAACGGCTGGCTGCCGCTGGCCACCCGCGGCTGGCGGATCCACAGCGTCGGCTGCTTCACCGGCCACCACCGCGGCTACCTCATCGTCGCCCTCACCGAGGACAACCCGACGATGGCGTACGGGATCGCCACGATCCAGCGGGTCGCCGAGGTCATCCACCGCCAGCTCAACCCGGCCGCGACCGCGTTCGGGCCCGCCTCCGGGCCAGACCCGTCCTGGGGGACGCCCGACGAGCAGGTCCCGGCCGCCCTGGGCGGCTGAAATTTTTGCGGAACCAGCGGAACCGGCCCGGGCGCGCGGCACGTCTAAGGACTGCCTCTTCCCACCTGGGGCGCATGGTGAATGGTCGCCCGCACGACCCGGTTAGCAGCGCACAGTTGCCGGGTCGTGCGGGCGGCGTCGTTCTGGCCGCCCGGCGGACCCGGTCACTCTCCCGTGTCCGGGCCCGGGCCCGGGGCGGCCGCGGCCGGCGCGTCCAGGCGGCGCAGCCCGCTGCGGTGCCGTTCGGCCAGGTCCAGGTAGGTCTGCACCGCGTACTTGATCCACGGCTGCTGGCGCAGGCCCGCCTCTTCCCTGATGGCAGCCGGTACCCCGACGGCCAGGGCGCCCGCGGGGACGGTCATGTCCTCGAGCACGAGCGCGGCCGCCGCGACCACCGCGCCTTTGCCGACCCGGGCCCGGTTCAGGACCAGGGACCCGGAGCCGATCAGGCACCCGTCTTCCACGACGCACCCCTCCAGGTGCGCGCGGTGCCCCACGACGCAGTCCGCGCCGATCACCGTCGGATGCTCCTCGGTCGTGTGCACGATGGTGCCGTCCTGGACTGACGTGCGCTCCCCTACCTTGATCAGCCCGTGGTCCCCGCGCAGCACCGCTCCCGGCCACACCGAAGACCCGGCGGCGAGCTCCACGGCACCGATCACCACGGCGTCCGGGTGAACGTAGGCGTGCGGGTCGATGGCGGGTGCGGCGTAGTCGAGTGCGTAGATCGGCACAGCATCACTTCCCCAGAGTGCGTCGGCGGCGCGCGACGGTGCGGCCCCGTGTGCGGCCCCATCAATGTGTCCGGCCCCATTAAGACGGCATAGCGGCCGAAACCAGGATTACATGGGCACGCCGGATCGGCCTCGCGCCTTACGGCAGACGTTGATCAGTTCACCCGCGGTAACCACAGCACTTCTTCTCCCCCGTAGACCGGCCCGCATCACGATGCGCACCGGCACCTCGTGGATCGCCCCGGCGTTCCAGCGGATTCCCGCTGAACTGTCCGGGCATGACCCACTAAGGCCGGGTGAGCAAGTCAGGCCGGGTGAGCAAGCCCAGGAGGTGTTTCCATGTCCGAGCGTGACTCCGCGTCCGCGCGTGACTCCGCGTGGCAGGTGGCCCAGGACGCCGCCGACGTCCTGGCCCCCGAGATCGAACTGGTCGCCGATCTCGACATGGCCAGTTTCGGCGGATCGCTGATCGCCGTGCTCAACCGGGCCCTGGAGCGCCCGGCCCGGATCGCGGAGGCGAACCTGCAGCTCTGGGCGAACCTGGCCCGGATCGGCCCGTTCGCGCTGGCCCGGGCGGTCGGGGCGGATACGCCGCCGCCGCTGCCACTGGGCCGGGACAAGCGCTTCGCGGACCCCGCCTGGGACGACAACCCGGCGTTCGCCGCGCTGCGCCAGGCCTACCTGGCGGCCCGGCAGTTCTCCGCGGACCTGCTCGCGGCGGGCCAGGGTGACCAGGTGAGCGACGGGAAAGCCGAACTCGCGGCCGGCTTCCTGCTCGACGCGTGCAGCCCGACGAATTTCCTGGCCACCAACCCCGCGGCCCTGAAGCGGGCGTTCGACACCGGCGGCATCAGCCTCGCCGCCGGGGCCCGTAACTTCCTCGGCGACCTGGTGCACAACCACGGCCGGCCCCGGCAGGTCGACACCCGGCCCTTCGTGCTGGGCGACAACATGGCCGCCACGCCCGGGAAGGTCGTGTTCTCCAATGACCTGATGGAGCTGATCCAGTACGCCCCGCAGACCCCCGAGGTGCACGCGATCCCGATGCTGGCCAGCCCGCCCTGGATCAACAAGTACTACATCATGGACCTGGCGCCTGATCGCAGCTTCATCGAGTGGGCGATCCGCCGTGGGCACACCATGTTCGCGATCTCTTACCGCAACCCCGACGAGAGCATGCGCGGGGTGACGCTGGACGACTACCTCATCGCCGGGCCCAAGGCCGCGCTGGACGTGATCTCCGACATCACCGGCGCGGAGAAGATCGACATTACCGGCCTGTGCCTGGGCGGCGCGCTGACCGCGATGCTCGCCGCCTACCTCGCCGCCGCCGGAGACCAGCGGATCGGTTCGGTCACCCTGCTGAACACCATGCTCGACTACAGCGAGCCGGGCGTGCTCGGGGTGTTTACCGACGAGCCGACGGTGGCCCGGCTCGAGCGCCAGATGGCCAAGAAGGGCTTCCTGGAAGGCAGCCAGATGGCCGGCGCCTTCGACATTCTGCGGGCCAACGACCTGATCTTCAGCTACGTGGTGTCCAGCTGGCTGATGGGCAAGCCACCGCCCGCCTTCGACATCCTGGCCTGGAACGCGGACAGCACCCGGATGCCCGCGGCGATGCACTCGTTCTACCTGCGCTCCCTGTATATCCGCAACGAACTCGCTCGCGGCGAACTGGAACTCGCCGGCCAGCAGCTTTCGCTCGGTGACGTCAAGAGTGACAGCTACGTGGTCGGGGCCGTCAACGACCACATCGTGCCGTGGACGACCTCCTATCAGGCGACCCGGCTGCTCGGCGGCACGGTCCGCTACGTGCTGTCCAACGGGGGGCACGTCGCGGGCATCGTCAATCCGCCCGGGCCCAAGGCCTGGTACACGGTCAGCCCCGGCGCCGCGCCCTATCCTGGCGGTCCCGGCGGGGCCGAGCAGTGGCGGGCCGCGGCGGAGACCCGCGACGGGTCCTGGTGGCAGGACTGGGCCGACTGGGCCGGACCGCGGGCGGGCGGCCTGGTGACCCCGCCCCAGCTGGGCAGCCGCCGCTATCCGGTCCTCAGTGACGCGCCGGGCCAGTACGTCCACGGCTGACCGCGCCGACGTGAACCAGCCCTGGGCTGAGCCAGCCCGGACGTAAACCAGGCCAGTGTGAGCTACGTAACATGGGCTTGCTTGGTAAACCGCGCAGATGCGCGGTATAGTAAGCACGTACGAGGGAAGCCTCGCCCCGGGCTTCACTGCCACTCAGACTTAGGAGAACGCAATGGCCGACATCCGTACCACCAGCCAGGAAGTCCAGTCCGAAATCCTGGACACCGTCCGCAAGAGCCAGGATGCCGTGGTGGACGCGATCAAGCGCTGGGCCGACACGGTCCAGTCGATCACCCCGTCCATCCCCGTCCCCAACCTGCCCTACACCGACAAGCTTCCCAAGCCCGAGGAGCTGGTGGCCAGCGCGTACGACTTCGCCGAGAAGCTGCTGGCCAGCCAGCGCACCTTCGCCGAGAGCGTGCTCCAGGCCACCAAGCCGCTGACCTCCGGCAAGAACGGCACGACGCCCCCGAAGGCCAGCACCTCAGCCAAGTAGCATGACCACCCGACCCGCGCGGTGGACCTGGATGCCCGGGGCCACCGCGCGGACGGTTGCGTACTATAGTTTGCAACAGTAACCAGCGGCCACGATATGCCGCACCGAAGTCTGCTGCTCACCGAGCAGTCCGGGCCAGCCGGTCCGGCCGGACGTCTCAGGCACTGGAGGCCCTGATGCCAGAACCCTGGGACACCCAGCGGGAGGCCCTTGGCGCCTTCATCCGCACTCAGCGGAAGCTGGCCAACCTGTCCTTGCGCCAGCTCGCGGAGATGACCAGCCTCTCCAACCCCTACCTGAGCCAGGTGGAGCGTGGCCTGCACCAGCCGTCCGTCCGGGTGCTCAAGCTCATCTCCGACGCGCTGAACGTGTCGGCGGAAACCCTGCTCGCGCAGGCCGGACTGCTGGATGGCGACCGGGCCGGGGCCGGGGCCGCCGCTGGCCAGGCCGCCGCCGCGCCGGCGGCTGACGCCGAAGCGGCTATCCTCGCTGATCAGCGCCTCACCGATGAGCAGAAGAACGCCCTGATCACCGTGTATCGGAGTATGCTTCGCTCGGAATAGGTGCTTCGGGCAGCGCCCGCCAGGGGTGACATTAAATCCAGCGCTTTGTCGCTTTCATGGCCGTCGGTGTAACCAAGAAGTTACCTATATCTCGCTCTCCGGCTAGCACCCGGAGTCGATCATGTCTATAATTCCTACATGAATATAGGGGAATCTCGCTTGCCTATGCTGCTGCCGCGCCCGGAAGAGTCAGAGCTTGCCATCGGCCCCCCTGGCGCCGGCCCCGGTTACTGGGCTGGTGCCTCCAGCGCGGTAGTGGGCGACGATGGGATCTACCTCGCCTACCGGCTGCGCCGCCCGGTCGGACGCGGCCGCGGCTACGGCACGAGCGTGGCCCGCTCCGAGGACGGCGTTCATTTCGAGCCGCTGCTCACCATTGGCCGCGAGATGATCGGCACCGAGTCGCTGGAGCGCCCCTCCCTGGTACGCACCGAGACGGGTGCCTGGCGGCTGTACCTGAGTTGCGCCACGCCGGGCACCAAGCACTGGCGGGTGGAACTGGTCGAGGCGGCCCACCCGGCCGAGTTCGACGCCCTGACCAGCCAGGTCGTACTGCCCGGGGACACCAAGACCGGCGTGAAGGACCCCGTGATCGTGCACCACGACGGTCTGTGGCAGCTATGGGCGTCGTGCCACCCGCTGGCCGATCCCGACGAGGCCGACCAGATGGTCACGGACTACGCGACCAGCGTGGACGGCAAGGCGTGGACCTGGCACGGGACAGCGCTGAACGGCCGGCCCGGCTACTGGGACTCGCGTGGTGCCCGGGTGACCGCGGTGTTGCACACCGGGGGCGAGATCGTGGCGTACTACGACGGCCGGGCCAGCGCCGCCGAGAACTACGAGGAGCGCACCGGCATTGCCACCGGGATCGAGCCGACGGCGCTGACTCCCATCGGGGACGCGCCGTCCGCCGAGTCGCCCTACGGCGGCGGAGGCCTGCGCTACCTGGACATCCTGCCGCTGGGGAACGGCAGCTACCGGCTGTACTACGAAATGACCCGGCCCGACGGCTCACACGAGCTGCGCACCGAACTCCGCTCCGGGCTGGACGGCTAGCCGCCAGCCGGGTCGGCCGCCGCGGGGCCAGCCGCCGCCGGGCTAGCCCGCGGCCGGGCTAACTGCTGCCGGGCTGGCCGTCGCGGGGCTGGCCGTTGCGGGCCTGGCGCTGCCCGACCGGACGGTCGCCGACCAGCCCGCCGGACCTCTCCCGCGGCTGCAGCCAGTCGCTGAAGTCCGACTCGGTGACCTTCTCCAGCAGCCGGATGTCGGACTCGAAGTACGGCAGTACCGCCTGGCGCTGCTCCCAGGTCAGCGGCTGGCGGGGGCGGGCGCCGCGCTGCAGCATCCGTTCCAGCGGGCTGGTCAGCGCCGTGCCGGTGGTACCCGGCAGGTGCCTGCTCGCCGCCGCCGCGACCCGGATCACCGAGGAGACGGCCCGGTGGGCCAGCGACTCGTCCGGGTGCGCGGTCACGTTCTCCCGGGGCACCTCAGTGACGACGCCCTGCTCGACCCCCAGGAACCCGCAGATCTGGTCCAGCGTCGCCACCGGCGCGTCGACCAGGTCACGGTAGCGCAGGACGAGCACCTGCTCCTTCGGGAACACCTGGTACAGGTGCTCGAGCTGCTCGCCGTACCGGCCCAGCCTCGTGTAGTGCCAGAACTGCGCCCAGCCCGCCGCGACCCGGCGGTCCTCGTCCGCGCAGGCCCGGACGAAGTCCCCGATCGGGTCGAGGCCAGCCGACCAGAGGTGGGCCCAGTTGGAGTGGGCCCGCTCGACCGGGTCACGCAGCATCGCGATCATCTTGGCGTCCGGGATCTGGTCCCGGATCCGGCGCTGCGCCGCGGCGTCGTAGAGGTAGAAGGGGGTGGACTCGGCCCGTAGCTGGCCCGCGGGCGCGGGCTCGAAGAGGGCCTCGTAGTCCTCCCGCCGCCAGACTTGCTCACGCCAGGTCGGGATGTCGCCGGGGCCGCCGCCACGGTCGGGAGGCGGCCGCCCGTCGGTCAGGAAGAACTTGGGCTCCTTGACCGGCGACATGTAGAGCACCGGGTGCGTGGCCAGGGCCGCGTGCAGGGCCGTGGTACCGGCTTTCGGGGCACCGATGATCAGGAAGTCCGGTAGAGGCATGGTCTGGGCCTCCTTACACATTAAGAGCTCCTGCGCACATCCTCGGGCGGCCAGAGCAACGGGAGAATTTTCCCGATCAATTTAGTAGAGTATGGGACGCGCGGATTCCGGTCAATGCCAAAAGTCACCGGCGCTACCCGGCCGAGCTGTCTAGCCCGGTCACCTGGCCAGACGCTCCCCGGCCTCGTTGCGCGGGGAGCGCACGGCCACCAGTCTGCCCGCCTGGGAGCGAATCACACATCCGACCTGACATCCGGTGATGTACGTCTCAATAGCTGAAACCGTCCCATTACCTGCTGGGTATTGAACAATGTGAAGCCCATGAATGCCTGGGACGCGACCTCCTAAGAAGGTAAAGAGACACGGGCAGCTACCCGGTTTCCTCCGCGTCGTATTCACCAGGCGGGTGTCCCGCGGGGAGCCGGTGCTTGGCCACCCGGGCCGTGGGCGTGCGCGGCAGCTCTTCGATGAGCTGCCAGTAGCGGGGCACCTTGAAGGCGGCCAGCCGGGCGGCGGTGTGCGCACGCAGGTCGGCGAAGTCGGGCCGGCGGCCTGGCGCTGGCACCACGAACGCCTTCACCTCCTCCTCGGACAGCTCCGACGCCACCCCGACCACCGCGCATTCGAGAACGTCAGGGTGGGCCCCGAGGACCTCCTCGACCTCGGCAGGCGACAGGTTCTCGCCGCGCCGGCGGAGCACCTCTTTCTTGCGCGCCACGAACGTGTACACCCCGCCGGGATCCACGGTGACCAGGTCGCCGGTGTGCAGCCAGCCGTCCTCGGTGAAGGCCTGGGCCGTCTCGGCGGGCAGGCCGTAGTAGCCGCGGGTCAGCACCGGGTTGCGGAGCAGCAACTCGCCCTGGCCGCCCGGGCCGGCTTCCCGGCCCGCGTCGTCGACCACCCGGGCGTGGCTGATCACGCCGAGCACCGGGTGCTGGCGGACCGCGCCCAGGGTGCCGAACGGCCGGGTGCCATGCGGCCAGATCAGCCCGTAAGGGCTCTCCGACATCGCGTACCCGACGACGATGCGCAAGCCGAGGCGCCGCTCCATCTCCTCTTGCCGTTCCCGGGCCGGCGCCGGGCCGGTGTAGCACAGTCGCAGCGGCGTGTCGGCGTCACCGGGCCGCGGCGGCTGGCGCATCAGGATCTCCAGCATCGCCCCGATCGCGTTGAACTCGGTCGCGCCGTGCCGCCGTGCGGCGGCCAGGAAGTCGCTGGCGGAGAACCGCGGCAGCAGGACCAGCCCCGCCCCGCAGGCCAGCGAGCCCATCACCGAGTAGGCCGGGGCGTTGATGTGAAACAGGGGCAGCGAGGTCATCAGGCGGTCCCGGGCGGTCAGTTCCATCCAGTACGGGAATCCCTCGCCCGCCAGCACGTAGGCCTGGTGGGTCTGCATGACCAGCTTGGACCGGCCGGTCGTGCCGGACGTCGGGATGAGCACCGCGAGGTCGTCGGGGCTGACTGAGCTGCCCAGCAGATCACCGCCCAGGCCCGAGGGGCTGGCATAAGCCCAGTCGCCGGCTACTTCCCCGGCGTTCAGCACGCCGAGTGGGAACAGGCCGGCCACGCCTGCCTGGCTGACCATCGCGTCCAGGCCTGCGTCCGTGATCAGGGCGCGGGGCCGGGTCTGCTGGGCCAGGCCGGCCAGCTCGGCCGGAGCGCTGCGCGGGTTGACCGACACCACCACCGCGCCCAGGGCGGTCAGGGCCAGCCAGCAGACCAGGTACTCCGGCGTGGTCCTGGCCGTGACCATGACCAGGTCCCCGTGGCCGACCCCCGCGTCACGCAGCCGCTGCGCGGCCGCCGTCACCTGGCCCAGCGCCCCGGCGAAACTGAGTGTGCCCTTGTCGCTGCGGACCCAGACCCCGTCCGGGTCGCGAGCCGCCGCGTCGGCCAGGACCTGCGGGATGGTCCGGCTCGGCACCGTCCCGGCTCCGGGCACGGTCAGGATGACCTGGGGTCCACGTGATCGCGCCACGAGTGCTGCGGGGTGAAACCCAGCGCCGCACGGGCCCGGTCGATGGCCAGCAGGGTGCCGAACTCCCCCACGTCACGGGTCAGCGTGACTCCCGGGTAGACCTCGGCCAGCAGTTCCGCGGACGGCCGGTCCATCACGGTGTCCGCGGCGGCGATGACGTAGCTGGCCGAACCCTTGGCCGGCGCCTCGAGCGCCAGCCGGCAGGCCAGGGCCGCGTCACGCTCGTCGATGTAGCCCCACAGGTTCCACCGGCGCGCGGCTGGGTCTGGCCAGTGCCCCGGGAACTGCTGGTAGTCATCAGGGCCGAGGATGTTGGAGAAACGCAGGCCGATGAACGGAATCTGGGACCACTCGGCGATGTGCCCGGCCACGGTCTCGCTGGCGACCTTGGACAGCGCGTAGGTGCTCGTCGGAACGGGGTAGTGGTCCTCGTCCACCGGGGCGTACCGGGGCGGCTCGTCGAACGGCAGGCCCAGTGTGGTCTCGCTGGACGCCCAGACCACCCGCTCCAGCTTGGCCTGGGCCGCAGCCGTGAACACGTTGAAGTTCATGGTCATGTTCTGGTTGAACGTGGTCGCCGGCGTGTGGATCTCCGGGGCCGGGATGTTGGCCAGGTGCACCACCGCGTCTACGCCCTGGAGCACCTCGGTGGCCTGGCCGTAGTCGGTCAGGTCAGCCAGCAGCGGCCGGACCCCCAGGTCCTCGGCGGGCATGAGCCGGTCGGTCGCCACCACCTGGTACCCGTGGGCCAGCAGTTCCCGTACGGTGACCCGTCCCGCGCGCCCGCTGGCGCCGGTGACGCAGATTCGCTTCGTCATGACGTCAGGGTTTCACGCGTCCCGCGCCCCGGGCGGAGCAGTCCTGGAGGTCGATCACGCTCGTGATCATGACCTGGGCTTCGGTGAAACGACGCTCCAGGTCATGATCACGATGGCGGGCTGGTGATCAGGGAGTGGGGGTGCTCCGTGCGGGGCTCCTGGCCGCGCCGCTGCTGCCCGTGCTCGGGGTGGGCGACGGCACGGTCGAGGGTGAGGACGCCGCGCCGGAAGAACTCGGAGTCGGCGTCCCCGAGGCCGGCGTCGGCGTCCCGGAGCTCGGCGACGCCGAGGACGTCGGGCTGGGCGACGTGGACCCGCTCGGCGTGGCCGACGGCGTGCTGGACGGGTGCGTGTTCCGCTGCTGCTGCCGCGCGGTGTGGCCGACCGGGCTGCTCAGCGGCGGCCTGCCCACGGCGAGCTGGAAGATGACGATGCCCGCGATGACGATGACGAACAATCCCGCGGCGATGCCACCATAGGTCAGCCACTGCCGACGGGTCAGGCTGCTGAAGAAGCTGGTGATCGCGGACCACACGCTGCCACGGCCCCCTGCGTCGCCGTCCGCCCCTTCCGGGGTGATGCTCCCGTTCGCGTGCTGGCCGGCGCTGTCAGCCGAGCCGTTCCAGCCGTTCGAGGAGCCACCGTTCGCTGCCCCGCCGTTCGGTGAGCCACCGTTGGTAACCCCGCCGTACGCGGCACCGCGCCACTGGGTACCGGAGCCCGTGAGCGTCTCGGTTTGGTGCGGATCCCGCGGGGTGCCGTATTGCCGGCGGTCCCAGACGGCTGTTTCCTGACTCGCTGGGTCTTGGCCGGCCACATCGGGGTTCCCCAGCTGCCGGGTCGCACCTTGCTGACCCGCCGAACCCTGGTACGCGGCGTGCCGCCCACCGGAAGCCGCTCCGGCCTGGGCCTGCGTGTTGCCGGCCTGGGTGTCGCCCGTCTTGGTCTTGGCCGCTGAGTGGTACAGCACCTGCCCCGCGGTCCGGAGACGTTCCTCGGAACGCTGGAGGTAGTGCTTGTAGATCTCGGTGCCCATGGTGCTGAACACGCTGCCCAAGGCCGCACCGAGGAGGGTGCCAGCTACCCCCAGGAAGGAGGCGGCGACAGCGGCACTCAGGGTGGCCAGGACGCCAGCGATGACTTGGGCGGCGCTCAGATTGAGTCCGCGCCTCCCGCTCATTAACCGTCCTCCTTTGCCTCGTGAGTCCCCCGCTCAGCCGGCGCGGAAATCACGGCTTGGGGGCTGCGGACGTACTTCCCGACCCGACCGAGCTTATGCGCGACACCCCCGCAGCATGTCCGCTCGCGGCACTTCGCCGCAGATCGCGGGCCTGCCGCTTCCCCAGAGGGGGGTCCACGGGCCGTCCGCGAGCCCCAGCCACTCTGCTCATAGCCGGTGCGCTGGCCGCCCCTGTCCCGCCCGCCTCCCCGCACATGACCAGCGCGCTTTGCCGGGACGTGACAGTTCAGCCGCAGGCAGCACCCGCTGCCTGCAACCATGATGGCCGCCACACCGGACGGTCCGGTGAGTCTTTTCTTACGGGCGTCTCGGTAGTTGAGATACGGCTGCCCGGTGTTCGCTAGCCATGACGAACCTGTGCTCGCTAACCCTGACGAACGAGGAGGGCAGGCGTGCCCGAGGGTGGCCTTGCTCGGCGGACGCACTCGCCGGGCACCCCGCCACCGCGTGGTGCCTGACCCTCCTTGATCCCGACGGCCGCCCGTCGTAGCCCCAGCGGTGGACGAGGGCTTCGAGGCTGCGCTGCGCTGCCAACCACACACTTAGAGCGGCTTACCCAGGCTGGTCACCGGGCGGGTGCTTGACCAGCGACCGCGCGAGCCCCAGTGCGATGCGTTGCTGATCGCCAGGTCGCGAGACGCTGGCCAGGACGGCGACCGCCTGCCGGGTCTCCGGGAAGATCGCCAGGAAGGCGGAGTATCCGCCGGTGGCGCCGTTGTGCCAGATCATGGCGTTCCCGGACGAGAGGGAATCAATCATCCAGAACATGCCGCTGCGCCGGTTCGGTCGCGTGGTCTCCACGTCCGGGACCGGTGTCAAGGAGCCGTATCCTGGCGCGGTCCGATCCAGGATGGCGGTCAGGAGCCGGGCCATGTCCCCGATCGTGGCGATCACCCCGCCGGCCGGGGCATACCCGTCCAGAACCCACGGGGCACGGGGCAGACCCATTGCTGACCAGCCAGGCGCTGCCTTGTGTCGCCTCGTGGCCACCGCGGCTGAGGACATGCCAAGCGGGGTGAAGACCCGCGCCCGGAGCAGGTCCGGGAAACTGCAGCCTGCCCGTCCGGCCAGAATCTGGCCCAGCAGTGCCGCACCGAGGTTGGAGTACGCGACTTGCCCGCGGCGGCGCAGGCGCTGCCGGCCCGCCAGGGCTATCACCCGGGACGGCGTGGTGCCCCGGTAGGGATCAAGACCGGCAAAAGCGAACATGGCGGCGCGGGCCGCCGTGCGCGGGTCCACAGGCAGCCGGGGCAGCCCCGACGTGTGGGTGCACAGTTCCCGCACGGTCACTGTGACTGCCCTCGTACGGTCAAGGGCCGGCAGGAGCTCCGCGGCGGTGCTGTCCATCGACAACTCGCCGCGCTCGATGGCGTCGGCCAGCATCATCCCGGTGAGCGCCTTAGTCACCGATCCTGTCTCGAACAGCGTTCCGGCGTCCGCCCTGATGAATGCCGAGCGAACCGGCGCCGGAGCCCCCAGGTCAACGGTCACTGCCGCTACCCGCCGGGAGCGGCGGCCCGCCAGCCGGGCCAGATGGGGCGTAAGCCCAGGATCCCCGGTCGCGGCCGGGACCGGACGCGCCGCCGCCAGCACCCAGCACGCCGCAACCGCGAGCACGGCCACCAGCACCACGCATTCACCGATTGTCCCGATCACGGCCAGCCGCCCATCCCTCGCACCGGCCAGATCACGACGCGCTCACCGCTCCCTGCTGCACCTGCGTCGGGCCCGGGCCCCGGCCCGGTGACCAGCGGATGGTCAGCGTATCGCTAGCAAGATACGCCCAGACAGCGGAACCCTGAGCTGGCCGGGCCTCCCGGCGGATTGCCTGCCTTCCATCGCCGCACCGGGGGCTCGGTCACGGGCTGCACCGGCTGATCGACTCGTCCCACTGCCCACGATGACCGGAATACCAGCAAGTCGATGTCCAGGACGTTCCCCAGGTCAGCGCGATATCTGCCAGTGCAGCCACGGCCCGCCAGCAATTCATAACCACACATAATCAGGCCGTCAGCTTGGTAGTCAGAATCTTAGGGGCAAGCTCCTGGCTGATGGTGCCCGGAAACTGGTCGGTTCGGTCGTCGGACAGTGAGCCGATGATCCCGGCGCGAGGCCACGGCGGCCGCCGCGAGGTCTCGGCTGCGGTCATGCACGATGACGCATGGCCTGCGATCACGCATTCTTTCTCACTGAGAGTAATCGCGTGAGTACGCTGTTCCGTGCTATCAGCGCGGCTGCAGGGCATCGGGTCCGCCCGAGTCCGCCGGACCGCGCCGGTCTATCGAGGCGGCCCTGGGGGCAATGATGTTGCAGCGACGACTCCGCGATGCCGGGATGCTCGCCGCGGCGGCGGCGGCGGTGGCCGCCGCGATCTGCCTGACTGCGGGGATGCCCGCCGCATCGGCTAGCACAATCACCGGCACGATCCCCGTGGGCATCCACCCCTGGGACGTCTCCTCCGACGGCACCCACGTATGGGTCGCCAACGAGGGCGGCGGTGGCACGGTCACGGAAGTGGATGCCGCCACAGGCGCGGCCGTCAATACGATCACCATGAGCAGCAACGCCGAGGGCGTGTCCTCCGACGGCACCCACGTGTGGGTGACGCAGCCCTTCGACGGCACGGTCACGGAGCTGGACGCCGCCACCGGCGCGATCGTCAACACGATCACCGTGGGTGGCAGCCCCGACGCGGTCTCCTCCGACGGCACCCACGTCTGGATCGCGACTGACACCGCCTCGCACGATCACGGAGCTGGACGCCGCCACCGGCGCGGTCGTCAACACGATCACCGTGGGCTACAACCCCGCCGGGGTCTCCTCCGACGGCACCCACGTGTGGGTCGCGAACTACAGCGGCGGCGACGAAGATAGCACGGTCACGGAGCTGGACGCCGCCACCGGCGCAGTCATCGGCGCGATCCCCGTGGGCACGCAGCCCCCGGCGGGGTCTCCTCCGACGGCACCCACGTCTGGGTCGCGAACCTCAGGGGCGACAGCCGGTCACGGAGCTGGACGTCCTGAGCCCGCAGGCGATCAGCTTCACCGGGCCGGGCACCGGCACCGTCGGCGGGCACGCCACCCTCGCCGCCACCGGCGGCGCCTCCGGCAACCCCGTCACCTTCACCGTCAACGCGACCAGCACCACGGGCGCCTGCACTGTGTCCGGCACCGACGGCGCCACCGTCACCTACACCGGCCCCGGCACCTGCGTCATCGACGCCAACCAGGCCGCCGGGAACGGCTACGCCGCCGCCTCCCAGGTCCAGCAGTCCATCACCGTCGACCAGGCCCCCGCCTTCGTGACCGACAGCCCGCCCCTGGCCGCGGCCCCCGGCCAGGCCTACGCCTACACCTTCGCCGCAACCGGCACCCCCGCCCCCGCCTATGCCCTCGCCACCGGCGCCCCCGCCTGGCTGACCATCAACACCACCACCGGGCAGGTCACCGGCACCCCGCCCAAGGGCATCACCTCCTTCACCTACGCCGTCACCGCCACCAGCACCGCCGGCACCGCCACCGCCGGGCCCTACACCGTCACCGTCACCCGGGCCGCAGCCCACGCGGACCTCTCCGCCACCCTCACCTGCCCCGCCACCCTCACCGCCAGGACGGTCGGTACCTGCACCCTGACCGCCGCCAATGCCGGCCCCGCCACAGCCAGAAGAATCACCGCCGCGGTCCTGCTCCCGCCCCGGCTCGCCGTAGTGTCCTGCACCGCCGGCTGCACCCGGCACTGCCACGCGGTCACCTGGACCCTGCCTGCACTCGCCCCCGGCGCCTCCGCCCAGCTCGCCGTCATCATCAGGGCGACCCGGCCGGGCCGCGTCCGGCTGCTCGGCATCGCCGAGTCACGGACCCCTGACCCCCGCCCGCGCAACAACACCGCCGCCCAGACGATCACCATCACCCACCCCCGGCAGCGACGCCCTTAGCAGAAGCGCCGCCCACCAGTCTGACCAGGGGCCTTCTCGGAGACGTACTGGTGTGACTACGTAGAGTCGAACCCAGGGGGATTATGAGGAAGACATTCACAGCCGCGGCCTTGGCGCTGGGCATGGCCCTGGGGAGCCTCGGAATCAGCGCAGCTATTCCAGCATCAGCCAGCAGCAGCCGGACCTACGCCTACGCGCTGGGGATGGGGGGTCTGTGGCAAGGGCCGGCCATCCGTCCAGGACAGATAACGTTCGGCGCCCTTTACGACGTGGCGGGATTGTCGTGGTCCAGTTGGTCATCGGGTACTGCTCACGGCCGGGGGCATTACTACGGGTTCGGCTCGTATGAGGCCAACGTCAAGCTTTACGACGTAAAGATCCACCATGGGCGCCAGTATTTCTCCTGGATCAAGATCGCCGAACATGGCCACAAGACGCGCCACCTCAAGTACTCGGGTGGCCTCTGGCGCACGAGGTAGTGCAGGCAGAAGTCGCGGCGCCAGGCAGCGGCGCGGAACCTAGCTGAGCATGCGGGCACAGCCCCGCCAGCAAGTCATAACCACACAGGTCGTGGCCGATGGCCTGGATAAGTGCCAGCGCCAGGCATCAGGTGGGCAGGTGGGCTGCTGCCGAGGCCTGCATGACCGCCTCGGTGATGGTCCGCGCGGTGTGCACGACGCTGGCGATCGCGTCCTGTGGGGCTAGCCCGGCCAGGTCGGTCAGGGTGAATAGGGCTTCCGCGCTCATGATCACGGCGAGGTCGAGCTTGAGCTGGGTGACCCTGGCCGGTTCCATGGCGCCGGGCGGGTGCTCCAGCGGGGCGACGGCGAGGTCGATCAGGCTGAACTGCTTCCCGGGGCGGGGGAAGGTCACTTCGTCCCGGGTGATCGTGGAAGCGATCATGGCCCGGACCGCCCCTTGCATCCTGACCACGTTGCGCAGGAGGAAATCGGTGGCCTGGGCTACCCGCTCGGGGACGTCGGCATGGTCACCCGCGCGTGCCAGGTCCCCGGGAATATCTGGCCACAATCCGGCGAAAGCCTCGCGCAGGAGGGAAGGCAGGTCGGGGAAGTGCCGGTAGGCCGTGGCCTCGGACACTCCCACTGCGGTGGCCGCGCCCATCATGGTGACGGCAGCCCCGTCCAGGATCAGCTGGCGTGCCGCGGCGATGAGAGCCGCCCGGGTCCGCTCCTTCTGGCGCACCCGCTGGGACGCTGCTGGCCTGGCCGGCCTGCCGCCGGCGGGTTTCTGCCCCGCAGGGGTCGTCATGGCTCATGAGGCTACTGCACGGGCAGGGAGCGTCCGGAATCTCGCGAGGGTATACCCTCGCGAGATGAGGGCTGCCGCCCGGATCGCGCCGGCTCCCCGCGGCCGGACCGCTACCGCGATAGGCGCGGCTCGAACCGTGCATGTCAACAGTCAAGGGAGCAGCCATGCCCGACGAAACCGCCATCGAAACCGCATCCCTGGTGACCAGCGCCGAAACGGCGGCCGGCTTCTGGCAGATGGGAATCTTGTGGACCCCGCTGATCCCGGGTGAGGCCACCCGCGGCACGTACTCACTGATGGAGCAGCTCATGCCGGCCAAGGCCGGCCGCCCCCGCATGTGCACGACCAGGGCGAGGAAGTCTTCTACATCCTCGACGGCGAGATGGCCCTCCAACTCGGAGACCAGGTCGTCATCGGGACCAGTGGCCAGCTCGTGCGCATCCCGGCGGGCACGCCGCACGCCTTCGCCGTCAAGACCGAGACCGCACGGGTACTGAACTTCTACGTTCCCGCCGCCCTCGACCTGGAAATCGCCATGCTCGGCACGCCGGCGACCAGCACTACCCTGCCTCCGCCCGGAGCACAGCGACCACCGACCGCCGAGCAGGAACGCGCCTTCGCCCAGCGGGTGCACGACCTGGCCACCCAGACGATGTCCGCGCAGCCGGACCTGCTCGGAGACTACCGAGACGACGACGCCGCACACCCCAGCATGCCATGAACCGACACACCGCCGGCCGTCGCGGGAGTGCTTCCTCTGGCGGCTTCCCGCCGCGAAGCTGTCAGCAACCCGTCCGCCAGCCGGCCTGCTCATATCTTCGATAATCAGGGCTCCGCGCCTCGGCGCGCCATCTCCAGGACAACCGCACTCGCTACTGCCTGCTTGAGAATGCGGGCACGGTCCGCTCTGCCGCAGGCATCATCGCTGCAAGCAGGCCGAAGGCTGGAGCCTGAGCCAGCCCGTTCCGGAGGAGTTCCTGTGGTCCACACCCTCAGGCCGCCGATACACCACCAGAACGGCCGCCTGCCTCCGCTGAGCCAAAGCGAGGCCACGGCGCCCATTCGATCCGCCGCTCCCCCGCGTCCGCCGGCTGCGGCACGCTTTCCAGCGGACGCTACGGTCGGGGGGTGACAGATCGTGTGGCTGAGGTACTGGTGATCGGCGCGGGTGTCGCGGGGCTCACCACCGCGGTATGCCTGGCAGAATCCGGGCTGACGGTGACCGTCCAGGCCAGACAGTTGCCACAGCACACCACGTCGGCGGTGGCCGGCGCCATCTGGGGACGGCACCTGGTCGAGGACACCAGCCGGGTGACCCGGTGGTGTGCCGAGACCCTCGAGGTGCTCACCGCTCTGGCCACCGACCCCAGCGCCGGAGTCCGGCTGATCAGCGGCATCGACGTGGCACGGGCCGGCTACCCGCGCCCCGGCTGGGCTGAGCCTTTGACCGACCTGGGTCCGTGCGAGCCGGCGGCCCTGCCCGCGGGGTTCAAGGCGGGCTGGCGATACACCGCACCGGTGGTGTCTATGCCCGTGTACCTGGACTACCTGGCCCGCCGCCTGAGTCGTGCGGGCGGGCAGCTCGCCGTCGCACCGCTGACCTCGCTGTCCCAGGCCGTCGAGCAGAGCGCCGCGCCGGTGATCGTGAACTGCACCGGGGCCGACGCCCGCGACTTCGTCCCCGACCCGTCGGTGGGCGCCGTCCGCGGCCAGGTCGTGGTGGCCGAGAACCCGGGCATCACGGAGTTCTTCATCGGGGCCCCGGACGAGACCCACGAGCTCAGCTACGTGTTCCCGCACCAGGGCCGGGTGGTGCTGGGCGGGACCGAAGGCGCGGGCGACTGGTCACTGGACCCCCGGCCCGAGACCGCGCAGCGGATCCTGGCCGACTGCGCGGTCATCGACCCGCGCCTCGCCACCGCCCGGATCCTGGAGCACCGGGTCGGCCTGCGCCCGGTCCGGCGGACGGTACGGCTGGAGGCCGGAGCGGCTGGCCCCGACAGTGCACGCCGTGGAGCCGGGCGGCTGGTGGTCCACAACTACGGCCACGGGGGCGGGGGCGTGACCCTGTCCTGGGGATGCGCACGCGAGGTGGCCCGCCTCGTGGAGTCCTCGCGCTGACCGGCCGTCACGGGGCCACGGCGGCCAGGCTGTCCAGAATCACCTGCTGCACCGGGGGTGGCGTCTCCCCCGGTGCAGCCCGCAACGCGTACTGCCCGTGCAGCGCCACCGCGGGCTGGGCGATCATCCGCGGCCGGCGCCCTCGGTGCGGCCAGGACGCCGCGTGGACCAGGAATGGGTGGCATAGGAACACGTCGCCAGCCCTGCCGGTCGCCAGCGCCGTCCGACGGTGCGCACTGGCCCTCGCGGCCTGCTGGGCCACGGGCAGCCACTCCATCCCGGCATCCCCCGCCGAGGCCAGGATCGGCGGGACATCCCAGTGCGAGCCCGGGCGCAGCCGGGTCGGCGCGCCATCCGGGTCCACGTCGGTGAGCAGGTAGAGGGCGAGCAGCCCGCGCGCCCGGGAGCCGACGTTGACCCGCGGCATCCCGGCGTCCTCGTAACTGGCCTCAATGTGCCAGCCCGCGTCGCCCGGATCGGCCTCGCTCGGGAACCGCACCGGGATGCTGCCGCCCATCCCAGCCCGCCGCCACCACCGGCCGGCCCGATCAGCTGGTCGCAGGCCTCCTGCAGCACCGCCGTGGTGGCCGCCTGGGCGAACGGGCCGCCCTCCGGGCACGGGATCCGCACTACCGGAGCGGTCCAGGTCGAGGCGTCGTCGCGGTGGACGCCCTGGCGGCCCAGTTCAGCCCAGACGGTGTCCTGGATCGCCGCGACGACGGGACCCGGGACCGCACCGCGGAGCGCGACGTACCCGTCGGCCGCGAACGTGCGGATGTCGTCGTCGCTGAGCACGGACCCAGGCTGCCACGCCCGCCGCCGCCCGGGCCACCGGATAAAGCCCCAGGCCACCCGGCAAACACGACACCGGCCACCGGATGAAGCCCCCAGGCAACAGGCAAAGCCGTCCAGGTCACCGGACCCGCGCGCCACCGGATTTAATCGTTTGACTCCGTTTCGCCTCATGGGTACATTACTCAAGTAATGAACCCCCTAACCGGGAGGTGCGGTGCCAGCGCTGGACGAGGGGACGCCGCTGTTCGTGCAGATCGCCGAGCAGCTGGCTGACGACATCGTCGACGGCGTGCTGGCCGAGGGTGCGCGAGTGCCGTCGACCAACGAGCTGGCCGCGTTCTACCGCATCAACCCGGCCACCGCGGCGAAAGGGATCAACCTGCTGGTGGACGAGGCGGTGCTGGAGAAGCGGCGCGGCATCGGGATGTTCGTGGCCACGGGGGCCCGCGAACAGCTCCGGGCCAGCCGCCGCAAACGGTTCGCCGAGCAGTACGTAGACCCGATGCTCGCCGAGGCCAATCGTCTGGGCATCGACACCGACACGCTGGTGACCCTGATCCAGGGACCCGGCTGGCACAACGGAGGCAGCACGCCATGACCCCGACGATCTCCGCGACCGCGCTGGGCCGTCGCTACCGCGATCAGGTCGCGCTCGACGACGTCTCCCTCACCGTCGAGCCTGGCACCGTGACCGGCCTGCTGGGCCGCAACGGCGCCGGCAAGACCACCTTGATGCGCATCATCACCGGGCTGGAGTTCCCCAGTTCAGGCGATCTCCGGGTGTTCGGTGAGACCCCGGCGGAGAACGACTCGGTGCTGCGGCGCATGGTGTTCGTGCGGGAGGAGCAGCCCTACCCGGACTTCCAGGTGCGGCATGCGATCCGGGTGGCCTCGTGGTTCTACCCGAACTGGGACGAGGACCTGGCCCAGCAGCTGCTCCGCGACTTCGAGCTCCCGCCGCGGCGCCGGATCAAGCGGCTGTCGCGCGGGATGCGGTCCGCG
Organism: uncultured Actinomycetes bacterium; assembly: GCA_963781085.1. Lineage (GTDB taxonomy): Bacteria > Actinomycetota > Actinomycetes > Streptosporangiales > Streptosporangiaceae > RYN-230. The sequence continues at coordinate 280,343 of CAWAES010000036.1, forward strand.
GTCGGGATCGTCATCGGGCTGGCGGCCCGCGCCGAGCTGACCCTGTTCGACGAGCCTTACGCCGGCCTGGACGCGGTCGCACGCCAGCTGTTCTACGACCGGCTGCTGGCGGAGTTCGCCGAGCACCCGCGGACCATCCTGCTGTCCACCCACCTCATCGACGAGGTCGCGGACCTGCTTGAGCACGTCGTGATGCTCGACCACGGGCGGGTGGTGCTGGACGCACCCGCCGACGACGTCCGTGGTACCGGCATGACCGTGAACGGGCCGGTCACGGCCGTGGAGGAGTTCGTGGCCGGCCGGACAGTCTTGCGCCGCCAGCGGCTCGGCTCGCGGGCTTCGGTCACGATCGCCGACCCGCTCGACCTGGCGGCGCATGACCAGGCCCGGGCGCTGCACCTGAGCCTGGAACCCCTGTCTTTGCAGCAACTGCTAGTCCACGCGGCCGGCGTCCCGGCCGACGAGAAGGTGAGCGCATGAACACGCTGGTGAACGTAGGCCGTTACCACCTGGTGGACCGTTTCACCTGGCTGGCGTTGCCGTGGGGAATCATGGCCTTCAGCTTCCTGGTGAACATCGGCGTCGCCCTGGCCGTCCCGACCGGCCCCCGCGGGATCTACACCGGAGGGCTGGTGTCGCTCTACATCTTCATGCTTCTCTGCGGGGCGCTGAGCATGACCAGGGCACTCCCGTTCGGGCTGATGATGGGAATCAGCCGCCGGACCTACTACGCCGGCACCGCCCTGCTCGTGCTAACGCTGGGCGTGGTCTACGGCCTCGGGCTGACCGTGCTGCAGGTCGTGGAGCGGGCCACGAACGGGTGGGGCCTGAAGCTGCACTACTTCCGGATTCCGTGGATCATGGACGGCCCGTGGTACGAGACGTGGCTGACATCGTTCGTGCTGCTGGTCGCGTTCGTCCTGTACGGCATGTGGTACGGGCTGGTTTTCCGGCGGTGGAGCCTACCCGGGCTGGTCGCCTTCATCGCCGCCCAGATAGTCGTGGCGCTGCTGGCCGTGGTGGCCGTGTCGGCGACCCACAGCTGGTCCGGGGTCGGGCACTTCTTCACCACGGTGACCGCCCTGGCCCTGACTGGTGTGCTGGCCGTGATCGCGCTGGCCATGGGGTTCGGCGGCCTCACCACCGTGCGCCGGGTCACCATCTGACCGGCGGCACCTGCGGACTAGCCGCACCGTCTGACCAGCGGCACCTGGAAGCAGTCGCCTAGAAGCCGGGGAACACCGCGCGGAGCCGGTCCAGCTCGATCCCCTCGGCGGTGTAGGCCGGGGTGTGGTCCGGGTCGAGCCGCCCGTAGAACAGCCGGAGCAGCGCCTCGGCGGGCAGCTGGATCTCCCCGTCTACCGCCGGAGCGCCGGCCTCGGCCCACGGCGACAAGGTCACCGACTCCCCCACGTCGAGCAGGTAGTCGCCCTCGGGGGCGGTGGTGCGCAGCCGCACCCGGAAGGCGTCCCCCTCAGGCTTCGCGACGAACTGGAACAGCTGGGTGATCTGCTCCATGGCCGGAAGGATCGCGTCGTCCGCCACGGACGCGCCGCGATCGAGAGTGACAGCCACGTCCCAGACGTGGATGGCGTGCTCGGCAAGCCGCAGCCGGACCAGCCCGGCCGCGTCCAGCTGGCGGCCGAAGAAGTCGAGCCCGATCGAGTCCAGTTCCTCGCCGGTCAGCTGCTCCAGCCGGCTGACGTTCTCGCCGTCCCAGGTCAGGGCGTCGGCGGCCTGCATCTCCGGGGTGCGGTTGTTCCAGGCGTCCCAGATGGCCGGGAACGCGCCCTGGTCCAGCTGGCCGGCCCCGCCCAGCGCTGCGGCCAGGCTGAGGGTACCGATCTCCGCGCCGCTGCCGAGGTGCGAGAGGACCTGGGCGATGGTCCAGTCCGTGTCGTAGGACTGGGCGCGCAGCTGTTCCGGGGTCAGCGGCGACACCAGGCCGGCCAGCCGGTCGTGCGAGTTGCGCAGCACGCCGATCAGCGCGCGAGGATCACTGGGCAAGGCGGGCTCCCTGGAGATGACCGGACCGGACGGCACAGCTTACCGGGACGCCCTGCGGCCAGCGAGGGCAGGACACCCTAGGCTGAGCCGAATGAAGATTGGTTTTGGTGCCCCGGTCTCGGGTGTGTGGGCGACCCCGGACACCCTGGCGTCGATCGCGGCCAGCGCGGAAGCCGCCGGCTACGCCTCGCTCTGGACCTTCCAGCGGCTCATGGTGCCCGAAGGCTCGGCCATGGAGCCCGTCTACCACAGCGTGCTCGACCCCATGGTGGCGCTCGGCTACCTGGCCGCGGTGACCCAGCGGATCCGGCTCGGCGTCGCGGTGGTGAACATGCCGTATCTCGCGCCCGGGGTACCTGGCCAAGATGGCCGCCACCGTGGACGTGCTGTCCCGCGGCCGGCTCGAGCTGGGGCTGGGCATCGGCTGGCTTCCGGAGGAATTCACCCTGGCGGGCGGGACCATGGCCCGCCGGGGCGTGCGTACCGGCGAATATATCGAGGTCATGCGGCGGGTCTGGGCCGAGGGCCTGGCCGAGTTCCACGGTCAGGACTACGAGGTGCCCGCGGGCTGGTTCGCGCCCGACCCGGTGCAGCGGCCGGGGCCGCCGATCCTGCTCGGCGGGATCGCGCGGCCGGCCCTGGAGCGGGCCTGGCGGCTGGCGGACGGCTGGGTCACCTCCAGCCGGACCGACCTGTCCCGGATCAGCGAGGGGATCAGCGTGGTCCGGTCGGCGGCGGCGGAGGCCGGCCGCGACCCCGACTCGATCCGGATCATCTGCCGGGGCGTGGTCCGCGCGGGGACGCCGGTGACCGTCCCCGAGGGCGGCGGACGGGTGCTGCTGTCCGGCAGCTACGCCGACATCCGTGGCGACGTGGAGTGGCTCGCGGAGCGCGGGGTGACCGAAGTCTTCTACGACCTGAACTGGGATCCGCTGGTCGGGGCGCCTGACGCGGACCCGGTTGGCGCGGTCGCCCGGGCCGAGGAGATCCTCACCGAGCTCGCTCCTGGTGGCCAGCCCGGGAGCTGATCCCGTCCGGCTGGCCAGCCGGAGCCGCGGCTAACCGTCCGCCGGCGCCAGCCCGGCCGCGGCGGCGATGGCCGCCGCCTCCCCCCGGCTGGCCGCGTTCAGCTTGGCCAGGATGTTCGACACGTGCACGCTGGCCGTCTTGGGCGCGATGAACAGCGCCGCCGCGATCTCCCGGTTACTGCGCCCCGCGACCAGCAGGCGCAGCACTTCGAGCTCCCGGCCGGTCAGCCCGGCCAGGACGTCGGCCGGGTTGCTGCCCGGGCCGCCGCCGTCGTGGCTGCTGCCGGGGCCGCCCGGCTGCCGCCCGAGCCGGGCCCGGCGGCCAAGGTCGCGCAGCGCGGCCGCCAGCGGCGCCGCGCCCAGCTCGTCGGCGGCGGCCAGCGCGAGTGACCACTCCCGCTCGGCCTCGGCCCGCTGTCCCGCCTCGGCCAGCGCCTCGGCGAGCCGCCAGCGGGACCGGGCCGTCTCGTAGATGAACGCCGGCCCGAACGTCTCCACCACGACCTGCCAGGCCTGCGGATCGTTGCGGCCCTGGGCCCGGGCCCACTCCGCCTCGGCCCGGGCCAGCCAGCCGCGGCCGTCCACGCCCAGCACGAACTTGGGCCGGCGAGGGAACTCAGCGCCCTCCCGGGCGGCGTCGATCAGCACCTGGGCCGCGGTCACCTCGGCCGCGGCGGCCTCGTCGTCCCCGGCGGCCCGGGCCCGCCGGGCCTGATCGCCGCGGGCGGCCAGGCCCACCGCCGCGACCCGGATGGCGGGCGGCCCGTAGCCGCCCTCGACGTCCAGCTCGGCCAGGGTGGCCGCCACCTCGGCCAGCGCGGTCGCCGTGTCTCCGCGCCACAGCGCGTGCTCGGCCAGCAGGCCGCGCGCGATGTAGGCGCCGAAACTGTCACCTGGCCAGAACGGCTCCAGCCAGGCCCGGCGCTCCGCGACCGCCGGGCTGCCCCGGGCCACGTCCAGGAACAGGGCCATGGCCGACAGCCTGGCCTCCGCCTCCGTGGTCACCCGGACCCCGAAGCCGTCGGCCAGTTCCTGGGCATGGCTCCAGCACCCGTCCGAGTAGTGCGCCAGGTAGTGCAGGTACTGCAGGTCGAGGCCGTAGGGGGCCAGGCCCAGGCCGGCCGCGTCCGCGCGCTGGCCGCCTTCGTGGGCGGTCGCGGCCGCCGCGACGAGGTCCCCGCTCTCCAGCTGGGCCCGGGCCACCTGGAAGGCCGCCCGCAGCTCGACGCCGAGCATGTTGAGGGCCTGGGCTTCCCGGTAGGCCTGGGTGAACAGGTCCAGGGCCTGCACCGGCTCGCCCTGGCGCTCGGCCAGCATGCCCAGGGTCACCAGGGCGTCCGCCTCCACCCAGGGGGCGTCCGCGGCCCGGGCGGCCACCCGGGCCTGCTGCGCCCGTCCTCGAGGCCGCGGCCTCGTCACCCGCGTGCATCAGCGTCTGCGCGTGGGTGGCCAGGGCCCGGGCCCGTTCCTTGCGCGGCGGGTCGGCCGGGAGCAGCTGCACCGCGGCCCGCGCGGCCGCCTCCGCGTCAGACGCCGCGTCGAGTTCGAGCAGGTAGTAGGCCAGCCGCTCGTGTACCCGGCTGGCCAGCACCGGGTCGCTGTCCTCACGGAGGAAGCCGCGGATGCGGTGCAGTTGCTGCACGGCCCGGGCGATCTCGCCGCTGGACGCGGCACAGTTCGCGGAGCAGAAGGCCAGGTGGTCCCGGTCCTGCCCGGCGAGCTTCTCCGGCTCGCTGACCCGCTCCCACAGCGCCAGGGCGGCGTCGTAGTGCCGGTGCGCCTCGGCCGGGGCGGCCAGCCGCTCGGACTCCTGCCCGGCCCGGACCGACGCGGCGAAGGCTCCCGGGATGTCGTGGCTGGCCAGGCAGTGATGGGCCAGCTCGGCGGCGGACCCCGGCACGGCGGCGAGGCGGCCCGGGTCGGCCAGCAGCTCGGCGAACCGGGCGTGCAGCCTGGTCCGCTCGCCGGGGAGCAGGTCGGTGTAGAGCGCCTCGCGGATCAGGGCGTGCCGGAACACGTAGCCGTCCGCGCCGCCCGGCACCAGCAACTGCTGGGCCACGCAGTCCCGGATCGCGTCCTCGTACTCGGGCCCGGCCAGCCCGGACGCGGCCCGGACGATGTCGTCGTCGACCCGGCGCCCGCCGACCGCCGCGGCCCGGAGCACCTGCTGGGCCGGGCTGGGCAACTGCTCCACCCGGGCCAGCAGCAGCGCGGCCAGCCCGCTGGGCAGCACGTCGCCGCCCAGTCCCCCCGCCGCCCAGCGCACCGCCCGCCCCGCCAGACCGGGCCGGGCCGAGCGTGGCCAGCAGTTCCTCCGCGTAGTAGGGGTTGCCCTCGGCCCGGGCGACCATCCGGTGCAGGGCGGCCGGGTCCAGCGCGCGGCCGGCCAGCGCGGTCAGGTGATCAGCCATGTCCGCGTAGCCCAGCGGCCCCAGCTCGATGGAGGCCACGCTGGGCAGCCGCAGCAGCTCCGCTACCACCGGCCGGAGCGGATGGCGGCGGTGCAGGTCGTCGGTGCGGTACGTCGCCACCACGGCCACCCGCTCCCGGTGCAGCACCCGGCTCAGGAAGGTGACCAGGTCGCGGGTAGAGCGGTCAGCCCAGTGCAGGTCCTCGAGGATCAGCAGCACCGGATGCCCCTGCGGCCAGCTCGGCGAGCAGCCCGAGTACGGCGCCGAACAGCTGCTGCTGGGCGAGTCCGGAGACTTCCCCGCCCGGCTGCGCCACGGCGTCCCGGTCCGGCAGCAGACGGCCCAGGACCGGGCGGGCGGCCAGGGCCGCCACGAGCGGTTCCGTTGCGGCGCCTGGAGTAGTCGTGCCTTCCCGCAGCGCGTCGGCGAGCGGCAGGTACGGAATGCTGTCGCCCAGTTCAGCGCACCGGCCGGACAGGACCAGGAAGCCCCGGTCCGACGCCCGGCTGGCCAGCTCCGCGACCAGCCGCGTCTTCCCCACACCTGCGTCGCCGCTGATCAGGGCGTGGGACGGGCGGCCGTTGCTGGCGTCGTCAAGCAGGCCGAGCAGGCGCGTGAGTTCACCGTCCCTGCCGACCAGCCGTCCACCCGACGCCCGCAGCATGTCCTAAGTATCCCAGCATCCGCGAGCTACAGCTCGGACTGATACGCACTTGCTGCCCTTTTATGGTTTTTGGCGCCCCGCCGACGGGTAACGCCGCCCGGGCACCGGGAGGTCCCGCCGCCCACGTGACCTGCGGGCAACCAGCCCACAGCGGGCCAGCTGCCTGGCGTTCGCCCTGCTCCAGACGACTACGTTACGCCAGCCATACTCACGCTTGGTGAGCCGCACCGCCCGGCGCGGACGACCGGGCGGCCGCGCTCACGGCCGGGATCCAGGCCTCGCGGGCCTGAGCCGTCCGGAATCCTCGTCGCGCCCGCGGCCCCCGATGGGCTACCCTGGCCGCCATGAGTACCGATTCCCGTCCCGCGGCCGCGCCAGGCGCGCGCCCGCGTGAGCCAGGCCAGCCCGATGCCGCTCAAGCCGTCGCTTGAGGGCATCGAGGACAAGTGGTCGCGCCGGTGGGAAGAGTCCGGGGTAGTACAAGTTTGACCCCGCCGCGCTCAGCGGCACAGAGCTCAGCGGCGCCAAGCCCGCGTGACGCGGTCTTCTCCATCGACACTCCCCCGCTGACCGTCAGCGGGGCGCTGCACATCGGGCACGTCTGCTCGTTCACCCACACCGACACGATCGCGCGGTTCCAGCGGATGCGCGGCAAGGCCGTGTTCTACCCGATCGGCTGGGACGACAACGGCCTGCCCACCGAGCGCCGGGTGCAGAACTACTTCCACGTGCGGTGTGACCCGACGCTCCGCTACGACCCGGCGTTCGTGCCGCCGGACCGGCCGGCGGGCGAGCCGGTGGCGCGTCTCCCGGCGCAACTTCGTGGCCCTCTGCCAGCGGCTGACCAGCCTGGACGAGCAGTCGTTCGAGCAGGTCTGGCGGCGGCTGGGGCTGTCGGTGGACTGGTCCACCCAGTACCAGACCATCGACGAGAACGCCCGGGCCACCTCGCAGCGCGCGTTCCTGCGCAACCTGGCCCGCGGTGAGGCGTACCTGGCCGAGGGCCCGACCCTGTGGGACGTGAGCTTCCAGACCGCGGTGGCCCAGGCCGAGCTGGAAGACCGGGAGATGGCCGGCAGCTACGTCCGGCTCGCGTTCCGGCGCCCGGACGGCGGCGCGGTGGCCGTGGCCACCACCCGGCCGGAGCTGCTGCCCGCGTGCGTGGCGCTGGTCGCGCATCCAGACGACGAGCGGTACGCGGCGCTGGCCGGCACGACGGTGACCACGCCGCTGTTCGGCGTGCCGGTGCCGGTGCGGACGCATCCGCTGGCCGACCCGGGCAAGGGCACCGGCATCGCCATGGTCTGCACGTTCGGCGACACCGCCGACGTGACCTGGTGGCGTGACCTCGACCTGGACACCCGGCCGCTGCTCGGCCCGGACGGCCGGCTGCTGGCGTCGCCGCCGCCGGGGATCACCAGCCGGGCCGGCCGGGCCGCCTACCGGGATCTGGCCGGCGCGACCCTGGCCGAGGCGCGGACCCGGGTCACCGCCCTGGCCCGCGCGGCCGGCGACCTGCTCGGCGAGCCGGAGCCGGTGGCGCACCCGGTGAAGTTCTACGAGAAGGGCGACACGCCGCTGGAGATCATCACCACCCGGCAGTGGTACCTGCGCAGCGGCGGCCGGGACCCGGAGCTGCGGGCGGCGCTGCTGGCCCGGGGCCGGGAGATCAGCTGGCACCCGGCGCACATGCGGGCCCGGTACGAGAACTGGGTGAACGGGCTGTCCGGCGACTGGCCGGTCAGCCGGCAGCGGTTCTCGGGCGTGCCCATCCCGGTCTGGTACCCGCTGGACGGTGACGGCGTGGCCGGCTACGACGCGCCGATCGTCCCGGACGGGGACCCGGCTGCCGGTGGACCCGGCCGCCGAGCCGCCTCCCGGGTACGCCGAGGAGCAGCGCGGGCGCCCGGGCGGGTTCGCGGCCGACCCGGACGTGCTGGACACGTGGGCCACGTCCTCGCTCACCCCGCAGATCGCGGCGCGCGCGGCCAGCGGGCCGGACCTGGACCGGATCTTCCCGATGGATCTGCGGCCGCAGGCCCACGAGATCATCCGGACCTGGCTGTTCTACACGGTGCTCCGCGCCCACGAGGAGTACGGCGTGGCTCCCTGGCGGCACGCGGCGATCTCCGGCTGGATCCTGGACCCGGACCGGAAGAAGATGTCCAAGTCCCGGGGGAACGTGGTGACCCCGATGGACTCGCTGCGCAAGCACGGCTCGGACGCGATGCGGTACTGGGCGGCCAGCGGCCGGCTCGGCACCGACATGGTCTTCGATCCGGCCCAGCTGCGGGTGGGCCGCCGGCTGGCCATCAAGCTACTCAACGCCTCACGGTTCGTGCTGTCCCTCGCCCCGGAGCCTGGTTCGCCGGGGGAAGGCGGGGGTGACGCCTGCGGGGCAGGTGAGCTCAGCGAGCCGCTGGACCGGGCCATGCTGGCCCGGCTGGCGGACGTGGTGGCCGGATGCACCACGGCGTTCGAGTCCTACGACCACGCCCGGGCCCTGCACGAGACCGAGTCGTTCTTCTGGTTCTTCTGCGACGACTACCTGGAGCTGGTCAAGTCCCGGGCCTACGGCGAGCACGGCCCGCAGCCCGCCGCCTCGGCCACAGCCGCCCTGAGAGCGGCCCTGTCGGTACTGCTGCGCCTGTTCGCCCCGTTCCTGCCCTTCGTCACCGAAGAGTCCTGGTCCTGGTGGCAAGAAGGCTCCGTCCACCGCTCCCCCTGGCCCACCCCGGCCGAGCTGAGGACCCAGGCAGGAGACACGGACCCAGGGATGCTCGACGCCGCCTCCGCCGCCATCGCGGCGGTCCGCGGCGCCAAATCAGCCGCCCGCCTATCCATGCGAGCCCCCGTCCGCCAGCTCGTCATGTCAGCCAGCGAGGAGGATCTGGCCCGGATCCGCCCGGTCCTCGCAGACGTCCAGGCGGCCGGCAAAATCGACCAGGTGCTACTCAAGCCCTCAGCGTGCCCCGAGCCGGTACACCACGTCACGCTGTAAGACCCGGCCAGCTCAGGCGGCGCCGGTCTGCTCGGTCGGGGCTAACCCTGCCCATTCGGCTGCTCGCGCTTGGCGATCCGCAGCTCGTGGAAGGACACGCTGAACCCGGACCCTTCCGGCGCCGAGCACATCACGCCGGCCAGCAACTCGGCGTCGGGCGGCAGGTAGACCAGGGCGGCCAGGTCCGGCGCGCTCGTCCCCGGCGCTGTAACGGATCTCCACCGCGTCCCCGCGCCGGGACAGCCGCAGCGCCACGTCGTTCGTGTCGTCGGGCAGGTTCGCGACCGTCCAGCTGGACATGCCCAGGGTCAGCACGGTGCTCAGCCGGGGGCGGCCCTCGAAGAACTCGATCCCGGTCTTCAGCCAGGTCCGCTCGTCCGCCCGGAGCATGACGCCGGCCTGGTCGTACTGGGCCGACCAGTTCCCGCGGATCCGCACCGCCACATCCAGGTCGCCCGCCAGCACTTCACCGTAGACGTGGCCGCTGTCACGGATGTAGCCGTAACCGGTTACCCGCCAGAAATCGGTGCCGGGGTCGACGTTCACCTGCAATACGTCGTCGGTCCGCTGCCAGCTAGCTGGCTCATTCAGCCACTCCATGAGTCAACGCCTCCGTGATCTCGCCGACACGAGGGTAGCGGTACCGGGGCCGGGTAGTCTCACGGGCATGGACAAGGTGCGCCGAACAGAGACCGAATGGCGGGATGCGCTCAGCCCTGAGGAGTACCGCGTTCTCCGCGAGGCGGGTACCGAAGCGCCGTTCACCGGGGAGTACACCGACACCAAGACCGAGGGTGTCTACCGCTGCCGGGCCTGCGGCGCCGAGCTGTTCCGGTCGGACTCGAAGTTCGAGTCGCACTGCGGGTGGCCGAGCTTCTACCAGCCGACCGAGGACGACGCGGTCATCCTGATCGAGGACGACTCGCTCGGCATGCGGAGGGTCGAGGCCCGCTGCGCCAACTGCGAGTCCCACCTCGGTCACGTGTTCGAGGGTGAGGGTTACGAGGTGCCCACCGACCAGCGCTGGTGCATCAACTCGGTATCCCTGAACCTGGAACCCACCGAGAGCTGACCCGGCCCGGCCGATCTCCCCACATTTAAGTAATTCCCCGTCCTGGGTACTGTCCCCGGTAGCGCGTGGGGGCCGCGACAGGGGGGCGCTGTGGGAAACTTCATGGCCGGGCTGGCTCGTTTCGCCATCCGGTTCCGGTACGCCATCATCGCCTTCTGGCTGGTGGCGGGGGCCTTGTGCATCGCTTTGTTCCCCTCGCTGGGCAGCGCGGTCAACACCGACAACAGCTCGTTCCTCCCGGCCAGCTCGCCGAGCGTGCACGCGATGAACCTGGCCGCGCCGTTCCAGCCGACGAACGACACCACGGGGACCCTGGTCGTGCTGGGTAAGTCCAAGCTGAGTTCCAGCGACCTGCAGTCCATCACCAAGCTCCAGAACAAGATCGCCAAAGACGACCACGTCGTGTCGGTCTCCGACCAGGGCCTGTCCAAGGACGGCAAGGTCGATAAGGCCCAGCTGGTTATCGGCGTGCAGACCTCCAGCACCAATGCGTCCCCCACCGTCGCGGCCATCCGCTCCACGATGAGCAGCTTCGCGCTGCCGGCCGGCCTGTCCTCCTATCTCACCGGGCAGCTGCCCAGCGCGGTGGACAACCAGAACTCCCAGGCCCACGCCCAGAAACTCACCGAGGATCTCTCCGTCCTGATCATCCTGGTCATGCTGATCATCGTGTTCCGGGCGGTAGGCGCGCCGCTGGTCACGCTGCTGCCCGCGGTCTGGGTGCTGCTCATGTCCGGCGCCATCATCGCCGAGGCGTCCAAGGCCGGGCTGCAGGTGTCCACCATCACCGAGACCATGCTCACCGTGCTGCTGCTCGGCGCGGGGACCGACTACGGCTTGTTCTTCATCATGCGGGTCCGCGAGGAAATCGCCGGGGGCGCGTCGGCCCACACGGCCATCGAGCGCGCGGGCCGGTACGTGGGCGAGTCGATCACGTTCTCGGCGGGCACGGTGATCGTGGCCCTGCTCACCCTGGTGCTGGCCTCGTTCGGCCTGTACTCGGGGCTGGGGCCGGCCCTCGCGCTGGGCGTCGCGCTGATGTTGCTGGCCGCGCTCACCCTGCTGCCCGCGCTGCTCGGGGTGTTCGGCACCAAGGTGTTCTGGCCGCGCCCGGTCCGGGAGGCCAAGAAGGAGGGCGTCTACGCCCGGCTGGCCGACCACGTCATCGCGCACCCGGTGGTCACGCTGGTCGCCGGCGTGGTGTTCCTGGGCGTGCTGGGCGTGTTCGCGGCCGCGTACACCTCCAGCGGGTTCGGCGGGCAGACCACCGGCCCGGCCGGGAGCCAGTCGGCCAACGGCACCAACGTGATCAACAACCACTACCCGGCCGCGGTGGCCAACCCGACCGGGGTGCTGATGGTCTGGAAGTCCTCGGTGTGGAAGAACCTGGACCCGGTGCAGAAGGCCGAGAACGACCTGGGCGGCAAGCCGGTCTTCGCGTCGGTGACCGGCCCGTTCGATCCCAACGGCACGAAGCTGACCACAGCCCAGCTGAACAGCCTGTACCAGCAGCTGGGACCGCCCGGGAAGCTGCCGGCCACCGAGCCGGCTGGCACTCCGGTCCCCGCGGACCAGTACGACCTGTACCGGTCGCTGTCCCAGTTCATCAGCTCTGACGGCAAGACCGTGCAGTTCTACACGTCGCTGACGGCGGGAGCGCCGTCGACCACCGCCGCGCTGAACGCCACGCCGTCCATGCGCAGCGCCACCACGAGTGTCCAGCACGCCGTGGGCGCCACCGACAGCGGTGTGGCGGGGCTCGCACCGTCCTCCTACGACGTGAGCAGCGTGTCCCAGAGCGACCTGAAGGAGATCGTCCCGATCGTGATCGTCTTGCTGGCGCTGCTGCTGGGCCTGCTGCTGCGCAGCGTCGTGGCCCCGCTGTACCTGGTCGCGACCGTCCTGCTCAGCTACTTCGCCGCGCTGGGCATCGCGGTGCTGCTCTTCCAGATCGGGGCGGGCGAGTCCGGGCTGAACTTCGTGCTGCCGTTCTTGCTGTTCATCTTCCTGATGGCGCTGGGTGAGGACTACAACATCCTGGTCATGAGCCGGATCCGGGAGGAGGCGCAGCATGCGCCGCTGCGCGCCGCGGTCCGGACCGCGGCGCACCACACCGGGACCACGGTGACGTCAGCCGGGCTGATCCTGGCCGCGACCTTCGGCGTCGCCGGGATCACCGGCGCGACCAGCCAGATCAAGCAGCTCGGCGCGGCCATCGCGCTCGGCGTGCTGATCGACACCTTCCTGGTCCGCACGCTGATGGTGCCCGCCATCGTGGTGCTCTGCCGGCGCTACAACTGGTGGCCGTCGCACCTGGCCCGGCGCAGCGCGGAGGCGGCCGCCGAAGCCGGTGGCCAGCAGCCCGCGGCGGCCAGGAGCTGAGCACCCGGGAGATCCCGGCGCGTAACCAGGCAAGCGGGAAGCTCAGCCCTCCGGATACAGGCCCGCGAGCAGCTCGTAGGCCCGCTCGAACACCGCCGGGGTGAGGATGTCCGGCGCGATGTTCTGGTAGATCTGCAGTCCGATGAGCAGGGCGTGGCCGATGGCCCAGGACTCGACGGGGGCGGTCCCGGAGAGCGGCTGATCGTGGTCCGCCGCGCCCAGCTCCGCCAGCCGCCCCTCAAGGACGGCGCTGTAGCGCCGCAGGGCGTCCGGGCTGCGCAGCAGCGCCGCGAGGAACTCAAGCTCCATCGCCAGCACGGCCTGGTCCCTGAAGGCCTCGTCCACGGCCATGGCCCGGCTGAACTCCGCCAGCCGTTCACGCAGCGGCAGGGACTGGTCGTTCATCCCGGTCGCCCAGGCCGGTACCGGCGCCGCCTCGATCGCGCTGATCAGCAGGTCCTCTTTGCTGGAGAAGTGACCGTAGATAGCGCCCTTGGTCACGCTGGCCGCCTCGGCGATCTGCTCGAGCGAGGTCGCGGCGTAGCCACGCTCCCGGAAGAGCCGCTGGGCCTCGCCGAGCAGACGCTCACGCGTCATCGCTTTCGAGGTCTGCCTGGTCACCCTGGCCACGGGCCAATGCTGCCACACCGGGCCGCCCGTTGATATTCCGCGGGTCTGTAGATACCGTCGGTATATGAACGGGGGGCCAGCGACCCGGAGCGGGGAGGACCCACGTGAGCCTCGCAGAAAAGGTGATGCGCCGTGTGGAGCCCGCGGCGATCCGGTACTACCAGTGGCGCGGCGATCCCCTCGCCCGGTGGCTACGACCGCAGACGAAGGCCGACCCCTACCCGCTGTACGCCGACATCCGCCCGCGCAGCCTGGTCCGCAGCGCGCTCGGTCCCTGGATGACGGCGGACCACGCAGCGGCGGAGAGCGTCCTGCGGGACCGGCGGTTCAGCTCCTCCCCCGTGCACCAGCGCGGTTACCGGCCG
>CAWAES010000037.1:0-151139 GCA_963781085.1 uncultured Actinomycetes bacterium
GTCATCCAGGACCGGGCCGGTCACGGTCACCCCTTCGAGGAGGCGCGCCCCGGCCTTCTGCGCCGTGCGGGCTAGGATCTCGTCGAAGTCGAGCCGGGTCCGGACCAGCCCGTAGCCGGGATAACTCGACAGCTCGGGCCAGGGCAGCTCGAGCCGGACCCCACCGCCGATGATCCGCAGGCCCTTGTTCCGGACCCAGCCGTCCCCCTCGCCCACCGGCACGCCCATGCCGACCAGTGCCTTGACCGCGCGGGGGGTGAGGCCGTCACCGCAGACCTTCTCCCGCGGGAAGGTGGCCTTCTCCAGGAGAAGCACGTTAACTCCGGCCCGGGCCAGATAGGCGGCGGCCGCCGAGCCGGCGGGCCCGGCCCCGACCACGATGACGTCGGCGTCCCCGGTGCGGGCGGACCGTGACGGGGCGCCCGGTCCGGCCACGGGCGTCTGGCCCGGGGCGCTGCCGCGGGCCGGCGTGGCCGCCGCGTCGGGCGGGAGATCGGGGGGGACTTCGTGGGTCACGAAAGATTGTCCTGACTATCTTGTGAACCGCTTCACAAGTACTCTTTCCGGAGTCTAGACCTTGCCTTGCCGCGCCCGCGAACCCGGTCCGCGGTGCTGGCCTGGCCCGGGGCGATCCCGGCCCCGCCTGGCTCAGCGGCCCGCACCGCGCCGCTGCCTGACCAGCCGGTCCCCCGGGCCGCCGGGGTGCCCGGCCGGGCGGGGCCGCGCTCAGCCGGGCCGGCGCGCGAGGTGCAGGGCCACGACACCCAGGCTCAGATTCCGCCAGCGTACTGCCGACCACCCGGCCGCGGCGATCCTCCGCGCGAGCTCGGGCTGGGCGGGCCAGTCCTTGATGGACTCCGCCAGATAGTCGTAGGCTTCCGGGCTGCCCGACAGCCGCCGCGCGACCACGGGCAGCGCGGTCGTCAGGTAGGACTCGTAGACCGTGTTCAGCCGCGACCACGGCAGGTGGCCGAACTCGCAGATGACCAGCCGGCCGCCGGGCCGGGTGACCCGGAGCAGCTCGGCCAGCGCGACGTCGGGGTCGGCCACGTTACGCAGCCCGAACGAGATCGTCACCGCGTCGAAGGCCTGGTCGCGGAAGGGCAGCTGGAGGGCGTCGCCTGCCACGAACCGCACCGGACCGGGCCGCGAGGCGCGACGCGGCCGCCCGGGCGGGCTCCGTCTGGGCCGACCGGCCCTGCTCGCGCCGACCTGGAGCATGCCGAGGGAAAAGTCACAGGCCACGCAGCTGGCGCCGGCCACGGTAAAGCTCCGGGACGAGGTCCCGGTGCCCGCGGCGAGGTCGAGCACCAGATCGCCCGCCTGGGCCCCGACCGCCCGGGCCACGATGCGGCGCCACCACCGGTCCTGGCCCAGCGAGAGCACGTCGTTCATCAGGTCGTAGCGGCCGGCGACCTTGTCGAACATCGCCGAGACCTCGCCGGGCCGCTTGTCCAGGTTCGCGCGTGTCATGGGCCCAGCCTGGCACAGCCGCAGGCCGTTCAGAGCAGCGCGGGACGCTCCCAGGGTTCGCCGAGCACGTGCTGGGCGAGGAAGGCGAACACCGTCTCGTACCAGATCCGCGCGTTGCCGGGGCCGAGGACCCAGTGGTTCTCGTCCGGGAAGTAGAGGAACTTGGATCCGGCCAGGTGCCCGGGACGGGCCGCCAGGTCCGTCCAGAGCCGGAGCGCCTCACCGATCGGCACCCGGTAGTCCTTGTCCCCGTGGATGACCAGCATCGGCGTGGTGATAGCAGCCACGTGCCGGTTCGGGGAGCTGGCCGCGTACCGCTCCGGCTGGGTGGCGGGGGTCCCCAGCTGGCGGCGCCACTCCGCAGGACAGTCGGTCGTCCCGAACATCTGCTCGAGGGCCCAGAGGCTGGCGTGGCTGACGATGGCCCGGAACCGGGTGGTGTGCCCGGCGATCCAGTTCGCCATGTAGCCGCCGAACGAGCCGCCCATCACGGCGGTCCGCCCGGCGTCCAGCTCAGGGCGGCCGATGGCCGCGTCGGTGATGTCCATCAGGTCGGTGAACGGCAGGTTGCCCCAGTCGCCGTGGCCGCGGGCCAGGAACTCCTGCCCGTAGCCGGTGGACAAGCCCGGGTCGGGCAGTAGCACGGCGTAACCTCTGGCCGCCATCAGCCACGGGTTCCAGCGCCAGGACCAGGAGTTCCAGCTCGAATACGGGCCGCCGTGCACCCACAGCAGCAGCGGGGCAGGCGTGTCCGGGCTGGCTGAGTCGGGCAGCACGAGCCAGGCCCGCAGCGGGGTGCCGTCGGCCGCGGCAGACTCGATCTCGTCCAGGCGGCCGGGCAGCGGCGGCGCGGCGGCGGGGCCCGGGAGGAACTCGGGTTCGCCGGGCTGGGTCGCGTCGAGCCGTACCACCAGCGGCGGGCTGTCCATCGCCGAGCGCAGGGCGTAGAGGAACTGCCCGTCCGGCGAGGGGCACAGGCAGGAATAGGCGCCGTCGTCGGTACTGAGCCGGGTGACGGCCCCGGTGCCCAGGTCAGCCCGCAGTACCGGGCCGCGGCCGTGGTCTGCGGTGGTGACGAAGACCCCCGAGCCGTCCGGGGCCCAGGCCAGTTCCGCGGCCAGTGCTCGAGCCCGGGGAGTACGTCCAGGGTTTCCGCGGGGCCGTCGGCCGGACGCGTCCCACCGGCCCGGAGACCGCGTCCAGCGGTACCGGCCCCTCCGGAACCGCGTCCAGCGGTACCTGGACCACCGTGTGCGCGCTGGCCTGATGGTAGCTTTCGTGCCGTTCCCGGATGGCCACGAGCCGCTTGCCGTCCGGTGCGACCTGCGGCGACGGTGAAGTCGAATCCGGGGACGGACAGCAGGGTCCGGCGCTCGCCGGAGCTCGTGTCGATGACCACGAGGTCCTTGCGAAGTCCCCCGGCGCCGTCGTTGACAGACCATCCGGTGACGGCCAGGCGACCGTCCGGGCTCAGGTCGAAGGCGTTCTCGTCCAGGGCCCGGCCTGCCTGGGGGGTCAGGTCCCGCAGGGCGGCCGCGTCCCCGGCTGCACTCCCACCGGGGCCGCTGGACCCGCTCCAGCCGGCCTGGGCGGCCCAGGTCGGTGACCAGCAGCCGCTGCTCGTCCGGGCCGAGGTCATGGTCCCAGTACCGGACCAGGGGCGACTCGTGCAGGATGGCCGTCACGCCCGCGTCGGCCCGGGCCCGGCGCTGCGGCCCGTCGCCAGCGGCCCCGCCGGTGCCCGGCAGCACCGGCGCGGTGAACGCGGCCAGCTCCGAACTGGCGGCGGTGGCGAGCCGGCTGGGGCCGCCCGCAGGCGCCGCGACGCGGCGGGCCTCCCCGCCTGCGGCCGGCAGCAGCCACAGGGCCCGCTTCCCGCTGGTGTCGTCGCCGGTGTCCGGGGCCGGCGCCGGACCCGGCCCGGGGGCGCCGGGCGCGGGGACAGGAACAGCATCCCGCCGTCCGGCAGGAAGGCGGGACTGTCCTCACCCTCGGCGGACCAGGTCAGCCGGGCCGGAGTCCGGGCCGGGCCGGCCGCGCCCGTGTCCACCCGCCAGATGCTGGACTTGAACGTTCGCCCGTCGGGAGCGAGGGCCGACACGGTCACGGCCAGCCAGGTGCCGTCCGGGGACAGCCGCAGGCCGGTAAGCCGGGGCAGGGCCAGGTAGTCCTGCAGGTCGTGGAATGGGGTCACTGCGCCTTCCCGCCGCGGCTAGGAGCCGCCGGTACGACGGCCGCCGCGGGTGAGCTAGCCACCTGCGGCCGGGCCATCCTTGGTTTGGCCCCCCTGATTTTGGCCCCCCGGGTGCCCGGCCCCTGGTGACGGCGGGACCGGGCGCTCAGCGCCCCTCAGTGATCATGACCGCCCCGACCGTGGCGTTGGTGGACTCGTCGATGAGGATGAGGCCGCCGGTCTCCCGGTTCCGGTTGTAGGGGTCGAAGAACAGCGGCTGGGTGAGCCTCAGGCTGACCCGGCCCACCTCGTTCAGCCCGAGCCGCTCCGCGCTCTCGTCCCGGTGCAGGGTGTTGACGTCCAGCCGGTAGTGCAGTTCGCGGACGATGGCCTTGACCGTCCGGGAGGTGTGCTTGACCACCAGCCGGTCCCGGGCGGCCAGCGGCCGGCTGTCCGACATCCAGCAGACCATCGCCTCCACGTCCTGGGAGGCCAGCGGCTGGTTGTGCGGACGGCAGATCATGTCACCGCGGGAGATGTCCAGGTCGTCCTCGAGCACCAGGGTCACCGACATCGGCGGGTAGGCCTCCGGGACCGGCCCGCGTGCGGTGTCGATGCGGGAGATCTTCGTGGTCAGCCCGGACGGCAGGTGCATCACCTCGTCCCCGGGCTTGAGGATCCCGCCCGCGACCTGGCCGGCGTATCCCCGGTAGTCGTGCAGGTCGGGGTCGGTCGCCTGATGCGGCCGGATGACGTACTGCACGGGGAAGCGGACGTCGATGAGGTTCCGGTCCGAGGCGATGTGCACGTGCTCCAGGTGATGCAGCAGCGACGGCCCGTCGTGCCAGGGCATCTTGTCCGAGCGCTGCACCACGTTGTCCCCGTGCAGGGCGGAGATGGGAATGAAGCTCAGGTCGCCGATCTCCAGCTTCGCGGCGAAAGCGGCGAACTCCTCACTGATCCGGTCGAACACGGCCTGGTCGTAGTCGACCAGGTCCATCTTGTTGACCGCCAGGACCAGGTGCGGCACCCGGAGCAGCGTGGTGAGGAACGCGTGCCGCCGGCTCTGCTCGGTCAGCCCGTTGCGCGCGTCGACGAGGACGATGGCCAGGTCGGCGGTGGACGCCCCGGTGACCATGTTCCGGGTGTACTGGATGTGACCCGGGGTGTCCGCGATGATGAACTTCCGGCGCGGCGTGGCGAAGTAACGGTAGGCCACGTCGATCGTGATGCCCTGCTCCCGCTCGGCGCGCAGGCCGTCGGTGAGCAGGGCCAGGTTGGTGTAGTCCTCGCCGCGGGCCTTGCTGGTCTGCTCGACGGCCAGAAGCTGGTCCTCGAAGATGGCCTTCGAGTCGTACAGCAGGCGCCCGATCAGGGTGCTCTTGCCGTCGTTGACCGAGCCGGCGGTGGCCAGCCGCAGGATGTCCATCGGCCTGCCCCCCTCGGTGGGCAGGACTTCGGCTGTGGTGGTGGCGGACATTTAGAAGTACCCCTCCCGCTTGCGGTCTTCCATAGCCGCCTCGCTGGCCCGGTCGTCGGCGCGGGTCTGGCCGCGCTCGGTGACCCGGGTGGCCGCGACTTCGGTGATCACGTCCGACACGGTCGTGGCGGTGGACTCCACCGCGCCGGTGCAGGTCATGTCGCCGACCGTGCGGTAGCGGACGGTGGTCTCGAAGACCGGCTCGTCGTCACCCCGGGGGGTGAACTCGTTGTCGGCGAGCAGGATGCCATCCCGCTCGAACACCCGCCGCTGATGGGCGAAGTAGATGGACGGGATCTCCAGCTTCTCCCGGGCGATGTACTGCCAGACGTCCAGCTCTGTCCAGTTGGACAGCGGGAAGACCCGGATGTGCTCACCCATCCGGGTCCGGGTGTTGTAGATGCTCCACAGCTCGGGACGCTGGTTCTTCGGGTCCCACTGGCCGAACTCGTCCCGGAAGGAGAACACCCGTTCCTTGGCCCGGGCCTTCTCCTCGTCCCGGCGGCCGCCGCCGAACACGGCGTCGAAGCGGTTCTCCTCGATCGCGTCGAGCAGGGTGGTGGTCTGCAGCCGGTTCCGGCTGGCCCGCCGGCCGGTCTCCTCAGCGACCCGGCCGGCGTCGATGGAGTCCTGGACGGACGCGACCACCAGCTGCACCCCGGCCTCGGCCACCCGGCGGTCCCGGTAGTCGATGACCTCAGTGAAGTTGTGCCCGGTGTCCACGTGCATGACGGGGAACGGGATCTTGGCCGGCCAGAACGCCCGCTCGGCGAGGGCGAGCATGACGATGGAGTCCTTGCCGCCGGAGAACAGCAGCACCGGCCGTTCGAACTCCGCGGCTACCTCCCGCATGATGTGAATGGACTCCGCCTCCAGCACTTCAAGCTGCGAGAGCGAATAGTCAGAATGCGGCACGGCCATGAACAGACTCCGGTCGTCGGGCACGGGCGGGATCAGGTCACTCCCCTTGCGGGAGCCCTACTGGGTAGCAGAACAACCCGCCACACGCAAACCATCCAGCAGCGTGGCGGCGAGCCCCGCTGGGCAGATAAGGATATCCGGCAGGGAAGGATCTGCCTGGTTGTACGCGAGCTTCGAACCGTCCAGCCGCGATGCGTGCAGTCCCGCCGCCATCGCGACCGCCACCGGCGCGGCCGAATCCCATTCGTACTGGCCGCCACTGTGCACGTAGGCGTCCGCGTCGCCGCGGATCACCTCCGCCGCCTTGGCCCCCGCGGAGCCGAGCGGGATCAGCGTCAGCTCGATCTGCCCGGCCAGCTGCTCGAGGAAGGCCGGCGGCCGGGTCCGGCTGACCAGCACGCGGACCGGCTGGCCGGGCGCCGGGGCAGGCGGGGCGGGCGGCGGCTCCGCGGTGCTCAGCACCGCGCCACCCTGGGCGGGCAGCGCGACCGCACCCGCGGTCAGCTCACCGCCTTCCCACAGGGCCACGTGCACCGCCCAGTCGGTCCGGCCAGGCTCGCCGAATTCCCTCGTCCCGTCCAGCGGGTCCACGATCCAGACCCGGTCCGCGCTCAGGCGGCCCAGGTCGTCGCGACCCTCCTCGGACAGCACGGCGTCCTGCGGGCGCAGTTCCGCGAGACGTGCGGCGAGGAACTCGTGCGACTTCCGGTCGCCCGCCTTGCGCAGCGCAGCAGGCTCGCCGCCCTCGGCGCGCAGCGCGAGCAGCAGGCGGCCAGCTTCGCTGGCCAGGTCACGGGCCAGGCGGTCGTCGTCGGTGGTCATCAGGCAGGCGCCCCTTACTCGGGGGGGTGAGCCTCACAGGCTAGTAGGCGCCGTGACCCCGCAGGACCGCAGACCAGGTTTTCCACATGATCTGCAGGTCCAGGGCGAGGGACCAGTTCTCCACGTAGCGCAGGTCGAGCCGGACCGCTTCGTCCCAGGGCAGGTCGGAACGCCCGTTGATCTGCCATAGGCCGGTAATGCCCGGCTTGACCACGAGCCGGCGCCGCATGTGGTCGCCGTACTTGGCCGCTTCGGTGGGCAGCGCGGGCCGCGGCCCCACCAGGGACATGTCCCCGAGTACCACGTTGAACAGCTGCGGGAGCTCGTCGAGGGAGTAGCGGCGCAGCCAGCCGCCCGCCTTGGTGACCCGCGGGTCCTTGCGCATCTTGAACAGCGCGCCGTCGGACTCGTTGAGCGCCGAGAGCTCGGCCTTCCGCTGTTCCGCGTCCACCACCATGGTGCGGAACTTCCACACCGAGAACGTGTGCCCGTCCTTGCCGACTCTGGTCTGCCGGAAGAAGACGGGCCCGTGGTCACCGAGCCGGACCGCCAGCATGATCGCCGCGAACAGGGGCGCCAGCAAGATCACCGCCGTCAGCGCGACCACCTTGTCGAAAGCGGCCTTGAGCACCTGCTTGCCGCCGGCCAGTTCCGGGTGGTCCACGTGCAGCAACGGCAGCCCGGCCACCGGGCGGATGGTGGTCCGCGGCCCGGCCACGTCGAGCAGGGCGGCCGCGACGCACATGTCGGTGCCCGTCTTCTCCAGGTCCCAGGCCAGCTCGCGCAGCCGGATGCCGTTCATCTCCGGGCAGGCCAGTACCGCGACGGTGTCGGCGCCCAGGTGGCCGACCGCGGTCGTCACGTTGGTGAGGCCGCCGTACACCGGGACCCCGGCGATCTCGCCGAGCATGGTGCCCCCGGCCAGGCACGCCCCGACCACGGACAGGCCGTGGTAGGAACCCCGGCGCAGCTCGCCGATCAGGTCGGCCACCGCGGGGGCGTGGCCTATCGCCACCACCCGGCGCATGCAGGCGCCGCGGCTGCGCAGCTTGTGCAGCCGCTTGCGCAGCCGGTGCCGGACGACCAGGTCGAAGAGGGTCGCGCAGGGCAGCGCGATGAGAATGTAACCGCGCGCCAGCTCGAACTTCACCGCGTACGAGGCGATGGCCACCATGGCCGTGAGGCTCACCGCAGCGTTGAGTACCCGGCGGAACTCATCCGAGCCGACGCCGATGAACCGCGGGTCATAGCCGCCGGCCAGCGCAATGGAGGCGACCCAGAGCAGCGGGAGGAGCCCGGTGAACGCGAGGTAGATGACCGGCCGGTAGGTGGGCTGGCCGAAGCGGACCTCATAGGCCAGCACGCTGCCCGCGAGAGCGCAGGCACAGTCGGCCACGACCACCCGGCGGAGGTAAGCCCCGGTCCAGGTCGCCGAGTCCGGCGAGCCCAGCCGCGCGCGAGTCCGCGGTACGCCGCTCACGGCCGTATTACCCGACACTCGCCCACCGTCCCTGTTGAGGTCCTGCCCGCACCCCCGGGCACACACGGAAGACGCCTAGCCAAACCGGATGGTTGACGTTTTCTTCAACACTGACCACCTAATTTCAGAGCCGGAACAGCTGGGTGATCATGGTGGCACTCCGGGTGATCCGGGCCGGCCCCTGGACCGGCCCGGAACAGCTAGGCACGGCTGCTCTCGTCGCGCAGCCAGGTCGAGTACTGATTCCGCCGGACTTCGCGGCGGGCCCGCCTGCGGGCCAGCACGGCGACGGCCAGGAACACCGTCACCCGGGGCGCCAGCCTCGGCTCCGCGCGGACCAGGGCCAGCAGATCACCGGGCCGGGTCCGCGCTGAGGCCCCGGGGCCGCCCTCGGCCTGCTCGACCTGGTCCACGCCCATCGCGGCGCGGACCCGGCGGCGGAGCAGGTCGCCGGCGGTCCGCGGGACGTGCACGACGACCCGGGCGCCGGGCACGATGACCCGCTCGTCCGGGCCGAAGACCAAGGACGCGGCGAGGTCGTCGGCCAGCAGCGGCGGGAGGCTGGCCACCCGGGCGTGACCAGCCTCGCTGAGCCCGATCACGCCGCGGCCGAACAGTCCGCTGCGCACCTCGGGCAGCCGCGCCCAGACGTCGTAGTACCAGCGGACCAGCCATGACGCTCCGGACAGGGCCAGTACCCGCTCCGGGCCAGCCGCCAGCGCGCCGGGCCGGGCCAGGGCGTCGGCCAGGGCGCGGACGTCCGCCGGGCCCAGTTCCACGTCTGCGTCCACGTAGATCCGCGGGAATCCGGTGGCGGCCCGGTCGCCGGCCAGCAGGGCCTCGCGCTTGGAGGGCACCGGGATGGACAGCACCCGGACCCCGGGCTCATAGCGGCCCGCGATCAGGGCCGTGTCGTCGGTGCAGCCGTTGGCCACCACGATCACGTCCAGCCTGTCCGCGGGGAGGGCCGAGGTGAGCTGCCCGAGCAGCCGGTCGATTACCCGCGCCTCGTCATGAGCCGGTACCACCACGCTGATCACGCCAGGCAGTATGCACGAATTATGAGCAGGCGCGCCGGATATCCCCCATCCGCGGCGTTGCGTGCGGGAAGCCGATCTGCCGCCCGCCGCTGTCACCGGCCAGCGCCCTCCGGACGTCCTATGAGTAACCTGGCGGATCCGGGTGAAGGCCGCACCACAGCCGAAGATGGAGAATTGAGTGAAAGCATGCTGGTAACGGACCGGGAGCCCGGCGAGGTCGTGGGCATCTGCTTCCACGGCATCGGCACGCCAGCGGCGGGCCTCGAACCAGCCGCGCACGAGTACTTCGTCGGCCAGGACCTGTTCCTCGCGGTCCTGGACGAGACCGCGGGCCGGACCTCGGTCCAGCTCACTTTCGACGACGGCTACGCGTCCGACGCCGACGTGGCCCTGCCGGCCTTGGCCGAGCGCGGGCTGACGGCCACGTTCTTCCCGCTGGCGGGGATGCTCGGCGAGCCGGGCTACCTGAACGCGGACGGCGTCCGGGCGCTGTCCGCCGCCGGGATGACGGTCGGCTCACACGGCATGCGCCACCGGTCCTGGCGCGGACTCGACGCCGGGGCGGAGCATGAGGAACTGACCGTGGCGAGGTCGCTCATCGCCGCCGCCGCGCAGGCCCCGGTAACCACCGCAGCCTGCCCGTTCGGCAGTTACGATCGCCGGGTGCTCGGCACATTGCGCCGCCATGGCTACGCGCAGGTGTTCACCAGCGACCGGCGGCGGTCCCGGGCCGGCGCCTGGCTGCAACCGCGTTACAGCATCAAGCGTGGTGACACGCTGGACAGCGTCCGGGAGGACATCCTGGCCCCGCGGCCGGTGGCTGAGCGGGTCCGCCGCGTGGCCGCCGTGCGGATCAAGGCCCTGCGGTGAGGCCCCGGGTGCTCATCGGCTTTGCCGATGCGCTGGCGGCGATCGAGTCGGCCTGGTGCCTCGCCGACCACGGGTTCGAGGTGTGCGCGTTCGCCAGGTCCGGCACCCGCCCGGCCCTGGCCCGGAGCAAGCTGGTCCAGGTGGTGCCGGTCACCGCGCCCGAGCAGGACGCCAGCCGGTCCGTCGCCGAGCTCAGCTCGCTGATCGCCGACCTGCGGCCCGCCGCGGTGCTCCCCCTCGACGACCACGCCGTGTGGCTCACTGATCAGTACGCGCAGCGGGCGGCGGCGGACGGGCCGGTCATCGCCGGACCGACCGGCAAGCTCGCGACGATCGCGCTGGACAAGCGCGAGCAGCTGCTGCTCGCCGCCGCCGCGGGCTTCGCGGTGCCTGACTCCGCCGACGCCTGCGCCGGGGAGCCACCCGGCGAGGGGCCCTGGATGGTGAAGCCTGCGCTGGCCGTTCAGCTTCGTGACGGCAGGCTGCGCCGCCCGGTCGGGCGGATGGCCGCCACGGCGTCCCAGGTCCCCCGGATCGCGGCGGCGATCGGCGGCCCGGCCATCGTCCAGCCGATGATCACCGGCACCGGCGAAGGGGTGTTCGGGATCGCGACCGCCGCCGGGATCGCCGCGGTGAGCGGGCACCGGCGGGTCCGGATGATGAACCCGCGCGGTTCTGGCTCGAGCGCGTGCCGGTCACTCCCGGTGGCCCCGGACCTGGCCGGCCCGGTCCGCGAGTTCATCTCCGGCTGCGACTGGCGGGGGCTGTTCATGGTGGAGATGCTCCGGGACACCGCCGGGCGGCCGTGGTTCATGGAACTGAACGGGCGGACGTGGGGAAGCATGGCGCTCGCCCGCGGCCGGGGACTCAGCTATCCGAGCTGGGCGGTGCAGGCTGCGCTCGATCCGGAGTTCACGCCGCCGTATCCGGGGATGGCCGAGGTGCAGGCCCCCCAGGTGACCGCCCGCCATCTGGGCCGGGAGGTCGTCCACCTGGGGATGGTGCTCGCCCGGGGCGGGGCTCCGCGGATCGCGACCGTCCGGGACGTGCTCGTCCCGCATCGCGGCGAGCGGTGGTACAACTGGCGTTCCGGCGAGCCGGCCGTGTTCGCCGCGGACACCTGGGCCACGGTGGCCGGCCAGTTCCGCGGCCGGAAGCCCGGCAGGAAACGATGAGCGAGATACGTCCGGAGCCGCCGGGCCGCGGGCGCGCGGTCAAGGCCGTGGCCCATGTTCACTCGGAATGGTCAGACGACGCGTCGTGGCCGCTGAGCCGGATCGCGGCCACCTTCTCCCGGCGCGGCTGCCACGTCGTGCTGATGTCGGAGCACAGTCGCGGGTTCACCGCAGCCAAGTGGGACGACTACCGCCAGGCCTGCGCGGACGCGAGCACGGACCGGGTCCGGCTGGTGCCGGGGATCGAGTACGGCGACGAGGACAACGTGGTGCACATCCCCGTCTGGGGGGACGTGCCCTTCTTCGGTGACCCCCCCGACATCGGCGACCTGCTGAAGCAGGCGGCCGCGGCGGGCGGCACGGCCGTGTGGGCGCATCCCTGGCGGCGGGCGGCCTGGCGGCGGTGCGAGCCGTCGTGGTGGGAGTACCTGGGGGCGGTCGAGGTCTGGAACCGCAAGTACGACGGCGTCGCGCCCAGCCGCGACTCGCTGGCGCTGGCCCGCGAGCACGCGGCGGCCCAGTTCGTGGCGCTCGATCTGCATACCCGGCGCCAGCTGTTCCCGCTGTCGCTGAGCCTCGCGGTCCCGGGCACCTCCGACCGCCGCGCGGTGCCTGACTGTGATCAGGTGTACAGCGCGCTGCACGACGGCGGCTTCGCCGCCCAGGCGTTCGGGATCGCGCTGGACCGGCTGACCGCCGGGCCGGCCGCGCAGGCCCTGCGGCTCCTGGAGGGAACCCGCCGGGCGGTCGCCCGCGTGGTGCACTGACGCGCCGGAACCCGGGCTAGCTGGCCGCGGCCCGGACGACGTCGCCTGCGGCCCCCGGGGGCCGGAGCACCGTCCCCGGCGGCGGGCTGCCGCGGCGGACGTGCAGCACGCCAGACTCCCGGCTGCCCTCGACCTGGCCCACCACATGAGCCAGGATGCGCAGGTAGCTCCCGCGCCGGGCCGAACCGCGGACGCAGTCCACCGAGTGCACGGCCAGCCACAGCGAGGTCCGGACCGCGTCCGGCCACGACTCTGCGGGCAGCAGGCCGAGCTCCTGATAGCGGGCGACCAGGTGAGCGCGGCCCCGCCCGTAGCCACGCCACTGCCGGAGCAGCGGGCGCAGGCCGGGCCGGTGCCGGTAGGCCACGACCGCGTCCGGCGCGTAGCCGAGCTGATAGCCAGCCAGCTGAAGCCGCCAGAACAGGTCGGTCTCTTCAGCCGCGGCGCCACGGAACGAGAGATCGAAGCCGCCGACCGCTTCGTAGGCCTCCCGCCGGACCCCGCAGTTCGCCCCGATGGGCGCGGGCAGCAGCCCGAACGGGCAGGGCAGCTCGCCAGGAGTGGACCGCGGGCGCCAGGCGAGCACCGCGGGCGGGTTGAGTGATTCCTCGTCGAGGTACCCGCCGACCGCCGGCCAGCGGTCCAGTGCGACCTTCATCCGCTCGACCCAGTCGTCGGCGACGATGTCGTCGGCGTCGCAGAAGAGCAGGAACTGGCCCCGCGCGGAGCGGGCCGCGGCCGCGAGCGCCCCGGCCTTGCCCACCGCCTCCCGCGAGTCGACGACGCGCAGCGGAACCCGGGAGCCGGCGGCCCGGGCGGCGCGGACGCTGTCGTCGGTGGAGCCGTTGTCGCTCAGGATGACCTCCCAGCGCCCCCGGTAGGTCTGCCGGCTGAGGGCGTCGAGCTGGGCCAGCAGATGCGGCATCCCGTCGCGGACCGGGACCAGCACGCTGATCCCGGGCTCAGGCGACCCCGGGGCACGCCCGGCCCCGTCGCCCGCCGGACGCGCAGCAGTTCCGTCACCCTCCGCTGTCACGGCACCCTCCGTCACGTAGGTCAGCCGTCGCGGCCTCAGCCGCAGTACTCATTAGACGCACAGAGGGGATTTGTCGTGCACGTGATGAGACGTCCCTATCCTCTGTATTCCCTCTGAATCGGCGGCGGCCTTCGCACATCTGTGCGATCGCGCCGGCCCATACCGGTTCCGTTGACCGGCCGAGAACCGCCCGGGCCCGGGACTAGGCTGTTCCTCCGCACATCGCTCATATCCGGCAAATCATGCTAGCTAGCCGTTTCTCGTCAACCGTGCGGAGCAGCACGGCGTCGTACCTTACGTCTGCCTGGTGGTGGGACGGGATCGGGCTAGGGAGGAAGGGGACGGTGCGTGGTTGAGCTCACTGCTCTGCGCCAGCGCCTGGTGGACGGTCCGGACTCGCTCGGTGAGCGGAACCGGGCCCGGCGCTGGCAATGGCTCCAGGACACATTTCCTGACCTGAGTTCGATGTCGGTCATCGACCTCGGCGGGACGGTCGAGGCCTGGCTGCGGGCCCCGCTGCGCCCGGCGGCCGTGCATGTCGTCAATCTCGAGCCGCAGCCGGCCACGACGCCGGGCTGGCTCACCGCCGAGCAGGGTGACGCCTGCGCACTGCCCCCCAGCCTGGACGGCGCCTCATACGACCTGGTCTTCTCCAACTCGGTCATCGAGCACGTGGGCGGGCACGCGCAGCGGCTGAGATTCGCCGCCGAGGTGCACCGGCTGGCCGCGCGCCACTGGATCCAGACGCCCTACCGGTATTTCCCGATCGAGCCGCACTGGCTGTTCCCTGGCTTCCAGTTCATGCCGGTCAGCGTGCGGGCGGAGATCTCCCGGCGCTGGCCCCTGGTGCACACGCGTTCCGCCAGCCACCAGGACGGAGTCCGGGCCGCGATGGGCGTGGAACTGCTCAGCCGGACCGAGATGGCCTCCTACTTCCCCGACTCCACGCTGCGGTTCGAGCGGGCCGTGGGCGCCATCAAAGCGCTGATCGCGGTCAAGACGGCCTAGGCCCACCAGGGTCCCGGGCGGCGAGTCACCCCGCCAGACCAGCAACCCAGCGTCCAGAACCCAAACGAAGGGATTTGGCAGGCATGCCGAGCGGACCGCTCACGAAGCAGCCCAGCCGGCGGCAGGCCCCGGCCGGCGGGCGCCCCATGGGGGTGTCCGTGGTGATAGTGACCTACCGCAACGAGGCGGACATCGGCGCCTGCCTGAGCGCCGTCGGCCAGGCCGCTCCAGGCATCGGCCTGGAAGTGATCGTCGTCGACAACGCGTCCGGCGACGGCACCGTGGCGGCCGCCCGGGCTGGCGGCGGCGCGAAGATCATCGAACGCCAGGACAACGGCGGGTTCGCGGCCGGCTGTGCCAGTGGCGCGGAGGCGGCCACGGGCCAGTGGCTGCTCTTCCTCAACCCCGACACGGTCATCGCGCCCGGCGCCGTCGAGGCCCTGCTCAGCTGCGCCCAGGAGCATCCGGGCACGGGCATCGTCGGCGGCCGTTTCGTCCATCCGGACGGCACCACCGATCCCCGCTCCTTCTGGGGCAGGCCCAGTCCCTGGTCGGCGGCGTGCTTCGCGCTCGGGCTGAGCAGCCTGCTGCCGGGCAGCCGGCTCTTCGACCCCGAGGCCCCTCAGCAGTGGTCGGGCGACCCGGCTCAGCAGCGTGCGGTGCCCGTGGTCAGCGGGGCGTTCATGCTGGTGCACCGGCAGCTGTGGGACACGCTGGGCGGATTTGACCCGGTGTTCTTCCTGTACGGCGAGGACGCCGACTTCTGCCTCCGCGCCGCCGCCGCCGGATGCCGTCCGATGGTGACCGCGCAGGCGGTCTGCCAGCACGCGGGCGGCCGTTCTTCCACCGGCGCAGGCAAGCTGGTGCTGCTGTTCACCGGCAAGGCCACGCTGGTCCGGCGGCACTTCCCGGCCTGGCTCCGCGGCGCAGGCGTCGGCCTGCTGCTGGGCGGCGTCCTGCTGCGGGCCACCGCGAGCCGGGTCACCGGTACCGCCTCGGCGGCCCGGCAGGCGAGACCGACCGCACGCGGGGACGACTGGCGGGCCTTGTGGGCCGCTCGCGACGAATGGCGTCGTGGTTGGACCGGATAGTGCCCGCCCACAAGCCAGGAAACGGCTGAGATGCCTGCCGGCGGCGCTCCGGTGAAGAGCACCGCTGGGGGAGGCCTGCACGGGCGCCCTCCGGCAGCTGGCCTCAGCATGCTGGGCATACTCGGGCGCGGGGTGCTCTGGCTGCTCGGCAGCGTGGTCTCGGCGCGGCGCGGGACGCTGGTCCTCGGCATCATCGCGGGCCGGATTTTCACCCCGGGGCAGTTCGGCGCGGTAGCGGCCGCGCTAGCGGTGGTCCTGGCCTTCCGGAGCCTGGGCGAGTTCGGGGCGAGCCGGGCGCTGGAGCGCTACGAGGGCGACCCTCGCGAGATCGCCCCGGCGGTGATGACGGTCTCGGTGGTCTCCGGCGCCGCCCTGGCTGCTCTCTGCTTCACCACCTCCACAGGGCTGGCCGCCGCCGCGGGCGCACCGGCCGCCGCTCAGCTGATCCGGGTCCTGGCCTTCGACATCCTGATCGGCGGCCTGGTCGCCGCGCCCGCGGCCATGCTGCGGCTGCATCCGCGGGGAATCCGCCGGTCCATCGCCGACCAGTCGGGTAACTGGCTCGGCGTGGTCCTGACCTGCTGGCTCGCGGTAAGCGGACACGGGATGCTCAGTTTCGGCATCGGCCTGCTGGCCGGGGCGATCCTGCGCGCGATCCTGATCGTCGTCTTCGCGCCCACCTCGCTCCGGATGGGTCTGGGCCGCGGGCACCTGGGTCTCCTGGCGGGGGCCGCGCTGCCCCTGGCGGGCTCGGGCCTGGCCATGTTCGCGCTGCTCAACGCCGACCAGCTGATCGTGGGCCACCTCAAGGGCGCCGCGTCGCTGGGCTGCTACGCGCTCGCCGTCAGCCTGGCCAGCTGGCCGATCACGCTGCTGGCCGAGCCGGTGCTGCGGGCCGCGCCCGGGTCCTTCGCCCGGCTGCGGACCAGTCCGCAGCTGCAGGGCTCGGCGTATCTGTCGTCTGCCGCTCTCCTCGCGAGCCTCACCCTGCCCGCCGGCTTCCTGCTGAGCGCCATGGCCGTGCCGCTGGTTCACCTGGCGTACGGCCCCCAGTGGGCACTGGCCGCGAAGGCGCTCGAATGGCTGGCCCCGCTGGTCGCGCTGCGGCTGCTGTGCAAACTGACCAGCGACTACCTGACCGAGTTCAAGGGAGCGGTGTCCGCGCTCGTCTTCCAGCTCGTCTGGCTGGCCGCGATGATCCCGTCGGTCATCATCTGGACCTTGGCCGACGGGATCGCCGGTGCGGCGATAGCCCAGGTCGTGATCGCCGGGGCCCGCTTGCTGCCGTGGTATCTCGTCGAGACCAGATGGCTCAGCCGGGGCCGCGGCCAGCTCATGCGGATCGTCGTGCCGCTCGCCGCCGGCCTCACGGTCGCCTTCGTGGTTATCGAGGTACGCCGGGTAGTGCCGGACGACGGGGTTGACCTCGGGCTCGGCGCGCTGGCCGGCCTCGCCGCGGTCGGCCTGCTGGTCTACCGGATGCGCTCGGTGCTGGCCGCGGTGCAGCGGACCGCCGCCGTGAGAAGTACCGCGTGGTCCTTCGCCCGGGCGGCCAGCCCGGTGCTCGAGGCGGTCATCGAGTCGCCCGGGCGCCAGATGTGGTCGGGCGTGTCCCAGCGCACCCAGATCCTCGCCCCCGCTCCGGCTCTGGTACCGGCCGCGGAGACGGCGGAGGCCGGGCTCGGCAGCAAGGTCCGGTCCGGGGCCCGCTGGAGCATGGTCAACACCCTGGTCCTGCGGGTGGCCAACTTCACGGTCGGCGTGGTGCTGGCCCGGACCGTGTTCGGGCCGCAGGCCTGGGGTCTTTACGCCATCTCCCAGCTGGTGCTGTCGGTGGTACTCAGCGCCAACGAGATGGGGGTCAGCCTGGCCGTGGTGCGCTGGGAAGGTGACATCCGCGGGATAGCCCGTACCGCGCTGACCCTGTCGCTCGCCTCCAGTGCCGCGCTGACCGCCCTGCTCTTCTTTTTCGCCTCCTCGGTGGCGACTTTCCTGGGGTCACCCGGGGCCACCAGCCTGATCCAGCTGCTGTCGCTGTGCGTGCTCATCGACGGGTTCGTGTGCGTGCCGTTCAGCCTGATCAACCGGGAGTTCATGCAGGGCCGGCGGCTGGTGGTGGAAGCGGCCGGCTTCGTGGTGACCACGGCGGTGACGCTGCTGCTGGCCTTCGCCCATCTCGGCGCGATCAGCTTCGCCTGGGGCAACGTGGCCGGCAACGTCGTCACCCTGATCGGCGCGACCATAGCCGCGCCGTTCCTCGTGCTGCCGGGCTGGGATCGCCGGCGCGCGCGCGAGCTGCTCAAGTTCGGCATGCCGCTGGCCGGGGCCAGCCTGCTGGTGCTCGGCACCCTCAACGTTGACTCCGCGATCGTGAGCGCCACCCTCGGCCCGGCCGCGCTCGGCTTCTACCAGCTCGCCTTCAACATCTCCAGCTGGCCGGTGCAGAGCATCTCGGCTGCGGCCCGGCGGGTGTCGTTCGCGGGCTTCTCCCGGCTGGCCGGCTGCACGCGAGCTGCTCGCCGACGGCTTCACCAAGGCAGCCGCGATTCTGGTGGCGCTGGCCATTCCCGCCTGCGTGCTGCTCATCACGCTCTCCGAGCCGCTGATCAAGACCATTTACGGCGCCCGCTGGACGCCGGCCGCGACATCGCTGAGCCTGCTCGGGGTGCTCGGCCTGCTCCGGGTGTTCTACGAACTCGCCTACGACGGCCTGGCCGCCGCGGACCGGCGGCCCACCTTGCTGGTCGTGCAGGGCCTGTGGCTGGTCGTGCTCATCCCGGTGCTGCTGGTCGGAGCCAGGACGTACGGCATCAACGGGGTGAGCGCCGGGCACGTGCTGGTGGCGGTGCTGGTCGTCGGGCCGGCCTTCCTGTGGTCGCTGCGGCGCATCGGCATCACGGTCGGCGCGCTGCTGAGGCGCTGCCTGCGGCCGATCATCGGCGGAATCCTCATGGCCGTGGTCTCGCTGGCCATCATCCATTTCGCCGGGTCAGGGATTGTCGGGCTCGGCGCGGCCGCCGCCGCGGCCAGCCTGGTCTATGTGCCGCTGATTCTTCCGATGCGTCACCTCATCCGGGCGAGCCCCGAGGAACCGGCCGAGGTGATAGCAGCACGAGCCGCCTGACGGCCATTTCGGCCTGCGAATTTCACCCTGAACAGCTGCACACGGAAATGGAGCACCATGCAGATCAGCCAGGCGCGCGGGACGGCGCGGTCCGCGGCCAAGTTTGTGCTGGCCCCGGTGATGCGGGGGAACAGCCTCGTCGTGTTCGAGGCCCGCAACAAAGTGGTCCGCGGCCGGACCGGCCGGGCCACCCACCGGTTCGAGGACGCCGAGGTCGCCCGGCTGACGCGGCAGCTTGGTGAGTTGCCCCAGGCGCGCGTGGCCACGGTGATCACCACCTACCGCCGGCCGGAAATCGTCCAGCGGGCGATCCAGTCGGCGCTCGCCCAGACCGTCCGCGATCAGGTGATCATGGTCGTGGACGACGCGGGCGGCCTTCCCGGCCTCCCCCCGGACCCGCGGGTGTCGGGTGTCTCCCTGTCGGCCAACGTGGCGATCGCGGGTGTGGTCCGGAATATGGGCGCGCGGCTGACCCGATCTGAGTACGTCGCGTTTCTCGATGACGACAACGAGTGGGAGCCCAACCACCTGGAAACGGCGCTTGCAGCCCTCGAAGACGATCACGCGGGGCCATCTCCCGACGTGGTCTATACCGCTGTGCGCCGCGCGTTCCCTGACGGCCGGATGATGGACGTGCTGTCCACTCCTTTCGACAAGCGGAAGCTTCGCCGCGAAGGATTCGTGGACGTCAACTCCGTGGTCGCGCGGCGCTCCGACGGACTCCATTTCAGCCGGCTCAAGCGACCGAAGGGCGGGACACCGGCCGAGGATTGGGAGCTGATATTCCGGCTCAGCTACGTGCACCGCCAGCGCATCCAGCACGTCCCGGTCCAGACGGTCAATTATCTGGTCAATCCAGAGGCCTACTGGTCCGACTGGCAGTCGCTCGAGATGAACGCTCTCTGAGGCAGCACCCTGCCTCAGGCAACTAAGCCCAAAACAACTCCCGCCACAAACAACCCCGGCCATAAAACAATCGCGCCTGAGGCCACCCGGCCTCAGGCCACCCGGGGCTTGCGGTACTGCCAGCGGGTCAGCAACGGGTCAGTCCAGAACGCCAAAGCGACCCCGGCCAGCAGCCCGATCAGCACCACACCGAAATACGCCTGAGTCGGCTGGCCGGTGATAGGCCGCGGTACCGCCCGCGCCACGTTGGTGACCGTGATCATCGACTTGGCATGGACCTGCCGGTCGGCCTGCATGGTGTACAGGAGAGACTCGAATTTCCGGCTGGCGGCCGTCGTCGCGGTGAGCACGGCCTGCGGGCTCTTCGAACTGACGCAGATGTGCAACGTGGGACTGGTGTAGGCGGGGAACCGGACTTCGCCGGTGTTGGTCATCAGCACGTTGTAGTACGGGGTGACCCCGGCCGCCTGCAACTGATGGCGTACCGGCGCGGAGTTCAGTCGCGCCGAGACCATGCCCGCGGTCATGGGTACCGACGCATTTTGCCCGGTGATTACGTTACGGTTCCACGGCTGTGGTGGTGCCGCCAGGAAAAGCTCGTCGCATCCGCGGTAGGTGATTGCCCGGCCGTGCACCGCCCACAGTCCGCCCACCGTGAACAGCAGCACGGCGGCCAGCACGTACCAGCGGCGGCCCAGCTTACCGACCCATTCCTGGGCAGTCATCACATCACTCCCGTAACTGATGGTGCCGGACCGCAACGCAAGGCCACGCCCTCCGGACCAGATGCGGCTCAACTATATAACCGCGAGCCCTAGATCAGTGGATGTCCCGCCTAATTCCCCTATTTGCACTATAGTCAGCAGGTACCCGCCCGCGCGTGTTGCCGCGACGGCGGGGCGCGGTCGTCTGGCCTTGGCAGAGATGCCAGTTTGCCGAAGGGTGGAACATGGATTTCGGGGAAATGCTGCACGTACTGCGACGCCGGTGGATCATCGCCGTGGTCGGCGGGTTGCTGACCGTGGTCGCGACGCTGGGTGCTTACAAGGCGTGGCCGAACAAGTACCAGTCAACCGATACGATCACCCTAATCGGCTCGAAAAGCATGGCTAACGCAGCCGGGAATGGCGGAAACCCCTATCTGGCAGTGGCCGACCTTGATCCGGTAGCGAGCATACTGGCCGGTAATGTCTCGTCAGACCAGGCGGTCAAGCAATTGCGGGCGCTTGGCGTGACCTATCCCTACACCGCCGTAGTGCCACAATTCGCCGCGGGCCCATTTATCCAGATTACGGTCACCGGCAAGGTCCCGGCACTGGTCAGCCAGCAACTGCCGATCGTGACCCGGTACACCGAGCAGCGGCTGACCGAGTTGCAGCAGGAGACGGCCATCCCGACTCCGCCGAAGGCCGTCCTCACCACCCAGGAGATCGTGCCGCCGAGCACGCCCACGAAGGTGCTGAAGACGAAGCTCGAAGTGGTGGCCGGGGTCTTCGTGCTCATGTTCGTCGGCACCCTGATCGTCATCGCCGTCGTGGACAACGTGCGCAGGCGGCGGGCGGGCAAACGGCGGGTGGCCACGGAGCAGGAGAGCAAGATCGACGCCGACCCCAGTCCGGCCGGCGTCGACTGAGATGACCGGGCCGCCGCCCTCCTACTGGCACACCGAGGACGCATCGTCACCCACGCGAGTGCGATGAGCGACGTGACGACGACCTCCAGCCCCGGGGCGGCGGTATCCCCGCCCGCCACCCGGGGGCCGGAAGGCGTTCCCGGGGGCCGGGATCAGGCTCCGGCGCGGCCGGCCAAGGCCAGGCGGCCGCGCCACAGCAAGCCGAGGTTCAGCTCCGTCACCCTGTTCACGACCTACCTGGTGCTGCTGCTGCTCATCCCGTCCAACCTCGTGTTCGCCCCCATGGGCGGGGTGGGCACGCCCGCGAACATCGCCGCGCTGGGCATCCTGCTCTGGTACGTGATCTCCTGGATCGTCGGCCGGATCGTGCCCTCGGGGCGGCCGGCCCGTCCGGGTCGCGATATTCGTCTTCGGGCTGGCCGTGCTGGCCAGCTTCGTCGCCGGGATGACCCGGAGCATCACGGAACTGGAGAGCCTGAGCGCGGACCGCGGGCTCATCCTGATCGTGGCCTTTGCCGCGCTGGTCGTGGTGGCGAGCCAGACCATCGTCAGCTATGAGCGGCTGGACACCCTGCTGCGCCGGGCCGTCGTGCTCGGCAGCGTGGTCGCGGGCATCGGGATCGCCGAGTTCTACACCGGGATCAACATCACCAACTACATCCACATCCCCGGGCTGAGCCCGGCGGTCGACATCAACTCGCTGCTCGACCGGAACGGCTTCAACCGGCCCTCCAGTACCGCGACCCAGCCGATCGAGTTCGGCGTGGTCATGGCGATGCTGCTGCCGTTCGCCCTGCAGCAGGCGTTCGACCCAGCGCGCGTCGGCCGGTTCCGCAAGTGGGCGCCGGTCGCCCTGCTGTTCTTCGCCATCCCGATGTCGCTGTCCCGGTCGGGCATCGTCGGCCTGGCGGTCGCGTTGCTGTGGATCATCCCCACCTGGCCGACGCAGCGCCGCAAGCCCGCATACGTCGTCCTGCTGATCGGGATCGCCTCACTCAAGGTGGTCGCGCCGGGCCTGATCGGCACGTTCGCCGAGTACTTCGGCGGCCTGTCCGGTAGTTCCAACTCGGACGTGAGCATCTCCACCCGGACCGCGGACTACGCCGCCGCGTTCAGGTACATCGCGGAGCGCCCGCTGTTCGGCCGGGGATTCGGCACCTTTCTCCCCGAGCTCTACCGCTACATCGACAACACCTATCTGCTCGGCCTGGTCGAGTTCGGGATCGTCGGCGTCCTCGCGCTGCTGATCGTCTACTTCGCGGGAGTGCACTGCGCGGCGGCCGGGCGGCGCCTGACCCAGAACCTGCAGCAGCGCGAACTGGGACAGGCCCTGGTCGCCTCGATCATGGTGGCCGTGGTGAGCAGCGCCACTTTTGACGCGCTTACCTTCCCCATGTTCAGCGGGCTGCTGTTCCTCATCATCGGATGCGCTGGGGCGTATCTGGGCCTGATGAAAGCCCAGGCCGCGCGGCCACGGCCGAGGGCCTTGACGGCCTGACTCACGGCAACGGCCTGACTCACGGCAACGGCCTGGCCCAGGGCCAGACCCTGCCCGTGTACAGCCTGGACACCGTCTGGGGACCGCCTTCCGGCACCGGCCGTCCGTCCGGATCCTCGCGGCTGGCCGCCCCGGGCCCGGACTCTGGCGAACGCAGTGACAGTACGCAGCACTCGGAGGGGAACAGCTGATGGGCGGATCGACAGTCTCCCGGCCGGACAGGCTCGGGCTGGCCGCCGCGAGACGGCGGCCGGGAATGGTCCTCCTGGGGACGGTAGCGCTGGCGGCCGTCGCGGTAGCGGGATGCTCCAGCCCGGCGGCCAGCTCACCGGTGAGCGCGGCGTCGGCCGCCTCGTCGCCAGCGGCGTCGGCCGACGGCTCCTCACCCGGCGGGGGGCAGCCGGCCGCCGCCACCGCCGCGCCCACACCGTCGCAGTCGAAGTCCGCCAGCGCTGTCCCGAAGGCACCCTGCCCGTCGGCCAAGGCGACGTACGCGTCGTGCGGGTTCCCGACGGCCCGCACCACCGGCTGGGCGTCGGCGGGGACGACCAGCCTGAAGAACGTGACATCACCCGGGCCAACCGGGCAGGGCAGCGCCTACTCCACCGAGATCCGGACCAACGGCGCCGTGATCAGCGGGATCAACCTGACCGGAAGCCTCGACGTCTACGCCAACAACGTCACGATCAAGAATTGCAAGATCACTACCCGGAACTGGTTCGGTATCAATCAGCGCAACGGGCACCACGGGCTGAAGGTTCTCAACTGCACGATCATCGGCGTACCAGGCAAGGGCCTCGATCACGGCGGTGAGGACTACGGCATCTCCGACGACGGCGGCCAGATGGAAGTGGCACACAACAACATCTATGGCTTCGGAGAGGGCATCACCTCAGGTGAGGGCTACTTCCACGACAACTACGTGCACAGCCTGCAGTCCTACATCCCGCTCGGCTCGCATTCGTATCAGCATACGAACGCGCTGATCGACTCGGGCGGGTCCGGCATCCGTATCGTGCACAACACCTTCCTCAACTGGATGCCACCGCGGGCCGGTGGATCGAGTTCGCTGATGCTCGCTTATGACTCGGCGCCCGTCACCAACGCGACGGTCCAGGACAACTGGCTGGCCGGCGGGGCGTACTGCCTCTACCCGGGCGGAGTCACCGGGTCGAAGAACATCGTCATCAAAGGCAACTTCTTCAGCACCGAGTTCTTCGCCGGGTGCGGGTTCTACGGGCTGAACGCCAGCACGCACTGGCACAACGGCAGTGGAGACGTGTGGCGCCAGAACGTCTGGGCCAACGGCCGGAACGCCGGCCGCCCGGTGAATCCCTAGCGGCACTAGCCAGCCTGGGCGTCCCCAGGCTGGCAACCCGCCGGGCCCGCGGCCGCAAACCCGGCCCCGGAAATCACGTCGCGCAGGCTGCGCTCGGCGTCGCGCCGCGAGTCCTCGCGCCGGATGTGCAGCACGCCCACTTCCCGGCTGCCCTGCACCTGGCCCGCCACGTGGGCCAGGACCCGCAGGTAGCAGGCCCGGCGAGCCTGGCCACGGAGGCAGTTGACGGCGTGCAGGCTGAGCCAGCCCATCGTGCCGGCCGCGTCCCGCCACGACTCCGCCGGAAGAAGCCCCAGGGCCTGGTAGCGCGCGACCAGGCGGGCCCGGCCCCGGCCGTAGCTGCGCCATTGCCGGAGCATCGAACGCAAGTCCTGCCGGTGACGGCACGACACGACGGCATCTGGTGCGTAGCCAAGCTCATACCCGGCCAGCTGAACGCGCCAGAACAGGTCGGTCTCCTCCGCCGCGTATTTGAAGGATGGGTCAAAACCGCCCACCGCTTCGTAGACCTCCCGGTGCAGCCCGCAGTTCCCGGCCAGGGCATGCGGCATCAGGCCGAAGGGCCGGGGCAGCTCACCGGGAGTCAGCCGGGGCCGCCAGGCCATCACGGACTCGGTGTTCAGGGACGTGTCGTCAATGTGCCCCCCGACCGCCGGGTACTTGCCGAGGGCGGCGACCATCCGGTCGACCCAGTCGTCCGCGGCGACGTCGTCACAGTCGCAGAACAGCAACAGCCGTCCCTGCGCGGCCTGGGCCGCCGCCGCGCGTGCGCCCGCCGCGCCCGGTGCGTCCCGCGAGTCGATGACGCGCAACGGCACCCGGTCCGCGACGGCACGGACGGCGTCGGCACTGTCATCAGTCGACCCGTTGTCGCTGATGATGACCTCCCACCGGCCCCGATAGGTCTGCCGGGCCAGGGCGTCCAGCTGCACAGCCAGATGCGGCATCCCGTTGCGGACGGGCATCACCACGCTGACGTCCATGCGGTACGACGGTCGCCGTCGCCCGCCATGGGCACCTCCGTTTCCCCGGCTTTTACGCTCAATGACCTGAGTATGACCTGCCGTACTGTCTCGATAGACGCGCAACCCGGCCAGGCGGAGTACCCGGCTCACGGCCGGACCGGCACTCAGGGTGCGGTCCGGGCCCCGGCCTGGGTGGCACCGCGCAGGACACGCGAGCCCGGCCCGCGATACTCCTGCCGCAGCCAGCGCCGGGCTCCTCTGGTCCACAGGGACCTGGGCGAGTCCGTGTCCCGGATGTACTCCCGGGCGAGTGCGTACCGCCCGGCGAACTCGGCGTCCCAGACCGCACAGCCATAGGAATAGCCGGCCCGCTCGACACGGTCAATGACGCGTTCGTCGAGATGACCGAACGGGTAGCAGAAACCATCCACCTCATGCCCGGTGACGTCCCGGAGGATGTCCCGGCTCTCATCGACCTCCCTGGCCAGGTCCGCGTCGGAACTGGCCGGCAGCGACAGGTGGCGGAAGCCATGTGAGCCGACCTCGATTCCGGCGGCTGCTACCTGACGCAACTGGGCGGCCGACAGCAGGGCCTTGCGCGGGCCCTCTGGGTCCCAGCCGTTGTCCCCACCGAGCAGCCCGGCAGGCATGAACATCGTGGCGCCGAACCCGTAGCGCTGCAGCACCGGCAGGGCGTACTTGGTGAAATCCGCGTATCCGTCGTCGAAGGAGAGGCCGACCAGGCCGTTCGCGGCACCTCGGCGATGGGCGTCGAGA
The DNA here is from genome assembly GCA_963781085.1 of uncultured Actinomycetes bacterium. GTDB lineage: Bacteria > Actinomycetota > Actinomycetes > Streptosporangiales > Streptosporangiaceae > RYN-230. The sequence continues at coordinate 25,579 of CAWAES010000037.1, forward strand.
AGCTGGCCCACGGACGTCCCCCTGCGGCCCGCCCGGCGCAGCCAGCGCATCTGCTGATCGAACCGCTCCGGGCGCACCGTTATGTCGTACGGATCGTCCTCATACGGCGAGATGGAGTGATACATGAGAATGGCGGGCACCGCCCGGCCGGGCGGGCCAGCCCCGGCGTCTTCCTCCGGCTCCATCTTTCCCCTCGCTAAACGCTATGCCCTCACAGAGAGAACACAGAAGTGACGTTTGACCGGCATAAGCGGTTTACGGCACACCGGGCCGCTCTGGCCGGTAATGTCCTGGCCAGCCCGGACGCGTGACGCGTCGTGGATGGCCAAGGGGGGCCTCTCATCACTTCAGCCGATCGTTACCGTCTGCCGGGAACGGTACCCGGGCACGGGCAGGCGGGCAGACGTCCGGCACTACGGAGCCGGGCCCGCCGGACGGCCGCGCTGCTGGTCGCCGCCCTGGGCACCGTCGCGTTCATGACCGCTTGCTCGAGTTCCGCACCTACCGCGCAGTCGGCCCCGGTGCAGTCGCCCGCCACGGCCGCGCCGCCCTCCTCCCCGGTCAGCGCAGCACCCTCGCCGTCCGCGACGGCCACACCGGACGCCGCCCCCGCCCCGCCGAGACCGGCTTACTGCCGGCGGGGCGGCGCAAAGCTCTGGGCCAACCTGGCCAGCTGCGGCTGGCCAGCGTCCGCCAACACCGGACCTGACCTCTCGCAATGTCCCGGACACCGGCTCGTCGCCAACGCCGGCAGCCTGACCCGGACCATCCAGGTCACCGCGGCCAACACCGTGATCAGCTGCGAGAACATTCAGGGCATGCTGGACATCGAGGCCCAGAACGTCACCGTCAAGGACAGCGTCATCGAGTCGAACAGCGGCAAGCTGGGTGAAGCCGCCAACGGGACCGCCGACATCAAGGTGGAGGACGGCGCGAGCGCGGTCATCGACCATGTGGAGATCAACGGTGATCAGGGCGTCCACGCCTGCGTCTGGCACCAGGGCACCAGCCTGGTGGTGAACGCAGTGAACTGCTACGGCAGCAACGACGGCATCTTCAGCTGGGCTGACCACAGTTACTCGTCGACCACCGGCGACCACTTCGTGATTACCAACAGCTATTTTCATGACTTCACGGATAAGACGTCCAATGGCCATTCGGACGGCTTCCAGACTGAAGGCGCCAGCGACGGGCTCATCAAGCACAACACGTATCAGATGACCGCCAGCGCGGACAGCGCCATCGCGCTCTGGGACTCACTGAGAGATTCCCGGAATATTGACGTCAGGCACAACCTGATCACCGGCGGTGGTTTCGCGATCTACGCAGAAGACTACTATCCAGGGGATGGCGGTCCTGGTGACCCGCCGGCCGTGGGCGGCTACTCAGTCTCTGACATCAGGTTCACCAACAACGTCTTCAGCACGTACGCCGCGGGCTGCGTCGGCAGCTTCGGGGTGTGGTTCGCGCGCCCGGGCTGGTCACCGTATGACGGCGGTCCCACCGACGGCTGGCATCGTCACGGCAACCGCGTGCTCGAGACCGGCCAGGACCTGGACGGCGGGAACCCCTCCGGCCCGGGACTGTCCTGCGGCTAGCCGCGGCACTGGCTGTCGTGCTGCGGTATCTCGGCTGGCCTCGCAGGTACCCCTACGGCACCGGCTGGTCCGTGGGCCGCAGGTACCCCTGGGGTCCCGCGTCAGCCAGCAGGACCGCGGCGATACGCTGCCCGGCCCGGCCATCCCACAGCGCCGGGGAACGGCGCGGCGGCGGGGATTCCAGGACACTGAGCGCGGTCTTCACGATCCGCTCCGGGTCCCGTCCGACCAGCTGGTTCGTGCCCTCGGTGAGGGTGATCGGCCGTTCGGTGTTCTCCCGCAACGTCAGGCACGGCACGCCCAGCACCGTGGTCTCCTCCTGGACTCCGCCGGAGTCGGTCAGCACCATGCGGGCGGAGGCCTGGAGCGCGATGAAGTCGAGGTATCCCGCAGGCGGGATGACCTGCACCTGCCCGGACAGGTCCCCCAGCTGCCGGGCCGCCCGTGGGTGGGCGGGCAGCACCACCGGGCAGACCTGGGCGATCTCGGCGATCGCCGCCAGCAGCGGCGCCAGGGCCCCGGGATCGTCCACGTTCGCCGGCCGGTGCAGGGTGACCAGGGCGTACTCCCCGGCCCGCAGGCCCAGGCCGGTGAGCGTGTCCCGGGCCAGAGCCCGGTCCAGGTTGGCCAGCAAGGTGTCCACCATGACGTTGCCGACCAGATGGATCTGGTCGTCCCGGTATCCCTCGCCGCGCAGGTTGATCACCGCGTCTGGCGACGGGGCGAGCAGGAAGTCGCTCACCCGGTCGGTGACTACCCGGTTGATCTCCTCCGGCATGCCCCAGTCCCGGCTGCGCAGCCCCGCCTCCACGTGGGCGAGCAGGGCCCCGGACTTGGCGGTCACCAGCGCGCAGCCCATCGTGGAGTTCACGTCCCCCACCACGACGACCACGTCGGGGCGCAGCTGCGCGACCAGAGGCTCGAAGGCCGCCATGACCTTCCCCGTCTGGGTGGCGTGGCTGCCCGACCCGACCGCAAGCCGGTGATCGGGTGGCCGGATACCGAGATCGGCGAAGAACACGTCGTTCATGGCCGCGTCATAGTGCTGGCCGGTGTGCACCAGGATGACTTCCGCCGCGCGTTCCTCCAGCGCGTCCATGACCGGCTTGACCTTCATATAGTTCGGCCGCGCGCCGGCCACGCAGATGACCCGCATCGGCGGGCTCAAAGACTCTCGACGTTCGGGCCGGACAGGCGGCGGCGGCAGTCGAAGATGAACTTCGCGTGCTGGCAGATCTCGGACAGGTCAAAGGCGTCGTGGTCGGTCAGCAGGACGACCGCGTCCGCGTCCGCGAGCTCGGCGGGGGTCGGTTCCACCCGCGGCACCATGTCGTCCACCGCGGTTCCCTCGACGACGTACGGGTCGGCGGCCCGCAGGTGCGCCCCCATGGCGCCGAGCAACTGCGAGACGCGCACCGCCGGCGACTCCCGCGCGTCACCAGTGTTCTTCTTGTACGCCAGGCCGAGCAGCAGGATGCGGGACCCCTTGACCGTGCGGCCCTGCGCGTTGAACGACATCATGATCCGGTTCACCACGTAGTCGGGCATGTGGCGGTTGATGTCGTCCGCCAGCTCGACGAAACGGAAGCTCTTGCCCAGCGCCCGCTCGACCCGCCAGGAGAGATAGGAAGGGTCGATGGGCAGGCAGTGACCGCCCACGCCGGGGCCCGGGGTGAACCGCATGAACCCGAACGGCTTCGAGGAGGCGGCCTCGATCGCCTCCCACACGTCGATGCCCAGGTCGTGGGCGTACATGGCCAGCTCGTTGACGAGGGCGATGTTGACGTGCCGGAACGTGTTCTCGACCAGCTTGGCCAGCTCGGCCTCGCGCGGGGAGGACACCACCACGGTCTGATCCACGATCGTGTCGTAAAACGCCTTGATCACCTCGAGCGAGGCCGTGTCGATCCCGGAGACGATCTTCGGCGTGGTGACCAGCGTCCACGTCGTGTTGCCCGGGTCGATGCGCTCCGGGCTGAAGCCCAGGTGGAAGTCGCGCCCGGCGACCAGCCCGGACCCTTCTTCCAGCAGTGGCAGCACCTTTTCCTGGGTGGTACCCGGGTAGGAGGTCGACTCGATGACGACCGTGCTCCCCGGGCGGAGGTACCGGGCCAGGGTGCGGGCCGAGTCCTCCAGGTAGGTGAGGTCGGGGAGTCCGTCGCGGAGCGGGGTCGGCGCCGCGACCACGGCCACGTCGAACCCGGCGCACACGCTCGGGTCGGCCGACGGCCGGAACATCCCGCCCGCGAGAGCTGCCTTGAGCTCCCCGGAGGGTACGTCCTCGACATAGGACTCGCCCGCCTCCAGCGACTTCACCCGGGCTTCGTCGACGTCGAAGCCGACCACGCGGTGCCCGACCTCGGCGGCCCGCATGGCCAGCGGCAACCCCACGTACCCCAGTCCAACGACGACGACCGTGGTCATGCGCGTCCTCCCGCCTTCTGTGGACCAGCCTGGTTAGCCAGCCTGGCCGGGCCAGCCTGGTCCAGGCCAATGTGCTCCGGGGCCGCCTTGTCGCGGCGCATCTTCTCGCGCGCCACCAGGGCCATGAAGGACAAGTTCGTGCTGAGGTACCGGCGGCCAAGCCGCACCGGCTCCTGATACGCCCGGTACAGCCACTCCAGGCCGTGTTCCTGGTACCACTGCGGAGCACGCCGGGTCAGCCCGGCGAGGATGTCGAACGACCCGCCCACCCCGTGCACCACGTGTGCCTTGGTAGCCGTCCCCCACTCGTCCAGGAAGAGTTCCTTGCGCGGCGAGGACATGCCCACGAACAGGATGTCGGTCTGGCTGCGGCGGATGTCCTCCGCGACCTCGGCTTCCTGGCCGGCCTGGTAGTACCCGTCGTGGAAACCAGCCACCAGAAGCTCGGGGAACAAGCGGGCGGCCTGCGTCAGCATCTGGGCCAGCACCTCCGGGCGCGCACCGAGGAAGTAGACGCGGTCGCCGCGCTGCTCGGCAGCCGCCAGCAGCTTCATGAACAGGTTGACCCCGGCCACCCGCTCCGGCAGCGGGGCGCCCAGGATCCGGCTGGCCCACACCACGGCCTGGCCGTCGGCCAGCACCATGTCACACTCGGCCACCGCCTGCCGGAGCTTGGGGTTCCGCTGCATGGAGACGACCTTGGCGGCGTTGATCACCCCGATGGAGAGCTGCTCGCCATGATCGATCGCGCCGGTGCACCGCGCGATGGCCTGGTCCATGGTGAGCGCGTCGACCGGCAGGCCGAACAGTTCACGCTGCGTCCGGTCACCAGTGTCGTGACTCATAACACCCCCACGAGAAGTTCCCCGGCTCAAGACAGCCAGGCGTAGAGCAGCCAGCCGAGCTCGTACGGCCGGCACTCATGATCGACGACGCCCGGGGGATAGACGCGGTCCAGCGCCGCGACCCGCGCTCCAGGGACGATCCTGGTCGACGCGGCCCGCAGCCCGCGGACGACCTTGCGGTGATCGGCACGCGCCACCTTGCGCCAGGTGATCGGCGGCTCGTCGAGGACCAGCGGGTCCGGGCTGGATGACCGCCGTTCGGGTGGTCCAGCCAGCCAGCGCAGGCCCCGCCGGATCGCGTCCAGGTACCCCTCACCGCCAGCGTCGGCCAGGTCCAGCAGGGCCATCGGCCCCATCGCGTGCTGGTGCACGCTGTACACGGGGTAGCCCTCCACGACCGCGCCGGTCCGCGAGTCGTAGTGCCACCACCACTGGCCGTCCAGCGCCCTGGGCCGAGCAGATCGCCCCGGCGACGGTGCCCGCGACGGCCAGCGCCTGCGGGTCGTCCGCACTGCGGTGCAGCCGCGCGAGCGCCTGGATGGGGTACACCTGGTCGGCGAAGCTGCCGACATGAGCGCGGTACCAGGGCGTGTTGCGGCCGGTGGTGTGCGGGTAGACGGCCGGGCCGCGCGCGGCCAGCAGGCGCTGCCGCGCCGCGGCCAGGTGCCGCTCCACGTCCGCCAGCGGGCGCGCGGCGGCCAGCGCGGAAACCACCCAGGCCGCCGACACGACATCCACGGGACGTTCCGGCTGGTCCAGCGCGGCCAGGTGCTGGAGCGCGTGATCCAGGTCCGCGTGGCCGCCCTCGGCGGCGGCCCAGCACACCAGCGCGGCGTCGCCGAGCCCGCGTGATCTCGTCGATCCGCTTGGCCTGCTGGCCGACCAGGTCGATGGCCGTCATCCCGCCCAGCACGGTCCGCTGGTCCGGTTCGGGCAGCCGCAGCAGGCCCAGCGCGGTGATCGCCCCGTACCGCAGGCTCGTCCCGGCCCGCCGCAGTCGCCAGCCCCCGGCGGGCCCGTGCTGGTCAGTGACGGCCTCGCCGGTCACGGTGAACACGAACTCGCCGTTGTCGTGCTGCTCGGCCAGCCGCAGCTGGGCAATCCGGAGGAGCCGGTCCAGCAGGGCGGCGTCGCCTGGGAGGCCGCCGGCGAGGAGGCCGAGACGGGAGGACTGCAGCGTCACCGGAGGCCCAGCGTGCACACGCGTCCCACCGATGCCCGGCTAGTATCGCGAGCCCTGAACACGTGCAACCCCAGCCTCCAAGGTGGTTCTGTCCGCCGAGTACGGATGGCCCTCCGCGGGAATCCGCAGCGGCCCTCAGGCACGCAAAGCGCGCAAACTACTCGTAGGACGTCCAGCTCCTGGGCACCGATGACGGTGCGCAGAGGCTGTTATCGCTTCGTTACCTGTTATCCGCCGACGGCGTTAGCGTTCGCCTCGGCTCTCCGTGAAGTTAGCGTTAGCCGATAGCGTTCGTGCTGCGTGAGGCACGCATCAGGGTCCGGCCGCCAGGAACAGGATCCTGAGCATACGGCCAACCGAGCCCCGGCAGAGGAGCTTCAGATGGAATCGCTCAGCATCGACGGTGCCTGGGCTTTCACCCCGCAAATCAACCGGGACGACCGAGGCAGTTTTCACGAATGGTTCCGCGGCGGTGAGTTCGAGGACACGCTCGGCTACCCGATGAGCATTGCCCAGGCCAACTGCTCGGTGTCCCGCCGCGGGGTCATCCGGGGCATCCACTTCGCTGACGTCCCGCCTGGGCAGGCGAAGTATGTCAGCTGCGCGGCCGGCGCGATCCTGGACGTCGTGGTGGACCTGCGGACCGGCTCGCCGACCTTCGCGGACTGGGCCGCGGTCCGGCTGGATGACGAGAACCGGCGCGCGGTGTTCCTGTCCGAGGGGCTGGGGCACGCGTTCATGGCCCTGAGCGACCAGGCCACGGTGCTCTATCTCTGTTCCACGCCGTACGCGCCGGGGCGGGAACACAGCGTGGACGTCCTCGACCCGGACATCGGCATCGAGTGGCCCACGGAGGTCAAGCCGATCCTGTCGGACAAAGACGCCGCGGCCCCGTCGCTGCGCACTGCGGCCAGCAGCGGCCTGCTGCCCGACTACGCCGCCTGCCTGGCCTACGCCGCTCAGCTACGGGGCCCGCTGCCCGCCTTGTAGCCGTCGCCGGTACGAGGGTGGGCCCGGACGTGAGGCCGTCGCCTCCAGGCCCGCCGCGGACGTTCGTGGACGCCGGGTCAGGGAGCAGGCTCAGCCGCGGCGGTGGCCGCCGCGAGCCCGGGCAGTCCACGCTGCAGCGCCTGCTCCCAGCCGCCGATCGGGGTGAGCCCGGCCTGGCCCCAGGCCGCGTGGCCGAGCACGCTGTAGGCGGGCCGCGGCGCGGGACGCGCCAAGACGCTGCTCTTGGCGGGCCGGACCCGGTCCGGGTCCGCGCCCAGCAGCCGGAACACCTCCTGGGCGAGCCCGAACCAGGTGGTCTCGCCGCTGCTGGTCGCATGGTAGATCCCCGGCTCCGCCGCCGAGGTGATCAGGGCATGGATGCGGTCCGCCACGTCCACCGACCAGGTCGGCTGCCCACGCTGGTCGTCCACCACCTGGACCTGCGCCTGTTCCCGCTCTTTCCTGATCATCGTGGCGGCGAAGCTCGGCCCGTGGACCCCGTAGAGCCAGGCGGTGCGGACCACGTACCCGGCCAGGCCGTCCTGCCCCAGCACGGCCCGTTCCCCGGCCAGCTTGGTCCGGCCGTACGCGGTGCGCGGCTGCGGGAGCCCGTCTTCGGGGTAGGGCTCGCGGCCCAGCCCGTCGAACACGTAGTCGGTGGAGATCTGGACGAGCGCGACCCCCCGGGACGCACAGCAGGCGGCCAGCCCGGCCACGGCGTCACCGTTGACCCGGAGCGCGGCGTCCTCCCTGGCCTCGGCGTCGTCCACCGCGGTCCAGGCGGCACAGTTGACGACCACGGCGGGCTGCCAGCGGGCCAGGGCGTCCCGCACGGCACCAGCGTCGGTGATGTCGAGGTCGCTGCGGGACAGGCCCGTCACGGCCTCATCCCGCTGCTCCAGCACGGCCACCAGGTCCCGGCCCAGCATCCCCGGGGCGCCGGTCACCAGCCACCGGCTCACCGGCCCGGCCTGGCCTGGCCGGCCGCTTCGGCCTCGCGGCCGGGACCGGCCGGGTCCGCGGGTGCTCCGGCCGGGCGGAGCGGCTCACCCTGTGCTTCTGGCGGGAGCCGGAGCGGTTTCCCCGGTACCCCCTTCAGCGGCTCCCACCAGGACCGGTGGTCGGTGTACCAGCGCACCGTCTCGGTCAGGCCGTCGGCGAAGGGGATGCGCGGCGCGTAGCCGAGGGCCCGCAGCCTGCTGTCGTCCAGCGAGTAGCGCCGGTCGTGGCCCTTACGGTCCGCCACCGGGGTAACCATGTCCCAGCCAGCGCCGCAGTGCTCCAGGATGGCCCGGGTCAGCTCGAGATTGGTCAGTTCCACGTCGCCGTTGATGTGATACACCCCGGCCGCGGTGCCTTGCTCGAGTACGAGCTGGATGCCCCGGCAGTGATCGTCGACGTGAATCCAGTCCCGGACGTTGCCGCCGTCGCCGTAGAGGGGCACCTTAAGCCCGTCCAGCAGGTTGGTCACGAAGAGCGGGATGATCTTTTCCGGGAACTGGTAGGGACCGTAGTTGTTACAGCACCGCGTGATGCTGACGTTCAGCCCGTGGGTCCGGGCGTAGGCCCGGGCCATCAGGTCGCCGCCCGCCTTCGCGGCGGAGTACGGGGAGTTCGGCGCCAGCGGGGCGTTCTCGGCCCAGGAGCCTTCCGCGATGCTCCCGTAGACCTCGTCGGTGGAGACCTGGACCACCCGGCTCACCCCCGCGTCGAGGCAGGCCTGCAGCAGAACCTGGACACCCACCACGTTCGCGGCGACGAAGTCGGAGGCGCCGTCGATAGACCGGTCCACATGCGTCTCAGCGGCGAAGTTGAGCACCGCGTCGTGCCCGGGGAGCAGCGAGGCGAGCAGCGTGGCATCGCAGATGTCGCCCTGGACGAAGCGCAGCCGCGGGTTCCCGGCGACCGGATCCAGGTTGGCCAGGTTGCCCGCGTAGGTGAGCTTGTCCAGGACCGTGACCCCAGCCTGCTCGTAGCCGGGGTAACCGCCGGTGAGCATGGTCCGGACGTAATGGGAGCCGATGAATCCGGCCCCGCCGGTGATCAGGATCCTCATGAGCTGATCTGCACCTTGCTGTGATCGCCGAGAATGAGCCGGTGTGCCTTGGGCACCCGCGGCGCGGGCGTGACCTCCACGTCGCGCCCGATAATAGACGCCTCGATCCGCCGGACCCCGCTGATGGACGCGCCCCGCAGCACGATCGAGTATTCGATCTCGCTGTCGGTGATCGTGCAGTCCTCCGCCACCGAGGTGAACGGGCCGAGGTAGGAGTCGGCCACCCGGGTCCGCGCGCCGACGATGACCGGGCCGACGATGCGGGACGCGCTCACCTCGGCGCCCTCTTCGATCACCACCCGGCCGATCAGTTCACAGCCCGGGTGGACGACACCACGCTGGGCAGGCTCCGCGGTTTCCAGCACCAGCCGGTTGACTTCGAGCATGTCCGCGACGTTCCCGGTGTCTTTCCAGTATCCGGAGATCGTGGTGGACGCGACCTTGCGGCCGTCGTCGATCAGCCACTGGATGGCCTCGGTGATCTCCAGTTCGCCCCGCGCCGAGGGCTTCAGACTGCGCACCGCCTTATGCACGCACGCGGTGAACATGTACACCCCGACCAGGGCGAGGTCACTCTTGGGCTGCTCCGGCTTTTCCTCCAGCCCGACGACCCGGCCCGTCTCGTCGAGCTCGGCGACACCGAACTCGCGCGGATCAGGGACCTGGGTGAGCATGATCTGGGCGTCCGGACGGGCGGCCCGGAACTCGTCCACCAGCGGGGAGATCCCGCCCACGATGAAGTTGTCCCCGAGGTACATGACGAAGTCGTCGTCGCCCAGGAAGGTCTGGGCGATCAGCACCGCATGAGCCAGGCCCAGCGGGGCCTCCTGGCGCAGATAGGTAACGTTCAGCCCGAATGCGGAGCCATCCCCGACCGCCTCCTCGATTGCGGGCGCGGTGTCTCCGACGACCACCCCCACGTCGGTGATGCCGGCGTCCCGGATCGCTTCCAGGCCGTAGAACAGCACGGGTTTGTTGGCTACGGGAAGTAGTTGCTTGGCCGAGGTGTGCGTAATCGGCCGCAGCCGCGTCCCCGCACCCCCCGACAGGACCAGGGCTTTCATGCAGCGAAACTAGCGTCCCCCGGCGCGGTGAACCAGCTGAGCCGGGAAAAAATATGGTCGTCAGCCCAGTGACGCCTAGTGTTCATTCAAGGGCGGGCCGCGCCAGGAGCCTCGCCGTGGAAGGCGTTCTGGGCCGTCGCGAGGCCACTGCTGATCAAGGCCGCGGTGGCGTCCGCACTCCGGTCGATCAGGAATGGCAGTTCCTTGCGCTCGGCGGCGTTGAAGTCGCGCAGCACAAACGCGGCCGGATCCATCCGGCCGGGGGGGCGGCCGATGCCGAACCGCACGCGGTAGTAGTCCCTGGTGCCCAGGGCCGAGGTCACCGAGCGGAGCCCGTTGTGCCCGTTGTCTCCACCGCCCAGCTTGAGCCTGATCGCCTCGAACGGCAGATCCAGCTCGTCGTGGATGACCACGATATGGTCCGGGTCCAGGCGGTAGTAGCCCCGGAGTCCGGCGACTGGGCCGCCGGACTCGTTCATGTAGGTCTGCGGCTTGGCCACGGTGACCGGCGTCCCGTCGAGACGGCCTTCGGCGATGCTGGACCGGTATTTACCCGGCTTGAACCGCCCGCCGATCCGGCTGGCGATCTCGTCAGCCACCAGGTAACCGGCGTTGTGCCGGTTACCTGCGTAGCCGGGCCCGGGATTGCCCAGCCCGACGATCAGCCATCGTTCGTCCGCCATGCTGTTCCCGCCCCGGGCCCTGAGCCTGCCGCGGATGGCCGACCACACCACGCCCGCCGCAGCCTGACCTGGCCCGTTCCCGGGCCCCTACTCGTCGCCCGCAGCAGAACCGCCCGCGGACTCCTCGTCGCCTTCCGGCACCGGGGCCGGCTCGGCCGACGCCGCGGCCGCGGTCTCGGGCACGCCGATCTCGGCTTCCATCTGCTCGGCGGTGGGCGCCGCGATGACGTGCAGCACCAGCGCGTCGGGCTCCACGGCCAGCGAGGATCCCTCTGGCAGTTCCAGGTCGCCGGCGTGCACCGCCGTGCCGACCTCCATGTCTTCCACGCTGACTTCGATGCCGGTGGGGATGTGCGTGGCCTCGGCCTCGATCGCGATCTGGACCATCTGCTGGTCGAGCAGGCCGCCCGAGAACACCTCGCCGGTCACCTGGATGGGGATGTCCACGGTGACCTTCTCACCGCTGCGGACCAGGATCAGGTCGACGTGCTCCACCGAACCGCGGATCGGGTTGCGCTGCACGGACTTCGGCAGCACCAGCTGGTTCCCGCCGGGCAGCCCGTCCAGGCGGATCAGCACGTTCGCGGTCTTCAGCGCCATCATCACGTCGTGGCCGGGAAGCGTCAGGTGCCGGGTGTCGGTGCCGTGGCCATACAGTACGGCGGGAACCCGGCCTGCGCGGCGCTCACGGCGGGCGGCGCCCTTGCCGAACTCGGTGCGCGGCTCAGCGTCGATGCGGACCTCAGGCACGGTACTTGCTCCTTATACAGGCGGAACGGAATCGGTTCCGCCGTACTCCCTCCGTCCGGCCTAGCCAGACGGGGCGCGACAACCGACAGGCACGGGCATAGCCGTGCCTGTCGGAGTCTAGCCCAGAATTGTCACTGGGTTCTGCCGCGCTGAACGGACTAGATCTCCCACGGCGCGGGGCGGACCTTGCGGAGCGCGGCTAGCGTGACCTCCTGCTGCATCCTGGGGGTCACCTCCTGCTGCATCCTGGGCGCGACGTCCTGCTGCATCCTGGGCGCGACGTCCTGCTGCATCCCGGGGGCGACGTCCTGCTGCATCCTGGGCGCGACGTCCTGCTGCATCCTGGGCGCGACGTCCTGCTGCATCCTGGGCGCGACGTCCTGCTGCATCCCGGGGGCGACGTCCTGCTGCATCGCGGCGTGACCATCGTGCTCCATCGCCGGGCCTGCGGCCAGTGCGGTGCCGAGCAGGGTCGAGGCGGCGAGGAAGCCAGCGGCCGCGACGTTCCGGCCTCGGGTACTTGCGCTCATGGGAGTAGTCCTTCCGTTCCGTGGCGAGGGTGGTGGTAATGGTCGGTTTTGGTACGGCGGTCAAGTTCGGGGTGATAGGCGTGGCCGAGGACCGGCTCGTGCGGGTGGAGGGCGGGACGCGGTGCCGCGCTCATGCTGAGCCTGGATTGCCGCGAGCCCGGCTTCGACGTCCACGGACGTGTCGAGGACGTCGAGCGTGCTGGACTTGGCGTTCAGCAGGAGCAGGTCCAGCTCGACATCCCCGGGCCACCCGGGATCGGGCCGGTTCACCGAGTGCTCCCAGTGATCCCGAGGATCTGCTTGAGGTTCTTGCGTGCCTTGGCCAGGTTCTGCCGGACCGCGGCCGGGTCGGCGCCGAGCTCGCTGGCAATCTCCGCGGGACTGTAGCCGTCGATGCACCAGGCCATCACCTCGCGCTGCTTGGGCGGGAGGGCGGCCAGCGCGGCCAGGACGGCGCGGGCCTCGTCCCGTAGCTCTGCGGCGCTGGCGGTGGGCAGCGGACCGGGCCGCTCGGGAGGGGACTCGACCGGCGTCTCACGCGATCCGAACCGGCAATACCCGCGCTGGGCGACGCGCCGTAACCAGGCGCGGGGATATTGGATCGCCGGCCATACCGGGAACGCGTCAGCGAAGGCGGACTGGGCGACGTCGGCAGCCATCTCGGCGCTAGCGCCGAGGCTCATGACGAACCAGATGAGGCCGGGCAGCTCGCGGGAGTAGCAGTCAGCGAAATCCGCGCCAGCCAGACCGGCTGGGCTGTCCTGCTCGTGGCGGCTCAGCACGAGTTCCACGTAATCGCCCCATTTCCGCCTGCCCGCGCTGCCATCCGGCCTAGCACCCTGCGCGGTTCACATGACGTAGTGCGCGCAGACGGACGATTCGTGACCCCGGTCGGGAAGATTTCTTCGGATCCGGCTGATTCGCGTGGCCCCCCGAACCGGGAAAACCGGCCCAGGCAGCAGAAAAGGCTCCGTGGGCACGTTGCTGGCGGCAACGTGCCGGCGGAGCCCGAACTGCTCGCGTGCGCTCACGTTCGTGACTCGCCAGCAGGCCGCGATGGCTAGATGTCCCGGTTACCCCTGCTCGGACTCGTGGGTCATCTCCGGCTTGGACTCGTGGGTCATCGCCGGCTTGGACTCGTGGGTCATCTCCGGCTTGGACTCGTGGGTCATCGCCGGCTTGGACTCGTGGGTCATCGCCGGCTTGGACTCGTGAGTCATCTCCGGCTCGGCCTCGTGGGTCATCTCCGGCTCGGCCTCGTGAGTCATCTCCGGCTCGGACTCGTGAGTCATGTCCGGCTGGCCTTCTTCGGAGCTGAGATTCTCCATGGTCGTTGTCCTCTCCTGTTCCCTGACCCCCGTGAGCCAGGAAGAAAGACATCCCCTATGTGCCGGTAGCAGCGTACCGGGGCGGCCCTCATCATCCCGGCGGAGTATCCGGCCTATCCGGTCTTAAACAGCTCACTCAATGGATAGGTGCCAGCCAGGTCGGACATGCGTGACCATTAGGTGACACGCCGTCACTAGCCAGGCCATCACGCCCGGGCGCGCTACGTGGCGAGGCCACGAAACTGGGCGCGGACTGCCGACGCTTGCGCGTCATCCCCCAATTCCTCGTAGATCAGCACCGCCCGGCGCAGGTACGCCCCGGCCTGATCCGGTTGCTGCCTCGCTACGTGGGCCCGCACCAGGCGGCGCAGGGTGTCCGCGGCATCGAACCGGTCCCCGGCGGAGTCGCGGAGCTCCAGAGCACGCTCCAAGACACCGATGGCGGGAGCCACCCGCCCCAGCAACAGGTACGCCTCACCAAGATTGTCGAGCGCGTAGCCTTCTCCGCGAATCTCGCCGATGTCCCGGAACATTTCCCGCGCGTGATCCAGGCTGTCGACAGCCTCAGTGACGCGGCCCAGTGACAGATACGTCTCGCCAAGATTATTCAGCACCACGGCTTCGCTGTATGGATTGGCTGCCTGGCGTTGAATTTCAAGGGCCCGCTTGAGCAAGGCGAGTGCCTCGTCGTAACGTCGCAGCCGCCGGTAGGTATCGGCCAGGTTGCTAGCCGTCTGCGCTTCGCCGGGGAGGTCCGCGATCTCGCGGCGGATCGCCAGGGCCTGCTCGAAATATCCGGCCGCTTCATCCATGCGCCGACGGGCGAAGGCCATGCCCAGGTTGTTGAGCACCAGCGCCTCGCCACGCTTATCACCCAGCACGCGGACACTGGAGAGGGCGATGCGGTGCGTCTCGACCCAGTCGGCCCAGTAGGTACGCCGGTTGAAGAAACCAAAGGCGGCGACGGGCAGTTGCCAGGCGAGCACGTGCAAGCCGCTCGCCGCAGCCTGCCGGGTGGCGGTGACCAGGTTGGTGCGCTCTACCTCACACCAGTTCAATGCCTCGTCCAGGGACAGGAAACCAAGTGGCTCACAGCCCGCCTCGAGGGGAGCCAACTGGACTTTGTAGTGGTGCGGAGACACCATGAGCGCCACGGCGTCAACGGTGTGCAGATACCAGGCGAGCACCCGGCGCACGGCACTGTCTCGTACCGCGGAAGTCTCCTCCAGGTTCGCCCGGCCGGCCGCATAGGCCCTCAGCAGGTCGTGGAACCGGTAGCGGTCGGGGGCCGGCGACTGCAGCAACTGGGCGTCGACCAGATCCTCCAGGGCATCCGCGACGTTCTGCTCGGGCTGTCCCATGAGCGCGGCCGCCGCGGGCAGCCCGATCGTCCGCCCCTGCCACGTTCCTAGCAGCCGGAAGGCATGCGCCGGGTCAACGTCGCCTGCGTCGCGGCGGGGCAGGCTAGCGAAACTAACCTCGAAGCAGGCCCGGACGGCCAGGTCCCCGGTCTTCAGCTCATCGAGGCGCCGACGTTCGTCGGAGAGCCGCTTGGCCAGGTTACGAACGGTCCAGCCGCCCCGCGCGGCCAGCCGGGCGCCCGCGATCCGGATGGCTAGCGGCAGTCCCGCGCACGCGGTCAGCACGTCAGCGGTAGCCTCGGGCTCCGACTCGGCTCGGCTGCGGCCGATAATGCCGGCGAACAGATCCAGGGCCTCGGCAGAGTCGAGCACATCCAGGTCGATGAACCGGCTTCCGGCGAGATCCGGCATGCGGTTGCGGGTGGTGACCAGCACCGCGCACGACCCTGACCCCGGGAGCAACGGCCTGACCTGCGCGGCATCACGGGCATCGTCCAGCACGACGAGTACCCTGCGATCCGTCAGCAGGGACCGGTACTGGGCGGCGCGTTCCTCCTCTCCCGCCGGGATCCGGCCCGGGTCCACACCGAGATCGCGCAGGAAACGGGCCAGGATGTCGCCGGGCGGGACCGGGGGCGCATTGGGGCGGACCAGGTTGGCGTACAGCTGCCCGTCCGGGTAATGCGACCGCAGCAGGTGCGCGGCGTGGACCGCCAAGGTGGTCTTGCCCAGCCCGCCGGCCCCGATCACCGCCGCCACCACGACGGCCCCCGGACTGTCCGGACGGCGCGGGCCGGACAGCAGGTCACGCAGGTTCTGCAGGTGGCCGGCCCGGCCGGTGAAGTCTGGGATGTCCGCCGGCAGCTGGGCCACCCGCGGCAGCGGCGCCGCGGCCGGAGATACCGGACCCGCGTCAGCCGGCCCGGTGACCGCCTTCGTCGCGTCGGGCGGCGGTACACGGGGCCCGACCTGAGCGGCCGCGGACGGCGTGGCTTGCGGCCCGGACGGCCACGCGGCGAAGGGGGAGTCCGCCGCGGTGGTTTTCGTTGCGGATCCTGACCGGCCCGAGCCCGCGTCGGCCTGCAGCATCTGCTGGTGCAGTTGCCGTAGCTCGGCGCTGGGCTCGACGCCGAGCTCATCCGCGATCACCTCACGGGCCTGTGCGTAGGCTTCCAGAGCCTCCGCCTGCCGGCCGGAGCTGTACAGGGCCCGCATCAGCAGCGCCCACATGCCCTCGCGGATGGGATGGTCGACGAGCAGCCTGCGCAGCTCCGCCACGACCGGAGCCTGCCGGCCGCAGGCCAGCTCGGCCTGGATTCGCAGCTCCAGCGCCTCGATCCGCGCCTCTTCCAGCCCCCCGGCCTCGGCGCTGACGAGGGGTGAGGCCGGGACGTCAGCCAGCGCCCGGCTCCCCTGCCACAAGCGGAGAGCCTGGCCGAGCAGGTCAGCCGCCCGCTGGCTCTCCCCCACGGACAGGGCTTTGCGGCCCTCGGAGGCGAGCTCGGCAAACCGCCCCGCGTCGATGTCATCGGCCGTGACCAGCAGCTGGTATCCGGGGTAGCGGGTCACCAGGACCTTGGCCCTCCGGGTCGCCGATCAGCCTGCGCAGCCGCAGGACGTAGATACTGATCGAGTTACTGGCGCGGGCTGGCCGCTCTTCTGGCCATACCTCGCTGATCAGGCGGTCGGTCGAGACAACCTGCCCCGCCTGCAACAGCAGCACAGCCAGCACCGTGCGCCACTTGGGTGCGTTGATGCCGTTCCAGCTCTCGTCCACCTGGACCTCAAGTGGCCCAAGTATCCGAAACCGCATCGTTCGCGCCTCGTTCACTGGAGGGTGCGTCCGTCCCGGACACCGTGAGTCACGGAACTGGCCAAGCCATCACTCAATGATGACCCAGATCTGGCCATCACGGCAGCTTCCGGGCGGGGTGTTGCCGGGCGTACCTGACGTTCGGGGCTCAATCACGGATCAATCGCGGCACAAGAGTCCACTGACATTCTCTTACTCAGCCACGACAAGCAGGAACAAAGTCGCCGGCAGGGGAAACAGGTCGGGGGGCCGACCGGGATCACCGCGGACCGCCAAGCGGGGGCGCAGTCCGCGAAATCCCCTGGTCAGGGCTGGTATGCGTGCACCAGCCCTGACCAGGGAACCAGCGATCCCGGACTGAGGGGAAACGGCACGCACCGCAGCCCGATGCGGGTACCGAACTGGTGGCCGCCGTCTTCGTCTCTTGCGGGGGCGAAGACAGCGGTCACCTTCGGGATCGCCAGACGCCGCAGGCCGGTGATGGATCCGGGGGAAGACCCACGCCGGTCTGCGGCCCGGGGGCGGGAGAGCGGCCCGGACCTCCTCGGAGGCCCGGGCCCGCTCAGCGTCCGGGCCGGGTTAGCTCTGGCCGTCGAAGAGGCTGGTCACCGATCCGTCGCTGAACACCTCGGTGATAGCCCGGGCGATCAGCGGCGCGATCGACAGCACGGTGAGCTTGTCGAACCGGCTGTCGTGCGGGATCGGCAGCGTGTTGGTCACGATGACCTCGCTGATCCGCGAATTCTTCAGCCCGTCCACCGCGTTGCCGGACAGCACGCCGTGCGTGGCGGTGACGATGACCTTGGCCGCACCCTGCTCGAACAGCGCGTCGGCCGCCTTGATGATCGTCGCGCCGGTGTCGATCATGTCGTCCACGACGATGCAGGTCCGCCCGGCGACCTTCCCGACCACCTCGGAGACCGCCACCTTGTTGGCGACGTCGGGGTCGCGGCGCTTGTGGATGATGGCCAGCGGGCTGCCGAGCCGGTCGGTCCACCGCTCACAGACGCGGACCCGGCCGGCGTCCGGGGCCACGACCGTGACCTGCGAGACGTCCAGGTTGCCCTCGACGTAGCCGGCCAGGATCGGCAGCGCGAACAGGTGGTCCACCGGGCCGTCGAAGAAGCCCTGGATCTGCGCGGTGTGCAGGTCCACGGCCATGATCCGGTCCGCGCCCGCGGTGAGGAACAGGTCCGCCATCAGCCGGGCCGAGATCGGCTCGCGGCCGCGGCTCTTCTTGTCCTGGCGGGCGTAGCCGAAGAACGGGGCGACCACGGTGATCCGCTTGGCCGACGCGCGCTTGAGCGCATCGACCATAATCAGCTGCTCCATGATCCACTGATTGATCGGCGCGGTGTGGCTCTGCACCACGAACGCGTCGCTGCCGCGGACCGACTCCATGAAGCGGACGAAGATCTCGCCGTTGGCGAAGTCGAACAGCCGGGACGGGGTGGGCTCGATGCCGAGGTTGCGGGCGATTTCACTGGTCAGTTCGGGGTGGGCCCGGCCGGAAAAAAGCATCAGCTTCTTCTCGCCGGACGCGGTGATGCCGGTCACGCTCCCTGAGCTCCCTCACTCGTTCGCGTCCTGTCCTCCGGCGTGCCGCCCCCCGGCGTCCGGCCCGCCAGAACTCTGTCCGCCCGGACTCTGCCCGCCAGGAGTCTGGTGAGCGGAGTCCCGTTCGCTGCCGGCCAGCTGCCCGTCAGCGTTGATTCCAGCGTTGTTCATACCCGCTGCCGAGCCACCCGCATCGACCTTGCTGCCCGGAGGAAGATAGGCGAACGGCCCCACCACCGCGCCCGCGCCGATGTCGGCCCCCCGGCAGACGGACTGGATGACGGTGGCTCCCTCGCCCACGGTCGTGTCCCGCAGTTGCGCCCCCGGACCGACCCGGGCCCCCGCCGCCACCACGGTGCGGCCCTCGAGCTGGGTGCCCGGCCCGACCTCGACGTCGCGGGCCAGGCTCACCCCGGTATCGACCCAGGTCGTCGCCGGGTCCACGACCGTGACGCCCGCGCCCATCCAGGTGCTGAGCAGCCGCGCGTTGAAGATCTGCCGGGCCCGGGCCAGCTGGGCGCGGTCGTTCACGCCCAGCACCTCGTCCGGGTCCTCCAGGGTCACCGAGGCCACGTGGTGACCCTCGGCGCGGAGGATCGCGATCACGTCGGTGAGATATTCCTCACCCTTGGCGTTGTCGGTGGGCACCCGCTTGACCGCGTCGCCGAGCAGGTGCGCCTCGAAGGCGTAGACCCCCGAGTTGATCTCGTCGACGGCGCGCTCGTCCGGAGTCGCGTCCGCCTCCTCGGTGATCTTCAGGAAGGCACCGGAGTCGTCGCGGATGATGCGGCCGTACCCGGCCGGGTTGGGGACCCGGGCGGTGAGCACGGTGGCCGCGGCCCCCCGGGCCTGGTGTTCGCGGACCAGGGCGGCCAGCGTGGCGCCGCGCAGCAGCGGCGCGTCCGCGTAGGTGACCACGATCGTCCCGTGGTCCAGCCCGACCTCCTCGATCACGGTCCGGACCGCGTGGCCGGTGCCGCCCTGGCGGTGCTGGACCACGGCCTGGACATCCGGCGCGTGGCTGGCCAGGTACTCGGTGACCTCGCGGCGCCGATGGCCCACCACCACGATGAGGCGGACCGGATCCGTCTCGCGCCCGGTGGCCAGCACGTGCCCGAGCAAGGTTTCGCCGCAGATCTGATGCAGCACCTTGGGGGTATCGGACTTCATCCGCGTACCTTCGCCCGCGGCCAGGATGATGACCGCAGCCGGACGGCTCACACTCACTTGGCGGTGCTCCTCGGTTGCTGCTCCCCGGATGCCGGGATCCCGCTCCCCGGTTGCGCCGTCATGGCCCGCGCTGATCCCGCCCGCTCCCCTGGCACATCATTGCACGCGCCCGACACCCGCAGGATACCGTCCGGCTCGCCTCGCCGACGCGGGTTGGGTGGGACGAAGCCCCTGCTCAGCGGAACGTAGCGAGGCCCGCACGGGCCGCCAGGCCTGCCGCCGCGCCCTTTCGGCCCGCATGTCCTGGCGAGGCAGGTTTTGTCGGTACCCGCCGATAACGTTCGAATATGGATTCGACAGAGTTAGGCAGAGGGCCACGGAGATCTCCAAGTGCCGCCGAGCGGGTTCGGGAGCGTGCCATCGCGTTACGCCGGGCCGGGCACTCTCTCCGGGAGATCAAGCAGATTCTCGGCATCGGCAGTAACCAGACGTTGCACGAGGCGCTGCGCGGTGAGCCACCACCAGAATGGACCCGCCGGCCGCGCGCCAAGGACGACCTGCACGCCCGGGCCCGCGAACTCCGCGCCCAGGGCCTCGACTACGACGACATTGCGGCGGCGTTAGGCGTCTCGAAGAGTTCCGTCTCACTTTGGGTCAGGGACATGCCGCGGCCCGAGCGGCTGAGCTACGAGGAATGCCGCAAGCGCTCCGCCGAGGGATCTCGGCTCTACTGGGAGACCGAGCGCCCCGCTCGCGAGGCCCGGCGTGAAGAGGTGCGGGCCGCGGCCGCCGGCCAGATCGGCGTGCTGTCCAAGCGGGAGATCCTCATCGCCGGTGCGATCGCGTACTGGTGCGAGGGTGCCAAGAGCAAGCCATACAGGAGACAGGAGCGCGTGGTTTTCATCAACAGCGATCCTGGGCTGATCAAGTTCTTCCTGCGCTTCCTGGACGAGGCTGAGGTTGCGTCCGCTCAACTGCGGTTCCGCGTAAACATCCACGAGACTGCCGACGTGGCGGGGGCGCGAACAGTTCTGGCGGGGAGTTACGGGCGCCGAGCCAGCACAGTTCCGCCGGACCACGCTGAAAAGGCACAACCCGAGGACAGTCCGCAAGAACGTGGGTGCCGACTACCACGGCTGCCTGGTCGTTAGCGTCAGGCAGGGCGCCGACCTCTACCGGCGGATCGAAGGCTGGGCGGCCGCGATCATGGCTGACGCGCAGGGACCCGAAGCAGTCAGACTCGATGGGCCGGGTGTCGAACCTGCCTGAGCTCCCGGGGGAGGATTCGAACCTCCGTTGATCGGACCAAAACCGATAGTCATGCCAGCTAGACCACCCGGGATCGTCGATCTCGTCGCAAACTCTACCGGCCCATAGCTGAGGCAACAGCGGACCTCCGCGACACATGACGGGGACCTGATGGGCGAGTGCGGTTCTGCCCGGGTAATACCGGTACCCGCACCGCATCCCGCAGCGCCCCGTCGGCGGCGTCATGTCTCGGTATCTGAGACAAGCTAGATGACTACTCTGCGCTGACTACGCGGCCACATGGAGAAATCATTCGGACTCCATATGTGCAACTTACGGTTTCGTAGGTTACGGTGACGTAAGCGTCATGATTTCCGCGAAGCTGGGTAGCTGAGCCGGGACAGAGCGCGCGGCCCCACCTCTAAGGCCCCGAGAGCAGAGCGAGGTTCAGCATGACTGCCTCCCCCGAGACCGAGACCGAGACCGTCACAAACGGAACCATCCCGGCTACGGCCCCGACGGTCACCCGGCGCATCCCCCTGCCGGAGATAGAAGCCGACCCGAGCAGCACGCTGGACCGCTTCCTGGTCGCCCTGTTCGTCTCCATCCCGCTCCTCGCGGTCCTCGCCGCCATCCCGCTGGCCTGGAACCTCGGCTGGCTCGGCTGGCACGACGTAGTGATCGCGCTGGTCTTCTACGTGATCTCCGGGATGGGGATCAGCATGGGCTTCCACCGCTACTTCACCCACTCCTCGTTCAAGGCGAACCGGGGACTGAAGATCGCGCTGGCCGTCGCGGGCTCCCTGGCCATCGAGGGTCCGGTACTGGTCTGGGTGGCTGACCACCGCCGGCACCACAAGTACAGCGACAAGGAAGGCGACCCGCACTCGCCGTGGCGGTTCGGCACCGACTGGAAGGCACTGACCAAGGGCTTCGGCTACGCGCACGTCGGCTGGCTGTTCAACCCGAACCGGACGTCGCAGGCCAAGTTCTGCCCGGACCTGCTGGCGGACAAGGACGTCAGCCGCGTCTCGCGGTGGTTCCCGGGCCTGGTCGCCGTGTCGCTGCTCGCTCCCGCGCTGATCGGCGGCCTGTGGTCGATGTCCATCGCCGGCGCGCTGACCGCGTTCTTCTGGGCCAGCCTGGTCCGGATCTGCCTGCTGCACCACGTGACCTGGTCGATCAACTCGGTCTGCCACACGTTCGGCAACGAGGACTTCGAGGTGCGCGACAAGTCCCGCAACGTCGCCTGGCTGGCCATCCCGTCGTTCGGCGAGTCCTGGCACAACCTGCACCACTCCGACCCGACCTGCGCCCGGCACGGCGCACTCAAGGGCCAGATCGACATCAGCGCCCGGGTGATCGCCTGGGCCGAGGACCTCGGCTGGGCCTACGACGTCCGCTGGCCGGACGGTGACCGGCTGTCCGCCCGGCTGACCGGGGTGCGGGGCAAGACCCTCGGCTCCATGACCGACCGCCAGGCCCCGAAGTCGGGGGACCGGAAGGCTGCGTGATGGCGTCATGATGGGCGGGTGACCAATTCGGACCCGGGCTCGAATCACCGCAAGCGGATGACCGGAAAAGAGCGCCGCGAGCAGCTGCTGGACGTTGGCCGGCGGCTGTTCGCGGAACGCGGCTTCGAAGGCACCTCCATCGAGGAGATCGCGGCGCAGGCGGGCGTGTCCAAGCCGGTGGTCTACGAGCACTTCGGCGGCAAGGAAGGCCTCTACGCGGTCGTGGTGGACCGCGAGGTCGAGCGGCTGCTCGGGATGGCCACCCGGATCCTGGGCGGCGAGCACACCAGGGAGAAGTTCGAGGCGGCGGCGGTCGTCCTGCTCAAGTACATCGAGGACGACGCCGACGGCTTCCGCATCCTGGTCCGCGACTCCCACCCGGCCTCGGGGTCGGGCACCTTCGGCAGCCTGATCAGCGATATCGCCAGCCAGGTCGAGTACATCCTGAGTGACTTCTTCGCGGCCCGGGGTTATGACCCGAAGCTGGTGCCGATGTACGCGCAGATGCTGGTGGGCATGGTGGCGATGACCGGGCAGTGGTGGCTGGACGCCCGCAAGCCGAAGATGGAAGAGGTCGCGGCGCACCTCATCAACCTGGCCTGGAACGGGTTGTCGCAGCTGGAGACCAAGCCGCGGATCTCCAGCGAGGTCGTCAAGCGCGCCCGGTCGTGACCCGCCCGGCGGACGGCACCTGGTTCAGGCCTTGACCCTGGCCACCACGAACACGCGGCGGAACGGCAGCACCGTCCCGTACGGCGCGGGCGGGTAGGCGGCCCGGATCCGCTCCCGGTACTCGGCCAGGAACTCCTCCGCCGGAGCCGGGGGCAGGGCCGCCAGCACCGGGCGCAGCCCGCTGCCCCGGTACCAGTCCACCACCGCGTCCTCGCCGTGCAGCACGTGCAGGTAGGTGGTCTCCCACGCGTCCACCGCGCAGCCCGCCCCGGCCAGCAGGGCCAGGTAGTCCCCGGGCTCGCCGGCCTGCCGGTTCAGCTGGACGCCGTCGAGCAGCGGCCGCCAGCGCGGCGTGCTGGCCAGCTCGCGCAGGATGGTGTGGCTCGGCTGGTCGAAGTTGCCCGGGAGCTGGAAGGCCAGCCAGCCGCCCGGGGCCAGCCAGCGCACCCACGACGTGAGCAGTTCCTGGTGGCCGGGGATCCACTGCAGCACCGCGTTGCAGGTGATCACGTCGATGGGCTGGTCCGGCTGCCAGGTCCGGAGGTCGGCCAGCTCGAAGGTCAGCCGGTCCCCGGCCTCCGCCTGCGGCGGCCTCGATCATCTCCGGGGAGCTGTCCACGCCCAGCACGCGGGCGGCCGGCCAGCGTGCGGCCAGCGCGGCGGTCAGGTTTCCGGGACCGCAGCCCAGATCGGCCACGAACCCGGGAGCCTCGGCCCGGACCTGGCTGACCAGGTCAAAGAACGGCCGGGCCCGCTCGGTGCCGAACCGGAGATAGGCGCCTGGGTCCCACATTCCGACCACCATTTCTCTCGACATCAAGATATATCAGCGGCACCTGTCTACCGGGACCACACTCTTGATGTCAAGAGATATGCTGCCCGCATGGACGAGCAGCCCGCGAGACCAGCCCACCCAGCCGCGCTGCCGCGCGACGAGGTGGACGATCTCGTGGCCGCCTGGCATTCCGAACGGCCCGGACCTCGACGTGGAACCGCTCCAGGTGCTCAGCCGCATCTCCCGGCTAGCCCGCCACCTGGACCGGGCTCGCCGCGCGGCTTTCACCGACCACGGGCTGGAGCTCTGGGAGTTCGACGTGCTGTCCGCCCTGCGCAGGCAGGGTGCCCCGTATCAGCTCACGCCGGGCGCACTGCTCCGGGCCACGCTGGTCACCTCGGGCACGATGACCAACCGCGTCGACCAGCTGGCCAAGGCCGGCCTGGTCCGCCGGGAGCCCGATCCCCAGGATCGCCGCGGGGTGCTGGTCACGCTGACCCCGGCCGGGGTGGACCGGGTCGACGCGGCCCTGGCCGATCTCTTGCGCAGCGAGCACGCGCTGCTGAGCGGGCTGAGCGAGACCGACCGCCGGACTCTGGCCGACCTGCTCCGGGTCCTGCTCGCCCCGCTGGACGCCTAGCCCCGGCCATCGACGCCACGCGGCGCACTGCACTGCGCTGCTGCTGGCTGGGTCAGGTGTCTTCGGCGGCTTCCAGCCACTGCTCTTCGAGGCGGGCCTTCTCGTCCTGGACCGCGCGGAGCTCGGCGCCCAGCTCGGTCAGCCGGACGTAGTCGGCGGCGTGCTCGGCCAGCGCCGCGGTCAGCTTGTTCTCCTGGGTCGTGAGCCGGTCGATCTGGCGCTCCAGCCGGGCCATGTCCTTGCGGGCGGCCCGTTGCGCCCCCGCTCCGCCTGGCGGCGCGGCTCCGCCCGGCGCCCCCGCGACGGACTGAAGAGCCTGCGCCGCCCGCGGAGGCCGTCACGCCCGGAGGAGTCCCGGCCCCGCCCGCCTGGGTGCCCGTCCCAGCGGCAGCCCCAGCGGCCGCCATCCGGCGGCGCAGGTACTCCTCGACCCCACCCGGCAGGAAGGACAGATTCCCGTCCCCGAGCAGGGCGACCACGTGGTCGGTGACCCGCTCCAGGAAGTAGCGGTCGTGGCTGACCAGCACCAGGGATCCCGGCCATCCGTCCAGCAGGTCCTCGAGCTCGGTGAGCGTGTCCACGTCCAGGTCGTTGGTGGGCTCGTCGAGGAACAGCACGTTCGGCTCGTCCACCAGGATGCGGAGCAGCTGCAGCCGCCGCCGCTCGCCGCCGGACAGCTCGCTGGCAGGCGTCCACTGGGTGTCGCCGCGCAGGCCGAGCCGGTCGAGGAGCTGGCTGGCCGCTGCGGCGCCCTGCGCGGAGTCGAGCGTGCCGCGCACCTGCGTGACCGCCTCTCGCGGGGTGAGCGTCGGGATCGAGCCCGGCGTCACCCTGGTGCAGGTAGCCCAGCCGGACCGTCTTCCCCCGGATGATCTCGCCGGTCACGCTCAGCCCCGGCCCGCCCGCTTCTTCGCCCTCCTCCTCGCCGGTCACCTCGCCGCCGACCGCCAGCAGGTTCAGCAGCGTGCTCTTGCCGCTGCCGTTCGGCCCGATCAGGCCGACCCGCTCGCCCGGGCCGAGCCGCCAGGTCACGTCGTCGAGCAAGGTCCGCGGGCCCGCGGCCACGCTGACGTCCTCCGCTTCGATGACGGTCTTGCCGAGCCGTACAGTCGCCGCCCGGATCAGCTCCACCTCGTCCCGCGCGGGCGGCTCGTGCTCGATGAGCGCGTTGGCCGCGTCCACCCGGAACCGGGGCTTGCTGGTCCGGGCGGGCGGCCCGCGGCGCAGCCAGGCCAGTTCCTTGCGCAGCAGGTTGCGCCGCCGCCGGTCGGTGGCCTCGGCGACCCGGGCCCGTTCCGCCCGGGCCAGCACGTACGCGGAGTACCCCCCGTCGTAGGCGTGCACGTGGCCTTCGGCCAGTTCCCAGGTCCGGTTGCACACCGCGTCCAGGAACCAGCGGTCGTGGGTCACCGCGACCAGCGCTTCCGG
Source organism: uncultured Actinomycetes bacterium (assembly GCA_963781085.1). Classification (GTDB taxonomy): domain Bacteria; phylum Actinomycetota; class Actinomycetes; order Streptosporangiales; family Streptosporangiaceae; genus RYN-230. The sequence goes on from CAWAES010000037.1 coordinate 51,208, forward strand.
CCGCCCGGCCAGGTGCTGGGCCAGCCAGTCGATGGCCTCGACGTCCAGGTGGTTGGTGGGCTCGTCCAGGAGCAGCAGGTCGTGCTCACCGATCAGGACCGACGGCCAGCGCGACCCGCCGGGACTCCCCGCCGGAGAGCCGGTCCGCCGGGGCGCCCAGGTCCATCCCGGGCAGCAGGGCGGCCAGCACCGAGCGGGTCCGGGGGCTGGCCGCCCAGGCGTGCTCGGGCAGGTCGCCGACCACGATCGAGGCCACGGTGCCGGTCAGCTCGCTGCGCTGGGCCAGCACCCCGATCCGCAACCCCCGGGCGCGGGTCGCCCGGCCGCTGTCCAGCGCCTCGGTCCCGGCCAGCACGGACAGCAAGGTGCTCTTGCCCGCGCCGTTGCGGCCGACGATGCCGATCCGGTCGCCGACCGCGACCCCGGCGGACACCCCGTCCAGCAGCGGCCGCTGCCCGTACGCCTTGAACGCCCGCTCCAGGTTGACCAGGTTCACCTGAGGAGTACTCACGCCGGCCGCCCGCTCACGCGCGCGTGCTGGGCGCAGTGAGTACGGTCGCGCCGGGGGCGGGACCGGACACGCTGGCCACCGTGCGGCACACCCCGGCGCCAGCCAGACCCACAGCCAGGTCGCGCGCGTGCGCTCCGTCCCGGGCCAGGAACGCGCAGGTCGGCCCGGAGCCGGACACGATGGCGCCGAGCGCGCCGTGCTCCCGGCCCGCGGCCAGCGCCTGGCGCAGCCGGGGCAGCAGCGACACCGCGGCGGGCTGGAGATCGTTGCTCAGCAGCGGGCCGAGTTCCGCCGGATCACCCGAGCGCAGCGCGGCCATCAGGGCCGTGTTCAGCTGCGGCGCAGCGGGCGGAGCAGCCCGGCCCGCCCGGAGCCGGTCGCAGGCCGCGTAGACCGCGGGAGTGGACAGCTGCCCGTCCGCGAACGCGAGGACCCAGTGATACGTCCCGGCGGCCAGGGCCGGGGTGACCTGGTCGCCGCGGCCCAGGCCGACGGCGGTCCCGCCGAGCAGGGCGAACCCGACGTCGCTGCCGACCTTCGCGGCCACCTCGGCCAGTTCGGCGTGGCTGAGGCCAGCGCCCCACAGCTCGTTGCAGGCGACCAGCGCCCCGGCCGCGTCCGCACTGCCGCCGGCCAGCCCGGCCGCGACGGGGATCCGCTTCCTGATCTCGATCGCCAGGCCGGGCGCGTCCCTGACCCCGGGCCCGACCGCGTCGAGCAGCGCCGCGACGGCCCGGGCGGCCAGGTTGCTGCCGTCCGCCGGCACGCTGCGGGCACCCTCCCCGGTGACCACCACACTGTCGGTGTCGGCAGAGGTCACGGTGACCTCGTCGAACAGCGCCAGGGCATGGAACACCGTCACCAGGTCGTGGTAGCCATCCGCACCGGGCGGCCCCACAGAGAGCTGGAGATTCACCTTCGCGGGCACCCGCGCAGTCACAGCGGTCACGATCCCCCGATCGTAGCTGCCTGGGCGATCCGGGCGAACTCGGCGACTCCCAGCGCCTCGCCCCGCGCCCCCGGGTCTACCCCGGCCGTGCGCAGGATCCGTTCCGCGTCCGTGGCCGACCCGGCCCAGCCGGCCAGGGCCGCGCGGAGCGTCTTGCGCCGCTGCGAGAACGCCGCGTCCACCACCGCGAACACGGCGGCGCGCGGCACCACAGCCCCGGCCAGCATGACGTCTGGAGGGTCCCGGCGGGTGAAGGCGACCAGCCCGGAGTCCACGTTGGGCACCGGCCAGAACACCGTGCGCGGCACCGGCCCGGCCCGGCGGGCGTCCGCGTACCAGGCCAGCTTGACCGAGGGCACGCCGTAGACCCGGCTCCCGGGGGGCGCGGTCATCCGGTCGGCCACCTCGGCCTGCACCATCACCAGGCCCCGGCGCAGCGAGGGCAACTCGGCCAGGAGGTGCAGCAGCACCGGCACCGCCACGTTGTAGGGCAGGTTGGCGACCAGCGCCGTAGGCGGGTCCCCGGGCAGTTCGGCCGCCCCGATCCGCGCGGCGTCGGCCGTGACGACCGCCAGGCGTTGCGGAAATGAGGGGGCATGGGCGGCGACGGTCACCGGAAGCGCGGCGGCCAGCACCGGATCCACCTCGACGGCGGTGACCTGGCGGGCGGCCGGGAGCAGGGCCAGGGTCAGCGAGCCGAACCCCGGCCCGACTTCGAGCACGACGTCGTCCGGCTCGAGCGCGGCCAGCGACACGATGCGCCGGACCGTGCCCGCGTCGGTGACGAAGTTCTGGCCGAGCCGCTTGGACGGCCGGACGTCCAGTTTGCGGGCCAGGTCCCGGATCTCGCCCGGGACGAGCAGCTCACTCACCACGGGCCGAAGACGCGCTGGCCGGTCGCCTCGATGATCGCGCACATCTCGGCCACGTCCAGCTGCTTGATCGCCGCGAGGGCGCGCAGCGTGTGCACCACCTGGACCGGGGAGTTGGACTTACCCCGGTTCGGCACCGGGGTCAGGAACGGGGCGTCGGTCTCGACCAGCAGCGACTCGGGCGGCGCGACCATGGCGGCGTCGCGCAGCGGCTGGGCGTTCTTGAACGTCAGCGTCCCCGCGAAGCTCAGCACGTAGCCCGCGGCCACGCAGCGTTTGGCCATCGCTGCGTCCCCGGAGAAGCAGTGGAACACCACCTGGTCCGGCGGGCCCTCCTCGTCCAGGATGCGCAGCACGTCGTCGTGCGCGTCCCGGTCGTGGATCATCAGCGCCTTGCCCGCCTGCCTGGCGATCGCGATGTGCGCCCGGAACCACTCGTGCTGGAGCTCGGGCGGCGCGTCGTCCCAGTAGTAGTCCAGCCCGGTCTCGCCCACCGCCCGCACCCGCGGCTCGCGCGCGAGCCCGGCGATCTCCTCCCGGACCGCTTCCTTCTCCGCAACGGAACCCGACACGGCCCTGGTGTCGTTCGGATGGATCGCGACCGCGGCGTAGACCTGGTCGTGGCCGGCCGCGCAGGCCACGGCCCAGTACGAGGACGGCAAGTCGGTGCCCACGGTGATCATCCGGGAGATGCCGCAGGCCCCGGCCCGGGCCACCACGTCCCCGACCGGGCCGGGCACCAGGTTCAGATGGCAGTGACTGTCGAACGCGGTGGCCGGCAGCGGCTCCGGGTCGGGGGCGGGCGGCCGCCCGTACTGGTCGGCGACTCGCTCCGTGCTGGCTGGATCGGGGGCTGGCGTGCTCACTCCGGCGGCTGCTCCAGGCGGCCCAGCTCCTCGTCGACGATCGAGGGGTCGAGCTTGGTGAACAGCGGCGACGGCGGGGCCAGCGGGGTGCCCGGCGTGATGGAGCGGGACTCCCAGCGGGCGACGGCGTCGTAGTCCCCGGTGACCACCGGGTACGGCGGGCCGCCGTCCTCTTCCACCTCTTCGATCCTCGGCATGCCGGTCCAGGTGCCCTCGCCGCCCAGCATCGCGTAGACCTTGGCCGAGGACTCGGGCAGGAACGGGGTGAGCATGGTCTTGGCGTCGTCGACCAGCTGCAGGACCACGTGCATGATCGTGCGCATCCGCTCCGGGTCGGACTCGCGCAGCTTCCACGGCGCCTGGTCGGACATGTACTTGTTGGCCTCGCCGACGGCGCGCATGGCGTCGTTGACCCCCGCCTTGAACCGGGACCGGCCCAGCGAGCCGCCGACCCGGTCGAAGGCCTGGCGGGAGCGCTCCAGGATCTCCCGGTCAGCTCCGCTCAGTTCGCCGGGCTCCGGGACCGAGCCGATGTTCTTGGCCGCGAACGACACCGAGCGGTTCACCAGGTTGCCCCAGGTGGCGACCAGCTCGTCGTTGTTGCGGCGGAGGAACTCGCTCCAGGTGAAGTCGGTGTCCTGGTTCTCCGGCCCGGCGGCCGCCACGTAGTAGCGCAGCGCGTCAACGTCGTAGCGCCCCAGGAAGTCCCGCACGTAGATGACGACGGAGCGGGAGGAGGAGAACTTCCGGCCCTCCATCGTCAGGTACTCGCTGGACACCACCTCGGTCGGCACGTTCAGCGCCCCGAGCTGGCCTGGGGTGCCGTCCTTGCTGCCCCGGCCGTCGTAGCCGAACAGCATCGCGGGCCAGATCTCGGAGTGGAAGACGATGTTGTCCTTGCCCATGAAGTAATAGGACTCGGCGTCGGGCGACTCCCACCAGGCGCGCCAGGCGTCCGGGTCCCCGGAGCGGCGGGCCCACTCGATGGACGCGGACAGGTAGCCGATGACCGCGTCGAACCAGACGTAGATGCGCTTGTCCGGGCGATCCCGCCAGCCGTCCAGCGGGACAGGCACGCCCCAGTCGAGGTCCCGGGTGATGGCCCGGGGGCGCAGCTCGTCGAGCAGGTTCAGCGAGAAGTTCAGCACGTTGGGCCGCCACTGGCCGGTCTTGCTCCCCAGCCAGGTGCGGAGCACCTCGGTGAACGCGGGCAGGTCCAGGAAGTACTGCTCGGTCTCGATGAACTGGGGCGCCTCGCCGTTGATCTTCGAGCGGGGGGCGATCAGGTCCACCGGGTCGAGCTGGTTGCCGCAGTTGTCGCACTGGTCACCGCGGGCGTGCTCGTACCCGCAGATCGGGCAGGTGCCCTCGATGTAGCGGTCGGGCAGGGTCCGGCCGGTGGACGGCGAGATCGCGCCCAGCGTGGTCTGCGGGAAGATGTAGCCGTTCTTGAGCAGCCCGAGGAAGATCTCCTGCACCACCGCGTAGTGGTTGCGGGTGGTGGTCCGGGTGAACAGGTCGTAGGAGAGGCCCAGCGCGCGCAGGTCCTCCGCGATGATGCGGTTGTAGCGGTCGGCGAGCTGGCGGGCGGTCAGCCCCTCCGCGTCGGCGGCGACCTGGATGGGCGTGCCATGCTCGTCGGTCCCGCTGACCATCAGTACCTGGTTGCCCGCCATCCGCTGGTACCGGCTGAACATGTCCGACGGGAGGCCGAAGCCGGAGACATGGCCGATGTGGCGGGGGCCGTTGGCGTACGGCCAGGCGGGTGCGGTCAGGATGTGACGGGTCGTCGCGGACATGACTCCAGCCTAGAGGCACCCTGGGCAGGTCCCGAACGGATTACGCCGGCCCCGCCGGGGCGTGGGTGCCGGGTCCGCCGGGGGCCTGCGGGTCCAGGCTCGCGAGGGGCCTGCGGGTCCGGCCCGGCGGACCGGCGGGCCGCCAGCACGGCGTCGTACACCTCGCGCCGCCGCAGGCCGTACTCCCGGGCGACCGCGGCGATCACCTCGTTGCGCGGCTGGCCGGCCCTGGCCCGGCGGCCCACCTCGGCCGCCGCCTCCGCCGGGGTGATCCGGGGTCCGCCCTGATACCCCTCCACGACCAGGGTGATCTCGCCCAGCGTGCCGTCTGCGGCCCACTGCGCCAGCTCACCCAGCGTGCCCCGGCGGACCTCTTCGTGGGTCTTGGTCAGCTCACGGCAGACCACCGCCCGGCGGCCGGGCCCGAACGCCGCGGCCAGCTCGTCCAGGGTGGCCCGGATCCGCTTGGCGGCCTCGAAGAAGACCAGGGTCCGGGACTCGGCGGCCAGCTCGGCGAAGCGGCGCGCCCGCTCGCCAGCCTTAGCGGGCGGGAACCCCTCGAAGCAGAACCGGTCGGTGGGCAGGCCGGACACGGCCAGCGCGGCGGTCACCGCGGACGGTCCGGGCAGGACCCTGACCCGGGCGCCCGCGTCGGCCGCGGCGGCCACCAGCCGGTACCCGGGATCGCTGATCGTGGGCATGCCCGCGTCCGACACCAGGAGCACGTCCTGGCCGCTGCGCAGCACGTCGAGCAACTGGTCACTGCGCTGGCGCTCCACCGCGTTCCAGTACGAGACGACCCGGCCGGTCACCTCGACGCCGAGGGTGGCGGCCAGCCGCCGCAGCCGCCGGGTGTCCTCGGCCGCCACCAGCGGGGCCTCGGCGAGGGCCTGGGCGAGCAGCGGGGACGCGTCCCCGGGGCGGCCGATCGGCACGGCCGCCACCGTGAGCGTGCCGTAGCGGCCAGCGGCGGCCGAAGCGGAGCCGCTGGCAGGCGGGGAACTGCCGGCGAGCGGGAAACCACCGGCGGCCTGGGAGCCGCTGGCGGGCAGGGAGCCGCCGGCGGCCGGGGCCGGGGAGCCGCCGGGGTGCGCTGCGTCGCTGGTGTTCATGCCGGGGACCACGCTATGTCCCAGGGCCAGGTCCGCGGGTCGGCCGGGCCGGGCCCGCCACGCCAATACGTGGCAATCTGCCGCCCGCGGTACCCGCCCGCGCCCATACCATGTGACCGATGATGGCCTCCCGGACGACGGCCCAGCCGTCCGCGACCAACGACCAGCCATCCGGGCTGCTGGCCCGGATGGTGCCGCCCATGCCCGGCAGCGCGCTCTGGGGCTGGCTGGGCCCGCTGCTGGTCACCGCGTTCGGCGCGTTCCTGCGGTTCAACCAGCTGAACGTGCCGGACAAGGTCATCTTCGACGAGACGTACTACGTCCCGGACGCGCTGGGGATCTTGCGGTTCGGCGTCGAGCACAACTACGTGAGCGCCCGGAACTCGATGCTCGTCCGGGGAAACACGCACATCTTCACGGCCGGCGGGGAGTTCGTCGTGCACCCCCCGGTGGGGAAGCTGTTCATCGCGTTCGGCGAGTGGACGTTCGGCGTCAACTCGTTCGGCTGGCGGTTCTCCGCCGCGCTGATCGGGTCGCTGGCCATCCTGCTGCTGGCCCGGATCGCGCGGCGGATGACCCGGTCCACCCTGCTCGGCTGCATCGCCGGCCTGCTGCTGGCGCTGGACGGGCTGGAATTCGTGATGAGCCGCACGGCCCTGCTGGACATCTTCCTGATGTTCTGGGTCCTGGCCACCTTCGGCTGCCTGGTCGTGGACCGGGACGTCACCCGGGCCCGGCTGGCCACGGCGGTGGCCGCGATGCCCGCCGGCCATGAGCTGGACGGCCTGGAACCGGGCCGGCTCGAGCCGGAGCGCCTGGGCGGGGCCACCCGGTGGAGCGTGTGGCGGCAGCAGATCCCGTGGTGGCGGGTGGGCGCGGGGGCCTGCATGGGCCTGGCCCTGGCCTCGAAGTGGGACGCGATCTGGTATCTGCTCGGCCTCACCGGGCTGGTGATCGCGTGGGACGTCGGCGCCCGCCGGGCTGCGGGGCTGCCCAACGGCTTCACCGACACCATCCGGCGGCACCGCTGGATGCCAGCCTGGTTCGGCCTGCTGCCCGTCGTGGTGTACCTGGTCACCTGGTCCGGCTGGTTCTTCACCAGCACCGGATACGACCGGCAGTGGGCGGCCCAGAACGGCGACCATATCCCGGTCATCTCCGCGCTGCTCTCGTTCGCGCACTACCAGCAGCAGATGCTCCAGTTCCACCTGGGCCTGACCACCCATCACCCCTATCAGTCGCAGCCGTGGACGTGGCTGGTCATGAGCAGGCCGGTCGCGTTCTTCTGGCAGTGCCCGGCGGGTGGCACGCACGCAGCCTGCGCCAGCTCCAAGGCGCAGGAAGTGCTGGCCATCGGCACGCCGGTGATCTGGTGGGCGTCCATCGCCACCCTGCTGGTCTGCGTGGCCTGGTGGCTGACCCGCCGCGACTGGCGGGCCGGGGCGCTGCTGCTGGGCGTGGCCGTGGGCTGGCTGCCCTGGTTCTGGTTCGCGCTCCACGACCACCGCACCGAGTTCTTCTTCTACGCGCTGGAGTTCGAGCCCTTCCTGATCTTGTCGATCACCTTGTGCCTGGGGCTGATCCTCGGCCCGGCCCGGGCCTCGGTGATGCGCCGCACGGTCGGCGCCGGGGTGGTCGGCGCCTACCTGCTCGGGGTGCTGCTGAACTTCGCCTACCTGTACCCGATCGTGGCGGGGAAGATCATCCCGTACTCAGACTGGCTGTCGCACATGTGGTACCACGGCTGGATATAGCGGCCGGTCAGCGTGGCTGGCCTGCGCGGCGAGCAGAGCCAGCCCCGGGACCAGCAGCCGTTCCATCTCGCGGGGCTCGAACTTGATCAGGCCGCCCGCGTAGACCCGGCCCTGCTCCGGGGAGACGGACCGGCTCAGGTACGCCGCCAGGGCGTCCAGCACCCCGGGGTCCAGCGGCTCGCGCGGGTACAGTCCGTGCGCGATGTTCAGGTAACTGGCCCCGGCCTGGTTCCGCACGAAGACCGGCGGTCGGCGGCCCATGTAGCTGGCCATGATGGGCGGCGGCACACCGAGCCGGACCCGCCACCAGGGCGTGCGGTGCCGGGCCACGTAGGAGTCGGCGGCCCCGGCCGCCGTGGCCTGGCGCAGGAAGCGGGCCACGCCGCCCCGCTCCCCGCTGGGCAGGTCGTCCAGGTCCGCAGGCAGGCTGATGACCTGGCGCAGCGAGGCGCCCGGGGCCAGGACCGGGCCGGCCGCGATCAGCTCCCGGGCCCGGGTCACCGCGGGGACACAGAACCGGGCCGGGACCAGCGGATGCGGCCCGGCCGTGACCCACACCGCGTTCGCGCCGGTGACCTGGCCCCGGTGCACCCGGCACAGTTCACCCAACTCCACGTGATCCTCGCGGGGACGTCGCGGGCGCCGGGGGCCGGCTGATCGGGGGCTGGCCGCTGCGGGGCTGGCCGTTCCAGGTCTGGCCGCTCCAGATCTGGCCGCTGCGGGGCTGGCGGCACGAAGCAACGGCCCCCAGCGGGAGGCGGCCCGCAGCACCGGGACGGCTACCGGGGTGCCGCCCGGCAGTGCGCCCAGCTCCGCTGGGCCCGCCACCCGGCGCATCCGGATCGCCTCCGGGGTGGTGCCCGGGCGGAAGCAGGCGATGACCGAGGTCGCTGCCGCGTCCGCGAACACCGCCGTGGCCGGCTCGATCAGGTGGACCGCCTGGCCGCCGAGGGCCCCGAGCAGCAACTCCCGGACGAGCCGGCCGTAGTTGACGTCCAGCCACTCGGCCGCGGTGATGAGCACCCCCAGGTCGCCCGGGGCCGCGTGGCGCGCGGTGGCCAGGAAGAAATGAGCGTGCAGCCCGGCCAGCCCGCTGGCGGGCAGCCCTTGCTCCCGGGCAGCGCGGCGGAGCCAGTCCTTTCCCGGCGCGGAGATCTGATGGTGGCGCACGTAAGGCGGGTTGCCCAGGAACAGCGTCGGCCCTGCGGCGCGCGGCAGCCGGGCACAGCAGTAGTCGCCGAGCAGCACCGCGGACCGGCCCGCGAACCCGGCCGCGGCCAGGCTGGCCCGGCCGATGATCGCGGCCACCGGATCGATCTCCACGCCGACCAGGGCGGCCTGCGGCCAGCGGCGTCCCGCAGCCAGCAGCATCCGGGCCGAGCCGGAGCCAGGGTCCACCACCCGGGCCGGGCGGACCCCGGTCCCCGCCGCCCAGGCGACCATGCTCTCGATGACCGGCGGCGGGGTGAACGTCTGCCCGAGCACCCGCCGGCCCGCCGGGCTGCGCAGCGCGCAGAAGGCGTCGCCGAGCGGGTCTTCCCCGGCCCGGATCCGGTCCCGGGCGGCCGTCACCGCGTGGTTGCTGCTGGGCCCGCGGTCCTCCGACCGGGCCACCAGGTCCCGCTCCGCGGCGGACCAGCCGGCCACAGAGCCCGCGCCCAGCGAGCTGGCCAGGGTGATCAGCGCCCGCTCGTCCGTTATCTGAGCGTCTGGTCGTGGCTCGCCTGCTGGGGGGCCGCCCGGGAGAACGCTGGTCACCCGCCTCATTGTGACCTGGCCGCGCGCAGGCCCGCATGCGCCGGGCCGTACCGGGGTCTGGCAGCATGGGTGCAGGTAGATCACCCGGCCAGCCGGCCAGTCCGCGCGGCACCCTGGCTCCGAAGTACCGGTAGCGCCGCCGCGACGGCACACAGTGCGCCTTCAGGAATCTCTCAGTTTCGGGGAGTAAAAAAAGGAGGGCAGGAGCAGCGGGGAAAAAAGTGACCCGATTCACCGAGCCGGACGGGTGTTCCCGTACGTCTTTAGGGTGAGGGTAACGACCGAGCAGTGGAGTAACCCATGGGGACTAGCGAAGAGGCACCGGACCGGGACCGGCGGTTCGAACAGGACGTCGTGCCGTTCCTCGGCCAGCTGTACCCCGCTGCGCTGCGCATGACCCGCAACCCAACGGACGCCGAGGACCTCGTCCAGGAGACCTCGGCCAAGGCGTACGCCGCGTTCCACCAGTTCCGTCCGGGCACCAACCTGAAGGCCTGGCTGCATCGCATCCTGGCCAACACGTTCATCAACACCTACCGTAAGCGGCGCCGTGAGCCCCGGCAGGCGTCCGGCGGCGACTTCCAGGAATGGCAGATGCCCGCGGACCCGCTGGCCGCCCAGGCCAGGTCGGCCGAGGCGGAGGCGCTCGACCGGCTGGCCGACTCGGAGATCCTGCGCGCGCTGCGGGATCTGCCCGAGGAGTTCCGGGTCGCGGTGTACCTGGCCGACATCGAGGGTTACGCCTACAAGGAGATCGCCGAGATCATGGGCACCCCGATCGGCACCGTGATGTCGCGGCTGCACCGCGGCCGCGGCCGGTTGCGCGACAAGCTGGCTGCGTACGGGCCTGGCCCCGGCCCGGGCCTGGCCCCGATGACCGGCTGAGCCCTGGCCGGCCACGCCAGTCCGCTCCGTCGGCCCGCTCGCAGAGCGGTCTACCAGGTGCTTCCCGGCCGCGGCGCGTGTTCCCAGCCGAGCGCGGCCGGGTCGTACACCCGCTCCACGTAGATCTGGTGCCACAGCGAGAACACGATCAGCACCCAGATGTGCCGCCAGCTCACGTCGGGCTCACCCGCACGGAACCGCTCCAGCAGGTTGAGCGCGGCGTCCCGGTCGATCCATTCGCCGGTCCTGGCCTCACGCAGCAGGCGCTCCGCCCAGCCGTACATCTCGCCCTTGAGCCAGTGCCCGATCGGCACCGGGAAACCCAGCTTGGCCCGTTCCGCGGCGGCCTGGGGCAGCACGGCGCCCATGGCCTGGCGCAGCGCCAGCTTGGTGGTGCCCCCGCCGATCTTCTCCTCCCGGGCCAGCCGGGCGGCCACGGCCATGACCTCGCGGTCCAGGAACGGCACCCGCAGCTCCAGGCTGTGCGCCATCGTCATCCGGTCCGCCTTGACCAGGATGTCGCCGTGCAGCCAGGTGTTGATGTCCACCAGCTGCATGGTGGACGTGTCGTCCAGGCCTGCCTCGGCGGCCTGGTCATAGACGGGAGCGGTGACGGCGTACGCGCTGGCGGCTGGTGATCCGGGCCCCCGGGCCACCAGGTCCACCTGGCTGTCTACGAACACGTGCGCGTTCCCGATGTAGCGCTCCCGCAGCGGGGTCGAGGTCCGTTCCAGGAAACCCTTGCCCTTGACCCCGGCCGGGATCATCGAGGCCGCCCGCTTCAGCGGCGCCCGGGCCAGTTCCGGCAGCCGCTCCCCGGCCCGGACCAGGCCCGGCTGGTGGTAGATGGCGTAGCCGCCGAACAGCTCGTCCGAGCCTTCGCCAGACAGCACCACCTTGACGTGCCTGCTGGCCTCACGGGCCACGAACCACAGCGGGACCGCCGCCGCGTCGGCCATCGGATCGTCCAGGTGCCAGATGATCCGGGGCAGGTGGGTGAAGAACTCCTCCGCGCTGATCACGTAGGGGATCGACTTCACGCCCAGCGCGGCGGCGGTCTCCTGCGCCCGGTCGATCTCGCTGTAGCCTTCGCGCTCGAACCCGACGGTGAAGGTGAGCAGGTCCGGGCGGTGTTCCGCGGCCAGAGCGCAGATCGCCGCCGAGTCGATCCCGCCGGACAGGAACGCGCCGAGCGGCGCGTCGCTGCGCAGATGCACGGCGATCGAGTCGCGCATCACCGCCAGGATCGAGGCGGCGCTGCCCTCGCTGGGGGCCGGGGCGGGCCGCAGGTCGGCGCGCCAGTAGCGGAACACGTCCACGCTGCCGCCCGGCCGCGCGATCAGCGCGTGCCCGGGGGGGAGGACCCGGATGGGCGGGGTCAGCGAAGCCGGCGGCGGCACGAACTGGAAAGCCAGGTACTGACGGAGCGCGTCCCGGTCCAGGGCACTCAGCTCGCCCGGGCGGGCCAGGCACTTGCGTTCGGAAGCGAACCGCAGCAGCCGGCCGGGACCGCCCGGTGCGGGCTGGTCTGACGCTGGCTGGCTTGGGGCCAGCTGGTCTGAAGCCGGCCGGTCTGAGCCCACCGCGTGCCGGCCGTGCCGCCCGGAGGACGCGGACGCTGGGGCCGCGGGCCCAGGACCTGCCGGCCCAAAGCCCGCCGGAACCGGCGCTGCCGGGGCGGACGGCCCGGCCGCGTGCCGCCCGGCGGGGCGGGTATCCCACGCGGAGCTGCCCGGAGCCTGCCCCTCGGTCAGCCCGGACCGCGTGGCCTGCCCGTCCAGCCAGTCGTGCTCCTGGGCCTCGTCCACGGTGTAGTAGAACGGCTTGATCCCGAACTGGTCCCGGGCGCAGAACAGTTCCCGTGTCCAGGTGTCCCAGATCGCGAACGCGAACATGCCCCGCAGCCGGTGCACGACGTCCTTGCCCAGCAGCGCGTACATCTCCAGCAGGACCTCGGAGTCCGAGGTGGTCCGCAGCGTCACGCCCTGCTGGCGTAGTTCCTGGCCGAGCTCGACGTAGTTGTAGATCTCGCCGTTGTAGACCATCCAGTAGCGCCCGTCGGCGGACCGCATCGGCTGGTGCCCGCCCGGGGACAGGTCGATGATCGCCAGCCGGCGGAAGCCCAGGGCGACGTCGGGGTCGGTGTAGAACCCCTCGTCATCCGGTCCCCGGTGGGTGATCCGCTCGGTGGCGGTGTGCACCCAGTTCTGGTCCGGGTCTGCCTCCAGGGCGAGGGCCAGGCAGCCGACAATTCCGCACATCAATGTCCCCAACGAGAGTCTGGTGGTGAGCCGCTGGTGTGGGCCAGTCTGCGCCCCGATCCTAAGGGGCGGGCGCGGCTCGCGGGGGCGGGCCGCCCAGCCCGCCGCAGGCCGGGCGGCCAGATGGGCTCCCGGATTACCTCACCAGCCTCACTGGCCACGCCAGACTGGAGGCCGTTTCTCGGCGAACGCCGCCGCGCCCTCCCGGGCGTCGGCCGAGCCGAACACCGGGGCGGTGATCTCGTTCTGGCGGCCGAATTCCTCGGCCGAGGGCCAGTCGGCGGACTCCACGACGACCCGCTTGGTGGCGGCCAGGGCGAGCGGTGCGTTCTGGCTGAGCCGGCGGCCCAGCTCGGTGGCCATGGCGAGAGCCTGGCCGGGCGGCACCAGCCGGTTGATCAGGCCGGCCCGGTGCAGCTGCGGGGCCGGGATACGGTCTCCGGTCAGTGCGACCTCCATGGCCAGGTGGTACGGGATGCGGCGGGGCAGCCGGAGTAGCCCGCCGGCTGCGGCGACCAGGCCCCGGGTGACTTCTGGCAGCCCGAAGCTGGCCGCCTCGCTGGCCACGATGAGGTCGCAGCTGAGCGCGACCTCGAACCCGCCGGCCAGCGCGTAGCCCTCGACCGCGGCGATGACCGGCTTGACCGGCGGCCGTTCCACGATGCCGGCGAACCCGCGGCCGCCGGCCATCGCGTTTTCGCCGGCCAGGAACCCCTTCAGGTCCATGCCCGCGCAGAACGTGCCACCCGCCCCGGTCAGCACGATGACCCGGACGTCGGGGCGCGCGTCCAGGTCATCGAGAACGGCGGCCATCCCGGCCGCCACTGCCCCGTTCACCGCGTTCCGTGCGGCGGGGCGGTTGATGGTGACGACCGCGATCGGGCCGTCCACCTGACACAGGACCGCATCCGAATTGCCCGCACCCGCGCCGTCATCGACCGCGCCTTCCGCATCGTCCGACACCGTGGTGCCTCCCTGGTACTCGTATTTTTTTTCCGGACCGCCGGCGGCTTCCGTACAGGCAGACGCCCCTTACCCGGACAAGTCGGCAAGCCGGGCGTAGTCCGGCAGCTAGCAAGATATGCATGATTATCGGCTCCAGGGGTAGCGTGTTCGCCGTGGAGGGGTCCGCCACCCGCTCACGGGCCTTACTGCTGGCCCTGAGGGTTTGCCTGTACGCGTGCGGAGCGTTGGCCGCAGCGCTTGTTTTTGGCGTGCTCATGGCCGGGCGCGCCGTCGCGGACCAGAACCCCGCCGCCGCGCAGGCCCCTGACTCCCCCGGAAGCAGCCTCAGCGCACTCACCGCGGGTTCTCCGGGCGGCGGCAGCCCCGCGTCCCCGGTCAGTTCTGCGGTCGGCTCGGTGGCCGGGTCGGTGACCAGCTCCGTCCAGAGCGTTATCGCAGGCCAGGGCAGCAGCTCTGGACCAGGCACCAGCTCCGGGCCGGTCAGCGCGGCACCCGGCAGCCCGGCGCCTGGCGGGAGCACCAACCAGGGGACGTCCACCCAGAGCCCAGCCTCAAGCTCGCAGCACGGCGGCCCAGCCGAGCACCGCGAGCCAGCCAGCATCGGCCAGCCAGGCATCCCGCCAGTGCCGCCGCCGCCCCTGCCACCCCTGCTGCGGACGTCCCGGCCGCGAACGTCCCGGCCATCCCCGCCGCGAACGCCCCGGCGGCCAGCGTGGGCGCACCGCCGCCGGCGGGATCCAGCGACGATGCCGGACAGTCGCCCGTCCCGGCGGCTACCAGCGCCGTGGCTTCCGCCGTCCGCACGGTCACCCAGGACGTCATTCCGGGCCAGGGCAGCGACCAGAGCGCCGGGACCACGCCCGGGACGGCGTCCAGCCCGAAGTCGGCAGCTTCGCCGGCCAGCGGCAACGCGACCAGCGTCCCCAGCGCTGTCACCGGCCCGGTTACCAGCACCGTCGCCAGCACGGCGCGTCGGTCACCGGCCCGGCAGCAGCCCGGTCGTCAACCCGGTCGCCGGATCGGTCACCAGCACCGCCAGCAGCGCGGTCGCCAGCGTCGGCACCGGCACCCCGCCCGCGTCCGGCCTCACCGGAGCCAGCGGCGCGGCGCCCGCCCTCCACGCTGCCACGTCGCCGGTCAGCGGTCCGGTCCAGCGCCTCGCCCAGGTGGCCGCAGGTGCCCTCGCACCTGCGACGGGGTCCACGGTCTCAGGCCAGCAGGCCTCGGTCACGGGCAGCCTGACCGGCGCCACCACGACGCATCCTCCCGGCCGCCCCTGGCATCGTCACACACGCCACGGGAACGGTGCTCCCCAGCGCCACGGGCTCGCTCACCGGCGTGACCAGAAGCGTGCTTCCGAACGTCACTCGCACGGTTCTGCCGGCCGTCACCGGCACCCTCAAGGGCGTTACCGGCACTGCCCTCCCGACGGTCACCAAGACGGTTACCGGCGCAACCGGAACGGTTCTGCCGGCCGTCACCAAGACCCTCAGCGGGGTTGCCGGCTCTGTTCTCCCCACGGCGACCGGGACAGTCGCCAGCTTGACCGGCTCGGTTCTTCCAACCGTCACTCAGACCCTCACCCACGTCAGCGGGGCCGTCCTGCCAGCCGTCACGGGCACCCTCACCGGCGTCACCGGAACAGTCCTCCCAGCCGTCACCGGCACCCTCACCGGCGTCACCGGAACAGTCCTCCCAGCCGTCACCGGCACCCTCACCGGCGTCACCGGAACAGTCCTCCCGCCGTCACCGGCACTCACCGGCGTCACCGGCGTCACCGGCACCGTGACTGCCGGTCGTATCCACCATGGGCGGACTGCCGGTGGTGGAGACGGGTTCCGGGGGAACCCAACCCCCGACGGCCGGGACGCCGAGCCCGTCTGCCCCAGGCACCGGGACGACCTCCCCGCTTCAGGCCGGCCCCGCAGCCACGGCGACAGCACTGGATAACGGGTTGCGTTCGCTGCCAGCGCCGACCGCAGGCGCAGCCGGCGGCGGTACCCCCACGTCGACGGCGCCTTCCCGGGTTCCGGCCGGGCCGGGCGGCAGCACCAACGGCGGCAGCGGCCCGGCCGGCGGCTCCAGCGGGAGCAGCAGCGGGCGTGGCGCGCAAAGTGGCGTCGCGGCTGCCCTGATCGCCCTCCTCACCCTGGTCTTGCTGCGGCTGGCGCGACTGCGCCGCCGCTAAGCCGATCTGGCGTTCCTATCTGCCGGAGGTCCCACCCGCCTAAGTCCTTTCCTTCCCGATCGGTTCATCCGTTCGGCGCCCGGACCAGCAGCGTCCGGCGCTGATCCCCTCGGAAGGAAAGTGATAGCACCATGCGTACGTGGACCAAGTCCGCGTGCGTCGTGCTCGCCTGGACCATCCTGTCGATCACTCTGGTGACGGCCGGCATGAAGGGATCCGTCCATCCAGCCCAGGCGACCATGCGCACAGCGAGTAGTACCGAATACGTCCTGACCAGCACAATGACCATCGCCGCGCCGTCCGTGAGGGCGAGCGCCCCGGCTACGAAGTACGTGGTCCAGCCGGGCGACACCTTGTCCAGCGTCGCCGCCCGGTTCGCGGTACGTGGCGGCTGGCCCGCCCTGTACACGCTCAACCTGCAGGCCATAGGCCATGACCCGAATACGATCCGCCCCGGCACCGTGCTCACCGTGCCCGGCCGGGCACCCGTCCGCTACACCGTGGCGAGCCGGGGACACCCTGTCCGGCATCGCGGCGGGACTGCGCGTCCACGGCGGCTGGCCGGCCTTGTACGCGGCCAACCGGCGGGCCATAGGCCACGATCCGAATACGATCCGCCCCGGCACCGTGCTCACCGTCCCGCACAGGGCGGCGGCGTCGTCTACGCCAGGCCGGGGCCACCCACGGAACCCGGCGCCGTCACCGGCTTCGTCAGTCGGACCCGGGCACCGCTCCCACCCGGCGACCAGGGCAGCTCCGCCGGCCCGGGGCATGCCGCAGTGGCTGAAGACCGTACTGCTGGTGGTGGGCCTGCTCATCCTGGTGGCTTTCCTCGTCGAGCCGGTCCTGGTGGCCCGCCGCCGCCGGCAGCAGGCCGCGGCCGAGCGGGCCCAGAGGCGCTCACCCGGCTCCAGCAGGTGGCCGGGCAACGCTTCTGTCCCGGGGGCGGACTCTGCCTCCGTTCCAGGGCCGCGCCCAGCGGAGCCCAGCGCCGAGGAGGGCTCCATCGTCCTCGCCGACCACGATCGGCTCGTCGTGACGTGCAACCAGCGCGACGACACCGTCTACGTGCTGCGGCCGCCCGGTGAAGACCCCAAGGCGATCTTGCGGGTGGCCCGGCTGGTCCTGCCTGAGGGCCGGTACGGGGAACTGGCCAGGCAGCTCGGTATGCCCGCCATCGGGCCGGTGGAGTAGGGGGTTGCGCGCCGAGGTAGCCGGGGCAGGTGGCCTCACCCTGCCCCGGCCCGGCCCAGGTGAGGAGCGCGGCCCACCACCGGAGCCCGGTCGCGGGCCCGGCCCGGAGCCGGGGCGGCGCACGGTCCCGCGAGCGGGGAGACGCAGGGTCCCGCGAGCGGTGCTAGCGGTCCGTCGCCCCCGGCGACGTCCGCTTCCGCAGGGATTCGACGAGCGCGGCCACGTGACGCCGGTCTTCCGGCGTCAGCTCGTCGATGCTCGCGATGAGGAGCTCCCGTTCATGGTCGCTGGGGTGTTCCCCCCGTTCGGCCGGGACCTCGTCGTAGTAGTGCAGCCCGGTGGACTCGGCCGCGGCGGCGCGGACCGCGGAGACCGGGACGTCGAGCCCTTGCGCGAGCCCGTCGAGGGTAGCCGGGCGGGGCGGCCGGGCCAGGTTCCGGGTCATCGCCAGGGTGTAGACGGTGGAACGAGGCAACCCCCCGCGGCGGGCGACCACCCCATACGACCAGCTCTGCTCGCGCAGGCGCTGCTGGATGAGGCGCTGAAGCGGGTTGAGGTCCTGATCCTGCGCTGCGGTCGGGGCGCCCGGCTGGTCGGCTGCGGGCTCCCGCTCGTCCCCCGTCACATCCGCCGTCATGACCAGCTAGCCGTCTCCATCCGATGAGCATGGTCGCAATGGGCGACCCTTGCATTACCCGCGGGTAACGAATACTGTACGGTGGTAGCCGAACAGTTCGTACGCTGAGCAGCGTACACTAGCTTCGGGCCCAGCACCACAGGGGTGCCGGGCGGTCCCAGAGGCCCGTCCGCCCGTGAACGCGGGCGAACCTGATCTGCCTGGCCGAGGCAGGTCACTGCCAAAGGAGGCACCATGTCCAATGTACCGGCCGTGACCATGGACGACCTGGAGCTCGAGCACGCCGAACTGCTCCCCAGCCGGGAAACCCTCTGGGTCTGCCACCCGAGCCGCGGCGGCAACACGCTTCACCCAGGTGGGGTACGGCAACGTTTCCCAGTGGAGCGGGCTGAACATCGCCGTGGCGAACGGCAGCCTCAACAACATCCTCAGCCTGGGCTCGGGCAACATCCTCTAGCACGCGCGGTTCGCACCGCGTATCAGCCTGCTGCGCATCGCGGGGTTGCGTGGTGGGGGAGAGGGGCCGCCCGGCCATTCCCGGGCGGCCCTTCCCTTTTGCCTGGTACGCGGAGGCCCGCGCTCTCGCCACTTCTGACATTGCCCTGGTGCGCACCGTGGGAGGAGCAGACCCATGACCGTGGCCGCACGACACATGACCACCGAGCCCGCACCATCCACCCCGCCCCCGGACGGTATGCCGGAGACAGCGCAAGCGCCCCGGCTGGCCGAGGGGGTCGAACTGCTCGGCGAGTACCAGGACTCCGGCTACAGCCAGCCACCGTCGCTCGTCCGCCGGCCCGACGGCCAGATCATCCAGATGTCGCCGCTGCTGTACCGGGTGATGTGCCGGATCGACGGCACCCGCGACCCTGTCGCCATCGCGAAGCTGGTCAGCGAGGACCTCGGCCGCACCCTGAGCGCCGGGCAGGTCCGCCACCTCGTCACGGCCAAGCTGCTGCCGCTCGGCGTCGTCGCCGACGAGGCCGCGCCGCCCACGCCGCCCACAGCCAACCCGCTGCTCGCGCTCAGGGCGCGGGGCACGCTCCTGCCGGAGCGCGCGGCGAACGCTGCCGGAGCGCTCTTGCGGCCGCTTTTCCACGGACCCGTCGTCGTGGCCGTCGTCGGCTGCGTCCTGGCCGTGGACTACTGGCTGTTCGCCGTCCATGGGCTGGGCGGCGGCATCCAGCAGGTCCTGCGCGACCCGGTGGATCTGCTCGTCGTGCTCGGCCTCACCGTGGTCTCCGCCGCTTTCCACGAGTGCGGGCACGCGACCGGCTGCCGCTATGGGGGCGCGCGGCCCGGCGTGGTCGGCGTCGGGATCTACCTGATCTGGCCGTCGTTCTTTACCAACGTCACCGACTCCTACCGGCTCGGCCGGGCCTGCCGGCTGCGGACCGACCTCGGTGGCCTGTACTTCAACCTGATCTTCATGCTGGCCCTGGCCGGGCTCTACGCGGCCACCTCGGCCGAGGTCCTGCTCCTGGTCATCGCAGATTACGCACCTGGAGATGCTGGAGCAGTTGCTGCCGTTCGTCCGTTTCGACGGCTATTTCATCCTCAGCGACCTGGCCGGCGTGCCGGACCTGTTCGCCCGGGTCGTCCCCCTGCTGCGCAGCGTCGTTTCCCGGGGCCCCGAGGACCCGCGCGTCACCGGCCTGCGCCGCCACGCGCGGATCATGGTGACCGGCTGGGTGCTGTGTGTCCTCCCGCTGCTTTCCGCCGCCCTCGGGTACCTCGTGCTGCACCTGCCCGCTATCAACCGGGACCTGTGGCGGGCCGGGAGCTGGCAGGCGCACCTGATGTTCGACGGCCGTCATCGCCCACAGCTACGCGATGGCCGTGATCGACGCCCTCGGCTTCACATTGCTGGCGCTGTCCTTCGCCGGTTCGCTCTACATCACGATCGGACTGGCCCGGCGGCTGACGACCACAGGCCTGCGCTGGTCTGCGGGCCGTCGCGGCCGCCGTCTCCTGCTCGCCGTGGCCAGTGTGGCGTTCTTGATGGGGCTGGCCGGCCTCTGGACCGTGCAGGGCCAGTTCCGGGGCTGGTAGGACCTGCTCCGCAGGGCTCCTGAGCCAGCCCCCGCGCCGGCCCACGGCCCAGCGGCCGGCGCACGACCCGGCAGCTACTTGGGCTGAAACCGGATCCCGCCGTCGAAGCGGATGACCTCGGCGTTCATGTAGTCGTTCTCGATCAGCGCCTGGACCAGGTGGGCGAACTCGGCGGGGGTGCCCATCCGCTTCGGGAACACCACCGGGGCGGCCAGCTTGGCCTTGAACGCCTCGCTGTCCGGGCTGAACCCGTAGATCGGGGTATCGATGATGCCCGGGCAGATGGTGTTCACCCGCACGCCGATCGCGGCGAGATCGCGCGCGGCGGGGACGGTCATGCCGATGATGCCGCCCTTGGACGCCGAGTAGGCGACCTGGCCGGTCTGGCCCTCCAGACCCGCCACGGACGCGGTGTTGATGACCACGCCGCGGGCGTTGTCGGCGTCTGCCGGCTCGGTCTGGGCGACGGCCGCGGCCCCGATCCGCATCAGGTTGAAGGTGCCGATCAGGTTGATGTCAATGACCTTGCGATACGAGGCGAGATCGTGCGGGGTGCCGTCCCGGCCTACGGTCCGCGCCGCCCAGCCGATCCCGGCGCAGCTCACCACGGTGCGCAGCGGCGCCCCGGTGGCCACGGCGGCTTCCACGGCCGCGGTGACCGAGTCCTCGTCCACGACGTCTGTCTTCACGAACAGGCCGCCGGTCTCGGCGGCGACTGCCTTGCCGTGCTCCTCGTTTAGGTCGGCCACGACAGCCGTGACCCCCGCGGCCGCGAGCCTGCGGGCCACCGCCGCGCCCAGCCCGCTGGCCCCGCCCGAGATGATCGCTGCGGTTCCGTTCAGTTTCATGGCCGGGAGCATACTTCGCGGTCCTGTCTCCCAACCGAACAGGGTTCGGGATTGCCAGCCGGGCCGCGGGACTGCCGGGCTGCAGGCAGCCCACTTTGTCGGTGCCCAGGTCTACGATCGTGGAGGACCGGGGAGCACAGGGAACAGGGAGCATGCGGTGAGGAAGTTCCACGCGAACCCGTGGGCGGTACTGCTGGTCGTCTCGCTCGGGTTCTTCATGACTCTGCTCGATCTGACGATCGTGAACATCGCCATCCCGGACATCATCACCAGGCTGCACGCCTCACTCGACGACGTGCTGTGGGTGATCAACGCCTACGCCCTGGTACTCGCCGTGCTGGTCATCACCGCGGGGCGGCTCGGGGACCTGATCGGGCCCCGGATCATGTTCGCCATGGGCATCGCCGTATTCACGGTGGCCTCCGCCGCGTGCGGCCTCGCGCCCAGCGCGGGCTGGCTGATCGGGTTCCGCGCGGTCCAGGGGCTGGGTGCAGCCATGCTGATGCCGCAGACACTGACCATCATCACCAACACCTTCCCCGCGGAGCGCCGCGGCGCCGCGTTCGGCGTCTGGGGCGCGGTAGCCGGGGTGGCTACCATCGCGGGGCCGACTCTGGGCGGGCTGCTGGTCACCGCGTTCGACTGGCGCTGGATCTTCTTCGTCAACCTGCCGTTCGGCGTGATCGCGCTCATCCTGACGTTCGTCATCATCCCGGACATGCGGCCGGGACGGCGGCACCGGATCGACATCCCTGGCGTGCTGCTGGCCAGCGCCGGGCTGCTGGCCATCTGCTATGGCCTGGTCGAGGGGCAGAAGTACGACTGGGGCACGATCACCTCGTTCATCAGCATCCCGCTGGTCCTCGGGCTCGGCGTGCTGCTGCTGATCGCGTTCCTGGCCCAGCAGCGGCTGACCCAGGACCGGGAGCCACTGGTGCCGTTCGCGCTGTTCCGGGACCGGAACTACGCCGTGGTGAACTGGATCTCCGGAACGCTGGCGATCGGCATGATGGGGATCTTCCTGCCCTTCACCATCTACCTGCAGTCCGTGCTGGGCTTCTCCGCGCTGCGGGCCGGCCTGACCATGGCCCCGGCCTCGGTGCTGTCCATGTTTGTGGCGCCGGTCGCCGGGCGGCTCACCGACAAGATCGGCGGCAAGTACATCCTGATGCTGGGCCTGATCTTGTTCGGCGGCGGGATGGGGTGGGTCGCGCTGGAGGCCACCACGACGTCGACGTGGTACGACTTCCTGCCCGCGCTGATCGTGGCCGGGATCGGGATGGGCTGCGTGTTCGCGCCCATGGTTACCGTGGCCATGCGGAACATCGACCCGCGGATGGCCGGTGCGGCGTCCGGCGTGCTGAACACCATCCGGCAGGTCGGCCTGGTCATCGGCACCGCGGCCGTCGGCGCACTGCTGCAGAACCGCCTGGTCTCCTCGATGAACAGCCAGGCCGCGACGCGCGCGAAGGCCCTGCCGCCCCAGCTGCGCGGGCAGTTCGTGGCCGGGATCAAGCACGCGGCCAGCAACGGGATCCAGGTCGGGGCGGGCCAGAACGGCTCCGGCATCAAGCTCCCCGCCGGGCTGCCCGCCCGCCTGATGGCTGAACTACTGCGGCTCGGCCATGACGTGTTCACCTTCGGCTACGTCAGCGCCATGCGCTCGACCATGCTGCTGCCCGTCATCTTGCTGGCGGTGGGCGCGGTCAGCTGCCTCCTGCTCAAGGGGGTCCAGGGCCACCGGAGCGGACCCCGGAGATGCCGGACGTCCCGGCCGAGGAGAGCGCCCCGGCGGCCTGAGCCCCCGCGCTTCAGCCAGCCGCAGCTAGCAGCTCAGCCCAGCCAGCCGAGCCAGCCAGTTCAACTGGCCGGCGCTCGAAGACCTCCGGGGCCCAGAGCCCCGGCAGGCCCTCGGCGGGGGTCTCGAACGGGAAGCGGCTGGCGAACGCCGGCCGCAGGTCGGTGAGCCAGGTAGCGTCCGGGTCGTAGTGGGCGAAAAACGGCTGCCCCACCAGGTCGGGATCCCGGGCCTGGATCATGTGCAGGACGAAGACCCGCTGGCCCGCCACGTCGGCGATCCCGTCCACGCACACCTTGCCGGGAGTCGACGACATCGACGGCCCGCGGACGGTGCGGCACAGGCCGGCCACATGCCGGTAGGCGCCGCCGAAGATGCCGTACGCGGTCGCGAGCGGCACCGCGAAGTAGTCCTGCGGGCCGGTGTCCCGCTCGACGAACATGTAGTACGGCACCATGCCCATCCGTACCTGGGTCCGCCACATCGAGGCCCAGGTCGCCGGGTTGTCGTTGATCGTCCTGATCAGCGGGGCCTGGGTGCGGATCACGGCTCCGGTAGCTCTGATCCGGCGGCTGGCCTCGGCGACCAGCGTGGATTCCAGCTCGCGGGGATGGGAGAAGTGCGCCATGAACGCGAGCGACCGGCCCGAGTCCACCACCTGCTCGAAGAGGCGCAGCGTATCGTCGGCGTCCGGGTCGGACACGAACCGCTGAGGCCAGTAGGCCAGCGACTTGCTGCCGATCCGGACCGACTCGATGTGCTCCAGTCCCGGTCCCAGTAGTGGCTCGATGTAGCGGCGCAGCACGGTGGCGCCCATGATCATCGGGTCGCCGCCGGTCATCAGCACGCTCGTCACCTCACGGTGCTGCCGGAGATAGCCGATTACCCGGTCCAGGTCCGCGGTGGCCATCTTGAGCCCGGGCTCGTCCACGAACTGGGCCCAGCGGAAGCAGTACGTGCAGTACGCGTGGCAGGTCTGGCCCTGCTTGGGGAAGACCAGGACCGTCTCCGGGTACTTGTGCTGCACTCCGGGCACCGGCTCGTCGTCGAGTTCGGGGATGTTCAGCGCCAGCTGCCCGGCCGGGTGCGGGTTCAGCCGCATCCGGACCTCGTGCGCGGCCGCTGTGATCTCCGGGTCAGAGGCGCCGTCGGCCAGCAGCCCCGCGATCCGGGCGACGTCGGCAGCGGGCAGCATGTCGGCCTGCGGGAACACGAGGCGGTAGACCGGGTCGTCGGGGGCCGCGGTCCAGTCGATCAGTTCGTCGATGACGTAGGTGTTGGTCCGGAAGGGCAGCACGGTACCGACGGCCCGGACAGCTAGCCGCTCGGCCTCGCCGAGGCCGGCCCGGCTAGTCAGGGCGTCCAGATGCTTCGCGGTGTAGGCACGGAAACGTTAACCCCCATCAGGTGCTGGCACTATCTGCCGGATGCCACTCACGGGTCTCCTTCCGGTCAGTCGCAGTCCCGGCGACCCTGCCGGGACACGAGTCCCTGTGGCCCGCGGCTGGCGATCATCCCGCCGCGCTCTGCTCAGCTGCCCTGGCCTCAGCCGCACTCGCTCAGCAGCGCTGGGGTTAGCAGCACTTGCTGAGCAGCGCTGGGCTGGCAGCACCGGTTCGCGGCACTGGGGCGGCCCCCCAGGCTGCGTCGGCACAAACGCCCACGTCAGAACCACTACAAGGAGGCCATGATAAGGAACCACTGAAGCCGTGTTGGCGAGTTGCTCAACTCACTCTGGCCTCACCCGTGTTTCCTTGCCGACCCGCCGGGTCCGGCCCTGCCGCCAGCTTTAGCTTGCCGCCAGGCCCCCATGACTCATCGCTGGTCCCCGCGTCTCCGCGGCCCCCACCGGGACGGTCTGATCACCCCTTCGCCATCGCGTCGCCTATGCCGGGCACCGGCAGTGGCCGGCCCCAGATCGTGACAGATGGTTACCCAGCGGGCGGATGATCAACCCTGCGATCCGCTCAGGGAGAGCGCCAGCCGGGCGGCCGGAGCCCGCCAGACGGCCCTGGTCCACAGCACCGCCCCAGGGGTGAGAAGCTTGGCCCCGTGCTCGAGGAACCCGCGCCAGCCGGCCCCAAGGCGCAGGCCGTCGTGGTCGACGCCATGGGCGGCGACAACGGCCCGGCCGTGGTCGTGGCCGGCGCGGCCGCCGCGGCCGCCGCCCTGCGGGCGCCGGTCATCCTGGCCGGTAGGGCCGCTGAGCTGCGCGCATTGATCGCCGAGCAGGGCGAGGTCGCCGGACTGCTGCAAATCGCACCCGCCGAGGACACCATCGCCATGGACGAGGGCGCCCTGGCCAGCTGGCGGCGGCCCCGTTCCAGCGTGGCTGTGGCGTGCCAGCTGGTTCGCCGCGGCCAGGCCGCGGCGGTGGTCTCGGCCGGCTCCACGGGCGGTGTGGTGGCCACCGCCCGGCTCCGGCTACGCTCCGTGCCCGGGTTGCTCCGCCCGGCTCTGGTGGTCGTGCTGCCCACCGAGCCGCGGCCCACCTTCCTCATCGACGCGGGGGCGATCGCCGACCCCAAGCCGGAAATGCTGCTCCAGTTCGCGCAGCTGGGGGTGGCCTACGCACAGATCGCGCACAACGTCGACGACCCGAAGGTGGGGCTGCTCACCATCGGCGCTGAGCCGGGGAAGGGCAACAAGCTGACCCGGCGGGCCCACGAGCTGCTGGCCGCCCCGCCACCGCACGGCGCCCTGCCGATCCGCTTCACCGGCAACGTCGAGGGCACCGACCTGCTGAGCGGCTCGGTGGACGTGATCGTCACCGACGGGTTCACCGGCAACGTCGCGCTCAAGACCCTGGAGGGGGCGATGGGCTACGCCGCCGGCCAGCTGCGGGACGTGCTGCGTGGCTCCCGGGCGGCCCGGGCCGGCGCCGTGCTGCAGCGCCGGGGCCTGCGCGAGCTGCGCGGCCGGCTGGACGCCGAGAGCCACGGCGGCGCTGCCCTGCTGGGCCTGGAGGGAACCGTCGTCATCGCCCACGGCGCGTCCAGTCCCCGGGGCATCACCTCGGCCTGCCTGCTGGCGGCGGATCTGGTCAAGGGCCAGATCACCGAGAAGATCCGGGAGCGGCTAGGGCACGGCCGCGGCGGTCATTTCCTGCGCCGGAACTGACCCAGTCACCGGGCGTGGCCAACCCCGGGCCTGCTCACGGATTTATTGGCGCAGGCCTATCCGGCGCGGTCGCTAGGCTTAAGGCATGGCGGATCCACGGGATGTTCTCGCGCAGCAGATGTCGGCTGCGCTCGGTGCGGCCTTCGGCCCCGAGTACGAGGCTGCCGACCCGGTGATCCGGCCGTCATCGTTCGCCGACTACCAGTCCAACGCGGCCCTGCCGCTGGCCAAGAAGCTCGGACGGCCACCGCGCGACATAGCCGGGGACATCATCCGCCATCTGGACGTGGCCGGGGTGGCGGAACCTCCCGAGGTGAGCGGCCCGGGCTTCATCAACTTCAGGCTCCTGCCGGGCTGGATCGCCGGGCAGGCCAGCGGGCAGCTCGCCGACCCGCAGCTGGGTGTAGCGCAGACCTATCCGGCCCCGCGGGTGGTGGTGGAGTACTCATCACCCAACGTGGCCAAAGAAATGCACGTCGGCCACCTGCGCACGACCATCGTCGGGGACGCGCTGGCCCGGATCCTCGAGTTCGCCGGTCAGGAAGTGATCCGGGACAACCACCTGGGCGACTGGGGCACCCCGTTCGGGATGCTGATCGAGCACCTGCTCGACGTGGGCGAGGACTCCGCCGACGCCGACCAGCTGCGAAGCAACCCGAACGCCTTCTATCAGGCGGCGCGGCGCAAGTTCGACTCCGACCCGGAGTTCGCCGAGCGCGCCCGGCGGCGGGTGGTGCTGCTGCAGGGCGGCGACGAAGACACCCTCCAGGTGTGGCAGCGCCTGGTTGACATGTCGCTGGACTACCTGCACCGGATCTACCGCCAGCTCGGCGTCACGCTGACCGACGCGGACATCCGCGGGGAGAGCTTCTATAACGACCTGCTCGCCGAGGTATGCGACGAACTCGAGGCGAGCGGGGTCGCGGTCATCAGCGACGGCGCGCTGTGCGCCTTCCCGCCCGGGTTCACCGGGCGGGACGGTGAGCCGCTGCCGGTGATCATCCGCAAGCGGGACGGTGGCTACAACTACTCCACGAGCGACCTGGCCACCATCCGGTACCGGATCCGGGACCTGCATGTGGACCGGGCGATCTACGTCGTGGGCTCGTCGCAGGCGCTGCACTTCCAGATGGTCTTCGCGGTGGCCCGGCAGGCCGGGTGGATTCCGGCCGCGGCCCGGTTCGAGCACGCGCAGATAGGCAACGTGCTTGGGACCGACGGGAAGCTGCTGCGCACCCGGGCTGGCGACTCGATCAAGCTGCGCGAGCTGCTGCGGGAAGGCGTCGAGCGCGCGCGCAAGGTGTTCGACGAGCTCAACACCAGCCCAGAGCTCGACGAGAGCGAGCGCGCCGCCATCGCGGAGGCGGTCGGGATCGGCGCGATCAAGTACGCCGACCTGTCCACCGCACGGGACAGCGAGTACGTATTCGACTGGGACCGCATGATCTCGTTCAAGGGGAACACCGGGCCCTACCTTCAGTATGCGACCGCCCGGATCCGGTCCATCTTCCGCCGGGCCGGCCTCGACCCGGACGGCGCTCGCGCCCCGATCACGCTGGCTGAGCCGGCCGAGCGGGCTCTCGCGCTGCGCCTGCTCGGCTTTGGAGCCGCCGTCCAGCAGGCCGGGGAGACCACGCAACCGCACCTGCTGGCCGGTTTCCTGTTCGAGGTGGCGAGCGCGTTCACCACGTTCTACGAGCAGTGCCCGGTGCTCCAGGCGGCCGACCCAGCTATCCGGGACAGCCGGGCTCGCACTGGCCGCGCTCACCCTGCGCGTGCTGCTGACCGGGCTGGACCTGCTCGGGATCCCGGTTCCTGAGCGGATGTGACGCGGAGGCTCCGCGGATTGGCAGGGTGCTCCCAGGGAAATCCCAGACTTCACCGCCTGATGTCACAGCCGGGCCGGGCAGGCTCGGGGCTATGGACAACATGTACGAACCCCCAGGCGGGGACCCGGCGGAGGAGTCCCGCCCCACTGAGCAGTTCTGGCCGACGAGCCACCAGCCGGACGCCAGCCACCAGCCGGACGCCAGGCACGGGCCGGACGCCAGCTACCAGCCGCGTTCCGGACACCCCCGCGGCGGCCCGGGCCCTGAGCCGCGACGGCACCCGCTGAGCTGGACGGCCGGGCTGGTGGCGGCCGCAGCGCTGGCCGCCGGTGGCATCGCCGCCGGGATCTCGCTGGCCGGCCACACCTCGCCGGCCGCCAGCACCTCGGCGGCCGCGGGCAGCACCGGCGGCCCGGGCACCCAGGCCGCGGCGCTGAACGCCGCGCTCAATTCGGCCGGCGACCCCGGCACCCTCGCGCTGACGTCATCGTCGGCCGCCGCGGGCGTGACCGGGACCAGCGCGGCGGGGGCCGCCGGGACGGCCCACCCGTGCGCCGCGGCGCTGAGAGCGGCCCGCGCCGCCCGGCAGGCCGGGCACCCCGCCGTGGCCCGGGCGGCCCGGAAGGCCGCCGGCCCTCGCTGCCGGTGGCTCCGGCACCGGATCGCCCGGGTGGCTCTGCTCCGCGGCATCGACGGGCAGTTCACGTTCCGCGGTAAGGGCGGCACCATCCGCACCCTGGCGTTCGAGCGCGGCGTCGTCCAGTCCCTCAGCGGCAGCGACGTCGTCGTCAGCGCGGCCGACGGCACCACCTGGACCTGGGACCTGGTGAGTAACACCGTCGTCCGGGAGAACGGGTCCAAGACCAGCCAGAGCGCGCTGACCGTGGGCGAGCCGGTCTGGGTGGGCGGCCCGGTGCTGTCCGGGGTCAGGGACGCCCGGCTCGTCGTGATCAGGCCGCCCTCGGGCGGATCCGCCTCGTCCAGCCCGTCACCCGCGGCCTCCAGCGGCCCTGCCTCAGGAAGCTGAGCGTCCGCGCCACAGCCGTCCGCGCGCTGAGCGTCCGCACCCTGGCCACCCGCTCGCTGGCTATCCGCTCTCCGGCGGGGGACCGGCCGGCTCCCGCAGGCCGCGCCTGCGGGAGCCGGTACTCTTTGCTGGCCGCGCCCCGGCCGGCCCTACCGTCCCGTTCAGGTGATGACAGACAACGACCGGATCCCCCAGGTGCTCGTCGTGGACGACGAGCCCAACATCCGTGAGCTGGTGCAGGTCGCGCTGAAGTTCCACGGTTGCGCGGTCACGGCCTCCTCCAGTGGCAAGGACGCGCTGCGGCAGGCGGAGGCCAGCCGCCCGGACCTGATCGTGCTCGACGTGATGCTCCCTGACCTGGACGGCTTCGAGGTATGCCGGAGGCTGCGGGCCGCCGGCAACGACGTGCCGGTGATCTTCCTGACCGCGCGGGACACCTCGTCCGACACGGTGACCGGCCTGGCCCTGGGCGGCGACGACTACGTCACCAAACCGTTCTCCGTGGAGGCCCTGGTCGCCAGGGTGCGGGCCGTGCTCAGGCGGGCCGCGCGGACCGCCGGCGACGCCCCCGCAGACCAGGGCATCCTCCGCGCCGCGGACCTGGAGCTGGACGAGTCACGCTGGACCGTGCGCCGCGCGGGCATCCCCGTGGAGCTGTCACCGACCGAGTTCCGCCTGCTCGCGTACCTGATGCGGCACCAGGGCCGGGTACTGACCCGGGCCCAGCTGCTGGAGAACGTATGGGGCTGGGACTACGCCGGGCAGTCCCAGATCGTCGAGACCTACGTCAGCTACCTGCGGCACAAGCTCGATCCGCTGGGCCCGCCGCTGATCCACACCCAGCGCGGAGTGGGGTACAGCCTGCGGCCGGGCGCTCGGCCGGAAGGATGACCACACCCTGGGCCACCGGGGCCGCCGGCCCGGCCGGGGCGCCGCCGGAGGCGCCCCGGCCGCCGGAATCCCCCGCGCCGGGCCGGCGGCCCGGCGGGATGCTGTCGCTGCGCGCCCGCCTGCTTGTCTTGCTGATCTCGGTGACTGCGGCCTTCCTGCTGATCATGGGCGCGGTCAGCACGATCGTGCTGGGCAAGCGGCTCGGCAACGAGTTCAACACGCAACTGGTGGCGGCGGCCCAGCACACCCCGCAGCAGATCGCCGGCGACGCCGGCGACTACGCGGCGGTCGAGATCACGTCCCGCCCGGTCCAGGTGCGGCCGCTGACCGGCGACTCCGCGGCGACCAGGGAACTGGCCGCCACCGTGCAGAACCTGGTCACCAGGCGGGTGGCCCGCTACTACGTCGGCGGCCGGCCGTTCGACGTCCCTGGCACGACGGAGCCCAGGTTGCGCGCGGTGGCCCGGCTGATCCCCGCCCGGGCCAACGGCGGGACCCGCGCCGTGCTGGTCGTCGCCCGCCCGCTCGGCGCGGTCGGCAGGCAGGTCGGCGGGATCATCGTCGCCGAGCTGATCACGGGAGGCGTGCTGATCCTGCTGCTGGCGGTCAGCGGGCGCTGGCTGATCGGCCGGGGCCTGGCCCCGCTGAGCCAGATGGCAAGCACCGCGCAGCAGATCACCTCGCGTGGCGACCTGACCGCCCGGATGCCCGAGGCAGACGACAGTACCGAGGTGGGGAGGCTCGGCGGGGCCATCAACGCCATGCTGGACCGGATCCAGCAGGCCTTCGGCGCCCGCTGGCGTTCGGAGCAGAAGGTCCGCCAGTTCGCGGCCGACGCCTCGCATGAGCTGCGTACCCCGCTCACCACCATCCGCGGCTACGCCGAGCTCTACCGTCAGGGCGCGCTCGGCCCGGATCAGCTGCCCGACGCGATGCGCCGGATCGAGCAGGAGTCGCAGCGGATGAGCACCCTGGTCGCCGAGCTTCTCGAACTGGCCCGGCTGGACCGCACCTCCTCGCTGGACCTGGCCGAGACGGACCTGGCCCTGCTGGTCCGGGACGCGGCCGCGGACGCCTCGGCGGTGGAGCCGGGCCGCCCGGTGCGGGCGGAGGCGCCCGACCGGCTCATCGCCGTGGTCGACGAGGCGCGGATCAGGCAGGTGCTGGCCAACCTGCTCGGGAACGTCCGCGAGCACACCCCGCCGGGCACCCCGGCCGCGGTGCGGCTGGCCCCCGTCCGCGGCGGCGCCGTGCTCGAGGTGGCGGACGCGGGACCCGGGATGCCGGAGGAGGACGCGGCCCGGGCGTTCGACCGCTTCTACCGCGGCCCGGAGCGCGCGGGCCGCCAGGGCGACGACCGTGACCAGGGCACCAGCAGCGGGCTGGGGCTGTCCATCGTGCAGGCCATCGCGGCCGCCCACGGCGGCCAGGCCGTGCTCGAGTCGGAGCCTGGCCACGGGACCCGGGTCAGGATCTGGCTCCCGGCCGAGTCACCGGCCAGCTGACCGCGCGCGGCGCCTCCTCGCCACACCCTCGCCATCTCTAACGCCCCCCGGCCCCGGTCCCCCAGCCAGGATCACGCCGCTCACCCGGAGGGAGCGGCCGACGACGGGCTGGGCAGGTGCTCGAACAGGTAGTAGACGCCGATCAGCCCGTAGATGACCAGCGCGGCCAGCGGTGCCCCGAACGCCGCCACCAGCGTGGCGGCCACGTAGACCAGCAGGCCGCCGGTGAACCCGGGGATCGAGCGCCGCAGCGCCTCCGGCTGGGCCGACCCGCCGAGCCGCTCGGCGTGGGTTACCACGTATATCCACAGGCCCGCGAAGCCCACCGAGGCAGCCATCAGCACCAGCCCGTAGGTGACGGTGGCCGCCACGCCGCCCGAGCCCCGCAGGTTCTCCGCGACCAGCGAGGTCGGGAACGGGATGGCCACCACAGCCATGAGCAGCAGCAGGTTGATGACCAGCATCGGCCGGTCGACCCGGGTGATGTGGGCGAAGATCGTGTGGTGGTTCATCCACATGATGCCGATGGTGAGGAAGCTGACTACGTACGCGAAGTACTGCGGCCAGTCGTGCAGCAGCTGGTGGATGAGCGTGTGATGCTCGGGTCCCGCGCCCGGCAGCCGGAGGTCCAGGACGAGCAGGGTGATAGCGATGGCGAACACGCCGTCGCTGAACGCCTCGGCGCGCCTGCTGTCCATGGCCTGGGCCGCCTCCGTCCCCTCCAGTTCCCGGCCCGGTCAGCCCGTGGGCCGGTCAGCCGGGGCCGGCGCGGCGGGAGCGGCCGGCGCCGCGGTGCCTGCGGGCGGCGCAGGCGGCGCGATGGAGCGGGCCAGGACCTGGGCGACGTCTACGACTTCGAGGGTGTCCTTGGCTTCGCCGCTGGCTTTCTTGGCCGCCACGGCGTCGCCCAGCATGACCAGGCAGTACGGGCACCCGGTGGAGATGGTGTCGGGGTCGGTGGTCAGGGCTTCGTCGATCCGCTCAGTGTTGATCCGCTTGCCGATCCGCTCTTCCATCCACATCCGGGCGCCGCCTGCGCCGCAGCAGAAGCCGCGGTTCTTGCACCGGTGCATCTCCTGGGCCTGGACGCCGGGGACCTGCTCCATGATCTCCCGGGGCGGGGTGAACACCTTGTTGTGCCGGCCCAGGAAACACGGGTCGTGGTAGGTGATCTTCTCCTCGACCGCCGTGACCGGGGTGATCTTCCCCTGCTCCACCAGCTTCGCCAGCAACTGGGTGTGGTGCACCACCTCGTAGTTCCCGCCGAGCTGCGGGTACTCGTTGGCGATCGTGTTGAAGCAGTGCGGGCACGACGCGACGATCGTCTTCCCCGCGCCCGCGGCCAGGCCGGTCTCGTTGAGGGTCTCGATGTTCTGCTGGGCCAGCATCGAGTAGACGAACTCGTTGCCCATCCGCCGCGCCGGGTCCCCGGTGCAGGTCTCGGCCGGGCCGAGGACGGCGAAAGCCACCCCGGCGGAGTGCAGCAGGGTGGCGATGGCCTTGGTGGTCTTCTTGGCCCGGTCTTCCAGCGCCCCGGCGCACCCGACCCAGAACAGGTAGTCCACCTCGGCGCCGATCGGCCCGTCGACGACCGGCACCTCGAAGTCGAGTTCCTCGGCCCAGGCCAGCCGACGGTTAGCGCCCATGCCCCACGGGTCGCCCTTGTTCTCCAGGTTCTTCAGCATCCCCGAGGCCTCGGTCGGGAACGCGGACTCGATGAGGACCTGGTGGCGGCGCATCCCGTCGATATGGTCGATGTGCTCGATGTCGACCGGGCATTCCTCCACACACGCCCCGCAGTTGGTGCACGACCAGATGACGTCGGGGTCGATCACCCCATGCTCAGCCTCGGTGCCGACCAGCGGGCGGCCCGCCTCGAACTTCACGGCGTCCGGCAGGTTCTCCCGCGCCTCGTCGCTGTCCGGCCAGGAGGTAGGGGGCCTTGGCCAGCGCGTGGTCACGCAGGTCCAGGATGACCTGCTTGGGCGACAGGGGCTTGCCCGTCGCCCAGGCCGGGCACTGGGACTGGCACCGCCCGCACTCGGTGCAGGTGGCCATATCCAGCAGGCCCTTCCAGCTGAAGTCCTCGATCTTCCCCAGCCCGAACACGTCGGTGTCCGGGTCGGCCTCCTCGAAGTCCAGCACCTTCCCGTTGCTGCGCATCGGCTCCAGCCCGCGCAGCGCGTTCGGGCGGCGGGAGAACAGCACGTTGATGGGCGCGGTGATGATGTGCAGGTGCTTGGAATAGGTGAGGAAGACCAGGAACCCCAGCACGACCGCGAGCTGGGCCAGCAGGAACACCACCTCTAGCACACTGTTCACCCCGACGCCCAGAGGGTGCAGCCAGTGGCCCACGATCTGCGACGCGAACGCACCGTGGGCGTAGGGGAACACGCCGGTGTTGATCTGCGCACCGCGGTAGGCCAGCAGCGTGGCGATGACCAGGAAGATCATGCCGAGCACCAGCCACGCCGCGCCCGTATGGGACCCGGCGAACCGTGACTTACGTCCTTCCCGCTCC
This sequence comes from uncultured Actinomycetes bacterium, assembly GCA_963781085.1. Lineage (GTDB taxonomy): Bacteria > Actinomycetota > Actinomycetes > Streptosporangiales > Streptosporangiaceae > RYN-230. Next base: position 84,551 of record CAWAES010000037.1, read on the forward strand.
GGGTTGCTGCGCAGCCGGATGACCGCGAACGTGATGATGCCGGCCAGTACCCCGACCGCGAACAGGTCCTCGATGAACCCGACGAACGCCCAGTGCCCGATCCCCGGGATGGCGAACGTGCGGGAGAAGAGGTCGCCGTAGGCCTCGATGATCGTCAGCAGCAAGACGATGAAGCCCCAGAAGGTCGCTGCGTGCGCGGCGCCGGGCACCGTCCACTTCAGCAGCTTGCGCTGCCCGATGACCTCGGTGGCCTCCACCTCGGCGTCGCGCCCCGGGTGCGAGCGCACTGCCTCGAGCCGCTCGGGCGCCGGCTGTCCCGCCCGCCCGACCTTGGCCAGCCACCACAGGCGCCGCCCCGCCAGCGCGAACGCCGCCACCGTCAGTACCAGGCCGACCACGATCCGCAGGACCACGAAAACCTCCTCATGCGGTGCCCGGCCCGGCCGGACCGCCGCTGCGCCGGCTGCCAGCGTACGCCGCGCCACCCTGGTCACAATGATCAAGGTCTAATGAATAAGACACTCCACTGCAGCGTCAAGGGGCGGGCTACCTGACCCTTTCCGGCATCCTACCGACAAGTAACTTATCGGCGGGGAGAGCCCGTCCCCCGGCCGGGACCCGGCCGGGGGACGGCGGGGCATCCGGGCGACGGCCGGGGCGGGCCCGGCCCGGCCCGGCCCGTGGCCGGACAGCGGCGGGGCCGTCGCGGCTAGACGGCTGGAACGACGCCCGGGATCCGGCAGCCCGTGCAGATACGAAACCTTTGCAAATGGGTGCAAACCGCCGGGCCGGGCCGGGCGTCATTGATGTGTTTGACGTCATCCCGGGGGACAGTCCAACGGAGGAATGCATGGCAGGGCAGGAAATAAGACGCGTGGCCAGAACGCGGACCATGACCGCGGCGCTCGGCGCGGCCATCACGGCCACGGTCCTGGGCGGTGCGACGCTGGCCGCGGGCCCGGCAGGTGCCACGGCGACACCAGCCGCCCACGCGGCCACGGCCGCCGCGGCCAGGTTCGCCACGGGCTCCCCGGTGAGCAGCGCGGTGGCCCGGCTGAACAGCCCGGCCCGCCAGCGGTTCATCCCCTGGGGCCGGGCCACGACGGCCGGGGCCCGGGCCATGAGCCCGCAATCTCGCCTGGCGGCGGCTGCGAACAGTCTTGGCTTCACCGGAGCGGTCCTCACCGCGGTGTCCTGTACCGGGCGCTCGCAGTGCACTGCCACCGGGATGGCCAGCACCCGCAGCGGCAAGAACGTTAAGACGCTGGCCGAGCGCTGGAACGGCACCACCTGGGCCATGCAGTCCGCGCCCACCCCCACCTCGCGCACCGTGCTGGGCGGCACCCTGGAGGGCGGCGTGTCCTGCACGTCCGCCACCGCCTGCGTGGCCGACGGCTTCTCCTACAGCAAGAAGTCCATGCACCTGCTGGGCGAAGGCTGGAACGGCCGCACCTGGAGCACCCAGCCGGACGCGGCCCCGGTCGTCGCCGCCCAGCCGGCCGACATCTCGTGCCGGTGGGCCAAGGACTGCATGGCGGTCGGTGCGCGGCTGTCCGGCATGACCCTGGCCGAGCACTGGAACGGGCGGAAGTGGTCCGCCGTGACCACCAAGCACGACGGAGAGCTGAACGGGGTGGCCTGCCCGGCCACCGGGAACTGCACCGCCGTGGGCACGAACAGCGGTGGTAAGGCGCTGGCCGCGCACTGGAACGGCAAGGCCTGGTCGGACCAGACCACGGCCAGCCCGGAGCAACTCAACCTGCTGAGCGGCGTGTCCTGCCCGGCAGTGAAGGACTGCATCGCGGTCGGCACGGGCGGCTCGCTGACGAGCACCTCAGTTAGCCTGGCCCCGCTCGCCGAGCAGTGGACCGGCGGGAAGTGGACGGCATTCACTGCCCCGGACCCGGCCGCGTCGGGCGACATCGCGGAATTCAACTCGGTGTCATGCACGTCTGCCACGAGCTGCATGGCCGTGGGCGACTACTCCGACCAGGCGGGTAGCACCGACACGAGCTTTGCCGAGCAGTGGAACGGCACCGTCTGGACGGTCGAGACCACTCCGAGCCCGACGGCGTTCAGTACCCTCGTGTCCGTGTCCTGCCCCTCGGCCGGGCACTGCGTCGCGGTCGGGGGCAGCAGCGCCACCGCCGCGGGCACCGTGTCCCCGCTGACCGAAGTCTGGAACGGCACCACCTGGACCACGGTGACCGCTCCGAAGTGACCGGCCCGCCCGGGGCCGCCAGCTAGCCGCGCTGGCCGCCCCGGGAGCACATACCATTCCTTTACCTTTTGTTTTGCAACCATTGACCGAGGCTAGACGTCTAGTTTGTGCGTATTTGGGTGGGGGCCTGACTCAGTGGAGGTACCCCCATGCGGGGCAAAACGGGAGTGTTCAGAGCCTGCGGCGTGCTCGCGGCCGTGACGACGGTGGCCGCGCTGGCGGCGGGACCGGCCGGGGCCGCGTCCGCGGCCCCACGGACCGCCGCGGCCAGCACGGCCACGGCCAGCACTGCGGCGGGGAGGCTGGCGGCCGGGCGGCAGCCCCGGGACTGGGCTGCCGCGCTGCGGCCGGGACAGACCCATGCGGCCAGCACGGCGGGTCCGGCGCAGGGGGCCCTCTCGATGACCCGGCAAGCCCGCGCGGCAGCCGCGGCGAGCGCGGCCACCTTCTCTGGGGCGGAGCTGGCCGGGGTGTCCTGTACCGGGCGGAAACAGTGCACCGCCACCGGGCTGGCCAGCACCCGGACCGGGAAGAACTACAAGCCCCTGGCCGAGCGGTGGAACGGCACCACATGGACCGCGCAGACGACGCCCACCACCAACTCTGGCGGTTACCTGGGGGCCACCCTCACCGCGGGCGTGTCCTGCACGTCATCCAGCGCCTGCATGGCCGCAGGCTTCTCGTACACCGCGACAAAGTCCCGGCTGCTGGGCGAGGGCTGGAACGGGCGCACCTGGACCACCCAGTCCGACTCCACGCCCGCGGTGGCTGGGCAACCGGCCGGGATCTCCTGCACCTGGGCCAAGGACTGCACGGCGGTGGGCACCCGTTCGTCGGGCATGACCCTGGCCGAGCACTGGAACGGCCGGCACTGGTCCGCCGTGACCACCAAGCACACGGGAGCGCTCACGGCTGCGTCCTGCCCCGCCACCGGGAACTGCACGGCCGTCGGCTGGAACAACGCCGGGAAGGCGCTGGCCGCGCACTGGAACGGGAAGGCCTGGTCAGACGAGTCGCCTGCCGACCCGCAGCCGCTCAGCCCGCTCTTCGGGGTGTCCTGCCCGGCCACCAGCTTCTGCGTGGCCGTTGGCTCCGGAGGCACGGAGTCCGCCTCGGCGTACTCGATGGCTCCTCTCGCCGAGAAGTGGACCGGCGGCCGCTGGACGGCGCTCACCGTCCCGGATCCGTACTCCTCGACTGACTACGCGGAGCTCAACTCGGTGTCGTGCATCTCGGCCACGAACTGCATGGCGGTCGGAGACGACATCAACGCGGCCGGGACCACCGACGCGACCGTGGCCGCCCAGTGGAACGGCACGACCTGGACGATCCTGAGCACGCCCAGCCCGGCCACGATCAGCGCGCTCTACTCGGTGTCGTGCACGTCCGCGACCTTCTGCTCCGCCGTCGGCGGCGGCTCGCCCAGTCCGGCGGGTAAGGTGTCGCCGATAGCGGAGACCTGGAACGGCAGCACCTGGTCGCTGCAGACTGCGGCGGGCTGATCGACCACTAGCCCGCAGCACCCAGTGCGGCGTGGCCCGGCCTCCTTCCGGGCCGGGCCACGCCGCACTGTCATGCCCGCTGTCGTCTCTGGGCCGCCGCCGAAAGTCTGGGCCGCCGCCGGGAATCATTCTGCAGGGCCAGAAGTTGAGCGCAGTAGACTCAACTCATTTGCCAGGGGTGAGTGTCCCTGGCAGACTTGAGCCAACAAGGCTCAAGGTAAGTAACGATCACACACACAGGGACTACACATGGCACGTGCGGTAGGTATCGACCTCGGAACCACCAACTCCGTCGTCTCGGTTCTGGAAGGCGGCGAGCCGACGGTCATCGCCAACGCGGAGGGCTCGCGGACGACCCCGTCCGTGGTGGCCTTCGCCAAGAACGGCGAGGTGCTGGTCGGCGAGGTCGCCAAGCGGCAGGCGGTGACGAACGTCAACCGCACGATCCGCTCGGTCAAGCGCCAGATGGGCACCGACTGGACCGTCAAGATCGACGACAAGAAGTACAACGCGCAGCAGATCAGCGCGTTCATCCTGCAGAAGCTCAAGAGGGACGCCGAGTCCTATCTCGGTGAGACGATCACCGACGCGGTGATCACCGTCCCGGCGTACTTCAGTGACGCGCAGCGGCAGGCCACCAAGGAGGCCGGCCAGATCGCGGGCCTGAACGTGCTCCGCATCATCAACGAGCCCACCTCCGCGGCGCTCGCGTACCACCTGGAGAAGGAGGGCGAGGCCACCATCCTCGTCTTCGACCTGGGCGGCGGCACCTTCGACGTCTCGCTGCTGGAAGTCGGCGACGGCGTGGTCGAGGTGAAGGCCACCAGCGGCGACAACCACCTCGGTGGGGACGACTGGGACCAGCGCATCGTGGACTGGCTGGTGCAGGACTTCAGGAACAACTACGGCACCGACCTGTCCAAGGACAAGATGGCGCTGCAGCGGCTGCGCGAGTCCGCGGAGAAGGCCAAGATCGAGCTGTCCGGCTCCGCCGAGACCACGATCAACCTGCCCTACATCACCCACTCCGAGCAGGGCCCGCTGCACCTGGACACCAAGCTCACCCGGGCTGAGTTCCAGAAGATGACCTCGGACCTGCTCGACCGCACCAAGGGCCCGTTCCAGCAGGTCATCAAGGACGGGAACACCAAGCTCAGCGACATCCAGCACGTGGTGCTGGTCGGTGGCTCGACCCGGATGCCCGCCGTGGTGGACCTGGTCAAGGAGCTGCTCGGCGGCAAGGAGCCGAACAAGGGCGTCAACCCGGACGAGGTCGTCGCCGTGGGCGCCGCCCTGCAGGCCGGCGTGCTCAAGGGTGAGGTCAAGGACGTCCTGCTGCTGGACGTGACCCCGCTGTCGCTGGGTATCGAGACCAAGGGTGGCATCTTCACCAAGCTGATCGAGCGCAACACCACCATCCCGACCAAGCGGTCGGAGATCTTCACCACGGCCGACGACAACCAGCCGTCCGTGCAGATCCAGGTGTTCCAGGGTGAGCGCGAGATCGCCGCGTACAACAAGAAGCTCGGCATGTTCGAGCTGTCCGGCCTGGCCCCCGCGCCGCGTGGCATCCCGCAGATCGAGGTCGCCTTCGACATCGACGCCAACGGGATCGTCAACGTCTCGGCCAAGGACCTGGGCACGGGCAAGGAGCAGCGGGTCACCATCTCCGGTGGCTCTGCGCTGGGCAAGGACGAGATCAACCGGATGATGGCCGAGGCGGAGCAGTTCGCCGCCGAGGACGCCGCCCGCCGCGAGGAGGCTGAGGTCCGCAACCGCGCGGACACCCTGGCCTACCAGACCGAGAAGTTCCTCGGCGAGAACGCGGAGAAGGTTCCGGACGACATCAAGTCCGAGGTGGAGTCGTCCATCGCCGACCTGAAGAAGGCGCTCGAGGGCACCGACATCGAGGCGATCAAGGAGGCCACCGAGAAGGCGGCCACGGTCAGCCAGAAGATGGGGACCGCCATCTACGCGCAGACCCAGGCCAGTGCGGCCGAGGACACCTCGGCGTCCACCGCCGACGAGACGGCGAACGACGACGAGGTCGTCAACGCTGAGATCGTGGACGAGGACAAGCACGCGGGCGAAGGTGGCGCCGCCTGATGAGTTCGCCAGAGGACACCAACGACGGGCCGGTGATCCGTGACCTCAGGCGCATCGACCCGGTGACCGGCCAGGTCAGGGATCCGCAGGGGCGCCGTGACGGCGCTCCGGGCAAGCCGGCCCGGCCGGGCCGGCACTCGGTCTCCAAGCCGGGCGGGACTGGGGCACGCCCCGCGGCACCAGGCGGTGCCGCGGGGGCCCAGCCCCCCGGCGGGGGCGGCGCGGGCGAAGGCTCCGGCCGGCCGCAGGGCCAGCCTGAGGGCCAGCCCGGCCGGCCGCCGGGCCGGCCTCAGGGCCGGCCCGGCGGCGGCCAGCCTGCCAGCGGGCAGCCGGCCGGTGCTCCGGGCGCGGAGAGCTCTGTGCCCGGTGGCGCGGGGCCCGGGGACGGCGCACCCGCCGGCTCCGGGGCTCCCGGCGACCCGGGCCGCCCCGGCGTCAAGCCGGGCGGTCCGGACGACGGCGGCCTCGCCGACCAGCTGGCCGAGCGCACCGCGGACCTGCAGCGCGTGCACGCGGAGTACGCCAACTACCGCAAGCGCGTCGAGCGCGACCGGCTGGCCGTTCGCGAGCAGGCCCTGGCCAACGTGCTGAGTTCGCTGCTGCCGGTACTGGACGACATCGGCCGGGCCCGCGAGCACGGCGACCTGAACGGTGCGTTCAAGTCGGTCGGCGAGTCACTGGAGACCATGGCCGCGAAGCTGGGCCTGGAAAGCTTCGGTGAGCCCGGCGAGCCGTTCGACCCGCTGGTCCACGAAGCCCTGATGCACTCGTATTCACCGGATGTGACTGAGCCGACCGCGGTCCAGATCCTGCAGCCCGGCTACAAGGTGGGCGAGCGGATCATCCGCCCGGCCCGGGTCGCGGTCGCCGAACCTGGCGACGGGCCAGCCCCGGACGACCAGGAGGCGCGTCAGTCACGGGGAACTCCGGCGGGAAACAACTGACCCCCGGGGAGAGGTAGTAAGTGAGCACGAAGGACTTCCTCGAGAAGGACTATTACAAGGTCCTGGGCGTCACCAAGACCGCCAGCGCGGACGAGATCAAGAAGTCGTACCGCAAGCTCGCCCGCAAGTACCACCCCGACGCCAACAAGGGTGACCCCAAGGCGGAGGAGCGGTTCAAGGAGATCTCCGAGGCCTACAACACGCTGTCCGACAGCAAGCGGCGCAAGGAGTACGACGACGCGCGCTCCCTGTTCGGCGGCGGGTTCCGGGGCGCCGGCCAAGGCGCGCCCGGCGGCCCGGGCGGCGGGGGATTCAACTTCGACCTCGGCGACCTGTTCGGCACCGGCGGAACGGCCGGTGGCAACGCGGGCGGCGGGCTCGGAGACATCCTCGGCGGCGTGTTCGGCCGCGGCGGTGGCGGGGCGCGTACCGCGCAGAACCGGCCGCGGCGGGGCGCCGACGTGGAGACGGAGACCTCGCTGTCGTTCAGCGACGCGCTGGACGGCGTCACGGTCGGCCTCCGGCTGGCCGGCGAGGGTCCCTGCCCGACCTGCAAGGGCACCGGCGCCAAGGCCGGCACCGTCCCGCGGGTCTGCCCGAACTGCGAAGGGACCGGCCAGGAGAGCAAGAACCTGGGCAGTTTCGCGTTCTCCGAGCCGTGCCATGAGTGCCGCGGCCGCGGGCTAGTGGTCGACGACCCGTGCCCGGTGTGCTCCGGCAGCGGGCGGGCGATGAGCACCCGGACTATCCAGGCGCGCATCCCGGCCGGCGTGGCCGACGGCCAGCAGATCAAGCTGAAGGGCAAGGGTGCGCCCGGGGAGCGTGGCGGACCGGCCGGGGACCTGTATGTGCGCGTGCACGTCACGCCGCATCCGGTGTTCGGCCGGACCGGGCACAACCTCACGGTCACCGTGCCGGTGACGTTCCCCGAGGCCACGCTCGGCGCGGAGATCAAGGTGCCGTCGCATCGCGGGGCCCCGGTCAGCGTCCGGATCCCGGCGGGCACCCCGAACGGCCGCACCTTCCGGGTGCGCGGCAAGGGCGTGCGCCGCAGCGACGGGACCAACGGGGACCTTCTGGTCACCGTGGCCGTTCAGGTGCCCCAGCACGTGAACGGACCGGCCCGGAAGGCCCTGGAGGACTTCCGGGAGGCCACCGCCGGGCAGGACCCGCGCGATGACCTGCTGCAGCGCGCCCGGGGCGGCTGAGATGAGTATGGACCAGAGGCGGTGACGTCATGAGCAGCCCGTTCGGCCTGTCTGACGACTCGCCTGTGTATGTCATCTCCGTCGCCGCCCAGCTGGCCGGCCTGCACCCGCAGACCCTGCGGTACTACGACAAGCTGGGACTGGTGTCCCCCGGCCGCTCCAGCGGCCGGGGCCGCCGGTACTCGCTGCGCGACGTGCTCGCGCTGCGCGAGATCCAGCGCCTGTCCCAGGAAGAGGGGATCAACCTCTCGGGGATCAAGCGCATCCTCGAACTGCAGGGTGACCTGCGGCGGCACCAGCAGCGCCTGACCGACATGAGCGCGGAGCTCGCCCAGCTGCGCATCGAGCTCGAATCGACCCGCTCGGTGGCCGCCCGGCTGGCCGGGCTGCTCCGCGCCCGGTCCGGGGGCGCCCAGCTGGTCCCGGTGCACGACCCGGAGCCCGCCGCGGGCCCGCCCGTGACCCGGCCGCAGCGCCGGGCGCTGCCCATCGCCGCCGGCCGCCGGCCGGACGCGCAGACCGGGCCGGACGAGGGCGAGCTTCCCGCCGCGCCCAGCTGACCCGCCGCGCATCTATCCGAATCATCCGCAACGAAAACCACCGGACCCGACGGGGTCCAGAAAGCAACCATGGACGACAAGCTCACCCGAAAGAGCCAAGAGGCAGTGTCGGCCGCCGTCCGGCGGGCGACCACCGAGGGCAACCCGCACGTGGAACCCCTGCACCTGCTGGCCGCGCTGATCAGCCTGGAGGGCGGGACCGCCGCGCCGTTGCTGCGCGCCGTGGGCGCCGACCCGGCTGCGGTGCTGCGCGGCGCCGAGGATCAGATCGCCCGGCTGCCCAAGGCCGCGGGAACCACGGTCAGCGCGCCGGACACGGCGCGGCCACTCTCCCTGGCGCTGGCCACTGCGGCCAAGCGGGCCCGGGAGATGGGCGACGAGTACGTGTCCACCGAGCACCTGCTGGTCGGCCTGGCGGCCGACGGGGGCCAGGCCGCGGACCTGCTCCGTAAGGCCGGCGCCGGCCCGGACGAGCTGGTCGGCGCGTTCGAGAAGGTGCGCGGGCACTCCCGGGTCACCACCGAGAACCCGGAGGAGACCTACCAGGCGCTGGAGAAGTACGGCATCGACCTGACCGACCAGGCCCGGGACGGCGCCCTGGACCCGGTCATCGGCCGGGACGCGGAGATCCGCCGGGTGATCCAGGTGCTGTCCCGCCGGACCAAGAACAACCCCGTCCTGATCGGGGAGCCCGGCGTGGGCAAGACCGCGGTGGTCGAGGGCCTGGCCCAGCGGATCGTGGCCGGCGACGTGCCCGAGTCGCTGCGCGGCAAGAAGCTCGTCGCCCTGGACCTGGGCGCCATGGTGGCCGGGGCCAAGTACCGCGGCGAGTTCGAGGAACGGCTCAAGGCCGTGCTGAACGAGATCAAGCAGAGCGCCGGTGAGGTCATTACCTTCATCGACGAGCTGCACACGGTCGTCGGCGCGGGCGCGGCCGAGGGCGCCATGGACGCGGGCAACATGCTGAAGCCCATGCTGGCCCGCGGCGAACTTCGCATGGTCGGCGCGACCACGATGGACGAGTTCCGCGAGCGGATCGAGAAGGACCCCGCCCTGGAACGGCGCTTCCAGCAGGTCTTCGTGGGCGAGCCGTCGGTGGAGGACACCATCGCGATCCTGCGCGGGCTCAAGGGCCGCTACGAGGCCCACCACATGGTGCAGATCTCTGACGCGGCCCTGGTCGCCGCGGCGGCCCTGTCCGACCGCTACATCACCGCCCGGTTCCTGCCGGACAAGGCCATCGACCTGATCGACGAGGCCGCGTCGAGGCTCCGGATGGAGATCGACTCGCGGCCGGTCGAGATCGACGAGCTGCAGCGGTCCGTGGACCGGATGAAGATGCAGGAGATGGCGCTGGCCAAGGAGGACGACCCGGCGAGCAAGGACCGGCTGGAGCGGCTCCGCGCCGACCTGGCCGACCGCCAGGAGCAGCTGACTGCGCTGCTGGCCCGCTGGGAGCAGGAGAAGTCCAGCCTGAACAAGGTCGGTGAGCTCAAGCAGCGCCTCGACGACCTGGTCGGCCAGGCGGAGCGGGCCGAGCGGGACGCTGACTTCGAGACCGCCTCGAGGCTCCGGTACGGGGAGATCCCCAAGCTGGAGACCGAGCTCGCGGCGGCCACCGCCGCCGCGGCCAGTAACGACGCGGGGGGCGTCAGCGCCGTCGGCAGCGAGGCGCCCATGGTCAAGGAGGAGGTCGGCCCGGACGACGTGGCCGACGTCGTCTCGTCCTGGACTGGCATCCCGGCCGGGCGGCTGCTCGAGGGTGAGACCGGCAAGCTGCTCCGGATGGAGGACGAGCTAGGCCGGCGCATCATCGGCCAGGGCCGCGCCGTCCAGGCCGTGGCCGACGCCGTGCGCCGGTCCCGGGCGGGCGTGGCCGACCCGGACCGCCCGATGGGGTCGTTCCTGTTCCTCGGGCCCACCGGCGTCGGCAAGACCGAGCTGGCCAAGGCGCTGGCGGAGTTCCTGTTCGACGACGAGCGCGCCATGGTGCGCATCGACATGAGCGAGTACGGCGAGAAGCACTCGGTGGCCCGGCTGGTCGGCGCACCACCCGGCTACGTGGGCTACGAGGAGGGCGGCCAGCTGACCGAGGTGGTCCGGCGGCGTCCCTACAGCGTGGTGCTGCTCGACGAGGTGGAGAAGGCGCACCCGGAGGTCTTCGACATCCTGCTCCAGGTCCTGGACGACGGCCGGCTGACCGACGGCCAGGGCCGGACCGTGGACTTCCGGAACACGATCCTGATCCTCACCTCGAACCTCGGGTCCCAGTACATCGCGGATCAGGAGCTGAGCGAGGAGGCCAAGCGCGTCGCGGTGATGAAGGTGGTGCAGGCCACGTTCAAGCCGGAGTTCCTGAACCGGCTGGACGACGTGATCCTGTTCGACTCGCTGAATACCGAGGAACTCAGCCGGATCGTGGAGCTGCAGGTGGCGCGGCTGGCCAAGCGGCTCGCCGACCGGCGGCTGACGCTCCAGGTCACACCGGGAGCGCGGGAGTGGCTGGCGCTGACCGGGTTCGACCCGGTCTACGGCGCGCGGCCGCTGCGCAGGCTGATCCAGTCAGCGATCGGCGACCAGCTGGCCCGGGCCCTGCTGTCCGGCCAGATCATCGACGGGGACCGGGTCGAGGTCGACCTGGACCCGGCGTCTGACGCGCTGATCGTGCGCCGGGCTCAGCTCTCCCCGGCCGGGGCGGCCGGGCCGGACGCGGGCTCGTCCAGCAGCCGGTCGTAGTCGTCCTCAGGCAGGCCGAGGTCGATGCGGATCCGGTAGCGCAGGGAGAGCAGCAGCCGTAGCTCGGTCGGATCGCCGTTGGCGGAGAACTGGGCCGGCTGGGCCGCAGGCCGGGCCGGCGCGTCCGGATCCCAGCCGGCGCCCAGCCGGCCCAGGCACAGCGCGACCCCGGTGGTCGCCCAGCGCAGCGCGCCCTCCAGGTCCGACCGCTCGACCAGCAGCTCGGCGACCAGGTCGCAGAGCCGCGGATCGTCCGGCTTCTCCTGCTCGATCTGCTCGATCAGCGCATCGGCCTCGTCCGGCTCGTCCAGCATGAACAGCGCGCGGGCCAGTGGCACCCGCGGGTCGACGAACGCTGGGCCGCCGTCCGCCAGCGCCTGCCGGAACTCCTGCGCCGCGGCCGCCGGCTCGTCGGCGAGCAGCCACTGCTCGCCCGCGCGCAGGAGGGCCTCGGAGCGGGGGAACTCCTCGGTCTGGGTGCCAGTGGTGGCCAGACTGATCATGTGCTCTGCGGCCGTCCGGTGATCACCGCTCGCCGCGGCATCGAACTCGATCGCATCGAACATGTCGCGCGTCAGCATCACCACGTCCGGGGACGTACCCAACCCAGGACCCCTTCCAACGCCACGAACGAACTCAAGGTACGGGGAACGACGCTATCTGCGCGAACGCTCCAGTGCATCCCAGAAGCCACGACGCAGGGCATGCCTGGTCTCGTCGTGCAGCAGCGAATCGATCGGCAGCGCCGAGTCCTGGAGCAGCCTGGCCTCCAGGTCCGACGGCATCCGCGGCTTTCGGGCCAAGACCGCCTCCAGCCACAGCGCCGGGGCCTCCCGGGCCACGGACTGGCCGAATTCGAAGCCCTCGGCGTGGGCGGCCTGGACCGCGTCGGCGAGCGGCATCCCCTGGCCCGGGACCGGAGTTGGCTGCCCGGGAGCTTGCGGTCCCGGAGGCTGCGGGGGCGGAGACTGCGGCACCGAGGCCTGCGGCATCGGTGTTTGCGGCACCGAGGTCTGCGGCGCAGGGGTCTGAGGCACCGGGGTCTGAGGCACGGGCGACTGCGGTGTGCCGTAAGGCCCTTGCGGCGGGACGTAGGACGACCCCGGACCCTGCCCCGGTCCGGCGGGCGCCGGCGGCGCGGCGGGGGATACGGCTGCCCGGGCATCATCTGCTCCGAGGGCAGGACGCCGTAGGGACCCTGCTGGTACGGCCGGGACGGGACGTCCTGGGCCGGGCCGTGGAACGAGGCTGGGGGCGCCTGGTACAGGTTCTGCTCATTGGCCGGGGGCTGCGCATGGGCCCCGCGCACTCGCGGGTCCGGCAGCCCAGGAGGTGACGACGGCGGCGGCGCAGACGGCGCCGCGTGCTGGCCCGGCATGCTCTGCTGGCCGGGCAGGTTTTGCTGGCCGGCATGTTCTGGCCCATGCCCTGCTGGCCCATGCCCTGCTGGCCTGGCTGGCCCCTGGCCCGGCACGCTCTGGCCCGGCATACTCTGGCCCGGCAGGCCCTGACCGGGAACGCCCTGACCCGGGAGGCTCTGGCCCGCCGTGCTCTGCTGGCCGTTCCCGTTCTGCTGGGCCGGTATCCCCTGCTGGCCCGGCAGGCCCTGAGCGGGCAGGGACTGGGGCGGCAGGCTCGCCGGTGCGTAGGACTGCGGCTGCAGCGCCTGCTGTCCCGCCATGGACTGCTGACCCGGTCCGGGCAGGCCCGGCTGACCGGGAGCCCCGCTCATGCCCTGCTGGCTGCCCAGGCCCTGCTGGCCGGGCAGGCCCTGCTGCCCTGGAACTCCCGGCTGTCGCTGGGCCGGGTTCGAGTTCGGGTTGGGTCCGGGGTTTCGTTGCGGCTCGGAAACGCCAGGCTGCGCCTGCAGTCCTGAGGCAGCCTGCAGATTCTGCGCATTCTGCGGCGGGATCCCAGGGTCCGGCGCGCTGCCGGCCGCGCGCGACGGGGCACCCGCCGCGGGCGGCCTCCATGGACTGGCGCTCGATGGACCCGGGCGGCTCGCGGCGCGGCAACGGGGGGGTACCGCCCGGCTGGCCCGGAGCTGGCCCGGGAGCTGGAGCGCTGGCGGGCTGGGCGCCCGGCTGCGCCGCACGCTGATACTCCGCCACCACGGGCGCGGTGTAGATCGCGGGCGGGGCCGGGTGCGACCCGGCCGACAACGCCTGCTGCCCCAGCGGGCCGCCCACTGTGCCATGTCCGTTGGTGAGAGCACGGGTCGCGGAAACGGCCAGGTGGTAAGGCTCCTCGCTGCCCAGCGAGTCGGTCCCGGACACCAGCTGGGTAAAGGGCCGCAGATGCCCCTCGCCAATCTCGATGATGTCGTCGCATTCCTGGCGGAGGCTGCGGGAAATGGTCCAGTTGCCGCCCACCGTGATGTGCACGATCGTCACCCGGATACCGAGGTCCTGCACGTCGGCGACGACCTGGGCCAGGTCCTCCTCCGCGCTGACCAGGAGGGCGTCACTGATCGCGTTGTTGCGGGCCAGGGTGGTGAGGTCGCGGCGGATCTCGCTCTCCACGCCCTCCCGCCGCCCCGGCCGGGTCCGGCCCAGCCGCAGCTTCAGCCCGGGAAGGTCAGCGAGCGAGTCATGCTCGGAAGTCCGCCGGCCTTCGACCGAGGCCTCGTACCAATAGCAGCGAAGCAGCGGGCGGCCGGTTCTCTCCCGGGCGATGCTGCCCATGAACGACAGCAGCCCGGCGTAATCCCAGGATACGGACTCTCGGTGGCGGGTTCCGTGGACGGCCATCGCGCCATCCGCCAGCACGTAGCCCGCGTCCACGAACAGCGCGCACCGATCCACGCGACACCGTCCTTTCCTCGACGCGAGACGTTACCAGCGCCCAGCCAACCGCGTGATGGATCGCGGCAGGTCGCGAGCTTACCCGCGACCCGGGGCGTCCGCTCTCGGCAAAAGCGCCCCTGGCAATTGCATCTGGCCCGGCTAATCTTCGGCCATGCGACTTCTTGTTCTCGGGGGTACCCGGTTCCTGGGGCGTGCCATCGTGGACGAAGCGATCCGGCGTGGCTACGACGTCACGACCTTCTCGCGGGGGCTGAGCGGCGAGCCCCGGCCGGGTGCCGAGGCACTGCACGGAGACCGTACCAACTCCACGGACCTGCTCAGGCTGGCTGAACGAGATTTTGATCTGGTCATCGACACCTCGGTGATCGCTCCTCGCCACGTGGCCGCATCCGCCCGGTTGCTGGCCCCGCGAGTCCGCCACTACACGTACGTCTCCACGCTCTCGGTGTACGCCGGCTTCGGTGAGGCGCCGGTCAGCGAGGAGTCCCCGGTGCTCGACGGATCGCCCGACGCCGACGGATCCGTGGAGGAACTCGGGTACGGCGAGCTCAAGGTCGGCTGTGAGCGCGCCGTGGAGGAGGCCCTGCCCGGCCGGTGCCTGATCGCCCGTCCTGGATTGCTGGTCGGCCCGCACGAGAACGTCGGGCGGCTGCCCTGGTGGCTGATCAGGATCGCGCGCGGCGGGACGGTCATCGCCCCCGGCGAGCCTGGCCGCCCGCTGCGGGTGACCGACGCCCGCGACCTCGCCGCCTGGCTGGTCGACAACACCCGCCGGGGCATCCCGGGCGTGGTCAACGTGCCGGGGGCGAAGGGCACCACGTTCGGGGAACTGCTGACCGACTGCGGCGACGCGACCGCGGCGGACCGCGGGCGGGGCGGCGCCTGGGCTGGCGCTGGCGAGTACGGGCCGCTTCAGCTCCGCTGGGTGCCGGACCAGGTGCTGCTGGCGGCGGGCGTCGCAGCCCTGGACCGAGCTGCCGATGTGGGCGCCGGAGACCCCGGAGTTCGCGGCGCTGTGGGACGTCACCGGGGACCGCGCGCTGCGGACCGGCCTCCGCTACCGGCCGCTCAGCGACACCGTCCGGGACACCTGGGGGTGGCTGCGCCGCGACGCGACGGCCCACGGAGGCGAGATGACGTTGCAGCAGCGGCCCGGGATGGGCCTGGATCCGGCCAAGGAGCAGGAGATCCTGGCCGGCCTGGACTGAACCTGGCTGGGTAGGCTCGCGATCGTGAGCGACCGTGATGACCTGCTTCAGATGATCAAGGACAAGGCCGTGGTGCACGGGGACTTCGTGCTGTCCTCCGGCCAGCGGGCGACCTGGTACATCGACCTGCGCCGGATCCTGCTCAGCGGGCAGGCGGCGCCGCTGGCCGGCCGGGTGATGCTCGACCTCACCGCCGGTCTCGACTACGACGCGGTCGGCGGCCTCACCCTCGGCGCTGACCCGGTGGCGACGGCGATGATGCACGCGGCCAGCGCGGCGGGGCAGCCGCTGGATGCGTTTGTGGTGCGCAAGGAGGGCAAGGCCCACGGCCTGCAACGGCGTATCGAGGGCCCGGACGTCGCCGGGCGCCGGGTGCTCGCCGTGGAGGACACCTCGACCACCGGCGGGTCCGTGCTGACCGCGGTAGACGCCCTGCGCGAGGCCGGGGCGGAGGTCGTGGGCGTGGCCGTCATCGTCGAACGCGGCGCCCGGGAGCCGGTGACCGCGCGGGGCCTGCCCTACCTGGCCGCCTACGACATGGGCGACCTGGGCCTGGGCTGATCGTCCTGGGGCGCCGCGTGGCTGGTGTCCTGGGACGCGCTGCGGCTGGTGTCCTGGGGAGCCGTGCGGCTGTGCCGCGGGCCGCGGCGGCCGCCTGCCGCCGGGGCGCCTGACGCCGGGGCACCTGACGTGGGGGCGCCTGACG
Source organism: uncultured Actinomycetes bacterium (assembly GCA_963781085.1). Classification (GTDB taxonomy): domain Bacteria; phylum Actinomycetota; class Actinomycetes; order Streptosporangiales; family Streptosporangiaceae; genus RYN-230. Next base: position 100,549 of record CAWAES010000037.1, read on the forward strand.
TGGGGGCACCCGCGGCCGGGCCGGTCACGGCGGGGCTGGCCAGGGCAGCTTCTTTGCGGAACTCACGGAGCCGGTACATCACGAACGCGACGATGGCGATGACAGCCACGGCCGCGATCGCGTATCCGGCCAGCGCGATACCGTGCGCGATGCTCTGCCAGGTACTGCTCAGGCTGTAGCCGATCAGCGAGATGGCGGTCACCCAGATGGCCGTGCCGATGAGGCTGAGCACGCCGAACAGCAGCGCGGGCATCTGGCTGAAGCCGGCCACGATCGACACGAACGTGCGCACCACCGGCAGGCAGCGGCCGACCAGGAGCGCCCACGCGCCCCGGCCGGTGAAGAACCGCTCGGCCCGGTCGATGTCGGCGTTCGTGATGAGCAGGTAGCGGCCGAACTTGTGCACCAGCGGCCGCTCACCGACCCGTCCCACGGTGTACGCGACGAAGGAGCCGAGCAGTTCGGCCACCGTGCCGACGATGATGACCGCCACGATGCTGAAGTGCCCCTCGCCGGCCAGCACCCCGGCGAACCCGAACGTGATCTCCGACGGAATCGGGACGCAGCAGGCCTCGAGAAAGCCGAAAAGAAACACGGCCGCCAGGCCTGCCTCGCTGAGAAAGCTCTCCATAGCTCACTGTTGTACAGCATGCGAGGCACCCCGGCGGTCCGCATCGGGTCCGGTTGGCCGGGCCTTAACCGGCGCATTTACCCGCGCAGTCCGGCAGTCTTACAGCGCAGTCCGGCGGGTCTGCCTGGCCCAGCCGGGCGGTCTGCCGGCCCAGCCGGGCGGGTCTGCCGGCCCAGCCGGGCGGGTCTGCCGGCCCAGTCCGGCAGGCGGCACGGGTTTTGCGGGGCTGGGTCCCGGTCACCTGCCCGCGGGACGCCCGTGTCCCCGATACTGGACCCACGCACTGAGACAGGGAGCCGAACGTCATGCCTATCGCCACCCCAGAGGTCTACGCGCAGATGCTGGACCGCGCCAAGGAGCGCGGTTTCGCCTATCCCGCGATCAACGTGACCTCGAGCCAGACCCTGAACGCGGCCCTGAAAGGCTTCGCGGACGCGGAAAGCGACGGCATCGTTCAGGTGTTCGACCGGCGGCGCCGAGTACCTGTCCGGCCAGGCGGTCAAGGACATGGTGACGGGCTCGGCCGCGCTGGCCAGCTTCGCCCGCTCCGTGGCCAGCAAGTACCCGGTGCAGATCGCCCTGCACACCGACCACTGCCCCAAGGACAAGCTGGACGGGTTCATGCGCCCGCTGGTCAAGCTGTCCCAGGAGCGGGTGGCCAGGGGCGAGGAGCCCCTGTTCAACTCGCACATGTGGGACGGGTCCGCGGTCCCGCTCGATGAGAACATCGCCATCGCCTCGGAACTGCTCGACGAGTGCGCCAGGGCCCGCACCATCATGGAGATGGAGATCGGCGTGGTCGGCGGCGAGGAGGACGGCGTCACCGGCGAGATGAACGAGAAGCTGTACAGCACGCCGGAGGACGCTCTGGCGGTCGCCGAGGCGCTGGGGCTCGGGGAGCGGGGCCGCTACCTGCTCGCCGCCACGTTCGGGAACGTGCACGGGGTGTACAAGCCCGGGCACGTCACCCTGCGCCCGTCGATCCTGAAGGAGATCCAGGACGCGGTGGGGGCCAAGTACGGCCAGGAGAAGCCGTTCTACCTGGTCTTCCACGGCGGATCCGGCTCCGCGCTGGAAGAGATCCGGGAGGCCATCTCCTACGGCGTGGTCAAGATGAACGTGGACACCGACACCCAGTACGCGTTCACCCGGCCGGTCGCGGACCACATGTTCCGCAACTACGACGGCGTACTCAAGATCGACGGCGAGGTCGGCAACAAGAAGACCTACGACCCCCGGGCCTGGGGCAAGGCCGGCGAGGCGGGCATGGCGGCCCGGGTGACGCGGGCCTGCGAGGACCTGATGTCCGCGGGGACCAAGATCGGCTGACCTCCAGGCGGCGTCCCTGGCGCGGCCCGCTGCGAGCTCGCTCTGGACGGCCCGCTGCGGCCTGCCCTGGGACGGCCTGCCGCGGCCCCTGCCCTGGCGCGGGCCCGCCCGGCCCCTGGCCCACTCTGCCGTGCGCAGAAAGCCTGGCCGCCCTGACCTTCCGGCGGGCAGGCTGGTCTCATGGAGACGCCAGCCGGCCGGATCGCCGTCCTGTCCGACATCCACGGGGTGCTGCCCGCGCTGGAAAGCGTGCTCGCCGAGCCCGAGGTGGCCGGCGCCGACCGCATCGTTCTGACCGGCGACCTGGCCGCCGGGCCGCAGCCACGCGAGACCCTCGACCGGCTGGCCTCGCTCGGGGACCGCGCGCTGTGGATCCGCGGCAACGCGGACCGGGAGCTGGTCCAGCTCGCCCGCGGTGAGGTGAGCACCGTCCCGGACCCCATCGCGCCCTGGGCCGCCGCCCAGCTCCGCCCGGACCAGGTCGCACTGCTCGCCGGGCTCCCGCTGACCGCGACCCTTGAGGTGGCGGGCCTGGGCCCGGTGCTGTTCTGCCACGCGACCCCCCGCGACGACGAGGAAGTGGTCCTGGCCGACTCCCGGCTGGAGCGCTGGGCCGAGGTGCTCGGCTCCGTCGGCCCGGAGGTGGCCGTGGTGGTGTGCGGGCACACGCACATGCCGTTCAGCCGGCTCGCCCACGGGCGGCTGGTGGTCAACCCGGGCAGCGTCGGGATGCCGTACGGCCGGGCCGGGGCGCACTGGGCGCTGCTCGGCCCCGGGGTCCAGCTGCGGCGCACCATGTTCGACGCCGGGGCGGCCTGCGCCCGCGTCGCCGCGCAGTCGTCGTACCCGGACGCCGCGGAATGGGCGGACTTCTACCTGAACGCGCGGGCCACCGACGCCGAGGCGCTGGCCGTCATGGCTCCCCGCGACGGCCGGGAAGGCACGGCCCGCCGGGACAGCGCGGCAGGCCAGGACGGCTGACATTTGACGCCCGACGTGCGTTATGGCGGGTGATTTGTTCGGATGTGGCGAACGTTCGGCGTGCAGAGTCGGCCGGCGACTGGCTATCGGGGGACGGGGACCCAGGAGGCGGGAGGCCCGGTAGGGCGGCCACCGCGCCCGGGGTGCGGCAGGATGAGGGGCATGGACCACCGCAACCTCATGGCCGGGCCGCCCCCGACCTACCTGCCCGAAGACCCCTCCGCCGCGGACCTGGGCTACCGGCGCCGACCCCGCGGCCGTGGCCGCCGCCAACCCGGCCTCCCTGGCCGCCTGGGCGGCCCTGGCCGAGCAGGCGCTGGACCGCGGTGAGTGGGTCACCGCCTACGCCTACGCCCGGACCGGATACCACCGCGGGCTCGACCAGTTGCGCCGGGCCGGGTGGAAGGGCAACGGGCCGATCCCCTGGGAGCACGAGGCCAACCGGGGGTTCCTGCGTTCCCTGGCTGCGCTGAGCCGGGCCGCCGGGGCCATCGGCGAGACGGAGGAAGAAGCGCGCTGCCAGATCTTCCTGGCCGACTCGAGCGCCGCGGCGGTGGCCGCCCTCGACGTTTCCTGACCTGGGGACGTGACGTAACCCCCAGCCCAGGACGTGGAGTAACCTCAGACGTCGCAGCCGCGGCGAGGCCTGGAAGGGGCTGGTGCGATGCCGGCCATTGTGGTCGTGGGCGCGCAGTGGGGTGACGAGGGCAAGGGCAAGGCCACTGACCTCCTGGGCGACCGGGTGGACTACGTCGTCCGGTATCAGGGCGGCAACAACGCCGGCCACACCGTCGTCATCGGTGACGAGAGCTACGCACTGCACCTGCTGCCCTCGGGCGTGCTGTCCCCCCAGGTGGTACCGGTCATCGGCAACGGTGTCGTGGTCGACCCTCAGGTGCTGCTCGGGGAGATCGACGACCTCAGGCAGCGGGGCGTGTCCTGCGACCGGCTGCTGATCTCCGCGGACGCCCACCTGATCATGCCGTACCACCGGGCCCTGGATAAGGTCACCGAGCGGTACCTGGGCAGCGCCCGGATCGGCACCACCGGCCGGGGCATCGGGCCCGCCTACGCCGACAAGGTGGCCCGGACCGGGATCCGGATCCAGGACCTGCTCGACCCGGGGATCCTCAGCCAGAAGCTGGAACTGGTCCTGCGCGAACGCAACCAGGTGCTGACCAAGGTCTACAACCGCCGCGGCATCGACGCGGCCGCCGTCGCCGAGGAGTACCTGGGCTACGGCGAGCAGATCCGCTCCTACGTCGCGGACACCGGCCTGGTGCTGAACCAGGCGCTGGACGACGGCAAGTCGATCCTGCTGGAGGGCGCTCAGGCGACCATGCTCGACGTGGATCACGGCACCTACCCGTTCGTCACCTCCTCCTCGCCGACGGCGGGCGGCGCCAGCGTCGGCTCGGGCGTCGGGCCGACCCGGATCACCAAGGTGATCGGCATTCTCAAGGCCTACGCCACCCGGGTGGGCGCGGGCCCGTTCCCTACCGAGCTGACCGACGACCAGGGCGACTGGCTGCGCAAGGCCGGCGGGGAGTACGGCGTGACCACGGGCCGGCCCCGGCGCACCGGCTGGTTCGACGCCGTGGTCGCCCGCTACTCGACCAGGGTCAACGGGATCACCGACTACTTCATCACCAAGCTCGACGTACTGTCCGGCCTGGACCGGGTCCCGGTGTGCGTGGCCTACGACGTGGCGGGCACCCGCCACGACGAGATCCCGATGACCCAGACCGACTTCCACCACGCGACGCCGGTCTATGAGTACCTGGACGGCTGGTGGGAGGACATCTCGCAGGCCCAGGAGTTCGCGGACCTGCCCCGCGAACGCCCAGGCCTACGTCAAGGCGCTGGAGGACATGATCGGGGCGCCGGTCGCGGCGGTCGGTATCGGCCCGCGCCGCGACCAGACCCTGCAACTGCGCCCGCTGACCTGAGACCCCGGCCGCCGCGGCGAGCCAGGGCCGCCGGCTGGCTGGCCGTCGCCGCCCCTCCCGTTCCTGCGGGGCGCGCTCTTGCTGGCCGCTGCGCCGGAGGCGTCAGCCCCGGGATGAGCGGCGGGCGGGCCAGTTTTCGGCGAGGAGCGCCCAGCGCTCGTGGTCACGCCACTGTCCGTCCACCATCAGGTAGCCCGGCGAGAAACCTTCTCGCTCGAACCCCACCCGCCGGACCAGGTTGATCGAGCGACGGTTGGCGGGCTGGATGTTCGCCTCCACCCGGTGCAGGCCCAGGTCGCCGAACACGGAGCCGAGCACGGCCCGCAGGCCCCGGGTCATGAAGCCCTGGCCGGCGTGCGAGGCAAACGCGCCGTAGCCCAGGAAGCCGGACTGGAAGCCGCCCCGCACGATGTTGTTGACGTTCACGTAGCCGACCAGGGATCCGCAGTGGCGATGACGGATCAGGTAGGCGGCCTGATCGTCACGGGCGGCCCGGTCCAGGTAGGCAGCGAAGCGCGCGGGGGTGTCCGGAGGGTCGAGCCAAGGCTGATGCAACGACCGGCTCGCCTGCACTGCCGCCACGAACTCCCCGGCGTCTGAGCTCTGGGGTACGGCCACGTCCACATCCATGCTCGAAGTCTCCCCCAAGGGCCAGCGCGGTTCCGCCGCGGGCCCGGGCGGGGCCGCAGGTAGGCTCGCGCCCGTGCGAGTCCTTCTCCTCGGTTCGGGCGGCCGCGAGCACGCGCTGGCCCGGGCCCTGTCCGCCGACCCGGACGTCACCGACCTGCATGCGGCGCCAGGCAACCCGGGCATCGCCGAACTCGCCCACCAGCACCCGGTGGACCCGACCGACACCGGGCAGGTGGCTGGCCTGGCCCGGGCGACAGGCGCCGACCTGGTCGTGGTCGGCCCGGAGGCGCCGCTGGTGGCCGGGGTGGCCGACGCGCTGCGCGCGTCCGGCATCCCGTGCTTCGGTCCCAGCCGCCGGGCCGCGGCCATCGAGGGCTCCAAGTCGTTCGCCAAGCAGATCATGCAGGCGGCCGGGATCCCCACCGCCGAGGCGTACACGTGCGAGACGAGCGGCCAGGCGGACGCGGCGCTGGCCGAACTCGGGCCGCCGTACGTGGTGAAGGCGGACGGCCTGGCCGCGGGCAAGGGCGTGCTGGTCACCACCGACCTGGCTGCCGCCCGGGCCCACGCGGAGGCCTGCGGCACGGTGGTCATCGAGGGGTTCCTGGACGGTCCGGAGGTGTCGCTGTTCGCGCTGGCCGACGGGTTCACCGCGGTCCCGCTGCTGGCCGCGCAGGACTTCAAGCGGGCCGGTGACGGGGACCAGGGACCGAACACCGGCGGCATGGGCGCGTACGTCCCGCTGCCCTGGGCGCCACCCGGCCTGGCCGACGAGGTGCTGGCCACGGTCATCCAGCCCGCCGTCGACGAGCTGCGCCGCCGCGGCACCCCCTACCGCGGCCTGCTGTACGCGGGGCTGAGCCTGACCGCCGCCGGGGTGCGGGTGGTGGAGTTCAACGCCCGGTTCGGCGACCCGGAGACCCAGGTCGTGCTGGACCGGCTGGCCAGCCCGCTGGGCGGGCTGCTGGCCGCGGCCGCCGACGGGTCACTGGGCGGCGTGGCCCAGCCCCGGTGGGCGCCGGGCGCGGCGGTCACCGTCGTCATCGCGGCCGAGGGCTACCCCGGCCAGCCCGCCGCGGGCGACGAGATCAGCGGCATAGCCGCGGCCGGGCGGGTCCCGGGCGCATACGTACTGCACGCAGGCACCCGGGTCGACGACGCGGGTCACCTCGTGTCGGCCGGCGGCCGGGTGCTCGACGTGGTCGGCACCGGCCCCGACGTGGCCGCTGCCCGCGCGGTGGCCTACCAGGCCGCGGGGCAGATCGAGATGCGCGGTGGCTGGTACCGCACGGACATCGCCGGGCCTGCGGCAGGACGGCCGGCCCAGGCCCGCCCGTGACCAGCGAACCACCCCCGCCCGGCAGCAGCCCGCCACCTGCAGGCCAGGTCCCCCGGCCCTCGGCCCCGCTGCGGGTCAGCACCCTGGAACTGTTCTTCGACCTGGTCTTCGCGTTCACGCTCACCCAGCTGTCCGCGCTGCTGGACGGCAGCGGCATTTCCGCCACCTCGATCGGCCAGGTGCTGCTGGTGTTCGGGGTGCTGTGGTGGATGTACGGCGGATACGTCTGGCTGACCAACACCCGCACCCCGGACCGGACCCCCGAGCGGCTGCTCCTGCTGCTCGGCATGGCCGGCTTCCTGGTCGTGGGGCTGGCCATCCGGAACGGTTTCGGCGACTCGAGGTCGGACGCGAGCGGCATCTACCTCGGTCTCGGTTACCTGACCGTGGTGTGCGTGCATGCCGGGCTCTATTACCGGGTGAACCGGAACATCGTCCGGATAGTCCCGATCAACCTCAGCTCGGCGCTGCTGGTCCTGGTGGCCGGGCTGACCAGCGGCCTGGCCGCCTACCTGCTGTGGACGGCGGCGCTGGCCATCCAGGTGCTGTCGCCCCTGGTGGTGCGCGTCGGCGGCCGGTTCGAGATCGCCCCGGCGCACTTCGCCGAGCGGCATGGCGCGCTGGTCATCGTGGCGCTGGGCGAGTCGGTCGCCTCGGTCGGCATCGGCGCCGCCGCGCACCCGCTGGACGCGCAGATCGTGCTGGCGGCGGTGCTCGGCCTGGCCGTGTCGGCCGCGCTGTGGTGGGTCTACTTCGGCGGCGCGGACGACGAGCTAGCCGCGGCGGCCATGACCCGGGCACCCCGCACGCGGCGGCCGTCGCTCGCCCTGTCCGCGTACTTCTACCCGCACATCCCGATACTGCTCGGCGTGGTGGGGCTGGCCGCCGGGGTGAAGCTGACCATCGGGCACGCCACCCAGCCCCATCCGGCCGCCCAGGCCCTGGCGATCGGCGGCGGGGTGGCGCTGTTCCTGGCCGGGCACGCCGCGTTCCGCTGGGCGCTGCAGCTCGGCCCCGTCTGGCCGCGCCTGGTCACGGCCCTGTTCGCGCTGGCCACGGCGGCGCTGGGGGCCACCGTGGCGATCGAGGCCCAGCTGGTCGTGCTGCTGGCCGGGCTGGCCGCGATGCTCGCCGCCGAGCACCTCTGGGGCACTTCCGCTCTCCGCGCGGCGCGAAAGCGGCAGCCAGCCGCCCCAGACGCACCGCAGTGACCAAAGTCACCGGGCTGATCCGGCCGGCCGCCACGGCCAGGCCGGGTGCGGGCCCGGTCTGCGTCGGCGACGCGCGAAGATAGAGCCTGTGATCGAGCGCTATACACGGCCCGAGATGGGCCGGATCTGGAGTGATGCGCACAAGTACCAGCTGTGGGCCCGGATCGAGACGCTGGTCCTGGAGGCGCACGCCAAAGCCGGGACCGTGCCGGCCGAAGCGGTAGACCCGGTCCGGGCCGCCCCGCCGCCCACCCCGGAAGCGGTCGCCGAAGTAGAGGCGGTGACTGAGCACGACGTGATCGCGTTCCTGACCGCCTGGGCGGACAACACCACACCGCGCGAGGCCGCCGCCTACGTGCACTACGGGATGACCTCCTCCGACTTGCTGGACACGGCGCTGGCGCTGCAGCTGACCGAGGCGACCGACCTGCTCGTCGCGGAGGCGACCCGGCTGGTCGCCGCGCTGCGCGAGCACGCCCTGGCGCACCGCGCCACGCTCCGGGTCGGGCGGACCCACGGAATCCACGCCGAGCCGGACGTCTGGGGACACCGGGTCGCCGACTTCGCGTTCGCGATGGCCCGCAGCCGGGACCGGCTGGCCCGGGCCCGGGACGCCGTCGCGGTCGGCAAGCTGTCCGGCCCGGTCGGCACGTACTCCAACATCGACCCGGGCATCGAGGCGACCGTCATGCCGGAGCTGGGGCTCCGCCCGGCCGACGTGGCCACCCAGGTGGTGTTCCGGGACGGCATCTCGGAGTGGATCAGTGCCGTCGCGATAGCCGCCACGGTCTGTGAGGCGATCGCGCTGGAAGTCCGGCACGGGCAGCGGACCGAGGTACGGGAACTCGCCGAGCCGTTCCGGGCCGGCCAGAAGGGTTCCTCCGCGATGCCGCACAAGAAGAACCCGATCCGCTCCGAGCGGATCAGCGGCATCGCCCGGATCATCCGCGGCTACGTGACCCCGGTCCTGGAAGGCATGCCGCTCTGGCACGAGCGGGACATCTCGCACTCGAGCGTGGAGCGGATCGCGCTGCCGGACGCGGCGACGGCCACCGACTACGTGCTGAACCTGACCACCGGGCTGGTCGAGGGCCTGGTGGTAGACCCGGAGCGGATGCTCGCGAACCTGGAGTCCACCGGCGGCCTGATCTACACCTCGAGCATCCTGCTGGCGCTGGTCGACTCGGGAATGTCGCGGGAAGACGCCTACGCGCTGGTCCAGGCGGCGGCCATGACCACCTGGCAGACCGGGACGCCGCTGCGGGAGACGCTCCGCGCCGAGGCCGCCGAGCGCGGCCGCGCCCTGGACGAGGCCGCGCTGGACGAGGCGAGCCGCCCGGAACGGTACGTAGCGCGCCTCGGGCCCGTCTTCGAGCGGCTGGAGCGGCTCTCGTGAGCGACACTGGCCCGGGCAGTGCCGGGCCGGGCGGTGCCGGGCCGGACGGGACGCCCCCCGCGCTGCTGTACTCCGGCAAGGTCCGCGACGTGTACGCCTGGAGCGGCGACCTGCTGCTGCTCGTCGCCTCAGATCGGGTGTCCGCCTACGACCACGTGCTGCCCACCCCCATCCCGGACAAAGGGAAGATCCTGACCCAGCTGTCACTGTGGTGGTTCGGGCAACTCGCCGACCTGGTCCCGAACCATCTGGTCAACGCGCAGATCCCGGCCGAGTTCGCCGGACGGGCCATGGCCTGCCGCAGGCTGTCGATGGTCCCGGTGGAGTGCGTGGCCCGGGGGTACCTGGCTGGGTCCGGGCTGCGCGAGTACCGGGAGTCCAGGTCCGTGTGCGGGGTGCCACTGCCCCCGGGCCTCGTCGAGGGATCGCGGCTGCCCGAGCCCATTTTCACGCCGGCCACCAAGGCGCCGCGCGGGCAGCACGACGAAAACATCCCGCTGTCCGCGGTGGCCGCGACGGTCGGTGCCGACGTCGCGGCTGACCTGGAGCGGATCACCCTGGAGGTGTACCGGCGGGGGGCGGACGTCGCCGCCCGCAGCGGCATCCTGGTCGCCGACACCAAGATTGAACTCGGCTTCGATCCAACCGGTCGGCTGCTGCTGGCCGACGAGGTCCTGACCCCCGACTCGTCCCGGCTCTGGCCTGCGAGCCAGTGGCACCCGGGCCGGCCACAAGTCTCATTCGACAAGCAGATCGTCCGGGACTGGCTAGACTCGCCCGAGGCTGGCTGGGACAAACGAGACACAGATCCGCCCCCAGCACTGCCCGGCCCGGTGGTTGAGCAGACCCGTGCGAGCTACATCGAGGCATATGAGCGCATCACTGGACGACAGTGGGTATGACTGCCGTGACAGCCTGGCCGGCCGCCCTGCGCAGCTGACGGAGCGCGGTGCGGACGGTCTGTATCTGGGTGTCGCCGAAGGGGGGCCGGGCCGGTGGAATACTGGCCTGGAAGATGCACGAGGCTTCCCGCCCCGCCATCCTGCTGGGTGGGCTCCGGGTGGCAGCAGTGCGGCGCTACCGCGGCAGGCCGTTGACCTCTCGTTTTCGAAGGACAGGAGCTTCAGCCCCATGACCATTGGCCCCGAGACCTGCTACCGCGTACGAGGCGGGATCCCGCTCCAGGGCACGGTGTTCGTCCAGGGCGCCAAGAACGCGGCGCTCAAGATGATCGCCGCGTCGTTGCTGACTGGGGAAGGCCGCACGGTACTGCGTAACGTGCCGGCTATCGAGGATGTCCGCCGCGCGGTGGAACTGGCTCAGGCCGTCGGCGCGGTCGTCAAGTTCCACGAAGCCGAGCGCACCCTCGTGGTGGACGCCTCCAACCTGACCAGCTTCGTCCTGCCGGCCGAGATCGCCCGCCGCTTCCGCAGTTCGGTACTGTTCGTGCCGGCCCTGCTGCACCGGTTCGGTGAGGCGGTCATCGAGGGCATCGGCGGCTGCAACCTTGGTAGCCGCAACCTGGACTTCCACTACCGCGGCTTCGCCCGGCTCGGCGCCATCGTGGACGAGCAGGAAGACAAGATCCACATCAAGGCGGGCAAGCTGCAGGGCGCCCACCTGTACCTGGACACCCCGTCCCACACGGGCACCGAGAACCTGATCATGGCGGCCAGCCTGGCTCCGGGCACGACCATCATCGACAACTGCGCCCTCGAGCCGGAAGTGCTCGACGTGATCGCGTTTCTGAGCAAGATGGGCGCGGACATCAGCGGCGGCGGCACCGGCTTCGTGACCGTCCGCGGAGTGAGCCAGCTCACCGCGACGGAGCACACGGTGATGCCGGACCGGATCGACGCGGGCGTGCTGGCCATGGCGGCCGCGATCACCGGCGGCGAGCTGAACCTGGTCGGTGCCTCGCTCGCGGACTTCGGGGTGGTCCGCTGGAAGCTCGAGCAGATGGGCGTGGACTTCACCCCGAAGGGTGCGGTCCTCCAGGTCCGCCGGGAGCGCACGCTGCGCCCGATAAACGTCATCACCAGCCCGTACCCGGGCTTCGCGACCGATCTCCAGTCGCCCATCATGGCTCTGAGCTGCCTGGCCGACGGGACCAGCTACATCCGGGAGACCATCTTCGACGGCCGCTACGGGCTGGTCGGGGAGCTCAACAAGATGGGCGCCAAGGTCGAGGTGGACAGCGGCAACGTGGTCATCGTGCATGGCCCGTCCACCCTCAAGGGCACCAAGGTCGTCGCGCACGACCTGCGCACCGGGATCGCGCTCATCCTGGCCGGGCTGAGCGCGGAGGGCGAGACCGTGGTCGCGCCGGGATACCTCATCGACCGTGGTCACGCCGCGGTGGCGGAGCGGCTCACCACCCTGGGCGCCGACATCACTGCCGAGGAAAGCGGCTGACCCAGCCGCCGCTCCACCCGGCCGGCGGCTCACCTGGCCGTCGGCTGGCCTGGGGCGGCTCACCCAGGCTGCGTCTCACCTGGCCGTCGGCCACTTGCTAGCGGTTCGTCTGGCCGTCGGCCCGGCTGCTGACGCTGACCAGCGACTCCCCCGGCGGGCTTGCGCCCCGAAAATGTGACGTTGCACGAAACAGTCCGCTGATTCTCTTCCCCGCCGGGCGCGGACAGGTTACGAAATATACGATCGTGCAATCGTTGCAGCGTAAGGGTCTGACAGTGACTTCACAGCACAGGAAGTACTCCACGGCCGGCGGCGGCACGTTAGTAGTCGCCGGATCAGCTGACGCGTGCCCGCCATGCCGGGCACGCGCCGTTTGTGACGCCACTGGTCAGTCGCCAGCGCCGACAGGCCGTCGGCCATGACCGCCCAGCGCCAGACCTCGGCCGAGCTGACCATCGGCATCGTCGGCCCGCACGACCTGGTGGAACGGATCATGCTGTCGGGAAGCCCGCAGTCCGGCGGGCTGCCTGGCGCGACGGCCCACCCGGCGGTAAGTTCCCCCGGGACGTCCGCCAACGGGGCCTCCGCCGCCCCGGCCCGCAGGCTTGTGGCCGCCGCCTACCGCAGTGAGCAGGAGGCCGCCGACAAGGTCCAGCGGCTCGGGCCGGGTATCGACGCCTGCCTGTTCGCCAGCCAGGTGCCTTACGAGTACGCCCGGCGGGCCGGCACCCTCCGCGTCCCGGCCACCTACGTGCCGCTGTCGGGCAGCGCACTGTACGCGGCCTTGCTGCGCGCCACCAGGGAAGTGGGCCAGGACCTCAGCCGGGTCAGTGTGGACGTGCTCAGCCGCGCCGACGTGGAAGACGCGTTCGCTGAACTTGGCGTACCCGTGACCGGGGTGCACGTCCGGGAAGACGCCGCGAACGCGGCGACGCTGGCCGCGTTCCACGAGCGGCTCTGGCGGCGGGACGAGATCACCGTCGCGTTCACCTGCCTCCAGTCGGTCGCCCAGCGGCTCTCCGCCGCCGACGTGCCCGTCCGGATCCTGCGCCCTACGAGCAGCGCCATCCGGGCCGCCCTGCGCACGGCCACCCTGCTCGCCGGAAACCGGCGGCTGGAGGAGGCACAACTCGCCGTGGCCCTGGTGGAGGTACCCACGCTCCGGGACACCTCGCGCCGGTCCTCGCCGCGGCAGGCCCGGGAGGAACTACGGCTCACCGTGCACCGGTTCCTGGTCCAGGAAGCCCAGCGGATGCACGCGTCGGTCAGCCCGGTCAGCGATCACTGCTTCCTGGTCACCGCGACCCGGGGCTCACTCGCCGCGGCCACCGACGGATTCCGGATCCCCCCGTTCACCGAGCGGGCCCGGACCGAGCTCGGCATCGCGGTGGAAGTCGGCATCGGGATGGGACGGACGGCGCAGGACGCGGAGAGCCACGCGCAGGCGGCGCTGTCCCGGTCCCACGTGGCCGCCGGAACTCGCGGCTTCGCCCTGGACCGGGAGGGGATCGCCCTGGTTCCCGCGCCCCGGCACCCGGCCGCCCCGGCCGCGGAGGCCAGCCGTCCCCGCGGCCTGGAGACCCTGTCCCGGCTGGCCGACAAGCTGGCCGGCAGCGACAGCGCGCTGGTCGTCGACGCGGAAACCGCGGGCCGGGTGCTGGGCGTGACCGCCCGCACCGCCCGGCGGCTCCTGCACAGCCTGGTCGAGGAGGGGCTCGCCTGGCCACTGCCGCCGAGCCGGGCGCCGCAGCCGGGCCTGCCACGCCAGTTCTACCGGCTGGTCACCGAGAAGCTAGAACGCCGCCCAGCCGCCCGGTGAAAGGGCGCGAAGCGGCGCTGGGGGTTCCGTGGGAGTCGTAGCGCGCGCACGCGCCGGGGAGGCGGGGCCCGCCGCAGGCGGGTGCTCGCCGAGCCGGCGTTCGGCGCGAAGCAGCGATCGGGGGGTCCAGGGGGGCGCCCCCCCGGACTAGCTCAGTTACGCCGGGGGTAGGCGCGCGCCACAGCCAGGAAGGCGTCGTTCGCGTCGTGATCGCCGATCGAGACCCGGGCGCCCTCCACGCCGAACGGCCGGACCGCGACCCCGGCCTGCGCCGCGGCGGCGGCGAAGTCCTGGGTGTCCGCGCCGAGGCGCAGCCAGACGAAGTTGGCCTCGGTCGGCGGTACGGACCAGCCCTGGGCGAGCAGCTCATCGCGGACCCGGGACCGCTCCTTGACCACCGCGTCCACCCGCTCGAGCAGTTCCGCCTCGGCGGCCAGGGACGCGATAGCGGCGGCTTGCGCGACCGCGTTCACCGTGAACGGCAGCATGGTCTTGCGCACGGCCGCGGCCACCGGCGGGTGCCCGACCAGAAAGCCGACCCGCAGCCCGGCCAGCCCGTACGCCTTGGAGAAGGTGCGCAGCACGGCCACGTTCGGGCGGTCCCGGTACAGGACCATCCCGTCCGGCACCTGCGGGTCCCGGACGTACTCGTGGTAGGCCTCGTCCAGCACGACGAGGGTCTGCGGGGGGACCCGGTCCAGGAACTCCGCCAGCTCGTCCGCGTGGACCACGGTGCCGGTGGGGTTGTTCGGGTTGCAGACGAAGACGAGCCGGGTCCGGCTGGTGATCGCGTCCGCCATGGCCGGCAGGTCGTGCGTCTCGGCCCGCAGCGGCACGGTGACTCCGGCCGCCGACGACAGATCGACCAGGGTCGGGTAGGCCTCGAACGAACGCCAGGCGTAGAGCACTTCCGCGTCCGGCTCGCCCACGGCGCCGAGTAGCTGCTGGGTCACCCCCACCGAGCCGCAGCCCACCGCGATGTGCTCCGCCGGCACCTCGAACCGCTGCGCGATCGCCTCGGTCAGCCCGGCCGCCCCGTTGTCCGGGTAACGGTTCACGTCCAGGGCGGCCTGGGCGATGACGTCAGCGACTGAGGGCAGCGGGCCGAACGGCGACTCGTTCGAGGACAGCTTGTGGGAGCGGCCGTCCGGGGCGGACACCCGGCGGCCGGGCTGGTACGGCGCGAAGTTCTCCAGCACCGCGCGGAAGCGGGGCGACTGCTGGGACACCGGTGTCCTCCTCTCGGCGGCAACCAGCACATCCTAGCTGGACAGCGCCGCTGCGAAGAGCGCGTGGATCCCGGCGTCCAGCGCCCCGCGCTGGCTCAGAGGAGATCGTAACCGGGCTGGGATTGACGGCCACCCTGGTGTGAGTTGTGATCAAAGGGAGGGTCATCCGGGAGCAGCTGCGGTGGGCAGGCCTTCAGGGGGCGGTGCATGTCCTCGGATCTGGTCGGCAGAAGGGCGGTGCTCGCCGCGATCGGCGGCGCGGGCGCCGGGGCGGTGCTGGGCAGCGTCCTGCCCGGGCGGCTGAGTGCGGCGTCGGGCAACTGGACGAGCGGGTACGTCCCGGACGGAGCCGCCGGGCTCACGGCGGCGTTCCCGCTGTCCGCGGTCCGGCTGCTGGACAGCCCGATGCGCGCGAACCAGGCGCGGAACACGAACTACCTCATGTTCGTCGATCCGGACCGGCTGCTGCACACCTTCCGGCTGAACTACGGCCTGCCGTCCTCGGCCCGGCCATGCGGCGGCTGGGAACAGCCGGGATCCCTGGTCCGCGGGCACTGCACCGGGCACCTGATGTCAGGGCTCGCCCTCACCTACGCCAACACAGGGAACCAGGCCGCGGCGGACAAGGGCGCCTACCTGGTGGAGCAGCTGGCCCGGTACCAGTCCCGGGATCGCGCCGCAGGCTTCCACGACGGGTACCTGTCGGCCTTCCCGGAGACGTTCTTCGACCGGCTCGAAGCGGGCCTGCGGGTCTGGTCGCCCTACTACATGATCCACAAGATCATGGCCGGGCTGATCGACCAGCATGAGCTAGCCGGGAACACCCGGGCCCTCGAAGTAGCGGCCCGGCTCGGTGACTGGGTCGGGTGGCGCACCGGCCGGCTGTCCTACTCGCACATGCAGCGGATCCTGAATATCGAGCACGGCGGCCTGGCCGAGTCGCTGACCAATCTGTACCGGCTGACCTGGGACGAGAGCTACCTGCGCACGGCGGAGCGGTTCTACCACGCCCGGGTCTTCGACCCGCTGGCCCAAGGCCAGGACGACCTGTCCGGCCTGCACGCGAACACCAACATCCCGAAGATGATCGCCTGCCTGCGGATCTGGGAGGAAACCGGGGACCGCCGCTACCACGACATCGCCGCCAACTTCTGGCGGATCGTCACCGGCCACCACGCCTACGTCATCGGCGGCACCAGCAACTGGGAGCACTGGCATCCGCCCGACGTGATCGCTGGCCAGCTGAGCAACCGCACCTGCGAGAACTGCTGCAGTTACAACATGCTGAAGCTGACCCGGCTGCTGCACTTCCACCAGCCGCACCGGGTGGACCTGCTCGACTACTACGAGCGGACGCTGTTCAACCAGATGCTGGGCGAACAGGACCCGCGGTCGGTGCACGGCTTCAACATCTACTACACCGGGTTGTCACCAGCCGCGTTCAAGCGCCAGCCGCCGTTCCTGGGCACCAACCCCGACGTCTACTCGACCAACTACCACAATTTCTCCTGCGACGACGCGACCGGAATGGAAACCCAGTCCAAGTTCGCGGACACCGTCTACTCCCGGGACAGCCGCGGGCTATTCGTCAACCTGTTCGTCCCGTCCGAGGTCAGCTGGGCGGCCGCGGCGTGACGATCCGGCAGTCCACCGGGTTCCCGGACGAGCCCGCCACCCATCTGCGGGTCGTTTCCGGCTCGGCCCGGATGGCCGTGCGGGTCCGGCTGCCTGGCTGGCTGGCCAGCCCGGCCCGGGCCTGGGTGAACGGCGAGCCACTGCCTGGCCCGCACACCCCGGGAACATGGCTGGCCATCGAGCGGCGGTGGCGTCCCGGCGACCGGGTGGACGTGAGCCTGCCGATGACGCTCGCGCTGAACCGGACGCCGGACCAGCCCGCGGTGCAGGCCGTCACCTACGGCCCCGTCGTGCTCAGCGGCGGCTACGGTGGCGTGGAGTCCATGCTCATGCCCGCCCTGAACCCCGGGTCGGTGACCCGGATCCCGGGGCGGCAGCTGCGCTTCCAGGCGACAGCGAGCGGCCGTCCCGTCACGCTCATCCCGATCGCCCGGACGCAGCACCAGCATTACAACGTGTACTGGCTCACGTAGCCGCGCGGCGGGGTTGGTTGGGTCTGCCCGGCGGGGTTGGGTCTGCCCGGTGGGAGAGCCGGTAGGTAGAGTGACTACGTGAACCGACTGGGCGAACTCGAACGCGCCATCATGGACGTTCTCTGGGAAAGCGAGACTCAGCTCACGGTACGCCAGGTTGGCAGTAGGCTTACCGACCGGGATCTGGCTCACACCACAGTGATGACCGTCCTGGACCGATTGGCCAAGAAAGGGTTCGCCCGGCGAGAGCGGGACGGACGGGCCTGGCTGTACCGTGCCGCAGCGAGCCGGGAAGCATACGTCACCGAACTGATGCTTTTCGCCCTCGACCAGACCGGCGACCGGTCGGCCGCGCTCGCGAGTTTCGCCCGCCGCGTGTCGGGTAGCGAGGCACGGGTGCTGCGTCGAGCCCTGGAGACAGGCGGAGATCCCGCTGGGAGCTGACTTTCCGTGCTTTCCCCAGTCCTGGTTCTGGCTACCGTCGCGGTGGGCCTGGTACCCGCCGCCGCGGAACTAGCCCGCGCGCGCTGGCCCCGCCGGTCACCGGCGGCGGCCATCATGCTGTGGCAGGCCATGGGGCTCGGCTGGGGAGTCGCCGCGATCGGTACTCTGGCGGCGCTCGGCGCGGACCCGGAAGGATCCGGGGTGGCCGGCGGCGCGCTCACGGTCCTGGACCGCGCGGTCCGCAACGTGACCGGCGAGGTACGGCCACCCGGCCTGTCCGCGGCGATGCGGCTGCTCTGCCTGGGTGCCTCGGCGGCGCTGCTCGCCCTGCTGTGCTGGGTCCTGATCGCCTCGACCGGGGCGGTGCTGCGGGACCGCCGGCGCCACCGGGCGCTGCTGAGCCTGCTCGCGCACGGCGACCCGAAGGTCCCCGGCGCCCTGGTCGTCGACTATCCGGCCGCAGCCGCCTACTGCGTGCCCGGGCTGCGCTCCCGCATCGTGATCAGCGCAGGCGCGCTCGACCTGCTGGACCAGGCGGAATTGGCCGCGGTCCTGGCCCACGAGCGAGCGCATCTGCGGGAGCGGCACGACCTGGTGCTGCTGCCGTTCACCGCCCTGGCCCGGGCCTTCCCCTGGTCGGTACTGGTGCAGCGGTCCTACGCGTCGGTCGCACTGCTGGTCGAGATGCTCGCGGACGACCACGCCGCGCGGCAGCGGCCGGCCCGGGAACTCGTCACCGCGCTGATCCGGGTCGGCGCCGCGGGCACGCCGGGCACACCGGCCGGCACGCTGGCCGTGGCGGACGAGAGCAGCCCTGAGGACGAGGGCACCGCTGAGGACGGGGACGGCGCTGAAGGCGAGAGCGGGGTGACCGCCCGGGTGGAGCGGCTGCTCACCCCGGCGCCCGGGCTTGGCCTGGCCGCCCGGCTTCTGGTCTGCAGCACGGCCGCCGCGCTGGTCGTGGTCCCCGCCGCGCTCCTGGTGATGCCGCTCTAAGCAGCGTCCCCAGCCCCGGCGCCTGCTGGCCAGTTCAGGACGGCGCGCGGCACGGCCGGTCAGGACGGCGCGCGGTCGGCGACCTGGATCCGCACCCGGCGGAACCCCTTGCCCTTGTTCTCGATCTTGACGACCCCGATCTCCCCGACCTGGCGGGTGGAGGCCACGTGCGTACCGCCGTCCGCCTGCTGGTCGAGGCCGACGATGTCGATGATCCGCACCTCCTTGACCTCCGGCGGGACCAGGTTGGTGGCGGTGCGGATGATGTCCGGGATGGCGAACGCCTGATCGCGCGGGAGCACCCGGACGTCGATCCGGCGGTCCGCGGCGAGTTCCACGTTGCACGCGGCCTCGACCGCGTCCCGGAAACCGGGCGGGACCTCGGTCAGGTTGAAATCCATCCGCGCGGTCAGCGGTTCCATGTTCCCGCCGGTGACCAGTGCGCCGAAGTCCCGGAAGACCACGCCGCCGAGCACGTGCAGCGCAGTGTGGGTGCGCATCAGGGCGGTGCGGCGTCCGTCCTCGACGGCGCCGCGGACCGCGGTACCGGCCGGGGGCACCGGGTCGTCTTCGGCGGGGATCAGGTAAAGGTCGTCACCTTTGCGGGCGCCCACGATCCGGGTCTGCACGCCACCCCACAGCAGCACCCCGTGGTCGGGTGGCTGGCCGCCGCCGCCAGGGTAGAAGGCCGAGGAGTCCAGGACGATCCCGTCCGGGCCGGACGCGAGCACGACCGCGTCCCACTCACGAAGCGACTGGTCGTCGAGTTCGAGCCGGTGGGTGCGCACGGCCGGGGGTTACCAGGGGCCGTAGGGGCCGGAACTGCTGCTTCCGCCGGTGCCGCCGTACTCCCTGACCTTGGGCCGCACGTCGGTGAGGTAGATGGCCGAGGCCACGAAGGCCGCGATCGGCAGGATGCCCACGGCACCGAAGCCGCCGGACAGGACGCCGAGGTAGAGCCCGATCACCGCGGCCACGCCGAGGATGATCAGCCAGAGCGGCTTGGTCTGCTTGCCGGCCGCCACGAATGCTTTCGACGGACGGCGCAGTGCGTCCACGAAGCCCCAAACCTCGCAGACAAAGGCGGCGATCGCCAGTATCTCGAGGAACCAGTAGAGCGGGCTCATCGCTCCTGTGTTCAGCAACACGTGTATCAGGCTATCCGGTCCGGGCGGGAACCGGAACCAAAGCCCGTCTCCCGCCCGGCCTGCAGCGTCTGCCTGCGCACGGATGGTCAGCTCTTCTTGCCCGCGGCGCCCTTGCCGGGCAGTGCGGTCTTCCCGTTGAGCACCCGGGCGCCGTGCCTGGCGAGCTTGTCGTACTCCTGGACCGCCTTGGTGCGGGCGGTCGTCATGTACTCGGTGGCCGAGGCGGGCAGGGCCGCCAGCGAGCCGTCGCTGCGCCAGCGGGTGATCCGCGCGGGAAGCTCACGCAGCGCCTCGGAGGCCAGCACCCCGGCTCCCGGCGGCGGCCTGCACCGGCTTGGTGCTGGCGAGCTTGCGCACCTCGGTCTTCACGTCAATGGTCGAGCGGTTCATGGTCATTCATCCTTCCTGGTCCACCCGTCCCGGCAGGCCCGTTGAGTCAGGGGCCGCCGGGCTGGCGGCCTCGCTGCTGACCCAACGGCTCCGGTGCCGCGAGGGGGTCGTCATTCTCTTCGTCGAGTCCGGTGTCAGCCAGCCCCGTGTCAGCCAGCCCCGTGTCAGCCAGCCCCGTGTCAGCCAGCCCGGTCGCCTGCTCCCAGGCGCCTTCGGTGGCGTCCTGCTGGCGCGGCCTCGGCCGCCGCCTGGGCCGCCGTGGCCTCAGCCGCGGCCGCCTGGATGGCGGCCACTTCCGCCGCGACGGCGGCCGCCTCGGCGTCTTCCGGCGTGTCGGCCGTAGCCTCCCGGCGGAACGACTCGTAGATCTCCAGCAGGACCTGCTTCTGCCGCTCGGTGAGCTCGGGCGCGGCCAGCACGGCCGCGCGGACCCCCGAGTCGGCCGGCCGGTCCTCGAGGATCCCGGCCTGCACGTACAGGGCCTCCGCGGAGATCCGCAGCCCCTTGGCGATCTGCTGCAGTATCTCCGCGCTCGGCCGGCGCAGGCCGCGCTCGATCTGGCTCAGGTACGGGTTGGAGACCCCGGCGGCCGCGGACAGCTGGCGCAGCGAGATCTTCGCCTGCTCTCGTTGCTCCTTGATGTACTCACCGATGGAGCTCACTCGCATAGGACTCACAGATTCAGTGAATCAAACAGTGCTTGCTTTTGCAAACGCCCAGCAAGCACCCCAGCCGGCCAGGGTCGCGCCTGGTAAGGACGAGACCGTGGAGTCCGGAGTCCGGAGTCCGGGATGGGTGCCTCAGCCGGGGAGTTCCGCCCGGATCACGCCGACGACCCGGCCGCCGCCGAGCACCGGCACCGCGCCGATCTCGTCCAGCGCCGAGTCCGGCACCCCCGGCCTGGTGGTCACGCCGAGCCGGCGCAGCAGCGCGACCGTGATCGGGTCCCGGGCCCGGGCCGAGCCGTCTTCGATCTTGAACGCCGCGGCCCGGCCGTCGGCGAGCGCGAACGCCTGCACGCCGTCTGCCCCCACCTTGAGCAGCAGGCCCGGGACGGTGGCCATCAGCGCCCGCTCCGTGCGCAGGCTCCCCGACGTCCACTCCGGGTAGGCCCGCATCGCGTCGGCCACCCGGCGCTCCGGCGTGCCCGGCGAGCCGGTGACCAGCGCCTGGAACGCCCGGGCCAGGCCGGCCAGGGACAGGGCGAACACGGGGGCACCGCACCCGTCCACGCCCACCGCCGCGGACTGCTCCCCGGCCAGGCCCTCGAGGGCCTGGCGGAGCGCCACCTGGAGCGGGTGCGCCGGGTCGGTGTAGGTGGCCGTGGGCCAGCCGGCCACCACGCAGGTGGCGAGCATGGCCGCGTGCTTGCCGGAGCAGTTCATGTGCACCCGGTCAGGCTCCCCGCCCTCACGCAGGTACTCCTGCTGGAACACCTCTTCCCGGGGCAGCGCCCGCGGGCACTGCAGGTCGTCCTCGGTCAGCCCGGCCCGGGCCAGGATCTCGCGCACCCCGGCGACGTGGAAGTCCTCACCCGAGTGGCTGGCCGCGGCCAGCGCGAGCAGCTTGCCGTCCAGATCCAGGCCGCAGCGCAGCATCCCGGCGGCCTGCATCGGCTTGTTCGATGAGCGCGGGAACATCGGCACGTCCCACTGGCCGGCGGTCAGCTGCGGCGTCCCGTCGGCCCCGATTGTCACCAACGAAACGCGGTGCCGCGACTCGACGAACCCCGACCGGACGACCTCGGCGAGGATGGGTGGTTCAGTGACGGCTGCTCACCCCCAGCATGTCCCGGGCCTCGTCCGGGGCCAGCGGCGGCCGCTGGGCCAGGCCGGCCAGCGCGGCCGCCCGCTCGACCAGTTCGGCGTTACCCGTCACGGGGCGGCCCCGGGCGAACGACGTGGTGTCTTCCATGCCGACCCGCAGGTGACCGCCGGCGCCCAGCGCGCCTAGCGCCACCGGCAGCGCGGTCCGCCCGATCCCGGTGGCGGACCACGTCGCGCCGGCGGGCAGCGCGGCCACCGCCGCGACCAGGGCCGCCACGGTGCCGGGCATCCCGCCAGGCACGCCCATCACCAGGTCGCAGTGCACGTGACCGCCGTGCGGCGGCCCCAGCTCGTCCAGCAGCCGGTGCAGCGTGGCCACCTGCCCCAGGTCGAACAGCTCGAACTCGGGCACCACCCCGGCCGCCTGGGTCCGTCCGTACAGCTCGCGGATGAACGGCCACGGGTTGGCGAACACCTCGTCGCCGAAGTTGACCGTGCCGCAGGTGAGGGAGCAGGCGTCCGGCGCCGCCTCGAGCACCGCCAGCCGGTCGTCGAAGCTGTCGGTGACGGCGCCGCCAGTGGACAGCTGGATGATCAGGTCGGTGGCGTCGCGCAGCGCCTGCACGGTCTCCCGGAGCCGGGCCAGGTCCAGGGTCGGCTGGGCCTCGCCGTCCCGGATGTGCACGTGGATCACGGCGGCCCCGGCCGCGCGGCATTCCACTGCGGTCGCGGTCAGCTCGTCCAGGGTGACGGGCAGCGCCGGCACGGACGCCTTGTCGGATTCCGCACCGGTCGGCGCCACGGTGATGAGCGTTCCGGCACGGGCCGGGACGGGACGGTTCGCAGTCATGACGGGCAGCATGCATCCTCGGTCGTGGCCGCGTCCAGCGCTGGTGGCTGTGGCGCGGCAGGCGGCTGGGCGGGCGGGGCAGGCGGCGGACGGCCGTAAGCGGACCGCGGTGCCGGGGCTGGCGGTCAGCGACTCGCGGTTAGCGGCTGGTGGTCAGCGGGTGGGCGGTCATCCCGAACCGGGCCGGCGACACGCTGGGCGGCGCGGCAGACGGGCTGGCCGGCGGCGGCCCGGACGGGGCCGCGCCCGCGGGGGCCTCGCCGGGGGCGGCCAGGTGACCCCGGGCGAACTCCAGCGCTTCGGCCAGGTCGGAGTACCGGGCCTCCTGGGTGGGCGCGCGGAACGTCTTGACCTCCAGCACGACCAGCCCCTGGTAGTTTTCGGCGGCCAGCCGGTGCAGCAACGGCGCGCACGGCTGGCTGCCGCGGCCGGGGACCAGGTGCTCGTCGCGGTTGGGCACCCCGGTGCCGTCGGCCAGGTGCACGTGCGCGAGCCGTCCGCCGAGCTCGTCGGCCATGGCGAGCGCGTCGGACCCGGACACGGCAGTGTGGGACAGGTCCAGGGTCACGTGCGGGTAGTCCATCGGGACCGGGTTCCAGGACGGGGCGTACGGCGCGACCTCGGCGCCCCGGGCCCGCAGCGGGAACATGTTCTCCACCGCGAACAGCACGTCGGTCTCGTCCTGCATCCGGGCCAGCCCGGCGGCGAAGTCCCGGGCGTAGTCCCGCTGCCAGCGGAACGGGGGATGCACCACGACCACCCGGGCCCCCAGCTGCTCAGCCACGTCCTTGGCCCGGACCAGCTTGCCCCACGGCTCCCGGCCCCAGACCCGCTGGGTGATCAGCAGGCAGGGCGCATGCACCGCGAGCACCGGGACGTGGTGGTAGTCGGCTGAGCCGGCGCAGGACGTCCACGTCCTGGCTGACCGCGTCCGGGGTGACCATCACCTCGACCCCGTCGTAACCCAGGCGCGCCGCGACCTCGAACGCATCAGGCGTCCGGTCCGGGTAGACCGACGCGGTTGATAGCGCCACCAGGCGTCGGGGCGCTGTGCCCGCTTGACTCACCGGGGCTCCTTCCGCACTCTGCTGCGGACCGTATCCCGGGAACCCCCGGCGTCGATCGATCCGCCTTGGCCAGCTTATGCGGCGCGGCGCGCGGAGTGGCTCATCGCAGCGGCCGCAGGAGTGTCGCCGCCCCGGAGTGTCGCCAGGCCCTGCTGTCGGTACCTGCGGGTAGCGTCCGGGCCATGGCGAAGTCCTCGGCGGGCCCGGCGTTCCAGTGCGCGGAATGCGGGTGGCGCACCACGAAATGGTCCGGCCGCTGCGGTGAGTGCCAGGCCTGGGGGACGGTCGAGCAGGCTGTCGTCTCCCGGGTGGCCCGGGCGACAGGCTTTGGCAGCGCCGCCCTGGCCGGCCTCGGTGCCGGGCTGGACGGGCTCGGGGGCCCGGGCCTGGCCGGTGCGGGCCTGAACGGTGGCGGCCTGGGCGCAGGCCCGGCCGGGCCGCCCGCCGCGATCGCCCCGGCCAGTCCCGCGATGCCCATCGGCGAGGTGGACGCCACCGCTGCGGGAGCGCGCCCGACCGGGCTTGACGAACTGGACCGGGTCCTCGGCGGCGGCCTGGTGCCCGGGGCGGTGGTGCTGCTGGCGGGCGAGCCGGGCGTCGGCAAGTCCACCCTGCTGCTGGAGGCGGGGACCCACGCCGCTGGAACGGGGCCGGTCCTGTACATCACCGGCGAGGAGTCCGCCGCCCAGGTCCGGCTGCGGGCGGACCGGATCGGCGCCGTGGCCGCGAACCTGTACCTGGCCGCGGAGACGGACCTGGCCGCGCTGCTCGGCCACGTAGCGGTGGTCCGGCCCCAGTTGCTGATCGTCAACTCGGTGCAGACCATCACGATGGACGGGGTCGACGGCGCGCCTGGCGGGGTCAGCCAGATCCGCGCGGTCACCGCCGCCCTGATCGCGGTGGCCAAGCAGCACGCGGTGACCACGGTGCTGGTCGGGCACGTGACCAAGGACGGGTCGGTCGCCGGGCCGCGGACCCTGGAGCACCTGGTGGACGTGGTGCTGCACTTCGAGGGGGACCGGCACGCCCAGTTCCGCATGGTCCGGGCGGTGAAGAACCGCTACGGCCCGACCGACGAGATCGGCTGCTTCGACCTTGGCGAGCAGGGCATCACCGAGCTGCCCGACCCGAGCGGGCTCTTCCTCACCCACCGGCGCAACGCGGTGCCCGGCACGTGCGTGACCGTCACCCTGGAGGGCCGCCGGCCGCTGCTCAGCGAGGTACAGACGCTGGTGGCGCCGTCCGCGCTGGAGGTACCCCGCCGGGTGACCTCCGGGCTGGACGCGTCGAGGGTCGGCATGGTCCTCGCGGTGCTGTCCCGGCGGGCCGACCTGAAGCTGGGCAAGCAGGACGTGTACGCGGCGACCGTGGGCGGGGTCCGGCTGGGCGAGCCGTCCGTGGACCTGGCCGTGGCCCTCGCCCTGGCCAGTGCGGTGGTGAACCTCAGCGTGCCCGGTTCGGTAGTGGCGATCGGCGAGGTGGGCCTGGCCGGCGAGGTACGCCGGGTCACGGGAGTGCAGCGCCGGCTGGCTGAGGCGGAACGGATGGGTTTCAAGCTGGCGATCGTGCCCGCGGGCTCGATGCCGGCGGGCTCCGCAGTGTCCTCCTCTCCCGGGGCGATCGAGGTGCGGGAGGTCGAGGACATCCGGGAGGCGATGGCCGCCGCCTTCGGCGGCTGAATAGCCGGCCTGCGGCCTGGGGCCGCCGATAGACTGGGCCGGTCCAGCAACCTCCGGGGGTCGTGTGCCAACCGACAAGAACCGGGACGCCAAGGTCAGGGACGTCAACAGCAGGGACGCTAAGAGCACAGACGTCAAGAGCAGAGACGAGCGCCGCTGGGCCGTCCAGGCGGCCCTGGCCCCGGGCACCATGCTCCGCGACGGGCTGGAGCGCATCTTGCGCGGGAACACGGGCGCGCTGATCGTGCTCGGCGACGGGCCCGCCGTAGACGAAGTGTGCTCCGGCGGTTTCGAGCTGCGGGTGCCGTTCTCGGCGACCCGGCTGCGTGAGCTGGCCAAGATGGACGGCGCCATCGTGCTCGACGGCGCGGCCGAGTACATCGTCCGGGCGGCCGTGCACCTGGTCCCCGACCCCACGCTGCCGACCGACGAATCGGGGACCCGGCACCGGACCGCGGAGCGGGTGGGCCGGCAGACCGGCTGCCCGGTGATCTCGGTCAGCAAGTCGATGCGGATCATCGCCCTGTACCTGGACGGGGCCCGTCACGTGCTGGAGGACTCGGCCGCGATCCTGTCCCGGGCCAACCAGGCCCTGGCCACGCTGGAGCGCTACAAGCTCCGGCTGGATCAGGTGTCGGGGACGCTGACCGCGCACGAGATCGAGGACCTGGCGACCGCGCGTGACGTGACCGCGGTGGCCCAGCGGCTGGAGATGGTCCGGCGCATCGCGGGTGAGATCGAGGGCTACAAGGTCGAACTGGGTACCGACGGGCGGCTGCTCGCGCTCCAGCTGGACGAGCTCATCGCGGGCAGCGGCTTCGAGCGGCAGCTGGTGGTGCAGGACTACCTGCCGGGGGCGGGCGGCGGCGGCTCGGGTGACCAGGTTGACCGGGTCCTCGACGAGTTGGAGCGGCTGTCCCCGGAGCAGCTGCTGGACATGGCCACGGTGGCGACGGTGCTCGGGCTCGGCGGGTCCGGCATGCTGGACGAGCCGGTCGAGCCGCGCGGGTACCGGCTGCTGGCCAAGGTCCCGCGGCTGCCCTGGCCCCTGGCCGAGCAGCTGGTGGAGCACTTCGGCGGCCTGCACAAGCTGCTGGCGGCCAGCGTGACCGAGCTTCAGGCGGTGGACGGCGTGGCCGAGCCGCAGGCCCGGGCGGTCCGGGAGGGCCTGTCCCGGCTGGCCGAAGTGACCCTGCTGGAGAAGTACTCCTGAGCGCTGGCTAGGGAACCGCGGTCCCGCGGCCTTTCAGCACGAAGGTCATGGCCTGGCTGCTCCGGTGCCGGCTGTACGCCGTGGCGGTGTAGGTGCCCGGCCGGACGGCCCGGCGCGGGAGCCGGCAGCCCGGGTCCGAGGTCGTCCGGTTCCAGGTGAACTGGACCACCACCGGGACTCCCCGGGCCAGCCTGGTCATCCCGGGGGCGGCGGACCGGGTGCAGTCCGCGGAGTCCCAGACCCGGGCCTTTCCGCCCGTCCTGATCCGGACGTGCAGGTGGGCCGCCCCCAGGGCGGCGGTGCACCGGCCGCGGGCGGTGGACACCACGCTGACGTCGAACTGGGGACGGACGTGTGCCGGGTAGCTGTGCCGGGTGGAGGTCAGGCTCAGGACGAGGCTCGCTGCGGAGCAGGCACCCGCCGGGGTCGCATGGTGCGTCGCGGACAGAGACGGAGTGGGCGTGGGCTTCCCGCTGGGGGACGGACTCGCGCCCGCGGCGCCCGCCCCCGCACCGCTGGGTGCCGGACTGCCAGGCAGGGTGGCGGGCGTGGTGGGCCCGGAGCCCGGGGCCGGGGGGGCGGAGTGATGGCCGGTGGTCTGGGACAGGTCGGTGGACCGCCGGGTGCTTCCGCTGCCCAGCGCCCCGTTCACGGTCCAGGTGACCAGCCCGAGCATGCCAAGGCCGGCGACCAGGGCGATAACCCTGCGCTGCCAGTACACATTGGCCGCAGCAGCGCTTTTTGGCTGGTCAGCGGGACCGTGAGACATGCGAGCAGTATGCTTCGCCAGCGTCCGCCGACCCTGCCGACCCGCCGGAACAGCCCGCTATTATCCCAGGTGGGGGCAGACTCCGGAGCGCTTTTGGGCAGACCCGTGCGGGATCCTCCGGTAATCCCGCACCGCCCGTCAACCCGCCCGGGCGTGCGAGGATCGAGTCGCCATGGTGACCCCGCACCCCGTGCCTCACATCGAGTGATTCCAGACCTAGTGACGACAGACCCAGTGAACCTAGACCCGGTCACGCCAGACCCGGTGACTCCGGACCTGGTCACGCCAGACGCCGTCGCCATCCTGGACTGGTATGCCGCTCATCAGCGGGACCTGCCCTGGCGGCGGCCCGACGCCACGCCGTGGGCCGTCCTGGTCAGTGAGATCATGCTGCAGCAGACGCCCGTCGCCCGGGTACTGCCGGTCTATGCGGCCTGGCTGGCCCGGTGGCCGACGCCCGCGTCGCTGGCGGCGTCCCCGGCCGGGGACGCGGTGCGGGCCTGGGGCCGTCTGGGCTACCCGCGGCGGGCGATCCGCCTGCACGCGACGGCCCAGGCCCTGGTGGACCGGCACGGCGGGGAGGTGCCGCCCTCGGCGGACGCACTGAGGGAACTGCCCGGCGTCGGCTCCTACACGGCCGCCGCGGTGGCCAGCTTCGCCTTCGGCCAGCGCCACGCGGTACTGGACACCAACGTCCGGCGGGTGCTGGCCAGGCTGGTCAGCGGCCATGAGCTGCCGTCACCCAGCCCGTCGGTGACGGAGCGGCGGCTGGCCGAGTCAATGCTGCCGGAGCAGCCCGCGGTAGCCGCACGATGGTCGGTGGCCGTCATGGAACTTGGCGCGCTGGTCTGCACCGCCGTCCGGCCGCAGTGCGTGAGCTGCCCGGTGGCAGCCCGCTGCGCGTGGCGGCGGGCCGGGCATCCCGCGGACGGCGGCCCACGGCGCAGCCAGAAGTACGAGGGAACTGACCGGCAGTGCCGGGGACGGCTGCTGGCCGTGCTTCGCGGCTGCGCGGGGCCAGTGCCAGGCTCGCAACTCGAGGCCGCCTGGGCGGATCAGCTGCAACGCCACCGGGCCCTGGACGGCCTGGTGGCGGACGGCCTGGTCGATCCGCTGCCGGACGGACGGTTCGCGCTGCCCGGAACGGGGTTCTAGTCCGGGGGGACGACTCCCTGGACCCCCGGGATCAGTCCCGGGGACCAGATGCGTGGAGCGGCGGCCCCCGGAAGGGGACCGCCGCTCCACGTTCTCGTGATCGTGCGCCGGTGGAGGTTAGTCCTGCGGCGGCGCGGCCCCGCGCTCGACCACCGCAGCACCGCTGCCGACCTCTTCAGGCACGGCGTCCGGCACGGCGTCCGGCTTGGGCACGCCCTTGAAGGTGAACTCGGCCTCCTCGCCGGTGCCCTCCGCGTCCACGATGACGATCTGGCCCGCCTTCAGCTCACCGAACAGGATCTTCTCGGACAGGGCGTCCTCGATCGACCGCTGGATGGTGCGCCGCAGTGGCCGCGCCCCGAGCACCGGGTCGTAGCCGCGCACCGCCAGCAGCGCCTTAGCGTCCGGACGCAGTTCCAGGCCCATGTCGCGGTCCCGGAGCCGCTCGTCCACCTTGGCGATCATCAGATCGACGATCGTGACGATCTCGTCCTCGGTCAGCTGGTGGAACACGATGGTGTCGTCCACGCGGTTCAGGAACTCCGGCCTGAAGTGGTGCTTCAGCTCCTCGTTCACCTTGGCCTTCATCCGGTCGTAGGAGCCCTTCGACTCGCCCGACCGGGCGAAGCCCACGGACACCCCCTTGGAGATGTCCCTGGTGCCCAGGTTGGTCGTCATGATGATGACAGTGTTCTTGAAGTCCACCAGCCTGCCCTGGGCGTCGGTCAGACGGCCGTCTTCCAGGATCTGCAGCAGCGAGTTGAAGATGTCCGGGTGGGCCTTCTCGATCTCGTCGAACAGGACTACCGAGAACGGCCTGCGGCGCACCTTCTCGGTGAGCTGGCCACCCTCTTCGTAACCCACATACCCGGGCGGTGAGCCGAACAGCCGGGACACCGTGTGCTTCTCCATGTACTCGCTCATGTCGAGCTGGATCAGCGCGTCCTCTTCGCCGAACAAGAACTCCGCCAGCGTCTTGGACAGCTCCGTCTTGCCGACCCCGGAAGGCCCGGCGAAGATGAACGACCCGCCAGGACGCTTGGGGTCCTTCAGGCCCGCCCGGGTCCGCCGGATCGCCTGGGACAGCGCCCGGATCGCGTCGTTCTGCCCGATGACCCGCCGGTGCAGCTCATCTTCCATGCGGAGCAGCCGCTGGGACTCCTCCTCGGTGAGCTTGAACACGGGGATGCCGGTCGCGGTGGCCAGGACCTCGGCGATGAGCTCCTCGTTGACCTCGGCGACGACGTCCATGTCGCCAGCCTTCCACTCCTTCTCCCGGGTCTCCTTCTTCGCGATCAGCTGCTTCTCGTTGTCCCGCAGCGCCGCCGCCTTCTCGAAGTCCTGGGAGTCGATGGCCGACTCCTTCTCCCGGCGCACCTGGGCGATCTTCTCGTCGTACTCGCGCAGGTCCGGGGGTGCGGTCATCCGGCGGATCCGCATCCGCGAGCCAGCCTCGTCGATCAGGTCGATCGCCTTGTCCGGCAGGAAGCGGTCGCTGATGTAACGGTCCGCCAGCTGCGCGGCGGCCACCAGCGCCCCATCGGTGATGGACACCCGGTGATGCGCCTCGTACCGGTCGCGCAGACCCTTGAGGATCTCGATGGTGTGCGAGATCGTCGGCTCGGCCACCTGGATCGGCTGGAACCGGCGCTCGAGCGCGGCGTCCTTCTCCAGGTGCTTGCGGTACTCGTCCAGCGTGGTGGCGCCAATGGTCTGGAGCTCGCCGCGGGCCAGCATCGGCTTCAGGATCGAGGCAGCGTCAATCGCTCCCTCGGCGGCGCCCGCCCCGACCAGCGTGTGCAGCTCGTCGATGAACAGGATGATGTCGCCGCGAGTGCGGATCTCCTTCAGGACCTTCTTCAGCCGCTCCTCGAAGTCGCCGCGGTAGCGCGAGCCGGCCACCAGGGCTCCGAGGTCCAGCGTGTAGAGCTGCTTGTCCTTGAGCGTCTCGGGCACCTCGCCCTTGACGATCTTCTGGGCCAGCCCCTCGACCACGGCGGTCTTGCCCACGCCGGGCTCGCCCACGAGCACCGGGTTGTTCTTGGTGCGCCGGGACAAGACCTGCATGACACGCTCGATTTCCTTCTCCCGGCCGATCACCGGGTCGAGCTTGCCCTCCCGGGCGCCCTGGGTCAGATTCCGCCCGAACTGGTCCAGGACCAGAGAAGTGGACGGAGCCGACTCGGAGGGAGCGCCTGCCGCGGCGGGCTCCTTGCCCTGGTAGCCGTGCAGCAGCTGGATCACCTGCTGGCGAACCCGGTTCAGGTCCGCACCCAGCTTGACCAGCACCTGGGCCGCCACACCCTCACCCTCGCGGATGAGGCCGAGCAGGATGTGCTCGGTGCCGATGTAGTTGTGCCCGAGCTGCAGTGCCTCGCGCAGCGAAAGCTCAAGCACCTTCTTGGCGCGCGGCGTAAACGGGATATGCCCGGAAGGTGCCTGCTGGCCCTGGCCGATTATCTCTTCAACCTGCTGGCGTACAGCCTCCAGGCTGATTCCCAGGGACTCCAGCGCCTTGGCCGCCACGCCCTCGCCCTCGTGGATCAAGCCAAGCAGGATGTGCTCGGTGCCGATGTAGTTGTGATTGAGCATCCTGGCTTCTTCTTGAGCCAGCACCACAACTCTCCGCGCCCGGTCGGTAAACCTTTCGAACATCGCCTCGCTCCTCACAGAGCGGTCGGGGGGACCCAGATGTCCGGATGTTCCGGGGCCCGTCCTTCCGCATGGTAGCCCGCACGCCGGACGACGTACCGCGCGATATGCGGCACTTGAGTAAACAGTTCCCCGGCTTGAGGACCTTCATCCCATCCAACCCCCGGGAGGGGCGAAGGTGTTCCCTGTACGCCGCAAGCGAACGGCCTCGGCCCCGCCGCGACCAGCACCGCCTCATACTCCATACCAACGAGCCCGCCGGCCGCGAAGTTCACCCGCGAGGCGCCTGCGGGCCGGCCCTAGGGCCCGGGCCACACGGCAACTGGCAGGCTCGGGCTCGAGAAGGCGGCCATCTCCGCTGCCGGGGCTCCGGCCCACGGTCCCGAGGCTGAGGAGCGGACGGCCGGTCCCGGGTGGCGCATACCTGGGGGTGCGGCTCTGGACGGGCCCTGGGCCCAAAGCCCTGAGGCCTAAAGCGCGGCCCGCAAAGCACAGAGCCCGCACGGGTCCCGCGGCGTGCTCCAGAGTCCTACGGAAACTGGTACGCCACGGGGCACCTGCGGGCCCTTTGACGCAATCCCTAGTGGGCTGCGTCGTACTCCGAGATGATCTGGGCCGGAATCCGGCCGCGCTCGCTCACCTTGTAGCCGCGCTGTTTGGCCCACGCCCGGATTTCCGAGCTACGCTCCCGGCCCGGTCCAGTCCTGGTCCGCCGGCGGCGGGTGCCTGCGGCGCCACCACTTGCCTTGCGTGCATGGTCAACGTAGGGCGCAAACTCTTTGCGGAGCTTGCCCGCGTTATCTGAACTGAGGTCGATCTCGTAGGTGGTGCCATCGAGACTGAAGGCCACGGTCTCTGTCGCCTCGCCCCCATCCAGGTCATCGACGAGGAGCACCTGAACCTTTTGTGCCATGGGTGCCAGCCCTTCCGCTGGAGCAAGTATTTTAGGTAGCCAAAGATATACCATGCACCGCTTGCGTTTGCCAATTCTTACTCCTGGAAACGCGGCCAAAGTTCTCTGAGCGGGATGACCGAGCGGACTACCTGGAAGATTACTGTAACTCTGCGTAATCGAAGATGGATAGGGTGCCCGCAATCAGCCGCGCCGATGTATCCCGCCCCCACTGACGGTTGACGCTTCGTTCTGAACGAGTCCTACAGCTCGCCGCGATCGGGTGATGCAGCACGCTGCGAAGCATCACTCTGCGGACCATCACTGTGCGGAATCCCGCCGTCGCCGGAAATATCCTCCGGGTACTCGTCTTCTGCGGACTCACGCTTGGGCCCAAGCTGATGACGCAGGAAGAGTCCCACCCCGATCAGGAAGGCCACGGAGACAACCGCGGGAGGCGTCAGAGCGGCCAGGTCACTGAGCAAGGCGCACTCCTTTCCGGCCGTCCCGCTGGCCTTCCCTCCCGCACCGCGGTCACCTCTCAGCCCGTCTTCATCGGTGTAACCACCGGTGAACATTGGGTCATGTCACGCGGGCCTACTTATGCATTGTTGCTCATACCCAATGGGAGGCCGGCCGCGCCCTCCCTGTTGCGGGCGCGGGCCACTCCGGACCGCTTGAAGCGGCCCAGGCCACGGCCCGGGTAACCGGCGCCGCCGGGTCTATGGACAGGCGGGCAGGCCGGACAGGCCGAGCCGGGCTGGGGCCTGGGCCCGCCAGGGCCAAGCCCAGGCCGGCCGCGGCCACGCCGGGAAGGCCAGGCCTGGGCCGACCGGGTGAGGGCCGGGAAGGCCAGCCAGTGCCCTGACCCCGGAATCTGGCCGGCGCCTGACTGAACCACGCCTCGCAGCACCGGCCGTCGTGACAGGATCCCAGACGTAGCAGGCCAACCCGCGGCGGCAGCAGTGACCCGGCCCACCGCGTAAGGCCAGGTCACGAGCCCTGGTCATCGCCCGGCGGGGCGGCCCGGGCGCGGGCCTCCAGGTCCGGCCCAGCCCGGACGGTCCAGGAGTCCCGGCCGGGGCCACCGGGACGAGCCGCCGGGTGATCCGCGGAACCAGCTACCCGCCGACGGCTCACGAGGGCTTCGGCACGACGACGGAGAAAGCAGCCAGCGACACAGGATGTTCCACGCCGACTTGCATATCCACTCACGCTTCTCCCGGGCGTGCAGCAAGAACTGTGACATTCCCAGGCTCGCCTGGTGGGCGCTGCGCAAGGGCGTGACGGTCGTCGGGACCGGGGACTTCACCCATCCCGGCTGGGCGGAAGAACTCGGCCAGACCCTGGTTCCCGCCGAACCAGGCTTACTGCAACTACGCCCCGACCTGGAGGCCGAGCTACGACGGAACTCACCGCTGACTTGTGATCAGCCGGTGCGTTTCATGCTCTCTACCGAGATATCCACGATCTACCGGGCGGGTGAGCGTACCCGCAAGGTCCATCACCTGTTGTATGCGCCGACGCTGGAGGCTGCGGGGAAGATCACAGCCGCCCTTGCGAAGGTCGGCAACCTGGCCTCTGACGGACGCCCCATTCTGGGGCTCGACTCACGGCACCTGCTGGACATCACGCTGAACGCAGGCCCGGGTTGCTATCTCGTGCCGGCCCATATCTGGACCCCATGGTTCGCGGTACTGGGATCCAAATCCGGTTTCGATGTGGTCGCCGACTGTTACGGCGACCTGGCTGGCCAGGTGTTCGCGGTAGAGACCGGGCTCTCCTCTGACCCGCCGATGAACTGGAGGTGCTCTTCCCTTGACGGTTATCGGCTGGTCAGTAATTCGGACGCGCACTCGCCCCCGATGCTTGGCCGTGAGGCCACGACACTTGACGTTGAACTGGATTATTTTGCGATCGAGCGGGCCTTGCGCACCGGATCCGGCCTGGCGGGCACGGTCAATTTCTTCCCCGAGGGCGGCCGTTACCACTTGGACGGGCACCGTAAGTGCGGGGTCCGGCTGGAACCCGCTCAGTCGGCCGCCTACGAGGGAATATGCCCGCACTGCGGGAAGCCGCTGACGATCGGCGTGCTCAACCGGGTGGCGGAACTGGCCGACCGGCCGGAGGGTTACCGGCCGGACGCCGCGGCCAACTCCGTCAACCTGGTCTCCCTGCCGGACGTGGTGGCCGAACTGCTGGGCACCGGGCCCAAAAGCAAGAAGGTCAACGCGGAGGTGAGCCGGCTGGTCGCCGCGCTGGGCCCGGAACTGGCCATCCTGCTCGCCGTCCGGCCGGCCGAGCTGAGCCGGGCCGGCGGCGGCCTGCTCGCTGAGGCCATCACGAGGCTGCGGGCCGGCACGGCGCACAAAGAGGCGGGCTACGACGGCGAGTACGGGGTCATCCGGCTGTTCGGGCCGGGGGAACTCGACCGGGGCACGGCCGCGCTGTTCGACATGGCGGCGGAGGGCTCCCTGGCGGGCGCCGTCCCCCCGCCCCGGCAGCCGGGCCACCAGCCGGGCCGCCAGGCCGCCGTAGTGGGGCCGGCCCCCGAGGGCGCCCTGACCCCGGGGGGCGCGAAGGATCAGCCGGGGCGGGGTGGCGAAGCCCCCGGGGGCGTTGCGGAGGAGAGTTCCCCGGGAGCAGCGCCGGGTGGCTCGGTGCTGGACCGGCTCGATCCGCAGCAGCGGGCGGCGGCGGCCGCCCCGGCACCGCTGATGATCA
The DNA here is from genome assembly GCA_963781085.1 of uncultured Actinomycetes bacterium. GTDB lineage: Bacteria > Actinomycetota > Actinomycetes > Streptosporangiales > Streptosporangiaceae > RYN-230. Next base: position 135,331 of record CAWAES010000037.1, read on the forward strand.
TCGCGGGGCCGGGCACCGGCAAGACGCGCACGCTGACTCACCGGCTCGCGGCGGCCGTGGCCGAGCAGGGCGTGCCCGCTGAGGCCTGCCTGGCCCTGACCTTCACCCGCCGGGCCGCCGGGGAGATGCGCGAGCGGCTGGCGGTACTGCTCGGCCGGCGCGCCGGGCGGCTCACCGTGACCACGTTCCACGGGCTCGGATTGATGATCTTGCGCGAACGTCCCGAGCTCACCGGGCTGACGGCGGACTTCACCGTCGCCGACGAGAAGGCGGCGCTGGAGGTGGCCGCCGAGCTGGCCGGATCATCGCGCGGCGGGCGAGCCCTGCTCGCGGACGCGGCCGCGGATCCGCAGGCGCGGAAGGTACTGCGCCAGGGCCTGGCCGCCCGCGATCTGGTCGACTTCGACGGCCTGGTCGAGCTGGCGGTCGAAGTGCTGGAGGCCGAGCCTGCGGTGGCTGCGCGACTGCGCGCGCGCTGGCCGCGGATCAGCGTGGACGAGTACCAGGACATCGACGCGGCGCAGTACGCGCTGCTGGCGCTGCTCGCCGGGGACGGGGCGGGCCTCACCGTGATCGGCGACCCGGATCAGGCCATCTACCGCTTCCGCGGGGCGGACGTGGGCTTCTTCTTGCGTTTCGGGCAGGACTACCCCGGCGCGGGCACGGCGGCGCTTTCCGCCAACTACCGCTCCGGCCCCGGCATCGTCGCCGGGGCCCTGCAGGCCATCGCGCCCGCCACCCTGGTACCCGGCCGGGTCCTGCGGGCGGCCAGGGGCGACGTTCGCAGCACCAAGATCAGGTTTCACGAGGCCGCAGACCCGGCCGGCGAGGCGGCCTGGATCGCCGAGGCCATCGACCGGCTGCTCGGCGGGTCCTCGTTTCATTCGCTGGACAGCGGGCGCGCCGACGGCCACGGTCACGGCGGCATCGGGCTGGCCGACATCGCCGTGCTGTACCGGACCGACGCCCAGGCCTCGTCGCTCGGACAGGGGCTGACCCGGGCCGGGCTGCCTTTCCAGAAGCGGTCCCACGACCTGCTGGAGCGGCGGCCGGGGGTGTCGGAGATCCTGCGGGAGCTCCCGTCAGGCGAGCTGGCACCGGCCGGGCTGATACCGGCCGGGCTGGCGCCGGGCGGCGCTCCCCGCCCGGCGCCGGCCGGGACCGGGGTCGCGTCCCAGTTGCGCGCGGCGGTGAGCCGTCTCGCGGTGGCCGCTGAGGCCGCCCGGGCCGCGGCCGGAGGGCGGGGCGGCCTGTCCGGCGCAGACCTGCGCACCGCGGGCGAGGTACTGGCGCCGCTCGCCCGCCGCTGCGGTGACGATATGGGACAGTTCCGGACCGAGATCGCGCTCGGGGCCGAAGTGGACGCCCTCGATCCCCGCGCAGACGCGATCACGCTGCTGACCATGCACGCGGCCAAGGGCCTGGAGTTCGAGGTGGTGTTCCTGGCCGGGTGCGAGCGGGGACTGCTACCGCTGTGGCTGCCGGGCGCGGCGCCGGAGACCCGGCCGGATCCGGCGGAGGAGCGGCGGCTGTTGTTCGTGGGCATGACCCGGGCCCGCACCCACCTCCTGCTGAGCTGCGCGGCCCGGCGGAGCCGGCACGGCAGCAGCGCCGAGACCGGGGTCTCGCCGTTCCTGGACGCGATCGACCCCGGCCTGCTGGAGCGGTCCGCGCCGCCGCGGAGCCGCCGTCCGGCCGACCGGCAGCTGCGGCTGCTCTAGCCGCCGGAGACCGGGGGCAGCCCGGGCAGCTGGAGCAGCATCCGGCTGTTGCCCAGCGTGTTGGGCTTCACCCGGCCCAGGTCGAGGAACTCCGCCACGCCCTCGTCGTAGGAGCGAAGCAGTTCCGCGTACACCTCGTGCGAGACGGGCGTGCCCTCGATCTCCTCGAAACCGTGCCGGGCGAAGAAGCCGGTCGCGAACGTGAGCACGAACACCCGCGCGACGCCCACCTCCCGGGCGCTGTCTAGCAGCGCCTCGACCAGGCGGTGCCCGATGCCGTGGCCCTGGCAGCTCTCGTCCACCGCCACGGTGCGGATCTCGGCCAGGTCCTCCCACATCACGTGCAGCGCCCCGCAGCCCACCACCTGGTGATCGCTGAGCCGTTCGGCCACCCAGAATTCCTGGACGTCCTCGTACAAGGTGACGGTGGCCTTGCGCAGGACCCGGCCGGAGGCGACGTTCCCGGCGACCAGGCCGGCGATGGCCCTGATGTCGCGGGTGCGGGCCCGCCTGATGATGTGCTCCATCGCCCGCACACCCTAGCCGCTGGCCCGGGCTGGGCCGCCCCCGGTGGAAACTCACAGGTGGCACGGGCGCCTTTCAGGCTTTGCGTAGCCGCGCGATCACAGATTTATTTAGCTGGCCAGGCCAGGCTTTACGCTGGCCCATCACGTCCTGATTTCGGCCTGTCCACTTGCCCCGTCTGGGGTCGGCGATTCTGCCGTTCCCGCCACTGGGCGGGCCGTGATCCATTAGCCTGCATCGCTGTCACCGTGCTGCACTCCAGCCCCCAGAGGACGGCACGGCCGCCGAGTTTCTGGGCCGCAGGACGCGGCCGGAAAGCCGGGGACCCAGGTTCCCGGGGTGAATCCGCGAGCGGGCGCATGGTTGCGCCCAGCGGTAGGGCTCCTCTGGCCCGAACCCGTCAGCTAACCCGGCAGGCGGGATGAGAGAGGAGAGCTCGTGGAACGCTGGCCCTCAGCCGGACTCGCGCCGAAGGTACGGCGGTTGCGTGCAGCCGGGTTCCGGCACCGCCTCTGGCGGCAGGTAGCCACCGTGGGCGGAGTGGCTGCGGCCGTCAGCCTGGTGCTGCCCGCCACGGTGAGCAGCGCGGCCGTCAGCCGCCCGCAGCCCGATCTGGCCAGCCTGGTGGCACAGGCCAAGAGCCTGGGCCACCAGATCGACGTGCTGAGCGAGCAGTACGACGGGCTCCGCATCCAGATGAGCGAGGCCCGCGCCGAGGCGAAGACCGCGATGACCACCTACCGGCAGGACGCCACCCGGCTCGTGTCGGGGCAGGCCGCGATCGGCCAGCTGGCCGCGGAAAGTTACATGAACGGCGGCCTGGCCACCCCGCTCCAGGTCCTTACCTCCACGGACACCGGCACGATGCTCAGCCGGGCCGCGATCATGCAGCAGCTGCAGACGGAGAACGGGGACCGGGTCAGCGCGCTGTCCACCGCCGAGGCGGCCGCCCGGCGGGCGCACGACACCGCGGTGCAGCAGATGACCAAGGTGACCAAACTGGCCAAGTCCATGGCGGCCAAGAAGAAGATCATCCAGAACAAGGTGAACACGCTCAACAGCGCGGCGTTCTCCCAGGCCATGACGATCTACCAGCGCACCGGGAACTACCCGAACATCAACCTTCCCACGGCCAACACGGTGGGCGCGGAGGCACTGCGGTACGCGATGACCCGCCGGGGCGACGAGTACGTGTGGGGCGCGGCGGGGCCAAGCACGTTCGACTGTTCTGGCCTGGTGATGTGGGCGTACGCACAGGTCGGCATCAGCCTGCCGCACTACACCGTCTCGCAGTACAACATGGGCGAGCACATTTCCCGCAGCCAGCTCGAGCCCGGCGACCTGGTGTTCTTCTACCCAGGCATCGACCACGTCGGCATCTACCTGGGCGACGGCCTGATGGTGGACGCCCCCTCCACCGGTCAGGTCGTCCAGGTCCAGCCGGTGATGTGGGACGTGTTCGTGGGTGCGGTCCGCATCATCTGAGCGCGGCGCTCAAGCGGGCAGTGGTCTTCGACGCCACCGCGAGGTAGGGACTACCGATGCGTACCGGGACGGTGGGAGAGTTACATCTGCTCGACGCCGCTGGACCCAAGGAGAAGCGATGCCACTGTTCGGCCGCCGCCGGCCAGCGCCGGCCCCGTCGTCCCGCCCGGGCTTCCCAGCCTGGCTGAGCAGGCCGCCGCCCAGGGCTGGCAGCCCGTGGCCGGGCCGCCGTTCCACCACCATGTGGTGGACGGCATCCACGACATCACCCGCGCCATGTACGGGGCCCCGCGCCAGATCGACACCAGCGAGCGCACGGTCGGTGACACCACGTTCGGCGACGCGCTCCGGGTCAGCATCGGCGGCCGGACGGTGATCGTCGCGAACGCGCACACCTACATCGACCCCGCTCTGTTCCAGGCCGGGCGACTCACCCTGACGTGGCGGTGTGCGCGGTCGAGCTGGCCACGATCGTGCCCGGGGCCATCGTCCAGCCGTACCGGATCCCGGAGATCCGGCTCCTGGGCAGAACCGAGACCGGCAACCGGGCCTTCGATGACCAGTTCCGGGTCAGCACGACCGACGCCGGAGTTCATCCGGCAGATCCTCACCCCCGGCGTCCAGCAGCGCATCATGATGCGCGACGACTGGGTGTTCTGGCTGGGCGAGTACATGTTCGCCTGCGTGCGCCAAGGGCAAGTTCCGCGCCTCGACGAGATGAGCAGCCGGGTCACCGAGGTGCTGGACATCGTCACCGCGATCCCGGGCACGGTCATGCCCAGCCAGGTTGACCACTCGGCGGACGATCTGGTCGCCCGGATCAGCCGGCTGGACGACGTCAACGACGCGATGGCTTCCTGCAGAGCCTCACGCCGGACGGGCGCGAGCGGCTGCCCCGGTCGACACGCCGCTGGCCGCGTTCGCCGACGTCCGGACGCCCGAGGAGGCCCTGGCCCGGTTCGGCGCTCTGCCCGAGGCGCAGCGGATGCAGGTGCTGGCCATGTTCAACCGCGTGGACGGGCGGTGACGGCCACCGTTACTGCGGGCGGACCAGGGGGAACAGGGTGGTCTCCCGGATGTTCTCGCCGGTCAGCATGATCAGCACCCGGTCGATGCCCACGCCCACGCCGCCGGTCGGCGGCATCCCGTACTCCAGCGCCTGCAGGAAGTCCTCGTCCAGCTGCATGGCCTCCGCGTCACCGCCCGCCGCGAGCAGCGACTGGGCGGTGAGCCTGCGGCGTTCCTCGACCGGGTCAACCAGCTCGGAGTACCCGGTGCCGAGCTCGGTGCCGAACGCGACCAGGTCCCAGCGCTCAGCCAGCCGCGGGTCCTCCCGGTGGGCCCGGGTCAGCGGGGACACCTCGACCGGGAAGTCCCGGTAGAACGTCGGCTCCACCGTCCGCTCCTCCACCAGCCGCTCGTACATCTCCAGCACGATCTGGCCGTGTCCCCAGCCCGGCTCGGCGGGCACGCCCGCCTCGGCGCACAGCTTGCGCAGCCGGTCCTCGCTGGTGCCGGGGTCAATCTCGTCGCCGAGGGCGGCGGAGATCGCGCCGTACACGGTCGTGGACGGCCACTCGCCGCCGATGTCGTACTCCTGCCCGTCCCGGCGCGCCACCGGGGCGCCGTAGACCGCGACCGCCGCGTTCTGGATCAGTTCCCGGGTCAGGGTGGCTACCGTGTCGTAGTCGCCGTAGGCCTCATACGCCTCCAGCATGGTGAACTCGGGATTGTGCGTGGAGTCGACGCCTTCGTTGCGGAAGATACGGCCGATTTCATAAACTCTCTCGATCCCGCCGACCACAAGCCGTTTGAGATAAAGTTCCAGGGCGATCCGCAGGTAGAGCTCCATGTTGTAGGCGTTGATCCGGGTGATGAACGGGCGCGCGTTGGCGCCGCCGTGCACCGCCTGCAGGACCGGCGTCTCCACCTCGAGGAACCCTCGTTGATGCAGGTCGTGGCGGATGGACTGGATCACTGCCGCCCGGATCCCGGCCATCCTCCTGGCCTCCGGATTGACGATCAGGTCCACATAACGGTGGCGTACCCGGGTTTCTGCGTCACTGAGCCCCTTGTGCTTTTCCGGCAACGGCCGCAGGCCCTTGGCGGTAATCGCATAGCGGTCGGCAAGAATGGACAGCTCACCGCGGCGGGAGGTGATCACCTCACCTTCCACCCCGATATGGTCGCCGAGGTCCACGTCCCGCTTCCAGGCCGCGAGCGCCTCCTCGCCGACCCGGTCCAGGGAGATCATGACCTGGATGTCGCCCGTGCCGTCCCGGATGGTGGCGAAGGACAGCTTCCCGCCGGACCGCGACAGCATCACCCGGCCGGTGACGCCGACCCGGTCTCCGGTGTAGGTGTCCGGCTCCAGATCGGGGTAGCGGGCCCGGACCTCGGCGACGGTGGCGGTACGCGGGAAACCGACCGGATACGGGTCCACGCCCTCGTCTAGCAGCCGCTGCCGCTTGCCCAGCCGGACCCGCATCTGCTCCGGAACGCCCTCGTCCTCCGGCCGCCGCCAGCGGCGGCCGCGCCATCCTGAATGCCATCCTGGTCCACCCGTCGAGCGTACCCAGCCGCTCGTGATCAACCGATTGGTGTTGCCGGGACGACACCAATTAGTTGATCACGAAGCGCCCCCGTGACAGAAGGGGTAGAGAGGGTAGAGTGACGCAGTGATCCCAGATGGCTGACCGGGCCCGGGCCAGCCGCACAGGACGAAAATCAGGCGAAGCCGGGCGGTCCACCCCGATACAGTCCTTGGCGTGCGATGGACAGCTGGGCAAGGGCAGTTCGAGCTGGACGACGACCCGGGCCGGGTGGACCGGGACACGCTGTGGCGGTTCCTGTCCACGGAGGCGTACTGGGGGCGCTGGCGGACCCGCAGCGTCGTCGAGCAGCAGCTCGAGAGTGCCTGGCGGGTGGTCGGCGTCTACCAGAGCGCGACCGGGGCGATGATCGGGTTCGCCCGGGCGGTGTCGGACGGGGCCGGGTTCGCCTACCTGGCGGACGTCTACATCGACAAGGAGTTCCGCGGCCAGGGCCTGGGCGTGGAACTGGTGGCCACGATGATCGACCGGGGCCCGGGCGCGTCGTTCCGGTGGACGCTGCACACCGCGGACGCGCACGGGCTGTACGAGCGGTTCGGCTTCACCCAGCCGGACCGGACCTACCTGGAGCGCCCCGGGACGCCCCCGGCCACGCGCTGAGGTTGTTGCGCTCGAACACCAGGCGCAGCCCGATGAGGGTGAGCCACGGCTCGTGCGCGTCGATGACGCTCACCTCGTCGATCACCAGCGGGGCCAGCCCGCCGGTCGCGATGACCGTCACTGACTCCGGGTCCTCCGGGGCGAGCTCGGCGGCCATCCGGCGCGTGATCCCCTCGACCTGGCCGGCGAACCCGAAGATGATGCCGGACTGCAGGGCCTCCACGGTGTTCTTGCCGATCACGTGGTGCGGCCGGGTCAGTTCTACCTTGAGCAGCTGCGCGGCCCGCCGGGTCAGGGCGTCCACCGAGATCTCGATGCCGGGCGCCAGCGCCCCGCCGACGAACTCGCCCCGGGCGCTGGCCGCGTCGAAGTTGGTGGAGGTGCCGAAGTCGACCACGATGGCCGGGCCGCCGTACAGGTGGACGGCGGCCACGGTGTTCATGATGCGGTCGCTGCCCACTTCCTTGGGGTTGTCCATCCGGACTGACACCCCGGTGCGCACCCCCGGCTCGACGATCAGCGCCGGGATGTCCCCGTAGTACCGGCGGCACATCTCCCGCATCTCGTGCAGCACCGAGGGCACCGTGGAACACAGCGCGATCCCGCTCACGTCCGCGTCCTTGACCAGCGCGCTGTGCTCGAGCAGGCCGCGCAGCAGGACGGCGATCTCGTCGGCGGTCCGGTCCGGGTCGGTGTTGATCCGCCAGTGCTCGACGATCTGGTCGCCGTCGAACATGCCCAGCACGGTGTTGGTGTTTCCTACGTCAATCGTCAGCAGCATGGCACTCCAGGCTCAGCGGGGTGTTGTCGATTAGCCGGGTGGCACCGACCCGCGCGGCCACCAGGAGCCGGGCCGGCCCCGCGTAGTCCTCGCCGGCCTCCTCGAACGTGTCCGGGTCAACCAGCGCCAGGTAGTCCAGCTGCAGCGGCGGGTCCGCGGTCGTGGCGAGGACCTCGCCCGCGGCCTTGCGGACCGCGGCCGGCCCGGCGTGGGCCGCCTCCTGGCCGGCCCGCAGCGCGGCGGGCAGCAGCAGGGCGGTCTGCCGCTCCGCCGGGGACAGGAACCGGTTCCGGCTGGAGATCGCGAGCCCGTCGGGGTCGCGCACGGTGGGCACGCCCACGATCTCGACGCCCAGGTCGACGTCCTGGGCCATCCGGCGGACCAGCGCGAGCTGCTGCGCGTCCTTCTCCCCGAACACCGCGGCGTCCGGGCGGATCAGCTGGAGCAGCTTCGCCACCACGGTCAGCACGCCGGAGAAGTGCCCCGGCCGGGACTCCCCTTCCAGGACCCGGCCTACCGGGCCGGGGTCCACGGTGACCAGCTGGGGCCGCGGGTACATCTGGACGGCAGGCGGCGCGAACACCAGGTCCGTCCCCTCTTCGGCCCCGATGAACACGTCGGCGAGGAGCGTGCGGGGGTAGCGGTTCAGGTCCTCGCCCGCCCCGAACTGCAGCGGGTTGACGAACACGGACACCACCACGCTCCCGTCCGGGCCGGCCAGCTCCCGGGCCACGCGGATCAGCTCCCGGTGTCCCTCGTGCAGCGCGCCCATGGTCGGGACGAGTACTACCGGGGAGCCGAGCGTGCGCCGGGCGGCGGCCAGGCCGTTCCTGGTGCGCGCGACGATGGGCATCATCGGGGCCACCCGGCCCTGGGCGTCATCGGGGGGCTCCGGCCAGCACGTCGAGCAGGCGCTGCGCGTCCGCGGCGGTGAGGATGCCGGCGGCCAGGGCGCGGTCGGCGGTCAGCCGGGCCAGCGCCACGTACGCGCGCAGCGCCTCCGGCGAGGCGCCGGCCAGCGCGCGCACGTGCTCGGCCACGGTCTCCGCGTCGCCGCGGGCGACCGGGCCGGTCAGTCCCGCGTCGCCGAGCCGCAACGCGTTGTCCAGCGCGGCGGACAACAGCGGCGCGAGCATCCGGGCCGGATCGTTCACCCCGGCCGCGCGGAGCACGTCGGCCGACTGGGCCACCAGGGCGACCAGGTGGTTGGCCGCGCTGGCCAGCCCGGCGTGGTAGAGCGGGCGGGACGCCTCGTCGATAAGCACAGGCTCGCCGCCCATCTCGATGACCAGCGCCTGCGCCGCGGGCTGCAGCGGTTCCGGGGCTGTCACCCCGAAGGAGACCCCGGTCAGCCGGTCGAGATCGTCGGCGCGGCCGGTGAACGTCATGACCGGGTGCAGCGCGAGCGGGAGCGCTCCGCGCACGGTGGCAGGCTCCAGCACCGCGAGGCCGTGCCGCCCGCTGGTGTGTGCCACCAGCCGCCCGGCCAGCGGCGCCTCGGTCGCGGCCAGGCCCGACACCAGCCCAGGGAGCGCGTCGTCGGGGACGGTGAGCAGCGCGAGGTCCACTGCGGCCAGCAGCTCCGGCGGGCGCATGACCGCCGCGCCAGGCAGCAACCGCCCGGCGCGCTCCAGCGACCGGTCCGACACGGCCGACACGGCGACCACCTGGTGACCGGCGCGCTCCAGCACGGCCCCCAGGACGGTGCCGACCCGTCCCGCGCCGATCACGCCGACCCTGAGCCGGGCCGGCCGTTCCGCGGCCTCGCGGGACGGAACTGGGTCCCCCATCGCCTCGGCGTTCCTCTCGCTGGGTCCTCTCGCTGGCCTCCGCTCGCTGGTCCGCGCCACAGAGCCCAGACGGCAACGATCAGCATATCCGCGCCACTAGAGTCGGCTCGGTGTGGACGACATGGCGGGCCGCCACCCAGGACGCGCTGTACGGCCGGGGCGGCTTCTACGCCCGCGGGGAACGCCCGGCGGCGCACTTCCGCACCTCGGTGCACGTCTCGCCGCGTTACGCCGAGGCCGTCCTGGCCCTGCTCCGGCACACGGACGAGGCGCTCGGCCACCCGGACCGGCTCGACCTGGTGGACATCGGGGCCGGCCAGGGCGAGTTGCTGAGCCAGGTCCTGAGGCTCGCGCAGCAGCTGCCCGCCGGCCCCGGCCCGGCCGGCCCATGGTCTTCTTTTCCGCAACGGATAACCGCCCGGGCCATCGAGCTCGCGCCGCGCCCCCCGGGCGCGGACGAGCGGATCCGGTGGGCGAGCGTGCTGCCGGCCCGGATCCGCGGCCTGGTCGTCGCCAGCGAGTGGCTGGACAACGTTCCGGTGGACGTGGCCGAGCTGACCCCGGACGGGCCGCGGATCATGCTCGTGGATCCCGGGAGCGGCGCGGAGCAGCCCGGGCCGCCCGCCGGGCCGGCGGAGCAGGAGTGGCTGCGCCGGTGGTGGCCCCTGCAGCACCCCGGGGACCGCGCCGAGCTGGGCCATCCTCGCTGCGCGGCCTGGGCGGGAGTGATCCGGCGGCTGGCGGGCGGCCTGGCCCTGGCGGCCGACTACGCACACTCCCGGGCCCGCAGGCCGCTGACCGGGACGCTGGCCGGGTTCCGGGACGGCCACGCGGTCCGGCCGATCCCGGACGGCTCCCGGGACATCACCGCGCACGTGGCCCTGGACGCCTGCGCGGCGGCCGGAACCGCGGCCGGGGCCACGCAGACTGTGCTCACCACGCAGCGGGCCGCGCTGCGGGCGCTGGGGCTGACTGGCCGCCGTCCGCCGCTGAGCCAGGCCGACCGCGACCCGGCGGGGTACCTGGCCGCACTGCGGCTGGCCGCTGAGGAAGCTGAGCTGACCGATCCGGGCGGGCTCGGCGGGTTCGGCTGGCTGGTCCAGGCGAGAGGCGTGCCGTTGCCCAGCTCGCTCGCCGGGCTGGACGACCGGCGGGTCTGACACGATGGAGCGCATGCCGCAGCGCCCGGGGCCGCCGCGACCCGGGCCGCAGCCGCCGGGACCACCGGCGCAGCACCGGGCCGACGCGGTCACCAGCAGCTGGGCCGCGGGCCCGGGCGACTCCGGCTCCGCCGGCGGCGACCTGCTGATCAACCTGGGATCGGGGCACCCCTCCGGCCACGGCATGCTCCGGCTGCGGCTGACCCTGGAAGGGGACCGGATCGTCACGGCCGACCCGGTCATCGGCTACGTGCACCGGGGGGCCGAGAAACTGTTCGAGGCCCGGGACTACCGGCAGATCATCGTCCTCGCCAACCGGCATGACTGGCTCGGCGCGTTCGCGAGCGAGCTCGGCGTGGTGCTGGCGGCGGAGCGGCTGGCTGGCATCGAGGTCCCGCCGCGGGGCGTGTGGGCCCGCACCCTGCTGGCCGAGCTCAACCGGGTCCTGAGCCACCTCGCGTTCCTGGGTTCCTGCCCGCCGGAGCTCGCGGAGGGGGACGGAGGTGCGGAGGGCGGCGGTGGTCCGGAGGGCGGGGCTGGCGCTGACGGCGAAGCTGGCGCTGAGGCTGCGGCGGCCCGGGCCCGGGAACTGCTGCAGTCGATCATGGAGGAGATCTCCGGTGGCCGGATGCACTACATGTTCAACCGGGTCGGCGGGCTGAAGGAGGAGCTGCCCGCGGGCTGGCTCGGCCGGGTCGGCGCGGCCGCCGCGCAGGTCCGCGGGGACCTGCCCCGGATCGGCGCGATCGTCGCGGGCAGCGAGCGGTTCCGCAGCCGGACCCGGGACGTGGGCGTGCTGACCGGCGAGCAGGTGCGCCAGTTCGGGGTGAGCGGACCGGCCGCGCGGGCTTCCGGCGCGGACTTCGACCTGCGCCGGGACGAGCCCTACCTGGCCTACGCCGAGCTGTCCGGGTCGCTGCGGGTGGTCACCCGGAGCGCGGGAGACTGCCTGGCCCGGTTCGAGTGCCTGCTGGATCAGGTCGCCGTGTCCCTGGACCTGGTGGACGCGTGCGCGAGCCGGCTGGCCAGCCTCCCGCCCGGCCCGCTGAGCGCCCGGATTCCCAAGGTGCTGAAGATCCCCGAGGGGCATACGTACGCCTGGACCGAGGGCCCGCTGGGACTGAACGGGTACTACCTGGTGTCCCGGGGCGGGAAGACGCCGTGGCGGCTCAAGGTGCGCTCGGCCTCGTTCAGCAACGTGCAGGTGCTGGGCGAACTGCTGCCCGGCCACCGGGTCGCTGACCTCAGTCCCATCCTCGGCTCGATGTTCTTCGTGGTCGGAGACATGGACCGCTAGCGGCGGCCAACTGCTGGCGGTAGCGGCTCGCGCAGGGTCCAGCCGCGCGCGGTCGGCGCGGGGTCAGGCTGGCGCGGTATCCGGCCGGGGTGCGACGAACGTGCCGCGGCCCTGCCGGGTGATGATCAGCCCCCGGTCGCGCAGCACCTTCATGGCGTGCCGCACCGTCTGATAGGCGACCCCATACTCTTCCGCCAGGCTCCGCTCCGACGGCAGCTTGTGGGTGATCTCCCCAGCCTCGATGCGCACCGCGATGTTGTTCGCGACCTGCACATACGCAAAGTCGGCGCCGAGCGGATCCACCGGTGAGACATCCACGTGATCAAGGTATGTAACCACCCGGAGCTTTCTAAACTCCTGCTAGCACTCAGTGCTCTAAGTGCTATATAGTGCTCTCATGATCGACGACGAGTTAGAAGGCCAGCCCCCGCCATGGTGGCCCTACGCTCCGGAACTGCCCACGTGGTACGTCTGGCGGGGGATCAGCGGGCTGGTGTACGCGCGCAAGATCGGCAGTTCCCCGCCGCTGGTGGTTCGCGGCGAGGACGCCATCGATCTGCGGGATCAGATTCGCCGCGAAGAGTTCCTCCGCTCCTGCTAGGCGGTGCGCCCAGGGGAACCGGGGCGGCAGTTGCCGAGGTCGTCTATCAGGCGGCCAGCCTGGCCAGGCGGGCAGGCTCAGCGAGGCGCGCGCTGCCGCTCGGCGTCCTCGTCGTCGTCTGAGGGGACCCGGCAGCTGTGCTCCAGGTAGAGCGCGGCCAGGACGAGCAGCAGGGCGGCCAGGAAGGTCCCGCCTGCCGTGATCGCGTCGCTGCGCGGCACGGACTTGCTGAGCGAGCTGGTCAGGTAGACCAGGGCCCCCACGGCCAGGCCGCCGATGACCGCAGCCGCATGCGAACTCGCCTTGGCCAGGGCCGCCATCCGGACGGCGGCCAGCGGGGCGATCGGCTTCGTCCCGGGGGCGCCGCGGATCCGGGCCCGCAGGTTCCGTCCGCTGAGGGCCTCGGCGATGGCCAGCAGCACCATGGCCACCGCGGCCGTCCAGGGCAGCGGCGGGAGCGACGCGTAGACGCTGCGCAGTACCAGCCAGGACACCAGCACGCTGACGGCCGCGATGACGACGAGTACCGAGATCCGGGTCGGGGTCATGCCGGTGGCCGCAACTGCACGTCAGCGAGCCGCCGCACACCCGGCTGCCCGGCGTTCCTGGTCACGGCGGCCCTCAGCAGGTCGGCCACCCGGCCCCGTCCTGGGATCTCCGCCTCCGGGTCGGCGTCCAGCCAGGGCGCTAGCACGAAGGCCCGCTCCCACGCCCTCGGGTGCGGGAGCGTCAGCTCCGGATCGTCGCTCACCACGTCACCGTAAACGATGACATCCACATCCAGGGTCCGCGGACCCCAGACCTCCTCCCGCACACGGCCGAACGCGGCCTCCACGGCCTGCCCGCGGCGCAGCAGGACGGTCGCGGGCAGCGTGGTCTCCGCGATGAGCACCGCGTTCAGGTATTCCGGCTGCGGCGGCCCGCCCACCGGCACCGTCTCGTACACCGGCGACAACGCGACGAGCGCCAGCCCGGTCGAGCTCAGCCCGGCGGAGCCCGGGCCGGACGAGCCCAAGGCCGGACGAGCCCGGGCGGACGAGCCCCGCCCAGGCGGCCCGAGCAGCGCATCGACGCCGCCTTGCAGACTGGCCAGCCGGTCGCCCAGGTTGCTGCCGAGGGCGAGGACCGTGCGCCGGGCAGGCTCCCCGGCCGCCGAGGGGGATCCCGGGCCGGCGCCGTTCACGACCGCGGACGCCTGATGGTCACCGTGACGTCGCCGAACTCGTGCCCGACGGGCGCGTGCGGCTTGTGCACGGTGATCTCTACCTCGCGGACCAGTGGCTCGGCGGCGGCCGTGTCGGCCAGGCGCTGGGCCAGCGTCTCGATGAGCCGTACCGGCGGTCCGGCCACGATGGCCGCGAGCGCCGGCCAGCGCCGCGTAGTCCACGGTCAGGGACAGATCGTCGGAGGCCGCGGCGGGTGCGGTGTCTAGCCACAGCACCGCGTTGACGAGGAACTCCTGGCCGTCCTCGCGCTCACTGTCCAGTACCCCGTGATAGCCGAACACGCGCAGCCCGCGCAGCGCGATCTGGTCCAGGTTCACGGTCTCCCCCCGGTCCGGGTCTCTCCTGCCTGGGCCTGTCCAGCTGGCTGGGTCTCCCCGGCCTGGACCACGCCGGTCTGGATCGCCCCGGTCGGGCCGGCCCGCACGACCTGGCGCCAGGCCTCGGCGACCCGGACGGCGTCGGCGTTCCCCGGGACCTGGTGCACCCGGGCACACCAGGCCCCGGCCGCGGCGGCCAGGGCGGTCACGGACACGGTAGCGTCGTCGGACTCGGCGAAGGGGCGGGGTGTCCCGTCCGGGGCGGCCAGCAGCCGGCCCAGGAACCGTTTCCGGGACGCGCCGATCAGCACCGGGAACGGCTTGGCCCGGCCGCCCAGCGAACTGACCTCCTGCAGGTGGGTGAGCAGGGCCCAGTTGTGCTCCGCCCGCTTGGCGAAACCGAGGCCCGGATCCAGGACGATCATGGCCGGGTCCACCCCGGCCCGCGTCACCACCTCGACCCGGCGGCACAGTTCCTCGCTCACCTCAGCGACCACGTCCTGGTAGACGGCCCTGGAATCCATGCTGTGGCTGTGACCCCGCCAGTGCATCACCACATACGGCACCCCGGCGGCCGCCACGAGCTGGGGCATCTGGGGATCGGCGAGGCCTCCGCTCACGTCGTTGACCAACCGCGCCCCCGCTTCGAGAGCCCGCTCGGCCACCTCGGCCCGCATCGTGTCCACGCTCACCGGGACGCCGGCCGCGACCAGGCCCCGGATGACGGGCCCGACCCGGCCCAGTTCCTCCGCCGCGGTGATCCGCTGCGCCCCCGGGCGGGTGGACTCCCCGCCCACGTCCACGATGTCCGCGCCCGCGGCCTGGAGGTCCAGGCCGTGCTTGACCCCGGCCTCCGGGCCGAACCACTGGCCGCCGTCGGAGAAGGAGTCCGGGGTGACGTTCACCACCCCCATGACCAGGCACCGGCCCGGGTCCGGTAGGCCCGGCGGGCTGGCTGCGCGGGCCGCGTCGACGATCACGGGGTAACCCTACGCGGCCGCCTGCCGCCTGCGGGGGCCCCGCGAAGCCGGGCCGCAGCGCTGAGTGGTCAGCTCGGGGGGCGGGACGCGTTTAACGCGGCCAGCCGGCGCCGGACCTTGCCGAGCCCGAGACGGCGGCGCAGCCGCCGCAGCTCCAGCTTCGGCCAGACCAGGAAGGCCTCGGCTTCCAGCGCCGCGAGGGCGACCCGGGGCGCGTCCGACGCACCAGGGAAGACGAAGAAGCGGGGCACCCAGGCCGGGGTGAACTTGGCGTTGAACTTGTACAGCGACTCGATCTGGAACCAGCGGGAGGCGAACAGCAGGATCCCGCGCCAGAGCCGTAGCACCGGCCCGGCGCCGATCCGCTCGCCGCGCTCGAGCGCGGACCGGAACACCGCGAAGTTCAGCGAGATCCGCTTGACCCCCAGCGACTCGGCCGCCTTGATGGTCTCCACGATGAGGAAGTCGTTGACGCCGGGCTGGGCTGAGCGGTCCCGGCGCATCAGGTCCAGGGAGAGCCCTTCCGCGCCCCACGGCACGAAGTGCAGGACGCCGCGGAGGACCCCGTTCTCGGTGGCGGTGGCGATCACGCAGTTCTCGTCGCCGGGAGCGCCCAGCCGGCCCAGGGCCATGGAGAACCCGCGCTCGGTGGGGTTGCCGCGCCAGGAGCCCGCCTGCCGGGCGAACTCCCCGATCTGCTCGCAGCCGACGTCA
>CAWAES010000038.1:0-40577 GCA_963781085.1 uncultured Actinomycetes bacterium
GCCCCACCCGCCCCACCGAGACAGGTGACACGCTGCAGGTCAGCGACGTCGGCGTGATAGAACCGGAGGTACGCCGGGCCGTCGCCCGGACCGTCCCAGGTGAGCAGTTTCGCGGCGTCATCGAGCTGTGCGCGGCTCGCGCCCGCCCGGACCCGCCGCCAGCCGGTCTTGGGCCGGATCCCGGACCCCACGGCGCTAGGACAGGTGCGTGCCGAAGAAGGCGAAGATCCTCTCCCAGCCGTCCATGGCCGCTTCCGGCCGGTAGGCCGGGGCGAAGTAGTAGAAGAAGCCGTGCGAGGCGCCGTCGTAGCGGTGGAACTCGTAGTCCTGGCCCAGCCGCCTGAGCTCGGCCTCATGCTCGTGAACCTGTCCGGTGCCGGGTACCGGTCGTCGTTGCCGAACAGGCCGAGCAGCGGGGCAGAGAGGCCTTCGGTGTAGTCGATGACCGCGACCGGCCGCTGCGGGGTCAGTTCCTTCTCGGAGGCGATGACACCGCCGCCCCAAAGGTCGATCACGGCGTCCCAGCCGCTTGTCCGGGACGCCGTGAGCAGGGCGTGCCAGGCCGCCGGAGCAGGTGCCGAGGATCCCGGTCTTGCCGTTGCTCGCTGGCTGGGCCAGCAGCCAGTCCCGTGCGGCGGCGAGGTCGGCGACCACCAGGCCGTCGTCCGCGCCGCCGGCGGCGCGGGCCGTCGCCGCGACGTCGTCGGGGCTGCCATGCCCGAACCGGCAGTACAGGTCCGGGCAGATCACGGTGTAACCGTGCCGGGCCAGCCGGTCGGTGAACTCGCGGTAGAACTCGTCCCAGCCGGGCATGTGGTGCACGGCGACGATGCCGCCCGCGCTGGCCCCACCGGTGGGGCGGGACACGTAGGCGTGAACCTGGTGGCCACCGGCGCCCGGGTAGGTGATCACTTCGCTGGTGATGCCCAGCGGTGAGTCTGTGCTGAACGAGTTCCACGCTGTCATCGCTGGCCTCCGCCGAGTCGATTGCCGAACACCACATAGGCGCCGCAGCATTTCTACAGCATCAGCACTACCGGCCCAGCTCGGCCGGCCATCGTGCCTGGCCGGCCGTGCAGGCCGGGGTCTGCGGAGGACAGCTGCCAGCGGAAGGCGCCAGGCTCGCTGCGTTCCGAGCCCCGGCGCGGGACGCCCGAGGTCGCGGGGCAGCAGCACCCGCCGTCACGCTGCGCCGACGGCCGAATGGGTAAGATACCCAGGTGACCAGCAGACCCACCGCGGCGCAGCACCTGCGCGACCTCGCGCGGCTGCGCCGTGTCCGCGACCGGATGGACCGGGAGTACGCGCAGCCGCTGGACGTCGAGGCGCTCGCCCGCGGCGTGCACATGTCGGCTGGGCACCTCAGCCGCGAGTTCCGGCTCGCCTACGGTGAGTCTCCGTACAGCTACCTGATGACGCGGCGTATCGAGCGGGCCATGGCGCTGCTGCGCCGGGGCGACCTCAGCGTCACCGAGGTCTGTTTCGAAGTCGGCTGCTCGTCGCTGGGCACCTTCAGCACCCGCTTCACCGAGCTGGTCGGCGTTCCGCCCAGTACCTACCGGCGCGACGCGGCGGGCGCGACGGCGGGGATGCCGTCGTGTGTCGAGAAACAGGTGACCAGACCGATCAGGAATCAAGAAGCGCCGGTCACGGAGCCGCAACTAGCCTGACCGTCATGGACATCGGCGTTCGGGCCACCCTCCTCGTGTGTGACGACCCGGACGCGTCCCTGGACTTCTGCCGCGGCAGCCGCGGCTTTGAGGCCCGTCATGATGCCGGACCCAGCGGCGTCCGCTGGACCACGACCGCCTCGCCGGCCGTCCCGGCGGGCCGGTTTGCGGGCTTCCCGTCCAGGGTTGAGTCCGGCAGTCCCACCGGGTCGACGTGACCCACGACTTCAGGAGTGACCATGACCGACTCTTCCACCCAGGGAATCAAGACCGTGCTGCATCCCGTGTCCGACCTGGCGGCGGCCAAGGCGGTGTACACCGCCCTGCTCGGCATGCCGCCGCAGCACGACGCGCCCTACTACGTGGGCTATGAGGCCGCGGGCCAGCACATCGGGCTGGTGCCGGGTGGCGCGGCGCAGGGCATGACTTCGCCGGTGGCCTACTGGCATGTGCCGGACATCGAGGCCAAGCTGGCCGAGGTGACCGCTGCGGGTGCCACCGTGAAAGAGGCCGCGCACGACGTCGGTGGCGGCCGCCTGGTAGCCACCGTCACCGACCCCGACGGCAATGTCCTGGGGCTGCTTCAGGACCGTGCGCCGGCCCCGCCTAACGGATGGAGACACGATGAGCACGGCCACGAGGACGGACACGCCGTCGCCTGCGCCGCACGCTGGTGACAGCCACGACTTGATCCGCGTGCACGGCGCGCGCGTGAACAACCTCAAGGACGTCAGTGTCGAGATCCCGAAGCGGCGGCTCACCGTGTTCACCGGCGTCTCCGGCTCGGGCAAGAGCTCGCTGGTGTTCGGCACGATCGCCGCGGAGTCGCAGCGGCTGATCAACGAGACCTACAGCGCCTTCGTGCAGGGCTTCATGCCCACGCTGGCGCGGCCCGAGGTCAACGTGCTCGAGGGGCTGACCACGGCGATCCTCGTCAACCAGGAGCGGATGGGCGCCGACCCCCGCTCCACGGTCGGCACCGCCACCGACGCCAACGCGATGCTGCGCATCCTGTTCAGCCGGCTCGGCAAGCCGTACGTCGGCTCGCCCCAGGCGTTCTCCTTCAACGTCGCCTCGATCAGCGGGGCGGGCGCGGTCAAGTTCGAGCGCAGCGGGAAGACCGTGAAGGAGCGGCGCAGCTTCAGCGTCATCGGCGGCATGTGCCCGCGCTGCGAAGGCCGGGGCACCGTCACCGACATCGACCTGTCCCAGCTGTACGACGACAGCAAGTCGCTCAGCGAGGGCGCGATCACCGTCCCCGGCTACACCGGGGGCGGCTGGAACTCCCGGCTCTACAGCGAGTCCGGCTTCTACGACCCGGACAAGCCGATCCGCAAGTTCACCAAGAAGGAACTGGACGACTTCCTCCACCACGAGCCGGTCAGGATGAAGATCGCCGGCATCAACATGACCTACGAGGGGCTGATCCCGCGGATCCAGAGGTCGATGCTGTCCAAGGATCCTGAGGCGATGCAGCCGCACGTCCGGGCGTTCGTGGACCGCGCGGTCACCTTCACTACCTGCCCGGAATGCGACGGTACCCGGCTCAGCGAGGAGGCGCGGTCCTCGAAGATCGGGGGCGTCAGCATCGCCGACGCCTGCGCGATGCAGATCAGCGACCTGGCCGGATGGGTCGACGGTCTCGACGAACCGTCGGCGGCGCCGCTGCTGGCCGCACTCAAGCGCAACCTGGACTCGTTCACCGAGATCGGCCTGGGCTACCTCTCGCTGGACCGGCCGACGGTCACGCTGTCGGGCGGCGAGGCCCAGCGCACCAAGATGATCCGCCAGCTCGGCTCGTCGCTCACCGACGTGACCTACGTCTTCGACGAGCCGACGGTCGGGCTGCACCCGCACGACATCCAGCGGATGAACGACCTGCTCCTGCAGCTCCGGGACAAAGGCAACACGGTGCTCGTGGTGGAGCACAAGCCAGAGATGATCGTGGTCGCCGACCATGCCGTCAACCTCGGCCCGGGGCCGGCACGGCGGGCGGCACCGTCTGCTTCGAAGGCACCGTCGAGGGCCTGCGAAAGAGTGACACCACCACCGGGCGGCACCTGGACGACCGCGCCGCCCTGAAGCCCTCGGTACGGAAGCCGTCCGGCCAGCTGGAGGTGCGCGGGGCCACCCTGCACAACCTGCAGGACGTGGACGTCAACATCCCCCTCGGGGCGCTGATCGTGATCACCGGGGTCGCCGGCTCGGGTAAGAGCTCGCTGATCCGCGGCTCGGTGTCCGGGCGCGACGGGGTGGTGACGGTCAACCAGGCACCCATCCGCGGCTCGCGGCGCAGCAACCCAGCCACCTACACCGGGCTGCTCGACCCCATCCGCAAGGCGTTCGCCAAGGCCAACTCGGTCAAGCCGGCCTTGTTCAGCTCGAACTCCGAAGGGGCCTGCCCCAACTGCAACGGCGCGGGCGTTATCTACACCGACCTGGCGATGATGGCCGGCGTGGCGACCACCTGCGAGGTATGCGGAGGCAAGCGGTTCGACGCCTCGGTGCTGGAGTATCACCTCGGCGGCCGTGACATCAGCGAGGTGCTCGCGATGCCGGTCCGGGAGGCCCTGGAGTTCTTCGGCGAGGGTGAGGCACGCATCCCGGCCGCGCTCGCCATCCTGGAGCGGCTCGACGACGTCGGGCTCGGCTACCTCGGTCTGGGCCAGCCGCTGACGACGCTGTCTGGCGGTGAGCGGCAGCGGCTCAAGCTGGCCACCCGCATGGGCGAGAAGGGCGGTGTCTACGTCCTTGACGAGCCAACCGCCGGCCTGCACCTGGCCGACGTCGAGCAACTGCTCGCCCTGCTCGACCGGCTCGTCAACTCCGGCAAGTCGGTCATCGTGATCGAGCACCACCAGGCGGTCATGGCGCACGCGGACTGGATCGTCGACCTCGGCCCCGGTGCCGGCCACGACGGAGGCCAGATCGTCTTCGAGGGCACGCCGGCCGACCTCGTCGCCGGCCGCGGCACCCTCACCGGCGAGCACCTCGCGGCCTACGTCGGCACCTGACCGAGGCCGGCCCGGGCACGGGCCCGGCAACGTCCCTGGGGGCCCTCGCCGTCCTCAGGCGCTGGCCAGGGTCGTGACCCGGCCCGTGCTGCCCTTGAACTTCAGCGCACCGTCGGCCGTGTCCACGTACAGGACGCCACCGAAGGCGGGCGTGGTCGGCTCGGACTGGGGCGTGAGGGCCAGCAACCCGTCCAGGTTCAGCTGGCCCCGGTTGTCCGGCGACGGCACCACGTTCTCCACGCCGGTCAGATCGTTGTTCTCCAGATCCAGGCTGGCGGCGCCGTTCGCCTCGGGAGCGACGGAGATGATGGGGCTGCTTGTCCCGGTCGTGACCGCGAGCCCGGTCCGCTCGGTCCCGCGGGCGTCCAGGTAGTTCAGCTTGACGAACGTGCCCGCGCCACCGCGGGCCAGGAGTTCGAGATTCCCCCTGGCCAAGGACGTGATGAAGGCCAGGTTGTCGATCGACTGTCCGTTGCCGGCCAGCTGGTTCACGAGGTGCGCGCTGGCGATGCCGCCGTCCGACTGAAAGTGGGTAGTCACGAAAAGTAGCGTAGCAGCGACGTTCGGTACCGTCGGTTACTCGGCCGGCGCCTGACGCCAGAGGTCACGCAGGAGCCAGGCGGCCGCTTTCGGCTGCCGGTCGCGGGTGAAGACGCCCTTGTGGTTGCCACCCGGCCGGTGCACTGCCTGCGCGGTGGCGAAGTCAGCCAAGTTCCACACGTGCTCGCCGATGACCTCGGGGATCCGCCGGAACACCCGCGCGGACATGGCGATCAGCGCCGTCTGGTAGTCCTCGGACCACATGACCGGCGGCAGCGCGTGCAGGCCCGCCAGGGCGTCCGCCCCGAATTCGGTCACCACGATGGGCTTCCCGTGCCGGGCCCAGGCCCGGAGCTCGGCCTCCAGGTGCTCCTCGGCCGAGTCCAGGTCACCGGGGTCGGCGTACCAGCCGTAGTAACGGTTCACGCAGACCAGGTCGAACAGGTCGGTCACCACGTCGGCCTCCGGCGGCGCGGTCGCCACGTTGGCGAGGCAGACCGGGCGGCTCCTGTCGAGTTCGCGTGCCGCGGCAGCCAGCGGAGCGAAGTAGTCGCGGGCCGCGGGCTCGGCGGTGTCCGGCTCGTTCGCGATGGACCAGGCGATCACGCTGGGGTGGTTACGGTCCCGGGCGATGAGCTCCCGGACGGCGGCCAGGTGCGCGGCGGCTGCGTCCGGGCCGATCGGGCCGGGGGCGAAGGTGCGCGCCCCGGGGTCGCCCATGTTCCCCAGGCTCATATGCAGGCCGACGGCCGGAGTCTCGTCGATCACGAGCAGGCCCTCCCGGTCGGCGTAGTCCAGCACCTCCTCCGCGTACGGGTAGTGCGAGGTCCGGAAGGAGTTGGCGCCGATCCAGCGCAGCAGCGCGAAGTCACGGACCAGCCGCGCGTCGTCGTGACCCTTGCCGTGCAGCACGCCGTCCTCGTGCATGCCGAAGCCGCGGAGCTGGACCGGCTGCCCGTTGAGCAGCAGCCGCGGCCCGTCTACCTGGACGGACCTGATGCCCACCGCCACGGAGTACTCGTCGTCGCCGTGCCGGGCGTCCAGGTGGTACAGGTACGGGTCGGCGGGGCTCCACGGCCGGGCGGCGGGCACGGCCAGGACACCGTCAGGGCCGGTGCCTTCGGCCACCACGGCCCCGGCCGCGTCCCGCAGTGCTACCGTCGCCGGTCCCGCGCCGGTCACGTCGAGGTGGTAGGTCACCTGGCCGGCCGAGGTCCCGGGGTCGAACGTGGTGCCGACCGTCAGGTCAGCGATATAGCTTCGCGGCGTGGAGTAGAGCCACACAGAGCGGTGCAGTCCCGCATAGTTGAAGAAGTCGTGGAAATACCGTAGCTTCTTGCGGCCCGACGTGCTCTTCGACGTCACGCCAGGCGGGATCGTGGCCATGCTCAGCTCGCTGCCGACGCGCACCGTCACCCGGAGCAGCTCACCGCACCGGACCAGGCCGGTCACGTCGGCCTCGAACGGCGTGTAGCCGCCGGTGTGCTCCGCGACCTGCGTCTCACCCGCCCAGACCGTGCCGTGGTGGGTGGCCGCGTCACAGCGCAGCACGATGCGCCGGCCCGCCCACGTCGCGGGCACCCGGACGTCGCGCTGGTACCACACGTCCCCGACGTGCTCACGTTCCGCGGCCTCGGTGACCAGGTCGTTGTAGCTGGCCGGGACGGCCATCTCCCGGGCGCCGGGCAGTGGCCCACGCCACCAGCGTCCCTCCGTGCCTTCACCACCGGCGTCGAACCGGAAACGCCAGAGCCCGTCGAGGCGGCGGCAGTCGCGGCTGCGGCTGTCCCGGGGTGCCAGCATCGCTATCCAGCTCCTTCCGCAGGCCACCGCCCGCCATCTGTACCGGCGTGTCAGGCCAGGGTGAGGAACATCTTCTCCATCTGTTCCTCGGTCAGCGGCGCTTCGCCGTCCTCGGCGGACAGGCACTGGCGCATCCCGCTCGCTACGATCTTGAACCCGGCCCGGTCCAGGGCCCGGGAGACCGCGGCCAGCTGGGTGACCACCTCGGTGCAGTCCCGCCCCGACTCGACCATGGAAATGACCCCGGCCAGCTGGCCCTGGGCCCGGCGGAGCCGGTTGAGCACCTGACCTTCAGCGTCGTCATCGATCTTCATAGTTCTCTCCCTACGTCCCTCCATAATACCCTAGTGGGTATATGAAGGACGGGGCCCTGCGCCGGGTGCGGCATGATGGCTGGCATGCCGGGGGAGTACCGCCTCTACCAGGAACTGGCCGACTGGTGGCCGCTGATCTCACCGCCGGGGGAGTACGCCGCGGAGGCTGCCTACCTGGCCGGGCTGTTCGACGCCGCGCCCATCGAGGTCCACGAGGTGCTGGACCTGGGCAGTGGCGGCGGCCACGTGGCGGTGCACCTGAAAGACCGGCTGGACCTGACCCTGGTCGACCTGTCGGCCGGGATGCTGGCCGTCTCACGGCGGCTCAACCCCGAGTGCGCGCACCAGCAGGGAGACATGCGCACGATCCGGCTGGGCCGGACGTTCGACGCCGTCCTGGTCCACGACGCCGTCGACTACGTGACTGACGCCGCTGACCTGCGGGAGCTTATTGCCACGGCGTTCGCACACTGCCGGCCGGGCGGGATAGCCGTCTTCGTGCCGGACTACACCGCCGAGACGTTCGAGGGCGGCACGGGCGGCGGTGGCAGCACCGGCGCCGACGGGCGCCAGGGCAGCTTCCGCGAGTGGACCTGGGACCCGGACCCCGCCGACGAGTGGATCCAGGTGGAGTACGAGTTCACCCTGCGCGCGGCGGACGGCACCGTCCAGGTCGTCCGCGAGGCCCACCGGCTGGGCGCGTTCCGCCGGGATACGTGGCTGCGCCTGCTGGCCGGCGCCGGATTCGAGCCGGAGGCGCGGTTCGCCGGCGAGGGCCAGGCCGGGGGCGGCGCCGGCGCAGGGATGCCCGCGCACCTGTTCATCGGACGGCGTCCGCGCTGAGCGCGCCGGACCAGGGACTGCGATAACAGCAACAGGCGCCGCGGTGCCGCCCGCTACGCCGCCGCCAGCGGTTTGCCCGCCACGCCCTCGTAGGTGTAGCCCACCGCGCGGGGCCGGTGGAAGTAGTAGTTCTCCAGCCGGTCCAGCCGGAATCCCGCGCTGGTCATCAGGTCGGCGATGGGCCGGTCGAGATGACAGCCGCCGACCACCCGGCGGTGCAGCGGCGTGAGCCGGCGCTGGACCCGGGCGACCGGCGGGTCGGGCGAGCGCCCGTGCTCCACGAAGCGCAGCGCGCCGCCGGGCCGCAGCACCCGGTAGGCCTCGGCCAGGGCCCGGCCTGGGTCCGGGACGCTGCACAGCGTCCAGGTGCTGAGCACGAAGTCGGCGCTCTCGTCGTCGGCGGCCATCGCCTCGGCGTCGGTGCCGATGAACTCGACCGGCACGGTGCGGGCGGCGATCCGGGTGGCGGCGAGGCCGCGGCCCACGGTGGCCGGGTTGACCGCCCGGACCCGGGTGATCGCGGCCGGGTAGTGCGGCACGTTCAGCCCGGAGCCGAAGCCGATCTCGATCACCTCGCCCGCCAGCCCGGCGGTGACCCGGGACCGGACCTGGCGGACGTCGGCGCCGCGCATCCAGAGGTCCAGGACGCGGGGCAGCACCTGATCCCCGTAGACACCCACCCTGTCAGTCTGGCACCCGGCTGCGGGTCCGGAGGGTCCGCGGTGCCGCGGCAGGCACGGCGGGCCCGCAGCGGCGGGCCCGCCGTGCCTGCCGCGGCGGCGGCGGGGATGATGAGGGGGTGACGACTGCGCGGCTGTTCCTGGTGGATGCGTTCACGTCGGTTCCGTTCGCGGGGAATTCCGCGGCGGTCCTGGTGCTGGAGGGTGAGCCGGACGACAAGTTCGGGGCGGCGGTCGGATCCGAGCTGAACCAGCCCGCGACCGCGGTGGTCTGGCCCGCCGGCGAGCCGGGCCGGTTCGGGCTGCGCTGGTTCACCGCCCACGGCGAGCTGGATCTGTGTGGTCACGGCACGCTCGCTGCGGCCCGGGTACTGCTCGACGACGGGCACGCCGTGGGGGACCGGATCCAGTTCGACACCCGGTACGGGCCGCTCGAGGCCGTGGACGCGGGGGAGTTCGTGCAACTGCGCCTCCCCAGCCTGGCCCCCGAGGCGCTCGGCGACGACGGGCTGGCCGAGGCGGTGCGGACGCTGCTGCCTGTCCCGGTGACCGAACTGCTCCGCAACGACCTGGACGTGATGGCGGTGCTCGACTCCCCGGCCAGGGTCCGCGACCTCGAGCCGGACCTGGGGGCGCTGCGGGAACTGCCGGTCCGCGGCCTGATCGTCACGGCAGTGCGCGAGGACCTCGCCGGGGAGGCCGATGTCGCCGCGGACGACACGGCCGACTTCGTCTCCCGTTTCTTCCAGGTGGCGAGCGGGGCGGAAGACGCCGTGACGGGATCCGCGCACTGCGCGCTGGGACCGTACTGGATCGGGCGGCTGGGCCGCCAGCCGCTGACCGGCCGGCAGGTGTCCGCGCGCGGCGGGCTGATCCGGGTGGCGCAGGACGGGGACGAGGTGCTGCTGGGCGGCGAGGCTGTGGTCCTGGCTGAGGGCACCTGGCGGATCCCCGTCACCACCAAGGTGACCTGGTAAGAGCGCGGGCCTGGCCGGGGAGAACCCAGTAGCCCGGGTGGGTTCCGGTCGTCAGCGGCAACCAGGGGACGGCATTCCTTACGGATTCCTTACGGTTGTTCCGCCCGCGCTCACCTGGCCCGCCAGCCTGTCAGCATCCTGACCGGAAGGGAGGCAGCCATTCGCGGAGCGACGGACGGTCGGCCACCTGGGCGGCAAGAGCTGCCGCGACAGGCGGAGTCGGTGTTCCCGCAGCCAGGAACGGTTCCCCAGCCCGTGATGGTGCCGCATCCAGGGACCTTCGCGCCGCCGACGCCCTCAGTGGCGGGGATGTCTGCACCGGCGGGGATGTCCGCGCCGCCCGGAGCCATCCCACCCGGCGTCCCCGGGTCGGCGTGGCCGTTCGCGCAATCTGGGCCGCCGCCGATCTCCGGCCCCCTCCCGGCCATCCCGGCCGATGCCGCCTACCGGCCGCCCCCGGCCTCTCCAGCCCAGCCTGCCGTACCCAGCCCAGCCGTCCTACCCGGTGGGCAACGGCTACCCGGAACCTGGCTACCCCGCAGGTGGCGGCTACCCGGCGGACCGGGGCTACCCAGCGCAGCGGGGCTACCCGGTCGGCCAGGCTCAGCCAGCGGCTCCGCCCTACCCACCGTCTGCTCGGGTCGAGCCGACGGCTCCGGCCTATCCGCCGCCGGCTCCGGCCGCGCCGCCCCCGCCATCTGCCCCGCCAGCGCCACGTGTGCTGCCCGCGCCACCAGCCCCGACCCCCCCGCCGCGCCTTCTGGGCCCGGGGCCCTGCTCGGGCCGCCAACTCCAGCCGTTCCGGCCCTGCCCGGGCCGTCGGCTAGGCCGGAACCCGAGCCGGAACCCCCGCGTGGCAGGCCGCGGACCGTGCCAGTCATGCCGCCTCCTCCCGCGCTGCGCTGCCGGCGCGTCTTCCCGGGCCAGCAGGCGGAGTTGCGCCACGTCCGGCACTGGCTGGCCGAGCTGCTGCCCAGCGGCCCGGCCCGCGAGGACGTCGTCACGGTCGCCATCGAACTGGCCGCCAACGCGGTCCGGCACACCGCGAGCGGCCACGACGGGTTCTTCGCCGTGGAGGTCACCTGGCAGAGGCGCCCCGTGACGGTCCGGGTCGCGGTCGCCGACGGCGGTGCGCGCACCGTCCCGCACCTGACCCCCGGCACTGACCCGCTGGGCCCGGGCCCGCTCGGCCTCGGGTCACCCGGGATCAGTCCCCGGACCGCCGATCAGCTCGGCAGCGACCAGCTCAGCGAGCACGGCCGGGGCCTGCGGGTGGTACGGGCCCTGGCCGAACGCACCGGGGTGTGCGGGGACCACCGGGGCAGGCTGGTCTGGGCCGAGGTCGCGTGGAGCGAACAGGGAGCGGCCGAGCCGGACCTCCCGGACGGCTACGAGTCCTCGCTGCGGGACATCCAGGCGGTGCTGACGGCCCGCTACCCGGAGGCCGGCGTCTGGTTCGGGCGCACCACGATGCAGTGGTGGGCCCTGATCGGCCGCCCGGAAAAGGGGCGTCCGGAGGCCCGGGGGCTGCTCACCGCCGAGTCTCCGGCCGACCTGGACCAGCTGCTGGACGTGGCCTGGGCCTCGGCGCCGCCCGCCCCCAGGAGCAGTCGCGGACGGCCCGGGCTGACCGGCCGGAGGCCCGGCCCCCGTGCGGGCCTCCGGCCGGCCGGGCAGCAGGCCTGGGCCGGAGTGCGGGCCGCCTTCACGGCGCCGCCCCGGGTCCACCCGGCCTGCCGCGGCGCGGATCCAGCCGGTGGCCCGGGCCGTGCGGGCCCGGTTCGAGGCGCGCTGACAGCCGGGGTCAGCCCAGCTGGCCCGCCCGGCGGATCGTCTCGCCGGGGGACTCCCCGCCGGTCAGGTCCAGGTCGTCGGTGACGGCCCCGTCCTGCAGCCGGATCAGGCGGTCACAGCGGGCGGCGATCTGCGGGTCGTGCGTGGCGATGAGGACCGTCATCCCCCGGCTCTCCCGGAGCCGGCCAGCAGCCCCAGGATCTCCCCGCCGGTGCGTGAGTCCAGGTTGCCGGTCGGCTCGTCGGCGAGCAGCACCCTGGGGGAGTTGACCAGCGCCCGGGCGATGGCCACCCGCTGCTGCTCGCCGCCGGACATCCGGGCCGGCAAAGACGCCTCCCGCCCGGCCAGCCCGACCGCGGCCAGCAGCTCCCGGCCCCGGTCCCGCTTGTCCCAGCCGGTCCGGTAGGGAAGCACCGGCGCGATCACGTTGTCCAGCGCGGTGAGGGCCGGCAGCAGGTTGTAGCGCTGGAAGACGAAGCCCACGCTGCGCCGGTAGGCGGCCAGCGCGCCTCCGCGCAGCCCGGTTACCGTGACGCCGTCCACCACCACCGTGCCGCTGTCGGGGCGCTCGATCGCGCCGATGATGTGCAGCAGCGTGGACTTTCCCGATCCCGACGCCCCGGTCAGGGCGATGAACTCACCCGGACCGACGGTGAGCGTCACGTCTGCAGCCGCGGAGACCAGCTGGGTCTTGCTGATCCCGTAGCGCTTGCCGATCCCGTGCAGCTCGATCGAGCCGCCCTCGGCGGGATGGTCAGGCATGGCTCACTCCTCGGCCAGCAGTTGCGCGGTCGGCAGGTAGCGGAGCATCCGCGCCGGCAAGATGGCGGCGCCGCTGGTCACGGCCGTTGCGGCCACGACCCCGGCCAGGGCGGCCAGCCAGAGCCGCCCCGGGACCTGGCCGGTGAACTCCGCGGCTGCGGCCAGGCCCAGGGCGGCGCCGGCGACCGAACCGGCCACGCCGATCAGCAGCGCTTCCCCGACGACCAGGCGGCCCAGGGCGGACTCGGGCCAGCCGAGGGCCCGGAGGGTGGCGAACTCGGCGGATCGCTCGCGGATGTTCAGGACGACCACGTCGGTGACGGCGAGCACGCCCAGCGCGACGGTCGCGGCGATGGCCACGAAGTCGACGCCGCGGACCTGGACCGCCACCGCGTCGCCGAGCAGCGACCCGACCACGACCCCCCGGAAAGCCAGCGTGACCCCGGTGACGAGGGTGAGCGCGGCCACCCCGACAGCCAGGCTGAGCGCGCCCACCAGTGAGCGGCCCGGGGTGCGCAGCACGTTCACCGCCGCCAGCCCGATCAGGCCCGCGGGATGGTGCCCGCGCCGGACAGCCAGGACCGGGGGGCGGACGGAGGCGACCGGGTCGGCGCGCGCGAGACTGATGACATGGCTCTTCATCACGCCGTGCTGGCGCTGCTGGCCAAGCCGGCTCATGGCTACGAGCTCAAGGGCAGCTTCGACGAGGCGGTAGGCGACCAGTGGGGCGGGCTGAACATCGGGCACCTGTATCAGCTGCTGGAACGCCTGAGCCGGGATGGCCTGATCGAGTCCGAGCGCCAGGCCCAGACGGTCAAGCCGGACCGGCTGGTGCACCGGCTCACTCCGGCCGGCCGGGACGAGCTGAGGCGCTGGCTGGCCGAGCCCAGCCCGCGGACCCGCGGCTACCGGGACGACTTCTTCCTCAAGGTCATGGCGGTGGCGCAGATGGGTGACGCGGCAGCGCTCCGCCAGGTGCTGTCCGGGCAGCGTGCGCACCTGCTCCGGGAGCTGCGCAGCCTGGCCGACGCCCGGGCCCCCCGGCCGCCGGCTCGTCCCCGGTGGTGGATCTCCTGCTCACCGCTGCCGAACTGCACGCCCGCGCCGATCTCGGCGTGGTCGACGCGGCCGAGCAGGGGCTGCGTCCAGAGGTCCTGGAGGCGCTGGAGGGGGCCGGGGCCAGCCAGCAGGCCGGCGAGGGCCCCGCGGAAGGCGGCGGCAGGGAGCGGGGATCGGCCTCCTGGGTGAGGGATGACGTCCGGTCAGCGGGGGAGCCAGCCGCGGCCGGCCGGGAAGGGTGACGGGTCAGCACCACTCGTTTCGTGGCTGATGGGCAGATAATCGACTATTTCCGTGTGAACCACGGCCTGCGCGGTGGTTTTCCACAGTGAAAGCGCTTGGGCCGGGGAGTTCTGCGCCGCTGAAGCGGCCATCCTGACCAGGTCAGATGCTGACAACTGGGCGAGCCGTCAGCGCCACGCGGCGTGATGGTGTTCAATGGTCGGTGGTTGTAGCCGAAGTTCGTGAGCGTGTCGGCACCGGTGAATTCGTTCGCCGGGGTCGTGGATCACAGAGTGCCCCGCCGTCTTAGGGCAGACTGTCGCAGCAACCCGGGAGACACGTCCGTGGATCCCGATAATCGTTCCCGTAGGAGAAGAGCACGTGGCTCAGGGCACCGTGAAGTGGTTCAACGCTGACAAGGGCTATGGTTTCATCGCCCCTGATGACGGCACCGCCGACGTCTTCGTACACCACACCGCTATCCAGACTGACGGTTTCCGCAGCCTGCAGGAGAACCAGCGAGTCGAGTTCACCGCAGGCCAGGGCCCGAAGGGTCCGCAGGCTGAGCAGGTCCGCCCGGTCTGACCGGACCCGGTTGCTCAGCGGCTAGACCGCCTGCGGCCGGCAAACTGCAGGTGCGCGGGCAGTCCCGAAAGGGGCTGCCCGCGCACTTTTGTTTTTTCTTTACTCTAACGACAAGTGGCGATGACTCCTGCTGGCAAAAGGGGCGGCCGGAAAAGGGAAAATCTCCGGCCAGACTGGTGCGGAGCTGGATAAAGGGTGACAAGAAACTCAGCGAAGCAACAAGACGTCTGCGGAGCCCGTGAGATGAGCCCGGGCGGTTTTGCGCAGGGGCCATCACCCGGGGTTCCGCGGCAGGCGCCCGCATGTCGGTTGTGTGTTCTGGCGAACCTCCTGGGAAGGACCACGATGGGCAAGCGGTGGGCGCGACTGTGCGCGCTGGCAGGATCATTAATCGTCATTATCGGAACAGCGACCTGGGGCGGCCTGGCCGCTAGCGCGGCCGCGGCCAGGCCGGCCGCGGCGAGCGCCAGTGCCGGCGAAGCGCCAGTGCGGGGGTCAAGCCGCACAGCACGGGCATGATGGATTGCAACGGCCATAGCCCCAAGTACCACGACGTCAAGGTCAACCTCGGCGGCGGCTGCACCGACCCCGGGGTAACTGGGGCGGGCCGGTTCGAGGACAACGGCGTCTACGTCGGCCATGACGAGCCGTCGGTCAAGTTCATCTCCAGTGCCCCGGGCAGCGGCAACAACATGACCTACGTCATGCGGCTGGCCAGGGACCCGAAGGGCAAGCCGACCGTTTCGCCGAATGGCAAGACGGTGAGCGACTACGCGGAACTCAGCCCGGCTCCGTGGTTCGGCCTGCCGATCTGTGACCCCGGCTCCTACCCGCAGAACCCCTGCAAGCCGGATAGCGACTCCAACAGCGGGGCCATCAACGACCCCAATGCGCGGGCTCGGCGTTCCTGGAAGTCCAGCTCTACCGCCCGGGTATCAGCCGTTCGTCGACTCGCCCAGCTGCGATGCCAGCGCACTGGTGTGCCGCGCTCACCATCGACAGCCTCGAGTCCGAGTTCAACTTCGCCGGTCTGCAACACGGCCTGCGAGGAGCCGACCAACTTCGCGTTCCCCCGGCGTGACGGCGCAGCCAGGGCGCCCGGCTCGCAGTTGGCGGACGTGAGCACTTCACGCCCAATGCGCAGACGCTGCTGATGAACCAGGGTGACACGCTCGCGCTGAGCCTGCGTGACACGCCGCAGGGCCTGCTGGTAGTGGCGAACGACCTGACTACCCATCAGACCGGGTACATGGTGGCCAGCGGCAAGAACGGGTTCATGAACACCAACTACAAGACCTGTGCGGCACGCCGTTCAACTTCCACCCCGAGTACAACACCGCCAAGCAGCAGAACCAGGTGCCGTGGGCGGCGCTGGAGGGCGGGGTGCTGATGGAGCAGGAGATGGGGCACTTCGAGCCCTGCTCCTCGATCACCAATTCCTACCCCTACACGGCGAGCTCGCCGACGGCCAAACGTCCGGCGCCCGGACACCACCCAGGCGTGCGTCGGCGGGTTCGAAGGCCCGGGGAAGGTCGGTAAGGGCCCGTGCCACGGCACCACGGGCGCCTGCCAGAACCCGGCCACTGAATGCGGCGGAGCCTGCCCGAGCGACAACTGTCAACTCCGGGGACTTGTGTGAGTACTCGGACATGACGTGCGTGCCGGCCGGACCGCGCCCGGTCATCGTGAACGGAACCACGGAGAAACTAAACTGGCCCCTAGCGGGAGGCCCGGATAATTTCTTCCAGAACGATGTCCCGATTTCGACGGGAGTTCGTATGTCACGACTGGCCCGACGGGACGGCCAGATCACCCGACGTCGTTCGCCTATATAGGGCCGTTACGCATGGCCGAAGTTACCGAAGATCCAATTCGAGACCGACATCGCGGGCTCCGAAGCGGACTGCAACGTGGCGACCGGGGCCGGGTGCACCGCGCGGCCGCTCGGCGCGAAGTTCTACGCCTTCTGGTCGCTCAGCCGAGCCACCGGCTGGGCTGCACGTGGAACTTTGGCGACGTCATCCGGGGCCGCACCGTCACTGACTTCGGTGGCGACGCGCAATACGGCTCCCCAGTGGCCAGGTACGGCGGGACGCTGACCAGCCCGGTGCTGGCCAACCCGCAGACCAGGCGGTGGTGCTGATCCGGAAGGCCGGCCGGGTGAAGATCCGGCGGTAGCGGCTGAGCCCCCCGGGTGCGTCCGGACCCGGGGGGCTCAGTACGTCCGGGCACCCCGGGCTGGGCCCTGGGCTGGCCGCCTGAGCTGGGCGGCCATTAACCGGCGTTTGCGCGGGCGGCCGGTGTCGCTCAGGTGGTCGGGACGCAGCCCGAAGAACAGGGCCAGCATGACCAGCAGGTCGAGGATCGCGATCAGGCCCCCGATGTAGGGCCCGGGGCCGCCCAGTGAGGCCAGGTACCCGCAGAACGCGAGCACCACGATCATGGCGCTCAGGGCCCGGGGCCGGCCGCTCTGGGCCAGGCGCTCGGGGACCTCGTACGGCGCGCGCTGGATGTAGTTGCTGGTCGCCGCCTTCTCCTGGGCGATCTTGAGCCACAGGTCGTACAGTTCGGGCGCCTTGTCCCGAAGCATGATCGCCTGCTCCGCTGGCGGTGTGTCCTGGGCGGTATCCGGGCGCTGGTCCATCTTGTCACCGATCCGTTCGTACACCTGGCTGGCGATCTGGTCGATGTCCAGCGGGGGAGTGGTGCCGTCGGGTGGAGCGGTGCTGGCCGGGCCTGCAGACGATGCCGGAACGGGCACCGCCGGGCCGGCGCTGGCGGCGCCGGTCAGCGAGGCTGACTGCGGATCAAGGACGGGCGGGGTGGCTGGGTTGCGGGCGGTCGGGGCCGCGGGGCTGTGGACCGGGTGGGCGGCCTGGATAGGGGCCGGCGGCACCGCCGGGCTGCGGGCAGGCGCGGCCGCCGGGCCCGGAGCGCTGGCCGGGCCCGCCACGGCCGGGTGGGCCACCCCGAAACTGGGCAGCGGGCCCGGATCGGGCGGCTGGCCGGACTCGACGGTGCCGTCATCGTCAGTCACGCGGGACGATCCACGCCATTCGTTCGGGCGCTGCGCATGACCACTTCTGAATACGCGTCCTCGATGGTTTTCGTGGCGAGCTGGAATGCGCCTTCTGCGGGAACTTCTCCCGGCTCTGGCATCTCGGCTCGAAGCGCCTGGTAGAGGACAGCGCCGGTGATATCAAAAAGAGTAGCGGCGCCAAAGGCAAATGCGCGGATCCTGCCCGCTGACCTGTCCGTTGGCATACATGGTACTTTCCCGCTTCAGGGTGGCACAAAACTGTTACTCAGTTCGCTGCCTATCGCCCGTATTTAGCCGGGCAAACGCACAGATAGCCTGAAATGTGCCTCGTGCGCCAGCTAGTGCCGGGCTGCTGCGCTTCCGGGCGCGCGGGCCGCGCGCTGGTCGTCGCGCCCCGGTGATCACCACTCCGCTGGTCAGCGCGCCCGCTGGTCAGAGTGCGATGCCGGCCTGGGCCAGGACGCGGGCCGGGGTTACCCGGACGATGAGTTCAGGGGGGACGCCGTTGCGGGCCCCGTATTCGGCGGCGCGGTCAGCGCCCATGTACCGGCCGCCCAGCCGGGTGGCCACCGCCAGCAGTTCGGCCGGGTCGTCGCTCAGCTCCGCGCTGCCCTCGACGAGCACGAACGCGAACGGCGGCACCGGGTCGTCCACGGAGATCGTCACCCGCCCGTCCCGGCGCAGATTGCGCCCCGCCACCGTGCCTGCGGCCGTGGTGAAGACGACCTGGAAGTCGCCGGGCTCGCCGGCCAGTTCGAACCACACCGGCTTGACGTGCGGGCGCCCGTCAGCCCGCACCGTCGCCACGTGCGCGGTCCGGGTCCCTTCCATCAGGAAGTCCCAGGTCTCGGTAGCCGTCATGGCGGCCATGGCTGCTCCTCGGTCGCGGCGGCGCGGTCCGGAACGGGCCGCAGGGCTCCGGACAGGCTATGCCCGGCTGCCCGGGGCGCTGGTCGCGGGCCTGGTCCGCAGCTGCTGCCCGTCACGGCCATAAGGACGGCGGCGCATCTCCCAGTTCGCTGCCGGCCTGGCCCGACGTGGCCGGCAGGGCCGGGGTGGCCGGCAGGCCGGTGCGCAGGCCTGACCGGCGCGGCGGGCGTGCCGGGCAGGCCCGGTCCGCCATCCACCGGGCCGCTGCCCGCCGCACCCTGGCCCGCCAGGCCGCTCTGGGCCGCCGCCCCGGAAGGGTCGTCGGGGTCCGCGGAGGGCCGCTGGCGCCGGCGCCCCTCGCGGTGCCGGCGGTGCTCATGGCGCCGCCCATGCTCGCCGAGGATCGGACTCTCGCGGTGCAGCAGAGTCTCCGGGTGCAGCAGATGCTCACCAGGCCCGTGGTACTGGCGCAGGCTGGCCAGCACCGGTGACCGGGCGACCAGGACCACCCCCGCGACCAGCGCGATCAGTCCCGCGATCTGAAGCGCGATAAGTGCGGGCGAGGCGGGGACCTTCTCGCGGAAGGCCACGATGCCGAGGACGATCCCGGACACCGGCTCCGCCGCGGTGATCCCGGGCAGCGACGCGTGCAGGGGAGCCGAGCTGAACGCGCTCTGCATCAGCCACAGCGCGACGATGCCCACGGCGACCAGGCTGTAGGCCGGCCAGCTGGTCAGCAGCAGGGCCACCTGGTGCACGCTGCCCAGCCTCCGCACGCTGACCCGGGTCAGCGCGTCCTGGATGCCCAGCACCAGCCCGGCGGAGATGCCGGTCAGCAGGGCCCGCATCTCGCCCTGGCGGCGGCGCCCGGCGATCGCGAGGCACGCCGCGACGCCGCCGATCGCCGCCCCCACGTACGGCCAGTACGCGGGGGAGCCCACCGAGTCCTGCACCGACGTCACGGCCCGGGCTACCGACAGGGCGCTCACCCCGGCCAGCAGGATGACCGCTCCGAGCAGCTCGCGCGGCCGGGCCCGCTGGCCGGACACCCGCCCGGCGATGATCAGGGCGAAGAGCAGGTTGGTGGCCAGCAGCGGCTCAGAGAGCGCGAGCACCAGGTGCCCGATGACCCAGGCGCCCAGCAGCTGGCCTGCGATCATGATGCCCAGGCCGGCCAGCCAGCGTGGCTGCCGCAGCAGGTCGGCTACCAGCCGCAGCCGCAGGAAGTCAGACTGCGGCAGGCGCTGGGCCGCGTCCTGCTGGAGGACAAAACCGGCGCCCAGCAGCACGGCTGCGAGTAGGCCGATGAAGTACCACACGGGCCGCGGACTACCCCCGTCAGCTTGAGTTCATCCGAGGATACGGGCACGATTTGGCCACAGCTCTGGGTCCGCTGTCCAGCCGGCCCGCCGGCGGGGCCGCCGGGCTCAGATCCGGGACCAGGCCTCGGTCAGCACGCTGCGCAGGATCTGCTCCATCTCGGTGAAGTGCTCGGGGCCGCAAGTCAGCGGCGGGGCGAGCTGGATCACCGGGTCGCCGCGGTCGTCGGCGCGGCAGACCAGGCCGGCGTCGAACAGCGCCTGGGACAGGAAGCCGCGCAGCAGCCGCTCGGACTCGTCGTCGCTGAACGTCTCCCGGGTGGACTTGTCCTTGACCAGCTCGATGCCGTAGAAGTAGCCGTCCCCGCGCACGTCGCCGACGATCGGCAGGTCCAGCAGCTGCTCCAGGGTGGCGCGGAACGCGGCCTCGTTGGCCCGCACGTTGCCGAGCAGGTCCTCCTGCTCGAACACGTCCAGGTTGGCCAGCGCCACGGCCGAGGAGACCGGGTGCCCGGCGAACGTCACCCCGTGCAGGAAGGTGGCCGCTCCCGTGGTGAAGGGCTCCATCAGCCGGTCGCTGACCATCATGCCGCCGAGCGGCGCGTAGCCGGAGGTGACGCCCTTGGCGAAGGTGATGATGTCCGGCTGGTAGTGGTAGCGCTCCGAGCCGAAGTAGTAACCGAGCCGCCCGAACGCGCAGATGACCTCGTCGGAGACGAGGAGGACGCCGTAGCGGTCGCAGATCTCGCGGACCCGGGTGAAGTAGCCGGGCGGCGGCGGGAAGCATCCGCCCGAGTTCTGCACCGGCTCCAGGAACACCGCGGCCACCGACTCCGGGCCCTCGCGCAGGATGGCCCGCTCGATCTCGTCGGCCGCCCAGCGGCCGAACCCCTCGAGGTCGTCGGCCACGAAGCCGGGCGCCCGGTAGAAGTTGGTGTTCGGCACCCGGACCCCGCCGGGCGGGAGCGGCTCGAACGGCGCCTTGATGCCCGGCAGCCCGGTGATGGCCAGCGCGCCCATCGACGTGCCGTGGTAGGCGATGTCGCGGCTGAGCACCTTGTACCGGCCGGGCTCGCCGACGGTCTTGAAGTACTGCTTGGCCAGCTTCCAGGCCGACTCGACCGCCTCCGAGCCGCTGGTGGTGAAGAACACCCGGTTCAGGTCGCCCGGGGCCAGGTGGGCCAGCCGCTCAGCCAGCTCGATAGCCCGCGGGTGGGCGTAGGACCAGAGCGGGAAGTAGGCCAGCTCGCTGCCCTGCTGCGCGCCCGCCTCGGCGACCTCCTTGCGGCCGTGCCCGATCTGGCTCACGAACAGGCCCGCCAGCCCGTCCAGGTACCGCTTGCCTTTCTGGTCGTACACGTACTGCCCGGAGCCGCGCACGATGACCGGGACCTCACCGTCGGCGTAGGAGGACATCCGGGTGAAGTGCAGCCACAGATGGCGCCGCGCAGCCGCCTGCATGGCCAGGACGGCCGGGTCCCCCGAGCCGGGGGCACCTTCTGACGCTGCGATCGGGCCGAGCGGGTCGGAAGGAGTGTTGCCCGGGTCGTGTGGCGTGGTCATCTGGTCCCCCAGCCGTAGGTCTGCTTGCGGAGCTTCAGGTACACGAACGTCTCGGTACTGGTCACGCTGGGCACTACCCGCACCCGGCTCAGGATCTCCAGCAGGTGGCTGTCGTCCTCGCAGACCGCCTCGGCCAGCAGGTCGAACGATCCGGAGGTGATCACCACGTAGTCGATCTCATCCATGGCCGCCAGGTGGTCGGCGACCTGCTCCAGGTCCCCGCCGCACTTGATGCCGATCATGGTCTGCCGGCTGAAGCCGAGCATCAGCGGGTCGGTCACCGCGACAATCTGCATGACCCCGGCCTCGACCAGCCGCTGGACCCGCTGCCGGACCGCGGCCTCGGACAGCCCGACCGCTTTGCCGATGGAGGCGTAGGAGCGGCGGCCGTCTTCCTGGAGCTGCTCGATAATCTGCTTCGAAAGGTGGTCCAGGACGATGCCCGCGGAGCCGCGCGCGCCGCCGCGCCCGTTCCGGCTGGCTGGCCCGGGCTCCCCGCTCAGTCCGCCTGGGATCGCGGGCGTCGCCGGGGTGTGCGCCATGCGGTCCTCCTTCGCAAAGCCATCGTGTCATGCTGGTGCCGCTTGTCAACTGATTTCGTTGCTACGCATGGTATATGCAACTGATTCACTTGTTCACGAAACATTTTTCTGCGAGTGTCGGATCCAGTGGCGGCTGCCGAGGACGTTGAGGGCGCCCGCGCCGTGGCCAGGAACCTCGCCTGAGGAGGCGGACCTTGACAGCGACCGTGCAGCCCGGCGCCAGTGTGGCGGACCTGAAGAACTTCGTGGACGGCGAGTACGTGACGGCTGCGGCGGGCCGCACCAGCGAGGTCGTGGACCCCAGCACCGGGGAAGCCTATGCCCTGGCGCCGGTGTCGGGACCAGAGGACGTGGACGCCGCCCTGCGCAGCGCCGAGGCCGCCCGCGAGGCCTGGCGTGACGCCACCCCCGCGCAGCGCAGCCTGGCCCTGCTGAAGATCGCCGACGCGGTCGAGGAGCGGGCCGGCGACCTGGTGGAGGCCGAGTGCCGGAACACCGGGAAGCCGGTCGGGCTGACCATGGCCGAGGAGCTTCCCCCGTGCGTGGACCAGCTCCGGTTCTTCGCCGGCGCCGCGCGCATCCTGCAGGGCAGCGCGGCCGGCGAGTACATGGCCCGGCATACCTCGATGATCCGGCGGGAGCCGATCGGCGTCTGCGCCCAGGTGACGCCGTGGAACTACCCGCTGATGATGGCGATCTGGAAGATCGCGCCGGCGCTGGCCGCGGGTAACACCGTGGTGCTCAAGCCCTCGGACACCACCCCGGTGTCCACGCTGATGCTGGCCGAGATCGCGTCCGCGTATCTGCCGCCCGGGGTGCTCAACGTGGTCTGCGGCGACGCCGGGACCGGCCAGGAGCTGGTCAGCCACGACATCCCCCAGATGGTGTCGATCACCGGGTCGGTCCGGGCCGGCATCCAGGTGGCCCTGGCCGCGGCGGCCGGACTCAAGCGGGTCCACCTCGAGCTGGGCGGGAAGGCGCCGGTCGTGGTGTTCGACGACGCGGACGTGGCCCAGGCCGCGGAAGGCATCGCCGGGGCTGGCTACTTCAACGCGGGCCAGGACTGCACCGCGGCCACGCAGGGTGCTGGCCGGCCCGCGGATCGCCGCCGACCTGACTGACGCCCTCGCCGAGCAGGCCCGCGGCACCAGGGTCGGCGGGCTCGACGTGCCCGACGCCGACTACGGCCCGCTGAACAACCCGGCCCAGCTGGCCCGGGTGGAGGGTTTCCTGAGCCGCGGCCCCGCGCACGCGCAGCTGGTCACCGGCGGCCACCGGGTGGGGGAGCGGGGTTACTGTTTCGAGCCCACCGTGGTCAGCGGGCTGCGCCAGGACGACGAGATGATCCAGGAAGAGATCTTCGGCCCGGTGATCACCGTGCAGCAGTTCGGCGACGAGGACGAGGCGGTCCGCTGGGCCAACGGGGTCAAGTACGGGCTGGCCGCCAGCGTATGGACGCGGGATCACGGGCGGGCGATGCGGCTGGCCCG
Source organism: uncultured Actinomycetes bacterium (assembly GCA_963781085.1). GTDB lineage: Bacteria > Actinomycetota > Actinomycetes > Streptosporangiales > Streptosporangiaceae > RYN-230. The sequence goes on from CAWAES010000038.1 coordinate 23,088, forward strand.
GCTGCTGGACTTCGGCGCGGTCTGGATCAACACGCACATCCCGTTCGCGTCCGAGATGCCGCACGGCGGATTCAAGCACTCCGGTTACGGCAAGGACCTGTCCATGTACGGGTTCGAGGACTACACCCGGATCAAGCACGTGATGAGTTACCTGGGCGAATGACCCCTGCTCCAGGGCTGTAAAACCGAATCGGTTGCGATTGAGATTCGCGGCGACTGATTCGGTTGATTTTGGACTATCTCTCTGTCAGGATCGGGTCCACTCGCCGCATAGGTGCCTTTTGACCTGATATGTGGCTCGCTGACCGGCTGGGGCGCGATGCCGCGCACGGCCAATGCCGAAGCGCTGGGAGCGCGTTACCCAGGGACCCGAGACGAGAGACTGCTCCTGATATGACCGACACCGCGTATGACCGACACTGACGCGTCCGCGCAGCGCTGGCCGGCGGTCGGCCCGGCGGAGCCGGCCGGCGCGCCCAGCGTGCCTGCCATCGGGCTCGACGGGGTGGCCAAGGAGTTTCACTCCCGGGGTGAGGTGGTCGCCGCCGTCCGCGGCATCGACCTGACCATCCGCAAGGGTGAGTTCTTCTCCATGCTCGGCCCGTCGGGGTGCGGCAAGACGACCACGATGCGGATGATCGCGGGCTTCGAGGAGCCCACCCGCGGCACCGTCCGGCTGGACGGCCGTGACGTCACCGCGGCCCCGCCGAACAAGCGCGACGTGAACATGGTGTTCCAGTCCTACGCGCTGTTCCCGCACATGAGCGTGTTCGAGAACGTGGCGTTCGGGCTGCGCCGCAAGAGCGTGCCCAAGGACCAGGTCACCCGCCAGGTCGGCGAGATGCTGGAGATCGTCGACCTTACCGGCCGCGAGCAGCGCCGGCCCCGGGAGCTGTCCGGCGGCCAGCAGCAGCGTGTGGCGCTGGCCCGGGCCCTGGTCAACCACCCCAAGGCCCTGCTGCTGGACGAGCCGCTCGGCGCCCTGGACCTCAAGCTCCGCCAGGCCATGCAGGTCGAGCTCAAGCGCATTCAGCGGGAGGTCGGCATCACGTTCGTCTACGTGACGCACGACCAGAACGAGGCGCTCACCATGTCGGACCGGATCGCCGTGATGAACGACGGCGTCATCGAGCATCTCGGGCCGCCGCGGGAGATCTACGAGCACCCCGCGACGCGTTTCGTGGCGGGATTTATCGGCACGTCCAACCTGCTGACCGGATCCCTGGCGCAGGTCACCGGCGGCCAGGGCGTCATCGAGGTGAGCGCGGACGAGCGGATCATCGTCCCGGCCGGGCGGTCCGGGCTGACCGCGGGCCAGCAGGTCGAGCTCACCGTGCGGCCGGAGAAGATCGAGCTCGCCGCGGGCCCGGGAACGGCGGGCGGCTGCGCGCTGCGCGGCACCGTCACCGAGGTGGTCTACCTGGGCACCTCCACCAGTTTCTCGGTCGCCACCACGACCGGGGCGGACGTCGTCGTCTTCCAGCAGAACTCAGCCTCGGCCGCGACCCCGGTCAGCCGGGGCGACGAGGTCTGGCTGACCTGGGATCCGCAGCACTCTTACCCGATTGGCTAACCGCCGGCGTCCGGTGGCGCACCGTCCGCCGGACAGCGTGCGGCCTTGGACTGGAGGTCCCGATGGATCAGCAGCACGGCAGTGACCCCGGCAGAGAGCCTGGCCCCGACCCGTCCCTCCGGCGCGGCCTGACCCAGCCCCGCCTCTCCCAGCAGGGAATGTCCCGGCGGCAGCTGCTGCGGTCGGCGGGCGCCGGCGCGGGCGCGCTCGGCATCGGCGCGTTCCTGGCCGCCTGCGGGGTCAAGGGCGCGACGACCACCAGCAGCAGTTCCACCCCGGCCGGCGGAGCCGGTACCGCCGCCTGGTGGGCCAAGCAGAAGCTGCACCACACGGTGAACTTCGCCAACTGGCCGTACTACATCGACGTGCTCAAGGGCAAGCACCTGTCCCTGGAGCACTTCACCCAGACCACCGGCATCCAGGTCACCTACACCGAGCCGATCAACGACAACCTGCCCTTCTACGCGAAGATCCGGCCGTCGCTGCAGGCCAAGCAGAGCACCGGCTACGACATCATCGTGATGACGAACAGCAGCCCGCCGCTCGGGTACCTGATCGACTTTGGCTGGCTGACCCCGCTCGACCGCAGCATGATGACCAACTTCGACAAGTACGCGGGCCCGCTGATCAAGAACCCGTCCTGGGACCCGGGCAACAAGTACACGATGGCCTGGCAGTCCGGCTGGACCGCGATCGGGTACAACTCCTCGGTCGTCAAGGACCCCGGGACCAGCGTGGGCATCCTGTTCGACAAGAAGTACTCGGGCAAGATCGGCATGATGTCCGACCCGCAGGAACTCGGCAGCATCGGGCTGCTCGCCATCGGGGTCGACCCGGCCACGTCGAAGGAGTCCGACTGGGCCAAGGCGGCCAAGAAGCTGCAGCAGCAGAAGAGCGACGGGCTGGTCCGCTCCTACTACGACCAGAGCTACATCGACCACCTGAAGAACGGCGACATCGTCGTCTCCCAGGCCTGGTCCGGTGACATCTTCCAGGCCGACCTGAACAGCAAGTACCGCGACCTGAAGCTGCTCATCCCCACCGAGGGCGGCATGTTCTGGACCGACAACATGTGCCATCCCCATGTACGCCCAGAACCCGAAGGACGCCATGACGCTCATGGACTTCTTCTACGACCCGCAGGTCCAGGCCCTGGTGGAGTACTACGACGACTACGTCTGCCCGGTGCCGGCGGCCAAGCAGGTGCTGCTGAACCCGACCGGCTGGGCCAAGACCGCGCTGGCCCAGATGAAGCCGGAGATCGGCCTGCCCACCTCGACCACCGCGAACGCCCCGACCGTGTTCCCGACCGCGGCCTACATCAAGAACTCGCGGAACTATTACCAGTACAAGAACCAGGAAGAGCTGACCGCGTGGAACAACCTGTTCTTGCCGATCACCCAGGGCTCGTAACCCGCCGCCCGCGGCCCAGGCTCGGCAAGGCGCTCGCGCCGTACCTGCTGAGCCTGCCCGCCGGGCTGTGGCTGCTGGCGCTGTTCCTGGTCCCGCTGGTCGTGATGCTGTCGCTGTCGCTGCAGTCGTGCAACGAGGCCACCGGCGCCTGCGTGATGACCTGGCACTGGGGCGAGTTCGGCCAGCAGCTCAGCCTGTACCACACCCAGTTCATCACCAGCTTCTACTTCGCGGGCGCGGCGACCGTCATCGACCTGATCGTGTCGTTCCCGATCGCCTACTGGATCGCGTTCCACGGCGGGAACAGGAAGAACTTCTTCCTGCTCATGCTGCTGGTGCCGTTCTTCGTCTCGTTCGTGATCCGCACCGTGGTCTGGGAGTTCATCCTCTCCGACCAGGGCATCATCCTGGGCAGCCTGAAGAACGCGCACCTGCTGCCGCAGAACTTCCACGTGCTGGCCACCGGGTACGCGGTGGTGGCCGGGCTGGCCTACAACTACCTGCCGTTCACCGCGCTGCCGCTGTACGTGGCGATCGAGCGGATCGACAAGCGGGTGCTGGACGCCGCCTACGACCTGTACGCGACCCGGCGGCAGGCCTTCCTGCGGGTGATCCTGCCGCTCACCGTGCCCGGGCTGTTCGCCGCGTTCCTGCTCACGTTCGTCCCGGCCCTCGGCGACTACGTGAACCAGCAGATCCTCGGCGGGACCAGCAACACGATGATCGGCACCGTGATCCAGAACGCGTTCCTGGTCAACCTGGACTACGCGGGCGGTTCGGCGCTGTCGGCGGTGCTGATGGCCATCGCGCTGGTCGGCATCTTCGCCTACGCCCGGCTGCTGGGCTCACGGACCATCGAGGACTACATATGAGCGCGGTGGTGACGGCGCCCGCGGGCACCGAGACGGGCCAGGCCCGGCCGGCCCGCCGGCGGCGCCGCCGGTGGACCCGGTTCGTGCTGCCCGCCTACTCCTGGCTGGTCATCGCGTACCTGGTCTTCCCGATCGCGGTGATGGTCCTCTACAGCTTCAACAAGGTCACCACCGGCCTGCCGCAGGTCAGCTTCGCCTGGAACGGGTTCACCACCCAGTGGTACCAGCAGTGGAAGGACATCCCCCAGCTCACCTCGGCGTTCTGGCTGTCCATCCGGCTGGCGCTCGTCGCCACCCTGTTCGCCACGGTGATGGGCACCCTGCTGGCGCTGGCCCTGGTCCGCTACCGGCCGCCCCGCTTCCGCGGCCGGAGCCTGGTGGAGCAGGTCTTGTTCCTCAACATCGCCGCGCCCGAGATCGTGCTCGGCGCCTCGCTGCTGGGCCTGTTCGTCACCGTCAGCGTGGCCCGCGGCTTCCTGACGCTGCTGCTGGCCCACGTGGCGTTCAGCATCGCCTACGTGACGGTGACCGTCCGGGCCCGGATGGCAGGCTTCGACCGGACGCTGGAGGAGGCCGCCGCCGACCTGGGCGCGAACGCCTGGGTCACCTTCCGGAAGATCACCTTCCCGCTGATCATGCCGGGCATCCTGGCCGGCGCCCTGATGGCGTTCGCGCTGTCCATCGACGACTTCGTGACCTCGAACTTCGTCAGCGGAGCCGCGGTCCCGTTCCCGGTCTGGGTGTACGGGGCGACCCGGATCGGCATCCCGCCCCAGGTCTTCGTGTTCGGCAGCGCCATCTTCGCAGTCGGTATCCTGTGCGCGCTGACCAGCATCGTGGTAGCCAGGAAGCAAACCTGACCTGGCGGTGGGCGATGAGCAATGGCTGACAACGACCGGCACGGTGATCCCGGTGCTGGCGCGCGGGCTGACCCAGCCCCGGCGGCGCGACGTGCTGGGCCTGGGCGGCCTGGCCGCGGCCGGGCTGGCGCTGGCCGCGTGCAGCGGCGGCGGCGAGCCCCAAGCCGCCACCGTGGCGCACGCGCAGAACGCGGTGGCCAGGTTCTGGGCGGCGCAGAAGCAGCACGGGCACGTGAACTTCGCCAACTGGCCGCTGTACATCGACACCGGTCACAAGACCCTGGAGGAGTTCACCGCGACGACCGGGATCACGGTCAGCTACGCCGAGGTCATCCAGGAAGACGACTACTGGGTCAACAAGATCACCCCGATCATCCGCGCGGGCGAGTCGATCGGCTACGACCTCATGGTGGTCACCAACGGGTTCTGGTTCTCCCAGCTGCTCACCATGGGCGAGCTCATCCCGCTCGACCAGAGCCTGCTGCCGAACTTCCACAAGTACGCGGCGGCCAAGTTCCAGCACCGCTCGTTCGACCCCGGGAACACCTACAGCATCCCGTGGGCGTCCGGCACCACCGGCATCGCCTGGAACCCGAAGTTCATCCAGACCCCGGTGACGAGCCTCAACGAACTGTGGAACCCGGCGTACAAGGGCCGGGTCGGGATGATGGCCGACATCCAGGACCTGGGCAACTTCGGCCTGCTCAAGCTGGGCGTGAACCCGGAGACCTCCACCCCGGCGGAGTGGCGGGCCGCGGCGAAGACGCTGACCCAGCAGCGCGACGCGGGGCTGGTCCGCGGCTACTACCAGCAGTCCTACATCGACGAGCTGACCAGCGGGAACACCTGGATCTCGATGGCCTGGTCCGGGGACATCTTCCAGCAGAACCTGAGCTCGGGCACGGACCTGAAGTTCGTCATCCCGGACGAGGGTGGCACGCTGTGGACCGACAACATGATGATCCCCAAGTACGCGCAGAACCCGGTGGACGCGATGATGCTGATGGACTGGTACTACCGGCCCCCGATCGCGGCCCAGCTCACCGAGTCGATCAACTACATCAGCGCCGTCCCCGCGGCCAGGCCGATCATCGCGCGCGACGCGGGCCGGGCCAGCGGCAGCAACCGCCAGCTGCTGCACGAGGTGGCCACCAGCGAGCTGGTCTGGCCCACCCCCGCCGACTACAAGCGGCTGTTCAACTACGCCGACGTGAGCGGGAAGCTGCAGACTGAGTACGAGGCCACGTTCAACCCGGTGATCCACGGGTGACGACCCTGCCCGGCGAGGCCGCTCTCCGGGACGCCCGGCCGGCCTGCTTCTGGCTGGACCGCCCGGACGCCCCGGAGTCTGCCCCGCCGCTGCGCGAGGCCACCACCGCCGACCTGGCCGTGGTGGGCGCGGGGTTCACCGGGCTGTGGACCGCGCTGCTGGCCAAGGAGCGCGATCCGTCCGCGGACGTGGTCCTGCTGGAGGGCCGCACGGCCGGCTGGGCCGCGTCCGGCCGCAACGGCGGGTTCTGCGCGGCCAGCCTCACCCACGGCCTGGCCAACGGGCTGGAGCGGTTCGGGCCGGAGATGCCGGTGCTGGACCGGCTCGGGCGGCAGAACCTGGACGAGATCGAGGCCACCGTGGCCCGGCACGGGATCGACTGCGACTTCGAGCGGACCGGGGAACTGGCCGTCGCGACCCGGCCCTGGCACCTGCCCGACCTGTGGGACCACGCCGCCGCGGCGCGCCGCCTGGCCGCCGCCTCGGGCGCGCCCGGTGCGCCCGAACTCCTGGACGCGGCCGGGGTGCGGGCCGAGATCGCCTCGCCGGGCTACTACGGCGGGCTGTGGGACCGGGACGGCTGCGCCATGGTGGACCCGGCCCGGCTGGCCTGGGGGCTGCGCCGGGCCTGCCTGGACGCGGGCGTCCGGATCTACGAGCAGACCCCGGTCGGCGCGATCCACCCGGAGGGCCCGGGCCTGCGGCTGTCCACCCGGCACGGCAGCGTGCGCGCGCCGCGCGCGGCCCTGGGCACCGGCGCCTACCCGCCGCTGCTGCGCCGGCTGCGGCGCTACCTGGTCCCGGTGTACGACTACGCGATGATGACCGAGCCGCTGTCCGCCGCCCAGCGGGCCAGCATCGGCTGGCGGCACCGGCAGGGCGTGGGCGACATGGGCAACCAGTTCCACTACTACCGGCTCACCGCTGACGGCCGGATCCTGTGGGGCGGGTACGACGCGGTCTACTACAACGGCGGCCTGATCACGGCCGGCCAGGACCAGCGGCCCGCGACCTTCGCGCGGCTGGCCGGGCAGTTCTTCGAGACCTTCCCGCAGCTCGAAGGGCTCCGTTTCACCCATACCTGGGGCGGCGTGATCGACACCTGCGCGCGGTTCTGCGTGTTCTTCGGCACCGCCCACCGCGGGCGGCTGGCCTACGCCGCCGGGTACACCGGGCTCGGGGTCGGCGCCTCGCGCTTCGGCGGCAACGTGCTGCTCGACCTGCTCGGCGGGCAGCAGACTGAGCGGACCGCGCTGGGCATGGTGCGCGGCAGGCCGGCGCCGTTCCCGCCCGAGCCGCTGCGCTCCGCGGTGATCCAGCTGACCCGGGCCTCGCTGGCCCGCGCGGACCGCCACGAGGGACGCCGTGACCTGTGGCTGCGCACCCTGGACCGGCTGGGGCTGGGCTTTGATTCATGATTCAGGCGGACACGATAGGCTCTGGCGCTGCAGGATAGATCCGGGGATGCGCTGCGAAAGGCGGCTAGGATGACCAGCGAATGGCTCGGCGCGCCGCTTCCCCCGGACCAGGAGGAGCAGGTCGACTTCGACACCAGCGTGGCGCACATCGCCCGGGTGTATGACTACTGGCTGGGCGGCAAGGACAATTTCGAGGCCGACCGCACGGCCGGCGAGGAAGCCCTCGCGGCCTACCCCGACCTGGTCTCCTCGGTGCGGGCCAACCGGGCGTTCCTGGCCCGCGGCGTGCGCTTCCTGGCCGCGGAAGCCGGTATCCGCCAGTTCCTCGACATCGGCACCGGCATCCCCAGCGCCAACAACACCCATGAGGTCGCGCAGTCGGTCGCGCCGGAGAGCCGCGTCGTCTACGTGGACAACGACCCCATCGTGCTGGCCCACGCCCGTGCGCTGCTGGTCGGCGGCCCGGAGGGCACGACCGACTACCTCGACGCCGACCTGCGTGAAACCGAGAAGATCCTCGACCACGCCCGCGGGCTGCTCGACTTCTCCCAGCCGGTGGCGGTCATGCTGGTGGCGGTCCTGCACCTGATCGGGCCCGAGGATCACCCGTACAGCATCGTGAGCCAGCTCATGGACGCCGTGCCGCCGGGCAGCTACCTGCTGCTCTCGCACGTGGCCTCGGACATCGAGCCGGAGAAGATGGCCGAGATGGGCAAGCGGCTCAACCGGCTGCTCGCCCAGAAGGGCTATTACCGCAGCCAGGCCGAGGTGACGCAGTTCTTCACCGGGCTCGAGCTGCTCGAGCCCGGCGTCGTCCCGGTGCAGCACTGGCGGCAGGATTCCGAGATCGAGGGCGCCCGGCGGGCGGCCATGTGGGGCGGGGTCGCCCGCAAGAACGGCTGACCCGGGAGCCGGTACGCCGTTGACGGTGCGGGCCCCGGCTCGTAGAGTCATGTCATATATGAGATGCCGTATGCGAGCGTGCGCTGACGGGGTATCCCCGTGAGCACCGCCATGGTCCCGCCGGCCCGCAGTTTCCTTAACGGAACCACCGGGGCGACTCCCTCGCGCACCGAGGCGGTCCTGGACGCCATCAAACGGGCCATCCTGGCCGGGGAGCTGCGTCCCGGGCAGAGCCTGGTGGAGACGGAACTGGCCCAGCTGCTCGGCGTGTCCAAGACCCCGGTCCGCGAGGCGCTGAAGACCCTGGCGGGCGCGGGCCTGGTCACGATGAGCGCGTACCGGGGGGCCACGGTGCGGGCCATCGACCCGGCGAGCGCGGCCGCCATCTACGATCTGCGGCTGCTGCTGGAACCGGAGGCGGTCCGCCGCGCGGTCGGCCGTCGGCGCGGCGGAGGCTGGCCCAGCAGGCCAGCCCGGCCCAGCGTCCAGGCCAGCTGGGCGAGCGCCCACGCGGCCCTGCAGGCCTCGGACGCCGCCACCGACCAGGCGCAGCGCAGCCTGGCCAACCGCGAGTTTCACCGCGCCCTGTACCTGGCCTGCGGCAACAGCCTGCTCGTCAAGACCCTGGACGACCTGCGCGATCAGACCGCGCTGGTGTCCGCGCTGTCCTGGGAGCAGGCCCCGTCGTGGCAGCAGGAGGCGGCCGAGCATCAGGCCATCCTGGCCGCGGCCCGGCGCGGTGCGGCCACCGAGGCGGCCGCGCTGCTCCGCGCGCACATCGCCGGTTTCGCGGACCGGCATTTCCCTATGCCTGCCCGCGCCGCCGTGGCGCCCGCAACCGAATGGAGTACCGATGAGCATTGACCCCGCCGTCACCGAGGAGCTCCGCGACGTCCTGGCGACCGTGGCCGCCGTCCCGGTGACCCCGTTCGGACCCGACGGCGCCCCCGACTGGGACTGCCACGGCCGGCTGATCCGCCGCCTCATCGACAACGGGATCACGCTGGTCACCCCCAACGGCAACACCGGTGAGTTCTACACCTTGTCGGCGGAGGAGACCCGGGCCGCCACCGAGTCCGCGATCCGGGCCGCCCGGGGCCGCGCGGAGGTGCTGGCCGGCGTCGGCCACGACCTGCCCACCGCGATCAGCTCCGCGAGCCACGCCCGCGCGGCGGGGGCCCGCATGATCATGATCCACCAGCCGGTCAGCCCGTACCTGTCCGCCGAGGGCTGGGTGGACTACCACGCCGCCATCGCCGAGTCCGTGCCGGACCTCGGTGTGGTGCTGTACATCCGGGACCCGAGGATCGCCGGGCGGCATATCCGCGAGCTCGGCCGGCGGAGCCCGAACGTGGTGGGCGTCAAGTACGGGGTCAAGGACATGGTGCAGTTCGCCGGGGTGGCCCGCGACGCGGGCCTGGCCCGGTTCACCTGGCTGGCCGGGCTGGCCGAACTGACCGCGCCCGGCTGCTGGGCGTACGGCGCCCAGGGCTTCACCTCCGGGCTGGCCAACGTCGCCCCGCAGCTGTCGCTCGGCCTGCTGGCCTCGCTGCGCAGCGGCGACCACGCCGGCGCCCTGCGGGTCTGGGCGGACTGCCGGAGGTTCGAGGAGCTGCGCGCGGCGGACTCGTCCGCGGACAACGTCAGCGTGGTCAAGGAGGCCCTGGCCCAGCTGGAGCTGGCCCGCCGGGACGTCCGCCCGCCCAGCCGCCTGCTGCCCGACCCGGTGCGCGAGGAAATCAGCAAGATCCTGGCCGGCTGGGGCCTGCACGCCGAGGACGGCCAGCGGTGAGCACCTCACCCCCGGAAGGGGAGTCCAGATCACCGGAGCAGCTACGCAGTTACGGCTGGTTCGGCGGGGACGGGATGCGCGCGTTCAGCCACGGCACCCGGATGCGCCAGATGGGTGCCGATCCCGCTGACTATGAGGGCAAGCCGATCATCGCGATCGTCAACACCTGGTCCGAGCTGAACCCCTGCCACATGCACCTGCGGGAACGGGCCGAGCAGGTCAAGCGCGGCATCTGGGAGGCGGGCGGCTTCCCGGCCGAGTTCGGGGTGGCCAGCCTGTCGGAGACCTTCCAGAAGCCGACCCCGATGCTCTACCGGAACCTGCTGGCCATGGACACCGAGGAACTGCTCCGGTCCTACCCGGCCGACGGCGCGGTGCTGATGGGCGGCTGCGACAAGACCACCCCCGCGCTGATCATGGGCGCGGCCAGCGCCGGGATCCCGGCCATCTACCTGCCCGCCGGCCCGATGCTGCGCGGCAACTACCGCGGCGCCACCCTGGGCAGCGGCACCGACCTGTGGAAGTACTGGGACGACAAGCGGGCCGGGGTGATCGGCGACTGCGAGATGGCCGATCTGGCCTGCGGCATCGCCCGCTCGCCCGGCCACTGCATGACGATGGGCACCGCCTCCACCATGACCTCCGCGGCCGAGGCGCTGGGCATGACCCTGCCCGGGGCGGCGTCCATCCCGGCGGTCGATTCCGCGCACTACCGGATGGCCACCGCGACCGGCCGCCGGATCGTGGACATGGCCTGGGAGCACCTGACCCCGGACCAGATCCTCACCGCCGAGGCGTTCGAGGATGCGGTGGCCACCGTGCTGGCCCTCGGCGGTTCCACCAACGCGGTGATCCACCTCATCGCCATGGCCGGCCGGTGCGGGGTCCCGCTCAGCCTCGACGACTTCGACGACATCTCGCGCCGGGTCCCCGTCCTGGCCAACGTGCGGCCCGGCGGGAAGTACCTGATGGAGGACTTCTACTACGCGGGCGGACTGCGCGCGCTGCTGGCCCGGCTGGCCGAGGTGCCCGGGGCGCTGCACACCGACCGGATCACGGTCACCGGCCGGCCACTGGCCGAGCAGCTGGCCGGGGCCCAGGTCTACAACGAGGACGTGATCCGCGAACCGGGGACCGCGCTGGCCGCCGAGGCCGGCCTGGCCGTGCTGCGTGGCAACCTGGCCCCGGACGGCGCGGTGATCAAGCACATCGCGGCCGAGTCCGCGCTGCTCAAGCACACCGGCCCCGCGGTCGTCTTCGACAGTTACCGGGAGATGCAGCGGCAGATCAACGACCCCGCGCTGGGCGTGACCGCCGATTCCGTGCTCGTGCTGCGTAACGCGGGCCCGCTCGGCGGCCCGGGCATGCCGGAGTACGGGATGCTGCCCATCCCGGACTACCTGCTGGCCCAGGGGGTGCGGGACATGGTGCGGATCTCCGATGCCCGGATGAGCGGGACCAGCTACGGAGCCTGCGTGCTGCACGTGGCCCCCGAGTCCTTCGTGGGCGGGCCGCTGGCGCTGGTCCGCACCGGCGACCTGATCACCCTGGACGTCGCGGAGCGGTCGCTCCGGCTGGAGGTGGACGACGCCGAGCTGACCCGGCGCCGCGCCGCCTGGCAGCCGCCGCCCCGCCGGTTCGAGCGCGGCTATGGCGCGCTGTACTCCGAACAGGTCACCCAGGCGGACAAGGGCTGCGATTTCGAGTTCCTCGCCCGCCCGGGCCGTAACCCCGAGCCCGATCCCCACTGAGGGGGCCCTCCCGCACCAGTCACCCCAGCCAGCGTCACTCTCACCACCAGCGGCACCATTCACCACCGGAGTAACCCCACCACCCGGAGGTAGTTCAATGTCGAACGAGTTCAATCGCCGTGCCCTGCTCCGCTACTCCGCCCTGGCCGGGGCAGGGGCCTTAACCAGCCCGCTCTGGTCCAGCGCCTTACCCGCTAGCGCCGCGGGCCGCTCCCACCAGCTCAACGCTGGTCAGCACGGGCCCGCTGACCTGGCCGCGGACCGCATCGTGACCTCGGTGCGGCGGCCCCGCTTCCCGGGCCGGGTCTTCCCGGTCACCCGGTTCGGTGCCGTCGGGGATGGCACCACCGACTGCACCCAGGCGTTCGCCGCCGCCATCGCCGCCTGCAACCGGGCCGGCGGCGGGCACGTGATCGTGCCGCCCGGCCAGTTCTTCACCGGCGCCATCCACCTGCGCAGCTACGTGGACCTGCACCTGGAGGCGGGCTCGACGATCCTGTTCAGCCAGGACCCCAACGCCTACCTGCCGGTGGTCTTCACCCGGTGGCAGGGCATCGAGCTGATGAACTACTCGCCGCCCATCTACTCCTACGGCCAGCGCAACATCGCGATCACCGGGCAGGGCACGCTCAACGGCCAGGCCGATGCCAACCACTGGTGGAACTGGAAGAACCTCGAGACCCCCGACTTCGACCTGCTCGAGACGATGGCCGACGACAACATCCCGGTCGCGCAGCGGGTATTCGGCCCGGGGCACTACCTGCCGCCGCAGATGATCCAGCCGTTCCTCACCGATACCGTGCTCATCCAGGGCGTCAGCATCATCAACTCCCCCTTCTGGCACCTGAACCCGAACCTGTGCCGCAACGTCACGGTCGAGGGCGTCTCGATCAGCTCCTCCGGCCCGAACACCGACGGCTGTGACCCGGAGTCCTGCACCGGCGTGGTCATTGACGGGGTCACGTTCGATACCGGCGACGACTGCATCGCGATCAAGTCGGGGCGGGACGCCGATGGCCGCCGGGTCAATGTGCCCAGCCAGAACCTGGTCATCCAGAACTGCACGTTCGCCAACGGGCACGGCGGTATCACCATCGGCAGCGAGATGACCGGCGGGGTCAAGAACGTCTATGCCCGGGACCTCACCATGAACAGCGCCAACCTGCAGGCCGGGCACCGGATCAAGACCAACACGCTGCGCGGCGGCTACGCCCTGAACAGCAACGTGTACCGGATCACGGCCGGCACGGTCGGCGGCCCGCTGCTGCTGATCCAGGGCAACTACAACGCCCAGACCGGCGACTTCCCGCCGGACATCACCGGCATCACGCTGGCCGACTGGACGGTGGACAGCTGCGCCGGGATCTGGTCGCTGATCGGCGCGTCCGCGACCGATCCGGTCGGCACCGTCACCCTGGACGATCTCACCATCACCACGTCGAGCGCCGCCAATTCCGCCCAGTACGTGTCCAACCTCGTCGTCGAGGACGTGACCGTCGGCGGCTCGCCGGTGACGTCATGACGCACCGGCCCCGGCGCGGGCCAGATGAAGCAGGTCAGCTGACCCGGCTCGGCCGTGCCGGCCAGGCACCGGGCGCGTAAGGTCGACTGCCGTGCCGATCATCGTTATCACCGGCGGCTCCGGCCGGATCGGGTCCATGCTGCGCAAGCGGCTGGCCCGGTCCGGCCGGACCCTGCGCCTGCTGGACATCACCCCGCCCGTCTCGCCCGGGCCGGACGAGCAGGTGGTCGTGGCGTCGGTCACCGACATGGCCGCGATGACCGAGGCCTGCGCCGGGGCGGACGCCGTGATCCACCTCGGCGGGGTGTCCGGCGAGGGTCCCTGGGACCGGATCATCGAGATCAACATCCAGGGCACCTACGCCGTGTTCGAGGCGGCCCGCCGGGCCGGCGTGCCCCGGGTGATCTTCGCCTCGTCCAACCACGCGGTCGGCTTCACCCCGCCGTCCGCGTTCCCCGTCCCGGACTACACGTTCCCCGCGCCGGACACGTACTACGGGGTGTCCAAGGTGACGGGGGAGGCGCTGGCCTCGATGTACCACCACCGCTACGGGCTGGACGCCATCTGCCTGCGCATCCTGTCCTGCTTCGAGCGCCCGGCGAGCACGCGCATGCTGTCCACCTGGCTGTCCCCGGACGACGCCGGGCGGCTCTTCGAGGCGTGCCTGACCGTGCAGCGGCCCGGGTTCCGGGTGGCCTTCGGCGTGTCGGCCAACACCCGCGGCGGCTGGGTCAGCCTGGACGAGGCGCGGGCCCTGGGCTACGAGCCGCGTGACGACGCGGAGGACTACGCGGCCGAGGTCATCGCCGCTCACGGGGCACCAGATCCGGGCGATCCGGTGTTCGCCTATCTGGGCGGCGAGTTCACGCTCCCCGAGTACGACGCGGAGCACCTGAAGTAAGCGCAGAGGACGGACAGTTCATGATCCAGGGATATGACCCGCGCACCGGCAAGCCGGCCGGGGAGCCGGTCGCCGAGACCACCGACCGCGCCGTGGACGCGATCGCCGAGGCGGCGGCCGGCGCCCGTCCTGGCTGGGAGGCCATGGGCCCCGCCGGCCGCGCGGCGGCGCTGCGGGCGGTAGCCGCGGCGCTGGACGCCCAGGCCGCTGAGCTGGCCGCGGTGGCGGACACCGAGACCGGCCTGGGCAGCACCCGGCTGACCGGCGAGGTGGCCCGGACCACCGGGCAGCTGCGGATGTTCGCGGACGTCCTGGAGGATGGCGGCTACCTGGACCTGATCACCAGCCCGCCCGCCCAGGGCGTGCCCGGGCTGCGCCGGATGGTCCGGCCGGTCGGCCCGGTGGCCGTCTTCTCGGCGTCGAACTTCCCCTTCGCGTTCTCGGTGGCGGGCGGTGACACCGCGTCGGCCCTGGCGGCCGGCTGCCCGGTGGTGGTGAAAGCCCACGAAGGCCACCCGCAGACCTCGGTCGCGACCGCCCGCGTCGTGACCGCGGCGCTCGCCGGGGCCGGCGCGCCGGACGGAACGTTCGCGGTGATCTACGGCGTCCCCGCCGGGGTGAGGCTGCTCCGCCACCCGGCCATCACCGCGGCCGGTTTCACCGGGTCCGCCCGGGGCGGCCTCGCGCTGCAGCAGATCTGCGCGGAGCGGGCCGTGCCGATCCCCTTCTACGGCGAGCTGGGCTCGGTCAACCCGGCCGTGGTCCTGCCCGGCGCGGCTGCGGGCCGCAGCGCCGAGACCGCCACCGGCTACGCCGCGTCGCTCACCCTCGGGGCCGGGCAGTTCTGCACCAACCCGGGCCTGCTGTTCATCCCCGACGACGAGGGCCTGCGCAGCGCCATCGCCGGCGCGGTCCAGGCCGCCGCGGGTGCCCCGATGCTGTCCGAGCGGATCCACGAGTCGTACGACGCGGCCGCTGCCGCGCTGGCCGGGCACCCGGCGGTCACCCCGCTGGCCACCGGGCAGCCCGGTGAGGGTCCGTGGGCAGCCACCCCGCAGGCCTACCTCACCAGCCTGGACGCGTTCGCGGCCGGGTTGCCGGACCTGGCCGAGGAGCGGTTCGGGCCGGCCGGGCTGGTGATCACCTATCCGTCGGTGGACGCCCTGCTGCCGGTGCTGGCCCGCCTCGGCGGCAACCTGGCCGGAAGCATCCACGCCGACCCGGCGTCCGCCGCTGACCTGGCCGCCGCGGCCCCGGTGGCCGACGTGCTCACCCGCACCGTGGGCCGGGTGATCTGGAACGGCTGGCCCACCGGCGTCGCGGTGACCTGGGCCCAGCACCACGGCGGCCCGTTCCCCGCCACCACGAGCCCGCACTACACGTCGGTCGGCGCGACCGCGATCCGCCGCTGGCTGGTCCCGGTCACCTACCAGGACTTCCCGGATGAGCTGCTGCCCGAGGCCCTGCGGGCCCTGCGATAGTGCGGACCGGGGCGTATCTCTATCCGTGGGACATGGACGGCGACCCCGCCGCCGCGGACCGCCTGGCCGGGCTGGGGCTGACCGGGGTCACGCTGGCCGCCGCGTACCACGCGGTGCGCGCGGTGACCCCGCACCATCCGGCGCACCGGATCGTCACCCGGGACGCCGGGATCTACTTCCGGCCCGATCCGGCCCGCTGGCATGACGCCCGGCTCCGCCCGGCAGGCGCCGCTGCGGGGGACGACGGCCCGGGCACGTTCGAGCGCGCCGCGGCCGCGCTGCGCGCCGCGGGCCTCCCCGTCACCGCCTGGGTGGTGGTCACGCACAACTCCCGGCTCGCCGGGGCGGGGGAGTGCTCGGTGCGCAACGCGTTCGGGGACGTGTATCCCTGGGCCCTGTGCGCCGGCTCCGGCGCCGTGCGCGAATACGCGGCGCGGCTGGCCGCAGAGGTCGCCACCCTGGCCGGCGTGGACGCGATCGAGCTGGAGGCGTGCGGCTGGTACGGCTTCGAGCACGGCAGCGCGCACGACAAGACCGGCGCCGCGGCCGGCCCGGCCGGAAGTGCGGGGGACTGGCTGCTCTCGCTGTGCTTCTGCGGCGCGTGCGCGCTGGCGTACCGTTCCGCCGGGGGTGACCCGGCTGAGCTGGCTGCCCTGGTCCGCGCGGCCGCCGATGGCGGGCCGGCGCTGCCCGGCGACGTCTGCGCCGTGATCGACGCGGCGCGTGCGGCTGGCTCCGGGCGGCTGCTCACCGGGGTGCTTGCCGCGGTCCGCGCGGCCGCGCCCGGCCGGCCTGTCCTGGTGCACTCCCACCCCGATCCGCGCGCCGTGGGCGCGAATCCCGGCTACGACCCGGCCGTCCTGTGCGGCCCGGGCGGCGCCGACGGCATCGTGCTGGGCTGCGGGAATCCGGTCACCGCCCCGGACCTGGTTTCCCGCACCGTGGCGGCCGCACCGCCGGGGGCCAGGATCGCCGCCGTCCTGCAGGCGGTCGCTGGCCTCGGCGGCCAGCCCGCGACCCTGGCGGAACAGGCCAAGGCGGTCCGGGCCGCCGGCGCCACCGAACTCCGCGTCTACCACGCGGGCCTGGCCGCCCAGAGCGACCTCGCGGCGATCCGCGACCTATGCCGTTCGACGGCCCCGACCCAGCAGTAACCCAGCGATGCGGAACTTTGGAAGGCTACCGGCATGACTGAAATTCCCGTCCGCCACTTCCGCGGCCGCGATGGCGTCCAGCTCGCCTACCGTGAGCTCGGGGAAGGCCGGCCCCTGATCCTGATCCACGGCTATCTCGGGAACGCCATGACCATGCTCGAGGCCGGGATCGCCGGGAGACTCGCCGCGCAGGGGTACCGCGTCATCATGCCGGACCTCCGTGGCCACGGCGACAGCGCCAGGCCGCACGAGCCCACGGCCTACCCGCCGGACGCGCTGGCCGACGATGGCCTGGCCCTGATCGAACAGCTCGGGCTTACCGACTACGACCTCGGCGGTTACTCGCTGGGCGGACGCACCGTGATCCGGCTCCTGGCTCGCGGAGCGACCCCCCGGCGCGCGGTCGTGGGCGGACAGGGACTGGAGGCGGTTAGCCATACCGTCGGGCGCGGCGGTCATTTCCGCCACGTCCTCACCCACTTCGGCACGTTCGACCCCGGATCCCCGGAGCAGGCGATGGAGGACTGGATCACCGCCAGTGGAGGCGATCCGGTCGCGCTGGTGCACGTGCTCGACACAT
>CAWAES010000039.1:0-65870 GCA_963781085.1 uncultured Actinomycetes bacterium
GGGAGGTGCTGGCGCGCAGGAACTTCACGTCCTGCACCTCGACCGGGTGACGGCGGCGGATCGGGCCGGTCACCCGGGGCACCGGGTTGGGCTCGCCACTACGGTCCAGCGCGGTGCCGGGATTGTCGATGTCCACCCCGTCGAGGGCGGTGGCGAACCGGTTCGAGTAGCTCTCCCGGCGGATCTCCCCGTCGGTCAGGATGTCCAGCCCGGCCCGTTCCTGGGCCCGGATGGCCAGTTCGGTCGCGTCACTCTGGGCCTGCTCCAGGTATTCGGGGGCGACCCGCCACAGCTCGGTGGCCCGGACCCGGGGTGGGAACCGGCCCCGCAGCCGCGCGCGGTCGATAAGCCAGTCTGGCTGCGGGTAACTGCCGACCAGGGAGGTGGGGAAGAGCATGACAGCCACAATGTCAGATCGGCCGCCGGTGCGCAGCCCCGGGGCGGCGTGGCTAACCGGCGGACAGCGGGCTCGCCGTCGCGGCCCGGCTGGTGACCTCGGTAGTGACCAGCCGCCTGGTCACGCTGAGCGGGCCGAGCCCGGACAGCGCCTCGGTGACCCGCGCGGCCAGCCCGGGGGCGGCGGCGGTGGATTCGGCCAGCCCGATGGCCGAGGTGCCGGCCAGCCAGGACGGGATGATCTCGGTGACGTCCGCGATCACGTTGGCCTTGGCCCGGTTGGACCGGGCCAGGGCGGTCAGGTGCCGCGTGTCCGGGTCGTCCTCGGTTCCCAGGACCAGGACCAGGTCACTGGACGCGGCCACGGTCCGGACGGTCTCGGCCCGGTCGGACGCTGCGTAGCAGAACCCGTCCGGGTCCGGGCCGCGCAAGGCCGGGAACCGGGAGCGCAGGGCGGCGGTCGCGATCGGGGTGTCCTCGACCGGCACGCCCGGCACCAGCACGTAGGAGACCCGCCGCGGGTCCGCGACCTGGACCGCTCCCGCCCCGACCCGGGTCTCGGCCAGGATGGCGTGATCCGGGGCCTCGCCCAGGATCGCGGGCAGCACCGCGAGGCCGGACTGGCCGATGAGGACCACCTGGTCGCCACGCTCGGCGAACCGGCGGGCCTCGGCCTGTACCCCGGCCACCAGCGGGCACGTCGCGTCGATCACGTCCAGGCCGCGCGCGGCCGCCTCGGTGCGGACCCAGGGGGCGACGCCGTGCGCCGGGATCAGCACCAGGGCGCCATCGGGCACGTCGTCCAGGGAACGGGCGAACACCGCGCCGTTCTTCTCCAGGTCCGCGCGGGCCTGCGGACTCGCCATCAGCTGCCCGCACACGTACACCGGGCCTCGTTCCAGGGCCTGCCGGGTGGCCTCCAGGGCCTGCCGCGCGCCCGGGCACCACGGGCTCACGGCGCTGAGCAGGCGCCGGGTCCCGCCCACCGCCGCCCATTCCTCGACGGCGCTGCGGGCCGCGGCCATGGCCACCCCATCCACGCTGCTGGCCGCGGCGCCGATCGCGGTGGCCGTGCCGTCGGCGTGCAGCGCGGTGGTGACGAACAGGGCCGCGCCGTCGTCGGCCTGGGACGCGTCAGCTGACTGGGGCACCGGCGCGTACCGGACGCGCACGCCCCGGCGGTACAGCAGCCCGCCCACCAGTGGCGCGGCCGGGCAGCTCAGCTGCCCATGCGCGGGGTCGCCGATCTCCGTGGCGACCAGCACCTCGCCGGGGGCGACCACGGTCCCCGGCGCCAGGCATTCGCGTGCACTCGATCGGCTCATGGCTGTCGTCCCCGTTTCCTCGCGGATCAGTCTAGTGATGGCGAAGCCGGAGTGTGTGTACCTGGTAACGGAGTGTGCCGGACATGCCGCCGCGGCTGCGTGGGCGCTCCGGGACCGGAAGAGGATCTGGGTACGGGAGGGACTGTAGGTTACTATCTCAATCGGAATTAAATGCTTTAGGAGTCATGCTTCAGGACTCCATCTGTGTTGCGGGGGCTCAGGGGAAGGGGCACGGCCGGCGGGAGCCGGCGGGCCCGGGTGGGAGATTCGCCCGTTCAGTACGGGCGGCACCGGGGGAGTAGAGAAGATGAGCATGGCCCCCTTGGTCACGAAACGCCGTCCGGATCAGGGGCATACCAATCAGAGAGGACTGGCGCCATGACCGCTACCGACGACCTGCTGGCTAACAACGCCCGCTACGCAGAGGGTTTCACCGGGCCGCTACCGCTTCCGCCGTCCAAGCACGTCGCCGTGGTGGCCTGCATGGACGCGAGGCTGAACGTCTACGGCATCCTCGGCCTGGCCGATGGCGAGGCGCACGTGATCCGCAACGCGGGCGGGGTGGTCACCGACGACGAGATCCGCTCGCTCACGATCAGCCAGCGGCTGCTCGGCACCCAGGAGATCATCCTCATCCACCACACCGACTGCGGGATGCTGACCTTCACCGACGACGACTTCAAGGCGAGCATTCAGGCCGACACCGGCATCAAGCCCGAATGGGCCGCGGAAGCCTTCCCCGACCTGGACGCAGGACGTCCGCCAGTCGATCAACCGGATCAAGGCCAGCCCGTTCATCCCGCACAAGGACTCGGTGCGGGGCTTCGTCTTCGACGTGGCCACCGGCAAGCTCAGCGAAGTGGCCTAGCCCGGCCGCACCGCTGGTCGCCCGCGCGGCGGCAGCAGGGTCAGGAGTCCGAGGAGTCGGCCCGGCCCTGCTGCTCCGCCAGGAACTGCTCGAACTGGGCGCCGATCTCGTCGGCGGAGGGCAGTTGCTCCGACCCGTCCACCAGTGAGCCGCGCTCGGCTCCCTCGGCGAACGCGTCGTACTGCCGCTCCAGCGCCTGCACGACTTCCATGATCTCTTCGGAGCCCTCGACCTGCCGCCGGATCTCCTCGTCGGTCTCCTGGGCCGCCTCGCGCAGCGCCTCGTCGGGCAGCTGCAGCCCGGTCGCGCGGGACACCGAGTCGAGCAGCGTGATCGCGGCCGTCGGATACGCCGCCTGGGCCAGGTAGTGCGGAACATGCACCGCGAACCCGACCGCGGCGCGCTCTTCCTCGCCGAATCGCATCTCCAGCAGCGCCGCCACGCTCCCCGGGACCTGAAGCCGGTCCACCAGCGGCGGGTAGCCCGTGGTCAGGCCGGACGTGGTCGCGTGGGCGGTCACCCCCAGCGGACGGGTATGCGGCGCACCCATCGGGATGCCGTGGAAGCCGACCGCCAGCCGGACCCCCATCCGGGCGGCCAGGTCCCGCACCGCCTGCGTGAAGCCCTCCCACTCGTGATCCGGTTCCGGGCCGGTAAGGAGCAGGAACTGGCTGCCGGCGGTGTCCTTGAGCAGGTGGATGGCCAGTTCGGGGGCTTCGTAGGACTCCCAGCGGTCCCGGGAGAAGATCATCGGCGGCCGCCGGGACCGGTAGTCGATCAGCCGGTCTACGTCGAACCGGGCGACCTCCTCGTGTTCCAGCGTGCCCAGCAAATGGGCGGACAGCAGTTTGCCCGCCGCCCCGGCGTCGATGAACCCGTCGAGGTAGTGCAGCATCACTGCCCCGTCCAGCACCGGCGCGCCAGGGCTCACCTCGTAGAGGTCTCCCGGATCTCGCACCACGCTCACTGCCCTTCCAGGGTGTCAGTCACTCTGCCCGCTACCTAGTACCAACCATGAACGGCTAGTCATCCATCCCGACAGGGTCGATCTGTGTTCCACGCTACCGCCTGCCGTGCCCGTCAGTCGGCCTCGGCCGAGCCGGTCAGCCGGAGCTTGCGCTGTGCACGCTGGTAGAACGTGGTCCGGCCCAGCCGGACCACGTTGGCCGCGGCGGGGACGGTGCCGACTTCGACCGTGTCACCGGGCTTTAGCCGCCCGACCAGGATGCCGTCCGCCTCCAGGGCTGGCTCGCCGCTGCCCTCCAGCACGGTGAGCAGCACTTTCTCGCTGCTGGACAGGAACAGCGCCCGGTTGAAGGCCGAGTGCGGTGCCACCGGGTTGACCAGCAGGCCCTCGGCCATGGGGGAGACGAGCGGGCCGCCGGCCGAGAAGTTGTAGGCGGTGGACCCGGTAGGCGTGGCCACGATCACCGCGTCCGCCGCGTAGCGCACGAACGGATGCGATTCCACGATGAGCTCGACCAGGATGGAGGACCCGTGGCCGGGGATGCGGGCCAGGTCCACGTCGTTGAACGCGACGGTCTCCTGATCGGTGAACTCGGCCTTCACCGCGGAGCGGGGCTCCACGGTGAACCGGTGCTCGTCGATGGCGCACAGGGCCGCGGCCATCTCCGGCGGGTCGATCTCGGCCAGGAACCCGAGCTTGCCCACGTTGACGCCGAGCACCGGCGGCTTCGGGCCGCACGACATGCGCATCGCGCGCAGCATGGTGCCGTCGCCGCCGAGGCTGACCATCAGGTCGGAGCGGCTGGCCAGATCCGCCGGGGCGACCCCCTCGACGCGGCCGGGCACCCGGCTGGCCTCGTCCTCGACCGCGAGAACCGTCACCTTGCGGCTGCTGGCCCAGGCGAGCAGCTCGAACATGGCCGAGTTGCAGTCCCGCCCGGGATGCAGCACGACGCCCACGGTGTTGATCATGCCCACGGGCCACCCTCCTCAGGTCGTGATGAGAGCCCGCGCCCGGGCAGCGCGCACCGCCTCGGACAGCGTGCCGATGTCGTAGGCACCGTAGTGGCGTTTGCTGTTGATAAAGAACGTGGGCGTGCCGGTGACCCCGGACAGGTCGGCGGAGTCCACGTCCTCGGCCACCCGGGCCGCGCCCGCATGCTTGCGCAGATCCTCGGTGAAGCGCGCGACGTTGAGGCCGAGGCCGGCCGCGTAGTGGATCAGGTCCTTACTGGTGAGCGCGCCCTGATGCTCCATCAGCAGGTCGTGCATGTCCCAGAACTTCCCCTGCCGGGCCGCCGCCTCGGCGCCTTCGGAGGCCAGCTGGGCGTGCGGGTGCACGTCGTTCAGGGGCAGGTGACGGAACACGTAGCGGACGTCGCCGAAGTCCGCCAGCAGTTCCCGGACGACCGGCTCGGCCTGCCCGCAGTACGGGCACTCGAAGTCGCCGTACTCCACCACGGTGACCGGCGCCTCTTCCGGCCCGCGGATGTGATCGCGGTCCGGGTCGACCGGGACGGCCAGGTCGGTGATGAGCGTGGAGGTGCCGAGCAGGGCGCGCACTTTCAGCCGCTTGGGCAGCAGCCGGGTGACCCGGAACACCGTCCAGGTGAGCGCGGAGGCGCAGAACGCCGCGGACAGGATGCCGAGCTTCGCCTCGGCCAGCAGGGTGCCGTCGAAGGCGAGTGAGGCGATGAGCAGGGCCACGGTGAACCCGATCCCGGCGATCGCGCCCGCGCCCGCGACGGCGGCCCAGCCGACCGGCGGCTGGATGCGGCCCCGGCTGAGCCGGCTGACGAGCCACGCGGACCCGGTGGTGCCCAGCGGTTTGCCCACCACGTAGCCAATCAGGATGCCGAGCGTGACCGGGGATGTGTAGGCCTTCGAGAGCAGCCCGACGCTGACCGCCACGCCCGCGTTGGCCAGGGCGAACAACGGGACGATGAGATAGCTCGACCAGGGGTGGTACAGCTGCTGGAGCCGCTCGTTGGGGGAGATGGCCAGGGTGACTCCGTCCCGCGCCTCACGGGCCAGCTGGGGGGTGGGCTGCTCGCGGAACAGCCGGAACAGGTCACTGGCCCGCTCCAGGTCGCCGCGGGCCGCGGGGCGGGCGTAGGTGAGCAGGCCCATGACCAGGCCCACCACTACCGGGTCCACGCCGGACTTGAAGAACGCCACCCAGGCCGCGACCCCGAGCAGGAAGTATCCCGGGCCGAACCGCACGCCGGCCGCCCGGACCGCGGCCACCACCACCAGGATCCCGACTCCCGCAAACAGTGCAGGCAGCCGCAGCCTCGCGCTGTAAAAGATCGCGATAACGGCCAGCCCGACGAGATCATCCACCACGGAGAAGGTCAGCAGGTAGGTGCGCACCCGGTCGGGGAGCCAGGAGCCGACCAGGGCCAGCATGCCCAGCGCGAACGCGGTGTCGGTGGACATGGACGCCCCCCAGCCCCGGGCTCCGGGGCCGCCCGCGTTGGCGGCTAGGTAGATAGCCACCGGGACGATCATCCCGCCCAGGCCCACCACCAGCGGCAGCGTGAGCCGCCTGCGCTCACGCAGCTCGCCCATGTCGAACTCACGCCGGGCCTCCAGCCCGACCACCAGGAAGAAGAACGTCATCAGGCCGGAGTTGACCCAGCCGTGCAGGTCGTCGGACAGGCCCATGCTGCCGACGCTCACCGACAGCCGGGTGGACCAGATCGAGGCGTAGGCCCCGGCCGCTACGTTCGCCCACACCAGGGCGGCCACCGTCGCAGCGAGCAGGATGACCGCGCTGCCTGTCTCAGTACGCAGGAACTGGCGGAGCGGGGTCTCCAGGTTCCGCGCCCACGCGGTCCGGCCGGACAGGGCGGAAGGCGTGGGCTCGGATTCCGTCATGCCCGGATTATCCCAGCATGGTGGCGGGAACTCACGCCCGGCTCAGCCCTCCGGGCCGCCGGCAATCTCGTCCTCGTCTTCGTCGGTCACGTGGACTGCCGCTTCCTCGGCGCCGGCGCCACCCCCGTCGATGCCCACGTCCTGGGCGACGAGGTCGGCCTCCGTGTCTGGGTGGGCTCCCTCGTCCTCGGCCACCAGGCGGCCGGCCCGCGGCTGCTGCTCGTCGTAGGGCTCCGGGCCTTCCCGGGGCAGGTCGCTCTCGGCCCGCGGGTCAGGGTCGGCGTACGGGTCCGGCTCCGGTTCCTCCTCGGCGAGCAGCTGATCGAGGGACTCGCCCTGGCGCTCTTCGGCCAGGGTGTCGCCGAACCGCTCGCCGGCCGACCACTTGTCGGCGGGCTCGACGCCCGGGTCCAGCGGGTCCTCGTACGGATCCTCGCTGTCCTCTAGCGTGTCGGAGGAGTCCAGGACACCGTCGTCCTCGAAGTCGGTGTCCTCGAGCCCGTCCGTGCCCGGGTTGCTGTCGCCGCCGACCTCATAGTCGCCGGTGCCGCCGCCGTAGGTGTACTCGGCGGTGCCGTCGCCCGGATCGGAGGAAGTGTCGTCATTCTCTTCGGCCATGGTCCCAGGCTAGCGACAATGATCGTCTGTCCGGACCGGGAGCGGCCCGGAACCAGGTCAGCTTTGGTGGGCCGCCTTGAAATCCTCCCACCGGTCGAGCAGGGCCGGCAGTTCCTTGCTGACGAACTCGAAGTACAGCGCCGACTCCGCCAGGCGCGCCCCGGCGGGCGTGCCCGCTCCGAGCACGTCGGCCCCGCCGCGCATCGCGTCCGCCCAGCGCATCATGATCCCGTCCCGGACTCTCAGGACCTCGTGCCAGACGTTGTCCGGCAGTACGTACACGTGGCGCCGCGAGCCGGGTTCGGTCTCCCGGCTGACCAGGCCCACCTGGACCAGGTACCGGACACCGCCCGATACCGCCGCCGGGCTGACCTGAAGCAACCCAGCGAGTTCCTCCGCAGTCAGGCGGCTGGAATCCGTGGTCAGCAGGGCGGCGAAAATCCTGGCCGGCATCCGCGGCATGCCCGCGTCGGCGAGCAGCGAGCCGAAGCGCTGGATGAACTGCCGCACCGCGGTGCCGTTCCGCACCTGCAGGGCTTGCTGCGCTTCGCGGGCCTCCGGCACTGGCTGTCACCCTCCCATGGCCGACCTGCTCGTGAGTTTACTAGGTACATAACTTTCATGATTTTGTGAATCTACTGTTAGGCTCGGCCGTATGACAGCGGTGATCGAGGTAGCCGGCCTGAGGAAGTTCTTCGGCCGGGCCCGCGCGCTGGACGGGCTCGACCTCACCGTGGTCCCCGGGGAGGTGCACGGGTTCCTGGGGCCGAACGGCGCGGGCAAGACCACCACCATCCGGGTCCTGCTGGGCCTGATCCGGGCCGGCGGAGGGACCGCCCGCCTGTTCGGCGGCGACCCGTGGCGGGAGGCGACCACGCTGCACCGGCGGCTCGCCTACGTGCCCGGCGACGTCACCCTGTGGCCGAACCTGTCCGGCGGGGAAGTCATCGACCTGCTCGGCCGGCTTCGCGGCGGTCTCGACGAGAAGCGCAAGGCGGCCCTGCTGGAGAAGTTCGGGCTCGATCCGGCCACGAAGAGCCGGGCCTACTCCAAGGGGAACCGGCAGAAAGTCGCGCTGGTCGCCGCGCTCGCGTCCGGTGCCGAGCTGCTGATCCTGGATGAGCCCACTTCGGGACTGGACCCGCTGATGGAGGCCGCGTTCCGGGAGTGCGTGGAGGAAGAGCGGCAGGCGGGACGGACAGTGCTGCTGTCCAGCCACATCCTGTCCGAGGTGGAAGCGCTCTGCGACCGGGTGACGATCATCCGGGAAGGCCGCACGGTGGACTCCGGGGCCCTGGCTGATCTGCGGCACCTCTCGCGCACCTCGGTGCGGGCCGAGGTGGTCCGGCCGCCGGACGGGCTGGCCGGGCTCCCGGGGGTCCACGATCTGGACGTCAGCGGAAACCGGGTCAGCTGCCAGGTCGACAACGACGCGCTCGGTGAGGTGCTGGACCGGCTGGTCGCCGCGGGGGTCCGCAGCCTGGCCAGCCAGCCGCCCACGCTGGAGGAACTGTTCCTGCGGCACTACGCGGACCCGTCATGACCGCGCTGGCCGCCCGCACGCAGCGGCCGGGCGGCCCGGGGGAAGGCCGCGACCGGGCCGGGCTGACCGGGACCACCGCGCTGATCTCCCTCGCGCTGCGCCGCGACCGTATCGTCTTGCCGGTCTGGCTGTACGTGTTCGCCGCCAGCATCGCCAGCACGGGGTACAGCTTCCGCCACCTCTACACCCGTCTGCCTGAGCGCCTGGCGCTCATCGCCAGCGTCCGCGGTGACGCCTCAGTCCTGGCGCTGAGCGGGCCGGTGTTCGGGGACAGTGCGGGTTCGCTGGTCGCCTGGAAGGTCCTGGTGTTCGCGGCGGGGGCCGCGGGACTGATGGGGATCTTCACCGTGGTCCGGCACACCCGTGACGACGAGGAGCAGGGCCGGCTGGAACTGGTGGGCGCCACCGCGGTCGGCCGCCAGGCCCCGCTCGCGGCGGCCCTGGTGGTGGCGTTCGGCAGTTGCCTGGTGCTCGTCCCGCTCATCGCTGCGGTCCAGGTCGTCCTGGGCTACCCGGTGGCTGGCTCGCTCGCCCTGGGCGCAGCGGTAGGGCTGTCCGGCTGCGTGTTCGCCGCCGTCGCCGCCGTCTGCGCGCAGCTGACGGTCAGCGCCCGGACGGCCCGCGGGATGGCCGTCGGCGTGCTGGGAGTGGCGTTCCTGCTCCGCGCGGTAGGCGACGCGGCGTCTGGGACGTCCTGGCTGCGCTGGGCCTCTCCGCTGGGCTGGGCCGAGCAGATACAGGTGTACGCGAGCCCCCGGTGGCTAGTTGGCGCGCTCTTCGTGCTGGCCGCCGCCGTCCTGGCCGGCGGCGCTGCACGGCTGGCCACCCGTCGCGACCTGGGCGCGGGCCTGCTGCCTGTCCGGCCAGGCCGGCCGGAGGCGGCCGGGTGGCTGCGCAGCCCGCTCGCGCTGGCCTGGCGGCTGCAGCGCGCCGCCCTGCTCGGCTGGGCGATCGGCGTCGTCCTGGCGGGCGCGGTGCTCGGGTCGGCGGCCAGCGGGATCGGCGCGGTGCTGAACACCAGCCCTCAGGCCCGGCAGATATTCATCCGGCTCGGCGGGCACAGCGGTCTCGTCGACGCCTATCTCGCGGCGGTGATCGGGATACTGGGCGTCGTCTCGGCCGCGTACGCGGTCGCGGCCGTCCTCCGGCTGCATGCTGAGGAGACCGAGCAGCGGGCCGAGCCGGTGCTGGCCACCCCGGTGGGGCGGGTTCGCTGGGCGGGCAGCCATCTGCTCGTCGCCGCCGGCGGCAGCGCGGGGCTGCTGCTGGCGGGTGGCCTGGCCACGGCGCTGGGGGACGGGCTGACCTCGGGCGGCCTGGCTACCCAGCTACCACGGCTGATCGGCGCGGGACTGGCGCAGGTCCCGGCCGCCTGGGTGATGGGAGGCCTGGCGGCGGCCCTGTTCGGCCTGCTGCCCAGGACCGCGGTGGTGGGGGCGTGGACCGCGCTCGGCCTGGTCGCGCTCATCACCCTGCTCGGTCCGTCGATCAGGCTGGCCCAGGGGGTGCTGGACGTCTCCCCGTTCAGCCATGTGCCGAAGCTGCCGGGGGCGCCGGTCACGGTGGCGCCGCTGGGGTGGCTGGTGGGGGTGGCGGTGGTGCTGGCTGTGGTGGGGCTGGTTGGTTTCCGGCGTCGGGATCTGCTGTGAGGGGGGCGGCGTCCGGGCCGTGGGCGCTGGCTGGCCCTGGTTCGAGCCTGGATCTGTTTCTTGCGGCCGGCGCGGGTCGTGCTTCTGCCCCGCCGCGCCGGGTCGCTTGCGCGCCTGCGGCCCGGGTATACGGATGAGGCCCCTCCGAGTATGAGTCGGAGGGGCCTCACCCGGGTGCATCGCGCTGGGGTGCCGGTTACCCGGCTTCCTGGCGCTCTGCGGCCCGCCGCCTAGCCTGGAAGCAGCAACTGAAATTCCGGTTACCCGGCTTTCCTGTCGCCCGGGTTTCCCCGGCGTCCCGGGAGTTTCCCCCCGGAAGGACTTCCGCTCTGGCGATAAATGAATTTGTACTCCGCTGGAGGGAACTGGCGCAAGGCTTTCTGGCCAGGAATTTCAAGATTTTTCTTAGTCTCGGGGAAATCCACAAGAAAGCGCGAGTTATCCCCCGGGAAAGGCGGCTATCCACCGCGATATCCACAGTCTGGTCCACAGCCTGGCGGCTCGTGGCCTGATCAGGGGGAACGCGACGGCTGGACGGCCGCAGGCGCTGTGGCGTCCGAGTACGTCACCCAGGCCATCGGGTGGGTCCGGCCTGGCCAGGCCGGTGAGGGAGATGCGCGGGAATGGCGCAGACGTAAGCGAGGCCCCTCCACGTATGAGATGGAGGGGCCTCGCCGCGGCCGTCTGGCAGGATACCGATTGCTCGGCTACCGGGGTGCTTTCCGGCCGCTCCACCGGGGCGGGGAAATTAGCCTGGAAGGCCAGTTTCCCGGCATTCCGCGCCCCCGCCCAGACGTTCCGGTTTCCCGGTCCGAGGGAGTGCGGGGGTCCAGCTGATCTCCATACTTGGTGGTGCAGAATTTGTACCGCTTGCCCCGGGACGGCGCAAGGGTTTTCTGCCATGAAGTTACTGATTTTATGGTTATGAACAGTTTTTCCACATCGGGAGCCTGGTTATCCCCCGGGACGGGCGGCTGTCCACCGGGCTGTCCACAGTCCGGTCCACAGACTGGGTCAGTCAGTGGGGCGGGGGACCGGCTTGAGCTGGGCCGGCCGGGCGCGTGTCGCCTGAGCTGGGCCGGCCGGGAGCGGTCGCCTTGAGCTGGGCCGGCCGGGCTTGTTTCGGCCTGGCCTGGGTCGGCTTGACGTGGCCCGGCCGACGGGGCGGAGCCGGCCGGGACGGGGGAGCCGGCCAGCGGGTTTTCGTTGCGGCCCGGGGGGTGGCCCGCGGGGGCCCGGCGGCGGCGCAGGCTGCCCAGCAGGGCGAGGCCGAGCGCGCCCGCCGGGGGCAGGGTGACCAGAGCGGGCAACTGATAGCGCCAGGAGAACTCGAACAAGTCAGAGGCCAGCAGGACGGCTACGGCCGAGCCGAAGATCAGCAGGCAGGCCAGGCCCAGCTCGCGCTGGCGGGGCGAGAGGATGCTCCGCCCGCGGGCGGCAGCCAGCCCGCCCACCAGGGCGATCACGGCGCCGGCCAGGCCGGCCAGGGTAGCCAAGGCCAGCAGCGGTCCGGGCGTGTAGCCGCCGTGCAACTGGTACCCGCGCAGGAATCCGGCCAGCGGCCGGGTCACCGTGGCCCGGCCGCCCATGGCGGCGGGCAGCGGCCGGACCTGGACCGGTCCGCCGCTTGAGGCGAAGTGCAGGCCCAGCATGATGGTGTGATCGCGGCTGAGGAAGATGCTGCCGCCGTAGGTGGGGTAGCTGGTCTGGAACTGCCAGCGTGAGATGGACGTGTCGCCGGTGCTGGTCACCCGGTGCACCTCGAACAGCCGGGCCGCGTCGCCGAGGACGCCCGACACCACGCGCAGCGGCTGCTGGGTGATCACCCGGTGCTCGAAGTTCCCGATGACCTCCCCGTGGGTGCGCCCGGGCGGGGCCACGTACGTGTGGTCGGGCGAGATGTCGCTGTGCACCAGCCCGTCTGGCCCGAGCCGGATCGCGAGCGCCCGCGGCGGGCAGACCGCCCGCTCGTAGGGTGGCAGCTTCAGCGTCGCGCAGTCCGCGCTCTCCGCCAGCCGCCCGTAGATAGTGCTCCCGGCGGCGGGGGCGAGCGAGAACTGGTGGCTGACCACGTACTCACGCAGCGAGAACGCGATGATGGGCAGGACGAACGCCACGCACAGCAGGACCGCCTGGATCAGCTTGCGCCGCCAGCCCGGTACCACGATCAGCAGGTAGACCAGCGCGGGCAGGATCAGGATCTGGCCGACCTGGGCCATGGGCGCACTCGCGCCGAGGGCCAGGCCGCCCGCGACGATCAGCCGGGGCCCTGGCTCGGGCCGCCAGAGCAGCAGCGCCAGCCCGGCGACGATCAGGGCCTCGAACCAGACGTCCGGCATGATGGTCTGCTCGATCTGCACCTGGTAGGCGTCGAGCAAGACGGGTGCGGCGGCCAGCGCGGACAGCCAGCGCGGTACGCCGCGGCGGACCAGCAGCAGGTACAAGACCACGGCCATGGCGAGGCCGAGGAGGTGCTGGAGCGTCGTGACCGTGTCGAGGTTCCCGCCGATCAGCAGCACCTTGAGAACCAGGTTGTAGCCGAGCGGGTCGTTGCCGGGCCAGGCGCCGAACAGGTACTTCAGGCTGTCGATGTAAAGCAGCGCGGGCTGGTAGGCGGCCATGGACAGGCCGCGCAGGACCAGGCCCGCGAGGAGGAGCGCCGTGATCAGCCAGTGCCGCCGCAGCGAGGTGACGGCCGCCGCGCCGCGGCGGCGCCGGGCCTGCGGAGCGGCGCCGGCGCTGTTCCTGGCGGGGCCGTCAGCAGGCTTGTCTGCCGCGGGCGAGCCAGAGCCCGCGGTGGCTGGCATTCGCATGACGGTCATCCCGGTCGGTGGGCGGCCCGGAGACGGACGGCCCGGTCGGTGGGCGGCCCGGTCAGCGGGCCCAATCGGAGGGCCCGATCGGAGGGCCCAGTCGGTGGGCCCAAACGTGGCGGGCACTGACGACGAAGACTATCCGAGCTCCCTGACCGGCGGGCCCCGTCCGCGGTCAGGGATGGATTTTCTTACCTTCGCTAAGCATTGCCATGAAGGTAGCCAGACGCCGCGCCCGGGTCTCCGGCCGCTTGGCGTCGGCGAGGCGGTAGAGGATCGCGTACCGGTTCGCCCGGTCCAGGCCCTCGAAGAACGTGCGGGCCGCGTCGTCGCCAGCGAGCGCGCGGGCGAGGTCCTCCGGCACGGCCGCGGTGGACTGTGACTCGTAGGCGGCGGCCCACCGGCCGTCCGCCCGGGCCAGCTCGACCTCCCGCAGTCCGGCGGGCCTCATCTGGCCGGCTTCGATCAGGGCGCCGGCCTGGTCCCGGTTGATCCGGGACCACTTGCTGCCGGGCCGGCGCGGTGTGAAACGCTGCAGCCAGTGGTCGTCGTCCAGGCGGCGCTTCTGGCCGTCGATCCACCCATGGCAGAGCGCCGCGGTGAGCGCGTCAGGGTAGGACACCCCGGAGGCGTCCGAGCCTTTCTTGCGGATCTTCAGCCACAGGCCCGCTGAACTGGCCTGATGCTCGCTGAGCCAGGCGTCCCACTCGGCGGTGGAGCTGAAGCCCAGCACTGGAAGCCCGTCGTCAGGCATAGGGACAGTGAACCATGCGTTCGGGTCCTTGGGAGTCAGTTGTATTTTCGCAAGTAACGAAACCGCTCACCCTCCGAGGGAGTCGTGACAGATCCAGCCGTGACCGGGCCCAGCCGCCGCCGGCGACTGCTGATCCTCGTCATCTGCTGCATGAGCCTGGTCATCGTCGGGCTCGACAACACCATCGTGAACGTCGCGCTGCCGTCCATCCAGCGGGACCTGCACGCCTCGGTGTCCGGGCTGCAGTGGGTGGTGGACGGCTACACGCTGGTGCTGGCCAGCCTCCTGGTGCTCTCCGGCTCCACCGCGGACCGGTTCGGGCGGCGCAT
Organism: uncultured Actinomycetes bacterium; assembly: GCA_963781085.1. Classification (GTDB taxonomy): domain Bacteria; phylum Actinomycetota; class Actinomycetes; order Streptosporangiales; family Streptosporangiaceae; genus RYN-230. The sequence continues at coordinate 14,142 of CAWAES010000039.1, forward strand.
CACGTTCCAGGCCGGCCTGGCCACGTTCACGGTCGCGCTCGCTGCTGTGCAGCCTCGCGCCCAGCCTGGGCTGGCTGGTGGCCTTCCGGATGCTGCAGGCGGTCGGCGGCTCCATGCTCAATCCGGTGGCGATGTCGATCATCGTGAACACCTTCACCGACCGGGCCGAGCGGGCCCGGGCCATCGGTGTCTGGGGCGCGGCGGTGGGGGTCAGCCTGGCCCTCGGCCCGGTGGTCGGCGGGCTGCTGATCGCCTCGGTGGGCTGGCGGGGAATCTTCTGGGTGAACATCCCGGTCGGGGTCGCGGCGATCGTGCTGACCGCGCTGTTCGTGCCGGAGTCGAAGGCCCCGCATCCGCGGCGGCTGGATCCGGTCGGCCAGGTGCTGGTGATCGTGACGCTGGCCTCGCTGATCTACGGGATCATCGAGGGACCCAGCCACGGCTGGGGGTCCCCGGAGATCATCACCTGCTTCTGCCTGTTCGCGGTCGCCCTCGCGACCCTGCTCGTCTACGAGCCGCGGCGCCGCGAGCCGCTGCTGGACTTCCGGTTCTTCCGCAGCGCGCCGTTCTCCGGGGCGACGGTGATCGCGGTCAGCGCGTTCGCGGCGCTGGGCGGGTTCCTCTTCCTCAACACGCTCTACCTGCAGGACGTGCGTGGCTACTCGGCCCTGCACGCCGGGCTGCTCACGCTGCCGCTGGCCGCGGTCACGGTGGTCTTCGCGCCGCTGTCCGGCCGGATGATCAGCATCCGCGGCCCGCGGATCCCGCTGATCGTCGCGGGCGTCTGCATGTCCGGCGGCGCCCTGATGCTGACCGGGCTGACCGCACAGCAGTCCACCGGCTGGCTGCTCGCCTCCTATGTGCTGTTCGGGATCGGCTTCGGCGTGGTGAACGCCCCGATCACCAACACGGCGGTGTCCGGGATGCCGCGCGCGCAGGCGGGGGTCGCGTCGGCGATCGCGTCCACCAGCCGGCAGGTGGGCCAGTCGCTGGGGGTGGCGGTGGTGGGGTCCGCGGTGACCTCGGTCATGGTCGGCCCGATGCGCACCGGCTTCACCGCCGCCAGCCACGTGGGCTGGTGGATCATCACCGGCTGCGGGCTGGTCGTGCTGGTCGTGGGCCTGGTGACCAGCGGCCGCTGGGCGCGGCGGACGGCCGCCCGGACCGCGGACCGGCTGATGTCGGAGGAAGAGGAGCCGGTCCCGGTCGGGTGACCCCCGGGCGCCGGGCTGATCAGCAGGCGGCGCGCCGATCAGGCAGGCGGCGGGCTGATCAGGGAGAAGGCCGCACCCTGGTCGTCGGCGACCACCGCGATCCGGCCGTACGGGGAGTCGCGGGGCGGCTGGACCACGCGGCCGCCCGCCGCGGCCGCGGCTCTCGCGGCGGCGTCAGTGTCGGCGGCCCCGAAGTAGGTGCTCCAGTGCGCGGGCGCGTCAGCGGGCGTGCTGCTGCCGAGCTCGCCGATCCCGCCGACCTCGGTCCCGTTCACCTTCAGCGTCGCGTAGCGGTAGCCGTCCCCGCTCAGGTCGCCGTACTCGTAGCCGAACACCGCCTGGTAGAAGGCCTGGTTCTGGTCGTAGGCGCGGCTGAGGTTCTCGTTCCAGCACAGCGAGCCGGGCTCGTTGGCCAGGCCCACCCCGGTATGCGCCTGGGCCTGCCAGAGACCGAAGACCGCGCCGCCGGGGTCGGCCGCCACCGCCATCCGCCCCACGTCCATGACCTCCATCGGCTCCATCAGGGTCAGGCCCCCGGCCGCCTTGATCGTGCTGACCGTCTCGTCGAGGTCGTCCGAGGCGAGGTACGTGGTCCAGGCGGCAGGCGTCCCGGGCGGCCCCTGCTTCGGGCCGATGCCCGCCACCGGCCGGTCGTCCTTCAGGCACATGGCGTAGCCGCCGGCCTCGGGGGGCCCGGGCTGGACGTACCAGCCGAACATGCCGGTGTAGAAGGCGCTGGCCCGGCTGACGTCGTCAACGGCCAGATCGATCCAGCACGGCGTACCGGCCGGCCAGGCGCCGTCACGGGTAACCATGATTCCCCCACGTGGTCAGGCCGGGGCGGCCCCGGCGCCCGGCAGCAGGGCCAGCCTAGGAGAGCCCGGGACGGGCCGCGCCCATGGCTGGCCGCACGAGACAAGGGTCGGCGGAGAGAAGGCCCGGTGGGCGAGCGGGCGGGAGAGCGGGCCGGTGGTAGAAAAGCGCTGTGGAGACATGGGACGCGATCAGAGCGCGCAGGAACGTCCGCAGCTACACCGACCAGCCCATCAGCCGGGAGGACCTGGAACGGATCCTCGAGGCCGGCCGGCGGGCCCCGTCGGCGCGGAACTGGCAGCCGTGGGACTTCGTGGTCGTCACCGACCGCGACGAGCTGACCGAACTGGCCCGGGTCTGGCAGGGCGCCCGGCACGTAGCCCAGTCCGCGGCCACCATCGGCCTGGTCGCGCCCGTGCTGGAGGACGAGCACCGGCGCGAGGGCCTGCGGTACGACCTCGGCCAGGCCACCATGGACATCATGCTGGCCGCGGCTGACCTGGGCGTCGGCAGCGGGCACGCGTCCGTGGCCGACCAGGACCTGGCCCGCGAGCTGCTGGGCTTCCCGGAGGACCGGTTCCTGGCTTACCTGATCGCCCTGGGCTACCCGGCGGACCGCCCGCTGGCGCCGATCGCGCGGCCGGACCGGCGCCCGTTCGCGGACGTCGTGCACTGGCAGCGCTGGTAGCAGGGCCCGGCCAGCGGCGTCATCGGGCGGGAGACGCCGGTCAGGGCTCCGAGGGGAAGCAGTAGGAGTCGCTGGACGCGTCGCCGCCCTGCAGCCGGACCTGGTGGGTGCGCCGGCCGCGGAACGCCTCCCCCTCAGGGAAGAACCGCTCGTCGAAGCTCAGCCCGCCGCCCGGGGTGACGTCCAGCTTGGCCATCCAGGAACCCACCCCGTCGGGGTAAAACTGGTCGTCCCACGCGCCGTACAGCGAGTTCGTGAAGTAGACGCGGTCCCCGTCCCGGCTCACCTCGACCATCTGCGGGCCGCCGCTGAGCGGCTGATCCGGCCGGGCCGGGTGCGCCGCGCGCCCCACGATCCCGCCGATCCGCACCGACCCGGTCTCCACCGGGTGCAGCGGGTCGCTCACGTTGTACTGCTTCAGCTCGCCGGTGCCCCAGCACGACACGTACAGGAACTGGTCATCGACAGACAGGTTGATGTCCGTGACCAGCGGCGGCACCGCGCCGAAGCCCTGCAGCAGCGGCGGGAGCTGGTCCGCGGGGGCAGGCTCAGCCGGAATGGTGATCACCTTGTCCGCGGCCCACTGGCCGTTCTCCTCGTGCCACATCCAGACCGAGGCGGACAGGTCCTCGACGCTCACCACGACCCCGACGAAGCCGTACTTCTTGGTCGGGTCGTGCGCGGGCCGCAGTTCCAGCACCATCTGATGCTCGTCTCCGAGGTCCACGGTCTGCGTGAGCGTGCGGGTGCCCATGTCCCAGAAGTGCAGCCGGTGGCCGTACTTGCGGCCGAGCAGCAGCTCAGGCACGACACCGTCCTCGATCATCGAGGGAGTGCCCCACTCCGAGGTGATGGCCACGTCCGCCATGACGTGCCACCACACGTCGTAGGCGAAGAACTGGTCGCCGCGGTCGGCTTCCCACGGCCCGAGCACCTCGAACGTGTTCTGGTCGAGCAGGGCGATCCCGCCGGGGCCCTCCTCGCCGTAGCCGCCGAGGCAGGAGACGAACACCGCGCCGGGGCCGCAGTGCACGGTGTGCGGGCGGGAGTAGCCGGCCCGCTTGCCGACCTCGTCCGCCTCGAGGACCTTGGTCACCGTGGGGGAGCTGGGGTCCGGCCCGGTGTCCAGGATGTGCACCCGGGACGAGCGGATGCCCGGGACGACCAGATATCGGCGGCCGCCGTGGTCGTGGCCGCCGCCCGGGTGCAGCGCGCTGGAGCAGGCGTTCCACCCGAAGTGGTGGAGTTCGTCGCCGAGATGCGGCAGTTCGGTGAAGCCGACCACGGAGCCGTACCGGGCCGAGCCGGGGTCGACGTCCAGGACCGCGATCGCGTCCGGCTGGTCAGCCGGGCGGGAGAACGCAGCGACGTAGGCGAGCTTCTCCGGCGGGGCCTCCGCCGCGTCCCGGGGCGTGCGGTAGAACGTCGGGTCCTGGGGGTGCTGATGCTCAGTCGCCATAGCGGTCAGTACACCAGCCAGAACCCGCTGACGGCCAGGGCCCCGAGCGCCACCAGGGCGAACAGGGCGACCCAGACGCCGCCGGGAACGCCGGTGAGCACCGCGAGCTGGTCCGCGTCGGACCGGGAGGCCCGGCCCCGCCGGCGCGAGCGCTGCAGTTCCAGGACCGGCCGGATCCCCCCGACCAGCAGGAACCAGGCCATCGCGTAGCCGAACGCGGCCTGCAGCAGCGACGAACCACGCCAGGTCACCAGGGCCACGGCCACCGCCACCGTGACCGTGGCGAGGATCCCGTAGGCGTTGCGGACCATCAGGGTCAGGGCGGCCAGCAGAACCAGGCTGAGCAGCAGCGCGGCCACCAGATGCCCGGTGGCCAGCAGGGCAGCCGCCCCCAGCCCCAGGAGCGGAGGGGCGAGGTAGCCGGCCGCGGCGGTGGCCACGATGCCGGGACCCGAGGAGTTCCCGGCGGACACGGTGAGGCCGGCCGTGCTGCGGTGCACCCGGACCCCGTCGAGGCGCCGGCCGACGGCCAGCGCGACCAGCGCGTGGCCGCCCTCGTGGGCGATGGTCACCACGGTGCGCGACACCGGCCAGGCTCGCCGCCACCCGACCAGGATCAGCGCGGCCACGGCGGTGCCCAGGACCAGCAGACGGGGCGGCAGCGGCTCGGCGGTGATCAGCCTCGTGCCACAACTGGCTCAGCGATGTGGCCTCCACGCCCGCCATCCTGCCAGTCCGGCAGGACTGGCCGGGCCCCGGAAGCGGTCAATTCAGCACATCCACGGGCGATTCCCAGGCTCAGCGGGGAAGTCAGCCCGGGTGCGGAACCGGACTCAGCGGCGGGACAGGCCGTCGATACGGGCGACCTCGTCGGGGTCAAGCGAGAAACTCAGCACGTCGAAGTTGGCCGCGATCCGCTCCGGTCGCTCAGACTTCGGGATGACCGCGATGCCGTGCTCGAGATGCCAGCGCAGCACCACCTGGGCCGGGGTCACCCCGTGCTTCTCGGCGATCCCGGTCAGCACCGGGTGGCCCAGGTCCGTGCCCTTGAGCGGGCTGTAGCCCTCCAGGGTCACCCCCCGCTCGCGGCTTTCCTGCAGCACGGCCTCGTCATACTGGGCCGGACTCCACGGGATCTGGTTGACCGCGGGCGCGTCCCCGGTGGCCTTGATCAGCGTGTCGATCTGCGCGAGGGAGTAGTTGCTCACCCCGACCGCCCTGGCCAGGCCCTCGTCGCGCAGGGCGAGGAACTCCCGCCACACCGGCGCCAGCGCCCGGGCGGGCGGCGGCCAGTGCACGAGCCACAGGTCGACGTGCCTGGTGCCCAGCGCGCGCAGGCTGGCGCACAGCGTCTTGCGTTCCTGGCCCGCCTTGCCCGGGGGAAGCTTGGTCGTGACGAATACCTCGCTGCGGTCCAGGCCGCTGTCGCGCAGTGCGTGGCCCACCTCGGCCTCGTTGCCGTACATGGTGGCCGTGTCGAGGTGCCGGTATCCCACCTGCAGCGCGGTGAGGATGGCCTCGTACCCGGCCGAGCCCCGCAGCCGCCAGGTGCCGAAGCCGAGCAGTGGCATGCCGACCCCGCCGGGTAGCGCAGCGGAGGGAACTTCTGGCGCCTTCGTCATAGGGGACATTCTGCCCAGCTGAGAGCGTCCTGACTCGGCGGGAGTCAGGTGATCATTGTCCCGGTCCGGGCGGTGAGGTCGGCGTACAGGTCCCCCAGGCGCTTGGTCACCGGCCCGGGCGAGCCCGATCCGATGGGCCGCCCGTCCATCCGGACGACCGGGGTGAGACCGCCCATCGTGCCGGTCACGAACACCTCGTCGGCCGCGTAGAACTGGGTCAGGCTGTAGTCGCCGGCGGAGTGCGGGATGCCCGGCGTCCGCGGCGAGTTCCAGCACCGCGGCCCGGGTGATGCCCTCCGGGCAGGCGGCCGCCGTGGGCGTGCCCAGACGCCCGGCGGTGACCAGGAACAAGTGCGTGGCGTTGGTCTCGGCCACGAACCCGCGGCTGTCCAGCATGACCGCGTCGTCCGCCCCGGCCACGTTGGCCTCGATCTTGGCCAGGATGGAGGTGAGCAGGTTGTTGTGGTGGATCTTCGGATCCAGGACGTCCGGCGGCGGGCGGCGCACGCTGGAGGTGATCAGGGTGATCCCGGACTGGTCGTACACCGGCTCCTTGTGCTCGGCCAGCACGATCAGGGTGGGCCCGGACTGGTTGAGCCGGGGATCCATGCCGCTGGTGATCTTCACGCCGCGGGTCAGGGTGAGCCGGATGTGCACGCCGTCGGTCATCGCGTTCGCGCGCAGCGTGCGGCGGATCTCCGCGGTGATCTCCTCGTCTGACGGCACCCCGGTGAAGGCCAGCGCGGCGGCCGAGCGGCGCAGCCGGGCGAGATGCTCGCCGAGCCGGAAGATCCGGCCCTGGTAGAGCCGCAGTCCCTCCCAGACCGCGTCACCACCCTGGACCGAGGAGTCGAACGGGCTGATCGCGGCCTGGTCGCGGTGCGACAGCACACCGCCCACGTTGACGACGAGGTCACGGTTGCGGTCGTCAAAGGTCTGCAGCACTACGGCGCTCCGGAGTCGGGGTGGGGGTTCTGGGCGGCCCCGCCGGGCGGTGCGGTCGCGGTGAGACGGGACGCGCGCAGCCGCTCGTAGAACGGCTGGCACTGCCCGGCCAGCGCGGCGAGCCGCGGCGGGAGAGTTCCTTGCGGCGGACGGTAGGGGCCGAACCCCGTCGACCGCCACACCGATTCGTACCAGTGCGGGGCCCAGACCCCGTCGGTGTCCCGCGGACCCGAGGGCCAGGACAGCATGGCCGTGGTGAACGGGACCCCCAGCGCCGCGCACAGCGCGCGCAGCACCGTCTCCGGATCTTCCAGCAGGTCGCGGGCGTCGATCACGGGGCCGCCGAACCGGTCGAAGATTTCCGCCTGCTGCCAGACGCCCAGATCGTCCAGGGTGGGCGTGGCGCGCACCCGGGCGTAGGAGGCCAGCAGCTCCCGCGGGTCGCGGATGAGGAACGCGTGCCGCAGCGGCGCGAGCGCGTCCCGGTCCACCTCCGGGAGCAGGTGATGGGTCATGTGCTTGGCGTAGAACACGGTCCGGCCCGGCGGGCAGGGACGCGGTCGTCAGCTGGCTGATCACCGCCTCCCAGCTGGCGGGCTGGCTCGCGATGACCTGCTCCCGGCCGGGGTGGGCGATCCCGGTGCGGTCCAGGTAGAAGGCGTACAGCGGCTCGTCCGCGACCACGGTGTCCGGGCGGTTCTCCCAGGCCCGCATCAGCGCGGTGGACACCGTGCGCGGCCCGGACCACATGGCGATCCGGATCGGCTCACCGGCCATGCGTCACCGCGGAGGGCGAGCCGGACTCGGCGCCGATCGTGGTGTCCTCGCCGTGCCCGGTGTGCACGACGGTCTCCGGCGGCAGGGTCATCAGCCGGTCCCGGATGGACGTGATGATCGCGCCGTGGTCTGAGTACGACCGGCCGGTGGCGCCCGGGCCGCCGCTGGAACAGGGTGTCCCCGGAGAACACGACGCGCAGCTCGGGCGCGTACAGGCAGACGCTGCCCGGCGAGTGGCCGGGCGTGTGCAGCACCCGCAGCGGGGTGGTCGCGATCTCCATGACCTCCTCGTCGGCCAGGTCGCCGTCGGGCAGCTGGCCGGGGTAGACCATCCGCCACAGCACCTGGTCGGCTGGGTGCAGCAGCACCGGGGCGCCCTTCGCCTCGGCGACCTGCGGCGCCGCGTTGATGTGGTCGTTGTGCCCGTGGGTGCAGACGACGGCGGACAGCCTGCGCTCGCCGACCGCGTCCAGGATGGCCTCCGGGTCGTGGGCGGCGTCGATGACGACGACCTCGCGGTCGTCGCCGAGCAGCCACACGTTGTTGTCAACCGCGAAGTCCTGCCCGTCCAGGGAGAAGGTGCCCGAGGTGACGACCTTCTCGATCCGGGCGGTCATGCGAGGTTCACCACGCTGCGCAGGACCTCACCGCGCTCCATCTTCGCGAACGCCTCCTCGACCTCGTCCAGCGCAATTCTTTCCGAAACGAACTTATCGAGCGGAAGCCTGTCCTTCAGGTACAGGTCGATCAGGACCGGGAAGTCCCGCTCCGGCAGGCAGTCGCCGTACCAGGACGACTTGAGTGCCCCGCCGCGGCCGAACACGTCCAGCAGCGGCAGCTCGATCCGCATCTCCGGGGTCGGCACGCCGACCAGCACCACCGTCCCGGCCAGGTCCCGGGCGTAGAACGCCTGCTGGTAGGTCTCCGGGCGGCCGATGGCCTCGATCACCACGTCCGCGCCGTTCCCGCCGGTGAGCGCCCGGATCCCCTCGACCGGGTCGGTTTCCCGCGAGTTGATCACGTGCGTGGCACCGAACTGCCTGGCCCACTCCAGCTTCCGCGGGTCGATGTCGACCGCGATGATGGTCCGCGCCCCGTTGAGTACCGCGCCGAGCACCGCGGCGTCACCGACGCCGCCGCAGCCGATGACGGCGACCGAGTCGCCCCGGGTGACCGGGGCGGTGTTGATGGCGGCGCCGAGGCCCGCCATGACGCCACAGCCGAGCAGGCCGGCCACCATGGCCGGGGCGGCCGGGTTGACCTTGGTGCACTGGCCCGCGGCGACCAGCGTCTTCTCCGCGAACGCGCCGATCCCCAGCGCGGGGGACAGCACCGTGCCGTCGGTGAGGGTCATCTTCTGGCGGGCGTTGTGGGTGTTGAAGCAGTACCAGGGCCGGCCCCGCTTGCAGGCGCGGCACTCGCCGCAGACCGCGCGCCAGTTCAGGATGACGAAGTCGCCGGGCGCGACCGCGGTGACCCCGTCGCCCACCGCCTCGACCACGCCGGCCGCCTCGTGCCCGAGCAGGTAGGGGTAGTCGTCTCCGATGCCGCCTTCCCGGTAGTGCAGGTCGGTGTGGCAGACGCCGCACGCCTGCACCCGGACCAGGGCCTCACCCGGGCCCCGGATCGGGCACCAGGATCGTGGTGAGTTCGACTTTGGCGCCCTTAGCTGGGGCGACGACGCCCCGGACTTCGTGTGTCATCCGACCATCGTGCCGAATCGCGGTGGCGCAGCGGAAGGCCGGGGCCGGCCTACGCCGGCTTGCGACATCCGTCAGCCGACCGATGTTTCGCTCCGCCAGGCCGGCCATCGTGGGATGCACAACGGCGTTACATGCCGGCCCCCGACCCGACCAGGCTCGGCAAGGACACAGATGAACAGGTTGGCGCCCGTCCGCGCGACGGCCCCGCGCCCGTATCGCATCTCCCTTCCCGCAGGTCCCGAAGCAGCGGTCGAAGCCCGCCGCCACGTCTGGGCGATCATTCACGCATGGGACATCCCCATCGACGCCTACGCCGCGGCACTGCTCGCCAGCGAACTGGTCACCGACGCCATGAGGCAGAACACGGATGGGCATGAGGCGGTTCAGTTGATGATCAGCTGGGTTGACGGCCAGTTCCGGGTGGAAGTGCACGAGGCACCGCGGTCCGAACCGGCGTTGGTGCCGGTGGACCCGGAGCCCGACGCTGACGCCAGGCGCGGCCTCACGCTGGTCCGCAACGCCCGGCGGCGCTACTTGCGCTTCTGGGACTGGCCCGAGCAGGCCCGGCAAGGAAACAGATGACAATGATGGCGCCAGTCCGTGCGATGGTAGAGCGCCCGTACCGAATCTCTCTGATCGCAGGCCCGGCCGCCGCGGCGCAAGCGCGCCGCCACGTCTGGGCGATCATCCGGGCCTGGGACATCCCCGTCGACGGCTACACCGCGGCCCTGCTCGCCAGCGAACTGGTCACCAACGCCATCCGGCACGCCGGGGATGAGAACGACCCTGTCGACCTGGTGGTCAGCTGGGCGGCCGGCCAGTTGCGGGTGGAAGTCCACGACGGGTCAACGGCGGCCCCCGCGCCGGTGCACGCGCTGCCGTACGCCGAAGCCGGCCGGGGCCTGATGCTGCTGGACAGCCTGTCCACCGACTGGGGCTACCGCGAGACGGCCACCGGCAAGGCGGTCTACTTCACCCTCGCCCCCTGAGCCTCGTCCTGGATCTGGTCGTCCCCCCTGGGGCCGGATCCAGGACGGGATCGACGGGCCAGGCGGCGGCCGCGGCGCGGCCGCCGGCCGCAGCGAGGCCCCGAGGACTCCCAGGAAGGCTGAGCTGGCGGGCTCAGCCGAAAGGGCCGCCGCCGGCTGGGCCCAGGTGCGGGGCTCAGCCGGCGGCGGCGCGCCGGTCGGTGGCCTCGCGGGCGATGTCGATCCGGGACCGGACGTCGAGCTTGCCCAGGATGTGCGAGACGTGGGTGGCCACGGTGCGGGGGGACAGGAACAGGCGGGCGGCGATCTGCGGGTTGGTCATCCCCTGGGCGACCAGCGCCGCGATCTTCGCCTCGGCGGGCGTCAGGCTGTCCCAGCCGCGGCGGGCCCGCCGGTGCTTGACCCGTGGGGCGCGGCGGATCCCGTGCGCCCGGAACCGGGCCTGCAGCCGATCCACATCACGGGTCGCGCCGAGAGAGGTGTAGAGGTCGACTGCGCGGCTGAACGCGGCCCGGGCCGGATCCCGGTCGCCCAGGCCGACGAACGCCTCGGCCGCGGCCTCCAGCGCCTTCGCGCCCAGCAGCGGCCGCCGGGCGTCGTGGTAGCGTTCCGCGGCCCGGAGCAGCCGGACTGGGTCGCGATCGACCAGGCCCCGGCAGCAGAGCGCGTTGGCCTGGCGGTGCGGGATCTTCGTGTCGTTGGCCAGGGCCGCGGCCCGGTCGGCCAGAGTCTGCGCCGCGGTCGTGTCGCCCACCTTCGTGGCCAGCCGCACGCCGTCCGCCAGCAGATCCTCGACCTCGTCGACTTCTTCGGCGTCGTCGGTGAACCTGGTCAGCACGCCGAGCGCCTCGGTCAGCGCACCTTCCTGCTCGAAGGCCTCACTGCGGGCGAGGGCCAGCGTGCCGACCACCCGGTTCCCGATCCGCTCCGCGTGCGGGGCGGCAGACGCCAGGTGACGACGCGCCGTGCTCATGTCGCCCCGGTGGATGGAGATCGCGGCGGCGACCCCATGGTCGCAGCAGGCCACGCCGGGGTCCTTGGTGACTTCCTGAACCACGCCTACCTCGGCCAGGGCGTCGTCCCAGGAGCCGGTGTGGAACAGCAGCTGACCGAGAGCAGCAGTGGGCCTGGGCACGGCGGACCGTGATGCCGACCCGGTCGGCGAGCCGCTGGGCCTCGCGGGCCACGGCGATCGCCCCGTCGTACTGGTCGAGGTCGCCGAGCGTGACGGCCTTGTTGATCTGCAGCAGCAGCCGCAGGTCGGTCAGCGCGGGTTCGGCCTGGGTGACCGCCAGGGCCCGGTCGTACAGGGGCAGCGCGTCCGCCGAGCGCCCTCGCATCGCCGCGACGTAGGTCAGCACGTGCAGGGCCCAGCCAACCGCCCAGTCGTCGTCGGCTTCGGTCGCCTCGGCCAGGGCCGCGGTGGCCACCTGGTCAGCCATCTCGATCTGGCCGAGCTCGCGGTGCGTCCGGGCGATGGCCACCAGCAGCCGGGCCCGGTGCCGCCCGGAGATCCCCGGCAGGGCCAGAGCCTGGTTCAGGGCGGCCAGGGATTCCGGGAAACGGCCGACCATGGTCCGGCACTGCGCCAGGGTCCAGTGCAGGTCGACCAGGAGATCGGGATTGTCGGTGGCCGCGAGGCCGCGCTGCGCCACCCGTTCCGCCTCCGCCGCGTCCCCGACCCGGTACAGGGCCTCCGCGAGCCGGCACATCAGAGTGTCGTGCTGGGGCAGGTCGGCCGGCGTCCTCGCGAGCGCGCAGCCGAGAAGTTCCGCGGCCGCCCGGGGGGCCTGACCGACCAGCAGCGGGGCCGTCGTGTCCAGCCAGCGCAGGATCCACTCGTCCATCGGTTCTGTGCCGTCCGCCGGCTCACGGACCGCCTGGAGCAGCTGCCGGGCGACCCGGTCGGCCGGCGCGCCCTCGTGGGCCAGCGCCCGGCCGGCCTCACGGTGCCAGGCGGCCCGTACCGGCGCCGGGATCTCCTCGTACAGAGCGGCACGGATCATGGGGTGCCGGAAGCCGAGAGTGCTGCCCGACTCGGCCAGCACGCCGGCGGCCCGGGCCTCGTCCACGGCCGGGACCAGGTCCACGACGCCCCGGCCGAGCACCGTGGCCAGGTCGGGGACGGCGAACTCCACGCCGAGCAGGGCCGCCGCGCGCAGGACCTCCCGCACCCCCGTAGGGACGAAGCGAAGCCGGTCCGCGATCGCGGCCGGCAGCGACTCGGGCGCATGGTCGCTCGTCAGCTCCACAGTTCCCGCGTCCGAGACAGTCAGGCCGGAACTGCGGGCCAGCGCGTCCACCAGTTCGGTCAGGTAGAGCGGGTTGCCTGCGGCGCCGTCCGCGAGGTGCATCAGCTCCTCGTCGGGCTTGCCGCCGGCCAGGGTCTCGACCAGCTCGGTCACTGACTCCCCGCGGAGGCCGACCAGCTGGAGACGCGCGGCGATATCGGCCGTGTGCCGGAGGGCCAGCAGGTCCTCCCGCTGCGGCACCGGCCGCATCATGCCGATCAGCAGCAGTGGCAGATGCCGGGCGGACCGGGACAGGCGCTCCCAGACGGTGACGCTGGCATGATCGGCCCACTGGAGGTCGTCCACGACCAGGACCATCGGCAACGTCGCGCACAACTCGTCCACCAGCGCCAGCAACTGCTCGGCGAGCGCGGTCGGCACATCCTCGCGCGCGGCCGGACGCGACCTCGCCCCGCAGCAGCGCGACGATCGTTTCCTGCCGCGGGATTTGCTGAGGGCTCGCGGACCCGCAGCCCGTCCAGGATGGGGAGTAGTGGCAGCGCCTGGCCTAGTTCGTCGCCGGCGCCCCAGAAAACCTGGCACCCCAGTTCGGCCGCTTCCGCGCAGGCCGCCCGGACAAGTGCGGACTTGCCGATGCCCGGCTCGCCCTCGATGAGGACGGCCTGGCCATGCCCGGCGGTCGCCTCAGCCGCGCAGCTGATAAGCCGCGACAGTTCTCGGTCCCGGCCGACTAACTGGTCAGCTAAGGGAGTATCGGGCACGAGGTGGATCGTACCTCCCGAATATGGGCGGAACAAGCGCTTTCGCCCTGGTAAACGGCGGTACAAGAAGATCTTGGTCGGGGCTCAGGAAGGGATCATGCGCATGACGCTCTGGGTCCCAATTTGTACGCAATGCAAATTGCAGTGATGCAATTTGCAGTGCCATTTGCTGTGCCATCTGCCTTGCAATTCTACTATTCTCTGAAGGAGGCTAGTTAGTTGTTTATAACTCGTTAGTCAGGTTGTATGAATTTCCACTGGGAATAACGAATGATTTAAGGCTCAAGAATGTGATCAATGGAATTTCTAAAATCTTTCTTCAATTTCTAGATTCTGGTAGACAGCCAGGTCAGGCGGACGTACCGTAGGTCTTGCCGGAACGCATGCACCGGATTATCCACAGGACCGCTATGACGGGTAACCATCCGTCGGGCATTACCTTATGGAGGCGCCATGCGTATCGCGCGGGCACTAGCCATAAAAGTCACCTTACCTCTCTTCGCCGCCGGTGCAACACTTCTTTCCGGGGCCGCAATAGCCGTTCCTGCAATCGCCGCCAGTGTTAACTCTGCTCCTGTCGTGTCAGCGGCCAGCCCAAGCATGTTCCACGGGGGCAGTCCAGGAATGTTCCACGGCTGAGGCCTCCGCTACGGTCGTCCCCAGCCCAAATCCGCGCCAACTACTAATCTCCTTCGAGACGGGATAACATTCACCCCCGGCAGCGTCCTGCTGCGGGGGTGAATGTGTTTTAGCGGGAATGAAAGTGTTTCGAGGGAGAGGTGTTACGAATGTCAGTCGGAGATAGGGACGCGCCAGGCTCGGCAGGCGGCTCCGGTCAGGCCAGGATCTGGCCGCGCAAGATGATCAGACGGGGATGGTGCAGGATGTCCGGGTGTGCCACCGGGTCTTCGTCGTAGACGACCAGGTCAGCAGGGGCGCCGTCGGTCAGGCCGGGCAGGCCGAGCCAGGCCCGGGCGGTCCAGCTGGCCGCGCCCACCGCGGCTTCCCAGGGCAGCCCTGCGCTGATCAGCCGCTCCACCTCCTCGGCGACGGTGCCGCACGGATGCGTGTCGGTACCGGCCAGCACCGTGACCCCCGCCTCGTAGGCGGCCCGGACGGTCGGCGGCATCGCCGCCCAGCCCGTCAGGTAGGCGTCCCGGCGGGGCCCGGGGTCTCCGGCGCGGACCCGGAACGCGGACGACGCGAACGCGTTGAGGGTCGGCACCAGGGCCGTGCCCTGAGCCGCCATCTGGTCCAGCAGGCCCGGGTCGAGGTGCATGCCGTGCTCCAGGCTGTCCACCCCGGCGGCGACCGCGTGGGCGCAGCCCGCGGCCGTCTGGGCGTGCACAGAGACCTTGCCGCCGATCGCGTGCACCGCGCTGGTCACGTCGCGGAGAACGGGCAGCGGCACCGGGGGCTCGTCCCAGGCCCAGTCACCGATGATCTTGCACCAGCCGGCTCCGGGAGCGGTCCCGCCCGCGGCAGCGGCCTGCTGGGCGGCCACGGCCGCCTCCTGCACGGCCGCCTCGGCGAGTTCCGCCTCGGTCACGTGGCGGCCCCAGCCCGGGAAGAAACGGCCCGGGGTAGCCAGCCACGGTCCCGCCGAGCGCACCCGGGGCAGGCCCGCCGCGTCGTGGGCCCAGCCCGGGATGCGGGCCGCGGCCCCGGGGGCGCGGATCAGCAGCACACCCGCGGCGGCGTGCTCCGCGAGGTCGGTGCGCAGCACCGATTCGTCGAAGGGGTCACCGGGCTGCTCCGCGCCGGGATGAGTGTGCACGTCGACCAGGCCGGGTAGCAGCCAGCCAGCCTCGGCGACCGTCTCGGCGCCTGCGACATGATCCTCGCGGAGCACTCCGCCGTCGATCCACCACGAGCGCTCTTCCCGCTCCGGCAGCACGGTTCCGCGTACGTGCAGCACCATGTGCCGTGTCTACCAGCCAGGCCTGCGAGGGACCACGCTCGCCCCAGCCTCACGCAGAGTCCCCGCACTGCATTTTGGATACAGCCGCCGGTATGCTAAATGCGTGGGGAGAGCGTCGTGACGGCGGACGCGCAACCGGTCCGCCCGCCCGTGTTCATCAGCCCGGTCGCGCGCCCGGTGCCGTTGCGCCAGTCCGTGTACGAAGCCCTGGTCGAGCTGGTAGTCGGCGGTCGGCTCGGTCCTGGCGAGCACCTGGTCGAGACGGATCTGGCCCGGCAGCTGGGGGTGAGCCGCCAGCCGGTGCGCGAGGCGCTGCACCGGCTGGAGGCGGAAGGCTGGGTGGATCTGCGGCCGAACCAGGGCGCCTTCGTCCACGTCCCCACCGATCATGAGGTCGATGAGCTGCTCGACGTGCGGGAACTCCTCGAGGTGCAGATGGCCCGGCTGGCCGCGCGCGCGGCCTCTCCCACCGGGATAGCCCGGCTGCGGGCCATCTGGTTCGAGGGACAGAGCGCCGTCGCGTCCGGGGAGACCGAACGCGTCGTAGCCGCCAACAGCGAGTTCCACGCCGCGCTCGCCCGGGTGGCCGGTAACGCCGTTCTGGCCGACCTGGCCCGCATCGTCAGCCGCCGGGTCCGCTGGTACTACCGGCAGGTCGCGCCGCAGCGCGGCCAGGCGTCCTGGGCGGAGCACCGGGAACTCATCGACGCTGTCGAGGCGAAGGACGAGGACCGGGCTGCCGAGATCGCGCGCCAGCACACCGAGGGGACCCGCTCGGCGTATCACCAGCCCGTTCAACAAGGGAACCAGCGGCGGGGGAATCGCGACGGGCAGCACCAACATCACGCTGAAGACCTCGACCGTCACCAGTAACACGCCGGACAACTGCAGCCCGCTCCATACGGTCCAGGGTTGTGCCAACTGACGGGGCGGCCCGGCACCGGCTAGCGGAGACAGGCGACGCTGAGGGAGTCGCGGCGGGAGCCCCGCCTGGGGCTCCCGCCGCCGCCAGGGCCTCCAGTCCCAGTGCCCCGGACCCGGCCTTAGCTGGCCGTTCGGGCGACGGTCCCGGCTCGTGCGGACGAGCGTGCCAGACCCGGTGGCAGGCGTCGCTGCCATGCCCCATGATGGGGTAACTCCCGGTCCGGCACGATCGCGTCACTGGCACGGCAAGGGGACATATGACCGACGAGAGCCCGCAGCAACCGCCGCGTGGGCGGCGGGCGCGTGGCTCTGTCGATCCCGGACCCGAGTACCCCGGGGACCTGCCCCGGCGTGCGTACCCACCGTCGCAGTACCCCGAGAAGGTGCCGGGCCAGCGCTGGCGGCCAGTCCCCGGAGATCCGCAGGCCGCCCAGGGCTACCCGGCCCCGCCCGGCACCCGCGGCAGACTCGCGGGAGACGCGGCGCCCGGCCAGGGACGGGCCGGGCCGCCAGGTGCAGCCGGCGGTCGGTTATGGCCCCCGCACGCCGGCTGGGGAGTCGTCGTCTGGTTATGGCTGGGCGGCGCCCGCGGACTATGGGCGTGCGAGGCCGCCAGGGGAGGCGGCCCGCAGCTACGACCCGACGGGCGCACCCAGGGAGCCGGCGTCTCGCCGGTCCGGCCGTCCAGGTGAGACGGCGGGTGGGTACGGGCCTGCCCGGCGCACCGGGCAGCGGAACCCGCGGCCACGCACGCCCCCCGCTCCAGGCGGCGCCCCCGGTTACGCCGGGCCCGCCGCGCCGGGCGAGGCCGTCCCCGGTCAGGGGCGCGGAACCGGTCCGGGCGACGGCAGGCGCAGTTACCCGGCGGCCCCCCCGAGCGGACCCTACGATCTCAGGCCGGATGTGGGCGGGCGTGACGCGGGTCGCGGACACGAGCCGGGCCCCGCGCGCGGCCGGCGGTCCGCAGCACCTCGTGAGGAGCCCGGCGGGTCGCTGCCGGGTGGTCGTTCGGTACCGCCCGGCGGGCCGGGCGTGGACGGCTACCTGACTGCGCCGCCGCAGCAATCGCGCCTGGATGGGACACGCTCCAGCCCGGCCGGGCAGGCTACCGGAGAACCGCCTGCCGTGGACTGGACCACGGCGCCCCGGCGTGGGCGCCGGCACCGTCCCGAACCCCACCCCGAGGCCGGCCTGCCCCCGGCGGTCAGAGACCGCCCGGCAGAGCGGGCCAGCCGCAGCCGCCACGGCCGGGCGCCCGGCGGCTCCGGGGTTGGCTGGGACAGTCCCCTGGAGGCCGGGCCGGGTCAGGCGCCAGCCACCGGTCCCGCAAGGGTGGCCCGCGCCGCGCCGGGCCGGACCGGGCCGGCCCGGGCTGACTCCGGCCCCATCCCGCCCGGGCGCAGATCCCCCGAACCGGTCGGCCGGGGGCGCGGCGGCCCAGCGGGCTTCGTTGCGGAACCGGAATTTGATCGTAACGACCAGCGCGGCTACGAGCACGAGCCCGCTCGCCGCCCGGCGTCGCGACCCTCAGCGATCCAGCCGCCCCCCGATCCGCGGGCGGCGGACGAGGTGGACCGGGACCGGCGGCCCCGCGGCCGGGTCGCGGTACGGGAAGCGCCCGCGGAGCACGACGAGGCAGGCCCGGCCCGCGGCGAGCGGCCTCCCCGGGTAGCGCGGTCGGGCCGCAGGTCAGGGCGGCGCCGTAGCCGGCGGATGCTCATGATCGGGGCCGGGCTGGTCGTCGTCCTGGGCGGCGCGGCGGTCGCGGCGGAGTCCGGCCTGTTCGGCGGTGGGCCGCACCACGTCCTGGTCACGCCGGACAAGCTGGGGTCTTACGTCCGGCGGCCGCAGCTCGAAAAGCAGATGAACGCCAGCCAGTTGCAGCGGCAAGTCATCGCCAAGAGCGCCGGCCAGGCCAGCCACGTCGTCTCGGCGGTCTACGAGGACGGTACCGGCGCCGCCAGCACCAAGACGCCGCAGATGATCCTGCTTATTGGCGGCAACCTGTCCGGGGTCTCGCCGGGCGGCTTCATCGAGAGCTTCACCCAGCAGTCCAAGGGCGCCTTCGGCACCAGCGCCGGGTCGCTCGGCGGGTCGGCGGCGTGCGTCAACGCCCAGGCCAGCGTGCCGGGCAGCGTCGCCCTGTGTACCTGGGCCGACAACGACACGTTCGGCGTGGTGGCTTCGCCCACGATGAGCGCGAGCAGGCTGGCCGCGCAGTTGCGGGCCATCCGGCCGTTGGTCGAGCACGTCGGCAGCTAGAACCCGCGCGGGCGGACTACGCCTCCTGACTCTGGCCGCGGGTTATGGCGGCGGATCGCGGTCCGCGGGTGCAGCCGGCGTTCAGCCGGCCGCGTCCTTGCCGTGCTGTGGGCGCGGCCGGCGCAGCGAGAACCGGACGATCGCGATGGCCAGGGCCGCGGCGAGCACGGCCAGGCCCACCAGTTCGCCGCCGACCAGCCGGGTGCTGAACGGGAACGTCGCCGCCGCGTCGGTGACCCGTATGGCGCGGGCGCTGGGCAGCACCGCCGAGTACGGGCTGGGGCTGGCGCTCGGCTGCGGCGACACAGTCGGGAAGACGGCGCCGGGTGAGCCCGCGGACGTCGTCGGCGCAGGCAGTTCGCCGAGCGTAGCCCCCGGGACCACGGCCGAGGGCACGGTGGGCAGGATCCCCGCCGGAAGTGTGGCCCCGAGGCCCGTGCCGGACGACGTCGGGGTGGGCGGTCGGGGACGGCGACGGCGAGTGCGAGGCCGACGGTTTTGCGGTGATCTTGATGGCACCGTCGGCCGCCGGCGGAGCGGCGGCGTCGCTGGCGCTGGCCGTGGCGGTGAGGCTCGCCTGCTTGCCGGCGGCGGTGCCGCTGGGAACGGCGATCGTGGCCTGGAGTTCGTCCGAGGAGCCCTTGGCGATCCCGCCTACCTTGCAGGTGCGGCCGCTGACCGTGGGGCACACGGTGAGCTTAGGGGTGACGGCCTTGCTGGCGACCTTGCCGCTGATGGTCACCGTGACGCCGCTCGCCGCGCCGCCCGCGGGCCAGACCCAGATCGCATAGCTGCCTGTCCCGCCCGGGTGCACGCCCGACTTGGTCGTGACGGGCTGCACCGAGAGGCAGAGCTGGACCGAAGGGCTGCTGCCGGTCGGACTCGGGCTGGGGGAGGGGCTCGCCGAGCCCGACCCTGTCGGACTGGGGGAGGGAGTGGCCGAGGGCTTGCTGCTAGGACTGGCCGAGGCGCTGCTGCTAGGACTGGCCGAGGCGCTGCTGCTGGGGCTAGCTGAGGTACTGCTGCTGGCTGAAGCGCTGCTGCTCGGGGTGGCTGAGGCGCTCCCGGTGGCCTTCGGGGTGGCGGAGGCGGTGGCCGTGGCTTTGGGGGTCGGGCTGCTGGAGGCGGTCGCGGTGGCTTTGGCAGTCGCGGTCGCTTTGGCGGTCGCGGACTGGCTGGCGCTGGCCGAGGGGGACGGGGAACTGCTGGACTTGGCCTTGGCCGGGTTGGTGGCCTCGGGCTTGGCGGTGCTGGACTTGGTGGCCTTGGGCTTAGGGGACTTGGCGGAGGAGAGTGAGACCGCGTCCAGGACAATCCTCGTCTGGCCAGCCGGGACGGATCGGGCGGCTGTGGCTCTGGCCGGAGGCTGACCGCACACGTTGGGGCGCGCTCACCGTGGCAGCCTCAGCGGCCGGGCCAGCACCCAGGAGACTGCCCAGGACGCCGGAAGAGACAAGGGCCGCGCTGGCCACGACGCCGAACGCTGCAGATCCGGATCGGGCAGATTTCATGGCCGCGCCTTGATCGCCATGGTCATCTTCGTCGAGACCTCGCGTGTCCTCTGACTCGTCAGATCGCTCGTGCGCCGAAAACATTCCCTGCTGTCGGAGTTCAACACATGTGCCCAGGCGGACCGTTCGTGAACCACGGGGCCTGCCTGCCTCATCGCCAGAATATTAGGTCGGGCAAGTCTCGATCTGGGCGATGTCATGACTTATCCGGCGATCGGCCCGGCTCGCTCGCGGCCTGGCTCTTGGCTGGCCGACTGCCCGCCATGCCTGGCCGGCTGCCTGCCACGCCCTGGCGCGCAGCAGGCTGGGGAGCTGCGGATTTCCTTACTGTGGACACGCTGACGCGACGGTCAGGCGGCTGGAAGTCTCGCGGCGCGTGTGTGTCGTCCACGGGGACTTGGACGGCTGGCTGACGAGTTCGGTTCCGTCACGCTGGTTGTATCTCGCGCGGTGGCCCGGTCATATGTATTCGCGCCGGCGCATCCAGGCCAGCGTGAACCAGCCCCAGATCGGGGGCAGGTAGGCGGTGAAGAGCCGCTGGATGAACACCGCGGCCACGGCCTGCTCCTGAGGGATGCCGGCGCTGGTCAGCCCGGCGATCAGGCCCGCCTCGACGACACCGGCGCCGCCGGGCACCGGTACCGCGCCGCCGATGATGGCGGCCAGCGTGTTGACGGTAATCAGGGTGGCGATGCTCGCTCGCTCCCCGACGGCGTGCAGCGACGCACCGAGGGCCAGGATGACGAGGAGTTGGGCCAGGGTAGAGCCGGCCAGGACGTAAAAAATCTTGCGCGGCTCGCTGGCAATCACCTTGATGTTGGCCCAGATGGTCAGCAGGTGCGGCCGGATCTGGCGGCTAGCCAGCCGCCGGAGCCGCGGGACCAGGGCGATCAGGGCCAGGGCGACCCCCACAGCGAGGATGACCGCGATGACGATCCAGACAATCCCCTGGTTGCCGCCAGAGTCCGACGGGACATGGAAGTTGCCGGCGGCGAAGCCGATGGCCGCGAGGAAGAGCAGGGTCTCGGCGGTCCAACTCGCGGTCAACACGATGGCTCCCGAGCTGACGGCTGCTTCAGCGTCATATCCCTGGCGCTGGAAGAACCTAACCCGGAGGGCGAATACGGCCACGTTGCCGCCGACGAGCGAGGTGAACGTGTTCGACGTCTCCAGCGCGACGCACCGCCCGAAGGGAAGCTGGCCGACCACGGCGCCGATGAGCGCCCAGGCTTCGGAGACCACCGGAAGCTGAGCGAACAGGAACGCCAGCGCCACCCATCCCCAGCTGGCCCCCTTGATGACGTCCAGGGAGCCGCTGGCGTCGGAAAGCACCCCGATGATGGCCCAGATGCCGATCAGGGAGCCGACGGCGAACAGCAGGTTCGTCCAGCTGATCCGCTTCTCCTCGGCGAGCTTGGGCACTTCGATGCCCGTCTCGCTCGCCACTGCGGTCCGCAGCTTGGGGAGCAGATCTTTCTGATGCTGCAGGACGGCCACCGTGGCCGGGTCCAGTGCCGCACGCTGCAAGTGCACCAGGGCGCTCTGGGCCAAGTCCGCATCGAGAACCCGGGCGGCTGCTGCGGCTGTCCGCTCGACGCCCGCCCGCACGGCCATCGCGGCGAGCACCGCAGCTAGATCACTATCCAGCCGGCTGGCTGGAGCCGACGAGGATGCGCGACGGAAGTTCCGCACGCAGATACCCTCGGCGGCCAGGATGAGGGTGTCAGAGCCGAGCGCCCCGTGGGCGATGCCGGCCGCGCGTAGCCGGAGCACGGTTAGCAGCAGCTCGTCGAGAGTGGCGTCAGCCACGGGGCTGTCGGCCAGGGTGCCGTCGGCCGCAGTGCCGTCAGCGCGGTGGCGCCGGCGCGGTGGCGCTGGCGCGGCGGCGGACAGCGTCGGGCCGTCCGGGAGTCTGGTCACCAGCGCTGCGTCGTTGCTGGGTCCGAATCGGCCGGCGGCGAGCACCTCAGGCACCAGGACGCCGGCTCGTCCCGCCATGAGGGTGAGGTAAGCCTCGTGCTCAACCTGCTGCATCCGATCGAGGATGAGGGTGGGTCCCGAGTCCCGGTACAGGCAGAACCGCCAGAGTTTGGCCAGCACCCGGGCGTCGGACGCGTCACGGCCATAGACCGCCAGTTCGATCCTCCTGCCCGCCTGGTCATGGCCGGTGAGCTGCTCCACTCCCCAGACCTGGTGAGGGGAACGGGTTATGTCCTGCACCGTGAGGTTCAGGTCTGCGACCCAGTCGGTGACTTCCGCCGCCGACGGCAGGCCGAGCGGTGAGCCCACCGCCAGGTGCAGGGCGGCGGCCACCCCCCAGCCGAGCACCAGACTGGAGACCGCGTTGACGGGAAGGGCGTACCCGCCGGAGACCGCGGCCAGCGCCGCCACGGCGACGAGGAGCGACACCAGCCGGTGGACTGGACGGCTCAGGTAAGGAAGCGCGGTGGCGACCACCGCGATAGTGACCGCGAGCTGGGTCACGGGATAACTGGCGCTGACCCCGGCCAGCTCGGCGGCTGGCGGCAGGCCCGCCGCGGGCCCGAGGATTACCTGCAGCAGGGCACACACGCCCCAGGTCAGCAAACCAGCCAAAGCCGTCCACCGGACCGCGGCCAGCCGCGGAACCAGCAACCCGACGATGACCAGCAGGACGACGACCCCAGCGGAGCCGAGCCAGAACACCGAGGTGACCAGCCACCTGATCGCTGTGGGGGGTGGGGTCAGGGCGTGCACGATGCTGAGTTCGACAGCCGAATTGGCCCGCATGACCGGGATGGACACCGCCACCACGGCGATGGCGATGACGACTCGGAAAGCATCAGAGGCTCTGCGGCGAGTTGTGCCCCCGCCTCGCGGTCCGAGCACCGCGGCCCGCAGCCGCCGGGCCAGTTGATGCTGCTGGCCGGGAACATCCTGGCGGGCCACTGCGGTCATGAGACACCTCCCGCCGCGCGGTCAGGCAAGATAGGCCGTCCCACTGTTGCTGCCTCGCCGTGCCGCCGTGACGGCGCGCCCTGGCAGTGCTGCCCTTGCCGCAATAAGAGGCCGCTGTTCCGGGCCCAGACTTCTGGGTCGCCCTTGATCAAACAGCACCCGGGGCATCGTTGGCAATCTCAGTTCAGATGGGTTCTTCTCCCTTTCCCTGAGGGCTGATTCGGCGGATGGCGGCCTGCCAGCCCAGCTGCCACATCAGGCATGCTGGGCTGGCGGACGGCGTACCGGAGGACGGGAGTGGCTGTGCTGGAAGCCGGGACTTATGACGATGGCCGACCTGACGTGCCGGGTGGGGTGACTGGCCCGGTAGAGCGGGTGGTAGTGGTCGGCGCGGGGATCGCGGGATTGACGGTCGCGAACGCGCTGGCGCATGCCGGGGTCGCGTACGTGGTGGTGGAGGGACGCGATCGGGTCGGGGGTCGGCTGCATACGATCGACCTCGCGGGTGCTCCGGTGGATCTGGGCGGCTCGTGGATCCACCATCCGATCGGGAACCCGATGCGCGCTTTCGCGGACCAGGTCGGTGTCGCCTGCCATGACGGTGATCCGTTGCCGGAGATGGCGGCCTTTGACTTCGGTGAGAGCCGCCGCCTGTCGCCGGGTGAAGTTCGCGCGGAGCTGAGCACGCTGTATGAGGCATTCCCGGCGGCAATGGATCGGCTGCAGCGCGAACTCGGTCCCGACGCGTCGGCTGCGGAGGGGATCGACGCGTTCGTGGCAGGCGCCGATCTGCCGCCGGGCCGGCGCGGCGCGCGCGACAAGGTTTGCGGGCACTTATTGAGGGTGAGTCCGCGGACCTGTCTGAGCGTCAGTCGCTGCGCTGGATGTGGAACGAGCGCGAGTACGGGGGCGGGTTTTTCGGCGACCTGCCGAGCGGCGGTTACCGGAGCCTGGTGCGGGCCATGGCCGACGGCGCTGATGTTCGGCTGAACTTCGACGTGGCCGAGATTGCCGTCGGGACTGACGGTGTGAGCGTGCGGAGCGCCGCCGGCCCGGCTGAGGACGGCTCACACGTCGTGGTGACGGTGCCGCTCGGGGTACTCAAAGCCCGGCGGCCTCAGTTTTCACCCGCGCTGCCACCAGATCGGCTGGCCGCTATCGACCGGCTGGGATTCGGCCACTTCGAGAAGGTCGTGCTGACCTTCGACCAGGCGTTCTGGCGGGCTGCGGGGCTGCCGCACCTGATGCTGTTTCCGAGTGACCCGGACGAGCCGGCGATGTGGGTGATCGGACTCGACGCCTTCGGCGCCGCTCCCACCCTGGCCTGCTTTGTCTTCCACGGCGTGGCCGACCGGGTGCTCGATACGACTCCGGACGACGCAGCTGACTGGATCTGCGGGATGCTCACGGAAGCGATCGGCGCAACGTGCCCGGAGCCGACCGCCGTCGCGGTGACCTCCTGGGCGACCGACCCGTTCAGCCTCGGCGCTTACTCTCACATTCCGCCTGGCGCCACCCCCGCCGACGCAGACCTGCTCGGCGAGCCGCTGCACGGTCGCCTTCTATTCGCTGGAGAACACACCCAGAGCGCACGGCTGGTGTACACCGACGGCGCGATGGCCAGCGGCATCCGCGAAGCCAAACGACTCCTGCGACGAGCCCACGTCAACCTCGGCCGGAGCGGGTAACTATGGCCTTGGCCTGCCCGCATTTCAATGGCCAATTGGCGGCCCGGCGTTGCTGGACGCCGGGCGCGGCGATCCAGCCGGCAGTCAGCCGTAGTGCTTCAGGTGCGGCCACAGCGTGGGCCAGCCAGCGCGTGGTCCGGTACAGAGGCCGATCTGCACGTCAGTCCAGTCGTTGTTCATGTGGTACGGGGCATAGTAGGCGGCCAGCGAGCGGCAGTTCGCGAAGTACGGCCGCAGCTGGCCGAGCGCGTCGACGACGAGCACGGTACGGTCCGAGGCCCGGCCAGGACCCCACATCCAGTAAGCGTTGTGGCCGGACAGCACCGGCGGCAGGTGGTCGGCTGAGCCGAGGACGTCCAGTGCGCCAGCTTCGGCGTAGTACCCCGTGAAGATCGAGGTGGGCCGCTGGCCTGCCCGGGTCAGGGCCGCGTCCTGCGCCGCGACCGCACTGGTCAGCTGCGGCCAGCCGATGGTGTCCCCCAGGGAACTCTGCTGGGAAGAGGCCGGCAGGTCGTGCGCGTCACTGACCGGGAGTACGGGCAGCAAGCTCGGCAGGGCCACAGCCACGCCGACCAGGGATGCGCCTACCACCAGCCCCCGCCGCGCCCGCGGCCGGTGTGCGCGGCCGATCCAGCGCTCGGCCGCTGAGGCGCCCGCGGCCAGCACCGCCGGCGCCACTCCGTCGGCGTAGTACACCTTGCCAGGGACCCAGGCCAGCACGTAGAGGAGGACGAGGGTGGCCGTTACGCCAAGGAACCGCAGCTCAGGGGTCCGCCAGAGGACAACGAAGCCCGCGACGATCAGCGGTGCCACCAGCAGGCCAAGGTAGAGGAGCTGGGCGGGCAGCGCGCCAGCGTAGTCCGACGGGGAGGTGTTCTGCCGGTGCAGCGCGGCGGACATGGCCAGCTGCGGCCACCCGTGCGTGGCCTGCCAGATGAGGTTCGGCGCCCAGATCACCGCGGCAATCCCGGCGCCCGAGCCATGGCCATCTTGTCCACAGCACAGCGCGGTGCGCGGAGGCGAGAAGGCCAAGGGTGAGGCAGATCAGCAGCAACACGACGAGGTTGTCGGCCTCGAGGCCGAGCCCAGCCACGACGCCCGCAACGAGCCACCAGCGCGGCCGGTGCCGCAGCAGGGCTGTGCTGACGCACAGCAGGATGGCTGTCCAGGCGAGCAGGTCCAGCGGCGTGGTG
Organism: uncultured Actinomycetes bacterium; assembly: GCA_963781085.1. Lineage (GTDB taxonomy): Bacteria > Actinomycetota > Actinomycetes > Streptosporangiales > Streptosporangiaceae > RYN-230. Next base: position 39,801 of record CAWAES010000039.1, read on the forward strand.
TTGCCGATGTGCACGGCGCCCAGGAGGACCGGAGCGCACGCCGTGACGAGGGCGGCGAGCACCCGGCCGAAGCGGCCCGCGCCGAACAGGGCCGCGAGCCTCGCCGACATGACCACGATCGCTCCGCCGGCCAGCGCCGGGACGATCCGGATCGCCGTCGGGCTGACCCCCAGGAGGCCAGTGATCCGGGTGAGCAGCGGGGCGAGCGGTGGCTGATCGACATAGCCGAAGGCGAGGTGATGCCCGGCCACGATGAAATACAGCTCGTCTTGCAGGAAGCCGTACCGGCCGCTGACAGCCAGCTCAACCGCTACGAACACCGCAGCGATTACCCACGCCAGGACGGGCACGCGATCGGAGGGCGAAACCGGCCTCTGCGCGGCCGGCGAGTCTGCCCCGGCGGCAGCCTCGGGGGCGGGGTCGGCGGAGCCGCCGGGCTGGTCCGTGGCGAAGCCTCCTCTCGCGTGTCCGGCCGGGAAGTCCCCGGCAGGCAAATGCATGCCGGACGGTGGCTCTCGAGCCTGGTGCTGTCTGACCGCTGGTCAGTTCGGTGGCGGCCACGGCCCTGATTCGCGCTGTGGGGGTGCCATGGGACAAGCTTCGTCCCGGGATGGCGGAGTGTCATCCGCCTACAGGCTGAGTTCGGCCTGGCAACGGTAGGAACTGGTCAGGTAACCGGTATGGGAAGCGGCGGAAAGTCTCATACCGCGGTTCCCGCCATCAGGTTGATGTGCCCTGCTGCCCTACCGTTGATCTCACTGGCTGTCTGGACCTTGCTCTGGCTTCTCCCGCTATCGGGTCGTCGCCCGCCGCCGACAGGCGTCACGGCGCGCGGTCCCCGGTATAGCCCGGGCTGGTGTGAAGAACGGGTTGGGGCCTGGGGAGGAATGCAGGACTCCCCGGGTGCGGTCGGCTCTCCAAAGACCAGAACGGACCGGTCGGACCGCTGTGCAGACCCGAGTTGGCCGCCCGCGGGCGCGAAACCCAAGGTCGACAACTTAAGACTCGCCCCCTCAGGAGGGCCGCACCGGCATTGGCAGTGGGCCTGCTGGTTGTTCCAGTTGTCCCTGACAGCCGCAAACGGGCATACGTCAGCCTGGGTGCGGGACACCTGGTCGTTCGGGTGCCTGGATGCCGGTGCCCTGGACCGGGGGGCCAGCCGAGGGGATTGTGACCGTGACGGACAGGCCGCCGTCATTGCGGGGGCAGGCGATGGCGGTGCCGCCGTGGATCGCGGCGATGGAGTTGACGATGGCCAGGCCGAGCCCGGAGCCGTCATGGGACGTGCGGTCGCTGAGCCGCTGAAACGGCTGGAAGATGCGGTCGATATCGGCCGGGCTGATGACCGGGCCCGTATTGGCCACGGTCAGCTGGCTGCAGCCCGCCATGGTGCGGGTGCTGATCCAGATGTCACCGCCGGCGATGTTGTACCGGACCGCGTTGTTGACCAGGTTCGCGATCAGGTGCTCGGCCAGCACCGGATCGCCGGATATGACGGCGGGCTCCAGCATGGCGTGGACCCGCCGGTCGCCTAGGCCGACGGTGTCGAGGACGTCCTCGGCGGCCGTGGCCAGGTTGACCTTCTCGCGGACGGTGAGCCCGCGCTCGTTGCGCGCGAGGATGAGCAGCGCGCCGATGAGGTGCTCGGCGTGCTCCATGGCGGCGCGGATGTCCTCCCCCATCGCGCGCAGGTCGCCGGGCGTGCTGTCCCGGTTGCCCAGCACGACGTTGACCGTCGCGCGCATGACCGCCAGCGGGGTGCGCAGCTCATGCGAGGCGTTGGCGATAAACCGCTGCTGGCCCTCGAACGCGGCCTGGAGCCGGCCGAGCATCTCGTCAAAGGTCTCGGCCAGTTCGCGGAGTTCGTCGCGGGGACCTGTCGGCGCGACCCGCGCCGACAGGTTGTGTTCGGAGGCGGCGCGGGCGGCCGCGGTGATCTGGTGCACCGGGCGCAGCGCCCGCCCGGAGAAGATCCAGCCGAGGATCGCGGCGAGGGCGATGACCACGGCCAGCGTGATCAGCGAGTACTGCAGCAGGTGTGACAGGGTCAGATCACGCTGGCCTTGCGCGCCCTGCTGCTGGAAGTATGCGGCGCACTTGGCCAGGACGTGCCCATTGGGATGGGCGCTCAGCTCCCCGGACCGGCACCGCGCCGCGAAGGGGGAAGGAGGGGGATGGCCCTGCCCCTGGGTTTTCAGCTGCGCCACCAGGGTGTAGCTGACCGCCAGGACGATCGCCCCGCACACGGCAAACAGGCCGGTGTACAGCAGGGTCAGCCGGGCCCGGACGGTCAGCCGCGGGCGGCTCACATCTGGTACCCCTTGCCCACCACGGTCTCGACCAGGGGCGGGTCGCCGAGCTTGCGCCGCAGCCGGGCCATCGTCACCGAGACGATGTTGCTGAACGGGTTGACGTGGGCGTCCCACACGTGCTCGAGCAGTTCCTCAGCGCTGACTAGGGCGCCGTCGGCGGTCAGCAGCATCTCCAGGATCCCGAACTCCTTGCGGGTCAGGGACAGCGTGCGGTCGCCGCGACTGGCGCGGTGCCGGGCAAGGTCCACGGCCAGGTCCCCGCGGTGCAGCACCGGCGGCACCGACGGCGCACGGCGCGACAGCGCCCGCACCCGGGCGACGAGCTCGGCGAACGCGAACGGCTTGGGCAGGTAGTCATCCGCGCCCAGTTCCAGCCCGCCGACCCGGTCATCGACGCCGGCGGCGGCGGTGAGCATGAGGATCCGCGGGCCGCCGCCGGCGAAGGTGCGGCACACCCGGTCACCGTGCACGGTCGGCAGGTCGCGGTCGAGCACAATCACGTCATAGGTCGTCTGCCCGGCGGCCCCCAGCGCCGCCGCGCCGTCATACACCGTGTCCACGGCCATCCCGGCCTGACTCAGCCCCTGAGTGATCAGGCCGGCCAGCGTCACATGGTCCTCGGCCACTAGCACCCGCACACCCGCCAGTATGCGACGGCCGGCATGACATCTGTCCAACATCGCATGTAGCGGAGATGTCACCCGCCCGGGCGTAGAACTGCCGGCATGGAGCTCGTCCCCGCGCTGCCGGGGTCCCGCTGGGCGACCGCCTGCGGTGCCTCACCCGGTCCGGGCATCGCCCCGGCAGACGCCGCCTCCCCGTGCAGCGCGCTGTCCAGGGCGGACGCCGGCGCAGGCGGTCAGCACGATCACCCAGCACCTGAGGAGGGCATGATGAACGGCAGTACCCACGTCATGCGCCGGCCACGATGGGCACGGCCGCCGGCGGCGCGAACCGCCGCCGCGATCATCGCCACAGCCGCCCTGGCCGTGCTGGCGACGGCGTGCGGCAGCAGCCCAACATCCACAGCTTCAGGCAGCGCATCGACTGCGGGAAGGTCAGCGAAATCCTCGAACGCAGGAGGGTCAGCGAATGCCCGGCTGGTCGCCTTCTCCCACTGCGTCCGTTCGCACGGCGTGCCGAACTTCCCCGACCCCCAAGCTGGCGCCAGCAACGCAAAGTTCCCCAGCGCGCCACAACTCCGGGTCAGCAGCTCCCAGCTCAGCACAGCCGAGGACGCCTGCCAGCGCCTGCTCCCGGTGGGCATTGACGACCAGTTTCCTCCGGCCGAGGTGCCGCTTCTCCTGCGCGGCATGCTTCCCTTCGCCCGCTGCATGCGCTCCCAGGGGGTGCCGAACTTCCCCGATCCCGCCCTCGACTCCGAGGGGCGCCCCATTTTCCCGCTATCCACACACGGCATCAGCCTCAATTATTCGCATTCGCAGGGGTTCAACACCGTGATGGGCAAATGCCAGTACCTGGTGCCCCACCAGCTCGGAGGGATTCCGTTTGGCTAACTGCAGACGACGCTTTTACCCTCTGCGAGCCAGTACAGACGTCTGCGGTGGGAGCCGGCCTGGCCGCGACTGCCGCCCGGTTCTGCGAAGCCGCCGGCATGACACATGGACCCCGCGGCGGGCTGGGGTTTCAACCTGGTCCATGTACACGGCTTCGACTCAAGTTCGGCGCAGACCGAAAACAAGATGGACGAATGCAACTGCAGGCTGCCCCGAGGCATAGGGGTTCCACTGAGCCGCCCGGGCGGCCCGCCTGAATATTCGCCGTAGGCCAAGGCCGGGGCAGCGATGCCAGTCGCTGCTGCACCTGTTCCACGGGCCGCCCATACCCGGAAGCAGAAGGGACGGAGACCGATAGTGGGTGAGACTGTTTCGCGCGGCCGGGAAGCCGGGCAGCGGGCAGAAGTCCCAGCGGCCACAGGGGCAGGGGAATTGCATGGCCGTGTTCGCTGGGTGGCCCTGGTCATCGTGGCCGTGGTGGCGGCCGCGACCGTGGCCGGATGGCGGGCCGGGGTGTTTTCCCCGGCCGCCTCGTCCGGGACCGGGCAGGCGACGCCGGCGACAGCGGTGGTGACCCGGCAGGGTATCGCGGCAACCACGCCGCTGACCGCGACGCTGGGGTATGCCGGAACTTACCCGGTGACCGGGCGGGGCAGCGGGACGCTGACCTGGCTGCCGTCGGCCGGGCAGGTGATCCGGCAGGGACATGCGCTGTACAAGACCGGTAACGGCTTCCCGGCGGTGCTGCTGTACGGCAGCGTGCCGGACTGGCGGCCCCTGGGCGAGGGCGTGACGGGCGAGGACGTGTCCCAGCTGAACCATGACCTGGTGGCGCTGGGGGACGCGGATGGCGCCAATATCTCCGCGCTGGGCTGGGATTACTTCTCCTGGGAGACGGCGGCCGGGGTGGAGAAGCTGCAGTCAGCGCTGGGGGTCTCCTCCCCGTCGGGGTCGCTGCCGCTGGGGTCGGTGGTCTTCGAGCCGCAGGCGCTGCGGGTCAGTCGGGTGACGGGGAGCCTGGGCGGTTCGGCGAGCGGCCCGGTACTGGCGGCGACGTCTGACCGGCACATGGTGACGGTCTCGCTGGATGTCTCCCAGCAGTCGCAGGTGAAGGCGGGCGACAAGGTGACCGTGACGTTGCCCGACGGGACGATCACGCCGGGCACGGTGTCTTCGGTGGGCACCGTGGCGACAACATCCAGGTCGGAAGGGGACACGACGATCCCGGTGCAGGTGATGCTGACCGATCCCCGGGCAGCGGGAACCCTGGATCAGGCGCCGGTGACGGTGAACATCACCACTGCCAGCAGCCTCGGCCCGGTGCTGGTGGTGCCGGTGACGGCGCTGGTGGCCCAGTCGTCGAGAAGGTACGTCGTGGAGGTCGCCGGCCCGGGGAACACGCGGCGCTGGGTGCCGGTGACGCCCGGGATCTTCGATGACGCCTCCGGGCTGGTGCAGGTGACCGGGGCGCTGACCCCCGGGCAGCGCGTCGTGGTGGCGGCGTCGTGACCGCCGCGGAGACGGCCCTGGTCGGCGGGGACGCGCCCGGCGGGGTGCCGGTGCTGGAGCTGGAGCAGGTGTCGAAGGTGTATCCGGGCCAGCCGCCGGTGCGGGCGCTGGATCAGGCGAGCCTGGCGGTGACCGCCGGGGAGCTGATGGCGGTGGCCGGGCCGTCCGGATCTGGCAAGTCCACGCTGCTGCACCTGATGGGCACCCTGGACAAGCCGACTGCCGGGACGGTGCGCGTCACCGGCCTGGACGTGGCAAGGATGCGGGACCGGGAGCTGGCGGCGCTGCGGGCGTCCCGGATCGGGTTCGTGTTCCAGCAGTTCTTCCTCGCCGAGCACCAGAGCGTGCTGGGCAACGTGGCCGACGGGCTGCTGTACGCCGGGGTGCGCCGCGCCGAGCGGCGGCGGCTGGCAGCTTACGCCTTGGCCGTCGTCGGGCTGGGGCACCGGGCCGGGGCCAGGCCGACCCAGCTGTCGGGGGGCGAGCGGCAGCGGGTCGCGATCGCCCGGGCGATCGTCGGCCGGCCACCAGTGCTGCTGGCCGACGAGCCGACCGGGAACCTCGACTCCGCCACCGGCGCCGCCATCCTGGCCTTGCTGGAGGAGCTGAACGCCGCCGGGACCACGATCATCATCATCACCCATGACCACGCGGTCGCCGCCCGGGCGCGGCGGCGCATCGAGATGCTCGATGGGCACATCATCGCCGACATCGCCCCCGTCCCCCGCCACGCGGCCGCCGCCAGTGGGGCTGACGGCGGGCGGCCCGCCCACTCCCGGCCCGCGCAAGAAGAACCGTCATGACCGCCACCTCCGGGCGGCCGGCCGCCCCGGCCGCGGCCCGGCTGCGGCCCGGGGACCTGGCCGGGCTGGCCAGCATCGGGCTGCGGACCCGTAAGCTGCGCGCCGGGCTGTCGGCGCTGGGTATTGCGATCGGCGTTGCGGCGATCGTCGCCGTCCTGGGCCTGGCCGCCTCCTCCCAGGCCGCGCTGCTGAACGAGATCGGCCGCCTGGGCACCAATCTGCTGACCGTCACCAATGGGCAGACCTTCTCCGGCGCCACCGCCAAGCTGCCGACAGCGGCACCGGGCATGCTCGCCCGGCTGCCCGGGGTCACCGCAGTGCAGGACACCGGCACTGTCACCGGCGTCAACGCCTACAAGTCCCCCTACATCCCCCCGGTTAACACCAACGCCGTCAGCGTGGATGCCACGACGCTCGGCCTGCCTGCGGTCGCCGGCGCCAGGCGCGTGCAGGGCCGGTTCCTCAACGCCGCCACCGCCAGCGAGCCTGTCGCGGTGCTGGGCGCCACCACAGCGCAGCTGATGGGCATCGACCGGATCCGGCCCGGGATGCGCATCTGGATCAACGGCCAGGCCGGCGGCCAGTGGTTCTACGTCACCGGCATCCTCAACCCGGCCACCTACGCCCCGCAGCTCGATTCGGCAGTCCTGGTCGGCCTCCCCGCCGCCCGGAAGTACCTGGGCTTCGACGGGCACCCGTCGGACATCTACGTCCGCACCACCCCGAACGACCAGGCCGTCACCACCACCGTCGATAACCTGCTCGGCGCGCAGGCCAACCCGGAAGACCCCAGCCAGGTCAACGTCTCCCAGCCCTCGGACGCGCTCACCGCCCAGGCCGATACCAAGGGCGCGCTCGACACCCTGTTCCTCGGCCTCGGCGCGGTCGCGCTGCTGGTCGGCGCGATCGGGGTGGCCAACATCATGGTCATCTCGGTGCTGGAACGCCGCTCCGAGATCGGGCTGCGCCGCGCGCTGGGCGCCACCCGCGGCCAGATCCGCGCCCAGTTCCTGGCCGAAGCCATCCTGCTGTCCCTGGCCGGCGGCGCCGCCGGCGTCACTATCGGCACCACCGCCACCGCCATCTACGCCCACAGCCACGGCGAGGCCGTCGTCATCCCACCCCAGGCCAGCGCCGGCGGCCTGGCCGCGACCGTCATCATCGGCGCCCTGGCCGGGCTGCTGCCCGCCATCCGCGCCGCACGGCTGTCACCGACCCAGGCACTCTGGACCGTCTGACGTGACAGGCAACCGGCAGGACTGGCAATGCGACCCGCGGCGGGTGTCCGTCAGGGGACCGCGGATGCTCAGGACAGCTGTTGGCATACCCTGCCAGCCAGGAACGCGGCCAGCAGAGCGTCGTCCGGGTAGGCGCGGATGATGCCGGGGACAGGTTGGGCGCCTCGAGGTGGAGACGCCACAACGGCAGGAGTGCGTAAGCTCTCCAGAGCCCGGGCGGGCGACCTGGTCTCAGGCATGGAGTCAGATGACCGCTGTGCATGACCTGAGTTGACCGCCGTGAGGTGCGAAACCCCAGGTCAGACAACTTAAGACTTGCCCCCTTAGCTCAGTCGGCAGAGCGTCTCCATGGTAAGTATCCCGTTCGGATCGCTGTGTTGACCTGTGGGAACGCAGGTGGCAGCCGAGCGCTGTGCGCGCAATAAGACGCTCTAGGATCGTTCGCCGAGCAGCGCTATGGCGCGAGTCATATCTTGGTGCGGCGGTCTCGTCCCTGAGGTGGTTGGGCCAAGGGCACGGCATCCGTAGCCCATATGAACCGACAGCGACGCTGGCGGCTACTGTCATGCGCGTGTGCTCACGCGGCCGCAGACAGGCTGATTGCCGGCGCATGAGGCAGTTGATCAATGGCCCAGCCCCGAGCCGGCCGCGCCGGGATGACTGGCGCGTGGTGCGTTCCCCGGCGCGCGCTCCCCAGCCTGGTCTTCGTGCTAGCACCCGGCCGGCGTCGGTGGCTGTCATCCTTCCCGGCGCCTCACCTGAGCGGGACACTGTGCCAAAGGGGAGGGCATGGGTGCGATCCTGCTGGTCCTGACGGCTAGGGCCCGCCAGTACTGGCGGGCCTGGCTGGTGCTCGGCCTGGTTGTCGCGATCGGGACCGGGTTTGTGCTGGCGGCTGTCACGGCGGGCCGCCGCGCCGATTCCGCGTTCCCGCGGTTCGTGGCCAGCCACGGTTACGACGCCATCGTGTACAGCGGCCAGCCGCTGCCGAAACTTGGCACGATGCGCGAGGTATCGCAGGTGACGCCGATCCGGGCGCCTTTCTACGGCCAGCCCGTATGCTCCTGCGGGCGCCAGATCAACCAGAGCGATTTCGCCGTCCGGGAGGTGCCCGCCGCGGCCCTGGGCCGGATGGTGAAGCTGGTCTCCGGCCGCATGCCGGACCAGTCGTCCGTGCACGAGGCGCTGGCCTCGTTCACACTCCAGCGCGACTACGGGATAGGCCCCGGAACGGTGATCCGCCTTCCGATGGCGGCCGCCTCCCAGTGGGGCGCGGAGCTCAAGGCCCTGGCCGGCGGCCCGGTGCCCAAGCCCGCCGGGCCCACGATCGCGCTGCGGGTGGTGGGTATCGCGGCGGCGGAGAGCGAGTTTCCGTCCGGGCAGGGTTCCGCCTACGACCTCTACCCGACCCAGGCGTTTGCCTCAGCGACCCGCGGCACGCCGGCCCTGCCGTTCTATTACGTGCGACTCCGGCACGGGCAGGCGGACTTCGCCAGGTTCGAGGCCGCGGCCAGCGGACTGAACGGAGTCGGGGTCCAGGACCTCGATGCGGCGGCGGCGGCGATAACGGCCTCGATCCGCCCTCAGGCCGTCGGCTGGTGGGTGCTCGCTGCGCTCGCTGCGCTGGCCGTGGCCGTGGTGGCAGGCCAGGCGCTGGCCCGGCAGACCGCCGCGGAAAACAGCGACCAGCCGACCCTGTCCGCGCTGGGCCTGAGCTCGCGGCAGTCCGTCGTGCTGAGCATGCTGCGGACCGCGCTCGTGGCGCTGGCCGGGGCGGCGGGCGGGGTGGGCCTGGCCACGCTGCTGTCTGCCTTCGCGCCGGTGGGTGAGGCGCGGCTCGCCGACCCCGCTCCCGGCCTGACCTTCGACTGGCCGGTGGCCGTCCTGGGCGCCGTGGCCGCGGTGGCCGTGGTGCTGACGCTCGGGGTAGCGTCCGCGCTGCGGACGCGGGGCTCCTCGCGGCGGGCCCGGGTGGTCCGGCCATCGGCGGTGGGGGGCGCGGCCGCGGCGGCGGGCGCGCCGGCCGTCGCGGTCCTGGGCATCCGGCAGGCGCTGGAACGGGGCCGCGGTACTCGCGCGGTCCCGGTGGGGACCGCGCTGGCCGGTACGATCCTGGCGGTGGCCGCGCTGTGCGCGACCGCCGTGCTCGGCGCCAGCCTGTCCCACCTCACCGCCTCGCCCGAGCTGTACGGAGACCCGTTTCAGGCAATTTTCAGCTGGTCGGGACCGGGGGAAGCGGATGCTACCAGCCTGCTGAGCGGGCTGGAACGCGATCCGGCGATCGACCGGATCACGCTGGTGTCAGGGCCCGTGATTACTGTCAACCAGGTCGGCGTCCAGGCGCTCGCCGCTGCGGCGCCCCGGGGCCGGCTGCTGCTGTCGGCCGCCGGCGGGCGGCTTCCGGCCGGCCCGGGCGAGGTAGCGCTCGGCGCCTCCACCATGCGCCAGGCCCACGCGCATATCGGATCCGTGGTCCAGGTGGGTGTGACCGCCCCGGGCGGCGCCAATCGCAGCGCCCGTTTCCGGGTGGTGGGGCTAGTGTCGTTCCCGAGTGACTTCGGCACCGGGGGACTTGGCACCGGGGCGGCGCTGACCACCGCGGGATACACCGCGGCGCAGTGCCCGCCGTCGCCTGCGCAGCAGAGGTGCCGCAGCGCAGCCGCGGCCCATCCTCCGGAGTTGATACTGGTGCACGCCGTGTCCGGGCCGCCCGGGAGCGCGGCGCTGGCGCGGCACATCCGGCAGTACCCGGGGGACGCCTCCCGGCCCACCGTCCCGACGGCTCTGGTGAACTTCGGGGAGTCAGCCAACTTCCCGCTGCTGCTGGGCGGGGTGGTAATGCTGTGCGGTGCCGCCACGCTGGCGCATCTGCTGGCGGTGAGCGTGTGGCGGCGGCGCAGGGACAGTGCTCTGCTGAAGGCTCTCGGGTTCGTCCGCCGGCAGGTCGCGGCCGTGGTGTTCTGGCAGGCCACGACGGTGGCGGTGGCGGGGATCGTGGTTGGCGTACCGCTGGGCCTGGTGGCCGGGAGGGTGGTCTGGCGGGTCTTTGCCCTCGACGCCGGGCTGGTGGCGGTCCCGGTGCTGCCCGGCTGGCTCATCGCGGCGCTCGCCGCCGGGGTCCTCGTCGCTGCGATCGCGATCTCCATCGTCCCCGCAGCAGCGGCGGCGAGATCGCCAGCCGGACGTGTGCTCCACACCGAGTAGCTCCCCCAGCGATCCCATGGGATCCTCTCGCTGCTATTGCTGCGAGCTATAGCGCGTCGCTAGGGACGGGGCTTGACGCCTTGGGTGTAGACGCCACGACGGCAGCAGTGCGGTAAGCTCTGCAACGCCCGGAGCGCCCCCTTAGCTCAGTCGGCAGAGCGTCTCCATGGTAAGTATCCCGTTCGAATCGCTGTGCTGACTTGCGGGGATGCAGGTCACGGCCGAGCGCTGTGCGCACAATAAGATGCTCTATTGCTGTACCTCGCGCAACAACCCGGCGGGCCAGGGACATGCAATGAGAGTCACATTCGAGGGGTGAGCTCGTATCGTGGGCGGATATAAGGGCAGCAGGAGGACCTGCCTTCTCTTGCAAGCCGCCAGGCTTCCGCCCTGACCGGGGGGACCCGCTCTTTTGTTTGGCGCTGGCGCGCCCGTAGCTTGCTCATGGCCATGAGCTATGGCGACCCCGTTTGTGATCTTCAGCAGTAAGTGGTCACCCAGGGTTCTGCATCCGTCGCTGGGATCGGCAGCCGTAGCCACCGCCCAGCGGGGACATCCTGTAGCCGTGACTGCGCGTCCACACGAGCATCGTCCCGGCATGCGCCGACGATATGCGGATGCCCTCACTCAGCTCGCAGTAGCCGGGCAGGGCGTGTTCGCGCGGCCAGCAGCGCAGGGAAAAAGGCGAGAACGTTGGCGGCGGCCAGCACCGCGACGGCGAGCGCCGCGATCAGCGGCACGTTCACCACGGTGAGAGGCACCACCCCGAAGTTCGTGGCGAACACCCGCCAGACGTCCCGGCCAGCCGCGATCCCCAGCGGCACCCCGGCCACGATACCGACCACGGCCACCACGGTGGCTTGCCAGCTCACTACCGCCGCGACCTGGTACCGGACGAACCCGAGCACCTTCAGCAGGCCAGCCTCGGCGCGCCTACGGGACACGCTGACCACCAGCAGGTGCACCATCGTCGCCGCCCCGAACAGCGCCAGCAGCCCGCCGAACAGCAGCGGGAAGTTCACCGACTCACCGAAGTTGACCAGTTCGGCCGGCTCCTGGTCGCCTGAGACCGAGAACTCACCGTATTTGCTGACGTGCCGGGCCAGCGCCGCGGCCGCGTGCGGCCCGGGAGCGGCCCGGGCCAGCACCGAGTAGATGGTGCCCCGCTGCACGTTGCGCTGGCAGGCTGTCACGTCAGCGCCCGGTGGGCATTGCAGGTCCGTCAGGGCGCTGATGGTCATCGCGGCCCCGCTGCCCAGCCCGCCGGTGTAGAAGCTCGGCGCGAACGACGCGCGGCCAACCACTCGGAACTGAGCCTGGTGCCGGGCACCTTCCGGGTCCGTAACGATCACCCGGACCAGCCCGCCCGGCTGCGCGCCGACGCTGCGCATGGTCGCGGCGCCCAGCATGATCTCATGGTCACCGCTGGGCCGGCGGCCGTCTATCACCGAGATCAGCGCCGGGCCGCGAATCGCGGTCACCGCGGCCAAGCGGACCTGATGACCATTGACGTCAACCGCCGCGAAGTCCGCCAGGGTGATTCGCGCAATCGCCCGGTCCCGGCGCAGGCTGGTCAGCACCGGCCCGGTGACGTAGGCCGGAGACCCGCCTCCCTGATAGCTGAACTCCGCCTGGAACGGCACGCCGTACAGCGCGGGTGTGGAGGTGAGCCGGGTCAGGCTCGCCCCGAACACGGCCGTCGCGCACAGTGCGGCGACCGCCAGCACCATGCCGAGCAGCGCGGTGCCGACCGGGACCGGCTGGCGGCCGCGGCCCCGCTGCAGCGCGTACCGGACCCCGATCAGCGCGCTCGGCGGCGCACCGGACCAGGCCACGGCCCGGACCAGCGCCCCAGGCACCGGCTCCGGCAGGCTGCGGCGCAGCAGCCGCGCATCGCGCACGGCCGGCCACGCGGACAGCGCTACCACCGTGGCCACCGTGGCCAGCGCACCGATCACCATGACTAGCGGATCAAAAACCACGGCGCCCGCCGAGCTGGCGGCCAGCCGCGCCTCGCCGACCGGAGTCAGCGGGGACAGCAGCGTGGCCAGCGCCACGGCCCCGGCCGCGCCGGCCGCGCCGATGACGGCCGCGCGGGCCAGGCCCAGCGCCACGAACTGCCGCGCCCGCAGCCCCACCGCGGACAGGGCTTGACGATCGTCCTGCTCGGTGACGAACTGCCGGGCGGCGGCCTGCCCGAGGACAGCCAGCCCGGCCAGTGCGGCCAGCCCCGCCAGCACCCACCAGCCCACCGCCTGCGGCCTGATCGAGCCCTGCACCCCGGCGGCGTCGAGATCCAGGTCGTCGGCACCGGCCGAACCCAGCGGGCGGAGCTGGCTGTCGAACGCGGGCAGGTCGGCCGCGCCGCGCCGGAGCTGCACGTAGTACGACGGCCACACCAGTGCACGGGGATTCACCGCCGCCGCATACGCCCTAGTCGTGAACAGGTCGTAGCGGCTTCCCTGCCCGGAGTGGAGCTCATTCTCGGCCACCACCAGGCCCACCACCCGCAGGTCGCGCCGCGGGACCATCGCGTTGTTGACGTGGGACCGGCCTACCTTCTGCGCCAGCTGCAACTGCGCCGGGGTCGGCGTCAGGACCCGGATCACCGAGCCGATGTGCACGCCGTTATCCCTGGCCAGCGTGTAGGAGGCCAGCACTTCATCAGGGTTGGACTGGTCCGGCATCCGTCCCGACAGCAATTTGCCCACCCGGGGCAGCCTGGCCGGCGGGACTTCGAAGACCGAGAAGCTCTCGCTTGTACCAATCTGCCTGCTGCAGGACACGCAGCGGGCTGGGAAGGAGAACGGCAGAAGGACCATTGTCACCCGGGCTATCTGGGGAATGCGGGCCAGTCCCGGCAGCGGGTGGCTGCTGTAGACCAGGGCGTCGTAACCGTGCTGGGCGACAAAGTCAGGCAGGGCGGCCGCGGTCCGCCGGGCGGTCACCGCCGCGGCCATCACGAACCCGCCCACCAGCGCCACCAGCACGGCCAGGGCCAGCCAGGACCTCCAGTGCAGCCGCAGCCGCATCCGGAGTATCAAGGTGACAGCCCCCATGGCAGCCTCCCGGTCCAGGGTCCCTGTGTGCAGTCTGCCCCGTTGGCCCGGATCAGCAAGGTGGCCAGCCACCAGGGCGAACTCGTGCTACCTCTCCCTTTCGGCCATCAAGAGTTCCCCCGGCACCATCAGGACGCATGGGGCAGTAGACCGCTGGCTCAACCACGAGCCGGCACGGTTTCGTCCCGAGAATTTTGCGCCAGCGGTCGGAACGACAGTTCTGGCTCCGCCGGAGCCGCCCTCGGGGTGTTCGCCTGCCCAGGCCCTGGACGGTTTTCGTTAGGAATGAGATGTCGGCCGGGCCGGGATGAGGGCCGCTGGCTGTGCACCGCTGGTGTTGTGCTGCGCGATCAGTGTTAGCGCGCGGTCACGGTCGCGGTGTTCGATGGCGTCGATAATGGCGGTGTGCAGGGCGTGGCGGTCGGCCATGTAGTCCGGGAGTGGTCCTTCCCCATAAGGCAGGACCGCCAGGGTGTGCGACTCGATCTGGTCGAGCAGGTTCACGTACAGCGACCGGAGCATCGCGTGCGGGCTGACCGCGGCGATGCGGGCGTGCAGGGACCAGTTGGCGTGCACGAACCCGATAGCGTCGAGCCGCCCGGCCGCCGAGGCCATCTCGATGAGAATCTCGCGCATCTCGGCGATGTCCGCGGGGGAGGCATGCCAGAGCGCGTCCTCGATCAGCAGGGCATCCAGGGCGTCGCGGATGCGGACCGCTTCGGCCACGGACGTCTGGTCGCCGTCCAGGGCCAGGACGGAGTTGCCCAGGCGCACCATCGGTGACTGGGCTGCGGCGAACACGCCGCCGCCCGGCCCGGGCCGGACCGACACCACACCGCGGGACTGGGCGATGCGCAGCGCCTCGTTGAACGTGCCGACCGACACCGCGCAGCGGGTCCGGAGTTCTTCCTTCGACCCGAGCCGGTCGCCGGGTGCGGCAGCCTCGGCCATCGCGATGAGCTGCGTGGCCGCCGATTCGCCTCGGGACACCCGGGGGCTGGGCCGGCCGTCAGCGGGTCGGCGCCAGTCCTGAGGGCGCAGCGCGGGCGCGTCGAACCCGGCGTCACCGGTCATGGTTCTCACCGCCTCCTCTCGCTCAGGCTCCCAGTCTCCTCGCCCGTAGCCCAGAATTCCATATAAACATTATGGGCGGAAGCCTTGACACGTGACGAGGGTCACGCGCAGCATCATGAGAAATGTTCATGCGGAATTCGAGGTGCGCGATGATCGACCCGCAGCAGTTCCGGGACCTGATGTCCGGCGTGTGCGCCCCGGTCACGGTCGTCACGGCGACGGTCAACGGCACGGCGTACGGGGCGACGGTCAGCTCGTTCGCGTCCCTGTCGCTGGATCCGCCGCTGGTCAGCGTGGCGTTTGACCGCGGCTCGCAGTTGCTGCGGCAGATCCAGGCCGCCGGCCGGTTCGGCGTCAACATCCTCGGCCAGTCCCAGGACGAGCTCGCGGTGGTGTTCGCCCGCCGCGGGGTGGACCGATTCGCGGTCACCGACTGGTTCGCGGAGGACGGCTTGCCGCGCCTGGCGGACGCGCCGGGCTGGATGGTGTGTGACCTGCACCAGACAGTCGAGGCCGGCGACCATCTGCTGTTGTTCGGGCTGGTGCGCTCGGCCAGCAGCCGGGTGGACCTGGCGCCGCTGGTGTACGCGCATCGGACCTTTGGGACTCACTCGCGCTTCGCCGAGCGGCCCCGCCCCGCCATCGCCGACCTGATCGCCGCGTGCGCCCGCTGACCGCCCGGCCCGACCGTGACCCGGCTTGACCCGTCAAAGGAGACCTGACTATGTCCGCCGTGACCGACCACCCGTCCGCCGCTGAGTCGGACACCGCCTCCACCCCGGACGCCACCGAACTCGTCGCCCGCATCAAGGAACTCCAGCCGCTGCTGCGCGAGCACGCCGCCCAGGGCGAGCAGGATCGCCGCGTGGCCGAGGACGTCATCCAGGCGCTCCGCGCCGCCGGCGTCCTGAAGATTGCCACGCCGAAGCGTTACGGCGGCTACGAGACCTCGATGCGCACCATGCTGGACGTGTCCGCGGCGCTCGGCGAGGCCGACGGCGGCACCGCCTGGGTGGCCACGCTGCTTAACGTCTGCGCCTGGATGACGGGCACGTTCCCGCAGCAGGCCCAGGACGACGTGTGGGGCGAGGATCCCGACGCGCTCGTCTGCGGTGTGCTGGCCCCAACCGCCGAGACCCGCAAGGTCGAGGGCGGCCACCAGGTCAGCGGCCGCTGGTACTACAACTCCGGATCCTGGCACGCGACCTGGGCGATACTCGGCATCCCGCTCACCGATGAGTCGGGCGAGGTCGTCGATCAGGCGCTGGCCCTGATCCCGCGCCGCGAGCTCGAGTACGAGGAGACCTGGTTCGTGGCCGGCATGAGGTCGACCGGTAGCAACTGCATGATCGCGAAGGACGTGTTCGTCCCGGACCACCGGATCGTCTCCGTCCCGCCGGCCATCGAGGGCCACTACGCCACCGAGCACACCGATGAGGCCCTGTACCAGTCGGCGTTCGTGCCGATCCTGGCCCTGGTCCTGGCCGGCCCGCAGCTCGGCATGGGCCGGGCGGCACTACAGATGGTCCGGGAGAAGGCAGCCAAGAAGCCGATCTCGTACACCTTCTACACCGCCCAGGCCGACTCGGTGGCCTTCCAGCTCCAGCTGGCCGAGGCGGCGATGCTGATCGACACCGCCCACCTGCACGCCTACCGTGCGGCCGCCGACATCGACGAGGCCGCGGCGCACGGCGAGTATCCCGACTTCCTGACGCGCGCCCGGGTCCGGGCCGATACCGGTTGGGTCATCGATCACATCGTGCGGGCCATCAACATCCTGTTGTCGGCTCATGGTGCCGCCAGTTTCGCCGACGTCAACCCGCTCCAGCGCCTCTGGCGTGACTCGTCGGTCGCCGCCCGCCACGCGGTCGTCCTGCCTGTGGTCGGGTACGAGGTGTACGGCAAGGCCTTGCTGGGACGTGAGGATCACATCACGCCCCTCGTCTGACCCCTCTCATTGATCTGGAGAACCTGAATGCGCGTGGCTAACCTGGAAGGCCGGCTCGTCGTCGTGTCCGGCGACGCCGGACACGAGGCCGCCTACGACGTGGAGAAGAACAGCGGGGGCCGGTTCGCCGCCGACCCGCAAGCCGTCTATGAGGACTGGGACGCTTTCACCAGGTGGGCGGCGACCGCCCAGTGGCAGGACGGCGTGACGCTGCGGCCCGAGGCCCTCGGGCCGCCCGTGCCCGCCCCGCGGCAGGTGTTCGGGATCGGGCTGAACTACCGCGACCACGCCGCCGAGTCCGGCTACGACGTGCCCACCGGCGAACCTCCGGTGTTCACCAAGTTCCCCAGCTGCATCACCGGCCCGCACGGTGACATCGAGATGCCGCAGGGCGGCCACGTCAACTGGGAGGTCGAGCTGGTGGCCGTCATCGGCCGCCGTGCCCACCACGTGGGCGTCGACCAGGCCTTGGACCACGTGGCCGGCTACGCGGTGGGCCAGGACGTCTCCGAGCGCGTGCTGCAGATGGCCGCTAAACCGCCCCAGTTCAGCATGGGCAAGTCGCTGCCGGGCTTCGGCCCGATCGGCCCCTGGGTGGTCACGCTAGACGAGGTCGGCCACCCTGACGACCTCGAGCTCGGATGCGAGATCAACGGCGAGACGGTCCAGCTCAGCCGGACCAGCCAGCTGATCTTCTCCGTGCCCGCCCTCATCGCGAACCTGTCGGCCAGCACGCCGCTGCTCCCCGGCGACGTCATCTTCACTGGCACCCCGTCGGGCGTCGGGCTCGGCCGTACCCCGCCGCGGTGGCTCGCCGACGGCGACATCCTGACCAGTCACATCGAATCCATCGGCGGGATGCGGCACCGCTTCGTCGCCGCCCCGCCGCGCATCGCCTAGCCCTGCTTCACCCGAAAGGTCGCCGACGATGGCCCTGCACCGCCTCACGTCCATCACCATGGGCGTGCCGAACGTCGAAGAAACCGCCGCCTACTACGACGAGTTCGGGCTCGCCCCCGACGGCGACGGCTGGTTCACCACCCGCGACGCCGGCCGCCAGCTGCGCATCGTTCCCGCGCCGACCCGGCGGCTGATCGACCTGCACGTGGGCGTGGACGACTCCGACGACCTGGCCCGGGCGGCGGGCAACCTGGAGCGGATGGGGATCGGCGTCGAGCGCGGCCCCGGCTGGATCAGCGCGGTCGACAAGGCGACCGGCACCCGCGCTTACCTGGAGATCGCCGGCCGCTTCGAGCAGGACGAGGTCCCGCCGACGCCGTACAACGGACCCGGACGTTATGAACGCTCTAACGACCGGGCGCCGGGCGTTCAGCGCACCGACCGCGTCATGCCGCGCAAGCTCGGCCACGCGGTGCTCGGCTCCACCGACTACGAAGCGACCCAGGCGTTCTTCATCAACGGGCTCGGCTTCAAGGTGTCCGACCACATCAAGGGGGCCGGCACGTTCATGCGCTGCTCCACCGACCACCACAACGTCTTGGTGCTCGGCGCCCCCGTGTCGTTCCTGCATCACACGTCGTGGCAGGTGGACGACGTTGAACGACGTGGGCCGGGGCGCCTCGTCGATGCTCGAAGATCACCCCGAGCGGCACATCTGGGGACTGGGCCGGCATTACGGCGGGTCGAACTTCTTCTGGTACCTAAAGGACCCGGCCGGCAACTTCAGCGAGTACTACAGCGATATGGACTGCATCGTCGATGACCAGCTGTGGACGCCGCAGGACCTGCAAGGGGCCCAGGGCCTGTTCTCCTGGGGGCCGCCCCCGCCGCCGTCGTTCCTGCACCCCGAGGACCTTGCCGCCATGATGACAGGCGCCCACAGTGCTGGCTGATCACGGCCACGCATGACGGGCGCGCCCACGCCGCTGGTCGACGTCCACGCACACTTCCTCACCGACGCCTACGTGTCCGCGGCCCGCGCGGCCGGCCACGAGCATCCCGACGGGATGCCCGGCTGGCCGTCCTGGTCGGCTGGGCAGCACCTGCAGTTGATGGATCAGTGGGGCGTGGCCAGGTCGATCCTGTCGATCTCCTCGCCGGGCGTCCACTTCGGAAACGACCAGGCGGCCCGCGAGCTGACCAGGCACGTCAACGACGCGGGGGCGGCGGTGGCCCGCGCCCATCCAGACCGTTTCGGTCACTTTGCGTCGCTGCCGCTGCCCGACGTCGAGGGCTCCCTGGCCGAGCTGGCCTGCGCCCTGGACGACCTAGGCAGCGACGGCGTCGCCGTGCAGACCAGCGCCGGCGGGATCTATCTCGGCGACGCCCGGTACGCGCCGCTGTACGAGGAGCTGAACCGGCGGCACACGGTGGTGTTCGCCCATCCCACCTCGCCGCCATGCGCGGAGGAGGTGTCGCTCGGCCGGCCCCGGCCGATGCTGGAGTTCATCTTCGATTCCACTCGCGCGGTCAGCAACCTGGTGTTCTCCGGCACGCTGTCCCGCTACCCGGACATCGAATGGGTCTTCACCCACGGCGGCGGGACGCTCCCGCTGCTGGCCGACCGCATGGAGCTGTTCCGCAGGGCTCTGGCCCCGGCGGCCCGCGACGAACCGAGCGTGCCGGAGCAGGTGGCCCGGCTCTGGTTCGACATGGCCGGCACCCCGTTTCCGCGCCAGGTGCCGACGCTGGTCGACGCGTTCGGATCCGAACGCCTGCTGTACGGCAGCGACTACTGCTGGACCCCGGCCGCTGGCGTCGGGCAGCAGGCCGCCTCCCTCGACTCCGCAGGCCAGCCCCACGGCGACACGTGGCGCGCCCTGACGACGCGCAATGCCGGTCGGCTGCTCAGCCGCAGCCGCTCACGCTAAGAAAAGGACTAAGCCATGCCCCCGCACTGGCTCACCCAGATGGTCATGGGCGTCCCGAACCTGGAGGAGGGGGAGGATGCAGGACTCGCCGAGTGCGGTAGGCTCTCCAAAGCCCAGAGCGGACCCGTCGGACCGCTGTGCAGACCTGAGTTAGCCGCCTGCCGGCGCGAAACCCCAGGTCAGACAATTTAAGACCCGCCCCCTTAGCTCAGTCGGCAGAGCGTCTCCATGGTAAGTATCCCGTTCGAATCGCTGTGCTGACCTGCAGGAATGCAGATGGTAGCCGAGCGCTGGCGCGTAATAAGACGCTCTAAAAAGTGATCGCTTTCCGGCTTGCTTAACCCATTCACGCCCGTCTGAAGCAGGCCAAATTCCGCGACCTGAGCAGCAGGCCGATCACCGTGCGGCGCAGCCAACGATCCCGGCCTTGAACTCCGGGGTGAACAGGCGGCCGCCAGGGCTCTTCTCACACTCTGCGTGATCGGACAATCCGCGGGCGAGCCCGTGGTGATGAATGTCCGTCAAAGCGGGTCAGGCCCATACCCAGCTGCGCCGCTGCTTGGCACCAGGTAGGCGAGGGCTCGCTCGAGGAGCCCGCTGGCCCGGCGCAGGTCGGCCGAGCTGGGCGGGGCTTCCTCGTCGAGCCTGGCGCCTAGTGCGTCAGGCAGCTCGGGAAAGTCTGCGGCGGCAAGCCGGTACCGAGTCGCGCGGCATCGCGGACTACCTGGGGATCGACTGACCACAGCGACTCAAAGAGGCGGCTGCGGTCGCGGCGGTGCTCTTGCCCGGGAAGCTCCCATGCTGCCACGCACGCCGGATGGTCTGGTGCGTCGCAGATCAGCGCCCATTCTCGGCGCATCGGGGAGCTGGCGGGAATCGGCACCTCCGCCACCGGGCCGGGCCTGTGGCGGGCGCGCTCGAAGTCGGCGAAGACTATGGTTTGCTCGGCGCTACGCGCCAGGTCGGCCCAGCGTGCTCTGGAGCGTGCGTAATAGCGCTGGTGCTGGAACGCTCCGACGAGGACGGGGCGTTGCGCCCGGGCACAGCATTCGTCCTCGATCGCGCGGGTCAGGGCGAGCAGGACCGCCTTAGTGAGGACATGGGATCCCAGGCCGGGATGCCTGGTGCGGAGCCCGGCAAAGATTGACGCGGGGGAGTTCCGGCCCGCGCTAGACAATGCGTGCGCCATGGCGGCGGTCAGGGACAGGCCGCTAGCGCGGCCCCGGAGTACCTCGGCCAGCAGGGCGCAATCGGATTCCCGGTAGCGTCGCTGCCCGCTCGAGGTGCGCTGCGGACGGGGCAGGCCGTAGCGCTGTTCCCAGTTCCGCAATCCGGCGACGGGAATTCCGGTCCGCCGCGAAACCTCGCTGATCGGCAGGACGGCCGGGTCGGGTCCCGTCGGCTCGACGGTCTCAGAGTTCATCATACTGATGAAGTGTCCTTAGTCAGAGTGATGATATGGTAGCAGCCAAGACAAGTCACCTCATCCGTGTTGCCGAAGAAAAGGATCCCAGAACATCATGATCAGAATGCTTCGCAACCTTGGCCTGAGCAGCGACATCGCCTACATTGCCGCCCTGGCTTCGATCGGGGCCAGCGTCGCCGCCTGGGTCGCCTCCAAGAACATGGAAAATGCGCCGGGGGAGAAGGCTGACCGGTGGGGTATCTACGTCGGCCTGTGGGCGCCAACGTTCATGGCCCTCGGCAATGCCATCAAGATCGACGAGGCCCGCTGAGCTCACTCAGCACCCGCTGCGTAACCGGAATGCGCCGGCCTCGCGCCTGCGGGGCGGGCAACCCATTGCCCTGTTAGGGCAGCCGAAACGGAGCCAGCCGGCCGAGGCGGAAGCGTGACTGTCGCCCCCGCGACCCGGGCCGCTATAAAGAACACGGCGCCTCAGTGCCTGCGATCAGCTACAAGCGCGACTGATGGCCGATTCGGCGGCCTGCCGTCAGGTCAACACCGAGATCTTCTTCCCGGTCGGCAGGGGCGCCAGCGCGGATATCGAGCAAGCCAAGGCAGTCTGCGCTCGGTGTCCGGTACAACTGTCATGCCTGGCTTTCGCCGTCACCAGCAACCAGGAGTACGGCATCTGGGGTGGCTGTGACGAGGACGAACTCAGGCTCCTGAGGCGCCGGTGGCATACGGTGAGCGCCGTCAGCCGTCGGGAGGACCGTTAGCGCTGTCGTCGTCGAGCGGATAGCTTGCCGTCCCCGCCAGTGCGCTCGTAGCACTGACATGAGCGGTCGCGCCGCAGTGGTTGGTCAGGACCTGGGGGGGCCGGGCTGGTAACGGCGGGGGACCTGGTACTGGTACACGCCGTACCCGGGCAGGCCGGGAGCGCGGCTGGCCCGGCACATCCGGCAGTACAAGTGCAGACGCCACGACGGCAGGAGTGCGGTAAGCTCTCCCACGCCCGGAGCGGGTAACGTGGCCTCGGCCATGAGGCTCTGGTTCGAGGCTGTATCACCGCTGTGCATGACCTGAGTTGACCGCCCCCGAGGTGCGAAACCCCAGGTCAGACAACTGCAGACTCGCCCCCTTAGCTCAGTCGGCAGAGCGTCTCCATGGTAAGGAGAAGGTCTACGGTTCGATTCCGTAAGGGGGCTCCGCAGGTCAGGCGGTTTTTCGCCTACCAGTCCGAGGACCTCTTCCGGTGCGGAGAGAAGGTCCGGAGTTCAACTCGTAAGCAAAATCCCAGGTCAGAGCTGGTGTGTCGTTGCCTGACAGATGTGGGGCGGTTCCAGTCGGGCGAGAAATCTGGACCATAGCCTCCGTGACCGGCTCTTTTACCCTCGCCTGTGAACGGCTGCCGTCCAGCGTCCAGTGCCATTGGGGGGCAAACTGGGGGGCAAGATGGCCAAGCGGAGGGCCAGGCGTCGTGGGCGCGTCCGGCCGGCTCGCCTTGTGGTCACACCTCGCCGGGCAGGTTCTTGCCTCTCCCGGCGGGGACCGGAGCCGGCCCAGCCTTGCACCGGCCTGGCCGCAGCAATTCGCCCTGTACCGTCGTCGCCTGTGAGCACCCCACTGTCCTGAATTAAGGCCTCCACGCGGAAAAGCCGGGCGCGAGGTTAATCGTCGCAGACCAGTTCTCCGTGCCAGGCTTCCGGCCTTCCCGGACCGCGATCGGCGACGGTGAGAGGGCGATGGGGTCGGCCTGCCGCCAGCCGAGCGTCATGAACAGGACCAGGCCGAGCAGGGTGGTCGCGGCGAGGGTGGCGCACAGGATTGTCTCGGCAGCGTCGGCCTGGACGAGCGGGTTGCCCAGCAGTGTGCCGACGCGTCGTTTGCGCCAGCCCAGCAGCGGCATGATCAGCGGGGAAGGAGACAGTAAGCCCGATGCCCACCGGGGGACCTTTCAGGGTTGTGCGCTGGTGAGCAGGTCGATGACGGAGCCGATCAGTACATAGGCCGCCAGGACGAAGAATGTGACGGCGATGATCCGCAGGAGCCGCCGCTCGGCACGCTCATCGGGGGAGCCCGTCGGCCAGTTCAGCGTGCAGGTAGCGCAGCACCAAAACGGCGGAGACCAGCTCGATGATTGAGTCGAAGCCGAGGCTGGTCAGGGCCAGGACCCGGCGATGAGCCACCGCCCCCGTGACAGCCGCCTCGATCAGCATCCAGGCGATGGAGAACTGCTCCAGCCGGACGGCTTGGCGGGTGCCGGGATACTCGGCCAGGCCGCCGCGGCCTGCCAGGCCCAGCCGCCCGCCAGCCCCGCAGCAGCCACCATCCCCGCCGCCTACTCGCCGACTAACCAGGAGGCCGCCCGCGTGGTCAGGAGAAAGACAAACCGCAGGCACATGACCGGCGATCATCACGGCCGGGAGGCGGAGCAACTCTGCTGGTCAGAGCCATGGAGGAGATTCTCGGCACCCACAGGCACCGGCGGGCCAGTCTCCTGCGGATGAGGCGGCCTCATGGCCGCCATCGTTTCAATCGACCGACGACCAGGCAGCTCGACTATTCCCATCCACGCGATCACGCTGAGCCGTGTGCGCAGCTGCCGCCAGACGCGCGGCTACATCACCTGCAGAACGGCCGAAGGCAAGACGGCCTCGCCAGATCCGGCGCAGCGTTAAGCACTACCTCACCGTGGCTCTATCGGGTGCCGACACCCGCCACGTGGACTTGGCCAGACATCGGGGGCCGAGGTTAGATAGTCTGTCTTGACTAACTATTGACTATGTGATGACTAAAGCGTTACCTCAGGAAGGGGCGGATCGTCACGAAGCATCGTGGCAGCCGCGGGGACAGGGGGCCTGATTCTCAGCGCGGGCCTGTTTGGCTGGATCGCTGATCAATGCTCAGTAAGGGCAGCGCGAAGCCGTATTCGAAGCACGTTACGCAGACATGCTCGGTTCGCCACGGGAGGGCATATGCCGTTAGACTCTGGCTCCGCCACTAGACGTCACATGGACCCGGATGGCCTTCTCCAGAGACATGATCGACACCAACTTTGGGGACTTCACGTTCGGGCCGAAATGGCGGTCATCGCTGGCCGTCTACTATTACATCGTTCCTGATGAGGAGACGGCAAACGACTACCCTAACTCGCGGATCGTCTACCTAAAGTTCACCTGCAGCATCACCGGCTACAACCCCTCGGAGACTCTGGCCAACGCCAGGCAGGTCGCCGAGAATTCGGGGGCTTTGGATGACCTGCAACGCTCCACGTGGGAAGTGATCAGCGGTAGTGGCTGGTCCGCTACATACTGGCCGTGTCTCGGCGCCATAATGCAGCTGGCGGTCTACCCGAGCGGCGGCGACAATGTGGGACCGGATGATTACCCGTACATCCTCGACTTTGAGCCGAAGAAGCGGGAGTTGTTCGAGGCGGTGACCGAGGGAAGCAAGAACCTCTCGGGCTCGTCGGGTAAGACGGAGATCACCAAGGGCAGTACGAGTGTCAATGGACTTGAACTCGATGCAAGCGCCGGGTTCAGCGTCGGGCCGTTTGGCGCCAGCGGATCGGTCAAGAACACCTCGACTGACACCACCATCAACCAGAACACCACGGATACCTCGCGCGAGGCCAGGGAGACGCTGAGCCGTACCACTCAGAGCAGCCAGATGTACCAGTTGTTCAACGGTTACCATTTGGGCAGTAACCGGCCTTGTTCGTCATCGCGCCACGGCCGCACACAGTGTCCGACCAGTCGCAGACGGAGTTCAACCTGATCGACGGTGCCCGGAAGCTGGAGGGCATCCAGGAAGTTTTCGTCGTCGTCCACATGCCCAAGACGCTGGCAGGCTTCTGCATACAGGCGGGTCTGGACACCGGGCACGAGGTGATCACCCGCGTGGCCTACCAAGCGCTCATGGGCCGACCCGTAGACAACCACGGGCCCACTCTGCCGAACGGCGGGAACAAGCCGCCGGTGCCACCACCGAACCCGCCGCCGCCGCCGCCGTCAACGCCAATCAAGCAGCTGGTGGTGACGCGCCACATCGTGCAGAGTTGCGGCACGTTCGACCAGAACGGGCTGCTGCAGATCCAGCAGCTCAGGGAGCCTCGCCCGCCCCTGGTGCAGGGCGAGGTTGCCATCTCCGACCTGGCAGCACAGGCGGCGTACGCCCGGCTGGCCAAGGATGCCTCGCCCGGCGACCCGCGCGCAGGTGGCGAGCACGTTGAACGCGGTGCAGAGCCAGATCAACCGGCTGATGCTTGACCGCAACACCGCCGTAGGCTACGAGCCACGGGAGTTCGTGGATACCGATACGTTCAAGGCCCTGGTCGCCAACGCGGCGCGAGAGGACTCCACGCCGATAGCGGATGTCGTCGCGGCCGGGCACCTTGCCAGGGCCGACCAGCCGGGAACTCGGGTCACGCAAGATCACGACGATGAGCGACCTGTTCAGTATCGATATGAGCCAAGCCGATTCGCAGGCCACCGCGGACATCGGGACCAGCGGGTCATCGACAACCTCGCAGCCGTGCCGCAAGGCAGCTGAGGCGCTCCGACATGGCCGGCCCCGGCGACGAGACCACGTCACCGGCCACCACACCCGACGGGGACGCCGGGCCACCCGCGCCGCGGGTGCTTCCCAACCATGTCCGACGAGCAGATCCGCGCGGCATTGAAAACGGGCTATCTTGCCATCGCCGAGGACGCTGCGACTGAGTTCGCGCACGATGACGCCTACCCCACCAAGGACCTGGCATCGTTCAAGGCGATGCTGAAAGGCATCTGGTCTACCAACAACGAGAGCTTCCGGCCCCGCTACGAGCAAGTGCAGGCCGAGGTCATCGAGGACGTGGCGCCAACGCTGTTCGCCTACCTGAGCAGCGATCCGAGCCACGCAATCACGAAATCCCTGGGCGCACCTACCACGGCGACCAATGTCGCCCAAGCGTCGGATCCTGTCCAGCTGTTTGATGGCGACTTCCGCTACAGCACAGTGGACTTTCAACTCAACGGCGCCGGAATCGACTTCGTCTTCGCCCGCACGTACTCCCAGCTGACCAACTATGCAGGGCCCGATGGGTGAGAGGTGGGACCACAGCTACAACCTATGGATCCGCGTGAACAACAAAAGATCCACCTGCACAGGTCAACCGGCGCGCTCACAG
>CAWAES010000040.1:0-22881 GCA_963781085.1 uncultured Actinomycetes bacterium
TCGAGGCGGACCCCGTGCTCCGGGCTTTCCTGGCCTTCGAACTTAGGGTCGGGTTCTACGAAGTACAGGTCGCTCAGCAACGGCCGTCCGCTGGAAACCGAAGACGTACAGCACAGCAGGCCCTCCTCAGTTCACGCCAGCGCCCGCCCGTCAGGACACTGATCCCAGTCTGCGACAGGAAGCCGCGGGCGGAAAGGTCCCCGCCCCCGGAGGGTCCCGGCCGCGGCAGCCGGGCGGCGTCGGTGGCGCACGTCGGCCTCCGGTCCTGGACGGCCTGCGAAACGCAGCCGAAACAAATACGTCATCGGGGGTAATGACAGCGGAACACGTCCCGCTTACGCTGCGCACGTGGCGGACATTTTCGACTCATACCAGCTAGCTGAGGCCTGGGATGAGATGTTCGAGCGGCCGGGCCTGCCGCGGGCACCCTACGCGGGCTGCTCGCCGCCCTGCGCCGCTGGATCCGGCGGAGCTGCGCTTCCGGTCAGACCAGCGGGGCCGGATGTTCACCGACCGAGGGGTCACCTACGACTACGCCGGCGAGGAACGGCCGTTCCCGCTGGACCTCATCCCCCGGGTGATGGACGCCGTGGAGTGGGACCTGATCGTGCGGGCGTCCGGCAGCGGGTCCTCGCCCTGGAGGCCTTCCTGGCCGACGTCTACGGGCCCCGCCACGTCTTCGCCGACGGCGTGCTGCCCTGGCGGGTGGTCTGCACGTCGCAGCGGTTCCACCGCGAGGTAGCCGGGCTGGAGCCACCGAACGGGGTCCGGGTCCATGTGGCCGGCATCGACCTGGTCCGGGACGGGCGGGCCAGGTGCGGGTGCTGGAGGACAACGTCCGGATCCCGTCCGGGGTCAGCTACGTCATCGAGAACCGGCTCGCCATGACGCGGACCTTCCCGGCGCTGTTCTCCGAGCAGCACGTGCATCCGGTGTACAGCTATCCGGCCGAGCTGCTGGCCGCGCTGCGGGCGGCGGCGCCCGCGGGCACCCCCGACCCGGTCGTGGTGGTACTCACCCCGGGCACCGCCAACGCGGCCTATTTCGAGCACGCCCTGCTGGCCCGCCTGATGGGCGTGGAACTCGTCGAGGGCGGCGACCTGACCTGCGCTGGCAACCGCGTGTACGTGCACACCACGCAGGGGCTGCGCCCGGTGGACGTCATCTACCGCCGGGTTGACGATGACTTCCTGGACCCGCTGCAGTTCCGCCCCGACTCGGTGATCGGCTGCCCCGGCATCATCAACGCGGCCCGGGCCGGGCACGTGACCATCGCGAACGCGGTCGGCAACGGGGTCGCCGACGACAAGCTCCTCTACACCTGGGTCCCCGACCTGATCCGCTACTACCTCCGCGAGCAGCCACTGCTCGAGAACGTGGAGTCCTACCGGCTCGACGACCCCGAAATGCTGGCCTGGGTGCTCGCGCACCTGGACCAGCTGGTCCTCAAGCCGGTGGACGGGGCCGGCGGGAGCGGGATCGTCATCGGCCCCCGGGCGGACGAGGCCACCCTCGACACGCTGCGCGCCGGGGTGGCGGCCCGGCCCCGGGGCTGGATCGCCCAGCAGCCGGTGGCCCTGTCCACCGCGCCGGTGCTCATCGGCGAGACCCTGGCCCCCCGGCACATCGACCTGCGCCCGTTCGCGGTCAACAACGGGAACGACGTCTGGCTGCTGCCCGGCGGGCTGACCCGGGTCGCGCTGCCCGAGGGTGAACTGGTGGTCAACTCCAGCCGGGGCGGCGGGTCCAAGGACACCTGGGTGCTGGTCCCGCCCGGCGAGCCGGACTCACCAGGCGCCGGGCCGGCCGTGGTGTCGGCCGGCGATCAGGCTGGCCCGGCGCTGGCCGCAGCCGCGCCGCTGCCGCGCGAGGCCGCGGTCGACCGGCAGAGCGGGCCCCCCATGGAAGACCAGCAATGACCAGCGGCCTGCTCAGCAGGATCGCCGAGACGCTGTTCTGGACCGGCCGGTACATCGAGCGTGCGGACGACACGGCCCGCATGGTTGACGTGTACGTGCACCGGATGCTCGAGGAGCCGCACACCGACCAGGAGGCCGACTGCCGGGCGCTGCTCGCGGTCCTGGGCATGCCTGCCGCGGACGGGGCGCGGCTGGACATCGGGACGACGCTGCACCAGTCGGCGTACGAGCGAGCAGAACCCCAGCGCGATCGCGGGCGCGGTGATGGCCGCCCGCCGCGGCGCGCGCAGCGTGCGTGAGGTGATCTCCAGCGACATGTGGGAGTGCCTCAACGTGACCGGTCACGGCTGGTCTCACGCCGCAAGTCCGCGGAACGGCTCGGACCGCACGTCTTCCTCGAGTTCATCCGGGAACGTACCGCGCTGTTCTTCGGCCTGGCCGACTCGACCATGAGTCACGACGAGGCCTGGCGGTTCCTGGTGCTCGGCCGCAGCCTGGAACGGGTGGACATGACCGCCCGGCTGCTGCTGGCCCGGATGCCGGCCACCCCGTACGAGGTGGGCTGGCCGATGCTGCTGCGCTCCTGCGGAGCCTACGAGTCCTTCATCCGCACCCGCACCTGGACCGGCGACCCGCAGCAGGTGGTCGAGTTCCTGCTGACGGACCGGCTGTTCCCGCGGTCGGTGGTGCACGCGCTGGCCACCGCGGAGGAGGCGCTGGCCGCCCTCGACCCGGCGGCAGGCGGCTCGGCCCTGACCGACCCGGCCCGCCGGTCGATCGGCCAGCTGCGGACCCGGCTGGAATACGCCGACCCCGAGCAGCTCCCCGGCCTGCTGCCGGACCTGCTGGCCACCCTGCAGCGCAGCTGCGGGCAGGCGAGCGAAGCGATCACCGCCCGGTACTTCATCTACGAGCAGCCCGTGATCTGGGCTCAGGAGTGCTGAGCGGTGAGCTGGCTGCTGGAGATCGTCCACGAGACCCGGATGCACTACCAGGGCGCCGCCCGCGCCTCTTACAACGAGGCCCGGATGACCCCGCTCACCCTGCCCACCCAGACCGCGCTGCAGACCCGGGTGTCGGTCGGGAACGGGACGCCCGTCTGGGCGTATCACGACTACTGGGACACCGTGGTCAGCTCGTTCGACGTCCAGGCCGCGCACCACGAGCTGACCGTGCGGTCGCACGCGATGGTGGAGACCAGCCCGGCGCCCGCTCCCCCGGACCCGCTGGCCTGGGACGAGCTGCGCGCCGGGGCGGACGCCGGGCTGGTGGCCGAGTACCTGGCCGCGACGCCCCGTACCACCGTGGACGCCGCGCTGGCCGGGGCGGCCCGGGAACGGACCCGGGGCGCTGGCCCGCTGGAGACGGCCTCGGCCGTCGCGGCCTGGGTCCGGGAGCGGGTGGAGTACATGCCGGGGGCGACCGAGGTGCAGACGAGCGCCCAGGAAGCCTGGGACCAGGGGCAGGGAGTCTGCCAGGACATCGCGCACCTGACGGTCGCGCTGCTGCGCGAGACCGGCCTGCCCGCCCGTTACGTGTCCGGGTACCTGCATCCGCGCCCCGAGGCGGGACTCGGCCAGGCCGTCGCCGGGCAGAGCCACGCCTGGGTGGAGTACTGGGCCGGCGACTGGGTGGCGGCGGACCCGACGAACCAGGCCTCGGTCGGTGAGGGCCACGTGGTCGTGGCCCGGGGCCGGGACTACGGCGACGTGCCGCCGCTGAAAGGCATCTACCACGGCGCGCCGGGCGTGGCCATGGACGTGACCGTTGAGGTGACCCGGCTGGCCTGACCCGGCCTGAGCCCACGGGCCCGGCCTCGGCTTTGCCAGAGCTATGCCTATTCCGGGCCGACACTCCCCCTCAGCCAGCCAGGACCACTGACCGCCTCGCATAGGCTGGGGAGTAACCCCAAAAGCCCTCCAGTGATGGCGTGATATATGGCTGAGCTGCTCGTTCTCGTCGTTGTCGCAGGTGTGGTGCTGCTCTACGCGGTGGAGCGCACCCGGAAGCTACGGGCCCGGGCCCGGCAGATGTCCGCGATGAACGAACGGCTGGACGTGGCCGCCGCGAGGGTCGACGAGCAGCAGGAGCGACGGCAGGCGAGGGTCAGGGCGAGCGCGGAACTGACCTCCGTCCTGCCCGCCATCAAGCGGCCGCCGCTCACGCTGCCCGGGGTTCCGGGGTCGCCAGCCGGGCCGGCGGCGAGCCTGCGGCCGCCGGAGCCGGCCGCCGGGCCGGCCCCGGAGAGAGCTGCCGGCCATGCGCCGGCCGCGGTCGGCGACACGGCGGCTGCCGGGGACGACCCGGCCGCCGCGGCTGACGCCGGAAACCTTCCCGGCGCCGGGGTGGAGGAGAGCCCGACCACCCAGGCCGCGCAGGACCATGCGGGCAGCCCGGCCGCCGGGGACAGGCCACCCGGCGGGCAGTGGCCCGGAACAGCCGGCGAGGTGCGGCCCGAGCCGGACAGCACGCAGACCATGAGCCGGGTGACGGCGGACACCACGGCCGCCCCGGGGCTTCAGGTGACGTCAGACGGCACCATGATCATGCCCCCGGTACCGGATCAAGAGCCGGCGCCCGCGGGTGAGGCCACGCGCCCGCCAGCCTTCTCGCGACCCCGGCCCAGGACCAGCCGGCCCCGGGCGGCCAGCCCCGGGCCCATGAACCCCGGGCCAGCCGATCCCGGGCCGGCCAGCCCCATGCTGGCCAGCCCCGGGCCAGCCAGCCCGGTTCCGGCCAGCAGTGCGCAAGCCAGGAGCAAGCCAACCAGGACTAGCTACACTTGCGATGGGATTTCGTCGGCAGCTCCCCGCGCCGCGTCCCGGGCTTCCGACTGAGCAGAGGTTCCTGTGCAAACGTTCTCGCGTGCCGTCGGGCTGGCGGCCGACGGGGCTGCCCAGCCCAGCGAGGACGACGTGCTGGCCGCGCTGGCGCCGCGGTTCGCGCTCGGGACCGCCGGGCGGTCGCGCGCCCTGCGCCGGACCTGGCTGGACACGTTCGACTGGCGGCTGCACCGGGCCGGGCTCACTCTTGAGTACGTGACCGGCCCGCGGCCCGCGGAACTGGTGCTGGCCTCGGCCGCCGGGGACCTGGTCCGCCAGCCCGCGGGCCGGCTGTCCTGGCCCGCCCTGGTGCCGGACCTGCCGCCCGGCCCGGTGACCGAGGTGGTCCGCCCGGTGGCCGGGATCCGGGCCCTGCTGGCCGTCGCCCGGGCCACCAGCGCGATCCAGGACCTGCGGGTGCTCAACCCGGACGCGAAGACCGTCGCCTGGATCAGGGCGGACCGGACCACGGTGAGCCGTCCGGCGGCGGCCCAGCTGCCGGCCCGGCTCCAGGTGACCGCGGTCCGCGGCTACCAGCCCCAGGCCGAGCGGGTCAGCGAGATGCTCGCCGCCGCGGCGGGCCTGGACGCCCCCCCGGTCCGGCCGCTGGACGCCGCCCTGGCCGCGGCGGGCCAGCGCGCCGAGGTGTACAGCAACAAGGTGAACGTCCCGCTGGCCCCGGGCCTGCCCGGGCGGGCGGCCCTCCAGGCGGTGCTGCTGCAGCTGCTGGACACCCTGGAGGCCAACGTGGCGGGCACCATCCGGGACATCGACACCGAGTTCCTGCATGACCTGCGGGTCGCCGTCCGGCGGACCCGGTCCGCGCTCAAGCTCGCCGGGGACGTCCTGCCCGCCAGCCTGACGGCCCGGTTCCGTCCCGAGTTCAAGTGGCTGGGCGACCTGACCACGCCGACCCGCGACCTCGACGTCTACCTGCTGAGCTACGACGAGATGACCACCGCCCTGGTCTCGGCCGCGCCCGCCGAGCTCGAGCCTTTCCACACCCACCTCGCCCGCCAGCGCGCCGTCGAGCAGCGCGCGCTGGCCCGCGGGCTGCGATCGGCGCGTTTCTCGCGGCTCGTCAGTGACTGGCGCGCCGCACTCACCGGCCTCCCGGTGTCCCGCCGCGGCGAGCGGACCGCGGACCTGGCCACCAGGCGGCTGCGCCGGGCGCACCGCCGGGTGCTCCGCGAGGGGCGGGCCATCGGCCCGGACTCCCCCGCGGAACAGCTGCACGACTTGCGGAAACGGTGCAAGGAACTGCGCTACCTGCTGGAGATCTTCGCCTCGCTCTTCGACCCGCAGGCCTACCAGCGGGCGCTGAAAGACCTGAAGGGCTTGCAGGACTGCCTCGGTGAGTTCCAGGATCGCCAGGTGCAGCAGCAGGAGATAAGGGAGTTCGCCGACCAGATGATCGCCGACCGGGCTCTGTCCCCGACCCCGGTGGCCGCCACCGCCTTCCTCGCCATGGGCGAGCTGGCCGGCGGGCTCGGCCACGCCCAGCAGCGGGCCCGCGACGAGTTCGCCGGCCGGTTCGGGGAGTTCGCCAGCCCGGCCAGCGAACGCCGGTTCGCCGACCTGATCGCCAGCGCCGGCCAAGACCGCAGTGCCAGCCCAGACTCCGCGGCTGGCCGGGACTCCGGGGCTGGCCCGGACTGCAAAGCTGGCCACGACCCTGCAGACCTGGGCCGTGCGGGCCAGGACCACGGTGCGGCCCGATGAAGATACTGGCCACCTACAACATCAAGGGCGGCGTCGGGAAGACCTCGACCGCGGTCAACCTGAGCTACCTGGCCGCCCAGGACGGCCTGCGCGTGCTGCTCTGGGATCTGGACCCGCAGGCCGCCGCCAGCTTCCTGTTCCGGATCCGGCCCCGGGTCAAGGGCGGCGGTAAGGCGCTGATCAAGGGCAGCCAGGAGATCGACGACTCGATCAAGGGGACCGACTTCGCGGGTCTCGACCTGCTGCCCGCCGACTTTACCTACCGCAACCTGGACCTGGTGCTCGGGGCCACCAAGAAGCCGACCCGGCGGATCGCCCGGCTGCTCGCCCCGCTCAGCAATCAGTACGACGTCATCTTCCTGGACTGCCCTCCCGGCATCTCGCTGCTGTCGGAGAGCGTCCTTCAGGCGGCCGACAGCCTGCTGGTCCCGCTGATCCCGACGGTGCTGTCGCTGCGCACCCTGGACCAGCTGACCGACTTCCTGGCCAGCTTCGACGGGCAGCGGCCCCGGGTGCTCGCGTTCTTCTCCATGATCGACCGGCGCAAGCGCCTGCACCGGGAGATCGCCGAGCGGCTGCCGGCCGAGCGGGACGACGTGGCCGCGGCCACCATCCCCTCGCTGACCCAGATCGAGCGGATGTCGGTGGAACGCGCGCCGGTGGCAGCGTTCGCACCGCACAGCCGGGCCGCCCAGTGCTACCGGGCCCTGTGGGCGGAAGTACGGGCCCGCACCCTCTGACACCGGGCGCTCCGGGACGCCGCGCGGGTCCGGAGCCGGCCCTGTTCTTTCGTCGCCTTCGCCCGGGCCGCGCCGCGGCGCCGTCCCGTGAGAGGTAACAGAGAGCTACCGACAAGGAGTTTGTCGCCGAATGCAGGCCCGCGCCGCCCTCTCGCGGAGCATGCTATTAATTGGAGCCGCATTCGGTCCAAAGGGGGGGACACATGAGCCGACGCCTAATCCGGCTGGAAATGCCTGTCTTCCCGGACCGGCGGATGTTCCGGGTGCACGACTCGACAGTGGACCCGGACGCGCCCGGGGGGCCGCTGGCCCCGGTGGGCACGCTGGTCAGCGTGAACCGGGAACAGCTATGGGTGGGCAGCCTGCAAGAGCACATCGGGGTCCGGCTGACTATCGAGGAATGGGACACCCCGCCGCCCGCGTTCGGCGACGTCTGGGAGGACGAGGCCAAAGCCGCGCTGTACCTGCGCGGCCAGCTCAGCGTGGACATGGGCTCGGCGGGCCGGGGCGTGGAGGGGCTGACCCTGGCCGGCGGCGTCGGCGACTACGTGGTCCGCGTCTACGCCCGTAACCGGCGTGAGGTCCAGCGGCTGTACGAGGACATGTTCGATCGTGGCGTGGACCCGCTCAGCGACGAGTTCCAGCAGGCCAGGAAGAACCTCGAGGGCCTGGAGCAGTACCTGCTGCAGTTCTGGCGCGAGTACTGAGCCTCGGGCGCGAGTACTGACCGCCGCGGCGCGGGCCGGCCTACTGGGCGGGCGTGCGGCGCGGCTGCTGCTGTACGGAGGCCGGGCTGGCCGAGGCGCCCGCGTGGGTGCTGGGAGCCTGGCTGGCCGCCGAGCCCGCGGCGGCTGAGGTCCCGAGGGCCGGGGTGGCGCTGGCGGGCGCGGCACTGGCCGGTGCCCCGCTGGCCTGCCCGGCACTGTCCTGACCGGCACTGGCCTGCGGGGACGAGTGCCCCGGATGCGACGGTGCGGTCATCACCGGGTGGGCGGGCGAGCTGGCCTTGCCGCCGGCGTGCCGGTCGGTCACGGCCCGGAACGGGACCAGTGCGTACACCACGAGCGATACCGACGCGACGACCAGCAGGGTCATCACCGACGCCACGAGCCGGAGCCGGCGCATGCGCAGGGCCGAGATCCCCCGGTTCGCGCCGAACGAGGCCATCCTCGTGGCGAGCGCCGGGTCGGCGCTGGCGAGGCCGCGCTCAATCTGATCCAGGATGCGCTGCTCATCCATGGATAGCGCCATAAGGGCTACCTCCACCCGCCGGGCCGGTGGGAACTTTCTCTTACTATCCCCCACAGCAAGATCGTTAGCCGCAGTTCCCAGTGCTGTAACGGGTTTTGCGAACTTGCTGCCTGCCTGCTGCGGGGGGTCCTGGGCCCAGCTTCGCGCGCCCGGGAGCCGACGGCAATCGAAGAAGTGATCGACAGGTGTTTGCCTGGGTCGAACTAAAATTCTAGAGTGGCTTCATGCGATGGGATGAGCTGCGGATCCAGCCGGACGTTCCCGGCGCCCCGGAGGTGCCCCGCCGCCCGGAGCTGCCCGGTGGCCCGGAGGCGCCCGCCTGCCAGGCATCCGCCGCGCCGCCCGGCCCGGCTGGCCGCGCGGCGGCGCCCGCGCTGTTCGAGCGCGGCGCCATCACCAGGTCGTTCGACACGCCGGGCTTTCGCGGCATGACGTTCTTCGAGGTGCACGCGCGCAGCGTGATCAACCGGGTACCCGACTCCTCACGGATGCCGTTCCGCTGGACTATTAATCCCTATCGAGGATGTAGCCATGCATGTGTTTATTGCTTCGCGCGCAACTCGCACACCTACCTGGACCTGGACGCCGGGCATGACTTCGACTCCAAGATCGTGGTCAAGGTCAACGCCCCGGCCCTGGTCCGCAAGGAGCTGAACGCCCGCAAGTGGCAGGGCGAGCACATCGCCATGGGCACCAACGTGGACGTGTACCAGCGGGCCGAGGGCAAGTACCAGCTGATGCCGGGAATCCTCCAGGCGCTGCTGGACGCCCGTAACCCGTACTCCATCCTGACCAAGGGCACGCTGATCCTCCGCGACCTCGACCTGCTGCTGGCGTCCGCGGAGGTCACCGACGTGGGCCTCAACGTGTCGGTCGGATGCGCGGACGAGGACCTGTGGCGCACCGTCGAGCCTGGCACCCCCAGCCCCAGGCGGCGGCTGGGGGTCTGCGCGACGCTCAGCGAGCACGGGCTGCGCTGCGGGGTGCTGATGGGGCCCGTCGTGCCGTTCCTGTCCGACTCCCCGGCCCAGCTGGAGTCCACCGTGCGGCAGGCCGCGGAGGCGGGCGCCACCCACGTGACCCCCATCGTGCTGCACCTGCGGCCCGGGGCGCGGGAGTGGTTCCTGGCCTGGCTGGGTGAGCATCACCCGGACCTGGTCCCCCGCTACCGGGGGCTGTACGGCCGCGGGGCCAACGCGCCCAAGGACTACCAGCAGCGGATCGGCGAGCAGGTCCGCGAGCTCGCGGAGCGCTACCACGTCGGGCGCGGCAGCCCGCCGCCGAAACAGCGCACCTGGCGCGGCGCGGCGCCGCCCGCCCCGCCCGGGCCCGCCGAACAGCAGCTCACCCTGCTCTGACCGGACCCGCCGGAACCGGACCCCGCGCGCCCGGTCGCCGGGTCCGCCGAGACCTGACTCTGACGTTGACGTCAAGGCTCGGTATGATGGTGGAAGACGCCGGGGCCTCAGCACCAGTCCAGAGATTCCAGCCCGCCGGCTCAGCACCCCAGAACACCCACGCGCACCTCGCCTTGCAAGGAGACTTAATGCCGGTGGCAGGACAAGCGCCCGCGCCCTCAGCCGTAGACGAGCGGGGCGTCCACTACAAGTGGATCGCGCTGTCGAACACCACGCTCGGGATCTTGATGGTCACGATCAACCAGTCGATCTTGTTGATCTCGCTGCCCGCCCTGTTCCGGGGCATCCAGCT
Source organism: uncultured Actinomycetes bacterium (assembly GCA_963781085.1). Classification (GTDB taxonomy): domain Bacteria; phylum Actinomycetota; class Actinomycetes; order Streptosporangiales; family Streptosporangiaceae; genus RYN-230. Next base: position 10,165 of record CAWAES010000040.1, read on the forward strand.
CAACCCGCTGGTCCCGGGGAACACCTCGTACTTCCTCTGGGTGTTCATGGGCTTCACCCTGGTCACCGCGGTACTGGTGGTCAGCCTGGGCCGGGTCGGCGACATCTACGGCCGGGTCAAGATGTACAACCTGGGCTTCGCCATCTTCACGCTCTTCTCGATCCTGCTCTCGGTGACCTGGCTCACCGGGACAAAAGGAGCGTTGTGGATCATCATCATGCGCGTGTTCCAGGGGGTCGGCGGCGCGTTCCTGTTCGCCAACTCGACCGCGATCCTCACTGACGCGTTCCCGCAGAACGAGCGGGGCAAGGCGATGGGCATCAACGGGATCGCCGCGATCGGCGGCTCGTTCCTCGGCCTGATCCTGGGCGGAGTGCTCGCCCCCATCGAGTGGCGGCTCGTCTTCCTGGTCTCGGTCCCGTTCGGCCTGTTCGGCACGGTCTGGGCCTACCTCAAGCTCCGCGACAACGGGATCCGCATCCCGGCCAAGATCGACTGGCTGGGCAACGCGCTGTTCGCGATCGGCCTGGTCGCGCTGCTCACCGGCATCGTGTACTCCCTGCTCCCCTACGGCGGGCACCCCACCGGGTGGACCAACCCCTGGGTGCTGGCCGGCATCTTCGGCGGGATCGCCATCCTCATCCTGTTCGGCTGGGTGGAGACCAGGGTGGCGCAGCCGATGTTCCGGCTGGACCTGTTCAAGATCCGCGCGTTCACCGCGGGCAACATCGCGGGCCTGCTCGCCGCCCTCGGCCGCGGCGGCATCCAGTTCATGCTGATCATCTGGCTGCAGGGCATCTGGCTGCCGCAGCACGGCTTCGGCTTCAACCAGACCCCGCTGTGGGCCGGTATCGCGATGGTTCCCCTCACGATCGGGTTCCTCATCGTCGGCCCGCTGGCCGGGGCGCTGTCGGACCGTTACGGAGCCCGCCTGTTCGCCACCGCCGGCCTGATCGTGTCCGGGGCCTCGTTCCTGCTCCTGGAGCTGCTGCCGATCAACTTCAGCTACGTCTGGTTCGCGCTGCTGATCTTCATGTTCTCGGTGGGCATGGGCCTGTTCTTCTCGCCCAACCAGGCCGCGGTCATGAACAGCCTGCCCCCCGACCAGCGCGGCGCGGGCGCCGGGATGCTGAACACGTTCCAGAACTCGGCCACGGTGCTGTCCATGGGCCTGTTCTTCACCATCGTCACGCTGGGCCTGGCCGACCACCTGCCGGCTTCCCTGTACCGGGGGCTGGTCAACGCGGGGGTCGCCCCCCCGGCCGCGCACCTGGTCGCGAACGAGCCGCCGATCGGCAGCCTGTTCTCGGCGTTCCTCGGCTACAACCCGATCAAGGAACTGCTCGGCCCGACCGGGGCGCTGAACCACCTGAGCCCCCACCAGCTGGCGTACGTCACCGGCCGCTCGTTCTTCCCCAAGCTGATCGAGCAGCCCTTCGCCGACGGCCTGCACCTGGCCTTCACCTTCGCCGCTATCGCCACGGTCGTGGCTATCGTGGCCTCCGCGTTCCGGGGCAAGCGTTACCTGGACGGGACCGAGCCGCTGAGCGACGAACTGGCCGACGGGGCCGCCGAGATCGGCGGGATCACCGGCTTCGTGGAGCCGGTCGCGTCCTCAGACGCCGACCTCGCGGCCAACGGTAACGGTAACGGTAACGGTCATCTGGCCACCGCCGAGCAGTCCGGCGGGGTCGGGGCGGACCGCGGATCCGACTCCCCGGGAAGCAGCTGAGCGGGATGGGCACGACGGCGCAGCGTGGCGCCCCGGCCTCCGCACCCGCCGCCGGGGCTGACCCGGCGGCGGGTGAGCCCCTGCTCGGCATCGGCGCCGCGGCCGAACGGGCCGGGGTGTCCGAGCGGGCCCTGCGTTACTACCAGCAGCTGGGCCTGCTCGTCCCGGCCTGCACGCCGGGCGGGCTGCGCCGGTACTCCGAGGAGGACCTGGCCCGGGTGGCCCGCATCCGCGAGCTGCAGACCCTGCTCGGCCTCAACCTGGACGAGATCGCCGTGGTGCTCCGCAACGAGGACCGGCTCGCGCAGATCCGGCTCAGCTACCACGACGAGCGCACCAGCGACGCGGAACGCCGCAGGCTGACCGGTGAATGCCTGACCCTGCAGGAGAGCCTGCGGGCCACCGTCGAGGCCAAGCGCGTCGCGCTGGAGGGCTTCCTGGCTGACCTGGACGCCCGCATCCGCAAATGCCGTGACCTGCTGGCCAGCCAGCCGGAGCCGGTGGCCGGCCAGCAGGACGACGCCGAGCCCGCCGCAGTTGGCGGCCATCGCTAGCAGCACCGGCCGCCCGGACCCGCAACCACGCCCGGGCCGGCGGGCCGGTACCGTGCTGGGCGTGGCGACGTCCCGCGCGGTCAGCGAGCAGGCGGCGCGCGGGCCTGCCGGGACGGGCCTGGCGCGGATGGCCGCCGTCCTGGTAGTCGGCCTGCTGGCCGGCGCGGGCACCTCCGTCCTGCAGAAGTACCTCGGCTCGCCGTGGGACAGCCTGGTCAACGCGGCCAGCCCGTGGCTGGTCCCCATGTTCGCGGCCGGGGTGCTCTGGGCGCGCCCGCCAGCCGCGGCGCTGGCGGGCGCCGCGACCGGGCTGCTGGAACTGGCCGGCGACTACCTCACCGCGGCGGCCCGGGGCTACCCGGCCGGGCCGGGCATCTTGGCGTTCTGGACGGCCTGCGCGGTGCTGGGCGGCCCGCTGTTCGGTGCGGCCGGGTGGGCGTGGTGGCGCGGGCCCGCGGCGCTGAGCGCGCTGGGGGCTGCGGCGCTGCTGGGCCTGATCTACAGCCAGTCCTTCTGACCGTGCCGCAGGCCGGCGCACGCACTTCGGCCACAGGACCGCGCCCCGCTTACGATGCGGCCATGACGGCGGACCTGATCCATGAGGCGTTCGGGGCTGAGGGACGGCAGCTGTCGCGGGTCCTGGCCGGCCTCGACGACGCGGCCTTCGCGCGCCCGACCGCCTGCGCCCCGTGGACGGTGGCCGAGCTGGCCTACCACGTGCGGATGACCATGGGGCGGCTGCCCGGCATGCTCGCCGCGCCGGAGCCAGCGGGCTCAGACCTCGTCCCCGCGCCTGGGTACTACCGGGCGGACCAGCGGTTCTCCACGGCCACGAACGAGGGCCGGATCGAGTCCGCGCAGCGTGGGGCGGCGGCCTTGGCCGGCCGGCGGCCCGGGCGCGCGACGTCGAGGTAGCCCGGCGGCAGGCGGAGCTGGCGTTGCGGGACGCGCCGCCCGGACGCGTGGTGACGACCCGGCACGGCGACCGGATGCTGCTGCGCGAGTTCCTCCGGACGCGCGTCCTGGAACTCGCCGTGCACGGCCTGGACCTGGCCGCGGCCCTGGACCGCGAGCCGTGGGTGACCGCCCAGGCCGCGCACGTCACCGAGGACCTTCTGCTGTCCCCGGCAGCCGCCAGCCGGCTGCGGGCGGAGACCGGCTGGGACCGGGTGGGCCTGATCGCCCGGCTCACCGGCCGCCGTCCGGTGACGCCGGCCGAGACGGAGCTCATCCAGTCCGCCCGCATCGGGCGGCTCGCCCTCGGCTAGGCCTGGCCGGGACCGGGGAGAGATCCCCGGCGCGGCGCGCCGTCACTGTGACGGGTGCAGGTGGGTGCGCTGGCCGTCGTGGTCAAGGATGCACAGGACCTCTGCCGGGCCGCCGCGGGCGCCGAAGGCGTGCGGGATCATCGTGGAGAACTCCGCCGCCTGGCCCGCCTCGACCAGGATGGTCCGCTCGCCCAGCAGCAGCACGATCGTGCCGGACAGGACGGTGAACCAGTCCTTGCCAGGGTGGACTCTCAGCTCGTCCGGGCTGCTCCCGGGCTCGGGCCGGGTGATGCGCATCTTGGCCACGGTGACGCCGTGCGGCCCGGGCTCGCGGCTCAGCAGCCAGGTGGTCATCCCCCGCACCTCGTCACGGTGCGGCCTGATCACCACGTCCTCGTCGTCCGCGGACTCCACCAGCTGGTCGAGGGTGGTCCCCAGCGCCCGGGCGATGGGGGCCAGCTGATCGAGCGCGATCCGCCGCTGCCCGGTCTCGATCCGGCTCAGTGTGGAAGGGCTCAGGTAGCACCGGGCGGACAGGTCGTCGAGGGACCAGCCGCGGGCGGCGCGCAGACCCCTGATCCGGGCCCGGACCAGGCCGTCGAGATCACTGTCTTGCGTCATACGCAAGACAGTATGCTATTGACGCAATCAGGTCGTAGCGTGGAGCCATGGACAGCCATCACCACCACCATGACCAGCACCACTCCGGTCCCGGGTCTGACGACGCGGCGCTGGCCGAGCTCGTGGACCTCGACGCCGAGGTCCTGCACTCATACCTGTCCGACGTGATCGAGTGGGCCGGCGGGCTCGCGGGCGGCCTGCCGCGCCGGATCCTCGACCTGGGCACCGGCACCGGAACCGGCGCCGTCGCCCTGGCCCGGCGCTTCCCGGGGGCCGACGTGATCGCCGTGGACGTCTCCGCGCCCATGCTGGACCGTCTCCGGGCCAAAGTCCGCGGGCTGGGCCTGGACGGCCAGATCCAGGCCGTCCGGGCGGACCTGGACGAGGAGTGGCCGGCCACTCCGCCCGTGGACCTGGTCTGGGCGTCTAACTCGCTGCATCACATGAAGGACCCTGATCAGGTTCTGGGCTGGGTCTTCGCCGCGCTGCGGCCTGGCGGGCTGCTGGCCGTGGCGGAGATGGATTCCTTCCCGCGCTTCCTGCCCGACCACATCGGGCCGGGACTCGAAGCACGCCTGCAGGCCGCCCTGGCCGAGGCCCGGTCAGACGAGCTACCGCATCTGTACTCCGACTGGGGGCCGCGCCTGGGCGCAGCCGGCTTCACCGTCGAGGCCCGGCGCACCTTCGACATCGACCTGGCGGCCCCGCTTCCCGCCCTGGCCGGCCGGTACGCCCAGGCCTCCCTCACGCGCCTGCGGTCCGGGCTGGACGGGCGCCTGAGCCCTGGCGACCTGGCCACGCTCGGCCCGCTCCTCGACGGTGACGGACCGGGAAGTGTGCTGCGGCGTGACGACCTCACCATCCGCACGGCGAGGACGGCCTGGGCGGCCAGGCGGCCCTGACCGCGGGTGCGCCCGGAGCCGGCTCAGCTGCCGAGGAGCCAGCCGTTCGCGCTGGCCAGGCGGACCGCCTCGGCGCGGGTGCGGGCGCCGGTCTTGCCGATCGCGGCGGACAGGTGGTTACGCACCGTCCCCTCGGACAAGTGCAGCGCCGCCGCGATGTCCGCGACCGTCCCCCCGTCCCCGGCGGTCCGCAGCACGTCGGTCTCCCGGGGGGTGAGCGGGCTGTCCCCGGCGGCGAGCGTCTCGGCGGCCAGGCTGGGATCGACCACCCGCAGCCCGGAGGCGACCCGGCGGACCGCGTCCGCCAGCTGCCGGGCCGGGGTGTCCTTGACCACGAAGCCACTGGCCCCGGCGGCCATCGCGCGCCGCAGGTAACCAGGCCGGCCGAAGGTGGTCACGACCAGTACCCGGCACGACGGCAGCGCGGCGCGGAGCTCCTGGGTGGCGCTGATGCCGTCCAGGCCGGGCATCTCGACGTCCAGCAGGGCCACGTCGGGCCGCACGCGGCGGGCCTCGGGCACCACCTCGTCGCCCCGGCCGACCTCGGCCACCACTTCGAGGTCGGGCTCCAGCGCGAGCAGTGCGGCCAGCGCCCCGCGGACCAGGGCCTGGTCGTCAGCGAGCAGCAGGCGGATCGGGGTGCTCACGGTGTGATCACGGCAGGCGCACCCGCAGGGCGAAACCGCCGGCCGCCGAGCGGCCCACGCTCAGTGTCGCGCCCGCGGCCGCGGCCCGCTCGCGCAGCCCGGACAGGCCGTGCCCGGTGGTGGCACCGCAGCCGCTGCCCAGCCGCTGCAGGTCGTCCCGGACCCAGCCGCCGCCGGCACCTGCCCCAGGCGCCAGGCTGTCGTCCCGCGCGCGGCCGCCGCGGTCCGGCGAGGCGCCGGCGGGGGCGGGCGGCCCGCAGCCGTCGTCGCTGATCTCGACCTCACTGGGGCTGACCCGGATGCGGCAGCGGGTCGCGCCGCTGTGCCGGACCACGTTGGTCACGCCCTCGCGCACCGCCCAGCCGAACAGCTCCTGCTGGAGCCGGGGGATCTGGCCTATCTCCTGATCAGGCAGATCTGCCTCGACGCCGGCCGCAGCCAGCGCGGTCTGGGCGCTGGCCATCTCCTCGGCCAGGGTGATCTCCCGGTATCCGGCGGCGGCGGCCCGGACGTCGGCCAGCGCCTGCCGGGCGATCCGTTCGACGTCCGCGATCTCGGTCTCGGCCCGGGGCGGATCCAGGCTGGCCAGCCGCCCGGCCAGTTCCGCCTTGACCGCCACCACGGTGAGCGAGTGGCCGAGGATGTCGTGCAGGTCACGGGCGAACTGATTGCGCTGGTCCGCCAGCGCCAGCCGGGTGATCTCGTTCCGGGCCGCCACGAGCTGCGCGTTGCGCTGGATGAGCTGGCCCACGCCCCACGCGGCCAGGGCAGAGACGAAGATCTGGAAGGCCATCGACCCGTCGGCATGCCAGCCATGCACCTGGTCAGGCACGATGATCGACACCGCGATGCAGGCGGCGACGCAGGCCCAGCCCGCCCGGGTCGGCAGCAGGAACACCGACATCACGGCCAGGTAGATCAGCAGGCCGGCGGCGGACTCCCCGATAGTCAAGAATCCGAGGGCCACCAGGCAGGCCTCGGCGGCCACGATTCCCACGCCCACCGCCCGGGGCAGGCCCTGGTAGCGGCGGCTGCGCCGGAGGCGGACGACGGCGAAAGTCACGACGAACAAGGCCGCGAACGCGATCAGCGCGGCCAGGCCCAGGTAGCGCCGGGCCAGGTCCGGGTTCCTCCACAGCACCGCGACCGGCTGGGCCAGGTAGACCAGCCAGATCGCCGCGAACAGCCAGCCCACCCGGCCCCACCGGCCGCGCGCCATGACGTCGGGCGGGGCGGGCGTGGTCGCGTCGTCCTGGGTGCTGCCAGCCGGGCGGGGCGGCCGGCCCGGGCCCGGATCCGGCGGGCCGGGGCTGCTCGCGCCGCCGGGCCGGTGCCTCGGTCATGACGCTGCCTGGCCAGACCGGGCCCCCGGGACAAGGGGGCCGGCCATCCGGGCCGGCCGGAACTGGGGAGACCGCATACCCCGAGTCTGCTCGATCATCGGGCTGAGGGCCACCCGCCCGGTTCAGCGGGGTCCAGCACCGCGTCCGCCATGGTCTCATCATGCCGCCGCGCGGGGCGGTTGCCCGCTGTCGCGCGTCACGCCCCGGCCATGACATCTGTCATGGCCGGGGCGTTCCCCGTGATCTGGTCAGGACTCCTGGACCGGCAGCCCGGCCCGGGCCCAGGCCTGGAATCCGCCGTCCAGGTCGGTCGCCGCGGACAGGCCGAGGTCCTGCAGCGAGGCCGCAGCCAGGCTGGAGGTGTAGCCCGCCGAGCACATCACGATGACGCGCAGGTCATACGATCCGGCCTCCGGCAGCCGGGCGTCCGAGGCTGGGTCGAGGCGCCATTCGAGGACGTTGCGCTCGATGATCAGCGCGCCGGGCACCTCCCCCTCGGCCGCCCGCTGGGCCTGCGGCCTGATGTCCACCAGCAGCGCCCCGTCCCGCACAGCCGCCCAGGCCTCGGCCGGCCCGAGCCGGTCCAGGCGGCTGCGGGCCTGCTCAAGCACCTCGCTGATCGGCCGGGCCCCCAGCGGGGCCGTGCCGATCACCAGCGCTCCCCGGCGGTCTCCACGGCGGCCAGGACCAGGCCGCTCCGGGTCAGTTCGTAGCGGCGCATCCCGGCCAGCGGCGGGGAGTACGCGTGAATGCTCACTGCGGGCGCGGCGGACTCGTTCACGACCTCGTGCACGTGCCGCGGCCCGAACGACCTGGCCCGGCCGGCCGGGAAGGCCACCGAGGCCGGCTGGGCGCGGCCCGCGGCCGGGGTGCGCTCCCGCAGCTCCCCCGCGACCACGGTGAACGCGCCGGAGGATCCGCAATGGTCGTGGAATCCGGTGCGCTGCCCGGGCAGCCAGCTCAGCAGCCACACCTCGTGGCTCTCGCCGCGCTGCAGCCGGTGATACCAGCGCTCGTCCTCGGTGTAGCGGACCAGAGCGGACCACTCCCCGGTAGCCGCAGCCACGCGGACGAGCTCAGCGAGCCGGGCCCGGTTCAGCGGGGCCCCGTCCGGTGCGATCTGGTCCAGTGCGGACGGGGCCAGCGGAGCCTGGCCCAGCGGGGGCCGGCCCGGCGCAGGCCCCTCCGGTGCGGGCCCGTTCAGCCGGGCCTGGTCCGGCCGCTGGCGGACTCCAGTGTTCGCGAGCATGGTCATCCTAGTTATCCGATCGTTACGATAGGAATATGGAGTGGCCAAAGGTTAGCACGCCCCTGTCCGCCGGTCCCGGAATACGCGCCCGAACGCCACCGGGGTGCCGGAATTACGTTTGCCCCGACCCCGTACCGTTTGCCACACTGGCCGACAACGGCGCCGGGGGACGCCTTCACGGCGCAGGGCCGCGCCTCGGGGTTCTCAAGCGGGCATCGCAACGACGCACATCTCGCGATATGACTTGACAGCTCCGGCGAACGCGATACATCGTGTATCCCGATAGGTGCCAGGCGGCCGGGGGGCCGCGTCCACGGGGAGGAACTGTGACCACTGAACCAGCGCGCACGGGGGCGTCCAGCGCCGGTCACCGCTGGGCGCATCGCATCGCCGGGCTGCCCAGCGGGCGGCGCACCAAGTGGGCCGTGCTGGTGTTCTGGGTGATCGTGATCGCCCTGACCGGGTCCCTGGCCGGGAAGCTGATGGGCGCCGAGAAGAACGACGCCTCTGCCTACCTGCCCGCGTCCGCGGAGTCGACCCAGGCACTCAAGCTGCAGGACCACTTCACCTCGAAGAACCTGAACCCGGCGGTCGTGGTCTACGTGCGGCCCTCCGGGCTGACTCCCACCGACCTGGCCAAGATCACCGCCGACGCGAAGAAGTTCGCCGCGCTGAAGGACGCCGGGAAGGTCATCGGCCCGATCCCGTCCCGGGACCACCGGGCGGCCGAGGTCCTCATCGAGGCCCATCTCGGCTTCAGCAGCGCGATCACCAGCTTCGTCAACAGCGTGCACAGCATCGGGTCCGCGGGAGACACCGGGCTGCACGTGTACGTGACGGGCCCGGCCGCCAGCGCGGCCGACTCGGTCAAGATCTTCAAGGGCATCGACTCCACGCTGCTCTACGCCACCCTCGGGGTGGTTATCGTGCTGCTCCTGCTGACCTACCGCAGTCCCATCCTCTGGCTGCTGCCGATCATGGCCGCGGGCGTCTCGCTGATCGCCGCCGAGGCCGTGATCTATGAGCTCGTGGTGCACGAGGGCCTGGTCGTCAACGGGCAGACGGCGGGCATCCTGGTGGTCCTGGTCCTGGGCGCCTCGACGGACTACGCGCTGCTGCTGATCGCCCGCTACCGCGAGGAGTTGCGCAGGCACGAGGACCGGCACGAGGCGATGGCCGTGGCCATGCGCCGGGCCGGGCCCGCGATCTTCGCCAGCGCCCTGACCGTGATCGCCGCGATGCTCTGCCTGCTGGCCGCCGACTCGGCCGACATCTCCGGGCTGGGCCCGGTCGCCGCGATCGGCGTCGGGGTCGGCCTGCTGTCCATGATCACGCTGCTGCCCGCACTGCTGGTCATCACGGGCCGCTGGGTGTTCTGGCCGAGGCGACCCCGGTACGGCTCGCAGGACCCCACGAGCCGCGGGCCGTGGGCCCGGATCGGCAGCCGCATCGCCCATCGCCCCCGGCGGGTCTGGATCGTCACCGCGGTCCTGCTCGCCGTGGCCACGCTCGGCCTGATCGGGTTCCGGTTCGGCGCGCTCACCCAGGCCCAGTCCTACCGGGGTACCCCCAGCGCGGTGGCGGGCGAGAGGGTCCTGGCCCAGCACTTCCCCGCGGGCGCCGGAGAACCGGTCTACGTGATCGGCGACGCCCGGCAGGCCGGGCCGCTGCGCACCGCGCTGGCCGGCACCCGGGGCATCGCCGCGGTCAGCCCGCCGCAGGTCAAGGACGGCCTGGTCCTGCTGCAGGGCACGCTGGCCGTGCCGCCAGACAGCCAGGACGCGTACACAGTGGTCAGCCAGGTGCGGACCGCCGTGCACGCGATTCCCGGCGCCGACGCCAAGGTCGGCGGATCGACCGCGATCAACGCCGACGTGCAGCACTACGCCATCCGGGACCGGAACATCATCATCCCGCTGATCCTCGTCGTCGTGCTGATCATCCTGGGCCTGCTGCTCCGGGCGGTGGTCGCACCGCTGATCCTGATCGGCACCGTCATCTTGTCCTTCGGGGCCGCGGTCGGCCTGTCCACGCTCGTGTTCCGGCACGTCTTCGGGTTCGCCGGCGCGGACAACTCCATGCCGCTGTTCTCCTTCGTGTTCCTGGTGGCCCTGGGCATCGACTACAACATCTTCCTGATGACCCGGGTCCGGGAGGAGTCGCTCAAGTCCGGGACGCACCGCGGGATGCTGGCCGGACTGGCCGCCACCGGCGGCGTGATCACCGCGGCGGGCCTGGTGCTGGCGGGCACGTTCGCCACGCTCGCCACCCTGCCCCTGGTCATCCTCACCGAGATCGGCTTCACGGTGGCGCTCGGCGTCCTGCTGGACACCCTGGTGGTGCGCTCGGTACTGGTGACCGCGCTGACCCTGGACATCGGCCGGCACATGTGGTGGCCCAGCCGCCTGGCCGCCCGGCGGGACGACGAGGTCACGGCCACGCCGCCCGGCGAGCTGACCCGCGCCCGCTGACCGGGACCGCGGCCCGGGACCTGCCCCCGCCGGCCGGGCCGGCCGCGCGATGCCCGCGGGCGGGGCGGGTCTGGCTGGCACGTACAGTTGGCTGCCGTGGGATCAGGTTCGGGCCGCGCAGGCTCTCCGGAGCTGGACGGACTCGTGGTCCGCACCGTCCCGGTCGCCGATCCCGGCGACCTGATCGCCCAGCTTCCCGGGCCGGGCTCGCTGGCCTGGATCCGCCAGGGCGAGGGGCTCGCGGGCTGGGGTGAGGTGGCCCGGGTCACCGTCCCCGCCGGGCAGGACCGATTCACCGCCGCCGACAAGTGGCTGCGGGCCCTGCTGGACGGCGCGCTGGTCGAGGACCGGGTGGGCGCGCCTGGCTGCGGGCCGGTGGCCTTCGGGAGCTTCACCTTCGACTCCACCTCGGAGGGCTCCGTCCTTATCCTCCCCCAGGTGATCCTGGGCCGGCGCGGGGGCCAGGCGTGGCTCACCACCGTCGCCGCCCAGCCAGACCCGGCCCGGCCGGCGGAGTACGGGCCAGACCGGTACGGGACCGGCCTGCCCGGGCTGGCCCGGCCGGGCACCCCGGAGCCGCGACCGCCCGTCCCCGGCCTGATCCGCTGGCATGACGGCAACCTCACCCCGCTGCAATGGGAGCGGGCCGTCGCGACGGCGGTGGACCGGATCAAGGCGGGCCGGCTCCAGAAGGTCGTGCTGGCCCGCGACCTGTACGCCTCGGTCTCCGGGCCCATCGACGAGCGGCTGCTGCTAGGCCGCCTGGCGGAGCGCTACCCGGACTGTTACACGTTCGCCTGCGGCGGCCTGGTCGGCGCGACCCCGGAACTGCTGATCAGGCGGCAGGGCCTGCAGATCAGCTCGCTCGTGCTCGCGGGCACGGCGCCCCGCGGCGACGACCCGGTCCAGGACGCGGCGCTCGGCACCGCGCTGCTCGCCTCGGCCAAGGACACCGAGGAGCACGGCTACGCGGCGGCCGGAGTGCGCGAGTCCCTGGCCCGGCTGTGCGACGGGCTGACCGTGGTGCCGCGCCCGGAGCTGCTGCGCCTGGCCAACGTGCAGCATCTGGCCACCACGATCACCGGCCGGCTGTCGGCCCGGGCCGACGGCACGAGCCCGTCGGTGCTCGCCCTCGCCGACGCGCTACACCCCACCGCGGCGGTCTGCGGAACGCCGGCTGAGACCGCGCTGGAGCTGATCCGCGAGCTCGAAGGCATGGACCGGGGCCGCTACGCCGGCCCGGTCGGCTGGGTGGACGGCGCGGGCAACGGGGAATGGTGCATCGCCCTGCGGTGCGCGGAACTGGACGGGACCCGGGCCCGGCTTTTCGCCGGCGGCGGGATCGTGGCCGACTCCGACCCCGCCGCCGAACTAGCCGAGACCCAGGCCAAACTCCGCCCCATGCAGTCCGCCCTAGAAAGCTGAAGCCCGGAGGGCTCAGGACCTGGGGCCGGAGCCTGGAGGCCAGGGCTTGGTAGCAGAGGCCTGGGGCCAGGACTTGGGTGGTTAGGTCCTGGGGCCAGGGGACCTGACGGTCGCAAGCCGGAAGCAGGCGGTATGTGACCTCGCCCGTCTCGGCGAAGCCGGGCGCACAGCGAGAGCCGCCCGTAGGCGGCTCTCGCCGACATTCAGTGCAGCCGGACTCTCGGGTCGAGGACGGCGTAGAAGGCGTCCACGATGATGTTCGCCACCACCACCGCCGTGGAGGCGATGATCACGACGCCGATGATCACCGGCAGGTCCTGCTGGTTGATGGACTGAACGGCGGTGTACCCGAGGCCCGGCATGGAGAAGACCACCTCGGTGATGACCGCGCCGCCGAGCAGGATGCCGACGTCCAGGCCGAACTGGGTGACGATCGGGGTCAGCGCCGCGCGCAGCGAATGCCGGAAGATGACCCGGCGTTCCGACAGCCCCTTGGCCCGCGCGG